>NZ_JAKEEC010000017.1 GCF_021483235.1 Arthrobacter alkaliphilus | reverse complement strand
TCAATCGCCCCTCTGGGGCCAAAAATACTTGACACAATCACTCACCGGCATCGCGGAGATTGCCCTCAATGCCCTGTGGGAGGCCGGCCCCCGGCTCGGTGACAGGATCGCCGTCGTCGGCGCCGGATTGGTAGGCGGCATGACCGCGGCGCTGTTGCGCAGCTTCCCGCTGGAGCGGCTGCAACTAGTGGAGACCGATCCGGGGAAGCGCGGGTTCGTGGAGTCCCTGGGCGTGGAATTCGCCTTTCCCGACGACGCAAAGCAGGACTGCGACATCGTGTTCCACTGTTCAGCCACCGACGGCGGCCTGGCTCAAAGCTTGCAATTGGCCGGGGACGAGGGCGAGATCATCGAGCTGTCCTGGTACGGGGACCGGGCAGTCTCCCTGCCATTGGGAGAAGACTTCCATGCCCGGCGCCTCTCCATCCGCGCCAGCCAGGTTGGAGTAGTTGCACGTTCGCGCCGGCACCGCCGCACCTCAAGCGAACGGCTGGAGCTTGCCGTGTCCCTCCTGCGCGATCCCGTGTTCGACGCCTTCCTCACCGGAGAGTCGCAGTTCGAGGAGCTCCCGGAGGTCTTCCACGCCTTGGAAAACGGCGAGCCGGATGTTCTTTGCCGCGTCATCAACTACCCAGTAACCAGGAAGGCCTAACGATGTTCAGCCTCACCGTCCGCCAGCACTTCATGATCGCCCACAGCCTTCCGCGGGAGGCGTTCGGACCGGCCCAGGGCCTCCACGGAGCCACGTTTGTGGCCGAGGTGACGTTCCGCCGGGCCCAGTTGAACGACGATGCCATCGTGCTCGACATCGGCGCAGCCGGGACCATCCTGGACGAAGTACTGGCGGGCCTCAACTACAGGAACCTCGACGAGCACCCGGACTTCGCCGGACAGCTCACGACGACGGAAGTGCTGGCCCGCTTCATCGCCCAGGCTGTCGCGGAGAAAGTCCGCCCGAGCGACGACGGCGGTGCGCTCGCCGGCGTCGACGTCGTCCTCCGCGAACATCCCGACGCCTGGGCCGGCTACTCGCTGGATTTCGATCGGTAGCCCGCGCGGACATGCCCCGTTTTGCCGGCAACAGTGCAGAATGGGGCCATGACGTCCGCCGTGCTTTCCACCCAAACGCTCACCCCGGAACTCCTCCGCGCCTGGGCGTGGCACCGGCAAGGACTTGACGGCTCGCTCTCCGGCAAGACGTCCGAGGACGTCCTGGACCGCGCCGGCTGGGCACGTTCCGTGGGCGGCGCCAACCCTTACCTGACCCTCTTCGCGCGGGCTGGAATCCGACGCGAACAGGTGGACCGGGACGTCGCCGGGCTGAGAATCCATGAGCTCCCCACAGCCCGCGGATGCACATATGTCCTCGGCCGGAAGGACTTCGCCTGGGGACTCCAAGTCGGCCGGGAGGCCGCTATGGCGCCGTTCAAGGTCCTGGCCCGGCTCGGCGTCGAACGCGGTGAGATCACCCTGCTCGAAGAACAAGTTCTGCACCTCCTCATGGAATCCGGCGAACCCATGGATCCCAAGCAGCTCAGGGACGAGCTCGGCGAATCCGTCCGCAGCCTCGGTGAAGAAGGCAAAAAGAAGGGCGCGTCCACCACCCTCCCCACGGCTCTGGGCCTCTTGCAAGCCGACGGCCGCATCCGCCGGGTTCCCGTCAACGGCCGCCTCGACCAGCAGCGCTACGCCTACACATCGTGGACGCTGCCGCCCAGCGGCCTGGACGACGACGGCGCCCGCGCGCGCTTGATCGAACGGTACCTGCGGTGGACCGGCGGAGCGACGTTCAAGCAGAGCCAGTGGCTAAGCGGGCTCACGGTGACGCGGAGCAAGGCGGCGCTGGCCGCCGTCAATGCCGTCGAAGTGACCACCGCGGCAGGCGAGCAGCTCTGGATGCTGCCCGACGACGTCGAGCAGCTTTCCGCGTTCACGCCGCCGCAGGAGGAACAGATCCAGCTTCTCGCCGGTACGGATTCCCTGGTGCTGTTGCGCAGGAATTCCGCGGACATGCTGGCTGAGGGGGATCGGGGCCGGAAGATCCTGGACACCATGCTGGCGTTGCAGGCGGACCTGTCGGACCACCCGATCCTGGACCGGGGACGCATCATCGGATTGTGGCAGTACGATACCGGCAAGGAACGGATCGCCGCCTGGACCTTCGACAGGCCCACCGCGGCCGTCACGCGGCGAATCAGCGAGGTGGAGAGTTGGATCCGCGAGGATCTCGGCGATTTCCGCTCGTTCAGCCTGGACTCGCCGGCATCGCGCCAGAAGCGCATTGACGCGCTTGACAAGGCGAACGCGGCGAACGCCGCGAACGCCTGAGCCCGGGCGCGGTTTGGGGTCTGGTTCAGTCCACCCAGAATCCGGAGAACTCGCCGGTGGCAGGCGTGAAGGTGGCATCCACGTTTTTCACGCGGCCCGGGGCATCCCGGGATTGCAGCCATTCCACTAGGGAATCGACGGATTCGCGGTCCCCCTCAGCGATCACCTGCACCGAGCCGTCCGACTGGTTGGCCGCCTCCCCGCTCAGTCCCAGCGATCGGGCTTGGTGCATCGTGGAATAGCGGAAACCGACGCCTTGGACGCGGCCGGTCACGATGGCGGTGAGGCGCACTTGGCTCATGCGGCACCCGATCCATACGGTCGCGTGATCGCCTCCAGGAAATGCCCGTCCGGATCCGCGAAGTAGACGCCACGACCGCCGTCGTTGTGGTTGATCTGCTGCGGGCGGGACCGTGCAGGGTCCGCCCAGTAAGGGATGTCCTCGGCCTGGATCCGGGCGAAGATCCCGTCGAAGTCGTCTTCGCTGACCAGGAAGGCATAGTGCTGCGGGGAGATGGGCCGGTCTGCCGTCGCAAAATCAAGGGCCACCCCCTGGTCGAGGGACACGGTCACGAAGGACCACATGGCTTGCGGCTTCGCCAGTCCAAACACCTGGGCCAGGAACTCCGCGGAACGGCGCTTGTCCGTCGCGTAGACGATGGTGTGGTTGAACGAGACGGTCATGAGGTCCTCCGTGGTGTGCGTTCTGAGACCATCTGACGTCCAACGGATCGGCAATTGCAAGGCCCTTTTGACCACTTCGCGACACATTCTGCTCGATCATTCGTTGCTCCTCGGGTCCGCTGCCGCGTGATTCCGGGGGTGCGGGGAATTGGCCCTTCGAATGATTGAGCAGAATGTGAAGCGCTATTTCCGGTGGGCTGCGAAGAAATCGCGCAACAGGGCCGAGCACTCCTCTTCGCGCACGCCCGCGTAGACCTCCACCCAGTGGTTGAGCCGGCGTTCCCGCAGGATATCGAAAACGGATCCGGCGGCGCCGGCCTTCTCATCCCAGGCGCCGAAGACCACGCGGGGAATCCGGGCCAGGACAACGGCTCCGGCGCACATCGCGCATGGCTCCAACGTCACCACGAGGGTGCAGTCTTCGAGCCGCCAGCCGTCTCCGCCTTCGCCGAGCTCAAGGGCGTGGCGTTGCAGTGTGGCGGCTGCAGCGCGGATGGCGACGATCTCGGCGTGTGCCGTCGGGTCGCCTTGCGCTTCCCGTTCGTTCCGCCCGGCACCCAGCACGCCGCCGTCGGGCCCTAAAACGACGGCGCCGATCGGGACATCCTCCGTATCCAGCGCACGC
This sequence comes from Arthrobacter alkaliphilus, assembly GCF_021483235.1. GTDB lineage: Bacteria > Actinomycetota > Actinomycetes > Actinomycetales > Micrococcaceae > Arthrobacter > Arthrobacter alkaliphilus. The sequence continues at coordinate 88,503 of NZ_JAKEEC010000017.1, read as the reverse complement.
CGGGCCTCATCGAGGGCAAGGCCCATCCAGGCCGAGTGCTCGGCGTGATACGGCTCGTTGGTGCTCATGCCTCAATGATAGTTTTGGAGTCATGCGCACACTCGTCGTGGACCACCCGCTGGTCGCTCACAAGCTCACCGTTCTGCGGGATAAGAACACTCCTTCACCGGTCTTCCGGCAACTCACCGAAGAACTCGTCACCCTGCTGGCCTACGAGGCCACCCGCGAGGTCAAGACCGAGGCGGTAGAGATCGAAACCCCCGTCACCAAGGCAATCGGCACCGCCTTCACGAAGCCGACGCCGCTGGTGGTCCCCATCCTGCGCGCAGGCCTCGGCATGCTCGAAGGCATGACCAAGCTCGTCCCCACCGCCGAGGTGGGCTTCCTGGGCATGGCCCGCGACGAAGAGACCCTGGACATCATCACCTACGCCGAGCGGCTCCCCGAGGACCTGACCGGCCGCCAGATCTTCGTGCTGGACCCCATGCTTGCCACCGGCGGCACCCTGCGCGAAGCCATTAAGTTCCTGTTCAAACGCGGCGCTTCTGACGTCACGTGCATCTGCCTGCTGGCCGCCCCGGAGGGCCTGAGCAAGCTGGAAGAAGAGCTTTCCGAGGCCAACGTCAAGGTTGTCCTAGCCTCGATCGACGAGAGGCTCAACGACAAGGCCTACATCGTTCCCGGCCTGGGCGACGCCGGAGACCGCCTGTACGGCGTGGCAGGCTAGCTCAGTCCTCGCCGTCCGAAGCGGCGGTGGGGGACTTGAACCAGGTGGCGACCACACGGACACCGCCGTGCACGTCCCGTTCCGTCTCGATTTCAATCTCGGAAGCTGTTGCCCCCATGCCGAGAAGATCCTCACGGTACTTGGCGACCAGCGCACTGAGGCTCTCTTCGCTCCACTCGCCCGGACGCATCCTGGTCGAGATTTCAACTGGTTCGGGCTGGTAAAGGGACATGCCGCGCCTCCTGGATCTCCGTGGTTCTCGTGGCCGGGGCCGATCGCCGTTGAGCTGAAAGGAATCTCAAAGCTAACACGGAGGGTCAGGCTTGTGGATGCCGTAGGGGGCCTTAACCTGCCCGGAGCTGCGCTTTGCTCGCCTTGAGTACGATGGGCAACTTGGACCGCAGGGTGCACTCAAGCAGCTCGTCGGCGGTGGGGTCCTGTTCGTAGAGGTCGGGCAGGCGGATGCCGATCAAAGTGTTCATGAGCATGCCCTGTGCAAGGAAGTCGCGGGCGGCCTCGGGGGACAGCCCGGCTTCGTCCCGGACCAGGCGGTAGATGCTCAGGAACCCTTCCCTGGCCCGCGCACCGATCGCGGGCTCGTGGCCTGAGACGAACGCCTGCATCAGCATCATGAGGATTCCGCGGTCCTCCACCAGGTCCGCGTACGCGATGGCCATCAGCTGTTTGAGCTGTTCGGGCCGTCCGCTCCCAACAGCAGGATCAAGCTGCTGCAGTTGCTCGGTGAGTTCTCCGGCGTCGTAGGCTGCGATGACTTCGCGGAACCTGCCCAGCAACTTGCCGTGCGCGCGATCCAAGGCTTCCAGGAAGAGGGTCTCCTTGGTTCCGAACATGCGCACGACGTATGGCTGGCTGATGCCTGCCGCCTTGGCCACCCGGTCGGTCGTGGAACCGGCGTAGCCGCGCTCGGCGAAGACGCCGGAGGCGGCGTCCAAGATCAGTTCACGTCTCTGGGCGGCAGGAATCCGCTCGGCCGTTGCTTGGCGGCTCGCGCCTGCTTCCGGGGCCCCGGCGCCCTCTGTTTTCTTCACCACACTTGACATGTTATCAGTCGATAACTAACTTTGGATTTAAGTAATCATTCGATTACAACAACCGGAATCCACAACCCCCAGCGAACCCGTGGAGTCATCATGAAACGCACCATTCCCGTCTGGTTGGCCATTGTGGCGGCCTCCCTTCCTGTATTCATGGCTACCTTGGACAACCTGGTGGTCACCAACGCGCTCCCTGTGATGCATAAGGCCCTCGGCGCGACGGTCGAGGAATTGCAGTGGATCGTCAACGCCTACGCCCTGAGCTTCGCGGCGTTCATGTTGCTGGCTGTCGGCCTGGGGGACCGCTTCGGCCGCCGGCGCGTCTTCATCGCAGGCCTCACGATCTTCACCCTCGCGTCCGCAGCGGCCGCGCTCAGCACGGAACCGTGGCAGCTCATCGCCGCCCGCGCGGTCCAAGGCGTTGGTTCCGCGGCGCTCATGCCCCTTTCGCTCACCCTTCTGGTGGGCTCGGTCAGCGACAAAATGCGCCCGCTCGCGATCGGCATTTGGGGCGGAGTTTCCGGGCTGGGTGTCGCCCTTGGTCCGCTGATCGGCGGCGCCGTGGTGGAAGGCTGGAGCTGGGAAGCGATCTTCTGGCTCAATGTGCCCATCGGCGTCTTGTCGGTCCCGCTGGCGCTCTTCGCGCTGCCGAACAGCTTCGGCGCCCGCGTCCGCGCCGACCTCGTTGGTCTTCTTCTCTCCGGGCTTGGGCTCCTGGCGCTCGTGTTCGGGATTGTCCGGGGGAACGACGCCGGCTGGTCCAGCGCCGAAGTCCTCGGCGCCTTGATCGGCGGCGGCGTCCTGCTGCTCGCCTTCGTCCTGTGGGAATCCCGCGCCGCCGCGCCGCTGCTTCCCCTCCGGCTTTTCCGCGACCGCAGCTTCACGGTGGCCAACCTGGTCGGATTGACCTTCAGTTTTGGGATCTTCGGCTCCGTCTTCATCCTCATCCAGTTCCTGCAGGTGGTGCAGGGGCACGGACCACTCGCTGCAGGCGTCATGACCATGCCCTGGACCTTGGCTCCCATGTTCGTTGCACCGCTCGCCGGCCTGCTGGCTCCGCGGCTTGGCACCAGGGCCCTGATTATCGCGGGCCTCGTGCTGCTCGCCGCCGGCATGTTCTGGCTGGCCGGGGTCCTCTCCGCCACCGTCCCGTACGAAACGTTGGTCCCGGGCTTCGTCGCAGCGGGTATCGGCATGGGCCTCGTCTTCGCCCCGATGTCGACGGCGGTGCTCGCCAATATGCGCCCTGAGGACCACGCGAAGGCGAGCGGGACCAATTCCACGCTCCGGGAGATCGGCGTCGCGCTGGGCGTAGCCGTCCTGACGGCGGTCTTCACCGGAGCCGGCGGCAAACTCACGCCCACGGGCTATGTGGACGCGGCAATTCCCGCCATCTACGTTGGTGCGGCTGTCCTGGTCCTCGCGACCCTGGTGGCCTGGCTTCTTCCATCCCGCGCCCAGGCGCAAGCTGAAACCGAAGCCGGCGTGGGCACCCGGGCAGGTTCCGCCGTCGAACTCATCAACGCGGGGTCACTTACGGCCCATTACGAGCAGCAACATGGGCTGTAAGTGACCCCTCGTTGTGCGTTGTGCTTGGCTGCCTCCGCGGATAGCCTGTGGCGCATGGACTGGAAACTCGAACTTGTGTATGTGCCTGTGTCCGACGTTGACCGCGCCAAGGATTTCTACGTCAACAAGGTGGGCTTCAACGCCGACTACGACGAGCGGCCCATGGACGGTCTCCGCTTCGTCCAGCTGACTCCGCCCGGTTCGGCCTGCTCTATCGCTATTGGCGAGGGCCTCAACGATGCCCCTCCAGGCACCGCCCCCAGCCTGCAGATCGTGGTCAGCGACATCCAGGAAGCGCACGATCAGCTCAAGGCCAACGGCGTCGAAGTCAGCGACATCGACGTCCAGGACTGGGGCCACTTTGTGTACTTCGCTGATCCCGACGGCAATAAGTGGGCCGTTCAGTACATTCCACACCGGCCCAACGGCTAGGACTCCTGCCGTAAGAGTTAGGCCCCGGGCCGCCCGCGCAGGCAGGATGGATGCATGAACCTGCCTGCTGAAGCCGTGAAGACCCTCACTGTCCGGGCTGTCCTCTTCGATATGGACGGCACCTTGGTGGATTCCACCGCGATCGTGGAGCAAGTGTGGGGCGAGTTCGCCGGCCGGTACGGACTGGATATCGATGAGATTCTGCGGACTTCGCACGGAGTCCAGGCCAAGGACACAGTGCGCCGGTTCGCCCCGCCCGGAGCCGACGTCGACGCGCTCGCCGAGGAGCTCGGCGAGATGGAGCGGACCCGTACCGAAGGGATCGTGGCATTGCCCGGGGCTGACGAACTGTTGCGGTCCTTGCCTGCCGATGCCGTCGCGATGGTGACCTCGGCCGATCGGATCCTTGCCGGGGTGCGCATGCAAGCAGCCGGACTCGGGATGCCTCCGACCACCCTTACGTCCGAGGCGGTCACCCGCGGCAAACCCGATCCCGAAGGCTACCTCAAGGCCGCGGCCCTGTTGGGCGCCGAGCCTGCAGATGTAGTGGTGTTCGAGGATGCGCCGGCGGGTATCGCGGCCGCCATCGCCGCCGGAATGACCACCATCGTGGTGGGTGGCAACGGCGGGCCGACGGCGGACGGGCTGTGGCAGATACCGGACTACTCCGGGGTCACTGCCACAGTCACCGCCGACGCCGAAGGCCGCCGGGTAATCGAGCTCCGCTTCTAGGCGGCCAACGCCGGCACCGCACGCTCAGCGCGCCAGTGCGTACACCGTGGTCCCACCGATGGTCTGCGCCTGGAAGTTCGCAGCCACCCACTGGGCGATCTGCGCAGGAGCTTCCGATCCGCTGTTCGACCGCATGGTCCCGCCGGCGATGAAGTAATGGATCTTGCCCTGCGCCACGAACTGCTGGAACTGTTCAAGCGTGGGGGATGGGTCCGTGCCGTTGAAGCCGCCCACGGCCATGACGGGCAGCCCGGTGGCCAACTGGTAGCCGGCGGCGTTGTTGGAGCCTACGACGGCGGCGGCCCACGTGTAGTTCGAGGCCCCGGATGTGAGCGCGGCAACCATGGCCGACGACGGCGTGCTGGCGCCGAGCAGGCCGCCCATGCCGCCTTGCCGGTTCCCGCTGAAGCCGCCGCCCAGGGTACCCGGCTGCTGGAGGGCCTGCGGGGGAGTGCGCTGGGCTGCGTTGTTTTGGCCTGCGTTGTTTTGGCCCGTGTTCTGGCCGTTTTGTCCGAAGCCGCCCCGGCCGAAGACGCCGGCACCGAAGCCGCCGAACGCCGGCGTCGGACCGGCGCTGGGGATTGCTCCGCTGTGCGTCACGGAAGCGGTGGAGATCGAGTATGCCAGCGGACCGGCGAGGGAGGCCGCGAGGGCAAGCACCGCCGTCGTGCGCTTGAGGAAACGGGAGGGGAAACGTCCGGAGAGCACAACTCCGGCCGCGGCCACCAACGCGCCCAAGAGCACCGCCCAACGTAACAGCGGACCATACGCGTTGGTGCTGCCCAGGACACCGAACGCCGTGAATCCCGCTGCGGCTACAGCTGCGGCGAGCATGACCGCGGCGACGAGCTGCGCGCGGTGCTGCCACAAAAGCGCGCCGCCCAGGCCTGCGAGCCCTGCGATTCCCGGGGCCAAAGCCACTGCGTAGTACGGATGGATGATGCCGGCCATGAAGCTGAAAACCAGCCCGGTGACCACCACCCAGGAACCCCACACGATCACTGAAGCGCGGACGGAATCGGTGCGCGGAGCACGCCGGCCGAGGCACAAGAGCCCCGCACCGAGGATCAGGACGGACGGCAGCAACCACGCGATCTGGCCGCCGAACTCGCTGTTGAACATCCGGAACAGCCCGGGAACGCCCCAGCCGTTGCCGCCCCCTACGCTCCCGGTCTCGTCGCCGCTGAGCCGGCCCAAGCCGTTGTAGCCGAGCGTCAGTTCCAGGATGGAGTTGTTCTGCGAGCCGCCGATGTACGGGCGCATGTTTGCCGGAACGAGTTCGACAACCGCGAGCCACCACCCGGCCGAGGCCACCATGGCTGCGCCGGCCGCAAGCAACCGAAGCAGGCGCCGGCCCACACCATCCTGTGCGGCAACCAGGTACGCGACGGCAAAGCCGGGAACCACCAGCAGGACCTGGAGTTGCTTGGTGAGGAAGCCGAAGCCCAGGAACACGCCGGCCAGCAGGAGCCAACGCAGCTTGTGGTCCTGGATGGACCGCAGCGTGGCGTACCCGGCGGCCGTCATGAGCAGCACCAGCAGGGCATCCGGGTTGTTGAACCGGAACATGAGTGTCGCTACGGGGGTGATCGCCACGACGACGACGGCCAGCAAGCCTGCCCGGTGGGCGACCCGCGGATCACCGGTGGCTGGGGCTGCGGCCCGCCGGACCGCCAGATACAGCAGCCACGCCGTCGCCACGCCCATGAGCGCTTCGGGAACCAGGATGCTCCAGGAGTTCAGCCCGAAGATCCGGACCGAGAGGCCCATGATCCAGAGCGACGCGGGCGGCTTGTCCACGGTAATGGAGTTGGCGGCGTCGGAGGATCCGAAGAACCACGCGGTCCAATCCTGCGAACCGGCCTGGGCTGCCGCGGAATAGAACGGGTTGGCCCACCCGGACGCGCCGAGGTTCCAGAGATACAGGACCGCAGTTGCGAGAAGTGCAATGCCGAGCTCCACGCGGTGCCGGAGGGTCTGTGGTTCCCTTGCGATCCTGCTCGTGCGTGGCTTCCGTAACGGCCCGGGTTGGTCCTGCCGGCCGGGAGGCCCTGCCTCGGAGTCCGTGTCGGTGGAATAGGAAGTGGTCATCGGAATCTACTTTGTCAGCTTGTAGACCGTGGAGGTACCCACCGTCTGGGCTTGGAAGTTGGCCTGCACCCAGGAGGCTACCTCGGAATTGCCGCCTTGGCCTCCGAATCCGCCGCCGCCGCGCATGCCTCCGCCTGCGATGTAGTAACCGATCTGTCCCTTGGCCACCATGTCCTGGAATTGTGCCAGGGTGGGGTAGGGGTCGCCGCCGTTCCAGCCACCGAGTGCGATCACGTTGGTGTTGGTGGCGAGTTCGAGGCTTGCGGCCTGGGTGGCGCCGGATACGATCGCCGACCACTTCGTGTGCGTCGACGTAAGCAATGCGGTCAGTCCTGCGTCGGCTGTTCCCTCGGAACCGGGCCCGCCCGCCTGACGCGGACCAGCAGCACCGGAACCACCGGCACCGGCACCACCGGCTGCGCCGAATTCCCCGGCGCGGTTTCCGAAGCCGCCCATGGCGGAGCCCGCGGGTCCGGACGACGGGATGGAACCGGAGTGCGCCGTGGCCGCGGTCGCGAGCGTCCAGGCTGCGGTACCGAGCCCGCCAGCCAGGAGCGAAACCACGACGACGGCGGCGGCCGCCGCGTTCCCGAACCGGCCCACCGTTTTTTGGCCGGCAAAGCGCAATGACTCGAGGCGGAGCAGGATTGCCGCAGCCGCGATGACGCCGAAGACGACGATCACGATCCGCAACCACGGAAGCCACGAGGCGTCGCGGCCCAGGAGGACAGCGGACCAGATTGAACTACTGAGGACGACCACGGCCAGGACGATCCGGGCCGGCCAATATCCGCGGCCACGCCACAGTTCAACGCTGCCAATGCCGACCAAGGCCGCGATGGCCGGAGCGAGCGCTACCGCGTAGTAGGCGTGGACTATTCCGCTCATGAAGCTGAAGATGCCCGCCGTGACCAAAAGCCAGCCACCCCAGAGGATAAGCGCGGCACGGGTACGGGAGGCCCGCGCTTCCCGGCGGGTGAACCAGAGGCCTGCCGCGAGGAGGATCAGCGCCGCCGGGAGAAGCCAGGAGACCTCAGCACCGAAGCTCGCGCCAAACATGCGGGCGATCCCGGCCGCCCCGCCGAAGCCGGTGTTCCCACCGCCACCGCCGCCGAAGGCGCCTAAGCCGCTGAAATTGCCACCATCAGGCGCGCCGGCTCCGCCTCCGCCGGGCCTTCCTTCACCCGAACCGGTGATGCGGGACAGCCCGTTGTAGCCGAAGGTCAGCTCAAGGAAGCTGTTGGTTTGCGAGCCAGCCATGTATGGCCGCGCCGAAGCCGGAGTCAGCTGGAACAGGGCAACATAGCTTCCGGCGACCACCGCGATTGCGGCCAAAGCGCCGAGCAAGTGCAATAGCCTCCGCCGCAACGGGGTAGGCGCGGCCCAAAGGTATGCGAGTCCCAGGCCGGGAACAATCAGGAAACCCTGCAGCATCTTGCTCAGGAACGCGAGCCCCACCACCGCGCCTGCCGCGACCAGCCACTTCCAGCCCGCGCGTTCGATGGCGCGTGTGGTGAAGTAGGCGGCGACGACCAAGCACAAGGTCAGCATGGCGTCTGGATTGTTGAAGCGGAACATGAGAGCGGCCACCGGGGTGAGCGCCAGAGCTCCACCGGCCACCAAGCCGGCGGCCGGTCCGGACACCCGCTTGACCGTCAGATACAAGAGCCCGACGGCGGCCACGCCCATGAGCGCCTCGGGTACCAGCATGCTCAGGGGTGAGAAGCCGAAGATCCGGCCTGCCAAAGCGGGGATCCAGAAGGAGGCCGGAGGCTTGTCCACGGTGATGGCATTGCCGGCGTCGAGCGAACCGAACAGCAACGCCGTCCAGTCCTTGGTTCCGGCCTGGATCGCCGCGGCGTAGAAGGAGTTCCCATAGCCGGTGGCAGCGAGGTTCCAGAGATACAGGAACGCGGTGGCTACGAGGAGCCCGGCCGCGGACGGCCGGACCCAGCGGGGCTGCCGGCCAAAGACGTACCCTTTCCAACGCGCGGCGTCCGGGGTTGATGCGGCGGCCGGGTGCCGGTCCTGGGCAGTCCCGACGGCGGTAGCCCCGCCAGCGGCAGTCGCGGCGGCAGGAACCTCAGCTCCGCCCGGACCTGGGGTTGCGGGAGTGATCGTGGAGGTCATGATGCTGCCGTTTCTGTGTGTGATTTGGCTTGTGTCGTGGGTTCAGCCGACTGCGCGGCGGGCTGCCGGAAGACCCAAAGGCGGAAGAGCAGGAAGCGGACTGCCGTGGCGGCGAGGTTCGCTGCGACCACGGTGAGGAGCTCACCCCAGCGGTCCGGCGTCGTCGTACTGTGCACCAGGGCGAGGGCCGCGGAGGTGAGGGCGAGGCCGATCCCGAAGACGATCAGTCCCTCGAAATGGTGCCGAACGGGGTTGCCGCCTTGGATGCCGAAGGTGAAGCGACGGTTGGCGCCGGTGTTGGCGATGGCTGTGAGGAGCAGCGCCAGGAAGTTGGCCATCTGGGGATCCATGAATCCGCGGCAGAGCAGGAAGATGAGCACATAGGCGAGGGTGGATGCGGCGCCGATCGCGGCAAAGCGGACCAGCTGGCCGAAGAGGCTGCTGCGCCGGCCCTGCTCGGCTGTGCGGGACGATGCCGGGAGCGGCCCGCGTGCAAGTGCCGCCCGCAGCTCCGGGACGGGAATGCGTCCTGAGACGAGATCGCGGGTGAGCCGGGCCATGCCGCGGATGTCGGCGAGTGCGGTGCGCATCACGTCGACGCTGGAATCGGGATCGTCGATCCAGTCAACGGGAACTTCATGGACCCGGAGGCCGCAGCGTTCGGCGAGGACCAGGAGTTCAGTATCGAAAAACCACGAGTTGTCCAAGGTGTGCGGGAGGATCTGCTGGGCGACGTCGGCCCGGATCGCTTTGAAGCCGCACTGGGCATCGCTGAAGCGGGCGCCCATGAACGAGTGCAACATCAGGTTGTAGCTGCGCGAAATGAACTCCCGCTTGGGACCGCGGACAACCCGTGAGTTGCGGGTGAGCCGTGTACCGATGGCGAGGTCCGAATGGCCGGAGATCAGCGGTGCCAAAAGCGGTGCCAGTGCGGCGAGATCCGTTGAAAGGTCCACGTCCATGTAGGCCAGCACCGGGGACGGCGATGCGAGCCACACCTTGCGCAGGGCGTTGCCGCGTCCCTTCTCCTCGAGATGGACAACCGCGAGTTCAGGCAGTTCCCTGGCCATGCGTTCCGCGATTTTCAAAGTGTCGTCCGTGCTCGCGTTGTCAGCCACGGTGATGCGGAAGCTATGCGGGAAGGACTCGCTCAAGTGGCTGTGAAGCCTGCGCAGGCACTCTTCGAGGTCGCGTTCCTCGTTGAAGACGGGGATCGTGACGTCGAGGACGGGGGTGGCGGTGCGGGTATCCACGGGGGTGCGCCGGGCCGTGCCCAAGCGCCCCGCGCCCAGTTGGTCGAGCGTCGCCGCTTGGGCGGGGAGGCCCGGCGGCACCACGGCGGGGTCCTTCAGGGTTCCGGAGGTGGATTCGGTGAGCGTCATGTATCCAGAGTGCCGTCACCGAATATGAAGGCTTTAGGCGGAACCTGTGACGTAGCTGTGGATCTCCGACCGGACGCGGATCAGACGCCAAGAAACGTCGAGGTCCGCCCCGGAAGGGACGGACCTCGACGTACTCGGCTCTTGGCTCAGTACCAGTTGTGGGCCAAGTGGAAGGACCACGCTGCGGACGGCGATCCGTAGCGTTCCTTGATGTAGTTCAGACCCCAGCGGATCTGCGTCTGGAAGTTGGTCTGCCAGTCGGCGCCCTCTGTTGCCATCTTGTCGCCCGGCAGTGATTGTCCAATGCCGTAGGCGCCACTTGAAGCGTTGGTGGCGGTCGTGCGCCAATCCGATTCCTTGTTCCACAAGGTGATCAGGGCTGACATTTCGCCTTGGCCCCAACCGTAGGAGGGAAGAAGGCTCGCGGCGTAAGCCTGGGCAGCGGAGGGGTCATCAACGGCGACGGGTGCGGCTGGCGCCACCGGAGCCGGGGGTGCGGGCGGTGCGGCAGGTGCGGCCGGTACGGCAGCCTGGGCCGCGACGGCGGCCGGAGCCGGGGCGGCTGCCTGGCTCGGCGTCGACGTAGCGCTCGGCGTGGCGCTTGCACTGGCGCTCGCGCTTGCCGAAGGTGTGGCGGTGGCCGACGGCGTGGCTGCTTGGCTCGCCGTGCGGGAATCGGACGCGCGGCTGATGTCCTGGGCATTGATGGCTTGTCCGGCGGCCTGGCTGGCAGCGCCTGCACCGAGGAAAACGGCAACGACGCCGGCAACCACTGCCATGCGCTGGCCGGTGCCGAGGTTCGAGGCGGCTCGCCTCATCGCGGAACGTGACTTCTTATTGCGGGCGGGTTCGCCTCGGTGGCGCGCAACAGGGCGCGACTGATCCTTGGAATCAGACATGGTGATTGCCTCTCGACGCCTGCGGAGTTAGCTGTCGGATTCGGATGAGGTCATCCGGCCGTGGCCACTTGCGAATCGCGGCGTCACGGCTTCACCCCTAGGGCTGGCTCAACAGAGCGCTTGCCCGGAGACCTGGGTCCCCCGTCTCTGCCTGGAGTGATGGGCGCCGGGGAGTGGCAGAGCTCGGCGTCTACCCGGCGGTGGCGGAACGGGTCCTGCCCACCTATTCGACGGTACAGGAGGATCCGGCTTAAGTCACATTTAGGTAACGGAGGTCACGACGCCGGTGCGTCGACTTGCGCTCGCCGCAACCCGGAGGGGTAGATTTTTGGTTTCTTTGTCAGGCCGCGTCTTGTCAGGCCGCCGCGGTCTTGAGCGCCGGGAGCCGCACTGCGAATTCCGTCCGGCCGGGCCTCGATGCAACTTCGACCGTGCCGCCATGCGCCTGAACAATGGATTCCACAATCGACAAGCCGAGCCCGGACGTGCCCTCGGAGCCGGAACGGGCGGCGTCGGCCCGGGCAAAGCGGGCGAAGATCCTGCCCTGGAATTCAGGCGGAATGCCCGGGCCGTTGTCGGTAACGGTCACTACGGCGCTGCCATCGGCGGACCGCATGACGCCCGTGACCACGGTGGTTCCCGCCTCGGTGTGCTTGCGGGCGTTGGAGAGCAGGTTCGCCAAAACCTGGTGGAGTTGGGTGGTGTCGCCGCGGACAATCAGGGGCTCATCCGGGAGCTTGAGCTGCCAGATGTGGTCGGGCGCCATGACTTTCTCGTCGTTGACGGTCTCAATCACCAACTGCGTCAGGTCCACATCGGTGAATTCGGGAGCCTTCCCTTCGTCCAGCCGCGCCAGGAGAAGGAGGTCCTCCACGAGGGCGGTCATGCGCTCCGACTGGCTCTGCACCCGGCCCAACGACTTGCGCCCGTCTTCGGTGAGCGTCTCCGTCATGCGCAAGAGCTCGGTATATCCGCGGATGGCGGTCAAGGGGGTCCGTAGTTCGTGGGATGCGTCGGCCACGAACTGGCGCACCTTTGTTTCGCTTTGCTGGCGGGCCTCGAGGGCGTTCGAGACGTTGTCCAGCATCAGGTTCAAAGCATGTCCGACGCTTCCCACTTCGGTTCCTGGATGGGCCGCGGACGCCGGAACGCGGACCGCGAGGGCCACCTCACCGGCGTCGAGCGGAAGTTTCGACACCTTGGTGGCGACATCGGAGAGTTGCTCCAAGGGCCGCATGGTGCGCCGGATCAGCACGGTTCCGGCCAGCCCGATCAAGGCGAGCCCGCCCAAGGACACGAGCACCATGGTCCAGACGAGCGAGGCCTCGGTGTCCTCTTTCGAGGCGAGGGGCAACCCGGTGATGACAACGTCGCCGTAAGGGCTTTGGGTGGCCACCAGCCGGTAGCCGCCGTTGGACAGGTCGCGATCAACGGGCTGGCCATCCGGGGGGAGAGCCAGCAGGACCCGGGCGTCGCTGGGCGACAACGGCGTGCGTGTGGCATCGGAGGACAAGAAGCCGGCATCGCTGCTCACTTGGCCCGCAAAGATGCGCGCATTCAGAGTGCCGATGCTCTGGCCCCGGGCGTCCAAGGGATCCGGTCGGCCGCCAGGGTTGCCTAGCGGCGGACGGCCACGGGAGGCTTGCATCAATCGCTGGTCGAGCTGCTTTGTCAGGAATACGTCCATGGAGGCATAGCTGACCACCCCGACGGCGCCGCAAATGGCCACAAGCAGTGCCATGGAGAGCAGGATCAGGCGCGTGCGCAAGTGCCAGGTTGAAGGATTGAACCAGCTATGGCCGGGTTGCCGGGGGATACCGGAGAGTGCGGACATTTCGGCGCCCCGGCTATTCGGCAGGCTTGATGACGTAGCCTGCTCCGCGGACTGTGTGGATCATGGGCGGGTGGTTGGCCTCGATCTTCTTGCGCAGGTATGAGATGTAAAGTTCCACGATGTTGGCTTGCCCGCCGAAATCGTAATCCCACACGCGGTCCAGGATCTGAGCCTTGCTGACCACGCGCTTGGGATTCTCCATGAGGTACCGCAGGAGCTCGAACTGGGTCGCCGTGAGCGGGATGTCTTCGCCGCCGCGGGTAACTTCACGCGTGTCAACATTTAAGATCAGGTCACCCACCACCAGCTCGGCCGTGTCCATCGCGGCCACTCCCGAGCGCTGGACCAGGCGGTGCAGGCGCAACAGGACCTCCTCCATGCTGAAGGGCTTGGTGACATAGTCGTCCCCGCCTGCGGCCAACCCGACAATGCGGTCCTGCACCTCATCCTTGGCGGTCAGGAAGAGCGCGGGCACCTCCGGCGCAAACGCGCGGATCCTGCCCAGCAGCTCAACGCCGTCGAACCCTGGAAGCATCACGTCCAACACCAGGACGTCCGGCCGGAAGTCCTTGGCGAGCTTGACCGCAGCCGGACCGTCGCCGGCCACCGCCACCGACCAGCCCGCCATGCGCAGGCCCATGCTCATGAGCTCGGCAAGGCTCGGTTCGTCGTCCACCACGAGGGCGCGGATCGGGGAACCGTCCGGGTGGCTGAGCTGGGGAAGGTTGTTGGTCATGGAGTGCGGGGATGCCATAAGACAACTCTCCAATCTGCCGGTTAGCCGACGCTTTGCCGATGCTGTGAGCACCCTGTGAGTCTCAGCCTAGCCAGCTGTCCGGAGGCAGGGTATGCCCGCCGAAGGTCACAGGCAGCCCTGCCGTTCGACACAGCCCACTCACAGCAAGGCGGCTGACGCTGTTTTGGACAAGGACAACAACCGCAACGGCCTTGACTTCGATGGAGAGAACCATGGAACAGCGCAACAACCCCTCCGTACCCGGATCCACGCCCGAAAACGGGCAGCCCCAGCCGGTGATCCGGCCCGTGGACGAGCCCGCGCAGCCTTTTGCCCCGCAGCCACCCGCGAATCAAACCGCCGGGTGGGGTGCTCCTCAGGCTCCGGTGAACCAGCAGCCTGCCGCCGGATGGGGTGCTTCGCAGGCCTACAGCGCAGGACAGACCCGACCGTCGTTCTTCAAGGATTGGAGCCTGAAGAAGGGGCTTATTGTTGGCGGCGTGGCGGTGGTGGTCGCTGCTGCGGCAGGAGCTGGTGCATATGCTGCCGGAAGCAGTACCTCGGCGGCGGATACGGCCAACACGCGCACCGGTGCCGGACCGAATGGCCAGGGCGGATTCGGCAGCCAGGGCGGCACGAATCCAGGTCCGGGCGGGTCGAACGCGGGTCCGGGCGGGTTTGGGGTCGGGATGGGCGGCCTGAATGCCGCGGTCCACTCGGAATATGTGGTCCTCCAGAACGGAAGCTACGTCACCATGGCTGGCCAACTGGGTACGGTCACCGACATCTCGGCGAGCTCGATGACCGTCAAGAGCGAGGACGGGTTCATGAAAACCTACGCGCTAGGAACCGACGTTGTGGTAGCGGAGGGCCTGCGGCAACGCGGAGGTGGAAACGGAAGCGCCGGGAACACCCTGACCCTCGCTGACGTGAAATCCGGATCCAGCGTGAGGGTCACTGCGCTCAAGGAATCCGACAAGTACACCGCGCAATCGATCCAGATCGTCACTGCCACGGCATCGAGCACCCAAGGAACGGGCACCACCAACTAATCCTGCGGGTCCGGACGAGGGCTAGTTGGCAGTGTTTCGGCGGCGGCCAGCGAGGCTGTGTGCGGGAAGGTGTGACGCCGGATACGATGTGACTTGCATTGTCCACAGGCCCTTGGAGCCTGTGCTTGCTGTGGGCAACATGCCCCGGGGGGAAGACAAGGCGCGGACGCGGGCTCAAGGACGATCCCGGCGCGGATAGTGCGAACGCGGGTTAGCCCGGTAGCACATGAAAGGTGAGGAATCCGATGACCGCGTCGATGGTCGAGCGGCACAACGTCACGGTCTGGGGGGCCACCGACAGCCAGGTCCTGATGTTCGCCCACGGCTTTGGGTCGGACCAGAAGATGTGGGACCGGATTCTGCCGTCCTTGTCGGAACAATATCGTTTGGTTCTCTTCGACCACATGGGCTCCGGAGGATCCGATCCGGCATTCTATGATTCGTCGCGGTACTCAAGCCTCGATGCCTACGTTTCCGACCTCCTGGAGATCTGCGCCGAGCTGGACCTCACGGACGTGACGCTCATCGGCCACAGCGTTGGGGCCATGATGGCCATTTCGGCAGCCGCCGCCGACCAGCATTCACGAATCGCCCGGCTCGTTCTGGTAACGGCTTCGCCCAGCTATATGAATCACCCGGCTGACGGCTACTTCGGCGGCTATTCCAGCGATGAGCTGGACGAGCTCTTTGAATCCTTGGACGCCAACTACCTCGTCTGGGCCGAAGCCATGGCCCCCGTGTTCATGAATGTCCCCTCATCTCCCCACTTGGAGCAGGAATTGCAGGGCAGCTTCCGCCGGATCAACCCAACGGTTGCCCGTGACTTTGCCCGCGTCGCGTTCTGTTCCGACGTGCGGCATTTGTTGTCCAGCGTCGAACTGCCGGTGCTTATTCTGCAGAGCACCAACGACGTCCTCACTCCTGAACACATCGGTACCTACCTTCAGGAACGCATGCCAAGGAGTGTCCTTGTCACACTTACCGCGACGGGACATTTCCCACAGACGAGCGCCCCGGAAGAAACAGTCAGCGCCATACTCGACTACCTCGGCGCCGCTGCATGAGCGACGGAACGGCGGGGTACCGGCAAATATTCGACGCAGCCCCTGCCGGTTACCTGCTTACCCGGCCGGACGGCACGATCGTCGATGCGAACCGGACGATGTACGAGTGGACCGGACGTGGCCAGGAAGAGCTGCTCGGGCTGAACCTGCTCGCCCTCTTGCCCGCCGGCGACAGGATCATGTTCCTGACCCATGCCATGCCGGCCATCGAATCCAAAGGTTCGGTGAAAGAGCTTGCGGTGGAGATTCTCGCCGTCAACGGCGAAAGAGCGCCGGTATTGCTTGCGGTGTCCCGGACATCGCTTTCCACGGAAGGACCGACCGCCTCCGAGTCCGAACTCAACGTCGTCGTCGTGTTCGGCGTCCACGAGAGGCGCCTTTATGAGCGGGAACTTGCCGCCACGTTGCGCAGGCTTGAAGAATCGGAATCCGAACGCGCCAAGCTCCTTGAAGAAGCTAGGCATCAAGCCATGCATGATGCCCTGACCCGTTTGCCGAACCGGACGTTGTTTACGTCGCGCCTTGACGAGGCCTTGGAGCGGGCCGGGATCCATGGACTGTATGTCGGTCTCTTGTTCTGTGACATCAATAGCTTCAAGGACATCAATGACACCTATGGCCACGCAGCGGGGGACCAGGTCCTGCGCCATGTCGGCGGACGCTTGGCCGGGGCGGTCCGCGAGGTCGATACAGTCGCGCGATACAGCGGTGACGAATTCGTCGTCCTCCTCCCGGACTTGGAATCACCCGAAGAAATTGCCGTCATCGCCGCCCGCATCTTGAGCAACGTCGATCCGGGGTGCCTCGTGGGGGAGTCGAAGCTGCGCGTCGAGCTCGCCGTCGGCCAAGCGGTGACCGCAAAGATGAGGCCGATGCTCCCCGACGCGCGGGAAGAATTGGCGCGGCAACTCCTCACCCAGGCCGACGCAGACATGTATCGGTGCAAGCCACGGCATGAGCCGAAGCGGGAAACCACTGACGCGGCGTGACGCCGAAGGGTTTGCAAGGGCTTGGCAGGGGATTTGCCAAAGAATTTTCGCGGGACGCAAACCCTCGATTGGACAACGGTTGTTTCATATCTCGAGATTCAAGGGCAAGCGCGTGACGTCGTCCGAGATTCAGATGCTTGAGGCTTAATCAAATTTTATTCGATTATTTCGTCGATAAACGTCAGTGTGACGAACGCAAAGGGGTCACATTTGGACATGTCTGAATTGTGATCTGCGGCACAATAGTCCGATTCGTCTCAAAATGTGGACGTTTTGGTGCTTTGTTACTTGCAAGTTCGCTTTATTACGTTGCACACTTCAAATGTGAACAAGAACTCAACAGCTTCTGCAGCCGCAGCGATCGAGACCAGCACACCCGCTGGTGTTTCGATGGGCTGTTGTCGAATGCACGCCTAACTTCAGACCCTAGGAAGTTTCAGGCATTCGCCCCCTGCCCAGCGTCGGGCGCCCCTCCCCATTTCATTGCGGGGACCAGACCAGCATTCGAAGCCGCGATGACGGCTATTCACTTTGAGGTAAGCAATCCATGTCAGTTGCATCCGGATACGTCCACATCTCCGTCCGTAATGCCAATAAGGCCGCGTCGAACGCCGGCCTGCGTCCAGGCTTCGGCAACCGCCCGGCCCACGCCCAGCCCGCACCGCAGGGTAGCAGCCAGGTGCCCGGGTACGTCCCCCAGGGCTACAACCCCAACTCCTATGGCCAGCTCCGCGCGGTTCCCGCCAACGAGGCCTCGCCGATGACCGCTCCGACGCCTGTCCTGGCTCCAGCGGACCGCTCCATCCGTCCCGTTGCAAATGACAATGTGGCCCGCGGCTTTGTGCTTTACATGGGCATCGACGAAGACACGGCCGCGGCCGCCGGAACCTCCATCGCCAAGCTTGCACAGGAGATCCGGGCCTACGCGCAGTCTTTGGTTTCCGGTGCCGAGAGCTATGCCGCCGTCGCGGTAGCCCCGGCCAACGCGCCCGGTTCCGCGCTCGACGTTGTCCGCTCGACATTCGGCGACCCCACCGTCGGCAACCGCCCTCGCTCCGAGTCGCTTCGCCAGCAGCCTGCGCAGGAAGCCCGCCCGTCCGGCGTCCTGATCGACCTTGCCCGTCGTGAGGTGCACCTCGACGGCGAATCCCTGAACCTCACGTTCAAGGAATTCGAGCTCCTCAACTACCTCGTCGAGAACGGCACCCGGACCGTGGGCCGCGACGAACTCCTCGAGGGCCTGTGGCGCAATGCCGAAGAGGTGCCCAATGAGCGCACGATCGACGTCCACATCCGCCGCCTCCGCTCCAAGCTCGGCCGTCTCGCCAACACGGTGCGCACCGTTCGGGGCCAGGGCTACCGCTTCTACGAGCACCCCGAGGTCATTGTCTGGGCCGCTCCGGAATACTCGATCTAACTAGGTTCGGAACCGCCAGAAGGCGGCACAATCCCTCCGCGCCTGCGCTCGCTCCTTCTCTGGGGGCGGGCGCTTGCGCTTCCGCGGGACATCCCTCGGTGCCTGCGCTCGTCCCTTTGCTGGGGCGGGCACTTTCGCTTCCGCGGAACATCCCTCGGCGCCTGCGCTCGTACCTCACGCAACAACGGCGCTTTCGGGATATTCCGCTCGCGCTACAGCGCCCTTGCAGTTTGGGCGGGCGCTTTCGGGATATTCCGCTCACGCTACAGCGCCCGTCTAGTTTCGGCGGGCGCTTTCGGGATGTGCCGCCTTTTGGCTTCCCTAGTCCAGTAAGCATGTGCCTCCGCGGCTATAGGCTGGGGGAATGAGCGAGCATCACATCAAGCGCCTGGTGATCATGCGGCATGCCAAGTCGGACTGGCCGATGGGGGTGCCCGATCATGAGCGGCCCCTCGCCGAACGCGGCCACCGTGAAGCGCCGCTTGCCGGGAAATGGCTCCTCAAGCACCATGTGATTCCGGACTTCATCCTGTGTTCGTCCGCGCTGCGGACCCGGCAGACCTGCACGTGGGTGTGCAGCGAGCTGGGGGACAAGGCGCCCACGCCGAAACTCGAGGACGGTCTGTATGCGGCGCCAGCGTCGCGCATGTTGGCAGTCATCAACCATGTGCCGGAAACCGTCACCACGCTCATGATCTTTTCGCACATGCCCGGTGTACAGGACCTCGCGATGCACTTGGCATCCCGAGATTCGGACCACGATGCCTACATGGATGCAGCGACGCGCTACCCCACGAGTGCCATGACGGTGATGGAATTGGAAAAGCCCTGGGCCGAGTTGGACGGCCAGGACGCCCGCCTGACCCACTTCGCCGTGCCGCGTCCCAAGTAAGTCGTATCCCGAGCGAGCGAACTGGCAGCAGATGCCCCCAGTATCGAATTTTGCGGGCATTTGGTGCCAGTTCGTGGCCCCGGCCGTTAGCCCACGTCGAGTCCGCCGGCTACCTCGCGCAACAGGCCAACCACATGGCGGATGCTGGGGCTCGCCGTCATGGTCTTCCGGTACACGATTCCCACCTGGCGTTGCTGCATCGGGTTGACCACGGGCACCGCCACCACTCCAGCGGGGAGCTCGGGCCTGCCGAGCCGGGGCACAAGCGCCACCGCCACACCCTGCTGGACCATACCGATATGGGTGGAAAAGTCGGGGTCGTAGATGCGGATGTCCGGCACCCGCCCAAGTCCCGCGAGGATTGCCAGCAACGCCTCATTGCAAATGGCGCCTGCAGGGGTGCTGATCCAGCTTTCGTCCACGAGGTCGGAAGGCTCGACGGCGGTCCGGCCGGCAAGCGGATGCGCTGAATTCAGCAGGACGTCGGCGGTGTCCAGGCACAGGTCCTCGTGGACCATGTTCTCCGGAATGACCAATGGTACTGAATGCCAGTTGTGCACGACGCCGAGATCGGCTTCACCGGTGGCGACCCTTTGGACGGCCTCGCGCGGGTCCTCGGCCACAACGCGCACCTCAAGCCCGGTACCAGCCAGAGTCGGGCCCAGTTTCCCGAGCATCGGCCCCACTAGCCCGCGGCAAGCAGTGGAGAATGCCATGAGCCGAAGCACGCCGCTCGGCTTGGCTGGGTCGGCGAGGAGGGTGGCCTGCAGCTCCTCCAACTCGCCCAGGATTCGACGTCCGTACTCTGCCAGCGCCATGCCCCGGTCCGTCAGCAGAACGCCGCGGCCGTGGCGCTCGAGGACCGTCACGCCGCTCTGCTTTTCGAGCTTTTTGATCTGCTGCGACACCGCAGAGGGGCTGAAGCCCATGGCCTCCGAGGCCGCCACCACCGAGCCTTGCTGTTCCACTGCTACAAGGGCCCGGAGAGCCGCGATTTCAATCATGAAGTAAACGTACATGATGTGATGCAGAATTCAACGCTGGTGCTTCATCAACAACGCTGCCAGAGTTGAATCGTGAATATCCGACACTCAGCACTCGCCGTCCTCGTCGCCGTCCTTTGGGGCCTGAATTTCGTTGCCATCGACTTTGGCCTCCATCCCGCAAACGGGAATGGGAGCGGTGGAGCAGCAGACGTGCCCCCGCTGCTTTTCGTGGCCATCCGCTTCGTCCTTGTGGTGTTCCCTGGCATCTTCTTCGTCCGCAAACCGGACATCGGCTGGAAGGCAATCGTCGGCGTCGGACTCTTCATGAGTGCAGGGCAGTTCGGCCTGCTTTACCTGGGCATGGCGCTCGGAATGCCGGCGGGCCTTGCTTCGCTGGTGCTGCAGGCGCAGGTGCTCCTCACCGTGCTTTTGGCGGCCAGGTTCCTGGGGGAGCGGCCGAGCAGGCGGCAGCTGACCGGGGTGGTCCTCGGTGTCGCCGGACTGGCCCTCGTGGCGGTGGGGCGCAGCCTCGTGGCCCCGGTGGTGCCCCTCATGATTGTGCTCGCAGCTGCATTGTCTTGGGCAGCAGGCAACATCATCGCGCGCAAGGCCAAAGCCACCTCGGGCCTGGGTCTGGTGGTCTGGTCCGGGGCCGTGGTCCCGTTGCCGCTCGCAGGCCTGTCGCTGATCGTGGACGGACCGGCGGCCGTGGGCGGGACCCTTGCCAACCTTCAGCCGGCGACCATCCTCAGCGCCCTCTATACGGCGGTATTCGCCTCCCTGGTGGGCTTTGGAATTTGGAACCGGCTGCTCAGCCTCTACCCGAGCTCGGCCGTGGTGCCCTTCACGTTGTTGGTCCCGGTGGTGGGCATGACCGCGGCATGGCTGCTTATCTCAGAGGTCCCGACGACGGCGGAACTGGCCGGCGGCCTGC
This sequence comes from Arthrobacter alkaliphilus, assembly GCF_021483235.1. GTDB lineage: Bacteria > Actinomycetota > Actinomycetes > Actinomycetales > Micrococcaceae > Arthrobacter > Arthrobacter alkaliphilus. The sequence goes on along the minus strand of NZ_JAKEEC010000017.1, from coordinate 67,582 downwards.
TCCTGCTGGGCGGCGTGGCGACGGCGGTGCTGCAGCGGCGCGTGAGGCCCGGGGTTCCGGTGGTTTCCGGCGAACGTCAGCGCTTGGGGGCGGCCTTGCGCTGAGCCGCCGGCGCTGGTTTAGGCGAGCCCGACGTCGGGCGCTTGGCGGAGGTGCGCGGCGCCGGAGTGCGGGGTGCGGGGGTGCGCGGTACGGGGCGTTTGGCAGCTCCCGACGCCGGGCGGGTCGCCGGTCGCGGGGCGGGCCTGGCAGATGCCGGTGCCTGCCGAAGTGCAGGGCGGGCCGCCGGACGCCGGGAAGCCGGACGGACCGGCGACTTCGCGCGGCGTGACGGCCATACCGCGCCCAGGAAGAGGACGAGCAAGGACCCGCATCCGGCAGCCGCTGCGAGGTAGAAGTAGATATCCGAATCCTTGGTGCTGACTGCGCTGCCGAGGGCGTTTTCGTCTTGGTTGAAGGCGAGTCCCCACATGCGCAGGAACGCGATTCCGAAGCCGATGAACAGGATGGTCGCGATGGCTCCGAGAACCAGCATGAAGTACCTGCGACGGGTGAAAACCTCGGCGACGCACGCGAGGTAGCCGATCGCCACAACCCCGAGGAAGATGTACATCACGGTTTCGTCGAGGGTTATGGCGAGGAGTACCAGCAAGCCGGCGGACACCACGGCAGAGATGATCGCAAGCTTTCCGCTGTTCCCCATGTGACGCATGGGATTAATCATCCCTGACCGGCCGGCGGCGCCACGCCCTCAAGACGCGGCAGTTGCCATACCGTTACCGCAGCACGTAGCCGCGCATGATGGTCATGATGGCGGCAATGCTCTGTTCACGGGTGCGCTCCGGGTTGTACGTCTGCCGGTCAAGGCCCACCACGAAGATCGCTCCGAACATGGCCGCTTCAAGGCTGCCCCGGGCAATGCCGGCATCCACCGGGTAGGCGGCGGCGACCTTCTCGATCGCTGCGCCGATCACCGCCAACAACTCGCTGCGGAGTTCGACGAAAAGCTTGCCCCATTCGCTGGGAGTCCGCCAGTTCTCGCTGATCCAGAGCCGTGCGAAGGACGGGTAGTCGTCCATGAAGTCCATGGCTTGGCCGAGCATGGCCTCCATCGCCTCAAGCGGCTCGGTGTGCAAGCCCTCAATTGCCTGGAGCCGCCCGAGCATGATGTCGACGCCGTGGCGCAGCAACTGGGCGATCAGATCGGACTTGCTGCCGAAGTTGTAATAGACCGTGCCCTTGGACACCCCGGCTGCCGCGGCGATCTCGTCCACCGTCACCCCTGCTGCGCCGCGCTCGCCGATCAGTTCCATCGAGGCGTCGAAGAGGCGCTGCTTGGTCGCGTTGGTGCGGGCCGGGCGGAGCTTCTTCTCGGGGTTGTCGGGTTCCGTGCTGGCGGCTGGGAGGCCGGGCTCTTGCATACTCATACCGCGATCTCCGGCTTCAGGGTCTTGAGTGTCCAGAACTTGTGCTTGCGGACAGCCAGCGTGGAAAGCGCGGCTCCCAGCACAGTGTAGCCAAGCAGGCCCAGGACAGTCGGCCAGATCATGGACAAGTCGCCGCCGTAGATCAGGTGCCGCATGCCGGTCACTACGTAGCCCATCGGCATGATCTCGTGAACCACGTGCAGCGGCATGGGCGTGGTCTGCCACGGGAAGGTACCGCCGGAAGACACCAACTGAAGGACCAGCAGGATCAGCACCACGAACTTTCCAGGGGTTCCCAGCAAAGCCACGATGCCCTGGATGAGGGCGGTGAACGCCATGGCCGCGGCCAGCATGAACAACCACATCCACACGGGGTGCGCCGCATTCAGGCCCAGCCCGAGATCCACCACGAGGGTGAGGATGCTGGCCTGCACCACCGACACCGCGAAGAACGGGAGCCAGCCGCCAACAGCGATCTTCCAGGACGCCGCGTTCGAAGCCAAGGCCCGCTGGGTAATCGGCCGCATGGCCTGGACCAGCATGAACACCCCGATCCACAGCGCCAGCGTCAGGAAGAACGGGGCGAGGCCCGCGCCGTAGGACCCTGCTTTGGCTTGCGAGACGTTGTTGACCGCGACAGGATCGGCCATCACCTTCGAAACGGAGCTCTTTTGGGCGTCGTCCGGGTTGGGGACCTTGCCGGCGCCCTTCGCCAGCTCGCTCGCCAAGGTACGGGATCCGTCCGCGGCAGTTGCGGCGCCGCTCGCAAGCTGCGCCGCGCCGTCGTCGAGCTTTGCCGCGCCGTCCGCTAGGGCCGCGGTGCCGTTGACGGCGGACTGTTCGCCGGCGGCGAGCGCGGCAGCGCCCGAGCTGAGCTGGTCCGCTCCTGCCGAGGCCTGGCCGATGGCACCCGTCAGCGCCGGGGTGGCGCCCGCCAGCTTGGTGGCGCCGGCACTGACCGCGGCTGATCCGTTGGAAAGCTGCTGGATCTGTGCGGCATCTGCCGAGATCTTGGCCTTGGCGTCGGTCACGGGGCTGGGTGCGGGAGTGGAGTCGAAGTCGGCAAGGATCTTGTTCGCCTGGTCCTGGGTGATGACCCCGCTCGCCACGAGTCTCTGTGTGCTGCCCACAACGCGGTCGCGCGTCCCGGCGTCGAAGGCTGCAAGCTGCCCGACGGCGTCCTGGACCTTCGCGTTCAGCTGCGCGTTCCCGGCGGCTACTTGGGCGGCGCCGTCAGCCAGCTTCTGGGTGTCGGCGGGCAGGGATGCGGTCTTGTTCTTCAGTTCCGTGAGTCCCCCGCTGAGCTGCCCTGCACCGTCGTTCAGCTGGTTCGCGCCGTCGCGGAGCTTGGTTTGACCGGCCAGGAGCTCCGAGGCGCCGCTGTTGAGCTTGCTGGTGCCGTCGTGGAGGCTGGCCGCGCCGTCGCTGAGCTTGCCGACGCCGTCGGCGAGCTGTGAAGCGCCGTCGGACGCCTTGACGATGGAGGCGTGGATGGTGCCGAAGCCTGTGAGGAGCTGGTTGGCGGTTTCCTCGCCGACTTCCTTGGCCACCGTGGAGTGCACCGCGGTGGTGAGTTTGTCGACGATGGTGCTCAGGAGGTAGTTGTTCGCGTCATTGGTGGTGACGTTGAGCATTGCCTGGTTGGCCGCATTGAAGCTGCCGGGCGAGACCAGGTTTGCGGAGAAGTCCTTCGGGATTTTCAAGGCGAAGGCGTACTTGCCGGATTCGACACCGGCGTCTGCTTCCGCCGTGGAGGTTACCCGCTGCCAGTTGAAGACGTGGCTCTCCACGAGGCTGTCGGCAACCTTCCGGCCTGCCTGCAGTTCCGGGCCGTTTGCCGGCTGGGCTCCCGCGTCCTCGACGACCAAAGCGGCGTCGATCTTGTTGAGATTGCCGTACGGATCCCAGTTCGCATAAAGGTACACGGCTCCGTACAGCAGGGGCACCATGGTCAGGGCAAGGATGGTCAGCTTGGGCAGGAGCCCGCCGGTCATGCGCTTGAGTTCGGAGCGGGCCAGCCGCAGAACGGTCACTTTGCGGTCCTTTGCAGAATTGCGGGCACTTCTTCGGGATCTTCTTGCGCTTCTTCGAGGGGCTCCGCGGCTTCGAGGGTCTCCGTGCCTTCGGCCGGCGCCGCGTGCTGCACCGAGTTGCCGATCACCGCGGCAGGGCCGTCCCAGTTGTCCGGGAGGGCTGAGACGACGGCGACGACGGCGAGCGGGCGCCCGGCGTCGTACGCCAACTGCTCAAGCCGGGGGAGCCAGTCCGCAGGGTCTGCGCTGTGCCGGTCCGGGGAATCGAGCACCAGGAGGTCGAGGGCAGGGTCCGCGAGGGCCAGGGCGGTCAGCAGCTCCAGGCGCCGGTCCGCAGGGAGCTGCTCGATCCACAGCCCGGCGATGTCTTCGAAGCGGTTGACCTTGAGCCACGGCGTGCTGAGGAGCGCGCCGCGGTAGCGGCGGGGGATGAGGGCGAGGTCTTCGGTGACGAGGTCGCGGACGCTCAGGTGTTGCTCGGGCTCGTTGACGCCGGGAGCGTCAATCAAGGCGCTCGCGGCCCGGACCTTCTTGATCTTCACCGAGTTATCCCAGCTCAGGCGGCCTTTGCTGGGCTTCATCCGGCCGCTCAGTGCAAGCGCCAATGCCGTGCGCTGGTCCTGGCCGTCACCGCTGACCAGGAGGATCTCGCCGCGGCTGGCTTCGAGGGAAGTGGGAGGCAGGAGATCGTTCCGGCGGCCGTCGATCTGGAGTTGCTGTGCAGACAGCACAATTGGACCTTTCGCAGAACCTGTTGTCTGCTCCAATCGTAACTGAACTGACCAGTCAGTTCAAATAGACTTCCATCACAGTCCGTATTTCTCCAACAGGCGAAGCCACACCTCGCTGATGGTTGGGAACGACGGCACCGCGTGCCACAGCCGGTCCAACGGGACTTCGCCCACAATCGCGATGGTGGCGCCATGCAAAAGCTCGGCCACTCCCGGCCCCGCGAACGTCGCACCCACCACCACCTTCCGGTCTTCGTCCACCACCAGTTGCGCCCAGCCTTCGTAATTTTCCGAGTGCAGCTGGGAGCCGGAGACGTTGATGGGGAGCTCCACCGAGCTTGCGTTGATGCCCTTCTGCAGCGCCTGTTCCAGGCTTGGGCCCACGGATGCCACTTCCGGATCGGTGAAGACCACGCTCGGGATGGCGTAATCGTCGGCAGTCTTTGCGAGGGCGCTCCACGGCTTCGGCGCGCCCTGCAGGGTTCCCTTGGCGCGGGCCACGATGGCCTCGCCGGTCGCCCGGGCCTCGTATTTGCCCTGATGGGTGAGAAAGACAGATCCCGCGGCATCGCCGGCCGCGTAAAGCCACAGCCCGCTCGTGCCGTCGCTCGCTACGCCCTCCACCAAGCCGCTCGGGTCCGTGGTGAGGCGCAAAGCCTTGCCCTCTTCGGCGTCGAGCCCTACGTTTTCGAGGCCCAGGTTGTCCACGTTCGGCCGCCTGCCCGTTGCCACGAGCAACTCGTCACCTTTCAAGACCGTCCCGTCGCCGAGGGTGACGCTGAAGCCATGGTCCGGGCTGTATTCGACGCGCGTTGTGTCTGTCGCGAGGCGCAGATCGACGCCATCGGCCCGCAAGCCTGCAGCAACCAGATTGGCGGCTTCCTCTGGAAAAGCACTGAGCAGCCTGCCACGGGCAACGATCGAAACTGACGAGCCCAAGCGGGTGAACGCTTGGGCAAGTTCCACACTCGCGACACCGCCGCCGAGCACTATGAACCGTTCGGGGATGTGGCGTGCGGAGGTGGCGCCGCGGGTTGTCCAGTAGGGGACATCGCGCAAGCCGTCGATTTTCGGGATGAGCGGCGTGGATCCGGTGGCCACCACCACGGCGTGATGGGCTTTGAGCGAGTAGCTGTTGCCGTCGTTGCCATCCACCTGGACTTCGCGAGGGCCGGTGATGCGTGCGCGACCCCGGAGGAGCTCGATCCCCGTATCTTCCAGCCACTTGACGGCGCCGTCGTCCTGCCACTTGTTTGTGAAGTAGTCGCGGTATTTCAGGACCGGTGCGGGATCCAGGACCTTCGTGACGGAGTCCGACGCTCCGGGCACTGATTGTGCCGTGTGCAGCGCGGTTCCGGGCCTCAGGAGGGCTTTGGACGGTATGCACGCCCAGTAGGAGCATTCCCCTCCAACGAGTTCAGCCTCCACAATGGCCGCGGTAAGGCCACCCCGGACCACTCGGTCTGCGACGTTTTCACCCACGGCCCCCGCGCCGATCACAATTACATCGAATTCCCGGACGTTCTCCTCTGTCATGGCAGAAGCCTACGCCCGGACCCGGGCCGAAATGAGGGCGTGGCGTCGGATTCTGCTGGATCAGGCGCCCAGGGCGTCCTTGAACCAGCCCGTGATGCTTGCCGGATGGGTGATGGCGGTACCGACGACGACGGCGAACGCACCGGCGTCGAGGGCCTGGCGGCCCTGGGCGGGGGTGTAGATGCGGCCTAAGCTGTGCGGCCCACGCCGATGAAGGACAGTCCCGTAGTGGGCAGCGGCTTGAAGCCTGAGAGCTTCCTTTCGTCCCATGCGCTGGGCAACTGGCGGTGGAAGAGCGGGTACAGCGGGAGTTCGTCGGAGACGAGGTCCACTATTTGGCCGATGATCTTCTTGGCATCGGCGCCTGCTGCCTGCGAGCCCTTGTCCATCAGGCTTTGGAGGGTGGCGCTCTCCGGAGTGGTCCAGTAGGCACGCTTGGCCATCCAGGTGGCGCCGGAGTAGAACCAGCTCAAGAGCAGGTCTGCGTCGTTGCCGAAGACGGAAGGGTCGCCCGGGGCCGCGACCACGGAGAAGTCGGCCTTGCCCACCCTGTCCGAGTACAGGGCGCCCGACTGCAGGTTCTTTGCCGTCACCTTGACGCCCGGGATCTTGTTCCAAGATTCAAGCATCAGCGGGGCAACGTCCTTGACCCAGGCGGTATCGGTCGTGAGCAGCTCGAATTCGAGGTTGCTCACGCCTGCCTGCTTGAGCAGGTCCGCGGCCTTCTGCGGATCGTAGCCGTAGACGTTCTTGGCCTTGACGTAGTCCGGGTGGCCTTCTTGGAAGTACGAGGACGCAGCCTTGGCGTTGCCGAACAAGGCCTTCTTGATGATGGCGTCCTTGTCCAGTCCATAGTGGAGTGCCTGGCGCACCAGTTTGTTGTCGAACGGAGCCTTGGCGCAGTTGAACATCAGGAACAGCATGCCGAAGGACTGCACGGATTCAACGCGGGTCTTGGATTTGAGTCCGTCCATGTCCAGATACGGGACGTCTTCGATCGCCTGGACGCGGCCCGACTGGACCGCTGTGACACGGGCTGCCGCGTCCGAGAGCAACAGCCACGTCATGCCTTTGGCCAGCGCCGGCTTGGGGCCGTTGTAGTCGGCGAATGCTTCGAAGACGATCTTGTCGTCCTTGACCGCCGAGATCAGCTTGTAGGGGCCGGAACCGACGGGCTTGGCGTCAAACCCCTTCTGATCGGTGGAGGCCAGCACCTTGGGAACCACTTTGATCACGGAGATTCGCGGCCCGAAACCGGGGAAGGGGTACTTCAGCGAGAACTCGACAGTCTTGGCGTCGAGGGCCTTGACGTCCTTGATGAAGGGAATGAACTGGGAAAACAATGACTTGTTGGCCGGGTCCATCACTCGGGTGAAGGAGTATGCAACATCGTCCGCCGTGACAGGGGCGCCGTTGTGGAACTTGGCACCGTCCCGGATGGTCACCTGGTATGTGGTGTCGTTGACCTTCTTGGGGTCGCTGGCGGCCAGTGCGTTATATGGCTCGCGGGTGGCGGGGTGGAGTTCCACGAGGCCTTCGAAGAGGTGCAGGTTGGCGGCCGTCGGCGTGGCCCCGGAGGACGTCATCGGGTCGAAACCCGTGGACAGCGCATAGGAGATACCTGCTTCGATGGTGAGGTCCTTGTTGACGGTCGGCGTGGTCTTTGCTGCGCCCGTGGTGGTGGAGGCAGGACCGCCACATGCGGACAGGGTGGCCGTGAATGCTGCTGTGGCTCCGATGGCTCCGGTTAGCTTGAGGAAGTTGCGTCGGCTGGCGTCGCTGACCAGCGGCAGGGTGTTAGTTCTGTTGCCCATAAGACGCCTCACCATTCAAATTTTATGGTTATCGGATGTAGGACATCTGATGCGCGTAAAGAAACTGTAAGGGCGGTCACAGGAAGTCGTCAAGCGAGATTCAGGTCACTATGCGGCGGCGGGGCCGCGGGGCTGCATACTTGTGGCGCGAGCCTGGGCGAGGGGCTGGGGCGGCAGAGGGGGAGCGGGCGCCTCGGTTCACAGTTGCGAAAAGCCGGCCCGGGCTCGGTCAAAATAAAGCCGGATGTCTATCCGGGAGATGGGACATCCGATATTGTATGTTGCGAAGCACTTTATGCGTGGTGGGCGCTAGGCTCACCCCAACGTTAACACTGCACTGATTCCTTGTCCCCGGTCCCGAGCGGATCCGGTTCCAGGAATAGATGCCTTTGCAAGGAGAGCCATGACCACTTCCGGTGTCGTTCCGCAGGCGCGGTTCAGCGCGCAAGCCCGGCTCAGGGCCCTCCAGTCGGACATCATGGAATTGATCCTTGAGCGCGAGCTCGAGGCGGGCGATCCTTTGCCCACGGAAAATGAACTCTCCATGGTCTTGGGGGTGGGGCGCAACACCCTCCGCGAATCCTTGAAGGTGCTGCAGGCGCTGGGTGTCATCGAGATCCGCCACGGCTTTGGCATGTTCGTCGCGCCCAGCAACTTCGATGCGCTCGCTGACGGCCTGACGTTCCGGGGGCGTTTGTCGCTGCGTCATCAGGGGCTTGAGGCGCTGCAACTCGTGGACGTGCGCCAGGCCCTCGAATCGGGCTTGATCGGATCCTCCATGGACGTGATGACCGCAGAGCAGCTCGCCTTGATCGAAGAAGCGGTCAAGCAGATGGAGGAGCTCGCCCACACCGGCCAGAACTTCGCGGCCGCGGATGCCGAGTTCCACCGTCGGCTGTTCGAGCCCTTGAACAACGAGCTCCTCATCAATCTCATGGGCGTTTTCTGGAAGGTTTACCGGAAGATCCATGTGGAGATCGGCTCGGACAACGAGGATCTTGTCGCCACCGCAGCCATGCACCAAAGCATCTACACGGCAGTAGCAACCGGCGACAAGGTCGCGGCCGCCGAATTGCTCAACCGCCACTTCGACGGGATCCGCCGCCGCATCAGCGAGGCCGTCGCCGTCTAAGGCCACCGTCGTGTCTTCCCCATCTTTGGACGGCGAATGCGCCGACGACACGGCGAGTCGCGTGATTTCGAGGCTTTCGCGTAGCAAAGCCGGGGAAAATGCTACGGCCCACGTGCCCCCTGGCGGGCGGTGCGTAGCCTGACGCGCCGTCCTGCCCCTGTTTGGATTCGGAACGCGCCGGCGACACGGCGACTCGCGTCATTTAGGGCGACGGCGGCGGCAAACAGGGTCACGAAGGCGTGACCGTCCTGACGGATGATGCCATCCCGCCGTAACCCGGCCTGATGTCGGATTCTGCTTGATCATTCCGGGAACCAAGAGCGAGCAGAATCGGACAGACCCTGCCGGCAGCCGGGGCGGGCCAAACTCAAGGGTCGCCGCCGCATCTTCCCCACCTTTGGACGGGGACTGCGCCTACGACACGGTGATTCGGTTGATTTTGAGGCTGTCGGGAAGCAAAACCGGGGAAAATGCTACGGCCCACGCCCAAGCCACCCACTCGGAACTTAACGAAAAAAGACCCGCACCGTGGCCGGTGCGGGTCTTCATTTGTGCGCCCAAAGGGATTCGAACCCCTGACCTTCTGTTCCGTAGACAGACGCTCTATCCAGCTGAGCTATGGGCGCATCTTGATGATTCCGGAGAGTTTCAAACTCGTTCCCCCCTCGAACCTCAATAAACTTTACGCGAGATCCCCCCTCGTGCCAAATCGACGCAACGTAATCTGTCTAACTAGACCGGTCTATGTGACCTTCGTCACAAAATCGCAACGGTTGCGGACGCTGATCCTTGAATTCTAGGGGTTTTGCTTCTGAATGGCCTCGAGAGCCCATGTCTGGACCCGGATTGGTCTACTCCGCGACCCCTAGCATTTAGGACACACCACTGAACCCGAGGAAGGGAACCACGATGGGCGATCTGGCGCGACTGCCGTTGCTTGAGAAGGCACCTACTACGCATGCACGCCTGTTGGCCTGGGTGGAGGAAGTTGCCGAGCTGACACAGCCGGACCGCATCCACTGGGTCGACGGCAGTGAAGCGGAAAACAAGAAGCTGACCGACGAACTCGTCGCGGCCGGCACCCTGAAGAGGCTCAACCAAGAGCTCTTCCCCAACTCTTTCGCTGCATTCTCGGACCCGGCGGACGTTGCCCGTGTGGAAGAGCAAACCTACATCTGCTCTGAGAAGGAACACGACGCCGGCTTCACCAACAACTGGATGGCACCTGCCGAGATGAAGCAGAAGCTGCGCGGGCTGTTCGCCGGCTCCATGCGCGGCCGCACCATGTACGTCATTCCGTTCGTCATGGGCCACCTGGATGCCGAAGATCCGAAATTCGGCGTCGAGATCACGGACTCCGCTTACGTTGTTGCCTCGATGCGCATCATGGCCCGCATCGGCACCGACGTCCTGGATCGCATCACACAGACCGACGCATTCTTCGTCCCCGCATTGCACTCCCTGGGCGCTCCGCTGGAACCGGGCCAGGAAGACGTGGCGTGGCCCTGCAACCCGGACAAGTGGATCGTGCACTTCCCCGAAGAGCGTTCCATCTGGTCCTTCGGTTCCGGTTACGGCGGCAACGCCCTCCTCGGCAAGAAGTGCTACGCCCTGCGCATCGCGTCCGTCATGGCCCGGGACGAAGGCTGGCTCGCCGAGCACATGCTCATCCTGAAGCTGACCTCTCCTGAGCAGAAGACCTACTACATCTCCGCGGCATTCCCCTCCGCTTGCGGCAAGACCAACCTCGCGCTTCTCGACCCCACCATCAAGGGCTGGAAGGTGGAGACGCTCGGAGACGACATCACCTGGATGCGCTTCGGCAAGGAGGGCGAACTCCGCGCGGTCAACCCCGAAGCCGGCCTGTTCGGCGTCGCTCCCGGCACCGGTTGGGGCACCAACCCCAACGCCATGCGCGCCATCGCCAAGGGCAACAGCATCTTCACCAACGTTGCATTGACGGATGACGGCGGCGTCTGGTGGGAAGGCATGACCGAGGAAACTCCGGCGCACCTGACCGACTGGCAGGGCAACTCCTGGACTCCCGAGTCGGACAAGCCCGCAGCACACCCGAACTCCCGCTTCTGCACGCCGATCGACCAGATCGACATGCTCGCCGAGGAATACTTCAGCCCGGAAGGCGTGGAACTCTCCGCGATCCTCTTCGGCGGCCGCCGCAAGACCACCATCCCCTTGGTCACCGAGGCCCGCGACTGGTCCAACGGCATTTTCATGGGCTCGACGCTGTCTTCCGAGACAACGGCTGCCGCGGCCGGTGCCGTCGGTGTTGTCCGCCGCGACCCTATGGCCATGCTGCCGTTCATCGGCTACGACGCTGGCGACTACCTGAACCACTGGGTCAACCTGTCCGCCAAAGCCAACCCGGAGCGCTTGCCCAAGATCTTCCTGGTCAACTGGTTCCGCCGTACCGCCGAGGGTGGTTTTGCGTGGCCCGGCTTCGGCGACAACGCCCGCGTCCTCAAGTGGGCCATCGAGCGCCTCGAAGGCAAGGCCGACGCCGTCGAGACCCCCATCGGCTTCGTGCCGACCGGCGAGTCCATCGACCTCGAAGGCCTCGACATGACCCCCGCCGAAGTCGAGGCAGCAGTCCGCGTCGACGCCGCCGAGTGGGAAGCCGAGTTGGCATCCATCGAGGAATGGTACGCAAAGTTCGGCGACTCCCTGCCGGCGGCGCTCATCTCCGAGCTCGAGGGACTGAAGGCCCGCCTGGCCTAGACCACCCGGGTCTCGGAGGGTAGCTTCAGAGAACGAGCAGTTCTCTCACTCCATGGGGCCGGGCCATGGGCGATTCGCAGGAGCACGCACGAGAGTCCAGTCCGCCGCCAGGACCCCAGGAAGCACTCTGGAACACCGGGCAGGCCACTGCGCCCCTGGCCGATTTCGGCGTGGGGGACGTGGCTGCCGCCGGTGGAAAGGGTGCTTCCCTGGGGGAGCTGGTGCGTCAAGGGTTCCCGGTCCCGCCGGGCTTTGTGGTCACCACGGACGCGTACTTGTCCTTCCTTGCGGAAACGAGCGTGCGCACAAGGCTGGGCAGCCTGCTGTCATCCGCATCCGAAGAAGCCCCCGACGGCGGTGCCCCCGACGGCGGCGACGGCACCGGCGGCGCCGCACTTCGGGCCCTCTTCGCCGCGACGGAAATGCCGGGCCGGCTGCGCGAGGAGATCCTCGACGCATATTCGAGGCTTGGCGGCGGGGCAGTGGCGGTCCGGTCCAGTGCCACGGCGGAGGATCTTCCGGGAGCCGCGTTCGCCGGTCAACAGGACACGTACCTCAACGTGCTGGGCGGGGATGACGTAGTCAAGGCAGTCGTCAACTGCTGGGCATCCTTGTGGACCGACCGGGCCATGGCCTATCGCCGGCGGCAGGGGATCGATTCGCGCGAGGTGGCCATCGCCGTCGTCGTGCAGAAAATGGTGCCCGCCGTCATGGCGGGCGTCCTGTTCACCGCAAACCCGGTCACGGGAGAGCGCGACGAGATGGTGGTGGATGCGAACCCCGGGCTGGGGGAGGCGGTGGTCTCCGGCAGGGTGACCCCCGAGCACTATGTGCTGGACCGTGCGGGAAAGGTGCGCAGCTTCACGCCGGGCGGCCGCGAAGTGGTGATCAGCGCGGCAGAGGACGGCGGCACGCTGGAAGCCCCCGGCGCCCAGGAAGCGGAGCCCGGCCTCGCCGCGGAGGCATTGGCGGAACTGGCCGCACTGGGAAACAGGGCCCAACAACATTTCGGCAGGCCGCAGGACATCGAGTGGGCCGCGGCGGAGGGAACGCTATACCTCCTGCAGTCACGGCCGATGACCGCACTTCCGCCCCAACCGCCCGTCCTGAACCCCGCCCAACGGCGGGTGGGGCCGTTCCTCATGGAGATGTTCCATGAGCGGCCGTATCCTCTGGATGTATCGGGCTGGTTGAGCCGTGGACTCCTCGCCATGCTGCATGCCATGGCCGGCAGCGTGGGCGTGGTCTTTCCCGCGGCAGAGGAGTTGTTGCCCGAGGAGGACGGGGTAGTGGTGCAGTTCATTCCTCCCGTGCCGCACCCGACCTTCCGAACGATTGGCGCGCCCGTGTCTTTGCTGCGTCGCGCCAGCCGATTCAAGCCCGGCGCGTGGACCAAGGATCCTCGTTTCCCGCTCTTCCTCGACAGCATTGAACGCTTGAACGTGAAGGACCTTGGTCCGCTGCGGTGGGGTGCCGTAGTCGAATTTGCCCGAGAATGTTTCGCTGCGATGCAGCGAATCACGGATTTGAGGGTTTCCTACCTGCCGGGCATCCTGGTGCCGGTGCTGAAAATGCGTGTCATGCTCCTGCTCCTTGGCAAGGTCAAGCTCGCGCCTGCACTGATCGCGGGGGTGGAAACCCGGACGAGCCAGGCGAACCGGGCACTTGAACGGCTCGCTGCCATCGCGGCGGATGATCCCGGTCTGTCCCGCGCGCTACGTGAGTGCAGTCCCCGCGAAATCCTTGAGCTACTGGACAACGATCCCGAACATCGTGCTTTCCGTGATGCTTTCGAGGCATTCCAACTCGAGTATGGCAACCGTGAAACCACAAGCGTTGTCCTCAGCAGTTCCCCCACCTGGTCCGACGCCCCCGAAATTGTTCTTGGGCTGGTCAAGGCAATGTCCGGAGAGCGGCCTCAACCGGTGGACCAAGCCGGGAATGCGCTGGCGGAATTGAAACGCCACCCAGCTCTCCGGTTCGGGCCGTTGCGGCGGAGCGTCCTCACCGCCGTCGAGTCCGCCCAAGCCGGCATGGCGTTCCGCGAGGACAGCCATTTCTACGCCACCAAGGCCATCCCGCCGCTCCGCCGGGCCTATCGGGAACTCGGCCACCGGCTGATGCTCGCCGGGGTGCTCGACGAGCCGGACGGAATCTACCACCTGCGGTTCGAGGAGCTTGAGTCCATTGCAGACGACGACGGCGGCGCGCTGCCGGCTTCGCTCCGTGACCGTTTCCGGCCGTTGGTGCTGGCTCGGGCAGCGAAGCGGCGCGGGCTCGAAGGCATTCCGTTGCTCGATCCGGCTTTGCTCTTTGGCCAAGGCCACCGGGGCCGCCAGGCGGAAGGAGTCTTGGTCTCCGGCACGGGAGCAAGCCGCGGCCAAGCCGCCGGGCCGGTTCGGGTGATCCGCGCGCCGGACGAGTTCGGACGGTTGCGCGGCGGAGAGGTCCTCGTCTGCCCGTACACCAACCCCGCCTGGACGCCGCTGTTCCAGCGGGCAGCTGCGGTGGTAGTGGACGCCGGTGGGCTCGGCTCGCACGCGGCGATCGTCGCGAGGGAGTACGGAATTCCTGCGGTCATGGGTACTGGTTCGGGCACCAGCACCTTGGTTGACGGGCAGCGTGTGCTCGTGGACGGAACCCGGGGAGTGGTCCTGCCAACCACCTGACCGGAGCCTAAAGTCCGAGGGGTAGCCCGATCGCTTGGAATGCCGGCGCCATTTGCCGCGGTCGCGGCAGGGAGGACACGGCCACGCCGTCGAGCTCCCGGTAGAAGGCTTCCCTCGCTCGGGCCAAGGCCAGGCGCAGGCCGCACTCCGTAATCAGCGGGCAGTCGCCATTCGCGGATTGGCACTCGGCGGGGTCGAGCCTGGTGTTCAGCTTCCGCAGGACATGGCCGACGGTGGCCTGCCGGCCGGCGGCGCTGAGCCGGGATCCGCCTTTGCGCCCACGCTCGACGTCGATGAGTCCCAGCTCCCGCAGCCGAACAATAGCCTTGCTGACGTGGTGATAAGGAGTCCCCACGGCGTCTGCGATGTTTTGGGTCGTCAGGAGTTCACCTGCTGGCGCGGACGACAAAACCAGGAGCGCCCGCAGGCTCACATCCGCGAAGGCATTGATCTTCATGCCCTCAAGCTTACGGAGTAAGGTCTAGTCCACCCATAGGAGGGCTTCATCGGTATCGGCTTCGGCGTCCTCAAAGGCGAAGCCTTCGGCGGTCCGGACGTAGGGGACAACGGCCGCGAGGAGACCGCCGCCGCGATGCTCAGCCGCAGCATGAATCCCGTCCGAGCCGTGTTCCGGAAGGATGACGTCGCTGGCGATAGCCACCGCACTGTATTCGTCACGGTTTTGGCGTAGCAATTCGAGGATGTCTGCCAGCATCGAATCCGTGTCGACGTTCCCCTCGTGGTCCGGCTCGTCGGGCGTTACGAAAACAATCCGAAGTTCGCTGTCCTTGGCGAGCGTGACGGCGAAGGGCAGGAATCCGCCGTTTTGCTCCAGGTGCTCCTGCGCTGTTGCCAATGCAGCCCCAAGGGTCTCACGCAGTTCGCGGAGTTCGTGTTCCTTGGTGCTTTCGAGGCCGTTGGTCCGGGAGTTCATGCTGCTGACCGCCTTAGAGGCTGCCGCCTAGGACCGGACCAGCGCCAGGACGCGGTCCCGGATCTTTTCCATGGTGGCAACGTCCTTGGCCTCGGCGTTCAAGCGCAGGAAAGGCTCCGTGTTGGAGGGACGAAGGTTGAACCACCAGCTGCCGTCCTGAGCGGTGAAGGTGCTGCCGTCCATGGTGTCCACGTCGACGTCTTCCCCCGTAAAGTCTGCGCGGACCCGCTCGATGGCTCCTGCCTTATCCTCGATTTCGGAATTGATTTCACCCGAGGAGACATACGGCTCGTACTGGCGGCCAAGTTCGGACAACGGGCCGTCCTGCTCGCCCAATGCAGCCAAGACGTGCATAGCCGCAAGCATGCCGGTGTCGGCGTTCCAGAAATCGCGGAAGTAGAAGTGCGCGGAGTGTTCGCCGCCGAAGACGGCTCCTTCTTCGGCCATGACAGCCTTGATGAACGAGTGCCCCACACGTGTACGCACGGCCTTGCCACCATCCGCCGCCACGAGTTCCGGGACTGCTCGCGAGGTAAGCAGGTTGTGGATGATCACCGGGGTCTCTTCGCCTGCGGCCTGTGCGCGGGCGATTTCCCGGCGGGCCACCATCCCGGTAATGGCAGACGGCGAGACGGGCTGGCCCTTTTCGTCGATCACGAAGCAGCGGTCGGCGTCACCGTCGAACGCCAAACCAATATCGGCACCGTGCTCGATGACTGCCGCCTGAAGGTCGCGTAGGTTTTCGGGTTCAAGCGGGTTGGCCGGGTGGTTGGGGAAGGAACCGTCCAGCTCAAAGTACAAGGGAACAATCTCGAAAGGCAGCGCCGGAAGCAGTTGGTCGCCAAGCACCGCGGGAGTGGTCAGCCCCGCCATGCCGTTTCCGGCGTCGACGACGATCTTCAGCGGACGCGAGCCCCTCAGGTCGACCAAGCTGCGCAAGTATTCCGAGTAGTCCTTCAGGACATCGCGCGTGCCGATCTCGCCCTGTACATCGGCGGCCGGGATGAGCCCGCTGTTGAGGTACTCCTCCGCCAGGGCCTGGATCTCCTTGAGGCCTGTTTCGGAGGAGATCGGCTGGGCGCCGGCCTTGGACATCTTGATGCCGTTGTACTCGGCCGGGTTGTGGCTCGCGGTGAAGGTCACGCCGGCAGCATTGAGGGCACCGCAAGCGTAGTAGAGCTCGTCGGTGGAAATGAGGTCCAGGAGCTGGACGTTGGCGCCGCGGCGGGCAGCGCCGGTGGCGAATGCCTTGATGAACTCCGGGGAGGACGGGCGCATGTCGCCGCCAACAAGCACAGTTTCCCCGGCGAGGCCGAGGGTGTCGACGAAGGCCGCGCCGACGGATTCCACGATGTTGGAGGTGATGGATTCGCCGACGATTCCACGGACGTCATAGGCCTTGAAGGAAGCCGAGAGGTCAAATGTCTTGTTCTGCTCGCTAGTCACGCGCTCAATCTTACTGTGGCGCGACGCGGTCACTGCGCCTCGACGCAGACTATGTGGATAAGGGCTTGTCCACATAGATGACGTTCAGGGTTATGGCTGTCTGCGGCTGCTGGAATACTGAAGCCATGCCCAACAACCCTGACGCTGCCCTGCTCGCAGCAGAACAGACCACCACCCGGCTGCAGGCCCTCGAAGTACTGAGGGAGCTTGTGGGAAGTGGGGACGCCGAATTCCACGACGGCCAGTATGAGGCGATTGAGGCCCTCGTCGACGCCGGACGGCGCGCTTTGGTTGTGCAGCGGACGGGCTGGGGCAAGTCGGCGGTCTACTTTGTTTCATCATTGCTGTTGAGGCGGCGGGGCGCGGGTCCCACGCTGATCGTTTCGCCGCTGCTGGCGCTCATGCGGGACCAAGTTGCGGCTGCTGCACGTGCAGGGGTGCGGGCCGTAGCGATCAATTCCGCCAACCAGCTTGAGTGGGACGACGTTCGCGAACAACTGGCCGCTGACGAGGTGGACGTTCTCCTCGTTTCGCCGGAGCGGCTCACCAATCCGTCGTTCCGGGAGAACCAGTTGCCCGAGCTCATCCGCCGTACTGGCCTCCTGGTGATTGACGAGGCCCATTGCATTTCGGACTGGGGGCACGATTTCCGTCCCGACTATCGGCGCATCTCGGATCTCATCGAGCAACTGCCTGCGAGTGTGCCCGTACTGGCCACCACGGCCACGGCCAACTCCCGGGTGGTTCACGACATTGAAGAACAGCTCGGCGCCGGAGTACTGACCATCCGCGGAGAGCTTGGCCGGGAGTCCTTGCGGCTCGGTGTCTTGAAGCTCGCAGACTCGCGCGCCCGGCTTGGTTGGCTGCTGACCCATCTGGCAGATATGCCAGGCAGTGGGATCATCTATACCCTAACTGTTTCGGCCGCCGAAGACACAGCCCGCCTGCTCTCCGAGGCAGGCCACAACGTCCTGTCCTACACCGGCCGCACAGACCCCGCCGACCGTGAACGTGCCGAACAACTCCTCAAGGACAATGACGTGAAGGCGCTCGTTGCCACCTCGGCGCTCGGCATGGGCTTCGACAAACCCGATCTCGGGTTCGTCATCCACCTTGGCGCTCCCTCGTCTCCGGTGGCTTACTACCAGCAGGTCGGCCGTGCAGGCCGTGGTGCCGCCAACGCCGACGTGCTCCTTCTTCCCGGATCCGAGGACCGCGAGATCTGGCAGTACTTTGCCACTGCCTCGATGCCCTCTGAGGAGAAGGCGGCCGCCGTACTCAACGTCTTGGCTGAAGCAGGTTCCGCCTTGTCCACCGTGGCCCTCGAAGCACGGGTGGACCTGCGGCGAACTCCCTTGGAACTCCTGCTGAAGGTACTGGCCGTGGATGGTGCGGTGGAGCGCGTGGGCGGTGGTTGGAAGTCCACGGGACGTCCGTGGACTTACGACGCCGAGCGCTACGCCCGCATCGCCGAGGCCCGGGTGGACGAGCAGGATTCCATGGTGATCTACCAGGACACCGCTGGATGCCGCATGGAATACATCACCGCGGTCCTGGACGACGAGTCCGCGCGTGCATGCGGCCGCTGCGACAACTGCGCCGGCAGGTGGTTCCCCGCCGACGTCGCAGCAGCCGCCGCCGACGCCGCCGGGCAGACGCTTCGCCGGGCGGGCCTTGCGCTGGAGCCGCGCCTTCAATGGCCCAGTGGGATGGATCGGCTGGGCGTGCCGGTGAAAGGCAAGATCAAACCGGACGAATTGCTCGCGGAAGGCCGCGTGTTGGCGCGTTTGACCGACCTCGGCTGGGGTGGTGCCCTCCGTGAGGTTTTTGCAGCCGGCGCGGCTGACCGCGAAGTTGAACCTGCCATGCTGCAGGCTTGCGTGCAGGTCTTGCGCGAATGGTCTGCCGGAGACGGCCGATCCACCGGGTGGAGCGGCCAAGGGCGTCCGGCAGCCGTGGTGAGCATCCCGTCCAGGAACAGGCCGGCGCTGGTCGAATCCTTGGCGCGCGGCATAGCCGGTATCGGCCGGATGCCCTATCTGGGCGCCCTCGAACTCCAACACGGCGGACCCACGGGCGGGCGCGGTGGCAACAGTGCCTACCGGCTGGCCGGTGTCTGGGATCGTCTCGCCGTGGGTACGGAACTGGGACAGAGCCTTGCGTCGCTGGGCGGCCAAGGCGTCCTCCTGGTCGATGACCTGGCCGACAGCCGCTGGACCCTTACTGTTGCAGGCCGGGCCCTTAGGCAAGCCGGAGCAGGACCGGTCCTTCCTCTCGTCCTCGGCCAAGCAGCGTGACGGGCGCAGCCCCGGACGTCCCGTCCGAGTCCAAGTGGCAGCCACGGCTCGCTTTGCTGGTTGCGGCAACCTTCTTTATGGAGTTCCTGGACGCAACAGTCCTGACAACCGCTATACCGAGCATCGCGGCCGACTTCAAAGTAGCCTCGGCCGATGTCAACATCACGATGACCGCCTACTTGGTGACCGTGGCCATGGGAATTCCCCTCAGCAGTTGGCTCGCAGAACGCTTCGGCGCCCGACGGATCTTCTGCTTGGCGATCGCCGTCTTCACTGTGGCGTCGGTGCTGTGCGCGGCCAGCCAGGACCTCACCATCCTGACCGCGAGCCGGGTGGCACAGGGGGCCGGCGGGGCGATGATGGTGCCGGTAGGGACTCTCGTTGTGCTGCGGGGCACGCCAAAGCCGGAGCTGCTCCGCGCCACGGCGTTCCTTGTCTGGCCAGGGTTGCTGGCACCCGTTTTGGCGCCGCTCGTCGGTGGAGTTTTCACCCACTACCTTTCATGGCACTGGATCTTCCTCATCAATGTGCCGCTTGGGTTTGCTGCGTTCATCGCGGCACTGCGGCTGGTTCCACGTAAGGGAGGAGATGCTGGCAGGCGGCTCGATTGGTTGGGCCTTGGACTCACCACGTTCGGCGTCGGATCGCTCGTGGTGGGTCTTGAAGTGGTTGGAGGTCACGGTGCAGGGGTGGTTCCCGCAGCAGTGCTGGTGGCCGGAGCGTTGGCTTTGGCTGGAGCGGCTTGGTGGATGCTCAAAGCCAAGGCTCCGCTCTTCGATCTTCGGGTTTTCGCCACGCGCACCTTCCGGGCCACGTCCACTGGAGGGTTCGTCTATCGCCTGACCATCAGCTCGGTGCCATTTCTGCTGCCGCTGTTGTTCCAGGACGGCTTTGGCTGGGATCCGCTGAAATCCGGAGCCATGGTGGCCGCGGTGTTCATCGGTAACATCGGCATCAAGCCCGCCACGACGCCCCTCATCCGCCGGTTCGGCTTCAAGCCTGTGTTGGTCTTCGCCTCATTCGCGTCGGCCGTCACCTTTGTCGCCTGTGCGATGCTCACCGCAGGGACTCCGGAGCCGTTGATTTTTGCCTTGCTGCTGGCCAGCGGGGCCTTCCGTTCGATCGGATTCTCGGCGTACGCCTCCGTTCAGTATGCGGATATCGTTCCCGCAGAGCTACCTTCGGCGAATGCCGTATCAGCAACCTTGGTGCAACTTGCCACTGGTGGCGGTATTGCGGTGGGTGCGCTCTTCTTGCGGCTCTTCGATCATGCGTCGCTCTTCGGCGGCGGCCATTCTTCGGCGTACCGTGGCGCCTTCGTCGCCATGGCTGCGCTGATGCTGTTGAGCACAGTGGACAGCCTCACGTTGCACCGGCATGCCGGAGCCGAAGTCAGCCGCAGTGCTGTAGGCAAAACATGAATCGTCCCGCCGGGACCGGCCGCTGAGGCACCGGGAACGCAAAAGGCCCCGGTCCGAGGACCGGGGCCGAACGCGGAGACGGGGGGATTTGAACCCCCGGTGGAGTTGTGCCCCACACTTCATTAGCAGTGAAGCCCATTCGGCCGCTCTGGCACGTCTCCAGTTGCTATTGCTAGCCAACCAAGGATACGCAGAACCGGGCATCCAGTGCAAAACGGGGGACGCGCTCCGCCGTCGGACGCTCCATCGTTGAAAGCGTTAGTGCCCCGACCCCTCCTTGCCCGCAAGCGCCCTCCACAGGAAGTGTTGGCTGCGGGCTTGCAGCGAGGCCGCCTGGCGGTTGTCCGAGGCTCCGGCGTGACCGCCTTCGAGTGCTTCGTGGAACCAGACGTTCGGGATGCCCATTGCCTGCATCCGGGCCGCCATCTTCCGCGCTTGGACCGGGCCGACACGGTCATCGGAGGTGGCAGTCCAGATGAACGTCTCGGGGTAGTCGACGCCGTCGCGGAGCAGGTGATACGGGGAAAAGGTGCGGATGTACTCCCACTGTTCCGGAACGTCTGGATCGCCGTATTCGGCAATCCAGGAGTAGCCGGCCGAAAGCTTGGTGTAACGGCGCATGTCCAGCAACGGGACGCCGCAGGAGATTGCCCCGAACAACTCCGGATACTGGGTCAGCATGTTGCCCACCAGGAGGCCGCCGTTGGAGCCGCCCACGCAGCCGAGGCGCCGCGGACTGGTGACTCCCCGCGAGATGAGGTGCCGTGCCACGGCTGCGAAGTCTTCGAACGCGCGGTGCCGATTGGCCTGCAGGGCTGCGCGGTGCCAGGCGGGACCGTATTCGCCGCCTCCGCGGATGTTGGCCACGACGTAGACGCCGCCGCGTGAGTGCGGTGCCGAGCCGCCGTCGGCCGCGATGCTTTCGCTCCGGCGCTCGAGCCAGGCCCTGCCGATCGCTCCGCTGTAGGCCGGCGTTCTTGAGACCTCGAATCCGCCGTAGCCGGAAAGCTGGGTGGGGTTCTCGCCGTCGAGGTCCAGGTCTTTGGACGCGACTTGGAAATAGGGCACGCGCGTGCCGTCCGCCGAGGTTGCGAAGTGCTGCTGGACCTCGTAGTCCGCCTCATTGAAGAACGACGGCGAGGACTTCACCACCGCGTGTGTGCTCGTCACCCCGCCGTCGTGGCCCGCGTCGAGCGTGTAACCGG
This sequence comes from Arthrobacter alkaliphilus, assembly GCF_021483235.1. Taxonomy (GTDB): domain Bacteria; phylum Actinomycetota; class Actinomycetes; order Actinomycetales; family Micrococcaceae; genus Arthrobacter; species Arthrobacter alkaliphilus. The sequence goes on along the minus strand of NZ_JAKEEC010000017.1, from coordinate 46,201 downwards.
CGGTTCCCGGCGACAAGGTGCCGCGCATGAGCGTGGTGGGGGTGGTGAAGCCCGTCGCGATGAGCCAGTAGTCGTTGCCGGCGTCGTCGCCTTCTGCTTCGTCCTCGTCGTCGACGGCGTAGGCGTTCACATCGTGGAGCGGAGGGCACGCATCCAGCAAAGTCGAGGCCCATCCGCCGGTTGAGTCCTTGCGGGCCGGGTCGAGCACCCTGATTTCTGAAGAGACGTCGTGCAACAGGTTGAGGAGGAGATAGTCCCGGGTCCAACTCCACGATTGGAGGGATGTGTGCTCATCCGGAGTGAAAAGTACGGTGAAGTCGCGCGCCCCGGACAAGTAGCCCTCGAAGTCGGCGGCCAGCAGGGATCCGGCGGGGTAGCTGGTTCCGTTGACGTTCCAGTCCTGCCGCGGCCGGAACATGAGCCATTCGCGGTGGGAACTGAGGTTCACGTCAGTGGGCACATCAATGGTGAGCCAGGCGTCGTCGCGCAGCACGGACGTGGTTCGGTTGAAGAAATCGATCCAGTCCACGGCGAAGGTACGTTCGAATCCGGGAGTGGAGTCGTGTGCGACGAGCGCCATCATGTGGTCTTCGGGGATTTCGAAGATCCGCTCTGCTTCGGCCAGGGATTGGCCGCGACGCAGCTTCACTCCGGTGCGCGCGTAGGAGGAGCTGGTTTTCGGCAGGCCGTCGGCGGTCGTGGCAACCAACAAGGTATCGGCGTCGAGCCAGCTCACGTTACCCTTCGCGGTCGAAAGGTCGAAACCGCCTGCGGCAGGGTCCACGAAGGTGCGGGTCTCGACGTCGAACTCGCGGTGGCGGTTGGCGTCGCCGCCGTCGGGGGAGAGGGCGATGATGGCGATGCGGTGCGGTTCGCCCTCGGCCGGGCGCAGGAAGTTGGCCCCGTGGAAGACCCATTCCTGGCCCTCTGCAGCGGCCAGTGCGTCGACGTCGAGCAACACGTCCCATTCCGGGGCGTCGCTGAGGTAGCTTTCCCAGGTGGTCCGGCGCCAGAGGCCCTTGGGGTTCTGCTGGTCCTTCCAGAAGTTGTAGTAATGCTCGCCGCGTTTGTTGACCATGGCGATCTTGTCCGTAGAGTCCAGAACCTCCAGGATTCCGGCCTCCAACGCGGCGTAGTCGGCGTCGTCGAGCAAGTCTTCGGTGCGGGCATTTTGCTCCCGCACCCAGGCCAGCTGTTCCTCGCCGTGAATGTCTTCGAGCCAGATGTTCTCGTCGACAGGTTCGGGGGCGACTGCGGTTCCCTGGGCAGTTTCGTTGTCGGGCGCGGGCGCTTGATCAGCTGCTGTGGTGGTCATGCCCCATCCTAGAGTGACTGTCTGAGCGGGAAGCAAGTCACAAGAAGTTAGGCTTGGGCGTGGGTAAATCGCAGAACATTCGGGTTGGGCTGATCGGGGCAGGTCCCCGCGGCACCAGTGTGCTGGAGCGTTTGCTCGCCAATTGGGCCGCGACGGACACCCAAACGCGTTCACTGCACATCGACGTCGTGGACCCGTATCCAGCCGGTCCGGGGCACGTTTGGCAGCCTGGGCAGTCCCGGCTGTACCTCATGAACACCCAGTCGTTCTACCCCACACTCATCCCCGAGGACGAGCGGCTCGCACCGCCCCTGGCCGGGGGGTCCTTTGAGAAGTGGCGCGCGCAGCAGCAGTCCATCGGCGGACCGGGCCTGAGCCCCGAGGAACGGGAAGAACTGGCCGCACTTTCCTCCCACGACTTTCCCAGCCGCGCCCTTTACGGACGGTATCTCCAATCGACGCTTGAGGAACTGCTGGAGCGCGTCCCAGCCGGTGTGGAGATAACCTTCCATCGAAGCAACGCCGTGGCTGCGCGCCGTCTTCCGGGGAGCGGTGGCGAGCCAAACGATTCGCCGGGCAATCCCGCGGACGGAGGGTTCGACGTCGAACTCGACGACGGCGGACGGCTCACCGTGGACTCCCTCGTGCTTGCGCTGGGCCACCTTGAATCCCGGCTCAACCCGGAGCAACGCTCGTTCAGGGACACGGCGGCGGAACTCGGGCTGCTGTATGTGCCGCCGGCCGCACCCGCCGACGTGGACTGGGCGTTGATCCCTGAGAACGAGACCGTCCTGGTCCGGGGCATGGGGCTGAACTTCTTCGACGTCATGGGCCAGCTGACCGAAGGCCGCGGCGGACGGTTCGTGCCCGCCGAAGGCGGCCTCCATGGAAAGCTTAAGTACCTGCCTTCTGGCCGGGAACCGAAGATCATCGCAGGATCCAGGCGCGGCACCCCGTACCGGGCCAAGGCAGGATTGGACGGCTATTATCCAAAGTCCGTGCGCTTGCGCTATCTGACCGAGAACGCGGTGGAACGCTTCGCCGCAGCCGGCATCCAGCCTGGCTTCGACCACGATCTTTGGCCCCTCCTGCATCGGGATGCGTTGTGGGCTTACTACTCGACGCTGGTCGTGGCGGAGCCGATGGCCGTCTCTGATGCCACGGAGTTCCTCGCCGCTCTCGAAGACTTGCTGCAGCCCCATGCGCATGCTCCCGGGCGATGGGAGAACCAGGTCGCGGAGTTGGTCTCCTCCCATGTTGCGGCGTCTCGCCGCCTTGACCTGCTGGGCCTCGCGGCGCCTTTGGCCGGACAATCCTTCGCGTCAAGGAAGGAACTCGACGCCGCCGTCGTGGAGTATCTGGACGACGACGCCCGCCGCTCCGCCCTCGGAGAGGCAGACCCCGTGAAGATGGCGATCGGTGCCTTGCATACCGGACGGGCGATCCTGAAGACCGCCGTGGCCGACGGCGGCATCACGGACGAATCGTGGGTCGGTGAGCTCCGGGGCTGGTTCGAATCTTTCGTGGAGGGACTCGCGAGCGGACCTCCGGCCATACGCGCTGAACAATTGGCCGCCCTGGCGCGTGCCGGCGTCGTCAGTTTCATGGGCCCTGATCCGCGGTATAGCGTTGACCGCTCCAAGCGCGCATTCCGCGCGGTGTCTGCCTGGGTGCATGATGACGCGGCGGAAGCCAGGACGCTGATTGAAGCCATGTCTCCGGCGAACCGGGTGGCCATGAGTGTTTCTCCGTTCCTGCGGCAGTTGCTTGATGACGGCTTGGTGCGTCCCAAGATGATGATGACTGCCGAGGGGGTGCCGGTGCAGACCTCGGGCTTGGATGTCCAGCCGCACCCCTACCGCTTGGTGGGCGCCAACGGTTCGGTGACCCCTGGGATGTACGCCCTTGGCCTGCAACTTTCTTCCACCCAATGGGGGACAGCCATCGCCGCGGAGGCCCGGCCTTCCGATGGTCCCAGCTACCGCAGCGGCCAACGGACACTCCGCGATGCCGACGAAATCGCCAGGGACATGCTCGGCCTTCCCCTCCAAGAATGAGCATGCTCCCCTGAAAAAATGAGCATGCCCCCCGCTAGTTCCCACGAGTGGACATACCGCTGATATGTCCACTCGTGGGAACTAGGGACGAGCATGCTCATCCGTGGCGGCGGGACCAGGGGAGGGCATGCCCATTCGTGACAGCACAAACGAGAGAGCATGCCCTCCCTTTGAGGCATGGAGTAGACATAATCCCAATATGTCCATTCCCCGTGCCGTGGGGAGAGCATGCTCTCTGGCGGCCTGCACCTTGCGGGCTGCGCCTAGGGGGTGCGCTTATGCAGCCTGGTTTTCGATGAGTTTGAAGATCGCACCCGTCGGGTCGGTCAGGCTGGCCATCCGGCCGTAGGGGGTGTCCTCGGCCGGCTGGACGATGGTGGCACCCAGGGAGAGGGCCTGCTCGATGGTGTCATCGACCTTGTCCACGGCGAAGTAGACGCCCCAGTAGGACGGCACCTCGGCAGGAAGGAAACCGGAGGCGTCCATGATGCCTGCCTTGGCGTTGTCGCCCGCCCCGAGCGTGGTGTAGCGGAACTCAGGGGAGTCGCCCACAACGGTGGTTTCCCAGCCGAAGACGTTCTGGTAGAAGGACACTGCCGAGTCGTACTCTTTGGCAAAGAGCTCGTGCCAGGCGGGTGCGCCTGATTCGGCAGCCAACTCGTAGCCCTTCATCTCGCCGAACTGCCAGGCGCCGATGGACGCTCCGGATGAATCCGCGTACATGGCCATGGTTCCCTGCTCCGGTACTTCCATGGGTTCCATGTAGACCTGACCGCCGTTGGCGCGGGCCGCTTCCGTGGTGGTCTTGATGTCGTCAGTGCGCAGGTAGGTGGACCAGACATCGGGCATCTGGCCCATGTCTTCCTGCTTCTGCATAATCCCGGCCACCAGCTTGCCGTCCTTCGAGGCCGTGATGTAGCCGCCGTACTTTTCCTGGTCCCCGGTCTCGTAGGTCCAGCCGAAGAGGGTGTTGTAGAAGGACTTTGCCTTCTCAGTGTCCGAGGTCATGAGGTCGATCCAGCAAGGTGAGCCGGGGGTGATATCAGGCGTAGGCATGATTGCTCCTGTGTGGTTACCGCGGGAATTTGCCGCGGTTTCATGAGTGGTCGGTGGAGACAGTCAAAACCCTATGCGGGGCCTCTGACAGTTTCAATGGTTTCGGTGGAGGCTAGCCCATGACGAGCATCAGGACGAAGTAGATCGCCCCGCCGACCACCGAGTAGATGGCGAACGGCGTCAGGGTGCGGGTCTCAAAGAAGCGAAGCAGGAACTTGGTGGCGAACCACGCGGCCACACCCGCGCACAGCGCTCCCACCAGGAACACGCCGCGCTCGTCGGCCATGGCGGGGGTGAACAACTCAGGCAGCTTGAGCACGGCCGCGGCACCGATGATCGGCGTTGCGAGCAGGAAGCTGAAGCGCGCGGCGTTCTCGTTGTTCAGCCCGGAGAGCAGGCCGCCAGCCATGGACGAGCCAGAGCGGGAGATCCCGGGTATGAGGGCCGCGGCCTGCGCGGTTCCGATTCCGAAGGCGCGCTTCCAAGACAAAGTGGCGATCTCCTCGTCGGACGCCGTTGCCGTTGTATTGACGTGGCGCGCGGAAGTGAGCTGCCTTTCGCGCGAGCGCAGGCGTTCGGCACCGAAAAGCAGGAGACCGTTAACCACCAGGAATGCGGCGGCGATCAGAGGCGAACCGAAGAGGTTTCGAATGGGCTTTTCGAGGACCAAACCGATGATTCCGGCGGGCACGGTTCCGACCACGAGGAGCCAGCCGAGCTTTGCATACGTGTCCGAGGGAGCGATCTTCCGGTCCCGGATGGAACGGCCAAGGCCCTTGGCGACTTCAATCCAGTCCCGGAGGAAGAAGAAGAACAGCACAATTGCTGTTGCCAGGTGGGTGGCGATGAGGAAGTTCAGGAATTCGGGCGCCTTCTGGTCCAGGCCCCAACCGAAGAGCTTGGGGAGGATGACGCTGTGGCCGAGGCTGGAAATCGGGAAGAGCTCGGTGATTCCCTGCAGCAGGCCCATAACGATGGCCTGGATCATATTAATCATGGGTTCGATCCTAGCCAGTACCGGTTACTGGGAGGTGAACGTTCGCTGGGAGGCAGCCGGGTGTCAGCCGGTGAGCGCGGTCACCGTGCTAGCTGGCTAATATCGACGAATGACCCAAGAGCGATGGCGGCAGGTTTCCGAATGGCCCATGGTGGCGGCAGCGGTGGTGTTCCTGGTTGCCTATTCGTTCCAGGTGATCGCCAATCTCAGCGAGGCCCAATCCACGGTAGTTGACACCATCATCTGGGTCACGTGGCTGGCCTTTGCCCTGGACTACGCGATGTGCCTCGTCCTGGCGCGGCGTCGGGCCCGGTGGTTCGTGCGGAACCTGCACGAATTGCTGATCCTGGCCCTCCCGGTCCTCCGGCCCTTGAGGTTGTTGCGGCTGGTGACACTGCTGAAGCTGCTTCATCGCACCGCCGGGAACGCCATGCGGGGCCGCATCCTCACCTTTGTTTTAGGGTCCGCCGCCCTCTTGACGTACTGCGGTGCGCTCGCAGTGCTTGATGCCGAGGAGAACGCCGCGGGCGCCAACATCACCAATTTTGGTGATGCCATCTGGTGGGCGATGGTCACTATCACCACCGTTGGCTACGGAGACCACTACCCGGTGACGGTCGTGGGCCGCTGTGTTGCCGGCGGTCTGATGGTCTGTGGGATCGCTGTCCTGGGCGTCGTGACAGCTTCGGTCGCCTCGTGGCTGGTCGAGCAGGTCTCCTCCGGAGCCGCGGCCGCCGCGACAGTCGCCGAAGAACCTATGAAGGAGGAGATTCGCAGGCTGGCCGGCCAGGTCGAGCGCTTGACCGCGCTTCTGGAAAACGCCGACGGCGGCATGCGGGGCGGCGTGGCCGGAACCGGCGGCGACCACTCGCCGTCGGTATAACTGACGTTTCTTCGTTTATTGAATCGTATATTCTTCGATGTCTGCGTTCGCCAGATTGAACTCGCGGAGAACTTCCAAGGCCCGCTCGCTCACCACTAATGGCGGGTAGGTCGTAGTGAGGAAGAAGTCTGTTTGTTCGTCCGTTCCCTCTATATCCAGCCAGATAAGTTCGGGGATCGGCACCCCCTTCTCCCTTATCGCTCTGGTGCCATTCTCGGAGATACTGAGGTACATGTCCTTGAGCTTAAATCCAGATAGCTCGCTCTTGGCTAAGCTGTCCGCTAGCCGCCGGGTGACTGCGAAGCCAGGGGACGTTGTCACGATGTCGTTGCTGTTCCAGTCCTCTAGGACCATGTGGAAAGTCTCAAGTTTTCGATTCTCAAAGCCGGGTGTGTATTCCGTCATGTCGCCCTGTCTGGCATCGACGATGGGATCAATTCTGTAATACTTCATGATTCGATCTTCCCGTTTCGGTCCTATGCGCCGTACTGTTCGATTGCAGCGCGCTTAATGTCGAATTCATGCAGAACGGTCAGAGCGGCTTCGCTGATGACCAGTAACAGGTCTCTGTCCTCGGCAAAGTCCGACACCCCGGGTTCGCCAGTTAGATAGAGCCAGACGAGGTCTGGGATCGGAGTGTTATTCCGTCTCAAGGACTCAGTTCCTTCGACTGAAATGCTGACATACATGTCTCGCAATTCGAATCCACTGAGACCGGAACCCGCCAGCCTGTTGGCAAGATTGCGGGAGACTGCGAACCCTGGGGTGCGCGTCACCAAGTCATCACCCAGCCATGCATCGAGAACCATGTGAAAACTCTCAAGTCGTCGGCCTTCATGGCCGGGCTCATATTCGGTGAGTTCGCCACTGCTGCCATCTACTGCGGGTTCGATGGAATAAAACTTCATGATTTCAACTTAGTCGGCGCGGAATGGTCCGCCGAAGGTGGCCATCTAGGCAGACCGCCCCGGGCCGTGGCGTCCCACGCAAAGAAACCCCCGGCGAGCTCTCGCTTGCCGGGGGTCCCACTAACTTGGCGGAAGGTAAGGGATTTGAACCCTTGGTGCGGGGTTACCGCACACTGGTTTTCAAGACCAGCTCCTTAGGCCGCTCGGACAACCTTCCCTGCCTAGTAGTGTTTCATAGGGAGTTGCCTGCGCCAAAAACCTGCGGCCGCGATGGACGCGGTTAAGGTGTCTGAAAGGCCAATTGCACTGAGCAAGATCGGGAGCACGCTATGAAAGCCGTCTATATCTCCGAACCGGGCGGACCCGAGGTTCTGGATATCCGCGACGTCCCTGCCCCGGTTCCCGGCCCCGGCGAGGTGCTCATCGACGTCGTCGCCGCCGGCCTGAACAGGGCCGATGTCCAACAGCGCCGCGGTTTCTACCCGCCGCCACCCGGTGCGTCCGAGATTCCAGGCCTTGAGGTCTCCGGCAGGATCGCCGCATTTGGACCGGAGGTGAGCAAGCCGTTTTCCGTCGGTGACAAGGTAGTGGCCCTGCTTTCGGGCGGCGGCTATGCGCAGCAGGTTGCTGTCCCGGCAGAGCAGGTCTTGCGATTGCCCGACGGCGTGGACCTGGTCACCGCCGCGTCCTTGCCTGAGGTAGCCGCCACGGTGTATTCGAACCTCATCATGACTGCACAACTGCAAGCCGGCGAGACTGTGCTGATCCATGGCGCCACCGGCGGCATCGGCACCATGGCCATCCAACTCGCCAAAGCTTACGGTGCCAAGGTAGCCACGACGGCCGGAACTGCTGAGAAAGTCGGAACCGCGAAAGCCTTCCTCGGAGCCGACATCGCCATCAATTACGCCGAAGAAAACTTCGCCGAAAGCCTCAAGGCACAAAACGGCGGAAAAGGCGCGGATGTGATTCTCGACGTCGTCGGTGCCAAATACCTGGAGCAGAACGTGGAAGCGCTCGCGGACTACGGCCGGCTGGTGGTGATCGGGCTGCAGGGCGGCGTCAAAGGCGAACTCAACCTCGGCCAGCTGGTCAGCAAGCGGGCGGCAATCATCGGCACAGCGCTGCGCCCAAGGCCGGTCGCCGAAAAAGGTGTCATCATGAACGCGGTCCGCGAAACGGTCTGGCCGATGCTGGCCGACGGGCGGATCAAGCCGTTCGTGGCCAAGTCGTTCCCCCTGGAGCAGGTCCGCGAAGCCCACGAGTACTTCGATTCCGGCGAGCACATGGGCAAAGTCCTGCTGCTGCTCTAGCGGCGCCCGGAAACCAGGCAGTACGAAGGAGAACGATTGTCCATCCGGTACAGCATCCTCGCATTGCTTCACGAGAAACCACGCTACGGTTACCAACTGAGGGCGGCGTTCGAGGAACGCACAGGATCCGTCTGGCCGCTCAACATCGGACAGGTGTACACCACGCTGAACCGGCTGGATCGCGACGCTTTGGTCCGCAAAGAGGACGACGACGGCCGCGGCCACGTGCTTTTCAGCATCACAGACGAGGGGACCGCGGAGATCCGCCGATGGTTTTCAACTGCGGTGGAGCGTGGGGCGCCGCCGAGGAACGAATTGGCCATCAAACTGGCGTTGGCTGTCGCGACGGAAGGGACCGACGCGCACGCGCTCATCCATGCCCAGCGTCAGGTATCCCTCCGGGAACTTCAGGGGTACACCCAGGACCGCAAGGACCTGGCCGCCAACCAGCGGGCGACGGATACGGCCAAGCTGCTTGTCCTGGACTCCCTGATCTTCCACGCCGAGGCGGAGGCCCGCTGGCTGGATCTTTGCGAAGCCAGGTTGGTCCAGCAGTCCAATGGTGCCGGCAACAGCGTGGTCGGAACCCGTCCGGGGTAACGGGTCAACCGCCGCATAGGGTGCCCCCCTGGGGGCGGCGTCCTAATTACTGGTCACGGCGCCGAGCTGAGTTGCGGCCCATGAGAGTATGAAGCATGAGCGATCAGGACGACACTCAACCCAATGACGAGAGTTTTGACGACATCCCGGTGGAGGGCACAACCTTGGACGCTGGCGCGGCACAGAGCACATCGGAAGCGGATCCCACAGCCGACGGGAAGCCTGGCGCCGAGAAACGGGCCAGCCTGCAGGACCTCGTCGATGAACCCGCCAAGGTCATGCGGATCGGCACGATGATCCGCCAACTCCTTGAAGAAGTGAAGAGTGCCCCCTTGGACGACGCGGCGCGCGGACGGCTTGCTGAAATCCACGAGCGCTCCATCAGGGAGCTGGAGGAGGGCCTCGCTCCGGAACTCGTGGAAGAGCTGGAACGCATCAGCCTCCCGTTCCCGGAAAACGCCACCCCTTCCGACGCCGAGCTTCGGATCGCGCAGGCGCAGCTTGTCGGTTGGCTCGAGGGGTTGTTCCATGGAATCCAGACCGCAATGGCTGCCCAGCAGGCTGCCCGGGAGCACGCTGTTGCCCAGTTGCAGCTCCGCCAGCTCCCGCCCGGAACCATGATTGCCCCCGGAGTCGTTATTGGTGAGAACGGTGAGCCCCAGCGGGCCCGCCTTCCCGGCAAGGAAGCGGAACCTGGCAAACCGGATCGCAAAGAACCGGACCACGGTCCGGGCCAGTACCTCTGAGCGCCGCGTTGGGGTTCTTTGGGGCCGTCCGGCAGGGACGGAAGGATGACGCCGAACTTGGCAAAGGACTGTGGCGACGCGCCCACGACCGGTTTCAGCGCGGCCTCGATCGGTATCACCAAGTGCTGGAAGGCGTCGAGGACGAGCAGCTATACGGCGAGCTCGTAGTCATCGCAAATGAACTGGCGGACTTGTTGTCCAAGGTGCGTGCCATCTGCATGGAGGCGCAGCGCCGTGCGCCCAGTGAGGGACTGGATATTCCCGGATCCCTGGCAAGCGTGCATCGCGCCCTGTCCAAAGCGGGAAACTCGCTTGCCACGACGGCGGAGGCGGCCGCGATGCTGCGTCTCGCCGTCGGGCCCGTTCCTGTCGGAGCGGCTTCGGTACGACGACGCGCCGAAGCCGTTTATGAGCACGTCGAGGAAGCTGAACGGTTGCTGGAGACCCCTGCCGCCTCATAGCGCCACCGGTTAGGTGCAGACGCGTCTATTCCCTCGTGACAACTATTAAGCGGCTAGCTTAGAGGCGCGGAATCCGTAGCCATCCTTGGTGGACGCTGGCAGGATGGGAGCCATGACTTCGTCACCGAACCTTACTTTTAATGACGGCAACTCCATCCCCCAGCTCGGCTACGGGGTGTGGCAGGTTGAGGACGATGTAGCCGAAAAAGTAGTGCGTCAGGCCTTCGATGCCGGCTACCGCCACATCGATACCGCCAAGATCTACGGCAACGAAGCCGGCGTGGGACGCGCCATCGCGTCCTCGGGCCTCAAGGCCGAGGAAATCTTCATCACCACCAAGCTGTGGAACGCGGACCAGGGCTACGAGTCCACGCTCGCGGCTTTCGAAGAGTCCATGAACCGGCTTGGCTTGGAAACCCTTGACCTGTACCTGATCCACTGGATGCAGCCCAAGCAGGACAAGTTCGTGGACACCTGGAAGGCGCTCATCGAGCTGCAGAAGCGCGGCCGCGTCAAGTCCATCGGCGTCTCCAACTTCAGCAAGGAGGGCCTGCAGCGGCTGATCGACGAGACCGGTGTGGTTCCTGCCATCCACCAGATCGAGCTGCACCCGTTCTTCAACCAGGCCGAACTCCGCGAGTTCGGCGCTGCCCGCGGCATCCTGACCCAGGCCTGGTCGCCTCTTGGCCAGGGCGGCGAGCTCCTTGAGGACGCCACCATCGCCCGGATTGCCGCCAAGCACGACGCCACCCCGGCGCAGGTGGTTATTGCCTGGCACCTGGCGATCGGCAACGTCGTGATCCCCAAGTCGGTAACTGAGTCCCGGATCCAGGAGAACTTCGCGGCCCTCGGCGTCACGCTGGACGACGCCGACATCGAGGCTATCAACGGCTTGGACCGCGGCGCCGAAGGCCGGATCGGACCGGACCCGGCAGTCTCAGACTTCGCATAGTTCGTTTGGGGAAGGCCTCGCACCTAATAGGTGCGGGGCCTTCTTGCGTGTATCAGCATCGCGGGGTCACTTACGGCCCATCCAGCGGCGCCACATAGGCCGTAAGTGACCCCGCGTTGTTCAAGAGGGGGCCGGAGGGGTCACCTCGCGGGCCGGAGGGGTGGGCCGGTGGAGGCGCGGATCGTCAGATGGGTGGGGAGCTCAGCTTTCATGCGCAGCTGCGCGCGGCCTGGCCGCAGCCTGCTGACGAGCATGTCCGTGGCGACCCGCCCCGCCTGGTCGATCGGCGCGGCGAGGGTGGTCAGGGGCGGTTGGCAGAAATCGGCTCCGAAAATGTCATCGCACCCTACGACGCTCATTTCATCCGGGACGTCGATGCCGCGTTCCCTCAGCCGGACGAGGACTCCGATGGCGACCAGGTCGTTGAACGCAATGCAGGCGGTTGCGCCGCTGTTGAGCAAGGTGTCGGCGGCAGCGGCCCCCGACCGCGTGCTCGGGTGATAGGGTCCAAGGCGCCGGATGGTGATGCCGAGTAACTCGGCTCTCTCCTGCAATGCGTCCCATCGCCGGCCGTCCGACCAGGAATTCGGCGGCCCCGCGAGATAGGCGATGTCCCGGTGGCCGAGCGAGAACAGATGCTCCATGGCCTGCTGCACGCCAGAAGGGGTATCGATGACAACGCTGGGGACGCCCGGGGTGCTGCGGTTGATGGCCACCAAGGGGGTTTTGGCGGCGGCGCTGATGAGCTGTTCGTCGGTGAGGCGGGTCGCGGGAAGGATGAAGCCGACGGCGGAGCTCCGGAACTCGTCCAAGTAGGTAGCTTCCAGTTCGACATCTTCTTCGGTGTCGACGAGCAGCTGGGTGTAGCCGGCAGTTTTGAGTTGGTGCTGGGTGCTGCGGATGAAGTCAAAAAAGTACGGATTCGTGATATCCGGGACCAGGACGGCGACGGCTCCGGACCTGCCCGGGCCGGTGCTCCGTAGATGTGCGGAGGGCACGTATCCCAGTTCGTTGGCAGCCGCTTCGATGCGTTCCCTGGTTGCTTGGTTGACGCGATGCGGCTGGGTCAATGCCCGCGAGACCGTGGAGGCGGCCACGCCGCTGAGGGCGGCGACATCCCTGATAGTCGGTCCCCGCCCCAGGGGGCTGGCTCCAATGCTGGCCTCGCCTATGCTCATATGCTGCCCCCTTGCGGCCCGCTGTGCGTACTGAGAGTCCATCTTCTCTCATCTCAGAGGCCCCTTCCCATCTGTGACAGACCAACCCCCGCAAGACAAGAATGGCAATTTATGGCAACCGTTGCACTTGTTGCAGCAACTGGCATAGTGTTCCAGCTAACATCCGGTCTATCGGGCCGGTTTCCCCCGGAAGATCTCGGGGCGACTCAACGAGGAGCACTAAGAAGACATGAACAACACAAGGACGCGACTAATTGGCGCAGCCGTTCTCGTTTCGCTGGGAGCACTGGGCGTAACCGGCTGCGGTGCCGATGCCAGTTCGACAAGTGCGAGCGACGGCGCCCCCAACGGGCAGGGCAAGACACTGGATGTCCTCGTCGGCGCCAACACAAACAAGGCAGATCAGTTCAAGGCTTGGCAGACCCACATTGCCGAGGCATTCAAGAAGCAGACCGGCGCCGACCTGAAATTCGAGACGTTCGCCAACGCCAACGATGAGCTCTCAAAGATTCAAACCTCCGTAGTCGCAGGCCAGGGTCCGGACGTCTACGCAGTGGGTACCACCTTCACTCCCACCGCGTACTCAACGGACGCATTCGTGAAGTTCGACTCAAAAATGTGGAGCAAAGTCGGCGGCCGCGACCGCTTTGTTCCGGCAACACTCGGAATTTCCGGTCCCGACGCCCAGAACGAAGTGGGCGTCCCCTTCACCTCAAGGCCCTACGTTCTTGCCTACAACACCGAGATGTTCAAGAATGCCGGGCTGGACAAGCCTGCGAACACCTGGGATGGGCTGCTGGATCAGGCCAAGAAGCTGACCACGGGATCCACCTACGGGTTCGCGACCGGATACGCGGACAACTACACTCCGTGGAAGTTCGCGTGGGCCATGGCCAACCAGTCCGGAAACCCCCTCGTGGATGGAAAGACTGCCCGCATCGATGACCCGACTGTGCTCAAGGCCTACGAAACGTACTTCGGCTGGCTGACCAAGGACAAGGTGGTGAACCCGGCCGCCGTGGGCTGGAACGACACCCAGGCCGCAGCCGACTTCGCCTCGGGCAAGTCCGCAATGATGCTCATGACCACCGCATCGTCAAAGGTCACGTTCGACGCTTCACCGGTGAAGGGCAAATACGCCTACGCCGTGATGCCGACCGTCCCGCCCGGACAGAGTTCCGCGCCGTCCGGTGGCCAGCCGGTCAGCTCCATCATTTCCGGTGACAACCTGGTGATCGCCAAGTACTCGGAGAACCAGGACCTCGCGGCTGCATACATCAAGCTGCTCACCAGCGACGACGAGCAGATCAACTACAACAAGCTCTTCGGGGACCTTCCCACGAACGCATCGGCGGCCAAGAAGGTCCAGGACGCGGATCCGTCGTTGTCGCCGATCATTGATTCGGCATCAAAGGCAAAGACCACGCCGTTCACCGGCGCATGGGGCGACATTCAGTTGGCACTGACCAATGTCGTCGTCCAGGCCCGCCCCGACCTCGGCAATGGCAGCATCAACGAAACCACCCTCAAGGCTTCGCTGGCTAAAGCCCAGAAGGACGCACAGGCCTCCCTCGACAGGGCGTCGGCAAACAAGTGAGCATCACGGTGAAAAAAGACGCCGCACTGCGGCGCGCCCCGGGGCTTGGCGGGCAACCGTCCGCCAAGCGCCGGCGGACTGTTAGCGAACAAAACCGGCCCCTGTGGATGCTCACCCCGGGTGCGCTCCTGATCGGCCTGATCATCATCGTCCCCCTGATCCTGGGCATCTACATCGCGATGCTTCAGCTCGATCAGTACACCATCCGCAAGTGGATCAGCGCCCCCTTCGTGGGACTGAACAACTTCATCGAAGCGTTCACCTCCACCGACCTGGTCCACGCCTTCGGCAACAGCGTAGGTTTCTCGGTGATCGCCACCCTCATCACGGTGCCGATCGGTGTCTACGCCGCACTGGCGACCCAGAACGCCTATCGCGGCAGGTCGCTGGTGCGCTCGCTGTTCCTGGTTCCCTACGTGCTTCCGTCGTTCGTAGTGGGAAGCTTCTGGCGCACCATGCTCCAGCACGACGGTATCGTCAACAAGGTGCTGACCGGGCTCGGATTGCCTGCCGGCCAATGGCTCACCGGTCCGGCCAGCTTCTGGGTATTGATCCTGGTTGAGGTATGGGCGGCGTGGCCGTTCATCTACCTCATGGCATTGTCGGGGCTGCAATCCGTTGACCAGGAAGTCCATGAGGCCGCTGCCATTGACGGCGCCCTCTGGTGGACGAAGCTGCGCTACGTGATCTTCCCCTATTTGCGCGGACCGGTCGCCCTGGCCTGCCTGATCGCTACGCTCCATCACATGAATAACTTCTCGCTCGCCTTTCTGCTGTTCGGCGTCCCGGCTCCTTTTGACGTGCAAGTGCTGCCGACCCTCGTATACAGCATGAGTTTCACGAGCCTTCGGTTCGGGATGGGCGCGGCGATGGCACTGATTTCGCTTTTGCTGATCGCCCTCCCGCTCTACTTCTATTTGAAGGCCGTTCGACTCGACACCGGAACCGACGCGGGAGGCAAGAAATGAGCAACAACCAGGCCCCCGACGTCGTTCTGGACGTCCCGCTGGAGACCTCGCCGGCGCTTCGCACTGGAAGTGCCGCCCGCAAGACCGGGCGGCAGACTGCCGCGGTCTACCGGCTGCTCCCTGCACCCCTGCTGGTCGGAGGCACCATTGTGCTGTGCGCCATGGTCGCGATTCCCTTGCTGTACATCGTGTTCTCTTCCATGAACTCCGATGTGGAAGTGGCCAGGGGAGCATTCTTCCCGACCGAATTCACCCTGGACAATTACTCCAAGATCTGGCGCACCCTGCCGCTGGGCAACGGGCTGATCAACAGCGTCATGATCGCCGGGGCGGTCGCCGTCGTTTCCTCCTTGTTGGGCATCATCACCGCCTACGTGCTGGTCCGGTTCGAGTTCGTGGGCCGGCTTAGCATTCTGCGCGGCCTCATAGGGTTGCAAAGTGTTCCGGGCGGCTTGCTGCTGCTCCCGGTGTTTGTGCTCTTCGCCTCGGCAGGCAACTATCTGGGAATCACGGTCATTGGCACCTACTGGGGCCTTTTCCTCGCGTACCTGACCTTTGCGCTGCCGTTTTCCACCTGGGTCATGGTCACCTACTTGCGGGGGTTGCCCAAGGAACTCGAGGAAGCAGCCCGCATTGACGGCTCCTCCTCGCTCGGGGTTCTTTTCCGGATTATCTTCCCGCTCAGCTGGCCGGGCTTGGTGGTCTCGGGCGTCTTTTCCTTCCTGCTCGGCTGGAATGATGTCATGTTCGCCTCGGTCCTGACCCGTCCAAACACCCAGACCGTTGCCGTTGTGCTGCAGATCTTCGGTTCCTCCGCCGAAGGCGGGGCGTTGCCCCTTTACGGACAAATGATGGCCGCATCCTTGGTGTGCGCAGCCCCGGTGGTCATCCTCTACCTCATCTTCCAGCGTTTCCTCGTCGGCGGCATGACCGCCGGCGGTGTCAAGTAGGCCAGCCTGACCGGCTGCCACCCGACGAATTACCTCTAGGAGCAAACGACGTGACCGTCAAGCAAACCCAGTGGACCCTCTCTGGATTCGGCGACGAAATAAGCCCGGACCCGCTCATCCAGGTCGCAGTTCTGCAGGCCTTGGGCGCCAACCACATCGAAGTCCGCAG
This sequence comes from Arthrobacter alkaliphilus, assembly GCF_021483235.1. Lineage (GTDB taxonomy): Bacteria > Actinomycetota > Actinomycetes > Actinomycetales > Micrococcaceae > Arthrobacter > Arthrobacter alkaliphilus. Next base: position 30,051 of record NZ_JAKEEC010000017.1, on the reverse strand, counting down.
CGCTTGGGACACCAATATCGTGGAGCTGTCCGAAAAGGACCTCGCCCGGTTGGACCAGATCCTGCGCGGGCAAAACATGGGCGTGTCCGCCATCGCCTCTCCCATCGGCAAGGTCGACATCAGCACACCCGTCGCCTTCGAGGTGGACCGCCTGCACGCGGCCATCCGGGCCGCCAAGGTCCTCGGCACCCGCTACATCCGGATCTTCTCCTTCTACCGGGAAGAAGGCGTCAGCGCCGAAGACATCCGCGACGCCGTCATGGTGCGCATGCGTGCCTTGGCCGCGGAGGCCCAGGCTCACGACGTCGTACTCCTCCACGAAAATGAAAAGGACATCTACGGCGACACGCCTGAACGCGTCCTGGACATCATGACGACCGTCAATTCCCCGGCGCTGCGGGTTGCCTGGGACGCCGCGAACTTCGTCCAGGTGGGCGTCAAACCCTTCAGCGATGCATACCGCATGCTCCGCCCTTACCTCGAATATCTCCAGGTCAAGGATGCCCGGGCGGACGACAGCCTGGTGATGCCGGCGGGGGAGGGCGACGGCCAGCTCCGCGAAACCATCAACGCATTGAAGGAGGACGGCTTCGAGGGCTTCGCCTCCTTGGAGCCCCACCTGGCAAACACCCACCACCTCGGAGGATTCTCCGGACCCGCGGCGTTCGGAGTGGCGGGCCGCGCCTTCAACCGCCTCCTCGCTGAAGCCGGAGTTGGTACCAAATGACCGCATTGAACACAGCAACCCAGGCCAAGCGTAAGCTGAGGACCGCCGTCGTCGGCTGCGGAGTCATCGGCCGCCAGCACGCCCAAGTCATCACCAACAACGAGGATCTGGAGCTCGTCGCCCTCGTTGACACGATCGAGACGGCGGCGATTTCCTTGGCCGACTCGGTAGAGAAGGACCTGCAAAAGCCGCGTCCGGCGGCCTACTCGTCGCTGGCTGATGCACTCAAAGACACGCAGATCGACCTTGTCGCAGTCTGCACGCCCAGTGGCCTGCACGCCGACCTGGCAGTCGAGGCCCTGAACGCCGGCAAGCACGTCATTATCGAGAAGCCCATCGATGTGGACTTGCCCAGCGCCAGGCGCGTTGCGGATGCGGCGGCCGCCGCGACAGGGCAGGTCATCTCGGTGATCAGCCAGCACCGCTTCGATCCGGCCAGCGTCGCAGTGGCCCGCGCGGTACGGTCGGGCCGCTTCGGCAGGATCACCTCGGGAGTCGCGTCCCTGGCTTGGTGGCGCGGCCAGAACTACTACGACTCCGGCCAGTGGCGGGGCACGTGGGAGCTCGACGGCGGTGGCGCGGTCATGAATCAAGGCGTTCACAGCGTGGATCTGCTTCTTTGGTTCCTCGGAACCCCCGTACAGATCCAAGCCCACACCGCGCTCCTTGCCCACGAGCGCATCGAAGTGGAGGACACCGCGGTGGCCACGGTCCGTTTTGCCTCAGGCGCCCTGGCAGTGATCCACTGCACCACCGCGGCCTATCCGGGACTCACCGCCCGAATCCAGGTCCATGGCGAAAAAGGCTCGGCCGTTGTCGACAACGACCGGCTGCAGTATTTCCACGCGGCCGACAACGCGCCTGAAGGAGGATCTTCCTACGGCATGGCCGGGGCCGGGAACCAGTCCGAACTTGAGGTCGGGGCCCATGATGCCTCGGCCAATATGGACGGAGCGGACGACCTGCAGACCGCACACCAAAAGCAGTACGCAGATGTCGTGGAATCGATCCGTTCAGGAAAGGCTCCCAGGGTCGGAGTCGAGGAGGCCACAGCGGCACTGGCGACAGTGCGGGCGCTTTACGTGTCAGCAACCCTCGGCTCGGCCGTGTACTTCGAAGACGTCCTCGCCGGAAAGTACGACGAGCTCGTCGTCCACACCGGCGGCGCCTAGGCTGCTCGGCTGCCGTGCTGGTGCGGTATTTTGCGGCATCAGTCCGGCAGCCGGATGGCGTCCGGACCTCTTAGCCCTTTGGGACGCGCTCGTCGCGCAGGGTGCGCAACCACCCCAAGGCAAGGTGTTCGTCGGAGAAATACTGGGTGGGGCACTGGGGTGCGGGGAGGCCGCGCCTGCCGTGGGCAATGACACGGTCCACCGGTGTACTGCCCAGGATTGCAAAGGCCGTGATGGTCGAGGCTTCACTGAAGAATCGGACCGCGTCGCGGCTGACAGATTCGACGCCGATCACCTGAAGAAGCACCGCGGCGCCCGCTCCGCCCGTCAGCGCCAGGTACTGCTCCTGGACGAGCACTCCGTCCTCTGCGGTGATGCGGCCGCCTGGGCGCAAAGTGATCCGGATGATCCCTTCGCCCGTGTCCTCAACCCTGACGTTTTTATGTTCCGTGCTGAACCACTCTCCACCGCAGTCCGCGTCGGAGACGGCGTTCGCAACGGCAAAGGCGTTCGCGCCGACGGGAATGTCTAGTTCGTCCTCGGGTTGGACCAGCGTCGTCATCAAATCCCCCAGATGTGATTCCACTGCGACCCCACTGACGCAGCCCGGATCGGCTAGTGACCGGTGCAGGTTAGACTACTCTTCGAAGTTGCCCGCAGTCCATCACTTTGCGGGAATAGCGAAGGGCGCACCCGATTGGGATGCGCCCTTCGCCATACGGGTCAAGTCAGTCCTTTTTGAAGGCGTCCTTGACCTTCTCGCCGGCCTGCTTCAAATCGCCCTTGGCTTGGTCGGCCTTGCCTTCCGCCTTCAGGCGGTCATCGCCCGTGACGTCGCCGGCAGCTTCCTTGCCCTTGCCGCCAGCCTTCTCAGCAGCGTTCTCAATCTTGTCGCCTAGTCCCATGGTGTTTCCTCCTCTGGTTCGGCAGCCGATCAATCCGGCCGTTACTCATACTAAGCATGCTTCGGGATTGGATTTCAAGTCCGGCGCGGCTGGGCCGCTGGTCAAGCTCCCAGACCGTGCCCACAGTTGACTGTCTGCGGCGTTCAGTGGAGGCTGTGAGGACAACCACAGCGAGGGGACCAAGGTTGAAGAATCCACGCGCTTCGGCAGCCGTCGCCGTGCTCCTTGGTTTGGTCCTCTCCGGCTGTCAAACGCCCGCCGGCTCGCTCGAGCCCGGGCCGATCCCCTCGGTGGCTATCCCGTCGTCGGCCGCACTTTCGGCCATCATCCAGAGCGCCGTCGAGGACCGCAACGGCGCAGTTCTTGACACTCCGCCCGCCCCGCGACTCCCCGAGGGGCAGACGACGGCCACTTACCGGACCAAGCGAGCTCGGGACCTGCCGGTGGTGGAGCGTTCGAAGGCCAGATTGAAGTCAGCAGGTTTCTGGTACACGTCCTTTTCGACGACGGTGACGGTGGAGTCCGTCGAGGGGACGGGTTCGATGGCAATCGTCCATTTCAAGGAAAAGACCGAGCAATACCTCGCCTCAACAGCAAATGGGCCCAGCAACGTGCCGTCAGGCTATTCCTTGCCGGAAACCGCGACGTTCCTGCCATCGGCGGATGGATGGCAGCTCGAAAGCATCGAGCCTTCCGAGCAAGGGGGCGGTTTGCCGATGTCCATTGTGAAGGGCTGAGAAACCCTGCTTCTACTCTGCGATGAGCGCCTCGCGCCGCTATAAACCGAGGTCTGTGACTGCGGTGACCCAATTGTGGGCGATAGCCTTCTGTGCAGCTGACAGGGTGACCCTGTGAGTGCAGACGGCTTTGTGCAGCGTGTTCTCTACCGCGTCCTTCGGGTTCGTGGTGCCCGTGGCGCTCGCCTTGTTCGGCTCGGGCCACAGATTCGACACGGAGTTGGTGCCACCGAGCTCAAGGCTGATGAGGTGATCGTATTCCGTGGTCTTTGCCGCGGTCTGGCCATACTCCCGCAAGCTCTCGGCCTTCACCTTGTCCGTGTTCGAAGCGGGCGGTCGCACCGTGGCCGTATAGCCGCTCATGCAAATCGTGGAGTCGATGTTCTCTTGGGTTACCGCCGGATCTGCGGCCCCGGGAGTGCAGGCGGGGTCCGGGAGGTACTCGCCGGCAGCGGCGTCGACCGCTCTGGCGGAGCACTGTCCGGCGGCAAGCTCCTCGTCGGCAGTGACAATGCCGGGGGAGTGAACGGACTTAACGGCTGCGGCGGCCACAGCAGAGGGGGCGGCCCCACCAGAGGGGGCGGCCCCACCAGAGGGGATGGCCCCTGGACCGGCCCCGGCAGCCTGGGCAACTGCCGGCGACGCGGACCCGGTCATCGCTCCGACCGAGTGGGTTTCCTGCTGACATCCTGCGAGGGCGAATGCAGCAAGGAGAAAAGCGGCGGGCAGGGCGAGGCGATTGCGGAAGTTCATAACCCTCAAGTGTTCGGTGGCTCGGGAAGTCTGTCCCGTGGAAAGCGGGACGACTAGCGGAAGCCGGAAACTCCCGCCCGTCTTTTCTATCCTGTCGTCTGAATGCCACAGGGCTCGGCGCGCCGGGCAGCCAATCGTTTCGAGGCCTTCTGCACAGCCTTGGCAGACGGAGGCCGGCAACAGCGCGTATTCTCCTGTCTAACGCAGCAAAAATGGGGGGACAATGCCTGAAACAGCAACAAACAATTCAAAGGCCACCGACGACGCTGCTGTCGCTGAAAAGACCCGCGTTCCGGCGTGGGAAGCCAAGTACAAATTGAGCGATAACCCTGAGGAACTCACCCACCTGGTTTGCTGTCGGGACCTGGACTGGCGGAAGGCCCTCTGCGGCTACGTCGAGGAGGAACCGAACCTCAAGACCGAGCTCGAGAACATTTGCACGATGTGCGTCGAGACGGTCGAACAGATGGGGGCACCAATGGGGTCGAGGCAGTGCCCTATCGACAATCAGGAATGCCCTCCCGAGGAAGAGATTCAACGCATGATCGCTGAGCGCGTTTCCCGGACCTGAGTCTTTCTCGAGGTCCGGGAAGGGACAGCCGGAGTTCTATGTCTAGCTTTGGGGCGGCCCGATCTGATCCAGAGTGTAGCCGCTCGGGTAGACCGATACGGCGATCTTGCCGGGGACGAAGGCCGGGTTGGTAGGCAGAGGCTGCATCCGTGCTCGTAGGGCGCGTGCCCGGACGACGGCGTTGAAGATCAGCTGCAGCAATTTAGGGGAGCGCTTGAGCCCAAGGGCAATCGTGACCTGAGGCTTGTCCATCATGAGTGCCAGCACCCTGACGGTCATGGGCTGCAGGGGCTTAGGGAGCCGGATTTTGATGGCCTCAACCGTCGACTCCAGCAGCATTTTGCCCTCCGGGCTAGAGGCAAGCTTGCGGTCCTCGTCCTCGTCCAGCAAGCGCCCCGCGGCCGCCAGAGTTTCCGGGGCCGGGTCGGCAAGACCCATACGGCGTCCCAGTTCCGCATAGAAGGCAACGGCAGCACTTTCCTCCAGGGGAGTGAGCTTGTGCCAGCCATGCTTCTCGATCCAACGCAGCGGCAGCACAAGGAGCGTCATGAGAACGTACATGAAATCTTCGCTCGTTCCCGGCACACCTGTGTGGACGCGGCGCAGAAGGTCAACCATGGCCTGGCCGCGATCGCTGTCGAAGCCGCCGGTGATGATCTCGTGAATGACGATGGCTGTGTCGTAGGACCGCTTCATGGGTCGGTGCTTCATTTCCCCACGTGCCGCCAAAGTTCTGGCCGTCGAGGGGATGGTGAAGTTGCGGTAGTAGGAGACGAAGAAGCCGGAATGGAATTCTTTCTGGAAGTCATACAGGACCATGTTGCGGTAGATGCCGAACAGATCCTCACCTTCGGGCACTGACCGACGTGTCGGGTGGGTAGGAAGACTCAGTTTCGCTAGATTCGTTCCAGGCTGTCGAGTTCGGTTTCAACGGCGAGCAGGTAGCTCCGCTCCTCGTCAGTCAGAGCCGATGGTCCGGTCCCTACGGCAAGCTCTGCGTCCCAGACTTCCACGATCATGCGATGCAGGCGGTCCTGATCGCTGGCATTGGTGTCAGTCTCCAAGACCTGGTTCATCCTTGAGTGTGCCAGCGCCTTTTTACGAATGGGCTCAACAGTCGAGATGATCTGCCGGATGCGGTTCCTTTGGCGTTTTCGGGCGCCGCGACCGGCAACAGCGGGAATCGTGAGCCCGACACCGACCAGGACGATCGCGAACAGTTCGTACACAGCAAAGGGCTGGGGGGTGAAATCGTGGGGGCCGAGAACGGCGAGGAACCCGGCGGTGCGCAGAACTTCAACGGCCATGTTGATGACGGTGAAGACGCTGACGGCGCACCCCAGACCCACCATGGAGAATCCGACCTTGAAGGACCGTCGCATTCTTGGAATGAACCGGATGCAAGCCAAGGCGACTTCGTCGCAGGACCAGCCGACGAAGCTGATAACCATCAGCGAAAACAAAACGGCCGTCAGCATGTAATGGTATTGGCCCCAGGTCGCCGTTGACGGCAGAAAGCCTGTCAGGAAGAAGAACAGGACCTGCAAGGTGACCGTTGCCAGTAGAGGAAGGCGGCGCGCCCAGATGTTTCGGTTTGCGTACTTCGGGGAGATGGCGTTCAGCACAGCGGAGCGTAAGAACCATAGGCCGAGGACCATCAGGATGCTGTTGATCAGTTTGACCAGGTTCACCCCGCCCAGGAGTTTGTCGGTCGCGAGGTAGACGTCCGGGTCGATGAGGATCATCGCGCCTGTTTCACAGACGGCGGCGTAGAAGACGGTGTCTTTGCCGTTCCTGGCCATGGCGGGGACGCGGGCGATCGCCAGGAGCATCAATGCTCCTGCCATGATGATCTGGATCATCCGAACACATCCCCGAAGCGGGCCGGCTGGCTGTCGGAGGGCTGTGACCGGCGGATCCTGGCAGCCAACCTGTCGGCAAGCAACTCGGCAGTCACTTCGAACTCATCCAAGAAATCGGTCCGCTTAAGAGCCTTGACGACCCGGTCAGGGTCAAGGTCCGGGAAAAACTTGGCAGCGTACTCGTGCGAAACTTCTTCTTGTTGGTGGCGCAGGATCATGTGGGCAAACTCGTGCAGCACGATCTGCTGCCTGTGCATATCCGATGCCGCACGCGCGTGGAGAATCAGATCCATATCGTCAAGTCCGAACCACAGTCCGCACGCCTTGTCCACAATGGGACCATCCATGGGCTGAATGACGATCTCGCGCCCCCGGAGCTTTTCGAGATGTCGGTGCGTGGACTGCAAGGTCACCGGTTCGGTGAGGTTCAGATTTAGCTCTGCGGTTCTGGCCCGTTCCCGGGCAGCGCCATAGTCCATGAAAAGAAGTTCCTTGTACAACTTGCATCCTGACCCGCGCCCCGGAGCTTATCGCAAAGCACGAGACGCGGTCACAAAACTTCCGGCCGCGACCGGAAGCCCCGCACTGGCCTGTCCACAATTTGGGGGGCGGCCAGGCCAGTGCAGCGGGGCTATTGATCGACGGGCACGGCGCGTCACTTTTCAAAGAGGGCCCCAAAGGGGGCCCTACGTCAAACAAGAAGGTGTCGGCACACGACGCCAACAATCAACCCCTCGTTACGGGAGACACCCCTGGGAAGCGAAGGGCGAGGGGCGAAGCCCGAGTTCTCTTAATTTGCCCACACCCAGCTCAGCCGGCAGACAATCGACCAGCTCAGTTGATCGCGGCCATAATGGTGGCCAGGGCATCGTCGGCGGTGGCGCCGGGGACGTAGGTCACCGACGCCTGATAGAAGTGGTCGTGGGTGCAGAGGACGGCCTCGCTAAAGGAGCTGTCGTGAGCTGCTATCCACGCGGACCAGCCGTGGCTTTTGACCCAATCAGCAGTGACCCTGACGGTGCCGGGTCCCAGCTTTCCGTCATCACAGAGTTCGGTGAAGGCGGCCCGGTCCGCGTCATTCTTCAGTCCATCCGTCTCCAGGATGACCCGCGGCTTATAGAAATCACCCTTGGCCGCGGTGTACATGCAACTGAGGAACCCACTGGCGTCCAGCGACTCGGGTTGGGGCTTGTACAGCGGGAGGTCGGGGAACTTGGCCAGGTAGGTTCCGGCGTTCTCGCAGAACGCCGCGGAGGGCTGACCGGTGACGGGGAACTTCCCCGAAGGCCCTGGCGTATCTGGGCTGGGGGCGGTCCTGGGTTGGCTCGTGGGCAGCCAAGGCGCGCAGCCGGACAGGCACAGCATGATGACGGCGAGGACAGCGGCGCCTCGTAGCTGCATGACATCCCCCTTTGCGTCAGCGGATGGTTCACAGTAACAGCACGGTCAGTTGATCAGCGGGCGGCGCGGTCCAGAGCCGCTTTCGCTTCGGTGATGGCCCGGCGTGCATCCCGCAGCGTTGTCAGGCTGGACGAACGGTGGAGTCTGCGGAACCATCCACCGGCCGTTGTTGTCGCGCGGATGGCCTCCCGCAAAGAGGGCCATAGGAGGGCCCCGAACTTCGAATGGAAAAAGCAAGCCCCGCCAAATCCTCGGAATGGCGGGGCTCTTTTTGTCAGAGCTTCCTATCAGAATCGAACTGATGACCTTTTCATTACGAGTGAAACGCTCTACCGACTGAGCTAAGGAAGCACCGCGTTATCGGCCGGATACCGGCTGAATCACGCAAGATACAACTGTAATAGAGTCACCTCGTCCGGGTCAAAACAGCCCGGCGAGGGGCTCCCTCGGCGGCGTTGGCGCGGAATTCACCCGCTCGTCGCGCCGGGTTCAGGCCATCGTCGCGGACCGGGGGCAAGCTGGGCGAACTAACCTGGCCACACGATTTTGGCCATCAACCAGCAAAGGGGCCCCATGAGCATGGACAGCAGCAAGAGGATCAACGCGGACGACGCCGGGGCCCACCGCCCCCAGCGGCTCCGGCTTGCTGTCCTGGACATGGTGGGAACCACGATTACCGATGATGGCCGTGCCGATCTAGCGATGTCCCGCGCGCTGCAGGAGACCGGCGTCGAGCCCGGTTCGCCCCGTTTCGAAAGCATGCTTGGCTACGCCCGGGACACCATGGGCGTTTCCAAATTGACCGTTTTCAGCCACCTTTTTGAGGAAGTGCATCAGGCTGAGCGCGCCAACAAGGCCTTCGAACGCGCCTATGACGATCTAATTGCCGACGGCGGTGTCCGGGCAATCCCAGGTGCCGAGGAAACCATCGACTGGCTGCGGGACTCGGGCGTGAAGGTGTGCCTGGCTACGGGCTTCGGCCGGCACACCCAAAACGTGGTGCTCGAGTCCTTGGGCTGGATGGGCAAGGCGGATCTCAGCCTGTGCCCCGCCGACGCCGGCCGCGGCCGCCCTTACCCGGACATGATCCTTACCGCCGTGCTGGCGCTTGACCTGGATGATGTTCGCGAGGTCGTCGTAGTGGGCGACACAAGTTCGGATATGTTGTCAGGCGTCCGCTCCGGCGCCTCCGCCGTCGTCGGCGTTCTCACCGGCTTCCACTCCGAGGCGGCATTGCGCGCGGCCGGCGCCACCGCCGTCGTACCCTCGGTTAAGGACCTTCCCGCTCTGCTCGAGCCCCGCGCGGCACGGCTGTAGCGCGCCGCAACGATCTACCACTTTTCCCCTGGAACCCGCGCCACACAGTTGTTGCCTTGGCAGGCGCACCACCGGAATTCGCTGAGGCGTACCGGCATGGTGGGCTCCTCACCTGCGTCTCCGCGGCTCCACACCACGGGCTCTGGCGACTATATCCGGCCAACGAGCTCCATTTGGCCTGTGGCAACGGGTTACCTCGCCCCGCGCCATCGAACCTAAGCCCTCAGCATGTGGTCCCGTCCGAGGGGGCCTTTCCGTCCACGAAGTAGTTGTCCACGGCATCGGAAACGCACTGGTTCGAGCGGCCGTAGGCGGTGTGGCCTTCGCCCTTCCATGTCACAAGGGAAGCGTTGCTGAGTTGTTTCCGCAACGAACCAGCCCAGGCGACAGGCGTCGCGGGGTCCCCGGTGGTGCCAATAACCACAACCGGCGCCGAGCCCGTGTATTTCACGGGAGCCGGCGAGTGCACAGGCTTGTAGGGCCAATCCTTGCAGTTGATGCCACCGTAGGCGAAGTAGTAACCGAAGGTCGGGGAGATCTGCTTCAGCCGGGCTTCCTCGGCGCGCATCCCGGGTGTGTCCGTCACCATGGGGTAGTCAAGGCAGTTGATGGCGTTGAACGCGAACTGGGTGTTCGACGTGTAGGTGCCGTTCGGGTCCCGGTCTGCGCCGAAGTCGGCGATCCGAAGCATGAGCGACACGTCGCCCTTGAACGCGGCTGTCAGGGCTTGCGTCAGGACAGGCCACGATTCGTTGTCGTAAAGCGGGGTGAAAATACCACTGACGAACGCCGCCCCGGTGACCAACCGGCCGTCCTTGGCACGCTTGGGATTCTGCTCGACGTCGGCAATAAGGTCCTGGAGCTGCTGCACGCCACTATCGACGCTGCCGGTCATCGGGCAGCCGGACTTTGCCTGGCAATCCGCCACATACGTGCGGAGCTCCTTTTCAAACGCTCCTGCCTGGCCTGCAGTGAGGTCCTCGTTGTTGAGGGCCGGATCCACTGCGCCATCCAAAACGAGCTTGGCGACGTTGTTCGGGAACAAGGACGCATAGGTGGCGCCGAGGGACGTTCCGTAGGAGAAGCCCAGGTAGTTGAGTTTCGCGTCGTTCAGCACTGCACGGAGGATGTCCATGTCCTTCGCGGAGCTGGCAGTGTCGATGTGCGGCAATGCGGGCCCGGATTTCTCCACGCACTTGGCGTTCAGCGCCTTGGTGTCTGCCAACGCCGCGGTGATGCCCTGGTCGGTTTCGTAGTTGTAGACCTTCTCTCGGGCCGCGTCCCGTTCGGCGTCGCTGAGGCACGTCACCGGCGCTGACCGCTTGACGCCGCGGGGGTCGAAGCCCACCAAGTCGAAGCTGGACCGCAGCTTGCCGGTGAAGTGGGTTTTCGCCGCGTCCTTGACGAAGTCATAGCCCGAGGCGCCCGGGCCTCCTGGGTTCACCAGGAGTGAACCCTTCTTTGTGCCTTGGCTCTGGAGCCGGATGGCAGCGATGGAGATGCTGCCACCATCGGGCTTGGCATAGTCCACGGGCACTTTGATGTTGGCGCATTGGAAGCCCTGCTCACAGGATGTCCAGTTCACTTTTTGGGAGTAGAAACTCTCCAATCCGGCCGGCGCCGCGGCGGCGATGGACGCGTCCGGGGTACTGGCGTTGCCCGACCCGTTGCCGGCGTCATCGTTAGGCACCGCCACCGAGAACACGCAGCCGCTCAGGAGCAGGCTGGCGGAGACCGTGGCAGCGACCGCCGCTACTGCCCGCCGCAAGGAGGGGAACCGTGTCCTGGAACTGGACCCGGCGGGCCGGCGTCGTGCGGGGGTCATGCGTCTCTCCTCAGGCTGGGGATGCGTGCTCTGGTTCTAAACTATCCGGCTATTGCTGAATCAGGCTGCTCGCCATGGATTCGACGGCGAGTAGAGGCGCCACGTTGGTGGTGGTGATCCGCACACGGGCATTGTTGATGGCATCCATGCGTGCCAAGGTGGTTTCAGGCGTGGACCCTGCCGCATAGGCCTCGAGTTCACTCCTGAGTTCAACGTTGACCAACTCAACGGCGTTCCCCAGTTGGATGACCAGGACGTCCCGATAGAAGGACAGCAGATCTGTCAGCGTGCGGTCGAGGGAATCGGTGATGGAACGCTTGGCACGCCGTTTCTGGTCGTCTTCAAGTTGTTTCACCTGGCTTCGCATCGACGGCGGCAGGGTGCCGGACTCCGGAGCACCCAGGCTCGCCAGCAGGGCGGCCTTCTCCGCGGCGTCACGCTCGTCGTTGGAACTGTTGGCCTCATCAGTGGCGATCTTGACGAGCTTTTCGGCCATCATCACGGCGGCAGTTACGCCGCGCAGGCCCAGCGGGAAACGGACAGTCTCCATTCGGCGCTCCCGGGCCTCCGGATCGCGGGCCAGCCGACGTGCGATTCCGATGTGGCTTTGGGCAGCGCGGGCGGCACGGTCCGCAATGGCGGGATCGACGCCGTCGCGCCTCACCAGCAGGGCGGCGACGTCGGCAGCGGGCGGAATCCGAAGGTTCACCGGGCGGCAACGCGAACGGATGGTGACCAACACATCCGCCGGCGACGGCGCGCACAGCATCCAAATGGTTCGCGGCGTGGGCTCCTCGATGGCCTTCAGGAGCACGTTGGTGGTGCGTTCGGCCATGCGGTCCGCGTCCTCCACCACAACGATGCGCCAACGGCCCGACGCCGGCCGGTCGCCGGCCTTGGACACCAGCTGGCGGGCTTCTTCGATGGTGATGGTGACTTTCTCAGTACGGACGAAAGTCACGTCGGAGTGGGTCTCGCCGAGGATGGTCCGGCACGATGCGCACTCGCCGCATCCTCGAAGTGCCACGTCGTCCTGCTCGCAATTCAACGCCGCGGCGAATGCCTTGGCCGCGTTGGAGCGGCCGGAGCCGGGTGGTCCCGTGAACAACCAGGCGTGCGTGAGGCCTTCGCCCTGGGCGGCGGCGCGCAATTGCGCCACGACGGGGGCTTGGCCCTGGAGTTCGTCCCACACGCTCATGTTCGGCTCCCGAGCAAGTCCCGCACACGCCGTAGTATCCGGGATGCGAGGTCCTCGATGCCGTCCTGGGCGGGCAGCACGAGATATGTCTCAGGGCGCGCCTGTGCCAGTTCCAGGAAGGCTGCACGGATGCGGGCGTGGAAGTCGTCCGGTTCGGACTCGAGCCGGTCCTCGGCAGCGTCTCCGGCGGTCCTACGGTCCCGGCCATCGCCTGGGTGGACGTCGAGGAGTACGGTCAGGTCCGGCTCGAGCCCTTCGGTGGCCCATTCGTTGAGCCGCCTGACGTCGACGGTTCCGAGGTCGCGGCCCGCCCCCTGGTAGGCCACGGAAGAGTCGATGTAGCGGTCCGTGATGACGATCGAACCCTGCGCCAGGGCCGGCCGGATGACCTGGTTTGCGTGGGCAGCACGGGATGCCGCGAACATGAGGGCCTCGGTCCGTGGATCGATAGTGCCGTGGCCGTGGTCCAGCACCAGCGAACGCAGCTTCTCGCCGATCGGGGTGCCTCCGGGCTCGCGGGTGCGCAGCACGGAAAAGCCAAGGGACTCGAGCGACTCAGCCAAGCGGGCGGCCTGCGTGGACTTGCCGGCCCCGTCCCCGCCCTCGAAAGCGATGAAGAGTCCGGGGCGCCGGTCCGGCATGGGGCTCTGGTCCTGCTTGGGGCGTTCTGTAGTCACGGATCTAAGCGTACAGAGGAACTCTGACAGTGCCCGACGGCGGTGCCCGACGGCGGTGCCCGACGACGGTGCCCGCCGATCCCGGGGGACCAACCCTGCCGCTTGGCGAGCCCGGGCCGTAACACCTTTCCAGCGCCCCCTCCCGGCGCCGTAGGCTGGGGCAATGAGTCTTTCCCGAGAACATGCCGCAGACCTGTCCCCTGACACTGTGGTGGTGGCGGCAGGCCGCCCAGAACGAAGCCATGACCAGCCCGTCAACCCGCCCATCGTTCTGTCCTCCACGTATTTCGGCACGGGCGCATTGAGCGACGGCGATCGCGGCTACGGGCGCTATGCCAACCCCACGTGGGATCCCTTCGAGGAAGCACTGGCCCAGCTGGAAGGAGCCGAGCTGCCCGGCTTGCTCTACGCCTCGGGCCTGGCCGCTGTGAGCTCCGCGTTGTCGCTCGTGCGCGCCGGGGGCGTCCTCGTCATGCCGACGCACAGCTACGCAGGATCACTCGCCATGGCCACCGAACTCGCGGCCAAGGGCAACCTTGAACTGCGCACCGTCGACATCGCGGACACCGATGCGGTCAAGTCGCAGCTGGCCCCCGCGGACGGAAAGCCCGCCGACATGCTCTGGATCGAGAGCCCCACGAACCCCATGCTCGGCATCGCCGACGTCCGGGCCCTCACCGCCGCGGCCCACGAGGCCGGCGCCATCGTCGTCACGGACAATACTTTCTCCACGCCGCTGGTTCAGCAGCCCCTCAGCCTGGGCTCCGACGTCGTGCTCCATTCCGTGACCAAATACCTGGCCGGGCACTCCGACGTCGTGCTTGGCGCCTTGGTGACTTCCAAGCCGGAGCTGCGAGCCGAACTCCTGCACCACCGGATTATCCACGGCGGAATTGCGGGTCCTTTCGAGGCGTGGCTCGCGCTGCGCGGCTTGCGCACGCTGGCACTGCGGATCGAGCGCTCCCAAGCCTCTGCCGCCGTGTTGGCCGAGCGGCTGGGCACCCACCCGCGCGTCGAGTCGATCCGTTTCCCGGGCCTGCCCACCGACCCCGGCCATGAACGGGCGAAGTCCCAGATGAAAGGATTCGGTTCGATCCTGTGCATCCAGCTGGCCGGCGACGGAACCCGCAGCGGGGCCGACGCGGCAGACCAGCTGGTCCGCGCCCTGCGGTTGTGGCTCCCGGCGACGTCTTTGGGCGGAGTGGAATCCCTCATCGAACGCCGACGCCGGCACACCGGCGAGCCGCTCAGCGTGCCTGACAACCTGGTGCGGATGAGCGTCGGGATCGAGAACGTCGAGGACCTCTGGGCGGACTTGGAGCAAGCGCTTAAGGCGCTTGACCGCTAGGCTTGTGGGCGTGGACGGAAAAATTTTGATTTCAAACATCCAGAATGGGATTTGGTTCATTCTGGGACTGGTTGCCTTCGCTTTGGAGCTGTGGGCACTGGTCGATTGCTTGCGCCACAAACCCTCGTCCTTTGAAGCCGCATCCAAGCGCACCAAGACGTTTTGGCTGGCCCTGACCGGCGTAGCCGCGGTCATCGGCGGGCTGTCGCTCCTCGGTGGCGGCGGTGGCTTCGGCATCTTCGGCATTGCGGCCGTCACCGCGGCGTGTGTCTACTTGGCGGACGTCCGTCCCGCAGTGAAGGAAATCGGCAACAGTGGCCGCAACCAAGGGCCGTACGGTCCCTGGTAGGCGCAAGTTCAGGCCGGGGCCACCGCTGACCAGTCGACCGTAACTTCCCCCAAGCGCCAGCGCGACGTTCCGTCCTGAAGGGGCCAACCGGCGTCGCGCATTGATTGGCACATGGCCGTCCACCGCTGCCTGTTGCCGAACGACGCAAGGGGTGCAGCCTCCAGCCATGCCTGGTCAAGGGCATTCAGGAACGCATATATCCGTTCACCCGGGACATTACGGTGGATGAGTGCTTTCGGCAGGCGTTCGGCGACGTCGGAGGGCAGGTCGAAACCGCCGAACCGCATGGACAGGCTCAGGCTCAACGGCCCGTTTGAATCCAATGCAACCCACGTCACCCTGCGGCCGATTTCGTCGCACGTGCCGTCGATGAACAACCCCCCGGGAGCCAGGCGTGACTGCACCAGGCTCCAGATTCCGGCCACGTCGGACTCCTCGTATTGCCGCAGCACGTTGAAGGCCCGCACCAACACGGGATTGCCTGGGACAGGAACCTCGAAACCGCCTACGTGGAAGCTGAGCCCGGGCCTTTCCAAGGATTTGGCGATCCGGACGCGTTCGGGCTCGATCTCGATGCCGCACACGCGGACGTCGGCGCGGACGGCCTGCAGCCTTTCGAAGAGTTCGACGGCGGTGGCCGGGGACGCGCCATAGCCGAGGTCGACCACCAAGGGGTCGACGGCGGAGCGTAGCCGCCATCCCTGCGGGCCTGCCAACCATCGGTCCAGGCGGCGCATGCGGTTGGGGTTGGTGGTGCCCCTGGTGACATTGCCGACGGGTTTGCCGCGTCTTCCTTGCACCCGCTCCGCTTTTTGCACCACCGTCCCACTTTATCTTCCAACGCGGGGTCACTTACGGCCCATCCGGAACCCCAACATGGGCGCTAAGTGACCCCGCGTTGCGCGTAACGCCCGGCAACGGCGGTGCATGATCGCTTAGGATGAAGACCATGACTTACAAGCTGATTCTGCTGCGCCACGGCCACAGCGACTGGAACGCCAAGAACCTGTTCACCGGCTGGGTGGACGTCGACCTGAACGACCAAGGCCGCGAGGAAGCAGCGCGCGGTGGAGAGCTTCTGGTCGAGAACAACGTTCTCCCGGACATCCTGTACACGTCCCTGCTCAAGCGGGCCATCAACACCGCGAACATCGCCCTGGACAAGGCGGACCGCGGTTGGATCCCGGTCAAGCGCGACTGGCGCCTCAACGAGCGCCACTACGGAGCCTTGCAGGGCAAGGACAAGGCCCAGACCCTCGCCGAGTTCGGTGAAGAGCAGTTCATGGAATGGCGCCGCAGCTACGACACCCCGCCGCCCCCGCTCCCGGACGACAGCGAGTTCTCGCAGGTCAACGATCCCCGCTACGCCGGCCTGGGGGACGCCCTCCCGCGTACCGAGTGCCTCAAGGACGTCCTCATACGCCTCCTGCCGTACTGGGAATCCGACATCAAGGAAGACCTCAAGTCGGGCAAGACCGTCCTGGTCACGGCGCACGGCAACTCGCTGCGGGCACTCGTGAAGCACCTTGACGGCATCAGCGACGGCGACATCGCGGGCCTCAACATCCCCACAGGCATTCCGCTGGTCTACGAGCTGGACGAGGACTTCCAGCCGATCAACCCCGGCGGAACCTACCTTGACCCCGAGGCCGCGGCTGAGTCCATCAAGGCTGTAGCCGCGCAAGGCAAGAAGTAGCAAGAAACAAGCTTGTGACNTTGACCCCGAGGCCGCGGCTGAGTCCATCAAGGCTGTAGCCGCGCAAGGCAAGAAGTAGCAAGAAACAAGCTTGTGACAGAACGACGCCGGCCGGCCCACCTAGCGAGGTGGGCCGGCCGGCGTCGTTCTTCGATAAACCTTGGCTAGAAGCCTTCCGGTTGCCATTCACCGGTGACCAGGTAGGTCACTTTGCGGGCAACCGAGACGCCGTGGTCGGCGAAACGCTCGAAGTAGCGGCTGGCGAGGGCCACATCCACGGTGGTGGTGGCAGTCTCGGCCCAGGCAGGATCCGCGATTGCCCGGAAGACGCTCAAGTGCAGGTCGTCCACGCGGAGGTTGAGCTTGAGGATGTCGCGGGCAACTTCCAGGTCGCGGGATTCCAGGAGGAGCGTGACCTTCTGGACGATTTCGAGGTCGAGGCGCGCCATGTCCTTGAAGGTCGCGGTCAGCTGCTCGGGGATCACAATCGCCGGGTAGCGCAAACGGGCCAGCTGGGCCACGTGCCGGGCGAGGTCACCCATGCGCTCCAGGGACGCGCTCATCCGCAGCGAGCCGACAATCATCCGGAGATCGCTTGCCACCGGACCCTGGAGGGCCAGGATGTCGATGGCCCGCTCGTCCAGGCCGTTCTGCAGGAAATCGATCCGCGCATCGGCCGCAATGACTTCCTCGGCAAGATCGATGTCGGCGCCTTCGAAGGCTGTGGTCGCGTTCTGGATCGCCTCGGTGACCAGCTTTGAGATCTCGATAAGGTCCTCACCCACCTGGATGAGCTCCTCCTGAAAAACCTTGCGCATGGTGGCGTCCTCTCCTCGGAAATCTCCTCCGCGCCCCTCTGGCGGCGCGGAAATCATCACAGCTAACTCGTGTCCAACTGCTAAGACTTGCAGCGGTCAATGAACGGTTGCGCATCTTTAGGTGAACGTTAGCTGAATCGGGGCCGTTTGATGACTGTTACATATTTTTGCAGTGTTTGGACCGCATAAGCTAGATCCGTGGATCCAGTGCTCATCGGTGTCATCGCAGGTCTAGTCGGCCTGGCGTGCGGCGTCTTTGGCGTGCTCGCGTTCAGGCTCAGTGAGCGGCAGCGGAAGATCGTGGACCTGGACGTCACCGAGCCGCTGCTTCCGGAGGGAGCCGCGGAGGTGCTGTCGGTCGTCGGGCGTGCTTTCGTCGTCGTGGACGCGATCGACGGCGTGGTCCGGGCCAGCCCGGCGGCCTATGCGTACGGCCTCGTGAGGGGCCACACGGTGGTGCATAAGCAGCTGCTGGACATGACAGCCAAGGTCCGGCGCGACGGCGTGATCCTGGAAGAAACGTACGAGTTGCCGCGCGGCCCGCTGGGCAAGGGAACCATCGTGGTGCAGGTGCGGGCAGCCATGCTCGGATGGGAATATATCGTCCTGCTGGCCGATGACCGCACTGAAATCACCAGGACCGAAGAGATTCGCAACGACTTCGTGGCGAACGTCTCCCACGAACTCAAAACACCGGTGGGCGCCATCTCCCTGCTGGCCGAGGCGCTCGAGGCAAGCCCGGACGACGAAGAAGCCGTCCGACGCTTCGCCAAGCGGATGCACAAAGAATCCACGCGGCTCGCCGCGCTCGTGCAGGACATCATCGAGCTCTCCCGGCTCCAGGGCGCCAACGTGGCGCAACAAGGGCACGCCGTGGATATCAATGCAGTGATCGCCGAAGCCGTGGATCGTTCGCAACTCCCGGCAGAACTCAAGAACATCAAGATAGTGGTCGGCGGGCGCTCGGAAACAACCGTGTTCGGCGACCAGGACCTGCTGGTGACAGCCTTGCGGAACCTGATCGACAACGCCGTCCGATATTCGCCGGAGAACACCCGCGTGGGAGTGGGCGTCCGCGCCAAAGAGGGCGTGGTGGCCATTTCCGTCACAGACCAGGGCGACGGGCTCAGCCCCGAGGACCAAGAGCGCATCTTCGAACGCTTCTACCGCGTGGATGCGGCGAGGTCCCGGCAGACCGGCGGAACGGGCTTGGGCCTGAGTATCGTCAAGCATGTGGTGTCCAACCACGGCGGCGAGGTCACCGTCTGGTCCCAGCTCGGGCAAGGTTCCACTTTCACCATCCGCCTTCCGGAGATGGAAGGCCAGGAGAACGACGACGCCGGGGCGAAGCCCCGCAGCATGATTCAAACGACGGGCGCCGTACGCGCCCTAGAGCAAGGAGCTGGCGCTTGAGCAGGATTCTTATCGTGGAGGACGAAGAGTCCTTCAGCGACCCTCTGTCCTACCTGTTGGGCAAGGAAGGCTTCGATGTCCAGGTTGTGGACAACGGCAGCGACGCATTGGTGGAGTTCGACCGCAACGGGGCAGACCTCGTACTGCTGGACCTGCAGCTTCCAGGAACGCCCGGCACCGAGGTGTGCAGGCAACTGCGGCAGCGTTCCAGCGTCCCGGTCATCATGCTGACCGCCAAGGACTCGGAAATCGACAAGGTAGTTGGCCTGGAGCTCGGCGCGGATGACTACGTCACCAAGCCGTACTCCTCAAGGGAGCTCGTGGCGCGTGTGCGTGCCGTGCTGCGCCGCCAAGGCGAACCGGAGGAACTCATCACGTCAACCGTGCAGGCCGGACCTGTCCGGATGGACATCGAGCGTCACGTGGTGAGCGTCAATGGTGAACAGGTATCCCTTCCGCTGAAGGAATTCGAGCTCCTTGAGATGCTCCTTCGCAATTCGGGCCGCGTCCTCACCAGGGGGCAGCTGATCGACCGCGTCTGGGGTTCCGACTACGTGGGCGACACCAAGACCTTGGATGTCCATGTGAAGCGCCTGCGCAGCAAGATCGAACCGGACCCCTCGGTTCCCCGCTACCTCGTGACGGTCCGGGGCCTGGGCTACAAGTTCGAGCCCTAAGAGCCGCGCGGCCAGCAGCGCCCGGAATGGCCAGGGCAAGCTGCAAGAGCGAAGACAAAGAAAGGGCTCCCGCCACGTTCTACGTGGCGGGAGCCCTTTCTTGTGGCCGCTGAGGGTCTAGTGGCCCGTGGCGCTTGCGCTCGGCTTCGGCGTGGCGCTGGTGCCCGGGGTCGCGCTGCTGCTCGACGTCGCGCTGGTGCTGGGGGTAGCGGAACCGCTGACCGACGGGCTAGGAGACGCGGATACCGTGGGGAGGTACTTTTCGTATTCCTTCAACGAAGCATCCAGGACCGGGAACTGCACGTTGCGGGATTCGGAGCCGGTCTTGATGGTCACCGGAACCAGGGAACCCGGTGCTCCGCCGCTCGGGCTCAAGATCACGGCTTCGTAGTTCTCGTTGAGGTAGGTCTGGGACTTGGCCTTGACCGGAATGGTCGCCGTTGACCCGCCGGAGCCGCTGATGGTCAGGGTTGCATCGTTCGAGGAGGTGTTGAACACGGCGCCAATGACGCGTCCTGGCTTGTTGGCGTCCTTGGAGACGATGAGCATGTTGCGCAGCTGAAGCGGACCGAGGTCGTCCCTGACGCCGTCAGACGGAGAGTACTGCTCGTTGGTCTGCTGGGGGTTGATATAGCCACAGCCGGTCACGGACAAGAGACCGATGCTGATGGCGGCCGCCGCCATCGCCAGTTTGCCGCGCTGGACACGGTTCATCGCAGTAATGCGCACGACACGTACTCCTCTAAGAGTCATTGGAACACTTTTCAGCCCTTAGCCTATCGGCAAACTGGCAGGAACAAGGATTCCGATCACCATTGTGGCGGCCTTCCAGAAGGAGTAGGGTCGCCCGCAACGCTGCCTCCAATGCACTTTTATCCCCTCCCGTCAAGAGGGTCCAGGAGGGCTGAAGAGGCCAATTTCCGCGTATTTACTGGGTTCCGGACCCCTTTCCGTGCCAATCGTATGCCTTAAGCGTGATAAACTGGTCTGCGGGAAAGGGGAAAGTCCACATGGTTTTTGAGGTCGGCGAGACAGTAGTTTACCCTCACCACGGTGCAGCAAAAATTGAAGAAATCAAGATGCGCACCATCAAGGGCGAAGAGAAAATGTATCTCAAGCTCAAGGTGGCTCAGGGTGATCTGACCATTGAAGTTCCAGCAGAAAACGTAGACCTTGTTGGGGTTCGCGACGTAGTGGGCAAGGAAGGTTTGGAGCACGTATTTGACGTTCTCCGTGCCGAGTTCACTGAAGAGCCCACCAACTGGTCCCGTCGCTACAAGGCAAACTTGGAGAAGCTTGCTTCCGGCGACGTCATCAAGGTTGCGGAGGTCGTCCGCGATCTTTGGCGCCGTGATCACGATCGCGGCCTTTCCGCAGGCGAGAAGCGGATGCTGGCCAAGGCCCGCCAGATTCTGATTTCAGAACTGGCATTGGCTGAGAAGACCGACGAAGAGAAGGCCGCAAGCGTTCTCGACGAAGTTCTGGCTTCCTAACAGAGATTCAAAGATTTGAACCCCGGTGGCGACTTGCCGCCGGGGTTTCCTTTTGCCCGCCGGTGTCCGGGCGTGTCCGGGCGTTCCCGCCCGTGTCCGGGCGTGTCCGGCCGGGCGGGCACCACGTAGGCTTGGGCCCATGACTACACCATCCCGACGCGAGGCTACCGCCGTCGTCGTCGTCGCCGCAGGCTCCGGTGAGCGGCTTGGCTACGGCATGCCCAAGGCAAGAGTGCCGTTGGGCGGCGACACGATTTTGACCCATGCGCTTCGTGGCGTCGCGTCGGCAGACGTCGCCCGCCAGATCTGCGTGGCCGTCCCCGCCGGGGACCTGGAGCTGCGCAGGCTTTGCGAAGAATTCCGTCAGGAGCTGGGCGCGGACGATCCGCTGATCACAGTGGTCGACGGCGGATCCACCCGTGCCGATTCAGTCCGCGCCGCGTTGGGGGCGGTCCTTGAGGGAACGCGCTCCGTGCTTGTCCACGACGCCGCGCGTGCGCTGACTCCAGACCGGGTCTTCCATCGCGTCGCTGACGCCCTCGCGTCGGGCGCCAAAGCGGTGATCCCCGCCATTCCAGTGGTGGACACAGTCAAGATGGTCGCGGAAACCGATGGGGACGACGCCGGAATCGCGCCGGAGATCGTCACGGGCACCGCCCCGCGTGAGCAGCTGCGCGCCGTGCAGACTCCGCAGGGATTCGACCTTGAGACCCTGGTTCGTGCCCACGCGGCGGCCGCGGCATTCGACGAGAAGCAGTCGGCGGCAGTCACGGATGACGCCATGCTCGTCGAGGTCCTTGGCGTCCCCGTCCACGCGGTCCGGGGTGCCAGCCAGTCCCTCAAGATCACCACGCCGTTGGATCTCATCATTGCCGAAGGCCTTCTGGAGGGGCCGCTCGGAGCCCGTTGGGTGGAAGGCTGATGGGCGTGGCAGCCGGGACCCCGCCGATGAACCTGCCGCGCACCGGCATCGGGGTGGACGTGCACGCCTACGCACCTGAGGACGATCCGCAGCCACTGTGGCTCGGCGGGCTGTTTTGGGAGGGGGAGCGCGGACTTTCGGGGCATTCCGACGGCGATTGCGTCGCCCACGCGGCTGCGGACGCCCTCTTCTCAGCCTGTGGCATCGGTGATCTCGGCACGCACTTTGGCACGGACCGGCCCGAATTCGCGGGCGCATCCGGGGTGAAACTCCTGGGGGAGGCTGCCAGGATCGTCCGTGCCGCCGGTTTTGAAATCGGAAACGTGGCGGTGCAGTTTGTTGCCAACCGGCCAAAGTTCGGGCCGCGGCGTGAAGAATCGCAGCGTGTCCTCAGTGCCGCGGCGGGGGCTCCCGTCAGCGTGACGGCGACCACCAGCGATGGCCTGGGCTTCACGGGACGAGGTGAGGGCATTTCCGCCGTCGCCACGGCCCTTGTCTATGCCGTGCCGGCCGCGCCCCCAAGCGACGGCGACTGAGCCGGGACGGACGGCGCACAACGGAGGCAGGCGGTCCGCATCCGCTAATCTGGAGCGGTGACCCTGCGCTTTTACGACACCGCATCCGCCGAAGTCCGCGACTTCGTTCCCCTTGAAGCCGGCAAGGCCAGCGTCTACTACTGCGGTGCCACCGTGCAGGGAATGCCGCACGTCGGACACGTCCGTTCCGCGATCGCCTTTGACCAGTTGACGCGTTGGCTCGAATACCGTGGCCTGCGTGTGACCGTTGTCCGCAACGTCACGGACATCGACGACAAGATCCTGGCCAAGTCGGCGCAGTCGTTCGGCCCGGATTGGGCCGAGGAACCCACCGCCAAAGCCGAGGAAGAATGGTGGGCCCTGGCCTACCGCTACGAGCAGGAATTCGAACAGGCCTACGACATCCTGGGCGTCTCCCGCCCCACCTACGAACCCCGCGCTACCGGCCACATCCCGGAGATGCACGCGCTCATCCAAAGGCTCATCGACCGCGGCCACGCCTACCCCGCGCAGGACGACTCCGGCGATGTGTACTTCGACGTCCGCTCCTGGAGCAAATACGGCTCCCTGACGCGCCAGAACATCGACGACATGCAGGGCGCCGCCGACGTCGAGCCGCAATTCAGCAACAGGAAGCGCGATCCCCGCGACTTTGCGTTGTGGAAGGGCTACAAGGAAGGGGAGCCGACGACGGCGAGCTGGGTTTCGCCGTGGGGAACCGGCCGGCCGGGTTGGCACCTTGAATGCTCCGCGATGGCAACGAAATACCTGGGCCAGCAGTTCGACATCCACGGCGGCGGATTGGACCTCCGCTTCCCGCACCACGAAAACGAAATGGCACAGTCGCAGGCCGCGGGCGACGGGTTCGCCAACTTCTGGCTGCACAACGGCATGGTCACCTACGCGGGCGAAAAGATGTCCAAGTCGGTGGGCAACACGGTGAGCCCTGCGGAAATGCTGGAGCTCGCGAGCCCGCGGGTCGTCCGGTACTACCTTGGCCAGGCGCAGTACCGCTCCGTCCTGGACTACAGGCCCACGTCGCTCCAGGAGGCCGCGGCCGCCGTGGAGCGCATCTACGGATTCATTGCCAAAGCCTCGAAGAAGTTCGGTGGCGAGTTCACCGCACATCCTGAGTCGAGTCCCGTGCCGGACGCTTTCGCCGCAGCCATGGATGACGATCTCAACGTCCCGCAGGCACTTGGCGCCCTGCACGAAACTGTCCGCGCCGGAAATACGGCGCTGGCCTCCGGGGATGACGCAGCCGCCCGGAACGCGCTGCAGGCCGTGATGGCCATGACCACCGTGCTCGGACTGAACGATGCCCGCGGCGAAGTCCAGGAGAATTCCGGGACTGCCCAGGCCCTGGAAGTCCTCGTGGAAGCACAGTTGCAGGCGCGCGCCGAGGCGCGTGCCAAGAAGGACTGGGCTGCGTCCGACGCGATCCGCGACATTCTCGCGGCGGCCGGTATCGCCGTCGAGGATGGCTCTGACGGCGCAAGCTGGAGCTTCAAGCGGGACTGAACTGGCGCCGTCGTACCGGTTTAAGTTGATTCAGTAGACTTGATTGCAGACTTACTCAACACAATCAAGGGTGGAATTCATGGCCAACAACGGTCGCCGGGCTGTCAAAAAGAAGAAGGGCCCCACCACCGGAACTGGTGGCCACGGTCGAAAGGCCCTGGAAGGCCGGGGTCCGACCCCCAAAGCCGAGGACCGCGAGTACCACAAGGCTTACAAGAACAAGCAGCTCGCTGAACGCGCCGCGGCCAAGCGCGCCGCCGGCGGCGCCGTCCGCTCTACCACGGGTGCCCGCTCCGGCCCGAAGGGCCGGGCAACCGAGGAAGTAGTCACCGGACGCAACTCCGTGGTGGAGGCGCTCCGCGCCGGAATCCCCGCGAAGGCGCTGCACGTCGCCATCCGGATCGAGATGGATGACCGCGTCAAGGAGTCCCTCAAGATCGCCGCTGAGCGTGGCATCCCGCTGCTGGAAACCGGCAAGCCCGAGCTGGACCGCATGACCGACGACGCCGTCCACCAAGGACTCGTGCTGCAGATTCCGCCGTACGAATACGAGGACGCCTACGAGCTCGCCGAGGAAACGGTGGAGAAGTGGAAGAAGGGCCACATCGCCAACGCGCCCCTCTTCGTTGCCCTCGACGGCATCACCGATCCCCGCAACCTGGGCGCCATCATCCGCTCGGTGTCGGCATTCAGCGGACACGGCGTGATCGTCCCGGAACGCCGCTCCGTCGGCGTCACCGCTTCGGCGTGGAAGACCAGCGCAGGCGCGGCAGTCCGCGTCCCCGTGGCCCGCGCAGCCAACCTGAACAACGCCCTCAAGCAGTTCAAGCAGATGGGGATCTTCGTTCTGGGCTTGGACGGCGACGGCGATGTCTCGCTGCCGGATCTTTCCCTGGCCACCGATCCGGTGTGCATTGTTGTGGGTTCCGAGGGCAAGGGCCTGAGCCGCCTTGTCCGCGAAAACTGCGACCAGATCATCTCCATCCCGATCGACTCCGCCATGGAATCCCTCAACGCCTCCATGGCCGTGGGCATCTCCCTGTATGAAGTCTCAAGGCAGCGCGCGGCGAAATAGCAAAGAGGGTGGCGGCGCAGCCGCCATCCTCGGCGCCGTCCCGCTAACCTCGCAGCTTAGAAATCGCGGCGGTTGGCGAGGACCGGGAGCTTGGCTCTTGCGTCCTCGACCGCTGCGGCGTCCAGTTCCGCGAACAAAAGGCCGGGTTCGGCGTCGAGCTCCTCCAGCACGCTTCCCAAGGGGGACACGACCACGGAGTGCCCCACTCCGGTAGGCGCCGCGCCCCTGGGTTCACGCCCCTGGGTGGCGGGATCGCCTTGGCCGCACGCCAACACGAAGGTTGTTGTGTCGATCGCCCTGGCCCGCGCGAGCAGCTTCCACTGCTCCGCCTTCCCGGGTCCGGCTCCCCACGATGCGGCCACGATATTCACCTCGGCTCCGCGCTCGGCGTTGGCCGTGAAGAGGGCCGGGAAGCGGATATCGTAGCACGTGGCCAGGCCAAAGGTGAGGCCTCCGGCGTCGAACGTCACCGGATCGGTGCCGGCATCGACGGTGTCCGATTCCGCAAACCCGAATGCGTCGAAGAGGTGGATCTTGTCGTAGCTGGTGTCCACCCCGGGCCCGGTAGCGATCAGGGTGTTCCGGACCTTGCCGTTGCTGCTGCCGTCGGAAGCCACCCCGGGGGTGAACATTCCCGCCACGATCACGATCCCAAGATCCTGGGCAATCGTCCGCACCCTGCTGGCCCATGGGCCGTCGAGGGGCTCGGCGATGTCGAGCAGGGAATTTCCGAATGCACGCATGGTCGCTTCTGGGAACACCACGAGGTCTGCGCCACCCTCCTTGGCCCGGCGCGCATAGTCTTCCAACAGGGTCAGGTTGTCTTCCAGCTCGCGGCCACTGATGAGTTGAGCAAGAGCGATTCGCACAATTACCTCCGCATTGGTGTATAGCCAAAGTATGCAACGACCGCGCCGAGGATACGAACTCATCCGCATGCGTCCGGGCGTCCTCGGCGCCACCGAAATAATCCGTCCGAACAACCGGTTTCCCGAAAAGGGCAACGAGCCCGGGGATGCGACGTTTCAGCAGGTGAGCGCCTTGTATGCGCCCCTTGTGGCCGGCGGTGTGCGTCCGGCCGCAGCGCGCGGGCACTGTCATATGGGCCGCGGGCAGGGGAGAATTGGCGCCGGAGACTAAACTCTCAACTAATGGTTATGCCGATTTTTGACACAGCGTCCACAGTGGCCTCGCGGCCGTCGCCGCTCGGGCTGAGTGTCCCGCTGCCCGGGAAATCGAACCGCGAAACGTCCGCACCGGACCGGGTCAACGTCGCTGTATGGGCACCAGGACTCGCCCGGGTCGAGATCGCCTATAAAGCCCCCGGCGACTCCTGGAAAGTCCACACCCTCCCCAAACTTGAGGACGGCGTGCACCACGGGATCGTGGACGGGCTGCCGGTCGGCACCCGGTACGGCTTCCGGGCGGCAGTCCACGAGGACGCGCTTCCGCTGTCGGTTCCTGCTCCGGACTTCGACACCGACGGCGCTGAGCAGCTGTTGCTGGATCCTTACGGTCGCGCGGTGCACCAGCGCGGAGAACTACTGACGTCCGTGCGGATGGACTCGGCTTTCGATTGGGGCGGGGACCGTCCGCTGCGCACACCGTGGCGGGACACCATTGTTTACGAGGCCCACGTCCGCGGCCAGAGCATGCTGCATCCGGATATTCCGGAACACCTTCGCGGCACCTACGCGGGCATGGCCCACCCCGCCATGATCGAACACTTCCAGTCCTTGGGAGTCACGGCTGTCCAATTGCTTCCCGTCCACTTCCATGTCGACGAGCAGCACCTGCAGAATCTGGGCCTGACCAACTATTGGGGTTACAACACGGCAGCCTTTTTTGCGCCCCACTCGGACTACGCCACCCAGGCCGCCCAGCAGGCCGGGCCCCACGCCGTCCAAGATGAATTCAAAGGCATGGTGAAGCTCCTGCATGCCGCCGGGATCGAAGTGATCCTCGACGTCGTCTACAACCACACGGCTGAAGGCGGCCCCGACGGCGACACCTTCAGTTTCAGGGGCCTGGGCGAGGAGCGGTACTACCGCCACGATGCCCACGGCCGGTACCTCGATACGACGGGCTGCGGCAATACCCTCAACTTCGCGGAGCCGAGGGTGGTGGACCTGGCCATTGAGTCGCTCCGTTATTGGGTTGAAGAATTCCACATCGACGGTTTCCGTTTCGACCTTGCCGTGACCCTGTGCCGCAATGCGGGCAACGAGTTCGATCCAGGGCATCCTTTCCTGAAGCGCATCGCGGAGGACCCGGTCATCTCCAAGACCAAGCTCATTGCCGAGCCGTGGGATGTGGGCTATGGCGGCTGGCAGACGGGGCGGTTCCCCAAGGGCTGGGTGGATTGGAACGATCACTTCCGTGACGGGGTGCGCCGTTTCTGGCTTTCGGACCGGGGCGCTGCCGACGCCGGGCAGTCCGGAGGCAACGTGGGGGCGCTGGCGGAAGCTTTGACCGGCTCCGCCCGGGTCTTTGAACCCTCGGGGCGCTCAAGGCTCGCCTCCCTCAACTTCATCACCGCCCACGACGGTTTCACGCTTGCCGACTTGGTGTCCTACGACCGTAAGCACAACGAGGCCAACGGCGAACAAAACCGCGACGGCCACGGCGACAACTGCAGCTACAACCACGGATTCGAAGGGCGAACGGAGAACGAGAGGATTCTCGCGGCCCGTGCCCTGTCGAAACGGAACCTCATGACCACGTTGATGATCTCCATCGGCGTGCCCATGATCACCGCCGGCGACGAGCTTGGGCGCACGCAACAGGGAAACAACAACGCCTACTGCCAAGACAACCCCCTGACGTGGATCGACTGGACCCAGACACCCGAATCGCATGACATGCTCCGGAGCACCAAAAGGGTGATCCGGCTCCGGAAGGACTTCCTGCAGGCCCAGGACGCGGGCTTCCCGGACAAGGGGACGGGCCTGGACTGGTTTGATGAAGAAGGCAAGCCCATGACGGCGGCCCGTTGGAACGATCCCTCGCTGCGGGTCGTGCAACTCTTGCTGAGTTCCGAGGGCGGCGCCTACCGCGGCTTGGTCGTGATCAACGGGAAGAAGGATGACCAGAAGGTCGTCCTGCCCAAACTTCTCGCCGACTCCGGTGCCGGTCACCGGATGTTCGAGCTTCGCCTGACGACCTCCGAGCTCAACGACCGCAGGCAGGGCGCGCTGGTCGCGGCAGGCGAGCGGGAAATCATCCAAGGCAACACCCTCAACATCTACCGCACCTAGGAACCATGAAGATCTATTCCGCAGACACGTGGACACTGGAAGAATTGCAGGATCAGGTGTCCGACGCCGGCCGCCGCACCGTGATGGTGCCGCCGGCGGCAAGCAAGAAGGCCGTCTTGGAAGTGTTCGGACAGGTGCTCGATTTCCCCGAGTACTACGGGGTGGACCTGGATGCGCTCAACGATTCACTGCACGATTTCGCAGACAGCGTGTCCGAGGATGACCAGCCACCCGTCACCCTGATCTGGCAGGTCCCGGCGGCGTACCGGACGGACCGGTCTTTCGGAGTGGTGTGCGAGATCCTCCAGGACGCAGAGTCCTACTCAGGGCGGGACCTCGCCGTCATCGCAGTGTTCCAGCAGTAGCGCGGATTGGCCGGCCGGGCATCGCCCGCCCGGCCAGCCTGCCGCTACGCGTTGACGATCAGCCCGAGTTCGGCCTTCGAGGCGAGGGCCGGGTGCTTCGGGAAGACCCGGACGGTGTAGCCGAAGGATCCGGAGCGGTTGATCAGGATGGTCCCGGTGAACAGGTGGCGGCCGTTGCCGAGGTCCTCGAAGGCGCTCAGCTCGGCCTTGGTGATGTCCTCCAGCTCATCGCTTTCTTCGGCCCGCCCGTAGGCCACCTCAACCGAGACATCGTCCGGTGTCAGCGTGTGGAGTGCGATGTAGGCGTTGACCTGGAGGGTGTCGCCGATCTGCGGTTCCTCGGAGACGCCGATGGAATCGACGTGTTCCACCATCAGTTGCGGCCAGGCGTCGCGGACCTTCGTGATCCAGGCCGCCAGTTCCTTGGCTTCCTTGAACGAGCCAGCTTCGGCGCGCCGTCCCGACTCCGCCGCCGGGCGGTAGAGGGTGTTGACGTAGTCCTGGAGCATCCGCTCGGCCGAGACGGCCGGGCCGAGGTGGGCCAGGGTGTGCTTGATCATGGACACCCAGTGCGTCGGTACGGCTTCCGGGCCGGACTGCGAGGGCCCGGCCGCGCCGGCGTCCGCGGAGACCGTGGAGCCGTAGAAACGCGGAGCCACCTGGGTTTCCAGGAGCTCATAGAGCGCGGCGGCTTCGATGTCATCGCGTTCGGTCGCGGTCGCGTCGTTGTTCGCAGTCGGGATCGCCCAACCGTTCTCGCCGTCGTACATCTCATCCCACCAGCCATCCAGGACCGAAAGGTTCAGGGACCCGTTGATGGCCGCCTTCATCCCCGAGGTCCCGCAGGCTTCCAGGGGCCGGAGCGGGTTGTTCAGCCACACGTCGCAGCCCGGGAACAGGGTGCGGGCCATCGCAATGTCGTAATTGGGCAGGAACACGATCCGGTGCCGCACGGCGGGATCATCGGTGAACTTCACCAGATCCTGGATCATTTTTTTGCCCGCGTCATCGGCCGGGTGGGACTTGCCGGCGATGACCAGCTGGATGGGGTGCTTCGGGTGCAGCAGCAGCGCCTTGAGCCGGGCGGGGTCCCGCAGCATCAGGGTCAGCCGCTTGTAGGTCGGTACGCGCCGGGCGAACCCGATCGTGAGCACGTCCGGGTCCAGCACCGTATCAGTCCAGCCCAGCTCCGCATCAGCCGCTCCGCGCATCTTCCACGACGCCCGGAGGCGGCGCCGGACGTCCTCAACCAGGGACACGCGGAGTTGCCGCCGGAGCGCCCAGACGTCCTCGTCGCTGACGTTGTAGGCAAGATCCCAACGGCCCGAGGCTTCTGCCTCGGTTCCAAACTGTTGGCGTGCCAGGGCCGAAATACGCGGATCCACCCATGTCGGCACGTGGACGCCGTTGGTGACGGAGGTGATGGGGACTTCGGA
>NZ_JAKEEC010000016.1 GCF_021483235.1 Arthrobacter alkaliphilus | reverse complement strand
CCGCGCGCGGCCTTGACCGGACGAGCTCCGGTAGTGAAATCGGCTTTCATCGTTACTCCTAAAATTCCGTGCGGACTACGCCAGGTTCTTGGACTTGAGCCAGTCCTGGGCGATTTGTCCCATGTCCTCGAATTTCGCGGTCCTGCCGTTCATCTGGATCAGCTCGGCAGTGGTCAGCGCCGCGGAGACTTTGTCCAGGACGCTCTTGACCGTGTCCGTGGACTTCTTCTGGTTGATGAGGGGCACGATGTTTTCGGAGAGGAAGAGGTTCTTGTTGTCTTCGAGGGCAACCAGGTTGTTGGCGGCGATCGCCGGATCGGTGCTGAAGAGGTCGGCGACCTGTACCTGGCCGGAAAGGAGGGCGTTCAGCGTCAGCGGACCACCGGCGTCGAGCGCTGAGAAGTCTTTGAAGTCGAGGTTGTAGACGGACTTCAGGCCGGCGACGCCGTTAATGCGGGTCTTCCACTCCGGCGGGCCACCCAGGACGAGGTCCTTGGCCACGGGCTGCAGGTCGCTGATGGACTTGAGGTTGTACTTGTCCGCGGTCTCCTTCTTGACGGCCAGGACGTCCTTGTCCTGTGCCTGGGACGCTGTCAGCTGGATCAGGCCGGAGGGGATCTTGGTGCTCAGTTCTTTGGTGACTTCATCGGGGGTGACCGCCTTGGTTGACGCGTCGAGGTACTGCAGGAGGGCTCCGCCGTATTCGGGCATGAGGTCGATCGAGCCGTCCTTGAGTGCCGGGATGGTGACTTCGCGGCTGCCGATGCTCGGCTTCTCGGTGACCTTGACGCCCTTGGCCTTGAGGGCCTCGGCATAGATCTTGGCGATGAGTTGGCTCTCGGGGAAGTCCGCGGAGCCGACGATGATGCTGTCGGAGGAACCCGCGGCGGCGGCGTTGTTCGAGGTGCTCATGGGGTCTCCACCGCAGGCACTGAGGGCCAGGGCTGTTGCCGCGGCAAGGGTGAGGCCGGTAAGGAACTTTTTCATGTCGATTCTCTCTGGGATGTCTGTCGGGGATGGCCGTCGCAGGGCATGCGGTGGCCAGGTGGGGGTGTGGAGGGGAGTTGCCTAGGCGGCGACGGGGGTGGTGACGACGTCCGCTGCAGCGGGGGTAACGGCCGTCTTGAGGGTGCGCCTGGTCAGTCCGGGTGAGACGACCCTGCGGGTAATGAAGGCGAGCAACTGGTCGAAGACCAGGGCCAGTAGCGCGACCAGCACGGCGCCGGCGACCATCTGGCTGTAATCGTTCTGGGCTTTGCCGTCGATAAGCAGCCGTCCGAGGCCGCCGAGCGAGATGTACGCGGCGATGGTCGCCGTCGAAATGATCTGCAGCAATGCGCTGCGGATACCGGACAGTACCAGCGGAAGCGAGCAAGGGAGCTGGACGTCGGTAAGGATCTTCATGGTGCGGAAGCCCATGCCCCGGGCGGCGTCGACGGCGGCAGCATCCACCGCGCGGACACCGGCGTAGGTGTTGGTCAGGATGGGCGGGACCGCGAGGAGCACCAGGACGATGAGGCTTGGCAGGATGTAGCCCATTTTGGACGGGAACGAGGGGGAGATCAGCAGGACCAAAAGGATAAGTAAGCCCACGCTGGGGAGTGCGCGGAGTGCGTTCGCCAAGCCGGCAATCATGAAGACGCCCTTGCCCGTGACTCCAATGTAGATGCCAAGCGGAATCGCGATGATGGCTGCGACCGCGAGGGCGATGAGGGAGTAGAGCAGGTGTTCCCCGATCAGCGCGGGGATCCCGTCCGAGCCGGTCCAGTGTGCGGGATTGAGCAAGTAGTTGATCATGATGCCACCACCTTGGGGGTCCACGGCGTCATCCAACGGTTGAGGAGGATGATCAGTCCGTCAAGGATCAGGGCCAGGATGACGCAGAGGAGGATGCCGGCGATGATCGGAGTGAGGAAGCGGAGCTGGAAGCCCTGCGTGAAGAGCGAACCCAGCTGGGGAATACCCAGCAGGGCCGCGACGGAAACGAGGCTCACGTTGGATACCGCTGCTACGCGGAGCCCTGCACTGATGACGGGGACGCCGACCGGCAATTCCACTTTCACCAGGCTCTGGTAGCCGCGGTAACCCATGGCTTTGGCGGCCTGGACGGTGTCCTCGGGGACGGAATCCAGGGCGTCGGCGACCACGCGGACCAGCAGCGCGACGGTATAGATGGTCAGGGCGGCCACGATGTTGAGCGGATCCAGGATCTTGGTGCCAAGGACCAAGGGCAACAGGACAAACAGCGCCAAGGACGGGACTGTGTAAAGGAGCCCGGCGACACCTACCAACAGCGGGTAGATCCGGCGGCTCCGGTGTGCCCACCAGCCAAGTGGCAGCGCGATCAGCAAGCCAAGGATGAGGGGAGCGACGGCAAGCAACACGTGCCACCCGAGGAGGAAGACGATGTTGTCGAACTGGCGGCCGAGCCATTCAAAGTTCATCGCGCCGTCTCCAAATGTGGCTCAGCCTCGATCGCCTTGACGACGTCGCTCGCGGTGACGGTGCCGATGAGCTCGCCGTTGCTGTCGACGACGACGCCGCGACGGCTTGGTGAGGACAGTGCGGCGTCGAGCAACTGGCGCATGGTGCCCGACGACGACGCGGAGGTCCCGCTGAGGTTCAGGTGTTCCCGCTTGAGTTCGCCGTTGATGAGATCGGGTTGTGCCCAGCCGAGGGGCTTCCGGTTCCCATCGACCACCAGCACCCATGCGCCGGTTGCCTTGCTTTGCGCCTCGACCGCGGACGTGCCGAGCGTAACGCAGGCTTCTTCAGTCAGCGTCACTGTGCCGGCTGCGTTGGCGAAGCCAAGGGAACGGTAGCCGCGGTCGCGGCCCACGAAGTCGGCGACGAATTCGTCGGCGGGGGCAGTCAGTAGCTCTGACGGCGTGGCCATCTGCGCGAGCTTGCCGCCGACCCGCATTACGGCGACCTGGTCGCCCAATTTGAGCGCTTCGTCGATGTCGTGGGTGACCATGATGATGGTTTTGCCGATCTCACGCTGCAGCCGGAGGAATTCGTCCTGAAGTTGCGCACGGACCACGGGGTCTACGGCGCTGAAGGGTTCGTCCATCAGCATGAAGGCGGGGTCCGAAGCCAGTGCGCGGGCCACGCCCACGCGCTGCTGCTGGCCACCGGACAGCTGCCAGGGGTAACGCTTGGCGAAGCTCGCCGGAAGGCCTACCCGCTCCATGAGTTCGAGGGCCTTCTTGCGCGCTCCTTGCCGGCTTTCGCCAAGCAGTACGGGCATGGTTGCCACGTTGTCCACGATGGTGCGGTGCGGGAAGAGGCCGGCGTGCTGGATGACGTAGCCGATCCGGAGGCGGAGCAACGCTGCGTCCATGCCGGAGGTGGGTTTGTCGTCGAGATAGATAGTGCCGCTGGTGGGCTCGATGAGGCGGTTGATCATTCTTAGGGAGGTGGTCTTGCCACAGCCGGACGGCCCGACCAAGATGGTCAGCTTGCCCGTCGGTGCCTCGAGGTTGAGGCCGTCGACGGCGACTGTCCCGTCCGGGTACGCCTTCGTGACATTTTCGAACTTGATCATTTCTTTTCCATGCTTTCCTGGGGCACTTCATGGTTTTCAGAAGGTTCGGTGAGGATGCTGTCAGCTACCCTCACCAGTTCTTCGCCAAACGTCTGGGCCTTTGCCTCGTCCAAGCGGTAGCTCGGTACTACGATGCTGAGGGCCGCGACGGTCCTGCCGCCGATCACGATCGGGGCGGCGACTGCGGTGATGTCGTCTTCTACGCCGCTTCGCACAATGGCGAAGCCGCGTTCGTTCTGTCCGCCGGTGAGGACCTTGCCTGCTGCGGATCCTTCCAGCGGGATGCTCCTGCCGACCCAGCTGGTGTGCCGTACAGAGCGGGTTCCTTCGACAATGGCGATGTAGATTCCGGTTTCCCCGGGACCGGGAATGCTCAAATAGCAGGACTCACCCGTCTGGGCCACGAGCCACTTCATGTGCGGCGTGCAGAGGGATACAAGCGATTCCTGACCCAATGCGAGGGCTCCCAGTTGGATGACGCTGGCACCTGGCCGGAAGTTTCCACCGGGATCCCGCGTGACGAATCCGCTTCCCTCCAAGGTACGGAGGAGCCGGAGGGCCGTGCTGGCCGACAAGTCAACCACGCGTGCGGCGTCGCTCAAGCTGATGGAGCCATCCGTGCAGACTGCGCTCAGTAGGGCCAATGCCCTTTCAACCGTCCGGGTGGAGGAATCTGCTGCCACTGCCTGTCCTGCTTTCAAAGTGGTCTGAATCACCATGTCTTGCCACTAAGTAAAAATTAACTTTCATCCGATGGCAATAGATTTTTCGAAATTCACGGATATTCCGGGATTTCAGACAAACTGTGACGTCGCGGTGTATCGACCGTGTTTCAGGCCTGTTAATTGTGGCCACTCTTCGCTCAAACCCTTGTCAAGGGGTGGCATCTGGTTTTTACTTGGTGGCAGTCTTTATCAATCGGAGGAACACGTGGAAACCGTCAATCAGCTCCTTGACTCCATCAAGGACGTGGGCCGCGATGCGGTGCGCGGGGGATACTCCAGGGCCGTCTATACGACGCCGGAACTCGAACTCAGGCAGTGGTTCATCGAACAAGCCGAACAGCGCGGGCTCGACGTCGAGACCGACCGCAACGGCATTACCTGGGCCTGGTGGGGAAAGCCGCAGGACGGCGCCCTTGTCACAGGCAGCCACCTCGATTCCGTTCCCGGTGGCGGGGCCTTCGATGGGCCGCTCGGCGTCGCATCGGCGCTGGCCGCCGTCGACCTCCTCAAATCCCGCGGGGTTGAGCCGCGCCGTTCCCTGGCTGTGACGGTCTTCCCGGAAGAAGAAGGTTCCCGCTTTGGCGTGGCCTGCTTGGGTTCGCGGCTCCTCACCGGGGCCATCGACGTCGACAAAGCCAGGAACCTGCGCGACGCCGAGGGCAACACCTTCGCCGATGTCGCCCAGGCCAACGGCCTCGATCCCAGGCATGTCGGCCGTGACACCGCCGCCTTGGCGCGGATCGGCGACTTCGTGGAACTCCATGTCGAGCAAGGGAGGGGACTGGGAGATCATGGCCCGGCTATCGCCGTCGGCAGTTCCATTCTCGGCCACGGCCGCTGGAAGCTGAGCGTCAGCGGCCAAGGCAACCACGCCGGGACCACGCTCATGGCCGACCGTGCCGATCCCATGGTCGCGGCCGCGCAGATCGTCGTCGCCGTGCGTGACACAGCGGCGAAGCAGCAAGACGCGCGGGCAACGGTGGGGCGCTTGACGCCGGTCCCCGGCGGGACCAATGTGATCGCCTCGCGGGTGGATCTGTGGCTCGACGCCCGGCATCCCGACGACGCCGTGACGGCGCAACTGATCGAAGCGATCTACGGCGCGGCCCGGGAAATCGCGGCTGGCGAGGGATGCAGCGTTAGCCTCACCGAGGAGTCCTACAGCGACACCGTGCACTTCAATCCCGCCCTCAGCCGGCGCATTGGCGAGCTCCTGCCGGGCGCGCCCGTGCTGGCAACCGGCGCAGGGCACGACGCCGGCGTCCTCGCTGGACATGTCCCCTCGGCGATGCTTTTCGTCCGCAACCCCAGCGGAATCTCGCACTCCCCGGAAGAATACGTGGCCGACGAGGACGCCTCAGCCGGCGCAGTCGCCCTCGCCGACGTTTTGGAGGGACTCCTGTGAGCGGGTTCTGGTGTGAGGCGGCGCTGATTGAGGCCGACGGCGGTGACGTCGCGGGCAGCGGCGGGGCACGCCGCCCTGAGATTGCTGCCGGCGTGCGGCTGGAAGTGCATGAGGGCCGGATCTCCGGAATCGCCACGGGAGTCCGGCCCGAAGCCGGTGACCAGATATTGAACGGCGTCGTTTTCCCGGCCGCGGCCAACGCCCATTCGCACGCTTTTCACCGGATCCTGCGCGGCCGGACACACGACGGCCGCGGTGACTTTTGGGTGTGGCGGGAACAGATGTACAGGAGCGCCGCCGAGCTGACCCCGGAGAAGTACGAGAAGCTCGCCACCGCGGTCTTCACCGAGATGGTGGTGTCCGGTTTCAGTAGCGTGGCCGAGTTCCATTACGTCCACCACCAGCCGGGCGGGATTCCTTACGCGGAGCCGCACGCGATGGAACTTGCCTTGGCCCGGGCGGCCGTGGCCTCCGGGATCCGCCTCACGTTGCTGGACACCCTCTACCTCGCCGGAGGCATCGGGACGCCGCTTAGCCCGGAACAGGCACGGTTCGGGGACGCCGATGCCGACGCCTGGCTGGACCGGCTCGGCTCATTGCGGGCCGGGGTAGCGCGGAGCTTTCCACCGGAATTGGTCGGTGTTGGGGCTGCCTTGCATTCCGTCCGGGGCGTGCCCGAAGAGGCGCTCAAGACCGTGGCCGCGAAACTGCCGGCCGATATCCCCCTCCACATCCATTTGAGCGAGCAGCCCGCCGAGAACCAAGCTTGCATCGAAGCCTACGGAGTCACCCCGGCCGGACTGCTGGCCCGCCATGGTCTCCTTTCCCGGCGGCTCTCAGCCGTGCACGCGACCCATTTGACGCCGGAAGATATCCGGCTGCTCGGCGACGCGGGCGCTACCGTGGTCATGTGTCCGACCACCGAAGCCGATCTGGCCGACGGAATCGGCCCGGCCCGGGCATTGTCCGACGCCGGCTCGACCATCGCACTGGGCACGGACCAACATGCCGTCATTGACCCTTGGGTTGAAATGCGCACCTTGGAGCATGGAGAGCGCCTCGCTTCCGGTCAACGGGGCCGGTTCTCGCCGCAGGAACTGTTCCACGCAGCCACCATCGGCGCGACTGCTTCCATGGCCACGCCCATCGCGTCGGCACTTGAGGTAGGCGCGGTGTGCGACCTGATGGCGGTGGCACCGGACTCGGTTCGGACCGCCGGTTCCATCCCTCGGCAGTTTGCCTTCAGCGCGACGGCGAGCGACGTCACCGACGTCGTGATTGCCGCCGAGCTGGTCGCTTCGAACGGTGCCCATGTGCGGCTTGGAACGCCGGGGAGCCTCCTCGCGGAGGCGCTGAAGGAGTTTTCCTAGTATTTCGGCGGGGCTTGCCCGGGCCGTGTCACGCCGAGCAGACTTTTGGGGCCCCAGCGCGGGACACCCCTTGAAATCCGCGGAAGCTTGGGGTTGAGCAGGCCAAAAGACTGCGTGGCGTGACGACGGCGGCCGCGC
Organism: Arthrobacter alkaliphilus; assembly: GCF_021483235.1. Lineage (GTDB taxonomy): Bacteria > Actinomycetota > Actinomycetes > Actinomycetales > Micrococcaceae > Arthrobacter > Arthrobacter alkaliphilus. The sequence continues at coordinate 88,330 of NZ_JAKEEC010000016.1, read as the reverse complement.
GCCCGCCACTGGCCCGTTTGCTTAGGCGTCGAGCGTGATGCCCAGGTCGGCGAGGTGGGCAGTGAACTCGGGGATGTTCCGTGGTTCACCCTCGACGAGGTGGGGGATTGATCGGAAGTAGGCATCGACGCTGCCGTCTTCGCAGACGTACTCGACCACACCGAGCTGCTCGAGCGCGGGCAGGTCGATGGCGCCCCTGGCGGTGAAGGCGGTGGAAGGGGCGTGGATGATCAGGGCATCGCCGTGGGTGCTCCGCGCGTATGTGTGTACGTGGCCGCTGCCAAAGGATTTCACCGGAATCTTGTTGAATACTTCGAGTAGCCTCTCGAGGTAGACGGGCGGGATGTTCAGCGTGTGTGCGGGCTCATCAATGGTGGGTTGCCAGAACGGTTTGTGGGAGAACACCAGCGTGGGGCGGTCGCCGATCTGATCGGGAACTGTGTCCAGCCAATCCCACTGCGTCCCTTCCTCAGGGATCCCCGCGCCGATAACCTCGCTGTTAAGGCCCACGACTGCGTAGTCGCCGACGAACTCGACCCAGTGGTCGGGGCCGAAAGCATCGACGTGCGCCTGGACCCGGTCGCTGGTGGAGTTGATCCCGGCGAAGGGGTGGTCTCCGGGTTCGCCGACGTCGTGGTACCGGGGATAACGAAGAGCGGAGCGTCGATGAGGCCGAGTAGTTCCTTGGCGGCTGAGCGGTCCGCGACGTTGTCCGGGTCCAGGATCATGATGTCGCCGCTGTGGACCACGGCGTCGGGCTTGAGCTGTTCGTTGATGAAGCGGGCGATCTTCTGGAAGTTCTCGTTGGTGGCACCGCCTCGGTGCGAGACGTGCGTGTCGGAGATCTGGACAAGTCTCATGATTGTTCCTTCTTTTTAGAGGGGTAGTAGTAATTCAGGCCGGATAGCGCGGTATGTCGTCAGGAAAAGGGAGCTATTTCAGTCCGGACCGTACGAACGCGTCGACGACGTATCGCTGCAGGAAGATGTAGATGAGGAAGATCGGCAGGCATGCGAGCGAGGACGCGGCCATGATCGCGCCCCAGTTGTTGCCTTCGGCTCCCAGGAAGCCGCGGATGCCGACCTGGATGAGGGCATCGGACTTCTGCATGATCAGGGAAGGCCACAAGTATTCATTCCACGCGCTGATGAACAGCATGATGCCCAGGGCCGCCAAGGCTGGCCGCAGGTTCGGAACCACCACTTCCCACAATGTCCGCCATGACGACCGCCCGTCCATCTGGCTCGCATCCAGGAGGTCCTTGGGGAAGGCCTCGAGATGCTGCCGCAGCATCATCACCGCGAAGGCGGAGCACAGCTGGGGAAGGACCACGCCGGTGACGGTGTTCAACAAGCCCAACTGTGACACGAGCAGGTAGTTGGGGATCATCGTGACCTGGAATGGCACGAGCCACGACCCGACAAACAGCAGGTAGAGGGCTTTCTTTCCGAGGAAGTCCCACCGCGCGAAACCGTACGAAGCCAGGATGGCCACCAGCAATTGCGACAGTGCCAATGTCAGTGCCATGCCGAAGGTGTTCGCCAGCATTCCGGCGATGGGGATGGTTTTCAGTACGTACTGGAAATTCTCCAGGCTCAGCGGTCCCGGGAACGGATTGGTGGACAAGGCGTCCGACGATGGCCGGAAGGCCGTGACGAACATCCAGTAGATAGGGAAGATCGAGACGAGGGCAAGGGCGATCAGCAAGGCGTGGCTGGGTGCAAGTCGCAACGCCGCAAACCGCAGGTGCCGGCGCCCGGCGGCAGGCGCCGTCGTCGGCTCCGAAACGCCGGCCGGTCCCGCAAGCGCGCCGTCCAAGGAACCAGGCTGGGCAGGCGGGGCGATGGTGATGAAGGCCATGGTGGTTCTTCCTAGTTGTCGTAGAAGCTGAGTCGTTCGGAGAGTTCCACGAAGACCAAGGCGATCAGCCCGAATCCGAGGAAAAAGAGCGTGCCCGCCGCGGAGGAAAGCCCGGCGTCAAAGTTCCTGAAGCCGAACTGGTACAGCAGGTAGTAGATGTTGGTGGACGAGTTGCCGGGACCGCCCTGCGTCACGAGGTCGATGATGGGATACGTCCACTGCGCGGACAGCAGGATGGTCATGAGCGAGAGGAACACGAGGCTCGGCGAAAGCAGCGGGATGATGATCCGCCACGTGATTTGCCGGCCGCTCGCGCCGTCGATCGACGCGGCGGCGGCGTAGTCCGGGCTGATGCCCGCCAGTCCGGCCGAAACCACCAGCACGCCGAAGCCGAGCATTTGCCAACCGACGATCACGATGACCGCCATCATCGAACTGCCGGGATCGCGGAATATATTGCCCATCGGAGCGCCGAGGGCGGCGGCGATCGCGGGAATGGTTCCGCCTTCCGGCGCGAACAGCCAGCGCCAAATGGCACTGCTGGCCACGGGTGTGATGAGGAAGGGCACGAAGATCAGGGCCTGGTAGGCGGTGCGTGCCTTGCCCTGGACTTTGCGCGATAGCAGCGCGAAAACCAGCGGCAAGGCAACGGAAATCCCCAGGAACGCCAAGATGTACAAGCCGGTGTTGATGAGCGCTTGGTGCAGTTCGGGCAGGCTCAGGACCTTGGCGTATTTCTGCACGTCAACGTACTGCTTGGGCTTGGTGGGGATGAGGTTCCAGTCGTTGAAGGACAGGTTGACGGTCTGTCCCAGCGGCCAGTACGTCCAGACGAGCAACAGGACAACGGCGGGGAGGATGTAGAGGTAGGGGCTCAGGGCGCGGCGCGTGGGACGCCGGGTTGCCGGCAGCCCCGCCGGGCCGGCAGGGGCGATGCCCGCTGCAGGCCCGGCGGTCTCGATGAACATTCTTGGGGCTTCCTTCCAGTGCTGTGGCTGGTTAGCGAATGCTGCCGGCGAGCTCGCCGTCGCCGGTTTCGGCAGCGATGGAGGGCTCGACGTCGGACGTCTCACCGGGCGCGGTCATCGCGGCGGTGGCCTCTTCGAGGGTCATCTTCTCGAACGCGGCCATCTGCTCAGCCGTGACGGAGTAAACCGTGGAGAACTCGCCAATCGGCACAACGGTGCTGAGCATCTTGTCCTGGTAGAGGTGGATCAGGTTGAAGGCCTGCGCCCCGTTCTGTCCGCGCATCGACCTCGGCGCCACGTTCAGGTCCTGCGTGTAGCACGTGGCCGATGCGACCGTCACGGGAGCGCCGCCGAAGGTACTGAAGGTGGAGTAGTGCAGGTGGCCGGCCAGGATGCCGCGGACGTCAGTGCCTTCGATGACTTTCTCGAAGCGGCTCTGTTCACGGAGTTCGAACATGGCCATCATCTCCAACGGGCTGGGGACCGGCGGGTGGTGCAGGGCGATGAGGGTGCCGTGCGGTGCCGGCGTGGCGAGCACGTCGGACAACCAAGCCAGCTGCTCGTCCGAGATCTCGCCGTGGTGCTTGCCCGGAACGGTCGAGTCCAAGGCGATGATGCGCAAGCCGTTGACGTCGTGGACCATGTCCACCGATTCCTCGCCGGCGTCGGAGTCGAGGAGGCCCGAACGGAAGGCGGTGCGGGCGTCATGGTTGCCCATGACCCAGATGATCTTGGCGCCGAGCTCCTCGGCGACCGGCTCCACCATATTGCGGAGGCGGACGTAGGCGTCCGGGCGGCCGGTGTCGGCGAGGTCGCCGGTGAAGACGATGGCTTCGGGCTTGACCTGGGCCTTGACGAAGTCGCGGAAGAGCTGGCGGAGGTTCTCGTCGCTGTCGACGCTGCCGTGGAGCAGTTCGTTGTCGGCAACGAAGTGGGTGTCGCTGATGTGCAGGATGAAGTGCTCGGGGGCCGGGTGCTGGAGTTCTGTATTCATGGTCTTCTCTCCTTGTAAGTGAGTGGTTCTTAGCGGATGGAGCTGATGGTCAGGACGTCCCTGAGCCGGGCGAGGTCGTCGTCGCTGAAACCGTGTGCCTGGAGCAGCCCCGTGGCGCTGCCGTACATTTCGTCCACGAGGTCCAACGTGGTCTCCAGGACGGCTGCGGGGCTCGCCGAGATGATTTCCCGGAGTTCCTCGCCGATGCCTGCAAGGTTCGGGTGGCTGGCGGCGGCGGCCATCATGGCCTCGCTCCATTCGCCACGGAGGTTTTCCTCGCTCGCTATGTAGTCCAGGATCACCTGGCCGCGGTCCACGCCCGCGGCCAGGAGGGCCAGCGCAATCACGAGGCCGGTGCGGTCCTTGCCCGCGGTGCAGTGCACCAGGACCGGGTCCGTTCCGGAATTGGCAATCAGGCGAATGGCGTTGGCAAGCCGTTGGGCGTGGTCCTGGACCATGAGCCGGTAGATGTGCGAAAGGGTGGTGATCTCAGCGGTGCCGGGGACGTTGCCCTCTTCGAAGATCGGGTTGTGTTTCGTGGTGACGGCAAGTCCGTCAAGATTGCTGGGCGACTTCGCCAGCTCGGTGCGGTCCCGCAGGTCGATCACCAGACGGATGCCGAGCTCGGAGAACTGCAGGCGCCCGGCGTCGGTCAGCCCGTGCAGCGCGTCCGAGCGGTACAGCTTCCCTTCACGGACGGTCCGCGCGGCGGCTTGGCCCTGGGCGGCGGCGTAGCCCCCGGTGCTCCGGAAGTTGTAGGTGCCCTCCACAGGGTAGGGGCGGTTGCGGGTTCCGAAGACTGCGTCCTCGGCGGTGGTTGTCACGGTTGGTGTCCTTAAGGTGGGCGGAAGGTTAGGGAATGAGTTCCTGGGCGCGCTTTTGGGCGTCGGCCATGGTGGTCTTTGCGTCTTTGCCGTAGTAGACGACGTTCTCGACGGCTTTGCCGAGGATGTCGTCGATCTGGACGTAGCTGTTCCCCGGGTAGGAAACCCAGGGCTGGAGGCGGTCAAGCTGGGCGAGGTTCGGGGCAAGGAGCGGGTTCTTCTGGGCCCAGTCGTAGAGGGAGCCGCCTGGCTGGGTCAACGAGGTGCGCAGCGGCAGGTAGCCGATCTTGGTGGAGATCTGTTCGTAGGCGTGGTCGCTGGTCATGAACTTGATCAGTTCCCAGCCCGCGCGCTGCTTCGCGGGGTCTTGCGAAAGGACGAAGAGTGCCGAGCCGGAGTTCGTGGGGACTGCGGGCTTGCTGCCGAATGACGGCATGCCGGCGGCCTTGAGCGCCCAGCCGCCCTTTGCGGCGGCCTGCATGAACGATCCTTGCAGAGCGGAGGTGGTGAGGATGAAGGCGGTATCACCCTTCATGAGTCCTTCGGACTGGGCGCTGCTGTCTGCGTTGCGCAGTACCCCGTCCTTGGTCATCTGTGCGAGCTTGGTGACGGTGTCGACTGCGGCGTCCGAGCCGAATCCGATGGTCTTGCGGTCATCGGAGAGGACCTGGGCGCCATTGGACTTGAAGACGCCCTGCATGCACCAGTTGCCGCCGATGCTTGCGCACGAAATGTCCAATGACGGCTTTCCGGTTTTCGCGGAGACGGCTTTCGCTGCTGCCTCGACCTTGTCCCAGGTGGACAGGTCCGGGTTGGTCACGCCGGCGTCGGCGAGCTTGGTGGCGTTGTAGAAGAGGACAGGTGTGGAGAAGACGTAGGGAATGCCGTATGTCTTGCCGTTCCAGTCGGCCAGGTGCTTTGCGTTGGGGTGGAAGGGGTGGGCTCCACCGAGTGCGTCGTCGACGGCCTTCTGGCCAACCAGGTCGCTGATGGGCTGGGCGCCAAGCTGGGTGGCGGCGAAGTCCAGGGAATCGAACGTCAACTGCGCGACGTCGGGCGCGTGTCCCGCCAGGAGCTGCGTCTGGACGCTGCTGACCGTGTTGGACCCGACGGCGCCGCCGCCCTGTGGTGCCTGTGCGGTGACATGGATGTTCGGGTGGGCCTTTTCAAAGTCGGCTACGAGGCCTTTGACGGTATCGGTCCAGACGCCGGCCTGGGCCAGGTTGTAGCTTTCGAAGGTGATGTTGACTTGCTGGTCTGCCGCGAGCTCAGGGATGACTTGGTTGCTCACGGTGCTGGCTTGCGAGGTGCCGGAACAGCCCGCGAGGGCCAATGCGGCGGTGCCCGCGGCGATGGTCAGGGCAATTGAACGGAGAGGGCGCACAATGTTTCCTTTATTGCTGGGTTGGGTGGGTACTGCGGGTTCCGGGCCGGGCCGGATGGTGGGGGAAGCTAGACCGAAGCAGTGGGCTGGACGGAACTGGCAGTGGAGGCGTGTTTCGCGTCTGCTTGCCATTCGAGGCGCCGGCCGCTTGAGCGGTCAAAGAGGTGGAGGTTCTTGGCGTCGGCGCCCAGTACGACGGCGTTGCCTGGCTCCCAGTGTTGGCCTCGCGGCGCGCGGACGGCCACGCGGTTCCCGCCGACGCGGCAATAGATGACTTGTTCGCTGCCGAGGTTTTCGGCCAGGTCAATGACGCCCCGAAGCGCTGCCCCGGAGCTCGGCGCGGCTGCGGACGAACCGGGTGCGTGGATGCTCAGGTGCTCGGGGCGGATGCCCAGGACAACTTCGCGCCGGGGTGTCTCCCCTTCCCACAGCACGGCCTCCACGGACGGCGCCATGACGGTGATGGAGCCGTTGCTGGTGGAGAGCTCGGCGTCGATCAGGTTGGTGGCGGGGGACCCCAGGAAGCCTGCGGCGAACACGGATGCCGGCTTGTCGTAGAGCTCTTCGGGCGTGCCGAGTTGCTCCAGTTGGCCCCCGTTGAGCAGCGCGATCTTGGTCGCCATGGTCATGGCTTCCACTTGGTCGTGCGTGACGTAGATGAAAGTGGCCCCGAGGCGCTTGTGCAGCCCGGCCAACTCCTGCCGGGTTGCGGTCCGCAGCTTGGCGTCCAGGTTGGACAGGGGCTCGTCCATCAGGAAGGCCTTGGGCTCGCGCACCAAGGCACGTGCAACTGCAACGCGTTGGCGTTGTCCGCCGGACAGCTCCTTGGGCTTTCGGTCCAGCAGATGGCCGATCTCCACCATGTCTGCCACGGCCTCCACGCGCTTCTTTACTTCCTGCTTGTCAGTCCGCCGGACGTGGAGAGGGAAAGCGAGGTTTTTCGCGACGCTGAGGTGCGGGTACAGGGCGTAGCTCTGGAACACCATTGCCAGATCGCGTTTCTTGGATGGAGCGGCCGTGATGTCCGTTCCGTCCAGTTCGAGCGAGCCTGACGTCGGTTCCAGCAGGCCCGCGATCATGCGGAGCAGGGTGGTCTTGCCGCAGCCGCTGGGGCCGAGCAGGACCAGGAAATCACCGTCTTCGACGGTGAGCGATACGTTCTTCACCGCCGACACGTTCTTGAATGAACGCGACAACTGGTTGAGCACAAGTCGGCCCACGAGCACCTCCGGGGAAACGATGTTTCCTAAATCGAATTATTTAGGAAACGTCTTACCCTTGAAGGGTGCGGCTCGATTATTAACGATCGGTACGCAGTCGATGAACTCCCCGTGCGCGGACAGGAAACAGTTGAAACCGACCGCGTTTCGCGCCAAAAGCTATTCGGGGTTTTCCACCATGTGAAGTACTTCTTCGAACACTGCGGAGCGGGCGCGCTCAACCTCGGGAGAGTCGGCCGTCACTGCGGCGTGCAGGGCAGACAGCACCAGCATTTGGACGATATTTCCGATCGGCAGCTGGTCATTCCAGGAATGGAACTCCGCTCCGGCCACCAGCGTATGGGTCGAGAGCGCGGCGAGCTCGGACTTTGCGTAGCTGGTCACTCCGATCACCGTTGCCTTGCGTTCGGCCGCGATCCGCGCAGAGCCAACCGTGAAGGAGTTCATGCCACTGTCACTCACGGCAATGCAGACATCCCCTGCTGTGAGGAGCTTGGCAGTGATGTGCTGCGACACGATATCGGATGGCGCCTCGCATCCAACCCCTGCGGCCAGAAACCGTAGGGCCAGCGACTGGGCGGGAGCGAGGGAGCCGCCGTTGGCCACCACCAGCAGGCGGCCGCCCCGGCGAATCGCCCGGACCGCGGCGTCGAACTCTTCGAAGTCCAAAGACCCCAGGGCTCCTCGAATGTCCTGGGATGCGCGGGAAAAGATTCCCGAGACGAGATGTTCGGAGGTGCCAGGTTCGCCCGTGGCCCCGGATTCCTCATGTTGCAGGCTGTCCCGAGCCGCAGCCCCCAGGTCGCGCAGCAGGACCTGGCGCAAATGCTGGAACCCGTCGAAGCCCATGCTCTTGCAGGCCCGCACAATCGTGGCCGGCGACGTTCCTGTCTGGCTGACCAGGTCCGCCACTGACATCCTCGCCACAGTCTCCGGGGAGTCGAGGCACAACCGGGCCACGCGCTGTTCGCTGGGAGCCAGGGAGGGGAAAATCGACTGGATGTGCGCGCGAGAGCCGCCCAAGGGCGGTTCTGATTTGTACGGGGTCATTCGCCCTTCATACCAGATCCACTTGAAGAGCGAACAAGCAGCGCCGAAACCGACGACGGCCGCTGCCGCCCGCCGTCGGGCATCGACGCCGATCAGTCGAGCGGCAAAGTGACAGTGACGCAGGTTCCCTTGCCCGGGCTGGAGACGACCGAAACGTCGCCGCCCACTTCGCTGACGGCGATGGACATGAGCCGGAGTCCGAAGCCGTGGTGTCCGCCCGCGGGTGCCTGGCTGTCGAAACCGGCGCCGTTGTCCGTGACCGTCAGCCGGACCCCGTGGTAAACGGCGGCGAGGCGGACGGTGACATCGTGGGCGTGCGCGTACTTGAAAGCGTTGCTCAGGACTTCCTTGGCGGCGTGGTAGAGCAAGGAAGCGGAGCTGGACGAGATTTCGACGCCATGGTGGGGCGTCTCCCAATGGATTTCGGTCCCTTGGCGGCGGAGTGGTGCGGCCAGGCGGTCGATACAGCCGGCGAGACCCAGACTGTGGAAGTCAACGGGTCGCTGATCGGTGATCACGCCGTTGATGGTGGTGACGTCGTCCGGGGCTGTTGTTGTCTTCATGGCCGGTCCTGCTCCCCTTGCAGCTTTAGTGCTTTCGCCGGCGAATGGGTTCCGCCTGTGCTTGCATTAACAGTGGACCCGGACCCTCAAGGATCCCGCGAGATTCAGTGAGTTTCGTCCTAAATTCTTATTAAGAATCTTCAAGGTCATCGCCGAACTCGAATAGAAGCGCACCCTTTAACCATCCGCGCACCCTGAAAGGACCAGCGCACCCGGTTTTCCGGGTGCGCCGGTCCTTTGGGGGTGCGGCAATGGCCTTCTATTTGCGGAGGAAGCCCAACAGTGCCTCATTGATCTCGGAACCGTGCGTCCACAACATGCCGTGCGGGGCGCCGTCGATTTCCATGTATTCGGCACTGGGCAGCGCTTCAGTGAACCTTCGGCCGGTGGCATCGATGGGGAGGATGTTGTCCGCGGTGCCGTGGACGATCAAAGCGGGCACGTCGATCTTGGGGATGTCGGCACGGAAATCGGTGAGCCACGTCGGCTGGGCAGCCACGGAGGCGTGGGCGCCCGACTGGGCCGCCATGTTCCAGCTGGCGGCAACCGCTTCGTGGCTCAGGCGGTGCGTTCCGAGGAAAGTCGGAGCGTTGTAGAAGTTGTTGAAGAACTCGGTGAAGAAAGCGTAGCGATCGGCAGTGACGGCTTCGGTAAGTCCGTCGAAAACGGACTGTGGAACGCCTGCGGGATTGTCAGCGGTCTGCAGGAGGAACGGCTCCAAGGATCCGAGGAACACGGCTTTCGCCACCCGGGCCGAGCCGTAGGTGCTGATGTAGCGGGCCACTTCACCGGTTCCCATCGAAAAGCCCACCAAGACGGCGTCGTTCACGTCGATGCTGTTGAGCAGGGTGTCCAGGTCCGCGGCGAAGGTGTCGTAGTCGTAGCCGGTAGTGGGCTTGCTGGATTTTCCGAAACCGCGGCGGTCGTAGGTGATGACGCGGTAGCCGGCGTCGAGAAGTGCGGCGGTCTGCTTCTCCCAGGACGAACCATCGAGGGGATAACCATGAATGAGGACCACGGGCTGACCGGTCCCGTGGTCCTCGTAATAGAGCTCGATATTGGTGCTGTTTTCATTTCCAACGGTGATGTAAGCCATGACCACGGTCCTTTCGTAGCGGATCCTGCCGAGCGTTTCCAGCCTACTGTCCGGTTACGACGGCGGCACACCCCCTTGCCGGGCTCCGCCCTGAGGGAAAGGTCTAGTTGCCCCCAGCAACCAGTCGTAGACTGGCTTCGAATCACTACATGAGGTGGGGACTGGATGCTCTGGAAACTTCTTGTTCAGTACCTGCGGCCACATCGGCGGCTGCTGGTCGCCGTCGTCGTTTTCCAGCTGGCGCAGTCCATCGCTTCGCTGTACCTGCCAACGCTCAACGCCGACATCATCGACGAAGGCGTGGCCAAAGGGGACACGGGGTACATCCTCGGCACCGGCAGCCTCATGTTGCTCATCACGCTCTTGCAGATTGGGTGTTCCATCACGGCCGTGTACTTCGGCGCGAAAGCCGCCATGGGATTGGGCCGGGACTTGCGCGGGGCCATCTTTACCCGGGTGGGGGAGTTCTCCGAACAGGAAGTCACCCGCTTCGGCGCGCCGTCCCTCATCACCCGCTCCACCAACGACGTCCAGCAGGTCCAGCAACTCGTCCTGATGACCTGCACCCTCATGGTTGCGGCGCCCATGCTCAGCATCGGCGGCGTGATTATGGCGGTCCGGCAGGACGCCCAGTTGTCCTGGCTGATCGCAGTGAGCGTCCCCGTGCTGCTCGTTGCGGTGGGCCTCATTGTCAGCCGGATGGTGCCGCTGTTCCGCAAGATGCAGGTCCGGATCGACACCGTGAACCGGGTGCTCCGCGAACAGCTCGCCGGCATCCGGGTTGTGCGCGCGTTCGTGCGTGAGGACATGGAGGCCGAACGCTTCGCCTCGGCCAACCAGGATGTCACCGAGATGGCACTGCGCGCGGGGCGGCTCATGGCCCTCATGTTCCCCGTGGTCATGTTGGTCCTCAACGTCTCAAGCGTTGCCGTGATCTGGTTTGGTTCGTTCCGGATCGACGACGGGTCCATGCAGGTGGGAACCTTAATCGCGTTCCTGAGCTACCTCATGCAGATCCTGATGTCGGTCATGATGGCCACGTTCATGGCGGTGATGATCCCGCGCGCGGCAGTTTCGGCCGACCGCATCGGCCAGGTCCTGGACACCGAGTCGAGCGTCAGGCCTCCCGCGAACCCCGTGACGAAGACCGCCGGCCGCGGCGAACTAGAGCTGCTCGACGTCGGATTCGCCTACCCGGGTGCCGAGCAGCCCGTGCTGAGCGGCATCAGCTTTCAGGCGCGCGCCGGCCAGACCACGGCGATCATCGGCAGCACAGGCGCTGGCAAAACCACCTTGGTGAACCTCCTGCCCCGGCTTTTCGACGCGAGCAGCGGCTCGGTGCGGATTGACGGCGTCGACGTCCGGGACCTGCACCCCGACCTGCTCTGGGGACACATCGGACTCGTCCCGCAAAAGCCCTACCTCTTCTCCGGAACGGTGCGCAGCAACCTGCTCTACGGCAAGCCCGACGCCACCGAGGAGGAACTCTGGCGGGCGCTCGCCATTGCCCAGGCGCAGGACTTCGTCGAGGAAATGGAGGGCGGGCTGGATGCGCCGATCTCCCAAGGCGGCACCAACGTTTCCGGCGGGCAGCGGCAGCGCCTCGCCATCGCCCGGGCGCTCGTGAAGCAACCCGAGCTTTACATCTTCGACGATTCCTTCTCCTCCCTCGACACCGCCACGGACGCCAGGCTGCGCCAGGCGCTCAAGCGCTACACTTCCGGAGCCACGATGGTCATCATTGCGCAGCGCGTCTCCAGCATCGCTGACGCTGAGCAGATCCTGGTGCTCGACGACGGGCGGCTGGTGGGGCGCGGAACCCACGACGAGTTGCTGGAGACCTCGGAAACCTACCGCGAGATTGTGTCCTCGCAACTGGCAGCGGAGGAGGCGGCATGAGCAGCGCAGCTCCCAACCCCGGCGCAGCGGGTACCGCCAACCGTCCGCCGCGCCCGCCGATGGGCCCCGGCCGCGGCGGGCCCTTCGCTGGAATGAACGTTCCGGCTGAGAAGGCCATGAACTTCCTGCCGTCGGCCAAGCGGCTCCTGGGGACACTGCGGCCGGAGCGTTTGTGGCTGGTTGTGGTGCTTGTCCTCGCCGTCGGAAGCGTGACCTTGTCCGTGATCGGCCCGCGGCTCCTCGGCGAGGGAACCAACCTGATCTTCGCCGGGGTGGTGTCCAAGCAACTCCCGGCCGGGGTCAGCAAGCAACAACTTATCGACGGCTTGCGCGCTTCAGGGCAGGGCACCAAAGCGGACATGTTGAAGGGCATGGACCTGACTCCCGGCGTCGGGATCGACTTCGGGGCGCTGTCCTCGATCCTCCTGTGGGTGCTGGTTTTGTACGTCCTGGCCTCAGCGTTCGGCTGGATCCAGGCCTACGTGCTCAACGGCGTCGTGCAGCGGACCGTGTACCGGCTCCGCGAACAGATCGAAGCGAAAATCAACCGGCTGCCCTTGCGCTACTTCGATTCGGTCCAGCGCGGCGAGCTCCTCAGCCGCGTGACCAATGACGTCGACAACATCTCGCAAAGCCTCCAACAGTCGATCAGCCAGGCAGTGACGTCCCTGCTGACAGTGGTAGGCGTCATCTTCATGATGTTCCTGCTTTCGCCGCTGCTTGCGTTGATCACCCTGGTTACAGTGCCTTTGACCCTCGTCACCACGGTGCTGATTGCCAAGCGCTCGCAGAAACTGTTCGTAGCGCAGTGGAAGAACACCGGCGAGTTGAACGGGCAAATCGAAGAGACCTACACCGGCCACGCACTCGTGAAGGTATTCGGACGGCAGCGGGAAGTGGAGCAGCGGTTCCACGAGAAGAACGCCGAACTGTTCTCGGCCAGCTTCGGCGCGCAGTTCATCAGCGGCTTGATCATGCCGGCGCTGACCTTCATCGGCAACCTGGTTTACGTGGGGATCGCCGTGGTAGGTGGCCTTCAAGTGGCCTCCGGCGCCATGCAGTTGGGAGATGTCCAGGCCTTCATCCAGTATTCGCGGCAGTTCACGCAACCGCTGGCCCAGCTCGGTTCGATGGCCAATCTGCTCCAGTCCGGCGTCGCCTCCGCCGAGCGCGTTTTCGCCCTGCTCGATACCGAGGAACAAAGCGCCGACCCCGAACCCTCCGCCGTTCCCGAAAAGACGCGCGGGCGCCTGGTGTTCGAGAACATTTCCTTCTCCTACTCGGCGGACAAGCCCCTGATCAAAGACCTGAGCCTGGTGGCCGAGCCCGGGCAGTCCGTGGCGATCGTGGGGCCCACCGGGGCGGGCAAGACCACCCTGGTGAACCTGATGATGCGCTTCTACGAGCTGGACGCCGGGCGGATAACGCTCGACGGCGTCGACGTCGCCTCGATGTCCCGGTACGAACTGCGCTCGCGGATGGGCATGGTGCTGCAGGACACGTGGTTGTTCGGCGGAACCATCCGCGACAACATCGCCTACGGCCGGCCCGATGCCACCGAAGCCGAGATCCTGGAAGCGGCGCAGGCGACGTATGTGGATCGCTTCGTGCACTCCCTCCCGGAGGGGTACGACACCGTGCTCGACGATGAGGGCAGCAACATTTCCGCCGGTGAGAAGCAGTTGCTCACCATCGCCCGGGCGTTCCTGGCGCGTCCGTCGGTCCTGATCCTCGACGAGGCAACGAGCTCCGTCGACACGCGGACCGAGGTTTTGGTTCAGAAAGCCATGAGCGCCCTGCGTTCGGACCGTACGAGCTTTGTGATCGCGCACCGCCTGTCCACGATCCGCGACGCCAACCTCATCTTGGTGATGGAGTCGGGGCAGATCGTGGAGCAGGGCACCCACGCGGAACTTCTCGCAGCCGGTGGAGCCTACTCAAGGCTCTACGAGGCCCAGTTCGCGGCGCCGGTGGCGGAGGTCTGATCCAGGCCTGGTTCCGGCAGCCATCTTTCCACATACGGTACGCCGGGAGTGACGCCGACCCGACTCGGCCCGGCACGATGGCTGCATGGATGTGGAAAGGGCACTTAATCTCTGCGGTGGCGTGGCGCGACGGCCGGTGCTGGCTGGTCTTGGCATCACCGATGGCCAGCTGAGGAAGGCGGTTCGCCGCGGTGTGGAACAACCGGCACGCGGCGTCTACGCGCTTCCTTCAGCATCCGCCTCCGACGTGGCCATTGTCCGGAGCCACCAACTGCTGACCTGCGTCAGTGCGGCCCCGTTTTACAGCTTGTGGGTCGTTGACGAGTCCGGTCCGTTGCACGTGCATCACGTGCATCACGGTGGTTTGCTGCTCCCTCCGCATCCGCACAGACCGGTGGCCTCCCTGGCAGATGTCCTGATCCACGCATTGCGCTGCCGGCCCTGGCAGGAATCCTTGGTCATGGTGGAGTGTGCTGTGGCCCGCGGTGACATGACAGTGGGATTTCTGCAGGATCGGTTGCCGGGAAAGCGCAACGGCAAGGCCAGAGAGGTCCTGCGTTAAGTGGATCGTGGGGCTGAATCGATGCTCGAGACGCTGGCCCGGACCTACTTCCGGAGGGCAGGAATCCACGTCCAGCCGCAGTTCTATGTTGACCACGTGGGCTATATGGACCTCTTGTTGGACGGTTGGTTGTTGGTTGAACTCGACGGCCGGCATCATGCGGATTGGCGGCAGGTCAAGAAAGACCATCGCCGTAACAACTCGTCCGTGGTTCAGGGCTATACGGTGCTCCGGTACTACTACGCGGACGTGATGTATGAAGCAGAAACCATGGTTGCGGAGGTTCTTGCGGTCTTAGGGCGGGGAAAATTGCCCGGCCGGCACGGTAGCCGTGTCACGCCACGCAACCTTTTGGCGACCGGGTCAGTGGAGAAGCCCGCAATTTCAGGACTCCGGATGCCGGCACGTGCCAAAAATCTGCCTCACGTGACGCGCGATGGCCCGGAGACAGCGGACGACGGCGGGAGGTGAGTCCCGCCGTCGTCTTAAGAAGTGCTGTTACAGGGAGTGTGCGTCGAAGGCCGTGGCTTTGGCCGGGCTGCCGTCGAGACTGACAGTAAAGGTGTTGGGGCCGCTGCAGGTGACCGCAATACTGGCCTTGGAGGTGTTGTGGCGGACCGAGAAGTCGTGCACCAGGGCATCCAAGGTGTGGTGGACGGCTGAGCGGTCCCAAATCTTCAGGGTTACGGAGTCGGCAGATTCAAACGTCATTGTTCAGTGCTTCCATTCATGATCCGGATGTACGGTTGTCGCGCCAATGCGAAAGCCGCGTGATGACCATTCCATGAACGCATGAGGCCGAGGGCAGCTACGAGCTCACCGGCTTAGCCTCATTGCGTCCGCCAGGATGGGTATGTTTGCCTTCCCATGGTGCACGGCCCGGCTCGGGTGCCTCAAGCCAGAAGGCCATTTATTGCTAGTGAATCTCATCACACAGGTGAGCGGATCTCGGCCGCCCCGTCGTCGGGGGCGGCCGCCAGCGAAAACTTGCGGGCTTTATCGCTCGGTGCCCGCCGCAGCCGCCTTCTTGGCGTCCTTCTCGGCGCGCAGGGCCTCCGATTCCTGCTGTTCCTCGGCCTTTTCCTGATGGATGACCTCCGCGAGGAGCTTCTCCATCTCCTTGGCAACGCCTGCGGCGGAGGCCGGGTTCTGCCCGGTCACCAGGCGGTCGGAGACGGCAACCTTCTCCGCGAAGACGTCGGCGAAGACATGGGTGGCGCCTTGTTCCTCGAGCCGGTCGGCCAGGAAGAACGGGACGATCTTGTCCATTCCTGCGGCGACTTCTTCGTCGTTCGTGAAAGCGGCCACCTGCCGGCCCCCGACGAGCTTGAACCCGTCGGCCAGGTCCACATTTAGCAAGCCCGCGGGCCCGTGGCAGACCGCGCCCACTACACCGCCGGCTTCGTAGATGCTCGACACCAGTTTCTGGAGTCCTTTGCTGTCCGGGAAGTCCCACATGGTGCCGTGGCCACCCACGAGGAAGATTGCGTCGTACTGGTCCGGATCAACGACGTCCACGCGGGCGGTGTTATAGAGCCCGGCACGCGTGGCCTCATCTTCCGTGAAGGCAACCTGGATGGGATCTTGCGAGCCCACCTCATCGCTCGGGGGTTGGCCGCCTTGGATGGATGCGAAGTCGACGAAGTGTCCCAGCCCACCCTACGCCCGGCCCAAATCCGGGCCCACCCCCCCAGCGAAGGAGTCAGCAGCTTTCGAAATCCGTAAGCACCTTGACCTTGCCCGCTGACGCCGAGGCCGGGTCGAAGGCATAGCCGAGCCACTCCCGTGCGAGCCGGCTGGCCAGTTCCACCCCGACCACGCGTTGGCCCATGGTGAGAACTTGGCAATCGTTGGACAGGATGGACCGCTCCACCGAGAAGGAATCGTGCGCTGTTGTAGCGCGGATGCCTTCCACCTTGTTCGCGGCGATGGCCACTCCGATTCCAGTGCCGCAGAACAGGATGGCCCGGTCTGCATGGCCGTCCCGGATGAGTTCGCCAGCTTTGATGCCTACGTAGGGATAGGGCCTGGTGAAGTCTTCCGCGGAGTCGCTCCGATTGACCCCGATGTCGATGATCTCGCTGACCCGGGGATCGTCCTTCAGGTCCGCCATGATCCTGTTTTTGTAGTCGACGCCGGCTTCGTCGGCGCCGAGGACGAGCCGGAAACGTGCGGTGGTCATGCGGCGACCTTCCCGACGCCCACAAGGTGGGGTCCCATGACTGTGAAGATCATTGCCAGCGACGTGGCTCCGGGGTCTGGTGTGCCGAGGCTCTTTTCGGCAAGCGGACGCGCCCTTCCCTTGAGCGGACGGAGCGAGGCCGTGGCTTCCGCGGCCGAGGTGGCCACGGCGGCAGCTTTTGCCCAGGCACGCTCCGGAAGGACACCCTCGGATACGCGCTCGCTGAAGGTTTCGGCGAAGGGAAGCAACGCGTCCACCATGGTCTTGTCGCCTGCCTCGGCCTTGCCCAGAGTGGTGATCCGAGCAGCGAACGCGGCCACTGCCGCGGCGAGTTCAGCAGCTTCCGGAGCCTGGTCATTGCCGAGGGATTCGCCGAAGGCGCGGAGGCCTGCGCCCCACAGTACCCCCGACGTCCCGCCCGCTCTGTCCGCCCACGCATCTCCGGCGGCACCCAACATGTCGCCGGCTCCGGCGCCATGGGCCAGTGCCCGCTCGGCGGCGATGGTTGCGGCGTCAATTCCGCGGACCATCCCGCGGCCGTGGTCGCCGTCGCCGGCTACCGCGTCCATGTCGCCAAGGCGGGATTCGGCGTCGTGCAGTGCCGTCCGGGCCGCCTTGAGCGCGTCCGCACAGCTCGCGGCGTAGTTGCGCGAGTCGGAGCTGGCTGCGAACTCCATGGCCACAGCGCCGCCGTCGGAACCGTCCGCCGAAAGCTGGCCACCGCTCGGCACGGCCGACTGCCCCCGCCGGTAAGCCGGTGTTTCAGCAGGCGCGGTCCAGAGAGGCTCAAGTTCCTCGTCCAGCCACGTGATGGTGAGGGAAACGCCGGACATGTCCAGGCTCGTGACCAGTTCGCCGACCTCCGGCATCACCAACGTGTAGCCGGCCGCGCGCAGCAGTGGAGCGACAGTCAGCCACAGGACAAAGAGCTCTTCGTGCTTCGTAGAGCCCAGTCCGTTGAGGATGACGGCAAGGCGGTTGCCCGCTCCGTGCGGGGTCTCCGCCAGCAGTCGGGCGACGAGCTCCTGGCCGAGTTCCTTGGCAGGCGGCAGATCGGTGTCGAACAGTCCGGGCTCGCCGTGAATGCCGAGGCCAAGCCCCATCTGCTTGTCCTTGAGCGTGAAAAGGGGCGCTTCGGCCCCGGGGAAAGTGCAGCCATGGAAGGCGCTGCCGATGGTGCGCGTCAGGTCATTGGCTTTCCGGCCCAAGCGCACGACGTCGGCCAGCGTGGCTCCCGTTTCCGCGGCGGCGCCCATGATTTTGAAGACCGCGAAGTCGCCCGCGATGCCGCGCCGGTTGGCGGATTCCGACGGCGGCGCGCTCGCGATGTCGTCCGTCACCAGCACGTTTTCGACGGCGATGCCTTCCGCGGCCAGGCGCTCGCTGGCCAGTCCGAAATTCAGGACATCGCCGGCGTAATTACCGTAGGCGAACACCACGCCGGCGCCGGAATCAGCGGCCTTGGCCACGGAGTAGGCCTGCTGCGCCGAAGGGGAGGTGAAGATGTTGCCCACGACGGCGCCGTCGGCCAAACCCGCGCCGATGAGTCCGGCGAATGCAGGGTAGTGCCCGGATCCGCCGCCGGCCAGGACGGCAACCTTGGGCTGCCCGGGGCGGCGGCGCCGCACAGCGCCGCCGGGAACCTGGCGCACCAGGTCGGCGTGGAGGTCGCAGAAGCCGGCGAGGGCTTCGTCTGCGAAATCGGCGGGATCGTTGAAGATTTTGGTCATCGTGGGCTCTTTCGGCTACGGAGGCGGCGGAGTGCTAGTGGATGTGGCTTCCACCGTTGATGTCGATGGTGGTTCCTGTGAGATATGCGGATTCCTCGGAGGATAGGAACGTGATGACGGCGGCGACTTCCTCGGTGCTCGCGTTGCGGCCCAGGGGAATCCCGGCGTTGATGGCGGCTTCCTGCTCGTCGGTGCTGCCGACACGGATGTTCGTGTCCACTGCGCCCGGGGTAATGGCGTTCACGGTGACGCCGGTGGCGCCAATTTCACGGGCCAGGGCCTTGGTGAAGCCGAGGATGGCGGCCTTCGCGGCGGAGTAGGGGACCTTGCCGAAGACGCCGCCGCCGCGCTGGGCCGAGACGGAGGACATGTTGACGATGCGCCCCCAGCCGTTGGCGATCATGTCCGGCAGGAAGGCCTTGGTCACCAAGTAGGTGCCGGTGGCGTTCACATCCATGACCTTGTGCCACAGGTCCAGCGTGGTTTCGAGGAACGGCACCGGCGAGGTGATGCCCGCGATGTTTGCGAGGGCGCCGACGGCGGGGAGGTTGCCTGCGCTGATCTCGGCTGCAACTGCCTGGTAGGCGGCGTTGACGGAAGCTTCGTTGGCCACGTCGATCTCGTAGCCGAAGGCCGGGACGTTGAATTCGTTGGCGATTTCGGCTGCGACCTTGGCGGACTTTTCGCCGTCAAGATCCAGGATGGCTACCGCCCAGCCTTCGTTGGCGTAGCGGCGTGCGGTGGTGATGCCGATGCCCCGGTCCGAGGTTGCCCCGGTGAGGACGGCGGTGCGCTGGATGGTGGTGGTCATGGTGGTGCTCCTTGATTGTTTGTTGAGAAGTTCAGATGAGGTCGCTGATGAAACTGGCGGCCTTGGCAGCGGCCGCGGGGCGTTCGTCGTGCGTGACGTCGCGGGTTTCGAGCTCAAGCGAGAAATGGCCCTCGTAGCCGGCTGCGGCAAGCGAGCCGAGCCCGGCGGCGAAGTCGGCCCGGCCGTTTCCGATACTGAGGTTGATGTTGCCCGGCACCGCGTCGCGGAGGTGGACATGGGCGATCCGGCCCTCGTGCCGACCGATGTACTCCAGCGGGTCTTCGCCCGCGGCGACAATGTGGCTGAAGTCCATGACAATCCCGACGCCGGTGCCCGCCAGCCGCGCGGCCAGCTGTTCCGCGCGGTCCAGGTTCCAGCAGAACCGCAGGAAGTGCAGTGATTCGGTCCAGAGTTCGACGCCGAACTCCGCCGCGCGCTGTCCGGCACCCGTGAGCTGGGCTGCGATGGTGTCCAGATCGTCCTCGACACTGTGCACGGGATCGTGGCTCAACGCCCCACAGGGAAGGACCAGGGCTTTCGCGCCTGTTTTGGCGGTCAGGGTGAGCAACGCGTCGAGGTGCCGTGCGCGGGCGGCCCGCTGGCCGTCGTCGAGCACTGCGTTGAGATCTCCGATGTCCCCGTTCACCGAACGGACGCGCAACCCGGACGCGGCGAGCTGCGCGGTCACCGCGGAGACGCCGTCGAAATCGAGTTCGTAGGGGACATGGTCGCATACGCCCGGCAGCGCACCGAGGTCGATTTCCTCGAAGCCCAGACCGTCGATGGTGCGCAAGGCAGTGGGAAGGTCCTGGTGGCGGAAGCTGATCGACGAGCAACCGAGTCGGGAGTTGAACATCTTCGTTGACCTCCAGTCATGCCCGAAGGCTTTAGTGATGGGAACCACGATACGGAGGTTAACTGTTAACAGTCAACCCTTGAAGTTAACTGTTGACACACGTGGATGATGCGGGTCACACTGGCGTATCATCTGTTAACAGTCGACAGTGCCGGGGCATCAGGCCTCGGTCGCTCTTCGAAAGGGATTCACCCATGAGCAATGAAGCTCTGACCATGCGCGGGCCGGTCCACGGCACCAAGGACGCCAAGCGGGTCGCCATCGGTTCCGGCGTCGGCGCAGTCATCGAAACCTACGACTTCATCGGCTTCGGCACGGCCGCGGCCCTGTACTTCGGGAACGCGTTCTTTCCGGGCACCGACCCCGTAACGGGCACGCTCGCTTCCTTCGCCACCTTGGGCGTGGGCTTCGCGGCCCGTCCGCTGGGCGGCATCATCGGTGGCCACCTCGGCGACAAGGTGGGACGCAAGCCCGTGCTGGTCGCCTCCCTCATCCTGATGGGCCTGGCCACATTCGCCATCGGTTTGCTCCCTACCTACACAATGGTGGGACTTCTCGCTCCGGCTCTGCTCGTCTTCGTCCGCATCGTCCAGGGCCTCGCGTTCGGCGCGGAGTGGGGCGGCGCTATCCTCATGAGCTATGAGCATGCTCCGTGGAAATCCAAGGGCAAGTTCACCGGCATCGTCCAAGCGGGCTTCCCCGTTGGGCTCTTGCTGGCCAACTTGGTGTTCCTTTTCAGCGTCCAGCTCGGCAGCGAACTCGCATGGCGGATCCCGTTCCTCGCAAGCCTCCTGCTGGTGATCGTCGGCCTGGTCATTCGTTCCAAGGTCCCGGAGTCCCCGGTCTTCGACGAGGTCAAAGACAGCGGCGCCATCGTCAAGGCTCCAATTGTGGAGGTCATCAAGACCGACTGGCGCAACATCGTGAAGGGAATCGGCCTCCGCATTGCCGAGACCGCCGGCTACGCAGTGTCCGTCACCTACATGATTTCCTACCTCAACAGCCAGCACCTGGCGGACAAGACGCAGACCCTGGTCGCCCTGTGCATCGCCTCGGCCATCGGCATTTTCGCCACCCAGGCATGGGGAGCGCTCACGGACCGCATTGGCCGCCGTCCGGTCTACGTCTGGTCGTGCGCCTTCGCCATCCTTTTCGCCGTCCCGATGTTCCTCCTGGTGAACACGGGCCTGTTCCTCTTCGTGATTGCAACCATCGTCATCTCCTACGCGGTCTGCCAGAACTCGCTCGCCGGTGCCCAAGGGGCTTGGTTCCCTGAGCTTTTCCAGGCCAAGACCCGTGCGTCCGGCGCAAGCCTGGCCTACCAGATCTCGGCCATGATCTCGGGCTTCACTCCCTTCATCACCACCCTGCTCTTTGTCGGTTTCGGCTGGATGGGTCCGGCGTTGCTCTTCGGCGCTTACGCCCTCATCGGGCTCTGGGCAGCCCTCGTCACCCGGGAAACCTGGGGCAAGCGCGAACGCCAGTTGGCTGATGAGGCCACCAAAAGCACGCCCCAGTCGGTGAACGCCTAATGGCCCTGGCACAGGACACACCAACACGAACCGGAGAAAACACCGTGGAACGCAACGAACGGGTGACTGCCGCAGCCCACCGCATCCGGCACCACGCCCTCAACATGGGAGAGGTCCAGGGCCAAGGCTATGTCGGCCAGGCACTCGGAGCAGCGGACATGTTCGCCGCTGTCTATGCAGACCAGCTCCGCTTCCGCGCCGACGACCCCGAGTGGGCCGGACGTGACCGCTTCCTGCTTTCGACAGGCCACTACGCGATCGGCCACTACGCCGCGCTGGCCGAGGCCGGGATTGTTCCCGTCGAGGAACTTGAGACATACGGCTCGGACGATTCCCGCCTGCCGATGTCCGGGATGTCGACCTACACGCCCGGCATGGAAATTTCCGGAGGTTCTCTCGGCCACGGACTCGCAGTCGCAGTGGGAATGGCCTTGGGCCTCCGCCACCAGGGCTCGCCGGCGAGGGTGTACAACTTCCTTTCCGACGGCGAACTCGACGAAGGGTCAACCTGGGAAGCCGCCATGGGCGCGCACCACCACCAGTTGGGCAAGCTGACAGCCATGGTGGACATCAACGCCCTGCAGGCGGACGGAAAAACTGACACCGTCCTTCGCACCGAGCCCGTGACCGAAAAGTGGGAAGCTTTCGGCTGGTACGCGCAGCGGGTGGACGGGAACGACGTCGGCGCGCTGCTCGCCGCTTTCGACAACGCAGCCGCCCAGGCCGCCGCCGTCGGGCGTCCTTCCGTCATCTTGTGCGACACGAAAGTGGGCCGCGGAGTGCCGCTGCTCGAAGAACGGGAAAAGGCGCACTTCATGCGCATCGAAGAACACGAATGGCAGTTGTGCCGCGAACAATTGAGCGCAGGATTCGACGGGAAGGCCGAGCGATGAGCACCACAACGAAGGCGCCGAAGCTGAAAACTTCCGCAATGATCGCGTCCTTCGCGGATCCCGGCCAGAAAACCGCGCCGGCGCCTATCGGCCATGCGCTGGTCAAGGCCGCCGAGGCCGACCATCGGATCGTCGGACTCACCGCCGACCTCGGCAAATACACCGACATGCACATCTTCGCCAAGGCCTTCCCGGAACGGTTCTTCCAAATGGGCATGGCTGAGCAGTTGCTCTTCGGCGCAGCCGCCGGATTCGCGGAAACCGGCCTGGTGCCGTTCGCCTCCACATACTCGGTGTTCGCCGCACGCCGCGCCTACGATTTCCTGTGCCTCGATATCGCCGAGCCGAACCTGAATGTGAACATTGTGGGCGGCCTGCCCGGGTTGACCACAGGATACGGACCCAGCCACCAGGCAGCCGAGGACATGGCGATCTTCCGCGGCATGCCCAACCTGACCATCGTGGATCCGTGCGACTCCGTGGACATCGAGCAGGCGGTGCCGCAATTGGCGGCCAGCGACGGGCCCACCTATCTGCGCTTGCTGCGCGGCAACGTGCCCACCGTGCTGGACGAGTACGACTACACCTTCGAACTCGGCAAGGCGAAGGTGCTGCGCGGTGGCAACGACGTCGTGTTTGTCTCCAGCGGGCTGATGACCATGCGCGCGCTGCAGGCAGCGGAAGCGCTCGCGGCCCACAAGGTGGATGTCGCCGTCGTGCATGCGCCGACCATCAAACCGTTCGACGCCGCCACCGTCCTGGCGGAAGTCAACACCGACCGCCTGGCCGTCACCCTCGAGAACCACAGCGTGGTGGGCGGCTTGTTCGAAACCGTGGCATCGGCGGTGGTCACGGCCGGGCTGGGCAAGCGGGTGGTTCCTGTGGCACTTCCGGACGAGTTCCTCGACGCCGGTGCCCTGCCTACCCTGCATGAGCGCTACGGATTGTCCGTGCCGCGGATCGTGGCAAAGGTGCTCGCGGAACTGGGGTGAGCCGGTTCTTCGAAAGACGCAGGAGCGCGGAGCAGGCGTGGGGCCTGTTCCGCGCTCCTGGCCTAAGATCAACAGTTAACACAGCGACTGTAAACAGTCGACCACTGACATTGAGGACGGACATGATGGCCGGAGCAACAGCGCCCCTTCTGGGACTGGAAAAGAAGAGCCTCCGCGAGCAGGCGCTCTCCGCCCTGCGCACGGCCATCACGAGCGGAGAGCTGGAGCCTGGACGGCACCTCGTCGAGACCGAGCTGTCGGACATGCTCCAGATCAGCCGCGGGACGCTGAGGGAGGCCCTGCGGCAACTCGAGCAGGAGGGCCTGCTTTCGGCTGGACCCCGCGGCCGGCTTTCCGTCCGCCACTTGGACGCCAAGGAAATCCGCGATATCTACTCCGTGCGGGCAGCCTTGGAATCCCTCGCCGCGCGCACGCTCTGCGAACTGCCGGACCGCAACCAGGTGATCAACTCACTGCGCTCCGCCATTGACGCCATGGCGGACGCAGCCAAGGGAAGCCTCGAGGAACGGATCGAGTCCGATCTGGAATTCCACCGCACCATGTGCCGGCTTACGGGCAATGAGACCTTGCTCCACTCCTGGGAATCGTTGGAGGGATCCATCCGGATGTCCATCATGTTCGCCGGACTGGAGAAGGGCGTCAAGAACATGAGCGTCGAGCGGCATCACGACATCGTGGCCGCCATCGAGACCGGAGACGCATCCCTGGCACGCAAGACGATCCTCGAGCACATGGACAGCGCCGCCGCGGAGCTTGTCGCTTAGCGCTCGACGGCGGCGCTCAACTTTCGCGGTAACTCCCTACCGCCGGCTCATCGGCCGACGTAGGCCGCCAGGTGCTCGCCGGTGAGAGTCGAACGCCCATTAACGAGATCGGCGGGAGTGCCCTGGAAAACGATCCGTCCACCGTCGTGACCGGCCCCGGGGCCGAGGTCGATAATCCAGTCGGCATGCGCCATGACCGCCTGATGGTGCTCGATGACGATGACCGACTTGCCGGAGTCAACGAGCCGGTCCAGCAAGCCGAGCAGCTGTTCGACGTCGGCGAGGTGCAGGCCCGAGGTGGGCTCGTCGAGCACCAGTACGCCGCCCTTTTCTCCCATGTGGGTGGCCAGTTTGATCCGTTGCCGCTCGCCGCCGGACAGGGTGGTGAGAGGCTGGCCGAGGCTTAGGTAGCCGAGTCCGACGTCGGCCAGCCGCTGCAGGATCGTGTGCGCTGCCGGGATCCTGGATTCGCCCGCCGAGAAGAACTCTTCAGCTTCCTTTACGGACATCGCCAGCACCTCGGCGATGTTGCGCCCGCCGAGGCGGTACTCCAGTACCGATGCCTGGAACCTCTTGCCCTCGCACTCCTCGCACGGAGTGGAAACGGTGTCCATGAACCCCAGATCCGTATAAATGACGCCTGCGCCGTTGCACGTGGGGCACGCGCCCTCGGAATTCGCGCTGAACAGCGCCGGCTTCACGCCATTGGCCTTCGCGAACGCCTTGCGGATGGGCTCGAGCAGCCCGGTGTAGGTCGCGGGGTTGCTCCGCCGGGAGCCCTTGATGGCCCCTTGGTCGATTGATACGACGCCGTTTCGCTTGGACAACGAGCCGTGGATCAAGGAACTCTTGCCTGAACCGGCGACGCCCGTGACGACAACCAGGACCCCAAGCGGAATGTCGATGTCGACGTCGCGCAGGTTGTTCTCGCTCGCGCCGCGGATCTCCAGTGCGCCGGCGGATGTCCGTACCGTTTCCTTGAGGGTCGAGCGGTCCTCAAGATGGCGCCCCGTGAGGGTGCCGCTGGAACGCAACCCTTCGAGGCTGCCTTCAAAGACCACTTCGCCGCCGCCGGATCCCGCGCCGGGACCGAGGTCGACGACGTGGTCGGCGATCGCGATCGCCTCCGGTTTGTGCTCCACAACGAGGACGGTGTTGCCCTTGTCCCGCAGCTGCAGCAGCAGTTTGTTCATGCGCTGGATGTCGTGCGGGTGCAGGCCGATGGTCGGTTCGTCGAAGACGTAGGTGATGTCGGTGAGCGACGAGCCCAGGTGCCTGATCATCTTTGTGCGCTGTGCCTCGCCGCCGGAGAGGGTGCCTGCCGGCCGGTCCAGCGAGAGGTAGCCGAGCCCGATCTCCGCGAACGAGTCGAGGAGGTGCCGCAGCCCCTTGAGGAGCGGTGCTACGGAGGGTTCGTCGAGGCCGCGCACCCATTCGGCAAGGTCGCTGATCTGCATCGAGCAGGCGTCCGCGATGCTGATTCCCTTGATCTTGGACGAACGCGCGGCCTCGGTGAGCCGGGTTCCATCACAATCCGGACAGGTCGTGAAAGTGATGGCCCGCTCCACGAATGCGCGGATGTGTGGCTGCATTCCCTCCGGGTCCTTGGAGAGCATGGACTTTTGGATCTTGGGAATCAGGCCCTCATAGGTCAGGTTGATTCCCTCGACTTTGATCTTGGTGGGCTCCTTGTGGAGCAGGTCGTGGAGTTCCTTCTTGGTGTACTTGCTGATCGGCTTGTCCATTTCGAAGAAACCGGAGCCGCTGAAGATGCGGCCGAACCAGCCGTCCATGCTGTAGCCGGGGATGGTGAGTGCGCCCTCGGAAAGCGACTTGCTGCCGTCGTACAGTGCGGTCAGGTCGAAGTCGGTGACCGAGCCACGCCCTTCGCAGCGCGGGCACATGCCGCCGGTGATGGTGAAGCTCCGCCGCTCCTTCGTCGTCGTGCCGCCGCGCTCGAGCGTGACCGCTCCGGCGCCCGAGACGGAAGCGACGTTGAAGGAGAACGCCTGGGGCGATCCGATGTGCGGCTGGCCAAGCCGGCTGAAGAGCATGCGCAGCATGGCGTTCGCATCAGTGGCGGTCCCCACGGTGGAGCGGGGGTTTGCGCCCATCCGCTCTTGGTCGACGATGATCGCCGTCGTGAGTCCTTCGAGCAGGTCCACGTCCGGGCGCGCCATGGTGGGCATGAACCCCTGCACGAATGTGCTGTACGTCTCGTTGATCATGCGCTGCGACTCCGCGGCGATCGTGGCGAACACGAGGGAGCTCTTGCCCGAGCCGGAGACGCCGGTGAACACCGTCAGCCGGCGCTTCGGCAGCTCGACGCTGATGTCCTTGAGGTTGTTCTCCCTCGCACCCTGCACACGGATCAGATCGTGGGTGTCGGCAATATGCAGGTCAGGCGAATGCGTGTCCGTGCCGGTGGCCGTGCTCATCGTGTCTCCATCTTTAGGCCGTCGTCTTCGCGATCTTCCTCGGCGTCCGGTTGGCTAGTGAGGATCCTGAAGCAGCCCGAGGACGTTGCCGTCAGGGTCGGTGACGGTAGCCACCAAACGGCCGCCTCCGACGTCGCGCGCTGCTTCCTTCAGGGTAGCTCCGGCGGCAGTCACTTCTGCCAGCTTTGCCTCGATGTCCGAAACGTGCCAGTAGGCGACGGGTGACGTCATGGCTTGCGGTCCGCCTCCCGGGACGAGCCCGATATGCTGGCCGGCGACGTCGAAGCCGACGTAATACGGGCCGTCGGCCTGCGGCGGAGTCCCGAGCAAGGCCGTGTACACCGCCTTCGCGGCTGCGAGGTCGGACACGGGATGCAGCACTGTTTTGATTCCCTCGATGGAAGAGTCGCCCATGATCACTCCTGAAGTCATTTAGGGGCCGAGCCGGCGTGGACGGTTGCCCATGACCGCAATTCTAGGCGCGGCCCCGGAGCGGCGCTTCTCCATTCCTGACCGGTCTTGGCACGGGGATTCGTCGTATGGACATCCCGGGTAGGCGGTGCCACCATGGCCGCATACGAGGCCTTGGCGCGCCGCTCCGGGGCAAGGGCTGGACTGGAGGAACCAATGTCGGATTCCGATCTCGACCTGATGGTGGAGAAATACCATCACGCGCTCGATGAGTTCATCAAGGGAGACCCGGAGCAGCAGAAGAAGCTGTTCTCAAAGCGCGACGACGTCACGCTCGCCAACCCGCTCGGGCCGCCCGCGCGGGGCACGAGCGCAGTCGAGGCAACCATGGACCGGGCATCGTCCGGGCTGAGGGAGGGCGAGCCGATCAGGTTCGAGCGAATCTCCGGCAGTACCGGGACGGACCTTGCGTACATCGTC
This sequence comes from Arthrobacter alkaliphilus, assembly GCF_021483235.1. Classification (GTDB taxonomy): domain Bacteria; phylum Actinomycetota; class Actinomycetes; order Actinomycetales; family Micrococcaceae; genus Arthrobacter; species Arthrobacter alkaliphilus. The sequence goes on along the minus strand of NZ_JAKEEC010000016.1, from coordinate 60,815 downwards.
GAAATTGAATGGGCGCGGGCCAAAGTTGGCGGATCCGATGAGCTGTCCCCGATACCGCTTCGGGTGACGACGGTTTTCCGCCGGGAAGACGGTGAGTGGAAGGTCGCCCACCGTCACGCGGATCCCATACTTTCCGTGCGGCCGATCGAGTCGCTCGTCCAGCCCTAACCGCCCCCAAGGCGCCGGACCAGGGCGTCGAGGATGGGCACCTGGCCCTTGACCAGCTTGGAGCGGGCTACAGATTCCGGGGCCCACATCGCGTTGTCGATTTCGGGATAGCTCCGGATGAGGCCTGATCCGCGCGGCCATTCCAGCTCGAAGGTGTTGCTGACGATCTCCTCGGGCGCGAAGTCCGTCTCCGCGGCGAAGGCCGTGATGAGTTTTCCGGACGGTTGCCGAAAGACGCCGAGCTCCTGATATTCGACGGCGGGAGCAGCAACGCCCATCTCCTCGGCGAACTCGCGCTTGGCAGCCACCAAGGGGTCCTCGATGTCTAGGTATTCGCCTTTGGGGATGGACCAGGCGTGCTCATCCTTGCGCGCCCAGAACGGGCCGCCCATGTGGGCTATCCAAACTTCCAGTTCCGCGGTGGAATTGCGTCGATACAGCAGGATTCCTGCGCTTCGAATGGCCATTTTGCCTCCGTGGCACGCACCAACAGCTAGAGGGTGCCTTGGTCCGGCGTTCCTGCGGGGATAGGCTCGTGGCGCATCACCTCGACCGGGCGTTCAAGGAGTCCGTCGAGGGCCGCATTGAGCCTTTTGACCGGCTCGCCTTCGCCGTGGGCGTCGAGCAGCTCGGCGGACTCCCACTTCTCGATCATGAGGATCTGGCCGTTGGGTGAGTCGTGGATGGCGTACAGGAGGCAGCCGGGCTCTTGGTGGACCTCGGCGATGGCCGGGGATAGGGCAGCGACGACTTGGTCGAACGATCCTTCCTTGGGGGTGAACGTGGCGGTGACGACGACGGGCATGGGTTCTCCTTAGTGAATTGCGGTTTGGGCGAGAGGCGCGCAGCTGTTGCGTGCCAGGAAATCTGCTTTGACCTCGATGAGCCGGGGGTCCGCTGACAGCTTGCCCTGCATCCTGCCCAGCACCAGTTCGAGGGAATGTACTGCGAGCATGTCCAGGGGCTGCCGGATCACGCTGAGTGGCGGTGACATGAGTTCGGTCCAGGGGTTGTCGTCGAAGACGATCACGGACAGTTCGTCCGGGATCCGGATTCCCACTTGGACGAGGCGCCGGACCGAGCTTTGGACCTGGGCGGTGTTGGCCACGATGAGGCCCGTCGGCGGCTGGGGCATGGAAAGGAGGGACCCGACGGCGTCCCCGCCCGAGTCGCCGCGGAAAGGTACGTCCCGGATGAGGAGCGGATCGACGGCGAGAGACGCCTCTTCGTGGGCGGCCCTGTAGCCGTTGATCCTTGCCCGTCCTGTCGACGTGCTGAGCGGACCGGTCACGAGCGCTATCCGTGTGTGGCCCAGGCCGATGAGATGTTGCGTGGAGCGCTTGGCGGAGTCGAAGTTTTCGATGCTGACGACGTCCACGTTGGCGAGTTCGTCGATGGTGCGGTCCACGAAGACCACATTCACTCCCAGGTCCTGCAGGCGTGCCCACTTCTCGATGTTTCCTCCGGTGGGAGTTGCTATGACCCCGCTGACGGAACGGTCGAGGAGGGTGTCGAGGGAATCGGCTTCCAGGTGCGGATCCTCTTGGGTTGTCATCAACACCACTTGGATCCCGTGGCTGCGGGCCTCCCACACAATGCGGTCCGCGAGCCGGGCGAAGAACGGGTTGGACAGATCGGTAACCACCAGGCCAATGGTGAGGGCGTGTCCTGCGCTCAATTCGCGGGCTGCGGCCCGTGGACGGTAACCAAGTTCATCGATCACCCTGAGGACGTCCTGTCGCTTGGCCGGCGCCACGGGTCCTGAGTCCGGGTTTAATACCCGGGACACCACGGAAACGGAAACGCCCGCGCTCGCCGCCACATCGCGAATGGTCGGGGCCTTCTTCACCGCTCCTCCTTGGGGAAATCCACTGGGTTTATCTTGCATTTCAGCTCTTTGCCGCCGCGTTCGTCTTCGTGAAGGCGTTCGACTTGGAGTCGTTGACACAGCTTAGCACCGAGTGGTACAAAAGTGGAACCGGTTCCACTCCGGGTAGTTTTCACGCAAAACGCGACAAGGAAGTTGTCCCTCCGCCTAGGCGGCCGGGTTTCCTTCGCATCGCACTCCAATGAAGAGAGACTCCAGTGAACCTTCACAAACTCCTTGTCGACCGCGAGCAGGAAGGCCGCCCCATCAGGGTCGGCCTCATCGGCGCCGGGCGTTACGGCACGATGTACCTCGCCCAGTCCAACAACATTCCCGGGATCCACGTGGTGGCCATCGCCGACATCAACGTGAAGCGCGCAGAAGGTGCTTTCGCCCTTGTTGAATGGCCTGCCGAGCAGATCGCTCCGGATATTGCCACGGCACTCAAGGACCGCACCACGGCGATCGTGGCTAACGCAGACGAACTGTTCGACGTCGACATCGACGTGATCGTCGAAGCCACAGGCAACCCGATCGTGGGAATCAAGCACGCCCTGCGCGCCATCGAAACCAAGAAGCACATCATCATGGTGACCGTTGAGGCGGACGCGTTGGCTGGCCCTGCCCTGGCCAAGCGCGCAGAAGCGGCCGGCGTCGTCTATTCAATGGCCTACGGCGACCAACCTGCACTCATCATGGAGTTGGTTGACTGGGCACGTACCAGCGGATTCGACGTTGTCTGCGCGGGCAAGGGGGCCAAGTACCTTGAGCACTACCATGAGATGAATCCGGACAACGTCTGGGAGAACTGGGAGTTCTCGAAGGAACTCACCGACTCCGGCCAGCTCAACCCGTACATGCACACCTCGTTCCGCGACGGCACGAAGGCCGCCATTGAGATGGCTGCCGTCGCCAATGGTGCAGGCCTTGCCCCGTCCGACTCCGGGCTCAGCTTCACGCCTGGCAATGTCGAAGAGATTGCCACGATTTGCCGGCCAAACGAGGTCGGGGGCTCACTCGCCCATGAAGGCAGCGTGGATGTCATGTCCAGCGTGAACCGTGACGGCACCTGGATCAGCCACAACACCCAGGAAGGCGTCTTCGTCGTCGTCAAGGCTACAAACGCCTACGTCTCCGGTTGCTTCAACGAATATCCCTGGCACCCGGACCCCACCGGCCAGTACGCAGCGCTGTACCGCCCGTACCACTACGTAGGTCTCGAACTGAACGTGTCAATCGCCAACGCCGCACTGCGCGGAATTCCGACCGGAGCACCCGTCGGATTCTTCGGCGACGTGGTCGCCACCGCAAAGAAGGAGCTCAAAGCCGGAGAGTTCCTCGACGGCGAGGGCGGATTCACGGTGTGGGGCAAGCTGGTTTCGGCGAAGCATTCCGTCGCCACCGGGGCACTGCCGGTAGCCTTGGCCCACCACGTTGAGCTGCGCAACGACGTCCCGAAGGGGGCGGTTGTCCGCTGGGACGACGTCGTCATTGACGACTCGCTGGCCCAAGCCCTTGAGTTGCGCCGCGAAACCGAAGCGTTCATCGCCCAGCCCGTACCCGCGGGAGCCTGAAACCGACCTCCTTGCTTCCCCCATCCGGATCGCATCCTTCCAATGAAGAAAGGCATCGCATGAACACCAAGACCCGCGCCATCACCGGAGTACTAGCCTGCAGCATGGCTGCAATCGCCCTTGCCGGATGTGCCCCCGCCGGCGCTTCCGGCGGCGGCCAGGCAGCACCGGTCGCCAAAATCCAGTTGTCCATTCCTGATCCGATCACCTCTTCAGTAGGCGTGTCTGCACAGCACTTCGCGGACCAGGTGAAGAAGACCTCCAACGGATCGGTGGTGGTGACCGTCGTTCCCAACGGAACCAGCTTCAGCGGCGACCAAAACGCCGCGGTCACCCGCCTTCAGGGTGGTTCGTTGGACGCATTGATCCTTTCAACCTCGGTCTACGCTTCGGTGGTGCCCGAAATGAACGCGATCAGCATTCCCTACCTCTTCAAGGACACCAGCGAAGAGGCGGCATTCCTGGCAGGGAAACCCGGCCAGGACCTGAAAGACAAGCTCGCCAAAAAGGACACTGTCGCGCTGAGCTTCCTCACCCGGACAGGCCGTGAAATCACCAACTCCGTCCGTCCGATTACGCAACCTGCAGACCTCAAAGGATTGAAGATCCGCGTACCCGGCAACACATTGTGGACGGACTTCTTCGGCAAGCTCGGCGCCAGCCCCACCACCATGGCCTTCTCCGAAGTCTTCACGGGCCTGCAAACGGGCACGATCGACGGCCAGGAGAATCCCATCGAGGTGCCCTGGACCAACAAATTCTCCGAGGTGCAGAAGTACGTGTCGATGACCAACCACATCAACGACGCGTGGGTACTCGCCTTGTCATCGAAGAAATGGGCAACCCTCAGCGCTGACCAGCAAAAGGCGCTGACTGACGCCTCGACGGAAACCGCCTCGTTCAAAACCACGTACGACACAGACCAGGCGAAGAAGCAGTTGGACGAGCTGACCGCCAAGGGCATGAAAGCGAACGAGCTGAGCGCTTCCAGCATCGAAGAGTTCAAAGCCGTCTCGAAGAGCCTCTACCCGGAATTCTCGAAGCTCATTGGACAAGACTTCTTCGACCAAGCGGTCGCTTTCAAACCTGCGAAGTAATCCCTCAATCTGTGGCGGGAGCCCTCCCGGGCTCCCGCCACGGCCTCTCCACACACTTATCCGCTCTCAATGTCGAAAGTCTGGACCACCATGGAACACACCCTCATTTCACGGGACCTGGAAGAGGCCCTCCCGCCTGATGCCGAGGAGATCCTGCACGCGGGCCACGTGACCCCCGGCTGGAGCGGCGCGATGTGGCTGGACCGGGCTTTGGAGTGGATTGTGGGTGCAGCGATCCTTGCCGAACTCGCCGTCATCCTGTTGAACATCACCGTCCGTGTGGCCACGGGCGATTCGGTCCTTTGGACCCAGGAAGTCTCCGAGATAGCCCTCCTGACTATCGCCTTCATGGGTGGGGCAATCGCCTATCCCAAGGGTGCCCACATGTCGGTGCAGGCCTTGGTCATGCGGCTTCCCGCTGCGTGGAAGCCCTATTTGGCTGCGCTGGTGGACTGGCTGGTCTTCGTGATGAGCGCCGGTGCTTTCACACTTTTCGTTCCCACGCTGGTCCAGCAAACCGGGGAGAAGACGCCCATCCTCCAGCTCCCGGTGTTCTGGGTCTCCATGCCGTTCTCGCTCGGCATGGTCCTGATTGCCTGGTTCGCGCTCGTCAAGCTTTGGCGGCAGCAAAAGCGCGCCGTCCTGGTAGCCGCCGGCATCGCTGCAGTCCTGGCCGTCGTCATACTCCTGGCGCCGCCGCTCTTTTACTATGCCTCGCCCAACATCCTCCTTGGCACGGTGCTCGCGGTTCTGTTCTTCCTGCTGTTCCTTGGACTTCCCATCGCGTTCGTGCTTGCCCTTGCCTCAGGGACCTACCTCTACCTCGGAGGGATTTCCGAGGTCAGCGCGATCCCGATCGGCATGGCCTCGGGCGCGAAGGGATTCGTGCTCTTGGCGATCCCGTTCTTCATCCTGGCCGGCACAGTGATGAACTCCGCCGGACTCACCCTCCCTCTGGCCAAGCTCGTCGACGCCCTTATCGGGCACTTGCGCGGGGGACTGCTGCACGTGGTTGTCGTGACGATGTACATTTTCTCCGGCATCTCGGGCTCGAAGGTCGCCGACGTCGCGGCCGTCGGCACCACCATGCGCGGCATGCTTGAAGAGCGCAAATATCCACGCGCGGAGGTTGTTGCAGTGCTGTCGGCGTCCGCGATCATGGGTGAAACCATCCCGCCAAGCATCGTCCTTCTCGTCCTTGGCTCCATCACCACGATTTCGACCACCACCCTTTTCCTCGCCGGCTTCGTGCCGGCAGCTTTCCTGGCGCTCGTAGTCATGGCGCTCGTCTTCCTGCGTGCACGCAAGCATGGCGGGGTGGCCAGTCCCAAGGCAAGCTGGCGGGTACGCGGTTCGGCTACGTTTTTCGCGCTGCCCACCCTTCTCCTGCCGGTCGGCATGGTGGCCGGTATCCTGAGCGGGTTCGCGACGCCGACAGAAGTCTCGTCCGTCGCCGTCGCGTACGCATTCGTCCTGGCGGCCGCCTATCGCCGCGGCAGCAAGCGGCTGCTCGGTGACACCCTCCGGGAAACCACGACGACGGCGGGCATGGTGCTCTTCATCATCGCTGCCGCCTCTCCGCTTGCCCAGACACTTGCCCTCGCCGGCGTCTCGCAGCAAATCCACGACCTCATGTCCAGCCTCGGGGATTCCCCGATCCTCTTCATGCTCTTCACGGTCATCCTGCTCGTCATCATGGGCCAACTCCTCGAGGGCTTGCCGGCGGTGCTGATCTTCGCCCCGTTGCTGCTGCCTATCGCCACAGACTTCGGCGTTAACCCGGTGCAATATGCCATGGTGCTCATCATTTCCATGGGCATAGGGTCGTTCGCGCCGCCGGCGGGTGTCGGCTTCTACGTCGCGTGCGCCACGGCCCGGGAAACCGTGGAGAACAGCCTCAAGCACTTCTGGCCGTACCTTCTCGCCCTCTTCGTGGGGATTTTGGTGCTCGCGGCGGTGCCGTGGTTCAGTACTTTCCTGCCGGCCCTCGCCGGGCTGATCCCGTTCTAGGCCATGACGCAGATGAGCAACGCTGAGAAAGGCGTTCCCTCGTCGGTGGCCCTGCTGGGTACCGGGCCGATGGGAGCCCCCATCGCCCGAAACCTCATCGCCGCGGGAGTGCCGCTGAAGCTCTGGAACCGGACGGCCCGCAAGGCCAAAGCCATCCTCGGGGGACATGCCGTGGATTCCCCGGCGGAAACGGCCAGCAACGTGGTGCTGACCGTCCTGCCCGACCTCCCCCAAGTCGAGCAGCTCCTGCACGGACCCGACGGGCTCCTTGCGGGGTGGAAGGCCGCCGGCATCGACAACCCGATTCTGGTGGTCCACGGAACGGTGTCGCCCGTCGCTGTCGCCGCCTTCGCCGAGGAATGCCGGAAGACCTCGGGAGTGACCGTCATTGACGCTCCGCTCAGCGGCGGCACCATTGGCGCCGAACAGGGACGCCTCAGCATCATGGTCGGGGGTCCCCACGAGGTGGTGGAGCGCCTTAGGCCGCTGCTCGGACTCTACGGCTCCACCGTCCTGCGGTTCGGGAACACGGGCGCAGGCTCGATTGCCAAAGCCTGCAACCAAATCGTTGTGGCCGCAACGGTAACGGCAATCGCCGAGGCCATGGCCCTCGCCGAGGCTTCCGGGCTGGATTCCGGGCACGTGCAAGAAATACTTGCCGGAGGCCTGGCCAACTCAGAAGTCCTTCAACAAAAGGGCCATCGCTGGCTCGAACACGATTTTCAAGGCGGCGGATCGGCAAAGAACCAATTGAAGGACTTGACGTTCATCGCGGAAACGGCGGCAGATGCCGGGCTGGACCTGCCGGTTTCGAGCAGCGTCCGCAGGGCATTCCAAACGATGATTGCGCTGGGGCTCGGCGAACTGGATCATACGGGCATCTATCTCAGCGTCCGCGCCGCACTCCGCGCCTAACGCGGACGACGACGGCGGGAGCCTCCCGCCGTCGTCGTCCCGCGTTTCATACGGCTCAGCCGATGTAGCCCTCCACCTGCTTTGGGGGCCGCGGTTTAGCCTCGTTCGGGTTCTCGCCGTACTGTCTCTTGGCCCGCCGTTGCCGCAGCAGGTCCCAGCATTGATCCAGGTCCTGTTCAATGCGCTCCAGTCTTGTGCGGTCAGGGGCATGCCCGGGCCCTGGCGGGGCCGCCTCCGCCTTTTCTCGAAGCTCACGCTCTTCCTCCACCAGTGAGTGGATGCGCTGGAGAATGCCTTGTTCGTCCATGATGACCCTCTTCCTGAACTAGCCGTTACCTGTCAGGTTAGTGAGGTCGGCGGGCAGTGGCCAGAGTCCGCCTCCGCAGGTGCCGTCCCTCGATCTTCCATTTGCGGAATACTTGGAAGCAGATCCAAGATTGCGCAAGCGAAGGCGGGTGATTGACGTGAGCGGCGAAAACAGTGCGTTCAAGCGAAAGCTGGAGCGGGCCCTGGAGCTGCGGAACGTCCGGGCGGCAGGCATGACGGCCGAGGAGGAAGCCGAGCTTGAGGCCGCAGGCGAGGAAGAGCGCCGGAAGCGCAAGAAGGTGGACGATGCCGCCAGGGCGGAATATCTGATCCGCGACGCCATGGCGCAAGGAAAGTTCGACAACCTCAAGTACGCAGGAAAGCCGATCCCCGGGCTGGGGGAGCGCTACGATCCCGATTGGTGGGTGAAAGGCCTTATCCAGCGGGAGCATCTCAGCGGACTCGGTCCGAAGGCCATTCTGCTCCGCGCCGAGGATGCCGAATTGGATGCGAACCTTGATGCCTTGTACTCGGAAAATCAGGTGCGCGAGCTTGTGGAGGACTTCAACGCCCGGGTCATCGATGCACGGCGCCAGCTCCAAGGCGGGCCTCCGGTGATCACGAAAACCCGCGACGTCGGCGTCGAGGTGGAACGCTGGCGCGAGCGCCGGGCGGCGGCTGCCGAGGCTACGGCAGCCCGGGAGGCCGTGAACCAGGAGCATGCCGGCAAGCGGCCGTGGTGGCGTCGCTTGTGGAGCGGTCCCGGTTAGGGAACGCTTGGGAAACTCGGTGAGCTGCGATGAATGTTCCCCGTGGCTGTCCGCCGGCCCATAAATGTCAGACCCTCCCCCTAGCCTGAAACTGTCAGGCGGCCGAAAGGCCCGCGCGGTTTCAGGGCCAGGAATCCAGGAGGGGGCAGGCGTGGAAGACCGGGTGTTCGGAACGGAAAGCGATGCGTGGGTTCCGGCCGTCAGCTTCACGGACCGGGAGGATTCGCCGCTGCTTGGCACCATGAGCCTGCCGCTCGCTTCCTTCCTCAGTGCCGACGATGCGCTCAGTGCTGTGGAATCGGCCGATAGGCTCATTGCCTGGGCAACCGCCATGAAGTATCAGGCCCTGGCCCGGGTTGAAGAGGTAATCGATGAAGAATCCCCGCGGAGGCAAGAGAGGCAGCCGGTACGGTTCGGTGGGGATGAAGCCCATGCCTTGGCCGTCTCCGAAGTGTCCACCGCCTGTGCCCTGACGGAAGGCATGGCCGCGCGCTTGCTGCATGATGCCGCGGATCTCACGACGTCCCAATGGGGAGTCCTTGAGGCGGTCGAGGCCGGGGATATCTCTGAAATGCACGCCCGAATCATTCTCGACCAGGCCCGTTCGCTCCCGGCCGGGCACGCCGAAAAATTCGCTACCGTGGCCTTGCTGCGCACGCGGACGCGGCAAGGCCGGCGCCGCACGCTGTCCGAGTTCCGCGCCTGCCTGCGGCGGCTGCGCGAGCATGTGCACCCCGAAAGCATTACCGCCCGCAAAGAGTCTGCCCAGCGGCAGCGCGGTGTATGGTTCACGGCCGAGCCGGACGGTATGTGCACGCTCTCCGCGTTCCTCACGGCGGAAGTCGGGATGGCCATTTACAACGGGCTCGACCACGATGCACGGCAGACCAGTGCACGGGCTGCGGAGCTGGGAGGCCTTCCCGGGCCGCACCCTACACCCGAATTTGGTGCTGCCTCCGATTCCCGCACACTGTCGGAGCTCCGCGCGGATGCGCTGGCATACCGTCTCTTTGGTGGGTCTGACCGCCTTTTGGGTAGATCAGGCGAGCTGCTTGGCGGATCTGACCTGTCCGAACCCGGGGTATTCCGCGCCGAGGTCGTGATAACCATTCCCGTTGGATCCGTCTTTGGCGGCAGCGTCGTGCCCGGCGGTGGCGAGTTCGATACAGCTGAACTCGAAGGATACGGACCCATAGACGGTGCAACGGCCCGGCGCATGGCGGCCCTTGCGCCAACGTGGCAACGGCTGTTTACGGATTGCGCCAGCGGCCAGGTCCTGGGTGTGGGGCGCACGGCCTACCGTCCACCGAAGGCTCTTCGCCGGTACCTTCAGGGCCGTGACGGGACCTGCCGGTTCCCCGGGTGCACGCGGAGGGTTGTCGCTTGCGAACCCGACCACATCATCGAGTGGCAGGATGGCGGCACTACTGACGCCGGCAACCTTGCAATGCTCTGCCGAAAGCACCATGCGCTGAAGTCCATAGGCGCCTGGAGCTATAGACAGTCCTCGCCAACTGGCTACCTCGAGTGGAAGTCGCCCCTGGGCCGGCAATATACGAGCGAAGCAGCAGATGTTGGCAGGACGGTCCATTTGCTCCAGCGGCCAGAACCCCCGCCGTTCTAGGGCGTGGAGTGGCGTCATTGTTAGGTTCTGCCTGTGTTGAACGCAGGCGTCCCAGCCAGCCTGCCGCCGTCGACCGCGAGCACCGTGCCGGTGACGAACGACGACTGCTCCGAGCCGAGCCAGACGGCGGCTGCGGCAACCTCGGCCGTGGTACCGATCCGTCCGAGCGGCACGGCGGCGGCCACCCGATCCTGGGCAGCTTGGCCCGCGCCGGCAAGGCGTTCGGTGAGGATGGGGCCGGGTGCGATCGCGTTGACCCTGATCCCCTGCGAGGCGTAGTCGAGCGCGGCCACCCGGGTCAGGCCGCCGACGCCGAACTTGCTCGCCACGTAGCCGCTCAAGCCGGCGACGCCTTGTTCGCCTGCGGTGGAGGACATGTTGACGATTGCTCCGCCATTCCCGCCCGCCAGCATGAGCTCGATTTCGTATTTCAGGCAGAGGAACACTCCGCGCAAGTTGACCGAGATGGCGCTGTCGAACTCCGAGCTCTCCCACTCGGCCAGGGGCGCGGGTGGTCGCCCGTCGCCTGCGGCATTGTTGACCGCGAGGTCGAGCCTGCCGAAGCGGTCCCGGATCTGGCTCATCAGGGCTTTCACTGAGTCCTCGTCGCCAACATCCACGGTCATGGCGACGGCGTTCCCGGCACCCGAAGTAATTGCGGCGACACGTTGGGACAGGCCGGTGCTGTCCCGTGACGCATGGACGACCTGGGCACCGGCTCCGGCCAGCGCAGCCGCGATCTCGGCGCCGATTCCGCGGCTCGCTCCGGTGACGAGGGCGACCTTGCCTGACAGGGGCCGGGCGGGATCCGGCGTCGTCATGGTTCCACCGTCCGTGGTGCGCGGGGCGCGTGCGCCCGTGGCTCCTGGTTCGCCGCCGCCCGGCTGCGGGGGAGCAGGAAGCCTGCCGCGACAAGCCACAGCAGGCCGCCGAAGCGCCCCAGTGGCAGGAGGAACTGAAGAGGTTCGATCGCCATCGACAGGAAGCTCAACTCGGACAGTGCGGCAATGACCAGCCCGGTCCAGGCCAGCCAGCGGGGCATAAAGCCCAGGATCAGGGTCGGAACGGCGATTCCTGCCATGAGGAGGCCGGTACCGACCACAAAGCCGACCCCGCCGGTGATGAACGCAAGGAATGCGAGAGCGTGGGTAAGTGTCACATCCGTAGTGATTTCAGGCCGGCTCAGCAACCAGGTCAGGGAGCCGGACAACATCAGGAAGATGGCCGCGCTGGCGCCCCCGAAGAAGCTGATGGCCGGTCCGGGGACGCGTACGCCAAGCCGTAGCTGCCGGGCGTAGACGGTGGCCGCGTAAATCCCCAACGGCACGGCGGAGCCGAATTGAAGCATGCCGCCTACCCGCATCGCGGCGTAGTTTTGTTGGAAGAATGCCGCCACTTGTCCGGTCGGGGCAAAGGGCGAGACGTACGTTTGGCCACCAGTCATGATTGCGGAGGTGGCGAGGCCGGCGAGGAAGATACCCAGGCTGACGAGGGCGAGAATGCCGGGGTGCGGGCCGCCGGACCGGGCTGGCCGGACGCCTACATCGGGATTCGAACGATTGCTCATGGCTGAACCTTTCGTAATTGCATCACTAATGAAATAGTTCACCTACAGAATTGTTCTGTCAAGCATGTATTCTTGATCCATGGACTTCGCCACACCTGGCCGGTCGAGACGGACCGCTTTTCTCTTGTCGCAGCTCGGCGCCGTCGCGTCGTCGCGCTTTGCCGACCGCACACGGGAGATCGGCCTGACGCCGAGCGATGCCGGTGTCATCCGCCTGATCGGACGCGCTCCTGGTTTGAGCCAGCGCTCCCTGGCCGACAGGCTTGGCGCCGTCCCGAGCCGGGTTGTCACACTCATCGACTCACTCCAAGACCGCGGGCTCGTGGACAGGGTGCGCAGCAGCACGGACCGGAGGAACTACGAACTCCACCTCACCGACGCCGGCAAGCGCGTGCTGCGTGAATTGCGCGGTATCGCGGAACAACATGAGGCGGAGCTTCTGGCCCCCCTGACAGCGGAGCAGAACGGCCAGCTTGAGGTGCTGCTCGCGCAACTCGCCAGTGGCCACGGACTGGACGTGGACCTCCACCGCGATCTCGGCCGCCAGGCCGGACGTGATCCCGGAGCTGGCGGCGGACGCAAGGCCTGATCGGGCGCCCCGGCCCCGTTCCGCCGTCGGGAACCCTCGCGCCGATCGGGCGACGATTTTTGCCACTATGTGGGGAATAGCAGCTGGATGGTGTATGTTGCACATTCGCCAGGAAATATACAAGAGAAGAGATAACCTCAGGTGGCAACCGATTACGACGAACTCCGCTCCGACGTCGCGGAATCCCAAAGCACGTCACTTCAGGCCCTGCAGTCCGCCAACGCTCCGGATGCCCGCAGCGTCGTTCGGGAGCTGGACGAAGCCGATGCCTTCGAAGGGAACGATGTTCCAGGCGGCGAATTCGTGGCCGAAGAACTCGTCATCGCCGTCGTTCCCCAGAAGGAAGACGAGTTCACGTGCTATTCGTGTTTCCTCGTCCGTCACCGCTCCCAGATTGCCCGTGAAAAGAACGGCCACGCGTACTGCGTAGAGTGCGAAGGCTGAGCCCCTGAAGCCGGCCCAATGGCCGCTCAGCTTCCTTCCCTGTAGTTGCGTTCATCACAGGGGCTGAAGGCGCTTCTTCTTGGCGAGCTTTTCATAGCGGGCCTCGGAGTCGGCTGCTCGCTGCTCTTCGGCAGCGAGCAGCGGACCGTATGGTGAGTTGTCCTGCGCCGGTCCGTCGGCATGGTTCGCGAGCCGCAGCAGTATTGAGCGACTGACAACGCTGTCTTGGTGCTCTCCTAGGATCTTCTGGATCTTCTGTGCATTACGTGCCAGCTTCACGGCCGGTTTCTTGTGGACGTCCTCCAGCGCTTCGGCCACATGGCGCAGCCGCTTCGCGTCTTTGCGGACCTGATGCAATGCCTTGTCGCCTTCGACGCCGGTTTGCCCGGCGGCCGCCTTCTGGGACTTGCGCATCCGCTTGATCGCTTTGCCGGCCAGCTTAGCGGTGAGGGGGCGGGCCTTCTTCCCGGCACGAGCCTTTGTTGGAGGCTCGTCGCGGAATTGCTCCAGGGACTCCAGGAGCCGGAAATAGCGTTTTGTTTCCAATGCACGGAGCATCTCGCGATATCCGGAATTGAAGGAGGTCTCGAGTTCGTCATGGATCCTGCTGGCGGCTGAAGCGGGTACCGAGCCGTCCGGTTGCTCATTCAGCAGTTCCCCGATCCGGTCGCGCAGCACTTCGGCATCGCGGGCCTTGCCCAGGACCTTGCCCAGCCATTTCAGTTCGGCCTTGAGCTGGTCGGTGGTGTCGGCGTCGAAGAGCTTGCCGTACGCGGACAAAGTGGAGCGGAGCCTGCGCGTTGCGGAGCGCATGCCGTGAACGGCGTCGTCGGCGCCTTGCCGGACTCCGGAGTCCAATTCCGTGATGACAGCGATCTGCGCGGCGATATAGGCAAGTACTGCGTCCCCGGCGGAACCCTTCGGACGGGCCTTCGGTGGCGCCGGCACGGCGGCTGGCCACGCAGTTCCAAAGGCGCGGGCCAGCTTGGAAACCTGCCGTGATCGGCTTGCGCCGGTCCCCGACAATACGCGCTCCGCGCTATCAAACAGGGCTTGGTCGCCGTGTACCAGCTCGATTTCCCATTCCCGCCACTGCCGCTCCAATTGCGTTGGGTGCAAAGTCTCGGCCGTGACGTGGTCATCGACGAAGTCGGCCAGGGTGACGTCCTCGCTGCCGTGCAGCCGGTGCAAGGTGCGACGGGTGTGGATCCGGGCCACGGGCCTGAGCTCCTCGCCGCGGGTGAAGACGAGGAGCCGCTCCGCCAGCTCGTCGGGGACGATCTCGGGCTGGCCCAGCGGCGCGTGGATCTCCACCCGGTTGTCCCGCTCTGCCGGCAGTTTCACATGCCAGCCTGGGTCGGTGCCGCCGGTGCGGCGCCGCAAAGTGATGCGGTGCTTGGCAAGAACGAGTCCTTCGGTGTCGAAGTAGACGGCCTCGAGTTGATGATCGGCAGGCTCTGCAACCTGTTCGACGCCGGCGATGTCCTCGAACGCGGGAAGAGGCGTTTCCAAGTCAGCGTCGTATTTGCGTTCTGTTTCCACGGATTCCTGGGTCGACATGCCGCATCCCGTCCTTCTCGTCGTTGCTCGCGCCTATAGGCATCCTCCCACCAGGCCTTCTGGAGGGAAAGACCGGACGAAGGCATCTCGGCGCGTCCCTTGCGGGCTGTTACGACCCCGGGCGTCCGGCTCCCTAGACCGGAATCGCAGCAAGCCCTAAGATCACTCTGACGGCACCAGCCCTGGCTGATCGATGTCCGTCGCGGTCTCACCAACAAGCGTGAGCGCCGGGTCCGTTCCGCGACTCCTGGGTCTCTGAACGGGCCCGGTCGGCCTCTCCCCGGCTCATCCACGGCGATGCCGATACGGAGCGCTGAGTGCCCTTCGGCAGTAACCTCGCGGTAATTAGCTCGCGGTAATTAGAGAGTAATTACTCACAGATGGTGACTGTGGCCCGCCAACGGAGGATGCTTAATTGTTGGGAGGGAAAATCATGACACGAGATGTGACTCATTTCGAGCGCCTTTCAGCCTGGACCGAAAACGACACGAAGCCGGTGGTCGGCAAGCTGTTGCGCGGTACTGGTTTGCCTGCCGATCCCCGGGAAAACGACCAACCTTCCGCGCTGGATTTCCAGATCCCTGAGGAGCTGGACCGTGCCTTGGAGTCGGCTTCGCAATCCCTCAGTCTTACGCCCAGCGAGATCCTTCGCGAGGCGCTGTCCGAGTGGCTGGGGAGCCACGGACAGCCAGCCACCGGCCACCATCCGTTCGGGAAGCACACCGCACTCTAGTGTTTAGCCGCCGCAGTACTTGCCGTAGTTGGCGCCCGCGTTCTGGTAGTCGTTCTTCATGGCATTGAGCTTCGCGGTGTCCGGATTGTCCCTCGAAGACTCGTCGAGGTAGTCCACCAGCGTCTTCAGGGTGGGTTTCAGCTCATCCGAGGACACGGTTTCGATCGGGCGGAGCTGGTTGGCTACCCGGATGGTTCCCGTTTTGTCATTGGTGTTCGTGGGGTTCGAGATGACGGTCTTGACCCTGCTGCAGGTGTCTTGGGTGCTCAGCTGCTGCGATGCCGAGCAGGCTGAAGCGGAGAGGAGGAGCCCGGCCGCGAGCAGGGTTGTGGTGATTTTCTTCATGGTTCCCTCAGTAGTTGCTGTCGTTTGATTGTAAGCAGACGGGGCATCAGTGCGTGTACCGGCTTCGGAAGCGGAACGGTCCATTTCGTCCGGCCAAGGGTCGGGTGAAAACAGGGAGGGGCTCCTCGGCTTTCCGGCCGTGGAACCCCTCCGTGTGTGAAGCGCGGTTGATCAGTGCTCCGGGAGAGCCTTGGTTCCCTCGATACGTACAGCCTGCAGCTTGTTCGGGTCCAAGCCCAGGGTCTTCAGGATGGTCGGCGCGATCTGGCTCGTCTCGACCTCGGTGGTCACGGTCCGGGCGTGTTCGTCGTTGGCGCCGGAGACCACGAGCGGCACGTCGCGGTCCTCCGCGCTGGCTCCGCCGTGCTCAGCAATCTTGCCCTTGCCGCCCGTGTAGACCACGCCGGCCTGGGCGATGCCCAGGATGTCCGGGTAGCGTGCATCGCTGGTCTGGGTGCCGAAATAGTTTGCGACTTCGCTGCCCGCGTAGACCTTGCTCAACCCGGAGGTTGCCACGGTCTTGGCGGCACCGTTGATGTCGTTACCGGCAGCAGGGTGCGCTGCAAGGTAGTCCTTGGCGAACTGCGCCGCGGCCTGCGAGTGGTCCGCGAGCCACAGCTGCATGATGTCGTCGTTGGTGGAGAAGGCCACGAGGTCAGCGGAGCCGGGGTGGGCCGACTTCCATGCTGCGTTCAGGCCGTCGATGATTGCGCTGTCAGGCACCCTCGTCAGAGTCGAGGGGTCCATCGGCGACTGTCCGTGCTTGGCAGAAAGGATCACGGTGGTGTCCTTTGCGTGGCCGGAAGCCGCCAGCTCCGACTCGAGCTTCCCGACAGAGGCGTTGACGAAGTCCAGGGCCTTGCTCAAGAGCGGGCCGGGAACGGTGCCGCCCTGAAGGTAACCGCCGGTGAGGCCGTCCGACGTCGGGAGCTTCTGGGCCGTCGAGACGGACTGGAAGTTCATCCCGAAGATGCCCGGCACTGCAGCTGTTTTGGTGCCGGAGTGGTCCTTGCCGTCGATTTCGTTGAGCACGGCCTGGACTTTGTAGCCGTCGTACTGCTGGGTAGCGGCGTTGTCCTTGGTCCAGTCGCCGTTGAAGGGAGCCGGGGCGACGCTGTTGATCTCAGGGGCGAACAGGTCGTCCAAGCCCTTGCCGGAGGGGCCGCCCAGGATCTCGTATGCGGGGTGCTTGTCCGACCATGCCGTGGTCAGGCCGGCGCTCTTCGCCACCTCGAACACCGTGTTCACCTTCAAGTACTGGTGCGGGTAGACCGGCTTGCACGTCGCGGGGTCAACCGGGAGTGCGGCCGGGTCGAGGAGCGCGCCGGGCTGTCCGGTCATGTTCAGGATGCTGCCTGGAAGCCCGGTCAGGCCTTGGCCGGCGTCGAGGGCGTTCGGGTCCTTGTCCGCCCCTTCGGTGAAGGCCACTTCTGCGCCCGGCGCGGTGTTCTTGCAGTCCGTTGTACCCGCCGGCAGGAGTGCCCTGTTGAACGTGTCGTCATAGTAGACGCCGGTGGTCCCGGGATTTCCACCGGTCACCTGGCCCACCATTCCGGGGAAGGAGTCCGAGGGAACGGGAGTCTGGGCGTGGGTATAGCTGGTGCCGTGGTTGACCAGCGACGCCAGCGCGGACGTCGGGTGGTTCTTCACGTACAAGTCCAGGTCCTTCTGGTGCAGCCCGTCCACCGAAAGCAGCAGGACATGCTTCGACGTTTCGCCCTCGCCGCCTTGGCCCTTGTTGTCTGATCCCTGCTGGCCCTGGATGTCCTGGCCGCCGCGTGAAGCGTCGTCGGCCATCGCCGGCGCAACCGCCGATCCGGCCATCAGCACGGCCCCCAGGACCGCGGCTGTGGCAAGCCTGTTTTTCTTGGCTGTCTTCATCGAAACAAGACCCTTCGCTATTGCGTTCTTATCCATCGAGAATTCGTCCCCGGATGATTCTTGTTGCACGGAAGGGATCCGTCTCTACAGTTGGGCCTTGCTTCGGAAAAGTTCATGGCAGGTTCAATTGCGGGTAGCCGAACTCTTCCGGAACTCACAGGAAATCCTCGTACCCCCGGCGGCGGTCCGCTTCGAGGACTCCGCGGCTGGACAGGGAATTCCGGAACTCAGGGGGAAGGACTGGGCGTGGGCGTCCCAATCATGGACGCAGGTGGCCCCGGGAAGGGCGCTGCAGGATAAAGGCGACCGACCTGCGTCATGTAGTTGGCCCATTGCGGACCAGCCAGCATGTAGCCGTCGATTACGGGGTAGAACTTGCCGTTGATGGTGACGTTCCGGCCGGTCCGGTTCTGTCCTGCCATGGTGTCGCCGAAGAAGGACGCCGTGGCCATCCCCGTGGTGTACCCGACCACCCACGTGGAGCCGTTGCTGTTATTCGTTCCCGTCTTTGCCGCGGTGGGGAACAAGTCCTGGACTTTCGGTTGAATGTAGACGCCGGAGCCGCGTTTCAGGACGTCCTGGAGAACCGAGTTGACGCCGCGGGCAACCTCGGGCTTGATAGCCGGATGGCATGAACTGGCTTGGGCCGGCAGCTTCGCGCCGGATGGATCCGTGATGCCCACAATGGCGATCGGCCCGCAGTACGTGCCGTCGTCGGCGAAGGTGGCAAAGGCATCGGCCAGGACAAGGGGAGCCACTTCGGTGCCGCCGAGGAGGTTGCCCAATTGGTGCATGTTCACGGGCGCGTTGTCCACGCCGCTGTGAAGGCCGACCGCATCCACCACTTTCTGGATGCCGCAGATGTCCAGTTGGGCTGCCTCGGCAAACGTTGCGGTGTTGATGGAGTTGTAGAGGCCATAGTTGACGGGCATCGGACGGTAATACCCCTCGTCGTTGTTGCGGAGATCGTCAGCCGTGCCTAAGCCTGCGGCTTTCTGGGCCGTACTGTACCCGCCCAGGACCTTCCCGCAGCTGTCCCTCCAGGGGAATCCGAGTGGATATTCCCTCCGCGAGGCGTCCACAACAGTGGTTATGGACTTGCCCTCGTTGAGCCACTCGGTGAAAGTGAACGGCTTCATGGCGGAACCTGGCTGGAACCCTCCGGCTCCGTTCAAGTCATTGCCGTTGGCGTCTTTGGAATCAACGTTGAAGTTGAGTTGGGAATCGAATTTGCCGGGCTCGGCAAGAAACACCGTGTTCTGTGCCATGGCCAGGATTTTGCCCGTGCCGGGCTGCACCGTGACCAAGGAGGCTCCCCATTTGTCCGGGTTCGCACCTGCCGTGGCATCAACCTGGGCTTGTGCCGCTGCCTGCAGGCGGCTGTCCAAAGTGGTGGTGATCGTCAAGCCGCCGCGGTACAGCAGCTGTTCCCGGTCCGAGGCGCTGGCACCGTAGGCAGGGTTGTTGAGGATGAGGTGCGAGATGTAGTCGCAGAAGTACACCGCCATCTCCGCGCCGGCGCAGCCCTGCTTCGCCGGCGTGATGGTGAGCTTGAGGGGCGTCGCCACGGCGGCCGCATACTCCCCTTGCTGGATCTTGTGCTGTGCCAGCATGTCGGCCAGCACCAGGTTGCGGCGTTGGATGGCGTTGTCCGGATGGACGGACGGGTCGTAGTAGGTGGGACTGTTGACCAGGCCGGCGAGCAGGGCGGCCTGGGGAAGGCTCAGGTCCTTGGCGGAAACGCTGAAGAAGTGCCGTGCCGCGGCTTCGATGCCGTAGGCGTCCCGGTTGAAGAAAACAATGTTGAGGTAGCCCTCCAGGATCTGGTCCTTCGTGAATTTCTTCTCGAGTTCGATGGCGAGCTTCATTTCGCGCACCTTGTCACCCAGGCTTTTTTGCCCGCTGAGCACCACTTGTCCCGTCTGGCCTGCCGCCAGGCGCGACTCGTTGAGTACGTTGGTCACGTATTGCTGGGTCAGGGTCGACGCGCCCTCGTTGGAGCCCTTCGTGAGGTTGGATGCCAGCGCCCTGAAGATCCCTTGGAGGTCGACGCCGCCGTGCTCATAGAAGCGGTTGTCCTCGACGGCGACAATCGCCTCTTTGATGTAGGGAGACATCTGGTCCAGGCTGACCCGGACACGGTTCTCCGCAAAGAAGGTGGCGATCGTCTTTCCGTCTGCGGTGAGCACTTTGGTGGACTGCGACGGCGAATTGACCACCAGATCACCGGGGAGGTGGTCGAAGTACTGGATCGAACCGCTGACGGCCATCCCGGCCGACGCCACCCCGGGGACTGCCAGCCCGGCAGCCAATACGCCGCAAAGAACACTCACCAGGAAGAATCCGAAGACCCTTCGCAGGACACTGGCGAAACCACGTTTAGGGTTCTTTTTCCGAGCCATTTTTCCAGCTATCAACCGTGCGTGCTTACAGGGTACGCCGCTACCCCGTCCGTCACATAGGGGCCGGAATCCGCGGCGGCGAGGCCGCCGTGGTTATGTTCGTCACTTCGCCCGCGCGCTGCCGGTGTCCGGCGTTTTTCCGGAGGCATACTGAAGTAATTCGGGTGCGGTGATGGAAGGCAGGTGGCAGCCGGTGGAGACACTGATGGCTGTTGTGAGGAGCGAGTATTTTCCGGCGGGAGCAGTGCTCGTGGGCGTTGTTTTGTTCTGGACAATCGGCTTGCTTGGCGGCTTGTCCTGGTTGAGCGGAGCGCAGCAACCCCTGGCGATCCTGACGTGGTTGATCTTCATCTACGGCGTGGTCGTTTTGTCCCCCCTCGCCGGTATCTGGGCCGCGGTGGACCTTGCCCGCCGCTGGCTGCGGAACCGGGAAGTGCGCCGGCAGCAAGGCTAGCGGACCGCACGGGAACGAGGACTTGCCATGATCACACGCGTCGACGTCGATGAAGCTGCCGCCCGGATTGCGGGGCGGATCCGCCGCACACCCGTTTTCGAGGCGGATGCCGGGACCGTGCCCGGGCGATTGTGGTTCAAATGCGAATACATGCAGCACACGGGAACCTTCAAGGCGAGGGGTGCCTTCAACCGCGTGCTTGCCGCCCGGGAGCGCGGCGAGCTGAAAGACGATGTTGGAATCGTCGTCGCATCGGGAGGCAACGCAGGGCTTGCGAATGCCTTTGCCGCGGCGCAACTCGGCGTGCCCGCAACCGTTTTTGTCCCCGAAACCGCACCTGCAGTGAAAGTCGCGAAGCTCAAGGCCAGCGGAGCCTCGGTGGTGCAGCGTGGCAGCGAATACGCCGAAGCGTTTGAGGCCGCCGTGGACTATGCCGCGGAGACCGGCGCGGTTTACTGCCATGCCTACGACCAAGCGGAAATCGCCGCCGGCGCGGGCACTGTCGGTTCGGAGCTCCTGGAACAGCTGGGGGAAGTGGACACCGTTGTGGTGGCGGTCGGAGGCGGCGGGCTCATGGCGGGCATCGCGGCCGCCGTCGAAGGCCACGCCAGGGTTGTCGGCGTCGAACCGGACAATGCTCCCACTCTCCATTCGGCCCTTGCTGCCGGGGGACCCGTAGACGTAGCAGTCTCCGGGATCGCCGCAGATTCCCTGGGCGCCCGGCAGATCGGCAGGATCGGGTTCGAAATAGCGGTGAGGACAGGCGTCCGGACCGTCCTGGTGTCCGACGACGAGATCGCCGCGGCACGATCGCTGCTCTGGGAGCAGTACCGGATTATCGTGGAACACGGCGCAGCCGCAGCTTTCGCGGCGTTGAACTCGGGAGCGTATGTTCCGGCAGAAGGGGAGCGGGTGGTCGTTATTTTGTGCGGGGCCAACACCGATCCCGCAACGGCCTGAGGCTGCCTGCCGTAGCCCTGCCGCGAGCGCATCACAGTTGCTAAGCTCGAGCGAGACTGCCGGGGCACGTAAAACCGCTTCACGAACGGACCAGTATCATGACGCGATTGATCATCATGGGCCCTCCTGGCTCGGGCAAAGGTACGCAGGCCGGGCATATCGCCGGTCATTTCGGCATACCTGCGATTTCCACGGGAGACATCTTCCGCGCGCACGTCGGCGGCAACACCGAACTCGGAGCCGAAGCCAGCAAGTACATGGACCACGGCGAGTTTGTGCCGGATCACCTCACCAATGCCATGGTCCGGCTGCGGCTTGGCAACTCCGACGTCCGTCCGGGATTCCTGCTGGACGGATATCCCCGCACAACGGCGCAGATCGAGGCACTGGACGGCATCCTGGCCGGCGCGGGGCAGCAGCTGGATGCCGTGGTCGAATTGGCGGTCGACGACGACGAGCTGGTCGCGCGGATGCTGCGCAGGGCGCAGGACCAGGGCCGGAGCGATGACACGGCACCAGTGATCCGGCGTCGTTTGGAGCTGTACCGCAACGAGACACGCGCGGTGGTCGAGCGGTACGCCGAGCGCGGAATCGTGCTCGCCGTGGATGGCTCGGGCCGGCGGGAAGAGATTACCGCCAAGGCCATAGCCGCCATTGAATCAGCACTAGGAAAGGGACTGTGAACGGTCAACCAGCTACCGGCCAAAGAATCGAAGACTATGCGATGATCGGGGACCTGCACACCGCAGCCCTGGTCAGCACAGCGGGCTCCATAGACTGGCTGTGCCTTCCGCGTTTCGACTCTCCTGCGTGCTTCGCCGCGCTCCTGGATTCCCCCCGAGCAGGACGCTGGCTCTTGGCGCCTGAAACCGGTGGAACCTGCACGCGCCGCAAATACCGGGACGGGACCCTCATCCTGGAGACGGAGTGGCAAACCGCGGAAGGGCACGTCCGGGTCATCGACTTCATGCCGCCGCGCGACGAGGTCGCGGACATCGTGAGGGTGGTTGAAGGGATCCGCGGGACGGTCAAAATGCGAGGGGAGCTGATCCTGAGGTTCGATTACGGTCACGTGGTGCCTTGGGTGCGCCGTGACCGGCACGGCATCCGCGCGGTGGCCGGCCCGGACTCCGTCTACCTCAAGACCCCGGCACCACTGGTAGGCAAGGACTTCACCACAGTCAGTGAGTTCACGGTGCACGCCGGCGACCACGTGCCCTTCGTCCTGACGTGGGCGCCCAGCCACGAACGGCGCCCGCGCACCGTCGAGGCTGATATCGCCCTCGAAGACACCTCCGCGTTCTGGACGGACTGGTCCAAGCGTTGCAACGTCCGGGGGCCTTACCGGAAAGCCGTTCAGCGTTCCTTGATCACGCTGAAGGCCCTCACCTATGCGCCAACCGGGGGCATCGTCGCCGCCGCCACCACCTCACTGCCCGAACAGATCGGCGGCCCGCGGAATTGGGACTACCGCTACTGCTGGCTCCGTGATGCCACGTTGACCCTTCAAGCCTTCCTGGCCGCGGGCTACACCGAGGAGGCCAGCGCATGGCGGGACTGGCTGCTCCGCGCGGTAGCAGGCGACCCGGCCGACCTTCAGATCATGTACAGCCTGCACGGTCGCCGGCGGTTGCCCGAGACGGAGCTGACGTGGCTTTCCGGATACCAAGGATCGACGCCGGTGCGCATCGGGAATGCGGCAGCGGAACAGCTCCAGCTGGACGTCTGGGGGGAAGTCCTGGACTGCCTTTCCCTGACCAGGGCATCGCTGATGAGCGTCGGCGATGAGTCCTGGGCCATCCAGACCGCCCTCATGCGCCACCTTGAAAGCACGTGGGACAAACCGGACAACGGGCTCTGGGAGGTACGCGGCCCGCGCCGCCACTTCGTCCACTCAAAGGTGATGGCCTGGGTCGCGGCGGACCGCATGGTGCGGGGGATCCGTGATTCCGGGATGCCTGGTCCGCTGGATCGCTGGGAGGCCTTGCGGGACACCATCCATGACCAAGTCATGACCCATGGATTCGATACGGAGCGCAACACGTTCGTCCAGTCCTACGGAAGCAAAGAGTTGGACGCGAGCCTTCTCCTTATCCCCAAAGTGGGTTTCCTGCCGCACGATGATCCGCGTGTCATCGGCACCATTGACGCCATCCAGCGCGAGCTGACCGAAGACGGCTTTGTTCTGCGCTACCGCCCGCAGGACAGCGACGACGGACTGCCCGGCGAGGAGGGCGTCTTCCTTGCGTGTTCCTTCTGGATGGTGGACGCCCTCTTGGGCGCGGGCCGCCGCGCGGAGGCGACGGCCCTCTTCGAAAGGCTGCTGGCCCTGCGCAATGATGTGGGCCTGCTGAGCGAAGAATGGGACGCTCACGCGGGCCGGCAACTTGGCAATACGCCCCAGGCCTTCAGCCATTTCGGTTTGGTGCTCAGCGCCTTGCAACTCCACCACGGCAAAGCGCACCGTAGCAATGTCCCGATTGGCGGGGCCCCGCAGCCGGGCTCGCCGGCTGAGGCGCCGGAGCCGTCGTCGGCCTCAGGAGCGGTCTCGCCCTGACCGTCCGGAGCGCTTGGTCCAGCGGAAGATCCGGCCTGCCAGGGCCAGGCCCGCTCCGAAGTTGAGCCTTGGCAGGTAGGCCCGGGCCACCGCGGCCCCGACCGCAGGAAGCGACGCGGCGTCCGGGTAGATCATGTAGAGCGGCTCGTACCGCGGCTGGAACTTTGCTTTGAATGCCAAGAGGGAACGGAACCCGTACACCGGTTCCAAAGTGGCGCCCAACCAGTCGAGCAGGCGCTCGAGATTGCCGGGGGGACGGGACCGCGCCTTCCGGCGCGGCGCATCGGAAGGGTCCTCTTCGGCCCGTGCCAGGGGTGCTCCGGAGAGGCTCACGAATTCGCATCCTTCATCCTTGAGGCTGAGGGCCGCGGAAGCGATAAGGAACTCGATGCTGGCCCGGAAGCCGCCGTTACGGCGACGCATGAAATCGAGGGTCCAACCGACGATGTGGCCCTTGCGGTAGATGGGCAGCCAGGAGGTAACTGCGTGGACCGTGTGCCGCTTGTCGATGGCAAGCAGGCAGCGCACCTCCGGATCGTCGAGTTCGTCCAGGCTGCCCAGGGTGAAGCCCATTTCGGGCATGTCCCTGTCAGCTACCCATTCTTCGGAGATTTCCTCGATCTGGACCTGGACCGAGAAGGGAGCCGAGGCGAAGCTCGTCCATTCGTAGCGGATGCCCGCCTTCGATGCTTGGTTCAGGGCCGTGCGGATGTCCTGGAACTTCTTTCCCTTGAAGGAGACAGAATGCAATGGCAGGACCGTCTCCTGGGCTACCTGCACGGAGCTCCAGCCGGCGGAATCAGCATGGTCGCGCAACTCCTGGTGCACGGAGTAGAAACACGGCGTCCACCCGTTGCCCCTGCAGTATCCGGCAAATTCTTCGAACGCGGCGGTCGTCTCGGATGCGGGCCCCACTGGTCCGCCGAGCGTCAGCGCAACCCCCGTGCTCACCCGGTAGGCAACAAAGGACTGCCCGGAAGCGGAGAACCAGTACATGTTTCCGCGCCACGTCGTCATCCAGGAAAGTGAGCTTCCGCCCCACGTCTTGATGACATTCCGGGCACGCTCCATATTGGCGTCGTGCCGGGTATGGGGTTGGTGGATGAAGGTCCTGAGGATCAGGACACCCGCTATCGCCCAGAAGACGACACCGACGCCTTCGTACACAAGAACGGCGGCCGTACCTTGGGGGAAGATCGCCGGGGGAACGTCCAGGACGAAGCCCAGCGGAAGGAAACGGTCCGGAACATCCGCAAGTAGTTCCGGCAGTCCCGGAACAGGGGAGAACTCCTGGGCGAGGAGCAAGCCGGCGCCGACATAGACGGCACTGAGCACGGCAGCCATCGCGAGGACCCGGACCGCGAGCCTCCGGTAGGTCCCCCTCGGCGCCCGGACATGAAACAGCCGCCGCGTCGCGAGCAAAATAATCGTCAACACAACAGGCAGCAGCAGCGGAAGGGCGAAGGTGAATGGCTGCGAGGAAGCCGATCCTTCGATTGCGACGATCCCTTCGCTCGCGCCGGTGTCCGACGTCGTTTGCTGCAATACTCCGGCGAGGGCGATTCCGGCGAGAACGGAAAGCCCCACCTGGATCACGAGGGTTCCCACCCAGGCAAAGCGCCGGCCGCGGCGGAGGCCCTCGGCAAACAGCAGCAAGAGAAATGACGGAAGGATCGCCATGAAGATCCCGCCGGCGCCGGCACGGGACTGCAACTGCGCGACGGCGCAGTCCTTCGCCTGCGCCGGATCCGAGCAGAGGTTCTGGAGTGTTTGGGGATCGACGGGCTGGATGTTGGTGAACAGGAAACGCAGGATGGACAACGGCCCCACAGCATGCGGGATAAGGCCGGCGACTACCGGACCGATCGCCGACGCGGCAATGAGCAGCGAAAGGAGCACCCGGCCTTCGTGGCGGGAACTGACCGGGCGCGCAAACCGTGGCCGGCGGCCCGCGAGCAGCGGCCCCAGGACCATTCCCGCAGCTGCGGCGCCGAGCCTGACCAGGTCCGCAAATCCACCGCTGTAGAGGGCAAGGAGGAGTAGCAAGGCGAAGACGACCAGCCGGATCCGGCGCCTCCACAGGGTTGCCATGGACGCAGTGCCCGCCATGGCGGTACCGAGGATGAACGCACTCGGGCCCACGAAGAGATGGCCGCCTATCTCCGCTATCCAGCTCCCGAGCAACCCTTGGGCCAAGGCAAGGAACCCCAAGGCAATGCCAACGCCCAGGACCTGGCTCGAGACCGCAGCGATTGCATACGCCCGCCGGCCCATGCGCCGTTCCAGCGGCAGGCCCAACACAAGCACCAAAGCGGTTTCCAGGACATAGCCCGTGAGGTCCCTGGCCCAGAAGGCGGAAGTCACTGCGGCCCACCAATGATCCGGCACCGAGCGAGGGGTAAGAGCGAAGTTGAGCCGCAACTGTGCGTCCGGACCGGTGGCGAGGCTGGAGGTCAGAGCTCCCAATCCCCAGAAGACGATGACAAAACCCAACGTGAGCGGCGCAGAGCGGAGTCCTTCCATCCATGATCGCCGCGGACGGGCGTCGGGGACGGAGCGGGTTTCCGGCTCGGCCGCCGGTGCGTGCACGGGGTTCCTATCTGCGCGTTGGGTTGATGGGGGTGCGAAATGAATTCTTCCACACCGCCCAGCCGACGAGGATAACCACCACCGCGCAGTGACCTTCCCTGTCCCATCCAATAGACTCCCACGTAGGCAGGCTGTCGGCTGGTTCCGCCGCCGGTCCCTGAGCGATGCAAATTTGCTCCTACAACCCGAAAACAAACAGAAAGCAAGCCTGGGACAGGTCGATGCACACATCTCGCATATTTCGCTCCGCTGCATCCGTGATCGCCGCCGGAGTACTTTTGGCAGGCTGTTCACAAGCGCCTGCTGAACCGGGCGACTCATCTAGCGGCCGGCAGACAGCGGCACCGGTTGCACCCTCAGGCAGTCCAGCAGCCGCGGGCCAGAGTCCCAAGAAACCTGATTCCGGGCAAGATCCGTCAAAGCTTCCAGTGGGGTCCTTGTACAAGAACCCCGGCGACAACCGGAACGAAATCATCCTGGCGGATGTCCGGCACACCGCTGTCCTCATCGGGGACTCCCAGTCCCAGCCCGACGGATCTTGGCCGCGGGCCGCCCTTGGCTCCATCGGCTACAAGGTGTACACCGTGGGCCGGGGAGGCACCGGCTTCGTGGCCGCCACGAGCGAGGCCGGCAATTACATCGACGCGCTGCAGCGCGGAGACTGGGTACTCCCATACGGGGCACCGCCGCTGATCGTGCTGCAAGGTGGCGGCAACGATGCTGCCCGCCAGGCGAGCGATGAGCAGATCTCGAGCAATGCCAACAGGCTCATCTCAGCCCTCAGGAAGAGGTATCCCCTGGCGAAGATTGCGATCATCGGAACCCTCGCCAAGGGCGCCAACGCCGGCGGGGGCAGGCGCACGGAGGTAGACACCCTGCTGGGTACGGTCGCGGCAAAAGCAGGAGCAACCTTCTTTAGCGTCGGGGACTGGATCACCAAATATCGCGTAGAGGGAGACCTCGTGGACGGTGTGCACCTCAACGCGGCCGGGCATGCCAAGCTCGGTGCTGTGCTGGGGGCGGACATGGCCGCGGCAGGACTCCGGCTGGCCCCGGACAACGCCGACTGACTGCCGGCTTACCCCCGGTGTCAGGGCTGTACCGGGTCTGGCAGAACGTCGCGCACCGGAGAACAATTGATCCATGGTCAGCTATTCAGCCCTTGAAGAAGCGTCCAGCAAGAATCCGCATGACTGGGGCCGGGCGATGGCAACGGCGATGACAAAACTCCTGGACGCGGCTCGTATTGACGGACGGCACTTTGAACACGAGTTCCTCTACGGCGAGGAACTGAGCTTGAGGATCGAGGAAAAGACCGACGGAGCCACGGTCAAGCTCACCTGGACGCCCGCGGATCAGGAACCCGAGGGGGAGAAGTCTCCGGCCTGAGCTGCGAATCAGCAGAGTCCGTTCAGCGCCGCGATGGCCACCTGCCGGAGCTGCTCGAACTCCGGCTGGCCGCTGCCGTCCGTCGATTCAATGTGCTTGTCCGTGTCTGACGGATAGGCGAAGCTCATGGCTATCTGGCGGCTCCCGTCGCTCGTGGACAGCGTGATGCTCGCAAACCAGGTGCTGCCGCCGGAGCCGTAGTAGAACCCGTTCGTGCATTCGTCATTCCAACGCTGCAGCCCGAGTCCGTGGTTCCCGCGCCACAGGGTCTCCATGTCCCGCAGTGCGCTCGCCGTGAGTAGCCGGCCCTGCATGAGCGCGGCATAGAAGGGAGTTGATATCGCCCACCGTGGAGATGACTCCTTCTGCGGGCGAACCGAGCAGATACCCAGGCTGTGAGGCGTTGATGCGCTCGCCGTCGATGAATTGGTAGCTCTGGATCATGTCGTTCGTATCGTTGCCCGGTTCGGTTGGCAGCACGGTGTGGCTCATTCCCAGCGGCACGAAGATCTCCGACTTGAGGACATCGCCGATTGGCCGGCCGCGAAGTTTCTGCACTATCGCGGCCAAGGCAAAGTAGTTGGCATCCGAGTAACGGAAGGGCGAGGAATTCAGCCGCGCCCACGGGGCTGACCCGGCCATCCGGAGGTACTCCTCGATACTGAACTTCGTGTCAATTGCCTGCTTGGGCGTCATGGCCTTCAAGATGGCAGCCGGCGCGTCGGGCAGGCCGGAGCTGTGGTTCAACAGGGAGCGGACCGTAACGGGGCCAGGCGGGTGGACAAGTTGCTCGAATTCCGGGAAGTACTTAGTGACCGGGTCCTCGAGGCCCAGCTTTCCTTCCTGGACCAGTTGGAGCACCGAGACCGCCACCATGGACTGGGTGATGCCGCCTGCTTGGATCCGGTCGGTCACGGCCACCGGTTCGCCGGTCTCGACGTCCCTGCTGCCGTAGGCCCGGGACCATTCGCGGCCCCTGACTTTGATCTGGACGACGACGGCCGGCGCGCCCCGGTTGAGCATTTCGTGCGCGAAGAAGTCCGCAACGGAGGATTCCGGCACCGCTCCTGGCGAATCCGGCGTCGAACTGCTCGCCGCGGATTCAGCCGTCGGAGGGTAGGTGCAAGCACCGGCGGCAAGGATCAAAGCCAAGGCGATGGCCACCGGGCTTCCCGCCCTGTATTTGCGGGAAGCCCGGGAGGCCCGGGCCGCCTCCATGGCTGCCTCCTGAAGCTAGGTCAGCTTGACCTGGCGGTTGACGTCCTTGTACAGCAGGTAGCGGAACGGGCCCGGGCCACCGGCGTAGCAGGCCTGCGGGCAGAAGGCGCGCAGCCACATGAAGTCGCCCGCTTCCACTTCGACCCAGTCATTGTTGAGCAGGTACATGCCCTTGCCCTCCAGCACGTACAGGCCGTGTTCCATGACGTGGGTTTCCGGGAACGGGATGACCCCGCCGGGCTGGAAGGTCACGATGTTCACGTGCATGTCGTGGGCCAGGTCGTTGGGGTCCGCGAAGCGCGTGGTTGCCCAGACGCCGTTGACGTCCGGCATTTCGCCGGCCTCGACCTCCTCGTCGCTCGTCACGAAGGACTTGGCTTCGTAGCCCTCAAGGCGCTCGTAGGCCTTGCGGATCCAGTGGAAGGAAACGATTTCATCGGAGACGTTCTCAAGGCCCCAGTTGGAACCGGCGGCCAGGTAGGCGTAGCCGCCCTCCTCGAGTTGGTGCAGTTCGCCGTCGAGCGTCAGGTTGACCTTGCCCTTGGTGACGAAGACGACGCCCTCGACACCGGCCTCGAACTCGGCCTTGGGAGCGCCGCCCCCGGGTCCGATCTCAACGATCAGCTGGGAGAACGTGGTGGCGAATCCGGAGATCGGGCGGGCAATGATCCAGGAACGCGTATTCGAGAAACCAGGCAAGTTGCTGGTCACGATATCGGTCAGCACGCCCTTGGGGATGACCGTGTAAGCCTCCGTGACGATTGCGCGCTCGGTGGTGAGGTGGGTCTGGGGCGGCAAGCCGCCCTGGGGATAGTAGTACTTGCCCATCATTGGATCCTTACTTCGAGGTGGTGTGTGCGAGCCGCGGATGGGCCAGTACAGTCAGCCGGGAGAGGTCGACGCCGGCAAGCGCCAGCACTTCCTCGGCCCCTACCGCTCCGCACTGGACGCCGCGGAGGACGAAGGCGGCGAGTGCGCGGGCGGTGGCGGGCTCGTCCATGACGCCGCCTTCGGTGCGTTCCACATAGTTGCGGAGGCGTGCCGCGGCGGCCGGCAGGCCCTCGCGGTAGAAGGCATACGTTGCAGCGAAACGGCTGGGCAATTGTGCAGCGTGCAGATCCCATCCTTGGTAGAAGCCGCGTTCAAGTGAGCGGCGGACCAAGCGGCCATGCAGCTTCCACGCGTTTTCCACGTTGTCGCCTACCGGGATGATGTTGGTGGAGCCATCGGAGAGCCGGATTCCCGTGCCGGCAACTGCCAACTGCATGACTTCCTTGGCGAAATCCGCCACGGGATGCTCCATGGACTGGTACTCGGCCGAGATCTGCAGCGACGCGGAGTAGTCGTAGGTGCCGTAGTGGAGTCCGCTGATGCGGCCCGGGACGGCGTGCGGAAGCCGGGCAACCGGGGACGTGCCCTCGGGGCCGAGGATGAGCTGCGGCGTCTCCACCTGGACCTCGAAGCGGAGCCGGCCCGCCGGGAGGGAGTGGATCTCTTCAAGCCTGGAGACCGCGAAGTCCATCGCTTGCACCTGGGCCACCGTGGTGACCTTCGGCAGGGTCAGGACAAGGCCCTCGGGCAACTCGCCGGCGGACGCCAAGGTGGAGACGAACAGGTCCAGGGTCTTCAGGCCGCGTGCCCGGGTGGGAGCCTCGAAGCACTTGAACCGGATGCCGATGAACGGCGGAGCCGAACCCGCGGCAACGGCCTCGCTGACAGCCTGGGCAGCCGCAACCGCCGCGACGTCTTCTGCTTCGTCGCCGCGGTCGCCGTAGCCGTCCTCGAAGTCGAGGCGCAAGTCCTCGATTGGTTCGTTGCGCAGCTTGGCAGCGACGCGGGCGGCGACGGCGGAGGCGAGTTCCGGCTCCTGGCCCAGCAACGAACCGAGCCTTTCGAGGCCTCCGTGGGCCTCCGCCGTCGCAATTGCCTGGGCGCCCCATTCAGCCGGCAGCGACGGCGTGAAACGGTCCGCGGGCACGTACACGGTGTGCACAGGCTGGCGGGTGCCGTCGTCGCCGGGGTAGTTGCGCTCCAGCAGCTCGTCAGTGGCGGCCAGCTGGGAGTCGATCGCGGCAAGATCTGCCGGAGTCATGGAAGGGGTGAAGGAGGATGCGGCCATTCCTACACCAGCTCGTAGGCGGGAGTGGTGAGAAAGTCCGTGTAGTCCTCGGAGAGACAGATGTCCGCGATCAGGCGGCTGGCCGGCTCGTAAAACTTCTCGAAGGACTCCTCGTCAACCTCGCTGCGCAGGCGCTCGGTCTCTTCGGCGAGGATCTGCGTGACCAGTTCGCGGGTCACGGTGTTGCCGGTGTCAGCGAGGACGGACTTGTTGCGGATCTGCTGCCAGACCTGCGAACGGGAGATTTCCGCCGTCGCGGCATCTTCCATAAGGTTATGAATGGCCACCGCGCCGCTGCCGGAGAGCCACACGGCCGTGTATGCGACGGCGACATAGAGGTTCAGGCGCAGCCCGGCCTCCGTCACGTCGCCGCCGGCGGAGGAGATGTCGAGCAGCTGATCGGCGGTCACCGAGACCTCCGGGCGCTGCTTGTCGAGCTGGTTCGGCTTGCCGCCGTTTGCCGGATCGCCGAGCACGGAGTCGAACACTTCGCGGCAGGTGGCGACGAGGTCCGGGTGGGCCACCCAGGAACCATCGAAACCGTCGTTGGCCTCGCGGGTCTTGTCCGCGCGGACCTTTTCGAACGCCTGGGCGGTGACTTCGGGTTCGCGCCGGTTCGGGATGACGGCCGCCATGCCGCCCATCGCGAAGGCCCCGCGCTTGTGGCAGGTCTTGACCAGCAATTCGGTGTAGGCGCGCATGAACGGGGCCGTCATGGCCACGGACGCGCGGTCCGGCAGGATGAAGGATTCGCCGGCGTCGCGGAAGTACTTCACGATGCTGAAGAGGTAGTCCCAGCGGCCGGCATTGAGGCCGGAGGCGTGGTCGCGCAGTTCGTAGAGGATCTCCTCCATTTCGAAGGCGGCCGGGATGGTTTCGATCAGCATGGTGGCGCGGACGCTGCCCTGCGGGATGCCGAGGTAGTCCTGGGCGAAGACGAAGATGTCGTTCCACAGGCGGGCCTCAAGGTGGCTTTCCATCTTCGGCAGGTAGTAGTACGGACCGTGGCCGTTGAGCAGGAGCTGCTTGGCCACGTGGAAGAAGTGCAGGCCGAAGTCCACCAGCGCGCCCACCGTGGGCTCGCCGTCGAGCAGCAAGTGCCGCTCGTCCATGTGCCAGCCGCGGGGACGGGCCACCACTACGGCGAGCGGGGCGTCCGTGCGGAGCCGGTACTCCTTGCCCTCGGGGGAGGTGTAGCTCAAGGTGCCTTGGGCTGCGTCGCGGAGGTTGAGGATGGCGTCGATGACGTTCGCCCATGTCGGGGTGCTGGCGTCTTCGAGGTCCGCGAGCCATACCTTGGCGCCGGAGTTCAGGGCGTTGATGGCCATCTTGGCGGGAGAAGCCGGGCCGGTCATCTCCACGCGGCGGTCCTGCAGGGCTGCGGGTGCCTCGGCGACCTTCCAGTCGCCGTCGCGGATGTCCTGGGTTTCCGGAAGGAAGTCGAGGCGGCCGGTGCGGGCCACCTCTTCGCGCTTGGCGACACGGGCCGCCAGGAGCTCGGTGCGGGTGCCGGCGAAACGGCGGTGCAGTTCCTCCACGAAGGCCAGCGCCTTGGGAGTCAGGATCTCCTCGGCGCGTTCGATCGGCCGGGGGTCTGTGACTGTGAGAGCCATGGGTGGTCCTTTCCTTGGTGGCGCTAGTTGGCCTTGGCGGCGGCAGCGGATGCTGCGTTTGCTACGGCACTGGCGACGTCGGCTGCAACGTGGGGGTCGAAGACGCTGGGGATGATGTAGCTCGCATTCAGTTCATCATCCGCGACCCGGTTGGCGATAGCCTCTGCTGCGGCCACGAGCATTTCAGGGATGATGTCCGAGGCTCCGGCGTCGAGCAGACCGCGGAAGAAGCCCGGGAAGGCCAGCACGTTGTTGATCTGGTTGGGGAAGTCGCTCCGGCCGGTGGCAACCACAGCTGCGTGCTTGGACGCAATCACGGGGTCGATTTCCGGCGTCGGGTTGGCCATGGCGAAGACGATCGCGTCCTCGGCCATGGAGGCTACCTGCTCTTCGCCGATGACGTGGGGTGCACTGACGCCGATGAACACGTCGGCGCCCTTGAGGGCTTCGTGCAGGGTTCCGGAGAAGCCTTCCTCGTTGGTGTTCGCGGCAATCCAGGTGCGGTGTTCGTCGTCGTACTTTTCGCCTGAGTGGATGGCGCCGGAACGGCCGGCCGCGACGATGTGCTGCGCGCCCTGGGCCTTGAGGAGCTGGATGATCGCCGAGCCGGCTGCGCCGACGCCGGAGACCACGATCCTGACCTCGCTGAGCTTCTTGTCGACGACGCGGAGGGCGTTGACGAGGGCAGCGAGGGTGACGATCGCGGTGCCGTGCTGGTCGTCGTGGAAGACGGGGATGTCGAGCTCTTCACGGAGGCGGTTCTCGATTTCGAAGCAGCGCGGAGCGGCGATGTCCTCGAGGTTCACTCCACCGTAGACCGGTGCCAGGGCCTTGACGATCTTGATGATCTCCTCGGTGTCCTGGGTGTCCAGGCAGACCGGCCAGGCATCGACGTTGGCAAACTGCTTGAAGAGCGCCGCTTTGCCTTCCATCACCGGCAGGGCGGCTGCGGGACCTATGTTGCCCAGGCCAAGGACGGCGGAACCGTCGGTGACGACGGCGATCGTGTTCCGCTTGACCGTGAGGTTGCGGGCCGCGGCGGGGTCCTCCGCGATGGCGAGGCAGACGCGCGCGACGCCGGGAGTGTAGGCGCGCGACAGGTCGTCGCGGTTGCGCAGGGCTACTTTGGGGACCACCTCGAGCTTGCCGCCGAGGTGCATCAGGAAGGTGCGGTCCGAGACGTGCTGGACCGTGACGCCATCGAGCGCGTTGAGGGCGTCCTTGACGCGGTTGGCGTGTTGTTCGTCCGTGGTGTTGCAGGTGACGTCGACAACCAGGGTGTCGTGGTGCGACTCGGTCACATCCAGCGCGGTCACGGCCGCGCCGGCGGCGGCGACGGCTGCGGCCAGCTCGCTCGTGGCAGTGAAGCTCGACGGCGCGGCGACGCGCAGGGTGATCGAATTTCCGGGGCTCGGGTTCGCCATTGAATTTCCTCCTCGTACAGGCCTGCAGCAGGCCTCCGCTCAGTCCGAATGTTTTCGTATTATGGATATTATTATCTACGAAGTGGAAACACAAGCCCTTACTTGACGGCGCAGTTCCGAGCGAGCAATCCGGCGCCGCGTGCTGTATCTTGAGTGTTCTAAGCAATTCTTTTCACGATGCGGATAAGAGTTGTCGGATTCCGAGCCATAGGAGACAACGGAATGGCCGAAAAGACCTCGGGAGGCGTGCAGTCCGTCGAGCGCGTCTTCGAACTGCTGGAACTCATTACGGATGCCGGCGGAGACGTAACGTTGAGCGAACTGTCGTCGTCGACAGACCTGCCGCTCCCCACGATCCACCGCCTGCTGCGCACTTTGGTGTCCCTCGGCTACATCCGGCAATTGCCCAACCGTCGTTACGCCCTGGGCCCCCGCCTCATCCGGCTCGGCGAAGGCGCCAACAAGCAATTGGGTGCGCTGGCACGTCCCCAATTGAAGTCCCTCGTGGACCGGCTCGGCGAAACCTCCAACATGGCCGTGCTGGATTCGGACATGGTCATCTACGTTGCCCAGGTTCCGTCTCTGCACTCCATGCGCATGTTCACCGAGGTGGGCCGCCGCGCCCATACGCACGACACCGGCGTCGGGAAGGCCATCCTCGCCCAGCTGGATGACGAGGTGGTCCGCGGCATCGTGGCCCGGACCGGCATGCCGACACCCACGGCCAAGAGCATCGGGGATATCGAATCACTGCTGCTGGACCTCAAACGCATCCGCGAACGTGGGTACTCGATCGACGAGGAAGAGCAGGAGATCGGCGTCCGCTGCTTCGCCATGGCCGTCCCGAACGCGCCCACTCCCACCGCGATTTCCGTGTCAGGGCCGGTGTCCCGCGTGGATGAGCACTTTGCCGACCGCGCCGTGCCGCTCCTGCGCGAAGCGGCCCTCGCCATCTCAGCTGAGCTCAACAAGGGCTAGCACTCGCGCCCTAAACGAGTGTCCCGTTGTTCGCTTCGACGCCGTTCGGCTCAAGGTTGATCATCGGGGTGCGCTTTTCGAAGTACCAGAACGTCACCAGGCCGAGGGCGCAGCCGAGGAACCAGCTGTAGTTTCCGATCCACGTCGCGTCGAGGGTGGTGGCTCCCGAGTCGAGGAGTGCCTTGGGGATCAGGACCGAGGCAATGGAGGCGACGCCGCTGATGGCTACGGCTTTGACCGCGTTGGGGTTGTAGCCGTTGCGGAACCAGTACTTGCCGCTTGGCTTCATGGTGTACATGTCTTCAACCCACACCCTCTGCTTGCCCACGAGGTAGTAGCCGGCGATGAGGATGCCGAAGAGCGGACCGATCAACGCTCCGAGGACGCCGAGCGTGTAGTGGATCGCGTTGTCGTTCGAGTACCAGTTCCATGGGGTCAGGATGACGGATCCGACGGCGGCGATCATGCCGCCCATGCGCCAGCTGACTTTCTGGGGGCTCACGTTGGAGAAATCAAAGGCGGGCGAGATGAAGTTGGCCACGATATTGATGCCGACCGTGGCGATGACAAACGTCAAGCCGCCCAGCAGCACTGCGAACACGGAGTCGATTTCCTGAACGGTCTTGACCGGATCCGTGATCAAGTGCCCGAAGACGGGAATGGTGGCCGACGCGGTGATGACGGTCAGGAGTGAAAAGAACAGGAAGTTCACGGGCAAGCCCAGGAGATTGCCCTTCTTGACCGCCTTGAAGCTCTTGCCGTAGCGCGCGAAGTCGCCGAAGTTGAGCATGGGGCCGGAGAAGTAGGACACCACCAGGGCTATCGCGGAAATCATTACCGGGATCGAGGCCGCGAAGTCGAGGGGTTCGCCGGCGGACAAGTTGAGGCTGATGTTTCCGATGCCTGCCTTGGATACCAGGTAAATCGCCAGGACAAGCATGACCACGTAGACGGCCGGTCCGGCGAAGTCGATGAACTTGCGGATGCTTTCCATGCCGTTCCAGAACAACGCGGCCTGCGCCACCCAGAGGATTCCGTAGCAAATCCAGCCCAATGCCGACAGTCCGAGAAAGCCGTATTGGTGGACGTCATACAGCGGTTTCATGCCCGGGAAGAACTTCAAGAACACGATCACCAGGGCTTCGGAAGCAAGGAAAGTCTGG
Source organism: Arthrobacter alkaliphilus (assembly GCF_021483235.1). Classification (GTDB taxonomy): domain Bacteria; phylum Actinomycetota; class Actinomycetes; order Actinomycetales; family Micrococcaceae; genus Arthrobacter; species Arthrobacter alkaliphilus. Next base: position 24,499 of record NZ_JAKEEC010000016.1, on the reverse strand, counting down.
ACGCCGTACCAGGCGACCGCGATCAAACCACGGATGATCGCCGGAATGTTGGCGCCTTTGACGCCGAACACCGCCCGGTTGATCACCGGATACGGGACTCCGGTTTTCTGGCTGGGCTTCGCCACCAGGTTGCAGAAGACCTGCACGATCACGATTCCGGCCAGCAGGGCGACCAGTACTTGCCAGCTTGCCAGGCCGAGGGCGAACAAGCTGCCGGCCGTCACATAACCACCGATGCTGTGCACGTCGGACATCCAAAATGCGAACAGGTTGTAGCTGCTCCAGCGCTGGTTTTCCAAGGGCGCCAGGTCTGCATTGCTGAGCTGCGGATCGCGGTGCGGCCGGGGCGATGCTTCATCGATCGGGCTGACGGGCAGAGTGCCGGTTTCTGGGGCGAGTCGTGCTTCGGCCATCGGTTCCTCGAATCAGGGTTTCCACGACAGGGTCAGTCGTTTCATTAATCCAATTCAATGGAACGAATGTTTCAATGCCGTTTCCGGTCCGCTAACTCTTCTTTACGCCTTGGGCGCTCAACGGCTCGCCTTCGCTTGACATCGCGCCGTGTGCTGCATCACACTTTATTTAGTGATAGTTACTATCATAGAGTGATAGACCGAACTGAGAGAGCACAAAGCCAAAGGTGGCTTCCAATCGAGGAAAGATGTCAATGAAGAGATTGATCCGCAACACCGTCACGATCGGCGCCGTCGCGTCCATGGTCCTTTTCATGGGAGCCTGTGGAAACAGCAGCGCCGCCGGAACCAGTGGTGCTACGTCGAGTGCGACGAGCAGCGGCGGCGCCGACGCGAACCTGACCAAGATGGTCCCCGACGACATCCGTGCGAAGGGTGCGTTGGCGGGAGGCGCATCTTTCGACACGCAGCCAATGAACTTCTACGCTCCGGGCAACAAGCCTGACGGTGTGATCATCGACTTGCTCAACGCAGCCGCGGCCAAGCTTGGCCTCTCGATCAAGTGGTCCCAGACTCCCTATGCGGGGCTGATTCCTGCGCTGCAGTCCAAGCGCGTGGAGATAGCGGGCGCACAGATCAGCAAGACTCCCGAGAACAACGGTGTGGTGAACCTGCTGGCCTTCTACAACGCATCCTCGAGCCTCCTCGTCCCGGCCGGGAAGAACTACGCCTCGGACACCGATGCCTGCGGCACGCGGTTTGGCCTGACCACCGGCTCCACGGTCAACAAGAACATCGCGGACTCCATCAACAAGGAGTGCAAGGACGCCGGCAAGCCGGAACTGCAGTACCTCTACTTCCCGAGCTTCAACGCGGGAGCGGACGCGATCAAGGCGGGCCGTATCGACTCGTTCCTGAACTCGACTCCCCAGATCCAGGTGGCTGTCAAGGCCGACAAGAGCCTGGCGTCGACCCTGGTCGGCAGGCTGGCTTCGCGGGCAACCGGTGTGGCGTTGCCGAAGGAGTACGGCCAGTTGACCAAAGCGTTCCAGGCCTCCTTCAACGCCATGATCGCCACCGGCGAATACAAGTAGATCCTGGACAAGTGGGATCTGTCGACCATGGCCGTCGACAAGGCGGAGATTAACGACGAGATCCCGATGTGATGAAGCAGGCCCTCATGCAAACCTCAATCAACCAACCGGACGATCCGGCGACCGGTGCCAGGATGCGCACGTCCGTCGACGTCGATGCCCCGCCCGCCGCAGTGCCCGACGTCGTGGCCGTCAAGCGCCACTATGGCCGTTGGGTCGCCGTCGCGATCCTTGCCGCGCTTGCGGTCGGAGCCGTGAAGTCCCTCGCGCAGAACCCGCAGTTGGAATGGGACGTCGTCGGACAGTACCTCTTCGACGGGCTGATCCTCGAAGGACTCGGCCAAACAGTCGTCCTTGCCCTGCTCTCGATGCTCGGGGCCACGGCTATCGGGCTCGTCTTCGGATTCTTCCGGCTCAGCAAGAACCCGGTCCTTGGAACACTCGGCAGCCTCTACGTCTGGGTTTTCCGCAGTGTGCCTGCGCTGATCCAGATTCTCTTCTGGGGAAACCTTGCCTTGTTCGCGCCCCGTCTTGGCGTGGGGATCCCGGGCACCGGCTGGAGCCTCATCTCGGCCCCGACGAACGACGTGCTGTCTCCGTTCGCGGCCTCGATTGTCGCCCTGTCCATCGCCAACGGTGCCTACCTCGCGGAGATCATCCGCGCAGGCCTGCTCTCGGTGGACGAGGGCCAACGGCTCGCCTCCTCCGCTCTTGGCCTGACCTGGTGGCAGGCGCAGCGGAAGGTGATCCTGCCGCAGGCACTTCGCGTGATGATCCCGCCGGCCGGAAACCAGTTCATCACCTTGCTCAAGGAAACCTCCCTGGTCTCCGTGATCGCCGGCGGCGACATCCTGAGCAAGGCCGAGAACATCGCCGGCTACAACCTGAGGACCATCGAACTCCTGGTCGTCGCGGCCATCTGGTACCTGCTCGTGACGAGCGCCGCAACCTTGGGGCAGAACATCATCGAGCGCCGCACTGCCCGCGGGCTCCTGCAGCAGAAGCGCAAGCAGAAGCCGGCAGGAGCGGTGGATATGAAGGAGGCATCGCTATGAGCAGCGTGGACATCGTCAACGTACACAAGAGCTTCGGGGACAACCACATCCTCAAAGGCATCGACATGCGGGTGCGGCAGGGCGAAGTCGTCTGCCTCCTCGGACCGTCCGGATCCGGCAAGAGCACCCTCCTGCGTTGCATCAACGGGCTCGTCATGCCTGACCAAGGGCACGTCTCCGTGGGCGGAACACTTATTGGACGCAAGGTCCAGGGCGGGAAGCTGCACGACCTCAGTGACAAGGAGGCCGCCGGCCAGCGCGAGCGGATCGGAATGGTCTTCCAGCAATTCAACCTGTTCCCGCACCTGGACGTCCGGGACAACCTCGTACTCGGGCCCCGGGCACACAGGCTCGGGGGCAAGGCGGAGCTCGAAGGGAAAGCACACCAGCTCCTGGCCAAAGTCGGGCTGTCGGACCGCGCCAAGGCCTTCCCGTCCCAGCTCTCCGGCGGCCAACAGCAGCGGGTGGCGATCGCCCGCGCGCTCATGATGGGTCCCGGACTGATGCTCTTCGACGAACCCACGTCCGCTTTGGACCCCGAACTGGTCGGCGAGGTGCTGGACACCATGCGTTCCCTCGCCCAGGAAGGGATGACGATGATCGTGGTCACCCACGAGATGGCCTTCGCCCGGCAAGTGGCCGACCGTGTCGTCTTCATGGCCGATGGGCGCATCGTCGAGGACACCACGCCCGATTCGTTCTTCGACAACCCCGGCACCGAACGCGCCCGCGCCTTCCTCCGACTTGCCTGACCAACACCACCAGCCCTATTGGAAAGACCGATCATGACACTGACTACCGAGGAGATCTCCCACCGTTTGGGTGCCCTCCCCACGCCCAACATCGGCGATGCCATGGAACGCCTCGGCGTCCTCGACTCCGCCATCAAGCCGGTCTGGCCAGGAGGCCGGGTAGCCGGCCCGGCCTTCACCGTCTGGACCCGCGCGGGGGACAACGCCTACATACACCGCGCCCTCGAAGAAGCGGCCCCGGGCGACGTCGTCGTCGTCAACGGCCAGGGCGACGGATCCCGGGCCCTGATGGGTGATCTCATCGGTGCCCGTGCCCGGAACGCAGGCATCGCGGGATTCGTCATCGACGGAGCGGTTCGCGACGCCGCCGGGCTCGAAAGCGTAGGCATGCCGGTCTTCGCGCGGTCCACCTCACCGGCCGGTCCGTACAAGCATGGTCCTGGTGTCCTTGGCTGCCCGGTTGCAGTCGGCGGGGTCGCGGTCCTCCCGGGCGACATCGTGGTGGGGGACGACGACGGCGCCGTCGTCGTGCCGCGCGCACGCGCCGAGGAAGTGCTCCTCGCGGCCGAGGCCGTCCGCCGGGACGAGGACGAGAGGATGCGGAAGATCCTCTCCGAGGCCGGCGCGGACGAGAAGGAGGAGTCGAGCGCATGCGTTGCACAGTAATCGGACTCGGCGAAGCCGGACAGATCTACGCCCGCGCCCTCCAGCGCAGTGGACAAGACGTCCTCGGCTATGACGTCGCACCCACACCCACTCCCGGCCTGCCTCGCGCTTCGACCATGGCCGAAGCCGTGGGAACGGCCGACGCAGTGCTTGTCATGACGACTGCGCGGGCATCGCTCCCGGTGGCCCGCGACGCTGCGCCGTATCTCGCTCCGGGGACGCTGTATGCGGACTTCACCTCCGCAGCCCCTTCGGCGAAACGCGCCCTTGAGCAGGAGCTTCCCGCGGGCGTCCAGGCCGCCGACATCGCAATTCTCGGGCCTGTCATCTCGCTTGGCGAGTCGACCCCCCTCATGGCGGCCGGCCCAGGCGCGGAGCGGATCGCAGAGCTGCTGCGCCCGATCGGCGCTCCCGTTGAGGTAGTCCATGGCGCCAACGGGGATGCAATGGCACACAAGCTCTTGCGGAGCATCGTCATGAAAGGCCTGGCCGCTGTGGTGTGCGAGGCCGTCGAGGCTGGACGCCGGGCCGGATACGAGGACTGGGTCCGAGGCCAGATCGCGGCCGAGCTTTCCGGCGACGGACAGGCGACGATTGATCGCTTCATTTCCGGCTCGGTCAAACATGCTGCCCGCAGGGCCGACGAGATGGCGGCGGTTGCGGACTACTGCGAGGCCCTCGGGGCCCCCTCACAGATGAGCGCCGCGACCCGGGACTCCCTGCTGGCCTTGGCCGGCTCGGCCTTGAAGAGCGCATGAGCTCCCTTTACACCCTCCAGGCGGGCGATATCGAACAGAGGCGCGGGGTGCTCCGGGCAATGCCAAGGTTGGCAGGGCTCGGCGCACCACTGCGGGAGCTGGCGGTCACGGCATGGGTCAGCGCGTGGCTCGCCAGCACGCACGACTCCCTCGAGGAGATGCCCTACTCCCTTCAGGCTCCGGACTACAGCCTGCTGGACCACACCAATGAAGTGGCCGACGCCGGGATCCTCCTTGCGGACTACGCCCGCGCCCGTTGGGGAGCCAACTTCGACCGGGACGTGCTGCTGGCCTCGCTGCTCCTGCACGACATTGACAAGGCCCTCCTTTACACCCGGATCAATGGTGCCGTGGTGTCCGATCCTGCCAGGGCAGGCCTGCCCCACGGTGTCCTTGGTGCGATGCTGTTGAAGGAGGCAGGGCTGCCGGACAGCGTGGTCACCCTTGTCGGCACCCATACCACGACGAGCCCCGTCAAGACCGGGGACGCCGAAGCCTGGATCCTGCACTATGCCGACCTTTTTGCCTGCGACCACGCCTTCCGGCTGGCTCCTGGCACCACACCTTTCTTCCAACGGACCTGAAAGCCATGAACAAGCAATACCCGAGCTACGACCAACTGCTCCAGCGCACAGACGCGCCCCCGGGTTCAAGTTGGGGGCTGTTCGCCACCGACCCGGAGCGCGGCATGGCGAATTTTGCCGGCCCTGAACAGGTTTTGAAGGGGCGTGAGGCGATCCGCAGCGGCACGGTGTTCAACCTGGACTACCAGGCCAACGCCTTTGAGCCCTCGATGTCACGCAACCGCAAGCCGCCCGCCCAGACGATTACAAGCGCACACGCCGACAGTTTCGACGATGTATGGAACGGCTACTGGCCCCAGGCAAGCAGCCATATCGACGGGCTTCGGCATCGGAGGGCGCACGGGTACGGGTTCTACAACGGCGTACCGGATGCGAGCATCAACCAAGGCACTCCCGAACTCGGGGTGCAGCGCTGGGCGGAGAAGCCGATCGTGGGCAGGGCAGTCCTTGTCGACGTCGAACGGTACCGCAGGTTGAACGGGTCCTCGATCGACCATCACGCAGGCGAGTCGATCGGACTCGCGGAGATTATCTCCATCTTTGCGGCCCAGCGTTCATCGATCGAGTCCGGCGACATGCTCCTGCTGCACACCGGCTGGGCCGAGTGGTTCCTGGGCCTGGAACCGGCCGATCGGGCCGCCGTCAAAGCCAAGCGACAGACTACCGGCGTCGCGCAGTCAAGCGATTTCCTCGCTTGGCTCTGGGACAGCCGGATCGCCCTGCTCGGTACGGACACGTTCGCCGTCGAGTCCCTCCCGGCCAGCCCGGAGAGTCCTTTCCTCGCGTCCGCCGGCGCGGACGACGGAATGATGCACCAGGAGCTGATCGCCAAGCTCGGCTGCCCGCTTGGCGAGCTGTGGCACCTTGCCGGACTCGCCGCGGAATGTGCACGTACGGGCAGTTACTCCGTCTTCCTTACCGTGAAGCCCTTGAACCTTCCCGGCGCGGTCGGCTCGCCCGCAAATGCCACAGCCATCGCCTGAGCCGGCGCCGTCAGGGGTTCCGCGCCGCGATGCTGGCGCTTGCGTTGAGCACCTCGCGGATGGCCTCGGGCAGCCGGTCGGCTGAGAGATCTTCGTCCCGGCCCGAGACCTGAACGACGCCGAGGATCCCGCCTTCCCTGGACCGGACAGGTGCACTGACGGACACGGCCCCCACCACTCGCTCGTTGCGCGAGATCGCATATCCATTGGCGGCGATCTCATCGAGTGCGGACATGTACTCCGCGATAGGAATGGCTGGGCCGCTGGCGGTCTCGACTTTATCCGCGGCACCCAGTATCTCGTCCCGGCCGGACGGATCCATATAAGCCAGAAATACCTTGCCCGCACCCAATTGCAGCGGGAGCCGTCCGCCGACGGGCAGCTGGTATCGCAGGGGACTGCTGCCTTCCACCCGGGCAACCAAGACGCGGGCGGCACCCAGACGGACCGAAAGTGACGCGGTCATGCCGAGCGCTGCGGCGAGTTCCTGCAGGACCGGCCTTGCCGTCAGCACCAGCTGGTTGCCTACGAGGAAGGAATGGGCCGAGGCGAGCGCAGCCGCGCCGACGCTGTATCCGGCTGAATCCTGTGCGAGGTAATTCCTCTTCTCGAGCACCCGCAGGATGCGCTGCGCCGTCGCAATGTGCAACCCGGTGCCGCGGGCGATTTCAGCGAGCCTGAGCGGGCGCCCGCTATCCGAGAGAAAATCGAGCACATCGAACGCCCGCTCTACCGAGCGCATGGTGGAACGCTCCTGCACCCCGTCGTCGCCTGCCATGTTTCCTCCTAGGATCATCTAGAAATTTACGCCATTGGGGTGCGGCGTCCGAACTGCCGACGGCGGCGAGGCTGCGGGGCCTGCCCGCGGTTGACACGCGATGGTGGCCGCGTCGCATTGAGAATGTGATGATAGCCTCTATCATTCTATGATAAAGGCCGGCGAGGATAATGAGAGTACGAGGACGTACTCCTCCCTGAAGGAAAGATTTTCGATGAAGAGACCTGACGCGGAGCTGCATGCATCCCCCGAAGGGGCACTTGGGCCCGTCCCGGACGAAGGCGCGGCGGCGACCAACCCCATACGGACCGTCTGGAAGACCGCCGTGGCAGGCGGGGCAGGATCTGTCATCGAATACTACGACTTCTCCCTTTACGCGAACTTGGCGATCTACATTTCCACCGCCTTCCTTTCCCGCTCCGACCCCGGTACCGCGTTGCTGGAAACACTGGCGGTTTTTGGCAGCGGATTCCTGATGCGCCCCGTCGGTGCCCTCTTTTTCGGCTGGCTCGGCGATCGCCACGGACGGCGGACGTCACTTTTGGCCAGCGTTGTCCTGATGGGACTGGCAAGTTCGCTTGTCGGCCTCCTGCCGGGGTATGCGAGCATCGGGCTCGTGGCGCCTGCCCTACTGCTGCTCCTGCGCCTGCTTCAGGGCTTTTGCGCGGGAGGCGAGGCCAGCGGGGCGTCGACCTACATCGCGGAGACGGCTCCGGCCCGGCTGCGGGGATTCTTCGGTGCATTCAACCCCGCCGGCATCGCGATCGGCACCGCAGCCGCCGGGGGCCTGGCCGCGGCCATCAACGCGCTGTTCGGCAGCGCCGCCATGGCCGAATGGGGTTGGCGCGTACCCTTCCTCATCTCGCTTCCGCTATCCCTCGTGGTCCTCTACCTGCGCAGCCGCCTGCCGGAATCGGCGCAGTTTGCGGAGAACCTCCGCGCCGGTGCCTCCGCACGTAGCCCGTTGCGTGCTGCGCTCGGGGAGGAGTGGCCGGCCATCCTGAAGCTCGTTGTGCTTTCCTTCTCCATGACGTGCACCGCCTACGTCGGGCATGTCTACCTCAACACCTATCTCACGACGCAGCTCCATTACCCTGCCGGGGAAGCCCTGTCGACGAATTCGGTCATCACGGTCATCTTCGCCCTGCTCATGCCGCTCGCCGCCTGGTCCTCTGACCGTTTTGGCCGCCGCCGGGTTTTTGGGGCGGCGATGATCGGGTACGTGGTCCTCGCCCTCCCCGCATTCCTGTGGATGGCTCCCGGCAGCGGCGTCCCCCTCTGGCTCGCGATGGCCGTTTCCTTCATTCCATGGGTGTTCTCCCAAGCCGTCGGTTACCCGCTCTTCACCGAACTCTTCGGATCAAGGGCCCGACTGACCGGTGTGGCCTTGGGTTTCTCTTTCGGCACGATCCTTGGCGGCGGCTTCGGGCCCTATGTCGCCCAATTGATCACGACGTCGACCGGATGGAATCTCGCGCCGGCCGCCTATATGGCAGGTTCGGCGTTGATTGGCTTGGTAGCCCTGCTCTTCGTCGGCCGATCCAGGATTGACGAGCCCGCTGCGGAGCCTGCGCCACTTGAAGCCAAGGGCTGAGCCATGAACGATCTGTCGGAGGCCATCAAGGGTGCGATCGACCTCCATACCCACCCCGGACCGGACATCGTCCCGCGCTCACAGACCCTCGCCGAGGCAATGGACGACTTCTCCGAGGCAGGCTTCGCTGGCCTCGTCGCCAAATCCCATGTCGGTTCCACTGCCGGACTCTGCAGCACTATGGCCGTGGACCGGCAGGCACGCGCCATTGGGTCGATCACGCTCAACCGCCCGGTCGGCGGCCTGAACGCGGCGGCGGTGGAGGTCGCGGCCCTGCTTGGTGCACGCGTGGTCTGGCTGCCGACCGTCGATAGCCGCCGGCAGCGTGAACAGGCGGCACGGACGCCGGGACCCGCCGCGGTCTGGGAAAAAGCGCAGGCCCGGCTGTCCGGCCTCCCCGGCTATGGGCCGCCTATCGCAGTCCTTGAGAGCGGCCGCGTGGTACCGGAACTTCACGATGTCCTCGATGTCGTGAAGGAACATGGCATGCTTCTCGCCACGGGCCATTTGGACAGCGAAGAGGTTTTTGCCGTCCTCGTTGCGGCCAAGGACCACGGCATCGAACGCGTCATGGTCACGCACCCGGACCTGCCACGCCAGCGGATCACTCCCGAAGCCCAGGTTGAAATGACCCGGCGCGGTGCCTGGATCGAAAGGACCATGGCCTCAGTCCTCGAAGGCAAGCTTCCGGCGGAAAACGCCATCCGCGGCATCAAATCCTGCGGCATCGGCGCCTCCCTCCTGACCGGAGACCTTGGCCAGCCGCGCAACGGCCCTCTTGCCGACGGCATCCGGCGGTGGGCAATACTCCTGCACGACGCCGGGTTCGAACTCGGGGAAATCAGGCAGCTCCTCGTGGCCAACCCGACCACAGCATTGGGCAGCTAACAGTCACCGCTGCTCGATCTCTCCGAGGGAATCGAAGATGCCCGTGATTTCCCGGACCCGGTCCCTTCCGGGGCGGCCCACCGCAGCCAGGACTCCGTTGGCGATGGCGCTCATGAGGCTCATGGCCGCGGCGTAGCTGTCGAATGCCGCGCTGCCCTCCACCCGGCATTCAATCCAGGTTGAGGCGCCTGCCGCCAGCCACCGGGCGCTTGGATCACCAATCAAGATGGTGCTGGCCCCGGTGGCCGAAGCGGCTTTCAGGACGCTGTGGAAACCTTCGGGCCGGCGCCGGAAACCGAGCAGGATGACGACGTCGGCGTCCCCCAGCCCGGCCAATTCCTCGGCGACGCTTTGGCCCGGTTGCGGGGCCAGGCTCACCGAGGAACGGCTTTGGAGGAGTTGCTCGCGCAGGTGGAGCGCGATCGGGAAACTGTTGCGGAAACCGATCAGGAGGACATTGCGCGCTCCGGCCACTTGCCGGGCCACCGCGAGGAGGCGGTCGTCGTCGAACGTCTCGAAAAGCCGGTCAAGGTTCTGCCGGTCAGCGGCCAAGTGGAGGGCGATGCCGCCGTCGGGCCCTTGGGTGGGGAGTGGCACTCCACTGGACCTCAGCGTCCGGGCGTGCTCCTTGACCTCGTTGAAATCGGCGTAGCCCAGGCGCCGGAAGAGCCTGCTGATGGTGGCTTTGGACACCCCGCTCAACTCCGCGAGCTCGGCCGCGTTGTAAACGGCCAAATCGCCCAAGCGGTCCAGCAGGGTGTCCGCGGCCTTCTGTTCCTGCGGTCCAAGCTCCGCATAGTGCTTTTCGATTCGCTCGTCGATCCTCATGGAACAACCGTCTCACGCACACCCCGCCGGCGGAGGCAAAACGTCAGTGTTCGACGGCGGAGCTCGACTTAAGTGGCACTTCCTTGCCGTCGGCGTCGATCAGCTTGCCGTTCTCGAAACGGTCGCCGTGCGCCAAGCACGCGATGTCCGCCTCGCTCACCACGCGTTCCGTGCCGGCGACGAACACGGACTGGTTGTCCGAATTGCCGGCCTTGAAGTGGTTGAAGAGCACGTTCAGGACGATGGCCATGATGGCGGCCGAGCTGATGCCCGAGTGGAAAATCGTCGAGAACCAGGCCGGGAACTGGTCGTAGAACTTCGGAGCGGCAATCGGGATCATGCCGAAGCCAATCGAGGCGGCCACGATGATCAGGTTCATGTTGTTGCGGTACTCCACCTTGGAAAGTGTCCGGATGCCGCTGGCGGCAACAGTTCCGAAGAGCACGACGCCGGCACCGCCCAGGACGGGAGTCGGAACCGCTGCGACCACCCGGCCGAGGACGGGCAGCAAGCCCAGGACCACCAGGATGAATCCGCCGGCGCTCACGACGAAGCGGCTCTTGATGCCGGTGATGGCCACGAGGCCGACGTTCTGGGCAAAGGCGCTCTGGGTGAAGGAGTTGAAGATCGGCGATATGGCGCTGGAGAGCATGTCTGCCCGCAGGCCGTTGCCGATGCGGCGCGAATCCACTTTGGTATCGACGATTTCGCCGACGGCGATGATGTCCGCCGAGGTCTCGGTCAAGGTGACCAGGATGACGATCAGCATGGACACGATGGACGCGATGTCGAAGGTGGGAGCCCCGAAGGCGAAGGGAGTGGGGAAGGCAACGATTGGCCCCTGGCCGACCTTGGAGAAGTCGGCCATTCCTGTGGCGAGGGCGATGACGGTGCCGATCACCATGGCGAGCAGGATGGACAGGCGTGAAATGGCGGCGTTGCCGATCTTGCTGAGAAGCAGGACAACGCCCATCGTGGCGGCGGCAAGGCCGATGTTTGCCATGCTGCCGTAGTTGGGTGCGGCGCTGTTGCCACCCATGGCCCAGTTGGCCGCGACGGGCATGAGCGTCAGGCCGATGGTGGTGATGACGGTGCCCGTGACCACGGGCGGAAAGAATTTGATGATCTTGGAGAAGAGGGGAGTAATCACCAGGCCGATCAGGGAAGCAACCATGACGGAGCCGAAGACCCCCTGGATTCCGCCGCCGCCGTGGACGATCGCCACCATGGTGGACACACCGGCGAAGGACACGCCTTGGACCAGCGGGAGCTGCGATCCAAAGAACGGGATGCCGATGGTCTGGAGGATGGTTGCCAGCCCCCCAACAAAGAGGCACGCCGCGATCAGGAGGCCGATGTCCTGCGGGGACATGCCCGCGGCGGCTCCGATGATGAGCGGCGGGGCGATGATGCCGCCGTACATGGTCAGGACGTGCTGGAAGCCGTAGGCGAACGTGCTCCCGATCGAGAGGCGCTGGTCCTCGGGCCTCTTAGGCGCGGTGTCGGTGGTATTCGCGGGGCGGGTTTTCTTCTTGGTGTTCATGGCAGACTTTCTTGGTTCATGGCAGACGTCTTTGTCTGGCTAACAGGTCTGGCTAACGGTGGTTTTCGGTAGGGCGGCCCAACTGACCCGCATTGGTGCCGTTTTGGGGTCCAAGACGGCACTTCTTGCGAGTCAGTTGGGTGCGGAGGTAGCGGTTTAGCAGAAGCCGGCGATGCCGTTCCACGCGGCCGGGGCAGGTGTGGTGTTGTCGCGCTGGACCGTGGCTTCGATCAAGCCGTACGGGCGGTCGGCGGCGAAGAAGACCTCGTTGGGGTTTTCGAGGCCGAACGGGCTGAGGTCCACCAGGAAGTGGTGCTTGTTGGGCATCGAGAACTTGATCTCGTCTACCTCGCTGTGGGCCTCGAGGACCTTCTTGCCCATGTCGAACAGGGTTTGCTGCAGGGCGTGCGAGTAGTTCTCCGTGAACCCTTCCAAGAGGAGGGCCTTGATGTCCTCATAGCTCTTGTTGAAGTCGGTTCCGGCAGTGTCGATTCCGGTGTTGTAGCGCCAGCGGGCCGAGACATCGGTGGCCAGGATACGGTCCGTGGTCTCAGGCAGCGTGGTGTACCGGTCGCGGGGGTAGCCCACAAAGCCGGACTGGGTGGTCTTGAGGACGGTCAGGTCCTTGAGGCCGGAAATGACGTGCGTCGTGTTGCCTTCGCGGACCACGACGGCGGTGCGGACTTCCTGCCCCTTCCGGACAAAGCTGTGGTCGTGTTCGGAGCCGTGCGCCTGGATGCGCTCCCACGCGTACTGTTCCGCTTCCCAGCGGCCACCCGTGACCCACTCGAAGCCCGAGGTGAAGTGTTCGCTCAAGCGGAGGAGGAATGCTTCGGGGGAGCCGACGCCGTCGCGGGCGAAGGCGTAGATGGTGTTCTTCTGGGTATCCGTGGCGACGACGTGCCCGTTGTCCCCTTGGAGGTGCGCAGCCTCGAAGTCGCCACGCAGTTGTGAGGTGACATTCAGGTCTTCGATCTGGTGGCGGTCGGTGTCGCGGGTGACTTTGACGACGCGGACTTCAGCCTTGCCGTACTGGTTGTCGCCGAGGACGATGTTGTTGCTCATGGTCATATCCCAACTTCTATGAGGTGGAACCACTAAGGTCCACCAATGAAATTAAGCGCGTGTTTCGTACGCGTTTCTGGTGGAGCCGACCCAACAAAAAAGAGCCGGCATCCGTTGATGCCAGCTCATTACGACCCTGCCTGCTGCTCCCAGGTTACGTGACCTGCGCCACGAATTGAGAAAAAGCGTAGCCCACGCCTGCCAGTGGTGTACATCACTTTCGAAGAATCGTTACGAACTTTCCGATTGTGACCGGGGGTGCCCGACGGCGGTTGGCCGCGCGGGTGCGGTTGGCGTGGGCAACCCTTGACGTGGTCGAGGACCCGCCTCTACAATTTCCATATAACAAAAACTGTTTTCCGATATGCGGAAAACAGGAGTAAAAAACTAAAACCTTGAGCGCACGAAATAGGAGGACAGATGGACTCGCAGGATAAGAACAACGTCGTGGAATTCCCGGCGCCCGGCCAGGAACTGTACCTGCCGTTCGGCGCCACGGATCCGGACTTCTACATTCCGGCCGACTGTGACCGCACGCCCGGGGCTTTCTCCCGTTGGCTGCGGGCCCTTCCCGTATTCGGCCGGCAGCGTTCCTAGGGCTATCGATCCCTACATGGGCAGCGTCTTGGCGATGGTCGAAACCATGATGCTCGCTTTGACGGACACCACGATCAAGCTCAGGGCGGTCACGCCGATGAGCGCCCAAACGGGTCCGAGCCCGCGCTGCTGAGCAACCTTGTGCACGATCACTGAACGGCCCACTACATAGACTCCGGCGCCCAGGAAGGCCCACGCCCAGTGGAAGGGGCGGACCACTCCGTCGCTTTGCAGCTTCCGCCAGTCGAGGTAGGCAAAGAAGACGCTGACTCCATAGATCAACCAACCCGAAATCATCAGCATTATGTACGGGAGGCTGAACATCGTTGAAGGATCCATCGTGGGTACGCGCTTTGCGCCGACGTAGCGCACTTGGAAGACGGGATTCCAGAACAGCAGGATGATCAGCGAGACCACCGGCAGTAGCGTGACGAGCCAAATGAACGGGTTGTAGACCGGTGTCCCCCTGCTGATTTCCGGGCGCGGCGCGGGCTGGGCGTGTCCGAGGTATTGCGGAGGCCCGCCATACTGACCGGGCCTCGCTCCGGCCTGGGCCTGTGGGTTCCAGGCGTTTCCAGTCCAGGCGTTGCCGTCCCACCACCGCAGCTGCCCGGAGCCCGAAGGGTCCGGGTACCAACCTGGAGGTGTCGGCGAGTTGTGCTGGGGGACAGTCATTATGGCCTCCTGATCTAGGACTTAATCGCGAGGCTACTCCTAACCGCTGATGATTTTATGTGCGGCGGCTGAGTGTTTGGCAATAAGTTCCGGGATGTCCAGGTCGGGGATCCGGCCGTCCACCACGCGCCATTTTCCGCCCACCATGACGCGGTCGGCGCGGTCCGCCGCGCAGAGCAGCAGGGCGGCGAGGGGATCGTGGCTGCCGGAGAAGCGCAGCCCTTCGGGCTTGAACAGGGCTAGGTCGGCCTGCATTCCGGGGGCAATCTGGCCGACGTCGGAGCGCCCAAGAACGGCGGCGGAACCCCGCGTCGCCCAGCCGAGGGCGCGCTCCACCGGGACGTCCGCGCCGTAGCGCAGCCGCTGGAGGTACAGCGCCTGCCGCGCCTCGAGGATCATGTTCGAGGCATCGTTCGACGCCGATCCGTCCACTCCCAGCCCCACCGCGACTCCTGCGGCCTCAAGCTCCAGCACCCGCGCGGAGCCGGACGCGAGCCGCATGTTCGACGTCGGGCAGTGCGCGACGGCGGTGCCCGCGGCTCCCAGCCGGACGATCTCGTCGTCGTCGAAATGGATGCCGTGGCCAAGCCAGGTTCGTTTGCCAAGCCAGCCGACGCTTTCGAGGTAGTCGACAGTCCGTAGCCCGAACCTCTCGCGGCAGAAATCTTCCTCGTCGATGGTCTCCGCGAGGTGCGTGTGGAGCCGGACATCCAACCGTTCGGCCATGGCGGCGCTCTCGGCCATGATCTCCCTGGTCACCGAGAACGGCGAGCAAGGCGCCAGGGCAATCTGGATGACCGCTCCGTCGCCGCGCTCGTGGTACTTCCCGATCAACCGTTCGCTGTCCGCGAGGATGACCTCAGCGGACTGCACGGTGGACCGGGGCGGCAGGCCGCCGTCGTCCTCGCCAAGCGTCATCGAGCCGCGCGTGAGCGTGGCACGCATGCCAAGTTCGCGTACCGCGCCGACCTCGATGTCGATCGCGTCCTCGAGCCCGGCGGGGAAGAGGTAGTGGTGGTCGGCTGCCGTGGTGCAGCCGGACAGCAGGAGCTCGGCGAGGGCCACCTTGACGGCAAGTTCGAGGCTGTCCGGCGTCAATCGCGCCCATACGGGATAGAGGTTCTGCAGCCAAGGGAAGAGGGGGGCGTTGGCCACCGGGCCCCAGGCGCGGGTGAGCGTTTGGTAGAAGTGGTGGTGCGTGTTGATGAGGCCAGGCAGCAGGACGTGGCTTCCGGCGTCGTAGGTTTCGTTGCATGGCGCGGAAGGGCGCTTTCCGGCGGGGACGAGCTCCGCGATTTTCCCGTCACTGACCACGATGCCGCCGCGGGCGTCGAGTCCGTTGGCGGTGAACACCGCGAGGGGATTCTTGATCCAAGTCCTCGGAGAAGTTGAATTGGTTACCGGGGCTTGCGGTTGGAAATCGGATGTCGGGGACATTGGAATCCTTGTCTGGTCGGCGTGGTTGCGTTCCAGCTCAGTGGTTCCTGTCTGCTGATCCAGGTTTCCGGGAGGTCAACCCTGCCGGTGGCACCCAGCGTAGGTGTGCCGTGCAAAGTTCGCAATGTGACCACCACATTTCACATGTCGAAACTTTTTTTCCAGAAACTATGGCGCGGCTCACATCACCGGTGCTAATCTCGATTTGCCAAAGGCGGGCACCCGGACTCCGGGAAGCTATCTACCAGGCGAAACCTTCAAAAGCACATGCTGAAGCCTGGTAATCGCAGCACTGGTCTGTCATGTTCAGACGCCCCTCTGGTTCCAGGCTTCCTCAGCACTAAGGAAGTCGCACATGAGTACCACCGTCACGGCCGAACATTTCTTGGCCACATCCATTGAGCTGGCAACAGCCAATGTCCTCAACAGCGGCGGCCCGTTCGGCGCCGTCATTGTCACCGCGGATGGCCGCGCCTTCGAAGGCGTCAACCGGGTCACCGCGAGCAACGACCCCACGGCCCACGCCGAGGTCACCGCCATCCGGAACGCCTGCCGCGAGCTGGGCACCTTCGACCTCAGCGGAGCCACCCTTTACACGAGCTGCGAGCCTTGCCCCATGTGCCTGGCATCGGCGCTCTGGGCGCGCATCAGCAACGTTGTTTTCGCGGCCGACCGGCACGATGCCGCATCCGTCGGCTTCGACGACGCGGTCTTCTACGAATACTTCGAGAACGAAGACCGGAACACGCTCATGCCGGTCACCAAACTGGAACTGGGCGATCCCCAGGCACCGGCCATCCTCCAACCGTTCAACACCTGGAACACGCTCGACTCCAGGATTGACTACTAGGGCCGGTGGCTGAAAATGACAATCCTGGACCCCGCAGAAATGCGAACGGCAACTGAACCTGCACAGCGGGGCAGCAGCCCCAAGCGCCCGGCGCCGAACTCCTTCCTGGATCGTTTCTTCCAGATCACCAAGCGTGGCTCCACGCTGGCCCGCGAATTCCGCGGCGGCATCGTCACGTTCTTCACGATGGCCTACATCGTCATCCTCAACCCACTGATCCTGGGCGGCTTCTCAGCCCAGAACGCGCCCACGGATGTGGCCGGCGGATGGTTGTCCGCAGCGCAGGTGGGGGCAGTTACCGGCCTGACCGCCGGTGTCATGACTGTCCTCTTCGGCCTGATCGCGAACCTGCCCTTCGGGCTCGCCGCCGGCCTGGGAATCAACTCGTTCCTCGCGGTCGCGGTCATCCATGAGGTCACTTGGCCGGAAGCCATGGGCCTGGTGGTCATCAACGGCATCCTGATTGTCCTGTTCGGCGTCACGGGTGCACGGACCGCGATCTTCAAGGCCGTTCCCAGGGAACTCAAGGCCGCCATCACCGTTGGCATCGGCCTGTTCATCGCCTTCATCGGCTTCGTCGATTCCGGCTTCGTCCGCGCCACAAAAGGCGGACCGCCGGTACAACTCGGCACTGATGGTTCCATCACGTCCATCCCCACCCTCGTTTTCATTGTCGGTCTGCTGGTCATGGGAATCCTCGTGGCCCGCAAGATCCAAGGCGGCCTCCTGATCGGAATCGTCGCCACCACGGTCCTCGCCGCCGTCGTCGAGGCCTTCATGCACATCGGGCCTGGCAGCGCCGCCAATCCCGGTGGCTGGCACCTCAACACCCCGGTCCTCTCGGGCCAGCTGGTATCCGCCCCCGACTTCAGCCTGGTGGGCCACTTCGACCTCTTCGGTTCGTTCTCGCGGATCGGCGGGCTGGCGGCCACCATGTTGGTGTTCACCCTGGTGTTTACCAACTTCTTCGACGCCATGGGCACCATGACCGGCCTAGCCAAGAGCGCCGGCGTAGCCTACAAGGACGGCACCTTCCCAAGGCTCAAGTCGGCCTTCATCGTCGAGGGCCTGGGCGCGGTAGCCGGCGGCGCGACGTCGGGCTCGTCCAACACCGTGTACATCGACTCCGCGGCCGGCATCGGCGAAGGTGCCCGCACCGGTCTGGCTTCGGTGGTCACCGGTCTGCTGTTCCTGGGCTCGATGTTCCTGACCCCGCTCACCAGCGTGGTTCCGCTCGAAGTTGCGGCCGCGGCGTTGGTGGTAGTGGGCGCGATGATGATGGCACAGATCCGCGAGATCAAGTTCTCCAAGTTCTCCGTGGCGCTGCCTGCCTTCCTCACCATCGTCACCATGCCGTTGACCTACTCCATCGCCAACGGCATCGGCGTCGGATTCATCTCCTGGGCCGTGATCCACGCGGCGTCCGGGAAGGGCAAGAAGGTCCATCCGCTCATGTGGGTGGTGACCTTGGGCTTCTTGATCTACTTCGCCCGCGGGCCGATCAGCGCCTTCCTCGGAGGGTAGCCGGCCATTGAGACGGCGGTCCGGCCGCACGTCACCGCAATGAATAGGCGTCCGCCGACCGTCGCCCGGCGCATGGCTCCGACGACGACGGCGGGCGGCGGTGAAGAGCGGCCGTTCCGCTAAGGACCGGGGTGGGAAATGAGAGGCCCGCCCCGGTCCTCTTCACGTAGAGGGTTACACGTTGACCCGAAACTCTCCTGAACAGACGCAAGGAATGAGAATATGAGGCAAGATCGCACACTGCCCCGGGCGGGTCTCCGGTCCGGGACCTCGGTAAAGGAAGTGTTGCCATGCTGGATTTGATGCCCTCGCTGGGCACGTGGCGGCCTGTGCTCTCCGGGCAGCGATGCGCCATCGCCACCATCGTGGCCGCAGGAGGCTCTGTCCCGCGGCCCCTCGGAACGTCTATGCTGGTTTCCGAGCACGGCGATGTCCTTGGCAGCCTCTCCGGAGGCTGCGTGGAAGGTGCCGTAGTGGAGGCCGCCCTGCAGACAATGCACGACGGCGGCAGCCGGCTCGAGTCGTTCGGCTACAGCGCCGAGGACGCGTTCGCCGTCGGGCTCACCTGCGGCGGCGAGCTGGAAGTCCACATCCAGCCCATCCAATCAACCAGCACCGCGGGACTCGACCTTGCACTCCTAAACAAGGCTTCCGGCGGCACCGCCTTGGCCCTGATACGCAGGCTCGACGCCCCTGGAGGAGCCGTCGTCGTTCCGGATCCGGCGGGTTTCCGCGCTGCCGATTCGCGGGAGCTTGCAACCCTGCTTGGCAGGGACCAGGCAGTGATCCGCGCGGCGGCCGCGCAACTGGAGCCGCTCCTGCACGGTGGCCGCACCGGTTTGGTACGGCTCGCCCCGGCCGAAGGTTGCGGGAACACAACGCAGCCCGAACCCATCACCCTCTTTGTTGAAAGCCGCTTGCCGGCGGCGCGCATGCTCATCTTTGGCGCCAACGACTTCGGCGCGGCATTGCTCCCCGCCGGGAAACTCCTGGGCTATGAGGTCACGTTGTGCGATGCCCGGCCCGCGTTCTCGGGCCAGGGCCGTTTCCTCGCCGCCGACCACCTCGTCACGGACTGGCCGCACCGCTACCTTGCCGCCGAAGCAGCTGCCGGCCGGATCGATTCCCGCACGGTGGTGTGCGTGCTGACCCACGATCCGAAGTTCGATGTCCCGCTGCTGGAGACCGCCCTCGGCCTGGATCTTGCGTATGTGGGAGCGATGGGTTCGAGGCGCAGCCACCGCCAACGGATCGACGGGCTCCTTGCGTGCGGGACGTCGGCTGAGGCCCTCGAACGCCTGCATTCGCCGATCGGACTGGATCTTGGCGCGGTCACTCCAGCCGAGGTGGCCGTTTCCATTACCGCCGAAATCCTTGCCTCCCGCCGCCCGGCTTCCACCGCGGCCCCGCTCAAGGACGGGACAGGACCCATCCACCAGACCAACACCCCCGAGGACAGCAAGGTGACCCCATGGACATGAACACCATCGAGTCCGTGGTGGCGACTTCGGACCCGGGCCAGTGGCGCGAAGGCGACGCCTGGCTCGCCGGCGGTACAGTCCTGTTCTCCTACGGCAGTCCAGTGGGCAGTGAAGAACCGCTCAAACGGCTGCTCGACCTGGGCCAAGCGGGCTGGCCCGCCGTGACCGTGAGCGATGCCGGCGTTGAGCTGGCCGCCACCTGCACAGTCGCCGAGCTCTACGCCCTCCCGGTATCTGACGCGGTGGCAGGCCGGAACTGGCCGGGACTGGCGCTTTTCCGCCCGTGCTGCGACTCCTTCGTGGCCTCCTTCAAGGTGTGGAACATGTCCACCGTTGGCGGCAATCTTTGCACTTCACTCCCGGCCGGCCCGATGATCTCGCTGTGCGCCGGCCTGGATGGCACCGCGACCATCCTTAGCCCGGGAGGCGGCAGCCGTACCGTTCCAGTGGCCGAGTTCGTGACCGGGGACGGCAAAAACTGCCTGGCACCCGGCGAACTCCTGCGCAGCATCCACCTGCCGGCGCCGGCCCTGGCAGCCAAGGTGGCCTTCCGGCGGCTCTCGCTCAGCAACCTCGGACGCTCCGGGGTGCTGCTGATCGGAAGGCTCGACGCCGATGGCGGCCTGGTCCTCACCGTCACCGCGGCCACCAAGCGGCCCGTGCAGCTGAGGTTCGCCGCCCCCGGGTTGCCGGACGCCGGGCAGTTGGCCGCCGCCGTCGGGCACTCGATTCCCACCGAGCTCTACCACGACGACATCCACGGGCTCCCGGAATGGCGCCGCGACATGACGTTCCGGCTCGCCGAGGAGATCCGCGTGGAGCTGTGCGGCCCGGCTCCAGGCGACGGACCGCTCACAGTCTCCGGCGATTTTTGGCCGCCGCATGCCACCTCGCCGCAACCGTCCACCCAACAGAAGGAGGCCTGAGCATGGCAATCGAGATCAACGGAACCACCACCGAGGCCGCACCCCGCCCGGGCCAGTGCCTCCGGACGTTCCTCCGTGAACAAGGCAAC
Source organism: Arthrobacter alkaliphilus (assembly GCF_021483235.1). Classification (GTDB taxonomy): domain Bacteria; phylum Actinomycetota; class Actinomycetes; order Actinomycetales; family Micrococcaceae; genus Arthrobacter; species Arthrobacter alkaliphilus. The sequence goes on along the minus strand of NZ_JAKEEC010000016.1, from coordinate 3,919 downwards.
TTCGGCGTCAAGAAAGGCTGCGACGGCGGGGACTGTGGCGCCTGCACCGTTCACGTCGACGGAACTCCCGTGCACAGTTGCATCTACCCGGCGGTGCGTGCCGAAGGGCACTCGGTCACCACCATCGAGGGGCTGTCGCGTGGCGAGGAACTGCATCCGGTACAGGAGCAGTTCCTGGAACACCAGGGTTTCCAGTGCGGCTTCTGCACAGCCGGCATGATGATGACCGCCGCCACCTTCGACGAGGAACAAAAAGCCAACCTCCCGCGAAACCTCAAGGGAAACCTGTGCCGCTGCACGGGTTACCGCTCCATTGCGGACGCGGTGTGCGGAGTCGCCCGCGAGGGGCACAGCACGCACGACGCCGGAACAGGCCAGCTCGGCGACGACGTCCCTGCGCCGGCGGGACGCGCCGTCGTCACCGGTACCGCGCGCTACACGCTCGACGTCCCCGCGGAACAACTCCCGGGACTGCTGCACCTCAGGTTGCTGCGCTCGCCGCATGCGCACGCGCGCATTGTTTCCATCGACACGACGGCGGCCCTCCAGGTACCCGGCGTCGTCGCGGTCTTCACGCACGAGGACGCGCCGGCCCGGTTGTTCTCAACAGCCCAGCACGAGCTCTACACCGACGACCCGGACGACACCCGTGTCCTCGACGACGTGGTGCGCTTCATCGGCCAGCGGGTGGCCGCCGTCGTCGCCGAATCGGTGGGCGCGGCCGAAGCCGGGGCCCGGGCTATCAAGGTCGAGTACGAACTCCTGGACGCCGTCTTCTCGCCGCAGGAGGCCTTGTTGCCGGGTGCCCCCGCGATCCATGGGGACAAAGACGGGGAAATAACCCGGATTTCGCGCCCGCAGGACAACGTGGTGGCGGAAGTCCATTCCGAGCTGGGGAACGTCGAAGCCGGATTCGCCGCGGCCGGCTTCATCCACGAGAACACGTACCAGACGCAGCGGGTGCAGCACGTCGCGATGGAAACGCACTGTTCCATCGCATGGGTGGAGCCCTCCGGGAATCCAGCGGAGGACAGGCTCGTGGTGCGTTCATCCAGCCAGGTCCCGTTCCTGGTCCGGCGGACACTCGCCCGGGTGTTCGATCTTCCGGAAGACCGTATCCGCGTGGTGGCCGGACGCGTGGGCGGCGGGTTTGGCGGCAAGCAAGAGGTGCTCACCGAGGACCTCGTTGCCATGGCGGCACTCAAGCTGCGCCGGCCCGTGCAGGTGGAGTTCACCCGGACGGAGCAATTCGCTGCGACCACCACACGCCATCCGTTCACCATCAAGGTCAAGGCCGGAGCCACCAGCGACGGCCACTTGACCGCGATGCAGGTGGATGTGGTCACCAATACCGGCGCGTACGGAAACCACGCGCCCGGTGTGATGTTCCACGGTTGCGGCGAGTCACTCGCTGTCTACAAATGCGCCAACAAGAAGGTAGACGCGCAGGCCGTCTACACGAACACGGTCCCGGCCGGCGCCTTCCGTGGCTATGGTCTCAGCCAGATGATTTTCGCGATCGAATCCGCCATGGACGAACTTGCCGTCGGAATCGGCATGGACCCCTTGGACTTCCGGCTCAAAAACATGGTCCGGCCAGGGGACCACATGCTCTCAACGAATCCGGAGCCGGAAGAGGACGTCTTCTATGGGAGCTACGGACTGGACCAGTGCGTGGCCTTGGTCCGGGATGCCTTGGAGCGCGGCGGCGAACGCTACCGCCTCGCCGGGCTCGACGACCTTGGCCCGGAATGGGTCACCGGCGTCGGTTCCGCACTGTCCATGATCGACACCGTTCCGCCGCGCGGCCACTTCGCGCACACGCACCTCAGGCTACTTCCCGACGGCACCTTCGACGCCGCCGTCGGGACCGCGGAGTTCGGCAACGGCACCACCACGGTCCACGCGCAGCTGGCGGCGACCGCGCTGTCCACGACGGCGTCGAACGTGGCAGTCCGCCAGTCCGACACGGACCTCGTGGAGCATGACACCGGCGCGTTCGGTTCCGCCGGAACAGTGGTGGCAGGGCAGGCCACGCTGCTCGCGGCCCAGGAACTCGCTGTTCGCCTCCGGGCGTTCGCCGCCGGAATCCTCGGGGCCGATGCGGGGAGCTGCGTCCTGATCGAGGGCGCCGTGGAATGCCACGGTAAGCGCCTCACGCTTGCCGAGCTGTCCACGCGCGCCGAGGCAGCGGGGATCGAACTCGCCTCCGAGGGTCGCGGGGGCGGGACTCCGCGTTCGGTCGCCTTCAACGTCCACGGGTTCCGGGTTGCCGTGAACACCGGCACGGGGGAGTTGCGGATCCTGCAGAGCGTCCAGGCGGCCGATGCCGGCGTCGTGGTCAATCCCCGGCAATGCCGCGGCCAGGTGGAAGGCGGAATCGCCCAGGCGCTGGGGGTCGCGCTGTACGAGGAAGTCCGGGTGAACGACGCCGGGAAGGTCACCACGGACATCCTGCGGCAGTACCACATCCCGTCCTTCGCGGACGTGCCGCGCAGCGAGGTCTACTTCGCGAAAACAAACGATGAGATGGGACCGCTGGGGGCGAAGTCCATGAGTGAGAGCCCGTTCAACCCGGTGGCACCCGCCTTGGCCAACGCCATCCGGAACGCCACGGGAATCCGGTTCACGGCGCTCCCCATCGCGCGGGACAAGATCTACCTCGCACTGAAGGACGCTGCTGCCACCGTGCAACTGGTGTGAGCTAATCGCCGAGGAGGTGCAGCTGGTCCTTCGTGTCGACGTCGGCTCCATCGGCGAGGTCGCTGCAGTCGATGACGTCCACGAGGCCCGGGTGGGCTTTGAAGAAACGGCGGGCTCCGGCGTCGCCCACGGCGGCTTCGGCCGCTTCGGCACGGAGGGTGGCATCGATGATCAAGGGGTGGCCGCGCCGGAGTTTTGCGGTGCGGCCACCCTCGAAGGGGGGTTCCGCGTATCCCGCGGCGGTCACGCGTCCGTCCCGATGCGCGGCCAGCAGCCTGGCAACGACGCCGGATGTCACCCCGGGCTGGTCCACCAAGGCCACCATGACATGGTGGCCTTCGGCGGCCGCCGCGACACCGGCACGAAGCGAACCGGCCATGCCGCTCGCCCACTCCGGGTTGTCCACCACGAGGTACTTGTCCAGTTTTGTCGCCCGGCGGACCTCCGCGGCGCCGGCACCGAGCACCACCACCACCTCCCGGCAACCGCCGTCGAGCAATGTGGCGGCGAGTTCCTCCACCAAGGTGCGTCCGCGGAACGGCAGCAGGGCCTTCGGGCCCAGGCCTAGGCGCGTTCCCGCCCCGCCGGCCAACAGCACGCCAGTGGTGGGCACGGTGCTGGAATCGTTCATGTGTTCACCCTATCCACGGGGTACTCCAAGGTATCCATGCATGTTCATGCAAAAGTTTGGTCTACCGAAAAAGGTTGAATATTACCCACGGGTAGGCCTTCTGACCCGCTTGCGTGGCCGATATTCTCTTAGGGACTTCACGAGAGTCAGTGGTCATCGCAGCGGGTGCAGCGTCGCATCCACGGTGGAAAGAGAGTCTATGTCTGGCATTTTCGAGATCTTGAAGGCAGGGGAACAATCGTTCCGGTTCCGCTTGAAGGCCGATGATGGAACGGTCGTGGCAGTGTCGCCCAGGTTCCCGGATATCGCGGCCCTCGTGGCCGGTATCAACGCGGTCAGGGAGAGTGCGGCCACGGGATTCGTGGTGGATCACCGCTCGCTCGGAGCGTAAGAGGAAATCACATCGGCGGCGGTGCTCAGGGAGCACCGCCGCCGATGTTTTTGCAGGCCTTAGCTTTCTCCGCCTGCGGAGCCGGTGGTTCCGGAGTTCACGTCCAGGAGCTTGTACCGGTCAATGGCGTACGACGGCGCACTCGGGTCGATCTGGCCCTTTGCTGCGAGGAGTTGGAGGGTTTTGGTGACGAT
>NZ_JAKEEC010000015.1 GCF_021483235.1 Arthrobacter alkaliphilus | reverse complement strand
GTGTGAGGTCTCTTCTCCTGCAGCCACGTCCAACCTCTCTTTTGGCGCATTTCTCGTCGCCTCAGGTCCGGCAGGGTAACTGCCTGTCATGAACGCGGCGTATGCGACATATCGGTTACTGCAACCCGGTCATGTGCGCCGGGCAGCTTCTCTTGAGCTCCAGCTGCGCTATTCGCGGCGGGCGGTTGCCCTGCAGCCAAAGTCTTCACTGGCCACTGTAGCTTTGTACGAGCCGCGATGCGTAGCCGCGCGGTCGCGAAGGCGCTGTATGTCACACTCAAGCTGTTGGATTGCGGGCAGTTGCAGCCCCAGTCAAGGCTGCAGTCCCGATCCTGCTCTGGCTTAGGCCGTGGCGGGGGCGCGGATAATGGTGGAACGCGGGACAATGGCTTGAAGCACACGCCCAAAGGGTGTTGGCTTGTAGTAATCGAAATCACTTCAAGAGGAGGAAACGTGAGCGAGGCCGACGCCGCCACATCGGTAAATGTGGCGGAAAGATTGGGTTTCAAGGATGGGGATCTGATTCAGGAACTCGGTTACGACGATGATGTCGATTTCGATTTGCGTGATGACATTGAGGAACTCACGGGTTCCGAGCTGCTCGACGAAGATGATCACGAGGTAGTAGACGCTGTCATCTTCTGGTGGCGCGACGGTGATGGCGACTTGGTCGACGCGCTTGTTGATTCGCTGACCACCTTGGGTGAAGGCGGCGTGGTCTGGGTGCTGACCCCCAAGTCGGGCCGCGACAACTACGTCTCGCCCTCGGAAATCCAAGATGCTGCTCCCACCGCCGGATTGCATTGCACTACGTCCGCAGGTGTCTCCAAGGACTGGAGCGCCACCCGGCTCGTAGCGCGCAAGAAGAACAAGTGACGCACACCCGGTTGAACCCTCCCGGGTTGCGTCCTGCAGTTCCCGTTGTGGGCCAGGAAGCCCCGGATTTTGAGCTCTTGAACCAGTTCGGGGAACCAGTCCGGTTGTCCGAACTCCGCGGCCGGAACGTGGTGGTGGTCTTCTACCCGTTCGCTTTCTCCGGAATCTGCACCGGGGAGTTGTGCGAGATCCGTGACAATCTCGCTGTTTTCGAACACGCCAATGCCACAGTCCTCGGGGTATCCGTGGACAGCAAGTTTGCCTTGCGCGCCTATGCGGAAAAGGAAGGCTACGAGTTCGATCTCCTGGCCGACTTTTGGCCGCATGGGGCAGTCGCCAAGAGATATGGCGTGTTTGACGAAGCTACAGGCATGTCCTTGCGCGGGACTTTCATTATTGATGCGGCCGGCATCATCCGTTACGTCGTGGTCAATCCGCGCGGGCAGGCACGCGACCTCGCGGAATACCGCGAGGCATTGTCCGCACTTGGCGAGGGCTAGGGGCGATGAGCGCCCAGCGGCCCGGCATCGGAATGACTGGCTTCGCCATACTTCCACCGGCCCCTGCTGTTGAGCTGGATGCGGAAGAGGTGGCCGTCCTCCGCAAGGCTGCCGGGATTCTTGGCGGCAGGCGGCTTGCCGTCCTGACGGGAGCAGGCCTCAGCACTGACTCCGGAATCCCTGACTATCGCGGCCCTGGAGCTGCGCCGCGGAATCCCATGACCTACCAGGAATTCATCGCAAGCCCCGCCAGCCGGCGCCGGTATTGGGCAAGGAACCACCTTGGATGGTCGCACCTCCGGCACGCGGATCCCAACGCCGGGCACGCCGCCGTCGCACTCCTCGAGCAGCGCGGGCTCATGACGGGGCTCATCACCCAGAACGTGGACCGTCTGCACGAGGATGCCGGGAGCATCAATGTGGTGGACCTGCACGGGCGATACGATCGCGTGATCTGCCTGGACAAGGGACATCGCTTCACCCGCCAGCTCGTGGCGTCGATCCTTGAGGAAATCAACCCCGGTTTCCTCGAAGCCGCGCAGGCGTCCGGCGTCGTCGAGATGGCACCCGATGCGGATGCCTCCGTAGAGGATCCCGAGCTCATCCGTTCGTTTGTGGTGGCTGTGTGTCCCGTGTGCGGGGGAACGCTCAAGCCCGATTTCGTGTACTTCGGTGAAAGTGTGCCCAAGGACCGGGTGCAGCGCGCCTATTCCATGGTGGACGAAGCCGGGGCGCTTCTGGTGGCAGGTTCGTCGTTGACGGTCATGAGCGGATTGAGGTTTGTGCGGCACGCAGCCAAAGGCGGCAAGCCGGTAGTGATCATCAACCGTGGACACACCCGTGGCGACGAGTTTGCGGACCTCAAAGTTGAAGCCGGAGTCAGTGGCGCATTGGCCTGGCTCGCCGCAGAACTTCCGGATTTGGGTCCTTCTGCGAAGCCGATTAGTGTTCCGGTCGATTGATCCGGTAAAGTACATGTTCGTTGGTTGAAGCGCCGAGGGCGCTGAGATCACTGTTTGGGTCTTTAGCTCAGCTGGTAGAGCGCCACGTTTACACCGTGGATGTCATCGGTTCGATCCCGGTAGGACCCACAAATAGCCCCTGAACTGCGGAAACGCAGCTCAGGGGCTCTTTTCTTTGATCGGCCGGCAATCCGCTGCCAGCCAACCTGACAGCGTCCGCGCACTGCGGCATGATGAAGGCATGTGCGGACGCTACGTGGTTTCGAAGTCGATGGCCGATCTGATGCATGCCTTCGACGTCAACGAGTCATACGTCGATGAGCTGCAGCCCTCCTACAACGTCGCCCCGACCGACACGGTGCCGCTGATCCTGGACCGGAGTTCCGGGGAAGATGAGCCGGTGACGCGCAAGCTGGTCTCGGCGCGATGGGGACTGGTGCCGTCCTGGGCGAAAGACCCCAAAGGCGGTGCCCGACTGATCAACGCCCGCATGGAAACGGTCACTGAGAAGCCCTCCTTCCGGAAGGCCGCGTCGGCAAGGCGCGGTTTGCTCGCCGGCGATGGCTACTACGAGTGGGAGAAAACCCCCGACGGCGGCAAGGTCCCCACCTATCTGCATGATGCCGATGGCCGGATCCTGGCTTTCGCTGCACTGTTCGAGAACTGGCCGGACCCCACCCTTCCAGACGGCCACCCTGCGAAGTGGTTGCGGACGGCGACGATCATCACGACGGCGGCCTCGGACGCGCTTGGCCGCATCCATGACCGCACGCCGCTGATCGTGCCGCCTGAGATGTTCTCGGATTGGCTTGACCCCGAAACGACCTCAGAGGCCGATGTCCGTGCCCTGCTGGATTCCATGCCCGAGCCGCACCTCGTGCCCCGCGTGGTCAGCGACAAGGTCAACAACGTTCGGAACAACGGTCCGGAACTCATCAAGCCGGCGGCCTGAAGGAAGCGATCTGGTGCTTGCCGCGCATGGTTTGGCGGCTCAGAATGGCAGCATGACGGCATCCGAAGATGCAGCGCGTTCCAAGAGGTTGGCGAAAGTCGGTACGGCGGTGTTCGCCGCGGCCCCGGCCACCGTCGCCGGTGTGTTGCCTTGGGTGGTGACCCGCTGGAAGGTCCAGCAGCCTGTGCCAGGCGGACTGCCTGCCCAATGCGTGGGTGTCCTGCTGATCGGCGCAGGCGCAGCGGTGATCGCCAATTCTTTCGCGCGGTTCGCCCTTGAAGGATTGGGAACGCCGGCACCCTTTGCGCCACCGAAGAACCTTGTGGTCAGTGGTTTCTACAGGTTCGTGCGGAATCCCATCTACGTGGGCATTGGCGCCGCGATCACCGGACAGGGTCTCCTGCTGGGGCAGCCGAAGCTGTTCGGCCTCGTGGCGTTGGGTGCGGTTCCCGTGGTGGCTTTCGTCAGGCTTTATGAGGAGCCCGCCCTGGCCCGCAAGTTCGGCGCCGAGTATGCGGATTACCGTGCCAACGTCCCGGGCTGGCTGCCGCGGCTCTCTCCCTGGCGGCAAGAGGGCTAGCGCTGGCCTGGATCCCGCCCCGGGAATTGGAAAAGCTCTCCACCGCGACTATTGGGGGATGCCGCGGTGGAGAGCTCACAGATGAATATACAGAGAATTTCTGGAGATGGAAAGGAAGCCGCCCTCCGTCCGGCGCGTCTCATCCCGGCATCGAGCCACTATGATGGTAGTTGTTCAGTGGATTGAACAAGCGTAAGTGTCTTGGACCGGACTTCCGCTGCCCCCGGGCAGCGTTTCCGCCTGGCACGCGCCCACTCTGCGCCAGACGCATGACCGCGAAGGAGAATCATGGCCGATTCCCGCACCCCCCGTTCCGCCGAAGGATTGGGAAGCTCTTCGCCGGCGCCTGCCGTGACCCGCGCTGCCGCAGTGCTTGATGCCTTGGCGGACGCCCCTTCGGGCAGGCTAACGCTCAGCGATCTTTCAAGGGAGCTGGGGATTCCGAAGTCTTCCACGTCAAACCTTCTGCTTGCCCTTGAGGAAGCCCGGCTGATTACCCGCGAAGGTTCCGATTTTTCACTTGGCCGGAAGCTGGTTGAACTCGGCGCCGCCTATCTCAGCCGCCTCGATGAAGTCCAAGAGTTCTACAAATTCTGCGAGCAAGCGCCCACGCTATCCGGCGAGACCGTCAGGATTGCGATGATCGACGGCGACCACATCATCTATCTGGCCCGCTACGAAGGGCACCCGGCTGTCCGGCTTACGTCCAACATCGGCGACAAGATGCCGCTTTCCTTGAGTGCCGTCGGGAAGGTGCTCCTTGCCCAGCTCCATGACCACGACATCGAGGCGATGTTCCCCGACGACGTTGAACTCCCGGTCATGACACCGAAGTCCCTCCGGAGCGCCGCCGAGCTTAAAGCCCAGGTTGTCGAGATCCGCAAGCAGGGATACGCCTTCGAGGATGAGGAGTCCACCCTTGGCGTGGTGTGCCTTGCCGTGCCGGTCCCCACCCACGGGGCGCATGGGCCCAGCCTCGGCCTTTCGGTAACGGCACTGAAGGCAACTTTTTCCGAGGAGCAGGCTGCCCTGATGGTGAAGGAACTCAAGGAACTTGCCCACTCCCTGGGCAACCCGATGGGCTGAATGACCCCGCTGCCCGGCAACGGCAGAGGCTCGCTGCCCCGAGGGTCATAAATAAATCTGATTACACCACTTGAAACTTGTACAACGTGCTGTACTCTGTTCAATATAGTGATTCACGCCATGGCGGCTGACACTATCTCGCCAGGCCAACGGGGGTCTGGAGTGTTCTTGAGGGAGTGCTTGTGACAACTCGTACTAATACGAAGCTTGCTGAAACGGACGGCGCGGTAGTCGAGCCGCAACAGCTGCGAAGGGCAACGCTTGCCAGCTCTGTAGGATCCGCCCTGGAGTACTACGACTTCTACATCTATGGTTTGGCTTCAGCCCTGATCTTCGGACCGCTGTTCTTCAAACCCTTGGGCGATAGCGGCGCGCTGATTGCCTCATTCGCCACCTACGGCGTCGGATTCGCGGCGCGGCCCTTCGGCGGCGTCCTCTTCGGATTCATCGGAGACCGCTTCGGCCGCAAGATGGTTCTTCTCCTAACCATCGGCATGATGGGCCTTGCCAGCTTCGCGATCGGCTTGCTGCCGACATTCGAACAAGCCGGCATGCTCGGCGCGGTCCTGCTGGTAACTCTTCGTATTGTCCAGGGTCTCGGCGCCGGAGCCGAACAGGCCGGCGCAACAACGCTGATCTCCGAAGTCGCTCCGCCCAAGCGCCGTGGCTACTTCGCTTCGTTGCCGTTCGTCGGCATCCAACTTGGAACCCTCCTCGGTGCAGGTACTTTTGCACTCATCGGCCTGGCCAACAAGAGCGTGCTCGAAGGCTGGCTGTGGCGCGTGCCGTTCCTCGCCAGCTTCGTCCTGATCATCGTGGCCATCTTCATCCGCCTTAGGCTGAAGGAGACCCCGGTTTTCCAGGAACTGGAGAAGCACAAGAACGTGGTGAAAAACCCGGTCGGCGAACTTTGGAAGCACTCCAAGAAGAATGTCCTGATCGGTATCGGCCTCCGCATGGGCGAAAACGGCAACTCCTCGATCTACGGGACGCTTCTCATCTCCTTCATTTCGGTCAAGGAAGGGGTTTTCCCGGGCGACAAATTCATCGGTCCCGTCGGGCTGCTTATCGCCGCAGGATTTGCAGCCGTCATGGTGGTTACCTTCGGTGCCCTGTCTGACCGGATCGGCCGCGTGAAGGTTTATCGCTACGGTGCCCTGTTCCAAGCAATCTTCGCTATTCCCGCGTTCTACCTGGTAACGCTTGGCAACGTCACCCTCGTGTGGGCCGTCATGGTTGTCGGCATCGCCCTTGGTGTGCAGTCCATGCTTGGTCCGCAGTGCCCGCTGCTGCCGGAATTGTTCGGTTCGCAGTACCGGTTCACGGGCGTGGCTCTGAGCCGGGAAGTGTCGGCTGTGTTTGCCGGCGGCTTCGTTCCCCTGATCGGGGCCGGCCTCCTGGCCGCCACCGGCAACTCTTGGGTGGTCCTGGCGGTCTACTCGCTGGTCCTGGCGCTGATCTCGTTCGTCACAACGTTCTTCACCCCGGAAACAGTCGGCCGCGACCTGTTGTCCCTGGAAGACGCCCGCTAGGCAGCGTCCCCGGCTTTCGCAAGCGGTGGCCCTCTCCAATATTGGAGGGGGCCGCCGCTTTCTCGCGCCCTGCCCGCCAGTAAACCGACTTCCGCCCACACACCCGCTCCGCCCCACGCAGCAAAGCGGCCCCTCCGGTTGAACCGGAAAGGCCGCCATGATGCGCCGGGATTGGGGGTTTAGTAGAAGTGCACCGTGTCCACCTGGTGGGGGAGCTCCCCGCCGTCGATGAACGTCCGAAGGTTGCTGGCGAAGCGCTCGGCTATGAGGCGGTTCTCGGCCGCACTGAGCGCCGAGGTGTGAGGAGAGACCATGACCTTCGGGTGGCTCCACAGCGGGCTGTCCTGGGGGAGCGGCTCGACGGCGAAAACGTCCAAGCAGGCGTAGGAGACCTGCCCGTTGTCGAGGGCCTCGAGAAGCGCCTCTTCGTCAACCACAGTTCCGCGGCCAACGTTGACAAAGACTGTGCCCGGCTTCATCGCCGAGAAGACTTCGTGGTTGAAAAGCTTCTCCGTGTAGGGAGTGCCGGGAAGGGTGTTGACGACGGCGTCGGCCGCAGCAAGGAGCCCGGCCAGACCATCGTTGTCCGCGACCTCCTCGATTCCTTCGATCGCCTCCACGTTCCGCTTGGTACCGCTCACCGCCATGCCGAGCGCGCGGGCGATGCGGGCGGTCTCGAGGCCGATTTCGCCGAGCCCTGCGATGACCAGCTTGGAGCCGTTCACAAGTTTGGTGGGTGTGCGCAGCTCGGGCCAGACCTTCGCGGCCTGGTCCTGGGCAAGTTCAGCGCTGCGCTTGAAGCCGTTGAGGATGCCCAGGGCTGCGAACTCGGCCAACGGAAGGGCGTGCACGCCTGCCGACGTGGTGACCTTGAACTTTTGCAGGGTCTCGCTGTCGAGCCCCGAAGCCTTCACGGCGCCACCGGCGCCTGCGGCCATGGCATGGATCCACTGCAGGTGCGGGTTGCTCTGGGCGATGCGGGCGAGGCCGGCAGGACTCTCGTTGGGGAAGCCGTAGAGGATCTGGGCCTTGTTCAGCATGGACCAGTAGCGTTCCTCTTGTTCGGGGGTCCGCTTGAAGTCCGGATCGCCCGAGTGGTCGGCGGGGAAGCGTTCCGGGGGAAGGAGCTCGGGTTCGTAGAGCACTGTAATGCTCGGATCTACTGCGCGGATACGCTCCACATGCTCAGCTTCGAGCGGGACGGCGATCGCGATGGTGAGTTCATCAGTCGTCATAGTGTTCATCATACTGAATTGAGGCTAGGATATTGAACAGTTTTTGATAGATGAACCACGATGAAGTGAGGTGCATGCGAACGATGACCGCGAAAACGGCAGGTTTCGTGGGACTTGGGCTCATGGGCTTCCCCATGGCAGCCAATCTACTCCGCAACGGCTGGGAGGTCAGTGCGTGGAACCGTTCCGCCCAAGCGCTCGCCGAGTTGGAAAAGCTCGGCGGGCAACGTTCGGAGTCGGTTGCCGCACTCCGGGACCAACCCCTCATCATCTTCATGCTTCCGGATCTCTCCTATATCCAGGACGCCGCCGCGCCGCTGCTCGAGTCCTGGCGGTCGGAGGCGCCGCTTCCCGGAACAACGGTCATCGTCATGAGCAGCGTGTCGCCGACCGCTGTGCAGGAATTCGGCCGGGCGGTGCATAGCGCAAGCGGCGGCAACGCCGTCGTCGTCGACGCGCCGGTCAGCGGCGGCACGAAAGGTGCGCAGGACGGCACCTTGGCCATCATGGTGGGAGCCGGCGAGGAAGATTTCCGGCGGCTCCTGCCCCTGCTCGAATCCATGGGCACCACCGTCCGGCGCATGGGCACCTTGGGTGCCGGATCGCTGGCGAAGGCGTGCAACCAACTGATTGTCGGGACCACGACGGCGGCCCTCGCGGAAGCCGCCGAACTCGCCGAGCGCTCCGGCATGGATGCGAATGCCCTTTTCGACGTCCTGGCAGGAGGGCTCGCTGGAAGCCGGGTCCTGGAGATTGTGGGCCCGCGCCTGGCAGCCAAGGATTACGCGCCCACAGGTCCGGCGAAGTTCATGCACAAGGACCTCAAGTTCGTCCTCGAAAGCGCCGAAGTGGCCGGCGCCGCGGTTCCGATGGCGGCTGCCGGCGTCGAACTCTACCGCGAGCTGATCGATCAAGGCCTGGGTGACCAGGACCTGGCAGTTGTTCGCCAGGCCATCGCCAACCTCAGCGACTCTTCCGTAAGCCCCTTGAACCAAGTAAGGAAACAAGCATGAGTGGACTCTTTGACCTCACCGGGCGCGTTGCGCTCGTGACCGGATCCAGCCGCGGCATCGGCAACGCGCTGGCTCGCGGACTGGCGGAGGCCGGTGCCGCCGTTGTCCTCAACGGAATCAACCAGGAACGGCTCAAGGACGCCGAAGCCGCCCTGGCTGCGGGCTTCGGGCCCGGCCGCATCCACAGTTGCGCCTTCGATGTCACGAGCGACACGGAAGCGGCCCGGGGCATCGCGTGGGTCGAGGAAAACGTCGGGCCGCTCGACATCCTCGTCAACAACGCGGGAATCCAACACCGCGTTCCCATGCTGGACCTGGACGTGAAGGACTGGGAGCGGGTCCTCACCACCGACCTGACCAGCGCGTTCCTCGTCGGACGTGAAGCCGCCCGCCGCATGATCCCGCGGGGCCGCGGCAAGATCATCAACATCTGCTCGGTGCAGACGGACTTGGCACGTCCCACCATCGCACCCTATGTCGCGGCCAAAGGCGGCTTGCGCAACCTGACACGCGCCATGACCGCCGAATGGGCGGCCTCCGGCCTTCAGATCAACGGCATCGCCCCGGGCTACATCCACACGGAGATGACCCAGAACCTCGTGGACGATCCGGACTTCAACTCCTGGATCCTCGGCCGGACGCCGGCCCACCGGTGGGGCACCGTGGCCGACCTCGCCGGTCCGGCAGTATGGCTCGCCTCAGAGGCTTCGAACTTCGTCAACGGCCAGACGATCTTCGTCGACGGCGGAATGACGGTGGTCGTCTAATGAGCGGCTTCCAGCTTCCCCAGACTTCCCCTGCCGTCGTGGCCCATGCCGCCGGCGACCTTCGCATCGAGGACATCTCCCTGGCTGCTCCCGGTACCGATGAAACCGTCGTGGAGATCGCCTACGGTGGCATCTGCGGCTCTGACTTGCACTATTGGCTCCATGGCGCCGCCGGCGAGTCGATCCTCAAGGCTCCCATGGTGCTCGGCCACGAAATCGTCGGCACCGTTGTCCAGCAGGCCGCCGACGGCAGCGGGCCGGCAGCCGGAACCGCCGTCGCCGTCCATCCCGCGACTCCGGCCCCCGGTGACGCCAAGTATCCGGAAGACCGGCCCAACCTTTCTCCGGGCTGCACCTACCTCGGGAGTGCGGCGCGGTACCCGCACACGGACGGGGCCTTCAGCCGCTACGCCACCCTGCCGTCCCGGATGCTCAGGACCCTTCCAGCCTCGCTCGACTTGCGCACGGCGGCGCTCGTGGAGCCAGCCAGCGTTGCCTGGCATGCCGTCGCCCGGGCAGGGGACGTGGCAGGAAAAACGGCGCTCGTCATCGGAAGCGGTCCGATCGGCGCGCTGGCAGTTGCCGTCCTCAAGCGCCAGGGCGCAAGCCGGATTGTGGCCGTCGACATGTACGACAGGCCCCTTGAGATCGCCCGTGCAGTGGGCGCCGACGAAGTCCTCAAAGGCGACGACGCCGACGCGATCGCCGCCGTGGAAGCCGACGTGGTCATCGAGTCTTCCGGCAGCCACTTCGGACTGGCCTCCGCCATCAAGGGCGCAGTTCGCGGCGGGAAGGTGGTCATGGTGGGATTGCTGCCCTCGGGACCGCAGCCGGTCTTCATTTCCCTGGCCATCACGCGCGAACTTGAGCTGCTCGGTTCCTTCCGCTTCAACGACGAAATCGACGAGGTCATTGCCGCGCTCGCGGACGGTTCGCTCTACGTGGACCCGGTGGTGACGCACGAATTCACGCTGGACCGCGGACTCGAGGCCTTTGAGGTGGCCAGGAACTCGGCCGAATCGGGGAAGGTCCTCCTGAACTTCCAGCCTGTGGACTAGGCGCAGCCGATCAAGGGCTTCAGTCGAGCGGCGCTGCTGGCCAGCCCTCAGCGCCGCTCGACTGGAACGAATACCCGTGGCTGGCCTTCCCAGCCTGGGGACAGGTCCGCGATGGTCTCCCGCATGATGTTGGAGGAAGCCTCGCGGGCCAAATTGCCGTCCCTGTCCCGGATGCCTTGGGCTACCTCCAGGTGCCATTGCAGCGCCGCTTCCTTCGGATGCTCGGGCATGAGGCCATGGACGGTCCGGCCGGTGAGTGTCTCTGCGACCTGGCCGATCAGATTCGCGAACATTTCATTGCCGGAACCGGAGAGCACCAGGGCATGAAAGCGGATGTCGAGGTCCAGGAAGGTGGGCATGTCGCCTGCGCGGCCCGCTTCACGCATGGCCAGCGAGATCTCCACCAGTTCGCTGCGCAGGGCTTCCGGCGCGTTTTCGGCGGCGAGTTCCGCGGCTACGGGCTCGACGGCGGAACGGAGTTCGGCGAGCGAGCGCAACTGCGCGCCGCGGCCTTCTCCGGCCAGCCGCCAGCGGATGACAAGCGGATCGAAGGGGTTCCAGCGGTGCGCGGGGAGGACCCGGATGCCAACCCGCTTGATGGTTTCCACCAGTCCCAAGGACTGCAGCACCCTGACGGCCTCGCGCACTACCGACCGCGACACTTTGAGCTCCTCCTCAAGGTGCTCGGCCAACATGACGTGGCCAGCGGGGAGCTTGCCGCCGACGATCCGGGTTCCCAGGTGCTCGACGGCGCGATAGTGGAGGCTGGTTGACATAGTCGTAAGCATAGTGGCGTTGACGGCTCCGGCAGCGGAAGCCAGGGCGCCGCAGAACTCCCCATGGTCCAAGCTCGCAACATAGACTCTTTTGTGACGCGGACGTTTCCAAAACGTGGGCGCAACTTTCCCAGACGTGGTCCGAATACGTATGGTTTATTCCAGCTACTGCTCAAGAAAGCGTTTCCTCGCTCTAAGCAGGACTCGATGCACAAGAATGAATTGGAGTTTTGATGTCAGCACACATCGGTGTCACCGGCCTCGCGGTGATGGGCGCCAATCTGGCCCGCAACCTGGCCCGCAACGGCTTCACCGTTGCCCTCCACAACCGCTCCGTCGAAAAGACCGACGCCTTGCTGGCCAAGCACGGTTCGGACGGCGACTTCATCCGCACGGAAACCCTCCAGGAACTCGTGGACTCCCTCGAGAAGCCTCGCCGAGTCCTGATCATGGTGAAGGCCGGCAAGCCGGTTGACGCCGTCATCGACCAGCTCGTTCCCTTGCTTGAGCCCGGCGATATTGTGATCGACGCCGGCAACTCGCACTACGAGGACACCCGCCGCCGCGAAGCCGCGCTGGCCGAGAAGGACCTGCACTTCGTGGGCGTCGGCGTCTCCGGCGGCGAAGAGGGCGCCCTCAACGGCCCCTCCATCATGCCCGGCGGTTCCAAGGAGTCCTACGACGCCTTGGGTCCGCTGCTCGAAAAGATCTCGGCCAAGGTAGATGGCCAGCCCTGCTGCGCGTGGATCGGCACGGACGGCGCCGGACACTTCGTCAAGATGGTCCACAACGGCATCGAATACGCAGACATGCAGGTCATCGGCGAAGCTTTTGATCTCCTCCGCTCCGGCGCTGGGATCGAGCCGGCCGCGCAGTCCAAGATCTTCGCCGAATGGAACAAGGGCGAACTGGCGTCCTTCCTGATCGAAATCTCCGCGGAGGTCCTGGGTCACGTCGACGCCAAGACCGGCAAGCCGTTCGTCGACGTCGTCGTGGACGCCGCCGGCCAGAAGGGCACCGGCCGCTGGACGGTCATTTCCGCCCTCGAGCTCGGTTCCCCGGTTTCGGGCATTGCGGAGTCCGTCTTCGCACGCGCCCTGTCTTCCCAGGCGGAACAGCGCAAGCTCGGACAGGAGCTGCTCGCTGGCGAGGAAATCGCCGTCGAGATCCCCGAGAACTTCGTCGAGGACGTCCGCCAGGCACTCTACGCCTCCAAGCTGGTCTCCTACGCCCAGGGCCTGGACATGCTGACCTCCGCCGCCAAGGAATACGGCTGGGACCTCAAGCTCGATGAAATCGCCTCGCTGTGGCGCGGCGGCTGCATCATCCGCGCCGAGCTCCTCAAGGAAATCACCAAGGCCTACGCTGCCGAGGAGAAGCCGGCCAACCTCCTGTTCGCTCCGGCCTTCACCAAGGCGATCGCCGGCGCGCTTCCGGCCTGGCGCCGCGTCGTGGCAACGGCTGTCCAGCTGGGCATCCCGGTTCCGGTGTTCTCCTCCTCGCTTGCCTACTACGACGGCCTGCGCCGTAAGCGGCTCGCTGCGGCTGTCATCCAGGGACAGCGCGACCTCTTCGGTGCGCACACCTACGGCCGCGTTGACGCCGAGGGCACCTTCCACACGCTGTGGGGCGAAGACAAGTCCGAGATCTCGGCGGTCGACACCCACTAAAGATTGGAGCAGGCCCTTTCGTGTCGACTGCGTCGCCACGCAGGGACCCTGCTGCCCCACTCTGATACTCGAAGGCCGGCGCTTCCACGTTACTGTGGAGGCGCCGGCCTTTGCCGTTGGTACGTTCCCAAGGAAACACCGACCCCCACACAAGGAGAGTCCATGCCGCAACGCGTCGCATTTGTCACAGGTGCGTCAACCGGAATCGGTTTCGAAGCCGCCATCAAACTCAGCAAGGCGGGGATGGTTGTGTACGCGGGGGCGAGGCGCGTCGAAAAGATGGAGCCGCTCAAAGCCCACGGAATCAAGGTGTTGTCCCTCGATGTCACCGAAGACGACTCGATGAAGGCCGCCGTGGATCTCATCCTCGCCGAACAGGGACGGATCGACGTGCTCGTCAACAACGCCGGATACGGCTCCTACGGTTCCTTGGAAGAGGTTCCCATCGACGAGGGACGGCGCCAGTTCGAGGTCAACGTCTTCGGCCTTGCCCGGATGTCCCAGTTGGTGATTCCCGTGATGCGTGCCGCAGCTTCCGGCCGGGTGATCAACGTGTCCTCGATCGGCGGCAAAATGTATGAACCCCTGGGCGCCTGGTACCACGCGACAAAATTCGCCGTCGAGGGCCTCAGCGACTCCTTGCGGCTCGAACTGAAGCCGCACGGCATCGACGTGGCAATCATCGAGCCCGCAGGCACGGACACGGAATGGGGAACCATTGCCGGGGAGAGCTTGCTGGCCGTCTCGGGGCAAGGACCATATCGCGAGCAGGCCGGGATCGTGGCGGCGGCCTTGGCGTCGACGTCGGGAACTGCGTTGTCGACGCACCCGCGCACCGTTGCGGGCGCTATCGTGCACGCGGCAACGTCGCGGAGGCCCAGGACGCGGTACCCGGTCGGCAGGGGAGCGTGGACCATCTTGGCCTTGCGGAGGGTGCTTCCCGACCGTGCCTTCGACAAGGTTTTCTGGAACGTCTACAAGCGGTTTTCCGGCTAGATCCGGTACTCGATGTAGTACTCGGCGGGGTCGACGGCGGGTTTGGTTTCGCTCTTCGCGTCACGGTGCCGCCATGTTGCGGGAATGCCGGTGATGATCGACTCGGGCGGTGCGTCCTTGACCACCACGGCATTGGCGCCGATGGCGCTGTCCGCACCGATGGTGATGGGGCCAAGGACCTTCGCGCCGGCTCCGATGGTCACGCGGTCTCCGATGGTGGGGTGGCGCTTGACCTTGGCCAAGGAGCGGCCACCCAGCGTCACGCCGTGGTAGATCATGACATCTTCGCCGATTTCGGCGGTCTCACCGATCACCACACCCATGCCGTGGTCGATGAAGAACCTGCGGCCGATGGTCGCGCCGGGGTGGATCTCAATGCCGGTCAGGAACCGGGCAAGCTGGGAAATGAGCCGTGCCGGAAAGCGCAGCCCGGGGTTTTGCCACAATTTGTGCGTCAGCCGGTGCGCCCAGATCGCATGCAGGCCGGAATAGGCAAAAAAGTTCTCAAAGGAGCCTCGGGCCGCCGGGTCATGTGACCGGGCGGCCTCGAGGTCCTCAATAAGTCTTGCGACGAAGCTCACAAAGACCTTTCTACAGGAAATGAAAGAAAGCGGTTGCGCGCAGTCCGCAATCAGCCGCGGATGTCGTCAAAAAGCACAGTGGAGATGTAACGTTCGCCGAAGTCCGGAACGATCGCCACGATGAGCTTGTCCTTGTTCTCCGGACGCTTCGCGAGCTCCAGTGCGCCCCAGACGGCCGCGCCGGCGGAGATGCCGCCCAGGATGCCTTCCTTGGTGCCGAGGGCACGCGCGGTAGCCACCGAGTCTTCGAGGGTTGCGTCGAGGACCTCGTCGTAGACGTTGGTGTCGAGGATTTCCGGAACGAAGTTCGCGCCGAGGCCCTGGATCTTGTGCGGGCCGGGCGTGCCGCCGTTGAGGATGGGGGAGTCCTTGGGCTCGACTGCCACGACCTGGATTTCGGGCTTGCGCTCCTTCAGGACCTGCCCGACGCCGGTGATGGTTCCGCCGGTGCCGACGCCGCCGACGAAGATGTCCACGCCGCCTTCGGTGTCCGACCAGATTTCCTCCGCGGTGGTGGAACGGTGGATGGCCGGGTTCGCCTCGTTGGCGAACTGCTGTGCCCAGATGGAGTTCTCAGTGTTGGCGACGATTTCCTGCGCCTTTTCGACAGCGCCGCGCATGCCTTCGGAACCCGGCGTAAGGACGATCTCGGCACCGTAGGCGCGCAGCATGACGCGGCGCTCGGTGGACATGGTCTCCGGCATGGTCAGGATGACTTTGTAACCGCGCGCCGCGCCGACCAGCGCCAACGCAATGCCCGTGTTGCCGGACGTTCCCTCGACGATGGTTCCGCCCGGCTTCAGCGCACCGGACTTCTCGGCGGCGTCGATGATGGCCACGCCGATGCGGTCCTTGACGCTGTTGGCGGGGTTGTAGAACTCCAGCTTCACGGCAACCGTGGCGTCCAAGCCTTCGGTTAGCCTGTTCAAGCGGACCAGGGGGGTTCCGCCGATCAGCTGGGTGACGTCGTCGTAAATCCGTGCCATGTAATCATGCCTATTCTCTGAATTCGCTGAAATAGCTATTGCTGGGGTCAGCCTAACGAGCGGTGCTACACGCTGCTACGCGCGGAGCCACGAAGAGTAATATTTCCGGGCCTTGGCGAGCTTGGGGTTGATGATGACCTGGCAATAGCCTTGCTCGGGGAATTTGGCGTAGTAGTTCTGGTGGACGGTTTCAGCTTCGTAGAATTCCGGCAGCCTGCTCACCTCGGTCACAATCGGCTTGGACCACAGTGCCTGGTTCCTCGCGATGGCTTCCTCGAAGAGGATCTTTTCTTCGGTGGTGGTATAGAACATCGACGAACGGTACTGGGTTCCGACGTCATAGCCCTGGCGGTTCAGGGTGGTCGGATCGTGCAGGGCGAAGAACATGTCGAGAATGATGTCCGCCGGAATGATGTCTTCGTCGAAAGTCACGGCCACCACCTCCGCGTGGCCCGTCATTCCGGAGCAGACATCGTAATAATCGGGGTTGCGGATGTGCCCGCCCGTATAGCCGGAAACCACCGAACTGACGCCCTTGGTCTTCTGGTAGACAGCGTCGAGGCACCAGAAGCAGCCTCCGCCAAGTACAAAAGTTTTCATGATCTCTTCAATGGCCGGGAGCCCTGGATGATTCCCGCACAACCTTACGTGACTATGACGGAGCAGGCCCCGCCGGCGGCAACAATCTCGAACAGTCCGCTGGACGCAAGCGTGACTTGGCCGCCGGATGCGCAAGAATGTAATGCATGGAAGCTGTGAACACCTCGGTTGCAGACTCAAGGCCCGGCGAAGAGCCGGAAGATAATGGGGCCAATACGCCCGGTACCCCAACGCTCGGTCAGGTCCTGTTGGCAGTGGAGGAGCTCTGGCCGGAATCGCTCGCAGAGGAATGGGACGAGGTAGGACTGGTGGTCGGACGGCCGGCCGCCACCGTCACCAAGGTCATGTTCGCCGTGGACCCGACCCTCGCCGCCATCGAAGAGGCCATTGAGTGGGGTGCCGAGCTCCTCGTCACGCACCACCCTTTGCTGCTCAAGGGCGTCAACTCCGTTGCTGCCACGAGCGCCAAAGGCCTCGCCGTCCATCGGCTCATTGAGTCAGGTACCGGCCTGCTGACCGTGCACACGAACGGGGACTCCGCCGTCGGAGGCGTTTCCGACGTCCTCGCCGACGCGTTCGGGCTGGACAACGTTGTCCCGCTGGCACCTGCGGCTCACGGACTGCCGGAAGAGGGGATCGGCCGGGTCGGCGACCTGCCGGACGTCATGACCTTGGGAGATTTCGCGGCGCGGGTGTTCGAGATCCTGCCCTCAGTGGCCGGAGGGGTGCGGGTCGCCGGGGACAAGGACGGGCTCGTGCGCCGGGTGGCCGTTTGCGGCGGCGCCGGAGACAGCCTTTTCGACGCGGTCCGGGCCAGCCAGGCGGACATCTATGTCACCGCGGATATGCGGCACCACCCGGCCTCCGAAGCCCGCGAAGCGGCGATAGACGGCCGGCCGTACCTCATTGACGTATCGCACTTCGCGAGCGAGTGGCTGTGGCTGCCCGCCGCGGCCGAAGCGCTCGGCAACGTGCTCGCGGACCAGGGGCACGACGTCGAGATCCGGGTGGCTTCAACCAACAGCGATCCATGGGACTTCATTCTGACTCCCGGCTAAGCCTTGCGTACGCCCGCGGGCGGCCTTTGCGAGGCAGGAGGGCGCCCTAGGCGCTAGAGTCGTGATAATCAGGCCCAAGGCCTGGCTGGGGCTGAACATCAACTCCGGCACGATCAAGCGGAGGTAAGCGTGGCTAAGGCAGCACCGGCGGAACAGTTGAAATTGCTCGACCTGCAGGGGTTGGATGCGAAGCTCAAATCCTTGGCGAACCGCCGTCGCACGCTCGAGACCGACCCCCGCATCCAAGATCTCCAGGACGCACTCAATGTGGCCAACGGGGCTCTCGCAGCCGCGAAACTTGCCGTCCACGACGCCGAAGCCGAACTGCGCAGGTCGGAAGCGGATGTCGAACAGGTGGTCAGCCGCATTGAGCGGGACGAAGCCAGGTTGAACAGCGGCACCGGACTTTCCAAGGACCTCGTCGCGCTGCAAAGCGACATCGCGTCGCTGAACAAACGCCGTTCGGACCTTGAAGATGTAGAGCTGGAGATCCTCGAACGCCTTGACGGCCTCAGGGAGCGCCAAGCGGCCCAGCAGCAGATCGTCGACGACATCCAAGGGTCCTTCTCCGGGATCCGTGCCGAGCTGGACGCCGCAATCGCCGAGGTTGTGTCCGAAGAGACGGAAGTACGGGCACAGAGGACCCGCTTCGCGGAAGGGCTCGACGCCGGGATGCTGGCCATTTACGAAAAAACCCTTGCCAAGCGCGGCGTGGGGGCCGCCCGGTTGTTCCACGGGAAGTCTGAGGGCTCCGGAATGACACTCAGCCCCGGCGACCTTGCTGAAGTGAAGGCCGCCGCCGAGGACGAGATCGTGTTCTGCCCCGACTCCGGCTGCATCCTGGTGCGCTCCGCCGAGTGGAACTAAGCGGTCCCCGGGAGGATGATGCTGAGGGTGTGCGGCTTGCGTGCCGTGGCCTCCGTCAACTCCGCCGTCCATATCTCCGAAGCGGCCTTGAGTAGCTGCTGGGGCGTCTCCGGAGCCTTGCCCCGGCGGGTCAACAAGTGCCGGGCCAGTTCGCCGCGGGTGTGCTTGGCGAAGTGGCTCACCACCGTACGTTTGCCGTTGGACTCGGATAAGACGTTGACGGAGACTGTCTGCGCCGGCGGCGGGGTCCACGCCGCGGCGTAGGTGCTTGAACGGCAATCAACCAGCAGTTCGCCCTCCACCCTGGAGGCGAGGGCCCGCGTGAGTTGCGGCTTCCAGAACGAGGCGAGGCGTCCGACGTCGGGCAGTGCCGTTCCCATGGACAAGCGGTAGGCGGGCACGCGGTCGCCGAAGCCGATGGCACCCCACAGCGCGGACACCACGAGGATCGATTCCACCGCCTTGCGGCGGTGTGCGGGCGTGAGGGTCTTGTAGCCAAGCGCGTCATAGAGAACACCCGAATACACCTGGTGGGCAGGGGCCGCGGGTTCGGCATGGAGCCGGGTATTGCGTTCGACGTCGGCACGCAGCGATGCGCCGACGCCAAGCAAGGCGAGGGCATCCTCGTGTGCGCTGGCCAGGCCCAGCGCGTCGAGCACTTTGGCCCTGTAGCTGTTGAGATCCGGAAAACTCAGGGACTCCCATTCGACGGCGGAGCCCTTCTCTGCGGGGGTCTTGCCTTCGGAGGGCGGCAACAGAATCAGCACCAGTTGATATTACCGGTGACCGGAGGCGGCTCGATGCGCCGGTAGACTGTAGGGCGGATGGGACAGCCAGACGGCCGCGCGTCACGCAAGTGGCTCGAGGAACGTCCGGGCTCCGCAGGGCAGGGTGGTGGGTAACACCCACTCGGGGTAACCCGCAGGCCAGTGCCACAGAAAACAGACCGCCCGCCCCCGTTTGCGCCCGCGCAAGCGGCGGCAGGTAAGGGTGAAACGGCGGTGTAAGAGACCACCAGCTTTCCGGGTGACCGGAAAGGCTAGGTAAACCCCACCCGGAGCAAGGCCAGACAGGGCACGATTGAGGGCTGCCCGCCCGAGTGCCCGGGTAGGCCGCTGGAGGGCGTCGGCAACGGCGCTCGTAGATGGATGGCCGTCGCTCCCGTACCGGTAACGGTTCGGGAGAACAGAACCCGGCGTATCGGCTGTCCCATCCACCAGCGCGATGTGAGTGATTTCACGCAGTCCGGCTGCCAAGTGGTCCTGTGCCAGACCTTAGAATGGACACTGAACGTTGTAGTTCCACCGCCGGCTCTGCGTTCGCAGCCGGCGGTTTTTCTTTGCAGCGTTCGAGGCGTCCGGGCAGACCGAAGTCCCGCCGATGCCAGTGCCGCAGGATTCCCCCGGGCGGCCGCCATCTACGTACGAGGACGTATGTAGCTGACCCTAGGAAGGTAGTTCTGTGAGCCAGTCATCAGATTCTTGTCTTGATACATGGATGGGCCGCGAAGCGTTGGCCGAGGCCATGATCCCGGTGATCGGCCGGCTGTACCGTGAGAACAACGTGGTGACCAGCATCCACGGGCGCAGCCTCATCAACAAGTCGTCGATGAACATCCTGAAAGCGCACCGTTTCGCGCGGCGCATGAGCAAGGACGAACTCCTGCTCGAAGAAACCGCGCCGCTGTTGAACACCCTCGCCCAGCTTGACCTCGGGGCTGCCGCGATCGACATTGCCCGCCTGAACGAAAAGTACAAGGCCGAGGCCCTGGGAACGCCCTTGGAAGACTTCCTTCGCGCCGAACTTGCCGAGGTGGTCGGGCGCCGCGGCGCGGATGACCGGACCAGCACCGACGTCGTGCTCTACGGCTTCGGCCGCATCGGCCGCCTGCTGGCCCGCCTCCTGATCGAAAAGGCAGGCGGCGGCCACGGCCTGCGCCTGCGTGCAATCGTGGTCCGCAAGGGCGCCGAGAACGACCTCGTCAAGCGCGCCAGCCTGCTGCGCCGCGACTCGGTGCACGGCTCCTTTGAGGGCACCATCCGCGTGGATGAGGCCGCCAACACCATCACGGCCAACGGCGTCCAGATCCAGGTCATCTACTCCGACAACCCCGCGACGGTCGACTACACGGCCTACGGCATCAAGGATGCCCTCGTGGTTGACAACACGGGCCGCTGGCGCGACGCCGAGGGCCTGTCCCAGCACCTTCAGAGCAAGGGTGTGGCACGGGTGCTGCTCACGGCTCCGGGCAAGGGCGAGCTGAAGAACATCGTCCACGGCATCAACCACTCCTCCATCGAGGACACGGACAAGATCGTCACCGCGGCTTCCTGCACGACCAACGCCATCACTCCCGTGCTCAAGGCACTGAACGACAAGTTCGGCGTCATCCACGGCCACGTGGAAACCGTGCACTCGTTCACGAACGACCAGAACCTGATCGACAACTTCCACAAGGGAGACCGCCGCGGCCGCTCGGCCGCCCTGAACATGGTCATCACCGAAACCGGTGCAGCCAAGGCAGTGGCGAAGGCCCTTCCGGAACTGCAGGGCAAGCTGACCGGCAACGCGATCCGCGTCCCCACGCCGGACGTGTCGATGGCCATCTTGAACCTGAACCTTGAGAAGGGCACCACGAAGGACGAAGTCAACAACTACCTTCGCGAAATGTCCCTGCACTCCGACTTGCGCAAGCAGATCGACTTCATCGACTCGCCCGAGGTGGTTTCCACGGACTTCGTCGGCTCCCGCCGCGCTGGCATCGTGGACGGTCTGGCCACTATCTCCAATGACAAGAACCTCGTGGTGTACGTCTGGTACGACAACGAATTCGGCTACTCCTGCCAGGTAGTTCGTGTCATGGAGGAAATGGCCGGCGTGAACCCGCCGTCGTTCCCGGCACGCGGCGTCCCAGTGAACCTTGAACCGAAGGCAACGCTGGAGCCTGCCATCCTCTAGCCGCTCTGGCCCGGGTCAGGAAAGACACAAGGGTTTCCCGGCTGATGCGCTGGTATCAGCCGGGAAACCTGACCAGAATGGACGCATGGAAAGCGAAAAGATTCTGGATCATGAAACAACTCTGGAACACGCGCTGGACGTCGCCCGCGCCAACCTCAAGGAGGCCGAGCGCCTGTTCGAGCAAGCCAAGGCGGCCCATGCAGCGGGTGATATCGCCGAGGACCGGGTCCTGCAATTAGGGGCGCTTGTGGAGTTGGCGGCCGAAGACCTGAAGCGTGTCACCCGGGAGCAGTGAGCCGCGGACGGGGCTGTGCCCACATCCGGACCCGTCCTCCACACTGTGGATATCGACGTCGGTTGTCCGCGCCCTGATCTAGTCTCAAGGGACGTACTCCTCCCCGAAAGGACGCAATCCCTTGAGCACCACGTGGGACGCCTATCGACGCGCCCGCCGCCAGTCCCGGCAGGCCTGGGTGCTGGTGATTCTCATGATCGCCGGTGGCCTTGCGGGAATCGGCTGGTTCTTCACCGACGGCCAGTTCTCGGTCGGCCAGGCCGCGGTCAATGGGCCCACGGAAGCTCCCGTCTTCGACCCGGCGTGGATGAAGCCGGTGGAAGCTGTCCAGCAGGTCCCCGCCGGTCCGGCGATTGCGGCCCTCGAGGCACTTCCGGTGAAGGGTCGCGCCGCCAAGGACGATTACGACCGCAATGAATTCGGCCAAGCGTGGCTCGACGTCGACCGCAACGGCTGCGATACCAGGAACGACATCCTGAGGCGGGACCTTGCGGCGGCCGAGTTCATGGTGGGTTCGAAATGCAGGATCGCGTCAGGGGAACTGCGCGAGCCGTACACCGGCGGGGACATCCATTTCCGCAGGGGCTCCGAGAGCAGCTCGGCCGTGCAGATCGACCATGTGGTGGCTCTCGGGGACGCTTGGCAGAAGGGCGCCCAGCAACTCACTGCGAAGCAGCGCGAAAACCTCGCCAACGACCCCCTGAACCTGATTGCTGTCGACGGTCCCGCCAATGTGAAGAAGGGCGCGAGCGACGCCGCCAGCTGGCTCCCTGCCAACAAGGGCTTTCGGTGCCACTACGTGGCCCGGCAGGTTTCCGTCAAAGCCGCGTACCGGCTGTGGGTCACCCAGGCTGAGAAAGACGCCATGAAGCGCGTATTGGACTCGTGCCCCGGCCAACGGACCATCAGGGCGATGTAGCCGGTGGAGATGTAGCCGGCGGAGAGCGCCGACCCGGCAAGGTCAGGCCTGGGTACTCCGCGCTGGAGGAAGCACCAGGTGGCCGTGTCCGAGTTGCCAGACCCCGCCGTCGTCGATCCTTTCCAGCACCACCCGTTGAAGCGAGGTCTCGCGGGGGAGGCGGTCAAGGTTGTCCATGCCCCGCTTCCGGAAGGTGAAGTAGACGGCGTCGCCCGGAGCGTCCGAGCATCGGTCCAGGGTGAATCGCTTGGCAAAGGCGGCGATGTTGCTGTCCGGCAGTTTCTTGGCGAGGTAGGGATCCAGCATCCAGGACTCGCACCTCGCTACGGATACCGCCTTGTCGGGGAAGTATTTGCCGAAGAACTCCCTGGCCTGCCCGAAGCTCGCGTCCACTAGGGCGGGGGAGAGGCCACTGCCCTCGGGGATATGCACACCCAGCACCCAGGAGTCGCTTGGGGCGGAGCCTTCGTCGTCGCGGACAAGGTGGAATTGCAAGCGGCCGATCCTGAAAATGTTTCCGGCCATGTGGAGGGTCAGCCAGTCCCACGTGTCCAGGCCGAAGCGTCCATGGACCCTTCGGTTGATGCGAAGGTGCAGTCCCACATCGGCGAGGATGGCGGCCGAAGATTCCGCGGGGATGCCAAGGGACAGATGGTATTCGTGCACTACCGGGGCAAAGCGCAGGAGCGCCTCGATCCAATCGGGTTCCATGCAGCCGTCGGCGGCGGCAGGAGTGCCCGGAAAGACGCCAAGGCGGGCCTCAAGGCTGGCCATGGCCCGTCGGGTGGCGTCACCAGGTGCCGACCGCAGCAGCGAGGCGCACTCCAAAGCATCTTCCCCCTGGATGTCGAGAAGCTTGAACAATTCGTCCAGGGCGGCACCGGTCATCGCTCAGTGTCCGAAGGGGTCGGGGTCGACTCCGGGCATCCAG
This sequence comes from Arthrobacter alkaliphilus, assembly GCF_021483235.1. GTDB lineage: Bacteria > Actinomycetota > Actinomycetes > Actinomycetales > Micrococcaceae > Arthrobacter > Arthrobacter alkaliphilus. The sequence continues at coordinate 74,576 of NZ_JAKEEC010000015.1, read as the reverse complement.
CTCAGGCCGGGCACTCCCCAGCCGTTCTTTTTAGCCTGCTTCATGGCCTTCTTGGCATAGCGGTCTACCAAACGGTTCACGTAGAGCTTGCCGTCAAGGTGGTCGAATTCGTGCTGCATGACCCTCGCGAACCAACCGGTCGCGACGAAATCCACCGGCCGGCCGTGGCCGTCGAAGCCCTGCACGCGGGCCCACTCGGCCCTTTGCAGGGGGTAGTGCTCCCCGGGGAAGGACAGGCAGCCTTCCACGTCTTCCGCGGGATCGGGGAGGGAGCCGGGAATCTTTGAGAGGGTCAAGACCGGGTTCACCAGGACGCCTTCGTCCGGAGCGTCATCGTCGTTCGGGTATTTGAAGACGAAGATCCGCTTGCCGACCCCCACCTGGGGTGCGGCCAGCCCGACGCCGTTCGCGGCCTCGTTCGTTTCGAACATGTCGGCAATCAAGGTGCGCAGCTCGTCGTCGAACACTTCCACCTCGCTCGCCCGGCGGTGGAGCACGGGTTCGCCCCAGATCGTGACTGGCAGGACCGTCATGTCAGGTGTTCCTCTGGTTCTCGTGTTTGGAATGGCCCAAATCGGCCGGAACAAAGCAAAGGCCGCACTGGATAACCAGTACGGCCTTTGGCTGCGATCGATAAACTGCTACCAATCTCATGAGGGTGAGCGACGGGGGTTGAACCCGCGACCTCCTGGACCACAACCAGGCGCTCTGCCAACTGAGCTACGCCCACCATGAGCCTTTTGCGCTGTGGAATCATCCGTCAGCTGCGAAGGCAACGACAAAAACTATACCCCGTCCAAGGGTCTGGTTTTGCCACTTTTCACCGTTTGGCCGAAATTTCCCGAAAAGGTGCCCCAGATCACCCGATTTGGGGGGTCTCCGGACGGGCCGCGATCAGCTTGGAGATCTTCTGCGCGGTAGCGGTATCAGGACCCGGAGCCGGAACGAACACCGCTTCGCGGTAATAGCGCAGTTCGTCGATGGAGTCCCTGATGTCGCCGAGGGCGCGGTGGCCGCCGTGTTTGGCGGGCGACTGGAAATACGCGCGGGGGAACCACCGGCGCGAGAGTTCCTTGATGGTGCTCACGTCGATCACCCGGTAGTGGAGGTGTTCAACGATGTTGGGCATGTCCCGTGCAAGGAACATCCGGTCGGTTCCGACCGAGTTGCCGCCCAGCGGTGCCTTCTTGGGATCGGGGACCCACTTCTCGATGTATTCCATGACCATCGCCTCGGCTTCAGCCATGGTCTTGCCATGCGGGAGCTCGTCCAAAAGTTTCGAGCGGGTGTGCATGTCGCGGACAAAGTCGTTCATCTGTTCAAGCGCGGCGTCTTCGGGTTTGATGACGACGTCGACGCCCTCGCCCAGGATGTTCAGCTCCGAATCCGTGACCAAGGCGGCGACCTCGATCAGGGCGTCGTTCACCAAATCGAGACCGGTCATCTCACAGTCGATCCAGACGATGCGTTCATTAGTAATAGGCACCCGACCAGCCTACCTTTCAGGCGCACGGGAAGGGTGTCGAGACGCTCCGTTCCATCCCCGTGCCGCACCTCGGCTGGTAAACTGGGCCGTTGTCGAGCGGTTGTTGCCTGCATCGATGAGCTGGACCAATGTACGTAGGGACTGGAATATCATGACGGCAGGCGGAGCGGGCGTGGGCACCTCAAACAGCCAGGATGAGGCAAAGGAACCCGCGGTGCCGTCGGAGAAGGCGGCCGCAGCTCTCTACCCCGCGACAGCCCCACGCGCCGACGCCGGCACCTCCGGCCAGATCAAAGCCTACGTGGCAATCTGGCAAGGCTTTTTCGGATCCCTCATGATCTTTGTCGGCTCGATCGGAGCCGGCTGGATAGCCAACGGTTCGCCCATGTTCCGGCACCCCCTTGTCATCGCCCTGCGCACCGAAGGGTGGGGCGTGACAACCTCCACGATCCTCCTGACGGCGGGAGCCATGCTCCTGGTCAGGTCATGGTTGAGGCTAGGCCAAAGGCTCAAGGACTGGGGCGCAGGTTCGCTCAGGTCCGTGGTTGTGGCTGTTGCGGCGTGGGCGGCGCCCCTCATGTTTGCCGTGCCCATCTATTCGCGCGACGTGTACGCCTACACGGGCCAGGGCAGGCTGGTGATGGAAGGCCAGAACCCCTACACGGCGGGCATTTCCTCGCTCAGTAACTGGTTTTCCCTCGGCGCCGATCCTGCCTGGGCTGAAGCCAAGACCCCGTACGGACCCTATTTCCTGTGGCTCGCACGGTGGGTGGTGGGCATTACCGACGCCCAGCCCGATTTCTCCGTCTTGCTCTTTCGCGTGCTTGCCACCGTGGGTGCGCTGCTTTGTGTGGTGTACGTTCCCAGGCTCGCCGAATTGCACGGCATCAATCCCGGCCGTGCGCTGTGGATCGCTGTGGCCAACCCTCTTTTCCTCATCAGTTTCGTCGCCAGCGCCCACAACGATGCCCTCATGGTGGGCCTGGCGGTGGCCGGAATGTACTTTGCGGCCACCGGTCGCCATATCACCGGACTTCTGCTGGTGACCGCTTCCATCGGCATCAAGCCGATCACCGTTCTTCTCTTGCCTTTCATCGGCCTCATGTGGGCAGGTCCGGCTGCGGGTTGGGCCCGGAAGTTCCTGTTCTGGGGTGCGACCGCGGCCATCAGCTTCGTGGTCTTGGCAGTGAGCGGAATTCCTTACAACCTTGGCTTTGGCTGGGTCTGGGCCATCCTGGATCCGACCCCGGGTTACACGGGGTATTCGCCCTCGGGGTTCCTCGGCCAGCAGGTCGAGGTGATCGCCAACCTCCTGGGTCTCCCGGGCTCCAGTGTGGCCACCGGGCTCAGGACCCTCATGAAGTGGGCCGGAATCGGGTTGGTGCTTCTCCTGATGTTCCGCGGCGATTATTCACGGCTGGTGCGTCGTGCGGCCTTGGCGTTTGCCGCCGTCGTGATGCTTTCACCGATTATCCAGCCGTGGTACATCCTGTGGTTCATCCCGCTGCTTGCGGTCACAGGGATCAGGGACGACTGGCAGATCAAGTCGCTTTACGTCGCCGTCACCTTTTTCGTGGCCTTCGGCGCGCAGGACCAGATTTCGGTGCTGTCCTTCGTGGAACTGAACGTCAAAGTGTCCTCCCTGGCCTTCTTGGTGGCCGTGGGATTCACCGTTTACCTGATGGTGCTGGACGTTCATACGCGACGATTGCTCATCCGCTCCAGCCCTGTGCAATTGCTCCGACGGCTTGAGCAGCGGCTCAGGCGCTCCGAATAGCGGTTCTTGCTCGCGACTTGCGGCCCAGTTCCACGGTCCGCTGCACCGACCACCAGAGCAGTACAACCAGAAGCACGTTCCGTGTGGTGAGCACCGCCGCCATCACGGGGTTGGCATGGATCAACGGGGTATAGAACAGCGGGTAGATCACAAACGTCGTCATCGCGATCCCCATGAGGAGGGCGGCGGGGACGCGCCAACGCTTCCAATCGTGGGTCAGCCCTGCGATGACCACCGGCGCCACCCAGATGATGAATTGCGGCGAACCCACCTTGTTGAACACGATGAACGCCGTGGTCATCATGAGGCCGCCCTCGAGGAACAACTCCTCCGGTTCGGCACCCCGCCGAAGCGCCCACAGCAAAAGGGCAGAGCCCGCGACGGCGGCAAGCACCAGGAGCGGCTGCATCATGAACGCGGCCACGCTGGCTCCGGGGCCATACACCTCGGTGGAATTGATCGCCACGTTATCGGCGATTTTCGATCCGCCGATATTGAACACGCTCAACCAGACCCAAGGTGTTGAGAACGTGGCTTCGAGTTGCATGCCGCGCTCACCCTGGTTGGTCAAAAAGTCGAGGATGTGCGGCAGGCCTCCCGAAAGGAAGGTGCCAAGCGCCACGGCGGCAGTTACTGCGGCACCGCACGCGATAATCCGCAGCCTCCGGTGGCTCGCGATGACGATGGGCACCAGCACGGCGGCCGGCCAGACTTTGATCCACGTGGCGATGCTGAGCAGGATGCCGGCCGCCACAGGCCTGGTGGCCGCGTACAGCAGCGCGACCAACACGATGGGCGCCGTGATGCCCTCCACCCGCGCAAAGCTGAGGTAGCCCATGAAAACGGTGAAAAACAGCCACCACCAAGCAGGGGCGATGCCCGCTGTCCTGCGCGGGCCGCGGGTCAGGATGAACAAACCGGCGGCATTGAGCGCAGTGATGATCAAGGTCCACACCAGCAGGTAGGGACCCGGGCCGGCGATGTTGGCCAGGAAAATCGGGATCTGGGCGAGGACCGGGTAAACCCAAGGGCTGATCATTCCGTGGAGATCTGCGGGGTTGTAGCCGCTCATCGCCCACTGGCGGTACTGCTCGGTGTCGCTGAATGTGTTCCCAGATAGGAAGAAACTTGCCATCCAGCCGAGGAAGTACACATGGACCGCGGCGAAACCCCACCAAACGCTGGACGGGCGGCCGAACCAGGCGACTGCGGCAGGCGGCAGGGCGCGGTCGCGCACGCGGGCCAGCCCGTCAAAGAATCGAACGGAAATCTCAGGACTCCTTGGCAGCGGCGGCCGGTTCGTTGGCCGGGATCTTCTTGCCCAACAGGTACAGGCGGCGTACGGACCAGCAGAACAGGACCACCAGCAGGACATTGCGCACTGTCAACACGAGGGCCATCCATGGGTTGTTGTGGCTGAGTGCGTCATAGAAGAGGGGGTAGATGAGGTAGGTGGCCACCCCGATGGCAATGAGCATTGCCGCGGGGACCCGCCATTCCTTCCAGCTGTGGGCAAGCCCGACGGCGACGGCGGGAGCCAGCCACACCATGAACTGCGGCGAGCCGACCTTATTGAAGACGACGAAAGCCGTAGCCATCGTCAGGGATCCCGCCAACAGCAGCTCAGTGCGGTCCGCTCCGCCGGTTCGCTTGCCGTTGTGGAGGGCCCAGAAGGTCAGGGCGGCCACCAGGATCGCGGCCAAAGCAAGCAGGGGCTGCATGAGGAACGACATGAAGGCGGTGCCGGGCCCATCCACTTGCATCGAGTTGATGTCAGTGTTCATGTACATCCGCGAGCCGCCCACATGGAGGACGGAAAGCCACAACCAGGGAGTGGTGAAGGTGGCTTCCAATTGCATGCCACGATCGCCTTGCTGGGTCAGGAAGTTGAAGAGCTTCGGCAGTTGGCCGACGGCCGCTGTGCCGGCGATGACCAAAATCGTGGTGAGGATGCCGGCAGCCACCACTTTGGTTCTCTGCTTGACCACCGTGAACAACGAAAGCATGACCGCGGCCGGCCAAACCTTCATCCATGTGGCAATGCTCAGGAGCGTCGAGGCAATGAACGGGTGGGACACACCGTATGCCAAAGCGATCAGCACGATGGGAGCAGTCAATCCGTCCACCCGGGCGAATCCGAGCCAACCCAGGATGAAGACGAACACCAGCCACCACCATCCCGCCGGGATGGCCTCGCGATTGCGCCCCCATCCCGTGAGCTTCGCGAGGGCGGCGCCATTGAGCAGGGTGATCATGAGCACCCAGAGGAAGAAGAACGGACCGGGTCCGGCCAAGCCCGCGATTGCCATCGGCACCAACGCGAGAACGGGGTAGACCCAAGGGCTTGGGCCGCCGACGAGGTTCTCGTCCCGGAACCCGGCGGAGGTCCAGTCCCGGTAGATAAAAGTGTCGCTGAACGCCTCGCCGCGCAGGGAAAGGATCAGCGCGAAGACAAGGAAGACCAAGTGCACGATGCAGAAGCCTGCAAGAAGGCCCTTGGGGGAATTGAGCGTTGCCTCTACCCGAGAGGGAAGAACCCGACGTCGGAACTGTGTGAGCGCGCTGAAGAATGAGTCCGTGGAAATGGGAGGATCCTTGTCAGGTAGTTATCAACACAGGTCGCCTTGGCCCTTCGGCATCAAACCGGAGCCCCGTCCATCCTATCCCAGGCCACTTTCGCAGACCGACCCATGGTCCGTCCGGGCCCGGGAAGCCAAGGGTGTCGATGCTACAGTTGCAATAATCCATGGCAACCGGAAGTGCCACTTTGGCCCGGATGCGGCAGGGAACCGGACAAGGATTTTGGTTGATGGTGACGTCGAAGTTTCGTGAGCGTGAGGTGGCGAGTTCGTTGGCTCATCGAGAGGCGCTTGGCGATTCCAACGCCCCGGTCCACGGCACGGAGATAGCCAAGGCGGCAAGGACTGCGATCCTCCAAGGGTTCGTCGGGTCGTTGCTCATGGTCGCAGGCTCGGTCGGTGTCGGCTGGATGGCGACAACCACCGGCTCGCTCATCCGCACGCCCCTCTTTATCATCGCAAGGACATCCCCGGTTGGCGTGATCTCCTGCACCGTGATGCTGTGCATTGGCGCACTCTTGCTTCTGCGCGCTTGGCTGCGCATTGCCCAAAGGATCGGCGGATGGAACCCGTCCTCGCGTCCTGTGCTGTGGCGCGCATTGTGGATGTGGGTAGTCCCGATAATGTTCAGCCTGCCGTTGTTCAGCAGGGACACGTATGCCTACATCGGCCAAGGCCGGCTCATGGAGCAGGGCCTGAACCCGTATACCAACGGCATCTCGGCCCTGAGCAACTACTTTTCGCTCGGGCCCGACAAATTGTGGACCGAAGCACCCACGCCGTATGGTCCGCTGTGGCTCTGGATCGAACAGGGTGCCGTCTGGCTCAGCGCCGGGGTCCCCGAACTTGCGCTGATCCCTTTCCGCTTGGCGGGCCTGGCCGGCGTCATCCTTCTTGCCGTCTACGTTCCCCGTTTGGCTGCGCTCCATGGCGTGAACCCCGAGCGGGCGTTCTGGCTTGGCGTCCTCAACCCGGTTCTCCTGATCAACTTCATTGCCAGCGCGCACAACGACTCCTTGATGTTGGGATTGGTTGTTGCTGGGTTGTACTTCGCATCGGTGAAACGACCGGTGCTGGGAATCGTGCTGATCACGGCTTCGATCGCTATTAAGCCGATTACCTTGATCGCTTTGCCTTTTGCCGGTCTCCTCTGGGCCGGCGCCCGTGCCGGCTGGGGCCGCCGAGTGCTCTACTGGGCAGCGACGTTGGCTCTGTCAATGGGACTGATGGCCGCCGCCGGTCTGGTGAACGGTTTGGGCTTTGGTTGGCTCGGCGCGCTGAAGACTCCGGGTTCGGTCTGGATGTGGTACGCGCCAGTCGCCTTGCTCTCGGGCGGGGCGGGTCTCGTCGTCGGACTTTTCGGTGGTCCCGGCGTTCCAGTGTCGGATGTCATCCAGACTGCCGCGACCGCAGTCTCAGCGGTCGCCGTCGTCTGGCTCGCCGTTCGGGTCCCAGGCCGTGGATTCGGCATGCCGGCGCCGCTCGATGACGAATCGGCGTTCAACAAGACCGTTATTCGCCAGATGGCGTGGGCCTTCGCCGCCGTCGTGATCCTGGCGCCCGTGATCCAGCCTTGGTACATGGTGTGGCTGCTGGTGTTCTTCACTGTGACGGGCATCGCCGACGGCCCCCAGCTCAGGACGGTCTTCTACCTGACGGCTTTCTTCACCCTGATCGCCCTGACCGACCAATTGAGTGTCTTCCAGTGGATACCCCTTGAGGTGGTGCGCGGAGTGGCCATCGTCATCGGGCTCGCCTTCATCGCCTACCTGGTGTTCTTCGACAAGAAGACCCACGTGCTGTTCCGCCCGCGTCGCGGGATGGTTAAGCTCAGACTCAAACCGAAGGCCTGAACGGCAAATCCACGCCCTCTTGACACCGGTACCGACATATCAGCCGTTCATCGGCCCCTCGGCCCGCAGCTTTTCGGCGCCCGGCCCCTCAACATGCACGGTGCACCGCACTACCAGCTGGCCCGGGGCGTTTTCCAGCTCCACCAAGGACTGGTCCGCGCTGAGGACGGTGAACACTTCAGAACCTGCTACGACCTCCACACCCTTGGCCTCCGCCGTTTGCCGCGCATTGCGCAGCGCCTCGCGCTCCAGTCCGTCAATGTAGCCGCTGTCGCTTTCACGTGCCGGATCCCCGAAGGCCCAGCCGAACAATGTCCCAGTGTTGCCCATGGCCTCCATGTTAGGCGTTCGACTCCGCGGGAGAAGGGCTTTCGTAATATTAGTAAGTGTGCTTACCATAAGCGCGCCATACAACGCTGGGAAATGGCAGGTGAAGTCCCAGTACGGCGGCAACCCGGAACCAGTTCACAACGTTAGGAACGCACATCATGGCAGGAAATCTCATTGCCCGTTCAGTTCACGACCTGACGGCAGCAGCTTGGTTTGGCGGATCTCTCATGGGCGCCATCGGGCTCAACGGGGCGGCCGCCCAGGCCAAGGATCCCTCGGAGCGCACCCGGCTTTCGAGCGCGGGCTGGATGAGGTGGGCCCCCATCCAGACGGCAGCCTTCGCGTCCCACCTGGTGGCCGACCTCGCCATTGCTTGGGAAAACAAGGGCCGCATCGCCAAGCAGGACGGCGTGGCCCGCAACACCGTCATCAAGACCGCAGTTACGGTCGCGGGAGCCGCGGTAACCCTGTACTCGGGCATCCTGGGCAAGAAGGTGGAGAAGCTGGCCGGTGAAGGGGCCGAGGGCGCAACCGAGCCGCACGCAGGCGCTTCGGACGAACTCAAGGCAGCCCAGCAGCAGCTCCAGCTGCTGCAGTGGGCCGTCCCCGGCTTCGCAGCCCTGGTGATCATCCTTGGCGCCAAGCACGGCGAGATGCAGCGCCCCAAGAACGTCTTCGCAGGCCTGGTCGGCGACAAGTAGTACTCGAGGTAGCCAAAAGCGGCTCTGATCTACGTTTCCGCAGTTCAGAGCCGCTTTTTACTGTGCCCCGGGAGGGAATCGAACCCCCGACCAAGAGATTAGAAGGCTCCTGCTCTATCCTCTGAGCTACCGAGGCAGGCGACGCGCTGACAGCATGGCCAAGGCGCCATCAAGAGTTTACATTGCGGTGGCTGCTTGTGCAGTCGGCCCGGATCGGCAGTGACTCTTCCCCCACAGACCGCCATTGGACAGCGCTATCCACATACGTGAATTCGGCACTCCCGCCCAAGTCCACGGCACGTGAAGCTAAGAGGGCCACGCAGGCAGCTCAACTCACGTTAGGACAAGACCATGAATGACATCATCACGGTCCGGGGCTTCGTCGCCACGGAACCAAAAAGTTCCACCACTCCTGCCGGAACCGGAACGGCATCCTTCCGGCTCGGTTCCACGGAGCGCAAGTTCGATCGCTCCAATGATGTATGGGTGGACGGCCACACGAATTGGTTCCGCGTCCAGGCGTTCAGGCATCTTGCTGGAAACATTGGTTGCAGCGTCAAGAAGGGCCAGAGGGTCATCGTGGTCGGGAAATTGAAGCTGAGGGAATGGGAACACGACGGCAGGATCTACCGCGCCGCCGACATCGTCGCCGAGTCGGTAGGCCACGATCTCATGTGGGGCTCAGCGAACTTCATCCGTACCACCGGAAGCAGCAGCCCGCAGAACCAGCCGGCGGCTCCCGAGGTGGAGCCCGACAACCCATGGCCTTCCGTTGAAGAGGATGGCGACGGCCCTCATGACGACGACGAGGACGGCAGCGCCGAGGCCGAGCAGGCAGTGATCCTTTCGACCGGCGCCGGCGATGAGTCGGTTCTCGTGAATACCGAAACCGGAGAACTTGTGGACGTAACAACCTGAAACGGCCCGGCTGGTCAAACGAGGCAGCTCGCAAAAAGGGATGCCGCGGATGCCTTGGGGCGCAGCGTGTTGTGCGCCGCATGGCAGAATGGCCGGGTGACGAGCAGGGGAAAGCCGCAAAAACCATCAGGACGCCGCCGTGCGGCCGGAAGCCCGGGGTTGCTGCTTGCGGTGCCATTACTCGTGGCCGGCCTGGTCGCCGGTTGCAACGCGCCTGCTCCCGTGGTGTCAGGCGGCACCGCGGCTGCATCGGCCGCGCCCTCGGCGACATCCAGTGCCGCTCCCGCTGTCACGCTCAGTGCCGCTCCCGCTGTCACCCCCAGCGCCGGAAACGCCTCTGCATCGGCCTCGACGAGCACGGGCACTGCCGCCCTGAAGCAGACCATGGAATCCGTACTCAAGTCGATCGCCGCAGCGAGTCCTAAACCGGCACAAGACGCGGTGCGTTCGCAGCTGATTTCGGCCGGCATTCCTGGCTCTGCAGTGGAGGTATCCGCGAGCAAGACGCCGACAGGCCTGGATGTCGACGCCATAGCGGCCGCGGCAAGGCTGGACAAGGATTGCGTCATGGGCGAGATCAGGGACGGACAGGTTTCGGTGTCGGTCCTGCCTGTGTTGGCAAGCGGCAAATGCTTCGTCGGGGATTCCCGCTAGCAGGGCCGAATGTGAGTTATGCCCTGCCACCCATTAGATTTAACGGCATGGCGGAATTCATTTACACGATGACCAAGGCCCGCAAGGCCGTTGGCGAAAAACTAATCCTGGACGATGTCAGCATGTCGTTCTTCCCTGGCGCGAAGATCGGCGTCGTCGGCCCCAACGGAGCCGGTAAATCCACGATCCTGAAGATCATGGCTGGTCTCGACACCCCGTCGAACGGCGAAGCCCGCCTCAGCCCCGGCTACTCCGTGGGCATCCTCCAGCAGGAGCCGCCCCTGAACGAGGAAAAGACTGTCCTGGGCAACGTCCAGGAAGGCGTAGGCGAGATCTACTCCAAGATCCAGCGCTTTAACGCGATCTCCGAGGAAATGGCCAACCCGGATGCCGATTACGACAGCCTGCTGGAGGAAATGGGCCACCTCCAGGAAGCCATCGACGCCGCAGACGCGTGGGACATCGACTCCCAGCTCGAACAGGCCATGGACGCCCTCCGCTGCCCGCCGGGCGACGCCGACGTGACAGTCCTCTCAGGTGGTGAGCGCCGCCGCGTAGCGCTCTGCAAGCTCCTGCTGCAGAAGCCGGACCTCCTCCTCCTCGACGAGCCGACCAACCACCTGGACGCCGAAAGCGTCCTGTGGCTGGAGCAGCACCTCTCTTCATACCCCGGTGCAGTGCTCGCCATCACCCACGACCGCTACTTCCTCGACCACGTCGCCGAGTGGATCTGTGAAGTGGACCGCGGCCGCCTTTACCCCTACGAAGGCAACTACTCGACATACCTGGAGAAGAAGCGCGCCCGCCTCGAAATCCAGGGCAAGAAAGACGCCAAGCAGGCCAAGCGCCTCAGCGAAGAACTCGAGTGGGTCCGCTCCAACGCCAAGGGACGCCAGACCAAGTCGAAGGCCCGTCTGGCCCGGTACGAGGAAATGGCAGCCGAGGCTGACCGCACCAGGAAGCTCGACTTCGAGGAGATCCAGATCCCGCCGGGACCGCGCCTGGGCGGCCTGGTCCTGGAAGCCAAGAACCTCCAGAAGGGCTTCGAGGACCGGACCCTGATCGACGGCCTTTCGTTCACGCTGCCGCGGAACGGCATCGTCGGCGTCATCGGTCCCAACGGCGTGGGCAAGACCACGTTGTTCAAGACCATTGTCGGGCTGGAACCGCTGGACGGTGGCGACCTCAAGATCGGTGACTCCGTCAAGATCTCGTACGCCGACCAGAGCCGTGGCGGCATCGACCCGAACAAGACCCTGTGGGAGGTCGTGTCAGACGGCAACGACTTCATCCAGGTCGGCAACGTTGAGATGCCGTCCCGCGCCTACGTCGCGGCTTTCGGCTTCAAGGGGCCGGACCAGCAGAAGAAGGCCGGGGTGCTATCCGGTGGTGAGCGGAACCGCCTGAACCTGGCACTGACCCTCAAGCAGGGCGGAAACCTGCTGCTCCTTGACGAGCCCACCAACGACCTCGACGTCGAAACGCTCAGCAGCCTTGAGAATGCCTTGCTTGAGTTCCCAGGCTGCGCGGTCGTTGTTTCGCACGACCGGTGGTTCCTCGACCGGGTTGCCACCCACATCCTGGCCTACGAAGGCGACGAGGAGAACCCCTCGAAGTGGTACTGGTTCGAGGGCAACTTCGAGTCTTACGAGGAGAACAAAGTGGATCGCCTCGGTCCGGATGCAGCCAAGCCGCACCGGGTCACCCACCGCAAGCTGACCCGCGACTAAGCAAAACGCTACGCAGAAGGCCGGCGCCCTGGATAATTTCCAAGGCGCCGGCCTTCTTTGCTGTGGAGGCTCCTGGACCCGTTATGAAGGTCGCGCGGGATCCCGGTTGAAAGACAGGGACTACGGGATCCGGAGCATGCCCTCTTGCGCCACTGTGGCGACATGCTGGCCGTCGCGGTTGAAGATCCGGCCGGTGGCAAGCCCGCGGGCACCTTGGGCGCTAGGGGACTCCTGCACGTAGAGCAGCCACTCGTCCACGCGGACGGGGCGGTGCCACCACATGGCGTGGTCAAGGCTTGCGACGCTCATGCCTGGCGTCATCCAGCTCAATCCGTTCTTGCGCAGCACGGATTCCAGGATGGTGTAGTCGCTCGCGTAGGCCAGTGCGGCCCGGTGAAGCTTGGGGTCGTCCGGCATCGGGCCAAAGGTCTTCATCCAGACGGCATTGCTCGCCACCCGGTCCTTCGGCGCTTCAATATAGATCGCGGGATCTACGTGGCGGACATCGAAGGGCCGCTCGAAGGACATGTGGCGGGCAAATGGGTGGTCGAACTTCCCCAGAAGCTCCGCGGTGCTCGGCAGCGTTTCGGGGTCCGGAATTCCGGCCGGCATGGCGGACTGGTGCTCCACGCCTTCCGCCTCGGTCTGGAAGGACGCGATCATTGACAGGATCGGCTGGCCCTCCTGGTAGGCGTGCACCCGTCTGGCGGAGAACGAGCGCCCGTCCCGCAACCGCTCAACGCTGAACGTGATCGGTTGGTTGGCGTCTCCGGGACGAAGGAAATAGCCGTGCATGGAATGGACGGCCCGGTCCTCGTCCACCGTGCGCATTCCGGCCACGAGCGATTGGGCGAGCACTTGGCCGCCGAAAACACGGTGGCGGGGTTGTTTCTGGGAAGGCCCAAGGAAGATGTCCTCGGCCGTCCTCGCGCCGTCGAAGTCGGCAAGGGACAACAGTTCGATGAGGGTGGAGGTCGGGTCCTCCAAGGCAACCTGATGTTCCAGGCCGGCATGCGCGTCAGTCATGGTTCGACTCTAGACGTCACCTTGACCCCTCTCAACCGCGGACATGCCGGTAGAGTCGATGATGTGTCCGATGTATTGACCAAATCCTTCCGCTTCACCGATCCCCGTGATCTGGCGGATCTCCGCACTTATGCCACGCGTGCCAAGAGCATCGACGACGGCGCCATCCGCCTGCAGGCCTCCGGCCGCGTCCTCGCCGCTTATGTGTGCGTCTTGAGGCCGCGCCTCCTGGGCGAGGCAACTCCCACGATTCTCGGGCTTCGGACGATTGCCCTCGCCGACGGCGCGTATGCGGACGTGACCGTGACTCTTTCCTCGGTCCTGGACCGCTTGGCGCGTTCCGGTGCCGACGACGTCGAGCTTCCCATCCCGCCGTCGACCGTTTCCGAATCCTGGGCCGGAGTCGGGGCGCCCCGCAGCGGTTGGGAGCCGCTGGGTTCAGTGCCCGACGCCGAACTCAAGACTGTCGCGGATGCCGGCATTGCCGAGGTGGCCGGGATTGTCCCGGACCAGCCGGGCGCCTTGATCGTCAACAACGCTAGGGCCACGGTGTGGGGGCGGGAGATCCCGGGGCTCGACGGCGTTCCGGCCGGCGCGGCCTTCGCGGCCCTGGCACTCGGGTTCCTTGGTGATGGGGAACACCGGCTCTTCCGCAACGGCCGCTGGTTCCGCCTCAGCGGGAGCCGGGGCCACATCCTGGCTCGCACCGGATCGGGCCTGGGCCTGCAAACCCGCTAGAGATTGGGGCAGGCCCTTTCGTGTCGCGTTCCGCGCCACGCAGGGACCCTGCTGCCCCACTCTAGGGCAGGCTCAGGGCTGCTGTGCCGACGGGCTGTTGACCATCGTGAGGGCAGCCCGCTCCATATAGTCCCAGAGCGTCCCTTCGTGAAGCGGCGACAGGTTGAGCGAATCGACCGCCGCGCGCATGTGGAAGAGCCAGCGGTCCTTGGCTTCGGGCGTCACTTGGAACGGCATGTGCCGCATCCGCAACCGCGGGTGCCCGCGTTCCGCGCTGTACGTGCCCGGACCGCCCCAGTACTGCTCGAGGAACATGAGGAACCGCCGCTTGGCTGGGCCGAGGTCTTCTTCCGGGTACATCGGCCGGAGCAACGGGTCTTCGGCGACGCCGTCGTAGAAGGCATCGATGAGTTTGACGAACGTCTCGTGGCCACCGATGGCCTCGTAGAAACTGTCGGTGTACGACGGCTGGCTAAACGGATCGTTCTGCATCAACTGAGGCCGCTCTTCCGGCTGCGGTGCCCCGGTTTCCGGCTGGCTTCCCATGTCACTCACCTGCTTTCTGCTCCCGGACCTTGAGGGATTCCCTTGACGGCTGGGGCGCAACGGAAGCCGCGGTTTCGGCAGGCGCAGTGCCCGGAGGTGCAGGCGGGACGTCCTCCGGCGCCGCCGGCTCCTCGGGCACATAGTCGCCTTGTGAGCGGTTGCCCACACGCAGGATTTCTCCGTTGCGCAGATACCAGATGGCCCCGTCTTCGGCCCGGAGCCGTGTGATCCGGAGTCCCACGGACTCAACGGTGCCGATCACTTCGGTGGTGACGATCACGTCGCCGATCCCGAACTGGTCCTCGATGGTGATGAAGATGCCGGACAGGAAATCGCGGATGAGCTGTTGGGCGCCGAAGCCAATGGCCACACCCAAAATGCCGACGCTGGTGAGCAGTGGAGCGATATCCACATTCAGGTATTTGAGGACGTAGATGGCGACGATGACCACCACAACAACGCTGAGCACGCTTGTCAGCAGCGAGCCGATGGTGTGGGCGCGTTGGGCGCGGCGCTCATGGTCGAGCGCCCGGAAAGCGGGCTGGACCCACCTGAAATGGGGTTTCTTGAAGAGGCTTGTGCCCTCCGCCACTCGGCGGGTAATGCGCAGGATGATGAACCGGGCCACAACCCAGAACACCAACCCAATGCCTATCGTCACCAAGATGGACGCGTAATCGATCTTGGCTGCATCGGCCACGATGTTGTCGGTCGACGAAGCGACGTTCATATGCGGGAATGCTCCTCACGGGATCCAATTGTTCGCCAAGCCCTTGATTGCCGGGCGCTGAACACTTTGTCCACGTTCAACCCTAGCGCCGGAGCGTGCCGGGATCCGCATCGTGATTCTTGGGGAGCGGCTTCCCTGGCATCCGGCCTAGCCCGCGGCCGCCGCAGTGCTCGGCTCGTGCAGCACGGGAAAATTCACGCTCCTGGCGATAAAGCAGACCTGGTTTGCCTCATGGTGCAATTCGTCTACAAGCGAAAGATGGGCCGGGTCGGCAATTGTGACGTGCGGCTTCAACGTGACCTTCTCGAACTGGCCGCTCCCATCGCGGTTGAGCCGCATCATGCCTTCGGCGTGGTCCACGTACTCGGTGACGACCACCCCGTGTTTGACCGCGACATGCAGGAACGAGAGCATGTGGCACTGGGAGAGCGCCGTGAGGAGCAATTGTTCGGGGTTGTACCGGCTGCGGTCGCCATGGAAGGTGGGGTCGGAGGAGCCCTTCAGGACGGGCAGGCCGGGGATCTCGACGTCGTGGTCCCGGGCGTAGGCACGGTAGCTGGATGTTCCGGTACCCAGGTTTCCGGTCCAGCGCACGGTCAGGGAGTAGTGGTGCTCGTCCAAGCTCATGCGGAAATTCTAGCGGCGGTGCGTCAGACGTCCGCCGCGCGGGCCTTCAAAGCCCGGGCCACGCCGTCGCGGTTTTCGAGCATCATGCGGCGCAGGGCGCTGCTGTCCGCCGGAAGCTCCGCGAGGAACTTGTCCGTGCGGTCAACCGTGGCCTGCGTTGTCAGTTGGGCGGGGTAGAGCCCGACGACGATCTGCTGGGCCAGCGCGTGGGTGCGGTTGGCAACAATCTCCGGGACCGCCTCGAAGTACTTTTCGGCGTACGGCTCCAGCAAGGAGGTGTCAAGCACCCTGGTGAAGCCCGTGACTGCGGAGCCTTGAATGGCGTTGGAGAGTTCGCCTGTCTCAACGATCTTCCTCCATGCCTCGGCCTTTGCCTCGGGAGTGGGAAGGGCCGCCGTCGCCAAGGCTGCGGCGTTCTGGCCATTGGCCGTGTGGTCGCGCTCGAGCTCGGCGTCGATCCGGTCCTGGCCGTGGCGCCCGCCCACCACGAGGGAGGTGAGGAGCTCCCAACGCAAGTCCTGGTCGACGATCAGACCGTCGAGGGCGGTGCTGCCGTCCAGGACAGCCTGGACCGTGTCCAATTGGGAGCTGGTCGAGGCAAGCAGGGCGAAGGACTTCACGAATTGAAGCTGGGCGTCCGACCCGGCGGCTGCGGTAGTCGAAAGCTCCCAGAGTGTGTCCGCCGCGGCCGCAGTGGCGGCATCCTTGTGCTCGGCTGCGACGTAGTACGTCAGGGTGGTGGCCAGCTGGCGGAGTTGGGTCTGGATCACTGAAGAATCGGTCTCGGACGCGATGTTCGCCAGGATCAGCTCGGCGTAGCCGCGGGCCGGGGTTTCGCCGTCGCGGGCCGCGTCCCAAGCCGAGCCCCACACGAGGGTGCGGGGCAGGCTCTTGGCGAAGTCCTTCAGGTGGGCTTTCGCGGTGGCCAAAGATGCGGGGTCGAGGCGCACCTTCGCGTAGGCCAGGTCATCGTCATTGAGCAGGATCAGGTCCGGACGCGCCTTTCCGCCAAGGGCAGGGACCTCGGTCCGGGCACCGTCGACGTCGAGCTCCTCCCTGTGGGTCCGCTCAAGTTTGCCGTTGGCTGACAAGTCGTAAAAGCCAACAGCGAGGCGGTGCGGGCGAAGCGTGGGCTGCTCGTCGATAGCCGTCTGCACGATCGCAAAAGACGTGATGGTGCCGCTTGCGTCTACCTGGATCTCAGGGGAGAGGGTGTTGACGCCGGCGGTCTCCAGCCAGAGTTTGCCCCACTGTTCCAAGTCGCGGCCGCTGGCAGCTTCGAGTTCCCGCATGAGGTCCACCAGTTCGGTGTTCCGCCAGGCATGCTTCCGGAAGTATTCGCGGACGCCGGCCATGAACTGTTCCGGGCCAACCCAGGCGACCAGCTGCCGCAGCACGGAAGCTCCCTTGGCGTAGGTGATGCCGTCGAAGTTCACTTCGACGTCCTGGAGATCGTTGATTTCCGCAAAAATCGGGTGGGTCGTGGGCAATTGGTCCTGCCGGTACGCCCAGGATTTTTCCACCGAGGCGAAAGTGGTCCAGGCCCGGTCGAATTCGGTGTTTTCGACCGCGGCCAAGTGGGACATGTATTCGGCAAAGGACTCGTTGAGCCAAAGGTCGTTCCACCAGCGCATCGTGACGAGGTCACCGAACCACATGTGGGCCAGCTCGTGCAGCACGGTGATGGCGCGGCGTTCGATTTGGGCGCCGGTAACCTTTCCGCGGAATACGTAGCCCTCGAGGATGGTCACGGCGCCGGCGTTTTCCATGGCCCCGGCATTGAACTCGGGAACAAAGAGCTGGTCGTACTTCTCGAAGGGATACGGGAACCCGAACTGGGCCTCGAAGAACTCAAACCCTTGGCGGGTCAGTTCGAAGATGTTGTCGGCGTCGAGGTACTGCATGAGGGACTTGCGGGCAAACACCCCGAGCGGGATGACGCGGCCATCGGAGCTCGTGACCTTGCTGCGGACCGACTGGTACGGGCCTGCGATCAAGGCCGTGACGTAGGAAGAGATGCGGGGGGTAGGGGCGAAACGCCAGACCGAGCGCGCAGTGCCGTCGTCCCCCGGGGTGGTTTCCACCGGCGCGGGAGTGGGTGAGTTGGAAATGACGTCCCAATGCGAAGGCCCGGTGATCGTGAACGTGAATGCGGCCTTCAGGTCCGGCTGCTCGAACACTGCGAACATGCGGCGGGAATCCGGCACCTCGAACTGCGTGTAGAGGTAGACCTCGTTGTCTACCGGGTCCACGAACCGGTGCAGGCCCTCACCGGTGTTCATGTAGGGGGCATCGGCCACCACGGTCAGTTCGTTCTCGGCGGCGAGGCCGGGCAGTTGGATGCGCACGCCATCGGAGACTTCCGCAGGGTCGAGTTCGGTGCCGTTCAGCGTCACGCGGTGCACGGTTTCCGTGATCGCGTCGATGAAGCTCGAGGAACCTTCGACGGCGGAGAACTTCACCACGGTGGTGGAGCCGAAGACCTTGGCGCCCTTCGTCAGGTCCAGCGTGACGTCGTACGAGTCCACCGTGAGCAATTCTGCGCGCTGTCCGGCTTCGGCGCGCGTCAGGTTCAGGCCTGGCAAGGTTTGCCTCCAAGAATGGTTTCGGGAAGCCGGTTGGTTTCAGCCAGCGCCGGCGCTGTGAAGTCATTCTTTCACTTGATTCCGGCTTGGCAAGGAAGCCAGATCACAGTGTCGCCCGGGCGGGGTAGCGTGGGGACATGGGAAAGATGCGCGACTCGTTTGACCTCCGGGCGCTCCGCTTTGCGGTGGCATTTCCATTGCTGCTGGCCGCCGCATTTGCCGTGTGCGCACTCATGTTGCGCAACAACCTTCCCGACCCTGTGGCCATCGCCTGGAACGCCGACGGCGGAGTCAGCTTTGCGCCGTTTCTTGCCTACGTTCTCGGCGGGGGAGCGGTTCTGGTGATCGCGGGTTGGCTGGTGTTTATCCAGGCTGTTCCCCTTGCCCGGCCAGTGATCATGCGCAGGGTCATGATGGGCATGGGCCTCATGGTGAGCCTCTTCATCACAGCGGTGCTGGCGGCCGGACTCGTGGGGCAAGCAGGCCTCGCGGATGCCCGAAGCTCGCACGTTGATGCAACCGTGCTCGCCCTGGGCGCGGGGGCGGCACTTCCCCTGGGTGTGGTCATGATGATGGCTTTCAAGCCCGATCCCCATTGGACCCCCGAAGACGACGCCGCCCTCGAAGCCGAAAGGATCAAGGCACAGGATCCCGGGCTTGAGGAGGATTCCATGCTGCTCTGGGTCCATGCGCGGAGTTCGGTGTTCGTGATGATCTGCGTTGCCACCTTGTTCCCGGCCATGCTGATCGCGATTGCTGTGCCGTGGTTGGGTGCATTGTTGGCAGCGGCCGCGGTCCTTGGAGCATGTTTCCTCTTCGTCCGGGTGCGCGCCGACAGGGGAGGAGTGCAGGTCTTCGTTGCCGGAATCCTGCGGGTCCTCACAGTGCCGGCCGTGGACATTGCGGGTGCAGCCGCCCAGGAAGTCAGGGCAGCAGACTTTGGCGGCTGGGGACTCCGGCACCACGCAGGAGCGACGGCCATGCTCGTCAGCAGCGGCCCCGCCGTCGTCGTCCGCCAAGTCAGCGGCCGCAGGGTGGCGTTCAGCGCGGGAACCGCGGCCGCAGCGGACCGGCTCGCCGGTATCCTGAACCGCGTCGCGGCACGCGCCCAGCGCGGCGAGCAGCCTCCGGTGCCTTGAGCGCCGCAAGCCGGCGGGCCCGCCGTCGTTGTCTTAAGAGGTCGTCGTTGTCTTAAGAGGTGGGGCGGGGCGCGATCCTAGTAACCTAGGAACCGCATCCCTCACCGCCGCGCCCGGCTTTGCCGCGTTCGCGCGCCAGACTGAATGGACATCCTGTGACCACACCCCGCGTCCACATTGCCACGGACCACGCCGGCATGGAGCTTAGCGCCCACCTCGTGAGCCACTTGACCGCCAAAGGCTACGACGTCGTCGACCACGGCCCCAAGGTGTACGACGCGCTCGATGACTACCCCTCGTTCTGCATCAACGCCGCCGCCGCCGTCGTAGCTGACCAAAAGGCCGGCATCCACGCACTGGGCATCGTCCTGGGCGGATCCGGAAACGGCGAACAGATTGCCGCGAACAAGGTCAAGGGCATCCGGGCCGCCCTGGCCTGGAACCTTTCCACTGCGAAGCTCGCCCGGGAGCACAACGACGCGAACGTGGTTGCCGTCGGAGGCCGCCAGCACACCGTCGAGGAAGCCACCGAACTGATCGAGGCTTTCCTGGAAGAACCGTTCAGCAACGACGAACGCCACGTCCGCCGCATCGGAAAGATCGCCATCTACGAGAACACCGGCGAAATCGTCGCGTAATGCCTGAAGGGCATTCCATCCATCGCCTGGCACGCCAGTTCCAGGATGTTTTCGCCGGCCGCGTGTTGGCGGTCTCCAGCCCCCAAGGCCGTTTCACCGCGGGTGCGGCGATCTTGGACGGCCACGAACTGCTCGAGGCGACGGCACACGGCAAGCAGCTCTTCCTGCGTTTTGACCACGGGGTCCTCCTGCATGTCCACCTAGGTCTCTACGGTGCGTGGAGCTTCGGTGGCGACGAATCCTTCACCGGGGCATCGAGCATCGGGGCTCCGCGGCGGATCGGCGAACGGGAAACCTTCCCGCAAGCCGGCGCCGGGAATCCCGGAAGCGGCTACGAGGGTCCACCCGCGCCTGTGGGTGCCGTGCGGGTGCGGCTCGTATCAGCGAACGGGTGGGCGGACCTCCGGGGGGCCACGACGTGCGCGGCGATCACGGAAGCGGAGGCCGCCGCCGTCCTGGCACGCTTGGGTCCCGATCCGCTGCACAACCGCCCAGGCGACCGCGAGGAGTTCATCCGCCGCGTGCTGCGCCGCAAGACCGCCGTCGGGCTTCTCCTCATGGACCAGGCAATCGTGGCAGGAATCGGCAATATCTATCGCGCGGAGGTGCTGTTCCGCCAAGGCGTCGATCCGTGGACTCCGGGCAGCTCGCTCAGCCCCGAAACCGCCGGCCGCTTGTGGGACGACACCGTGGCCGCCATGTCCGACGGCGTCCGCGACGGCAGGATTGTTACCACCCCGCCGGCTCTTTGGACCGGCGGCAAAGCAGGAGCGGCCGACGGCGAGGCGCACTTCGTCTACAAGCGGCAGGGACAGCCGTGCCTGCGGTGCGGCGAAACAGTGGGGATGGCCGAGCTCGCTGCGCGCAAACTCTATTGGTGCCCCGGCTGCCAGAACTGAAGTCGGGGGCGCTGCACCGGGGCATACACCCGGAGACACGAAGGGCCCCTCATGCGCTGAGGGGCCCTTCGTTCCGTGGAGGGGACGACGGGAATCGAACCCGCGTAATCAGTTTGGAAGACTGAGGCTTTACCATTAAGCTACGTCCCCGGGACAAGACTGCTGGGAACTCTTTAAACCCTATCAGAGCGGTTTTAGGAGAGTTGTCCGCGCATCTTTCCGGTGGCTGTTGAAGCCGGATATAACTAAACCCAATTCAGGGGCCAAGTGTCAAATGTGCATTCTCCCGCGTGATGCCCGTAGACTGTCCTGTGCATTCACGGGGTGTAGCTCAGCTTGGCTAGAGCGCCTGCTTTGGGAGCAGGAAGTCGCAGGTTCAAATCCTGTCACCCCGACTCTGTGTGCCTGTTCCGATCCGGGACGCGGCAGAAACCCATCCCACAAAACCAGGAGTACTTAGACTGTGAAGAGCGCTGTCGAGAACCTCACCGCCACGCGGGTCAAGCTCAACGTTGAGGTTCCCTTTGAGGAACTGAAGCCGAGCATCGATGCCGCTTACAAGACCGTTGCTTCGCAGATCCAGGTTCCCGGGTTCCGCAAGGGCAAGGTTCCGTCCAAGCTGATTGACCAGCGCGTCGGCCGTGGCTACGTACTGGAGACGGCCATCAACGATGGCCTCAACGGCTGGTACCAGGCTGCCGTCCAGGAAACCGGCGTCCGCCCGCTGAGCCGTCCCGAGGTTGAAATCACCGAGGTTCCGGACCCGTCCTCGACCGACGGTGAACTGAAGTTCCAGGTTGAGATCGATGTCCGTCCCGAGGTTGAGCTCCCCGACTACGCCGGCATCAAGGTAGAGGTTGCCGCCGCTGAGTCCTCCGACGCCGACGTCGACAAGGCCCTCGACGAGCTTCGCGGCCGCTTCGGCACGCTGAAGTCCGTTGACCGCCCGGCTGCCGATGGTGACTTCCTGACCATCGACATCACCGCCACGATCGACGGCGCCGAGATCGACTCCGCAACGGGCCTTTCCTACCAGGTGGGCGCAGGCACCATGCTTGAGGGCCTCGACGAGGCCGTGACCGGCCTTTCCGCCGACGAAGAAGCAATCTTCGACACCACGCTGGTTGGCGGCGACCACGCCGGCGAAGCAGCCCAGGTCAAGGTTGCTGTCAAGACCGTCAAGGAGCGCGAGCTTCCTGAGGCCAACGACGACTTCGCCCAGTTGGCGTCCGAGTTCGACACCCTTGCCGAGCTCCGTGAAGACCTCGCCAAGCAGGCCGCTGAGTCCAAGGTCGTCGGCCAGGGCGTCGAGGCCCGCGACAAGGTCCTGGACAAGCTCGTAGAGCTCATCGAGGTTCCGGTTCCCGATTCCGTGGTCGAAGAGCAGCTCGAGGCACACTTCAGCCAGGAGAACGCCCACGGTGAAGGTGAGCACGACACCGAGGAGCACCGCGCCGAGGTCAAGGCCAACACCGCCCGCGCCTTCCAGAACGAGATCATCCTCGACGCTATTGCCGACAAGGAAGAGGTCAGTGTCAGCCAGAACGAGCTGATCGACTACATCGTCTCCACGGCAAGCCAGTACGGCATGGACCCGAACCAGTTCGCGCAGATCATCGACCAGAGCGGCCAGGTTCCCATGATGGTTTCCGAGGTCCGTCGCCGTAAGGCTCTCGCAGTTGTCCTCGGCCAGGCCGAGGTTGTCGACTCCGAAGGCAACAAGGTTGACCTCAGCGACTTCGTGCGTCCCGCCGGCGAAGAGGCCCCCGCAGGGGAAGCAGCTGAAGAAGCAGCTGAAGCTGAAGAAGCAGCAGTTGTTCCGAGCGACGACCCTGCCGCAGTGAAGTTCTAGTTTCAACTCAATCCGCCCCCGGATCCATGATCCGGGGGCGGATTCGTTTAAGCCGCGGAAGCGCGCAAAGTGCCCGCTTCCGCAATCGTGCGCCGTCAGCGAACAGCGCGATTTGGGAGAACAAATCGCCGTGGAAAACGGTTAGTGTCCAAGTAGTGAAGATCAGGGATGCCAAGTTCAGCAACGGCCCTGTCACCAGCGAGAGGTAAGTACTTATGTCACAGCACGCAGAGGCCCCCAGGATGGCAACCGTCGATCCAGCGGCCCAGGACAACTACATCTACAACCGCCTGCTGAAAGAGCGCATCATCTGGCTCGGATCCGAAGTCCGCGACGAAAACGCCAACGCGATCTGCTCCCAGCTGCTCCTCCTCTCGGCCGAAGACCCTGAGAAGGACATCTACCTCTACATCAACTCTCCCGGCGGCTCCGTGACCGCCGGCATGGCCATTTACGACACCATGCAGTTCATCCCGAACGACGTCGTCACGGTCGCCACCGGCCTCGCGGCCTCCATGGGACAGTTCCTCCTGTCCTCGGGCACCAAGGGCAAGCGCTATGCCACGCCGAACGCCCGCATCCTGATGCACCAGCCTTCCGGCGGCATTGGCGGCACGGCGTCGGACATCAAGATCCAGGCGGAGCTGATCCTTCACATGAAGAAGGTCATGGCAGAGCTGACGGCCGAACAGACCGGACAGACCGTGGAGACCATCCTCAAGGACAACGACCGTGACAAGTGGTTCACGGCCACCGAGGCGCTCGAGTACGGCTTCTTCGACAAGATCTCCGCCCACGCAGGCTCTGTGGCTGGTGGCGGCGGCACGGCCAACTCGTCGACTTCCGAGAAGTAACCGGCACCAAGAAACATTCAGATCAGGAGCAATGAAAATGAACTACAACTTTGGATGGTCTGCCGGTAATCTCCCGTCCAGCCGCTACGTCCTCCCGCAATTCGAGGAGCGCACGCCCTACGGCTTCAAGCGCCAGGACCCGTACACGAAGCTCTTCGAGGACCGCATCATCTTCCTCGGCGTGCAGGTTGACGACGCCTCCGCCGATGACATCATGGCCCAGCTGCTGGTGCTTGAGTCAACGGACCCGGACCGCGACATCACGCTGTACATCAACTCGCCGGGCGGCTCGTTCACGGCCATGACGGCGATCTACGACACGATGACGTACATCCGTCCCGAGATCCAGACCGTTTGCCTGGGCCAGGCGGCCAGCGCCGCTGCCGTCCTGCTTGCGGCCGGTACTCCGGGCAAGCGCCTCGCACTGCCCAACGCCAGGGTTCTGATTCACCAGCCGTCGCTGTCCGGCGGCCAGGGGGGCCAGGCTTCGGACCTCGAGATTCAGGCCGCAGAAGTCATGCGCATGCGCTCATGGCTCGAGGAGACGCTTGCCAAGCACTCCGGGCGGACGCCGGAGCAGGTCAACAACGATATCGAGCGCGACAAGATCCTCACCGCCGCCGAGGCGATGAACTACGGATTGATCGACCAGGTGCTGGATTCCCGCAAGATCAAGTCCCAGGCAATCGCCAGGTAACTGGCCACAACCCGACGCCGGTGCGGTTCAGGAAATATGGACCGCATCGGCGTTCTGGTCCAACCCAAGCAGCCCATTGTGTCCTACAGTGGAAGTTGTCATGGTGGCGCCCCCGCTGCGATCGGCGCGAAGTCGCGGATCCGTACGGGTCCGCGCCACCCGCATGAAACGAAGGGATTCCCATATGGCTCGGATTGGCGAGAGCACGGACCTGCTGAAGTGTTCTTTCTGCGGAAAGAGCCAAAAGCAGGTTCGGAAGCTGATTGCCGGGCCCGGCGTGTATATCTGCGACGAGTGCATTGAGCTCTGTAACGAGATCATTGAAGAAGAACTCGCCGAGGTGTCGGATCTGGGTAGCTTCGAGTTGCCCAAGCCGCGGGAAATCTTTGACTTCCTGCAGGAATACGTCATTGGCCAGGAGCCCGCGAAACGCTCACTCGCCGTCGCGGTCTACAACCACTACAAGCGCATCCAGGCCGGCCATGCACCAAAGACCGGCCTTGGTGAAGGCGGACACCATGAAGACGTGGAGATCGCCAAGTCCAATATCCTGCTGATCGGTCCCACGGGCTGCGGCAAGACCTACTTGGCACAAACCCTGGCCCGCCGGCTGAATGTCCCCTTCGCTGTCGCGGACGCCACGGCCTTGACCGAGGCCGGATACGTCGGCGAAGACGTCGAAAACATCCTGTTGAAGCTCATCCAGGCCGCGGACTACGACGTCAAGAAGGCCGAACAAGGCATCATCTACATCGACGAGATCGATAAGATTTCGCGCAAGAGCGAGAACCCGTCCATCACGCGCGATGTGTCCGGCGAGGGCGTGCAGCAGGCGCTGCTCAAGATACTCGAAGGCACCGTGGCCTCGGTACCGCCGCAGGGCGGCCGTAAACACCCGCACCAGGAATTCATCCAGATCGACACCACCAATGTGCTGTTCATTGTTGCCGGTGCGTTCGCCGGGCTCGAGGAGATCATTGGATCGCGGTCCGGCCGCAAGGGGATTGGCTTCGGGGCGCCGCTCAACGAGGTGAAGGACAACGCGGACAGCTACGGCGAGGTGATGCCGGAGGATCTGCTGAAGTTCGGGTTGATTCCGGAATTCATCGGACGCCTGCCTGTGATCACCACTGTGTCCAACCTTGACCGTTCGGCGCTTATCCAGATTCTTTCCAAGCCCAAGAACGCGCTCATCAAGCAGTACCAGAAGATGTTCCAACTGGACGGGGTGGAGCTGTCCTTCGACGACGACGCCCTGGACTCGATCGCGGACCAGGCCCTTGAACGCGGAACCGGAGCCCGCGGGCTGCGCGCCATCCTGGAGGAAGTCCTGCTGCCGGTCATGTTCGATCTCCCCAGCAGGGACGACATCGCGAGCGTCGTCATCACCGCCGACGCGGTGAACAAGAAGGGCCAACCCACCATGATCGCGCACGAGGTCATAGCAAAGCGTCGGAATAAGTCCGCTTAGCCCTGGGTTGGCATGATTGGTGCCGGACAACTTTTACGTCTGGTGAGCCGCGCCCCTTATGCCTATCAAAGGAGTTCCCTGTGCCCGAGCAGACCGCAAACAAGGTCGACTTCTGGTTCGATCCGCTGTGCCCCTTCGCCTGGGTGACGTCACGCTGGATCGCTGAAGTGGAAGACGTCCGCGGCATCGAGACCAATTGGAACGTCATGAGCCTCTCGGTGCTCAATGAAGGCCGCGACCTGCCTGCCGAATACATGGAGAAAATGAAGCAGGGCTGGGGACCTGTCCGGGTCATCATCGCCGCCCGCGAGCTGCACGGCGACCAATACATCAAGCCGCTGTACGACGCGATGGGTTCCCTCATCCACCACGAAGGCATCTCGGATTTCGCCGAGGTCATCTCCAAGGCGCTGTCTGAAACGGGCCTGCCCGCCGATTTGGCCCGCTTCGCCGATTCGGACGAATACGACGCCGAACTGCGTGCGAGCCATGAGTCCGGTATTTCGCTGGTGGGCCAGGACGTCGGCACGCCCGTGGTCGCCGTCAACGGCACCGCTTTCTTCGGCCCTGTCCTCACGCGGATTCCGCGCGGCGAGGAAGCCGGCCGGATCTGGGATGCCACCGTCACCTTGGCCGGCTACCCACACTTCTTCGAACTCAAGCGCAGCCGCACGGAAAGCCCGGAATTCAACTAGACCGGTCTCAACCAGGCCGCCCTGGCTGCCCACTGGTCTCAGCTGCGGCTATTTCAGGAATTTCGACGTTCGACGGTCCGCCAGGATCTTTCCGTTCGTCTGGCAGCCAGGGCAGTACTGCAACGAAGTGTCCGCAAAGGACACCTCGCGGATCGTGGTCCCGCATACCGGGCAAGGCTGGCCGGCCTTGCCGTGGACGCGCATGGTGTTCCGCTTTGTGTCCTTGAGTTCGCTGGAGGCTTTCCCGACGGCGGCCTCAACAGCCGCACCCAGGACGCTTTCGATCGACTGATAGAGGACACGGGTTGTGTCCTTGTCCAGGGACTTGGCGATCGCGAACGGTGAAATCCGCGCTGCGTGAAGGATCTCGTCACTGTAAGCGTTTCCGATGCCCGCGATGACGCTTTGGCTCCGAAGGAGTCCCTTGATCTGCTGCGCGCTTGCCGAAAGAATCCCGGCCAGGGTCTCCTCCGTGAAGGCCGGGCTCAGCGGGTCCGGGCCGAGGGTCGCTATCCCTGGCACGTCCAAGGGGCTGCGCACCACGTAGACGGCAAGGCTTTTCTTGGTTCCGGCCTCGGTCAGGTCCACTCCGACGTGGGTTGAACCGTCGCTCTTGGTGAAGCCCAGCCTCGCGGCAATATTGCTGCCGCCCATCCGCAATTGGGTCTGCGATGGGTGCTCCGTGTAGCGGAGCCAGCCGGCCTTGGCCAGGTGGAAGACGAAATGGATGCCCTCGGCGTCGAGGCTGACGAACTTTCCGAAGCGTCCCACGCCAACGATTTTGCGGCCTTCCAGAGCCGAGTACGGTGGATCGGCTGTCTTCAGTACCGCAAAGGAGGTGATTTGGACCTTCGTCAGTTCGGCACCGAGGAGATTCCTGCCCAGAAAGGCAGTCAGCCCGGCCACTTCGGGAAGTTCTGGCATAGCAACACTGTGCCACAAAGCACCCGCGCCCAGCACCCGGAGGCCCGCCGCGAGGCCGCGGAATTACAGGCCAGTAGTTCCCGGATGGACCTTGTGCTGGCCTGGGAGCGGGTCAAGAATAGAAGTTACCCACTTCGAAAGAAGAGGGACACGGAAGCCAGAGATTCAGTGATATGCATCTGACGCAGCCTTCGGCAAAGTTGGATGCAGGCCACCTGTGACGGGGTGGGAAGACCTGAAAGTCCGAGGATTCCGCCAGACTGCCAAGACGTCACCAGGCAGCCGAAAAGTCGAAGCCCCACCAACGGCTAAACGCTGATGGGGCTTCCCCTTTGCCCGGAAATTCGGGCCCTTCCAAACTACGCCTGGGCGGGCTCCTCGGCCGGTGCCAGGACCACGTCGCTCACCGTCAGCTCGCCGTCGCCGGCCGCCAGTGAAATCTCCTGCGCGTTCGCAGCAGCCTTCAGGTCTCCCAGTCCGGCTTCCAGCTGTGCCACAAACGATTCGGTGGCGGTAATGGTGGCTGAGAGGACCGCGGTGCGCTGCTTGACCTTGGCCTCCGACTTGGCCTTGCGGATGCCGCTCAGCGCGACGCCGACCGTGCCCAGCATGGTGGTGTCGCCGTCGGCGATTTCCACCGCCGCCGGCCACGCTGCGCGGTGGACCGAACCCGCGCGCCACCAGCTCCAGACCTCTTCCGTGGCGAAGGGCAGGAACGGTGCGAACAGGCGCAACAGGGAATCGAGCGTGGTGGCAAGGGCAGCGAGGACGGATGCCTGCTCAGCCTCGCCCGCTGCGCCGTACGCGCGGTCCTTGATGAGTTCGACGTAGTCGTCCGTGAACTGCCAGAAGAATGATTCCGTGATCTGGAGGGCGCGGGCGTAATCGTAGTTGTCGAAGGCCTTGGTGGACTGGGCCACCACATCAGCCAGCTGGGCGAGCAGTGCGCGGTCCAAGGGGTTGCTCAGGACGGACAAGTCAGAGCCGACCACCGAGTTCTCGGTTGCGCCCAGGTTCAACACGAACTTCGAGGCGTTGAGCAGCTTGATGGCCAAGCGGCGGCCGATCTTCATCTGGGCTATCTCGTAGGCGGTGTCCGCGCCAAGCTTCGCCGAGGCGGCCCAGTAGCGGACAGCGTCAGAACCGAATTCGTTCAGGACATCGGTGGGAACAACCACGTTGCCCTTGGACTTGGACATCTTCTTCCGGTCCGGGTCCAGGATCCAGCCCGAGATGGCTGCGTGGTTCCACGGCGCGCTGTTCTGCAGGGCATCTGCCCGCACCACCGAGGAGAAGAGCCAGGTGCGGATGATGTCGTGGCCCTGCGGACGGAGGTCGAAGGGATAGACCTTACTGAACAGTTCCTCGTCACGGCTCCAGCCGCCAACGATTTGCGGGGTCAACGACGACGTGGCCCACGTATCCAGGACATCCGCGTCGCCGATGAATCCGTTGGGCTGCTCGCGCTGGGACTCGTCGTAGCCGGGGGCAGCGTCCGCCGCGGGGTCCACGGGCAAGGACTCGTCGGACGGCAGGATGGGGTTTTCGTAGTCCGGGTTGCCCTGGCCATCCAGCGGGTACCAGACCGGGATCGGCACACCGAAGAAGCGCTGGCGGGAAACCAGCCAGTCGCCGTTCAGTCCGGAGATCCAGTTCTCGTAGCGGGAGCGCATGAAGGACGGGTGGAACTCGATCTCGTGACCGCGCGCGATCAACCGTTCGCGACGGTCCTCGTCCCGTCCGCCGTTGCGGATGTACCACTGGCGCGAGGTGACAACCTCAAGGGGCTTGTCGCCCTTTTCGAAGAAGTTCACGGGGTGCGTGATCTTCTTGGGTTCGCCATCCAGCAAGTCGGCGGCGATGAGAAGCTCGACCACCGCCTCCTTGGCAGAGAACGCGGTCTTGCCGGCAATCGCCGCGTAGGCTTCCTTGCCGGCGTCGGTGGTGATCCACTCGGGCGTCTCAGCGATGATGCGGCCGTCGCGGCCCATGATGGCGCGCGTGGGCAACTGGAGCTCGCGCCACCACGTGACGTCGGTCAGGTCGCCGAACGTGCAGACCATGGCGATGCCGGAGCCCTTGTCGGCTTTGGCGAGGGGGTGGGCTTTAACCTCGAGCTCGACGTCGAACAGGGGGGACCTGACGGTCTTGCCGAACAGCGGCTGGTACCGTTCGTCGTCGGGGTTTGCCACCAACGCGGCGCACGCGGCCAGGAGTTCCGGACGCGTCGTCTCGATGTAGATCTTCTCGCCGTCAGCGGTGAAGAAGGGGTAGCGGTAGTAGGCGCCAGCGACCTCGCGGTCCTCGAGTTCGGCCTGCGCGACGGCGGTCCGGAACGTCACGTCCCACAGCGTCGGCGCCTCGGCCATGTAGGCGTCCCCGGCCTTCAGGTTCGTCAGGAATGCGCGCTGGGACACGGCACGGGACGTGTCGTCGATGGTGCGGTAGGTGAGGTCCCAGTCAACGGACAGGCCGAGGGTCTGGAACAAGTTCTCGAAGACCTTCTCGTCCTCGACGGCGAGTTCCTCGCAGAGTTCGATGAAGTTCCGGCGGGAAACGACGTCGAAATCGCGCTGGTTCTTCGCGGGCTGTGCCGGCGGGCGGTAGTCGGCGTTGTACGGAATGGCGGGATCGCAGCGGACGCCGTAGTAGTTCTGGACACGACGTTCGGTAGGCAGGCCGTTGTCGTCCCAGCCCATCGGGTAGAACACGTTCTTGCCGGTCATGCGCATGTAGCGGGCCTGGACGTCCGTCTGCGTGAACGAGAACATGTGGCCCACGTGGAGCGAACCGGATGCCGTGGGCGGGGGAGTGTCGATCGAGTAGACCTGCTGGCGCGTGGTGTCCGGGTTGAACTTGTAGGTTCCTTCGTCCAGCCAGCGCTGCGTCAGGGCAGCCTCGAGGCCTTCAAGGGCCGGCTTGTCGGGAACGTTGATGGGGGCGGTGGCGGGCGTGTCTGTACCCTGCGTTGATTCAGCCATTGACCCATTGTTTCATCAACGGCGGTACCAAGTGCACCACGTTGAAGTAACATCCGGCTCATGGCGGAACTCAAAGACGTTTTCGTGGTGAAGCGCATCTATGACGAAGCAGCCGATGACGGCTGTCACTTGACCCGCCAGCACCGGGACATGGTCCACGCTAGGGTGGTGCCATGACTGAGGAAGCACAGACGAAGACCGCAGTAGTGACCGGCGCCAGCACGGGAATCGGTGAAGCCACAGTACGGGCCCTCGCCGCCGACGGCTGGAAGGTATTCGCCGTCGCCCGCCGTGCCGAGCGGCTCGAGGCGCTCGCCGCCGAGAGCGGCGCCGTGCCGTTCGCCGCGGACATCACCAACGACGACGACGTTGCGGCGTTGCTCTCAGCCGTCACCGAAGCAGGGGGAGCGGATACGCTCATCAACATTGCCGGCGGCGCCCGGGGCGCTGACACCCTGGGCAATGCGCAGACCCAGGACTGGGAGTGGATGTACCAGGTCAACGTGCTCGGCACCCTGAAGCTGATCCGGGCCTTCCTCCCGATGCTTCGGGCCAACGGCGAGGGCACCGTCTTGAACCTGACCTCGACGGCGGGACTCACGGCCTACGAGGGCGGCGGCGGCTACAACGCGGCCAAGTTCGCCCAGCACGCCATGACCGGCGCCCTGCGCCTGGAGGAAGCCGAAAACAACATCCGCGTTATCGAGGTGGCACCCGGCCTCGTCCGCACAGAGGAATTCGCGCTCAACCGCCTCGGCGATGCCGCCGCGGCAGCCAAGGTGTACGCCGGCGTCGAGAAGCCCCTCACGCCGCAGGACGTCGCCGACGTCGTCAAGTACGCGGTTTCCTTGCCGCACCACATCAACCTGGATGAGATCGTTGTACGACCGGTGGCTCAGGCCGCCACCCACAAGTTGATCCGCAAGGGCTAGGGGCGCGGCGTTGTGCCGCCCCGATACCCCAAGTGGAGCTCGCGGCGGCGCTGCCGCTAGACTTGTGGCACAAGCTTTGACCCGGACATCACCGGTGAGCTTCCGGAAGAACGCCCCCGCCACCACGAGGGTCAGTAGAACCGGACGGGTAAGCCCGTCACAGCAGCAATGAGCGGCCGACGCCGGAACGGTTTCCCTTCGCGGGGGAGCGGTGACAGCGGCGGTAAGTGAGGTGGTACCGCGGTACCGGCACGGTTGGAAACAACCCGGCTGGCGCCGTCCTCGCATCCTGAATGAAACTTTGTGTTCACCGGCTCAACCCAGGATGAAGAGATGACGTATTACCCCAAGGCCTCCACAGCTCCCTCCGGCACCTCGAAAGGCGTGTCCGCCTCCGTGAAGTTCCCGGAGATCGAAGAGCGCATCCTCAAGTACTGGGATGAAGACGGCACCTTCCAAGCCAGCGTCGACAACCGTGATCCGGGCCGTGACGGCAGCAACGAGTTCGTGTTCTACGACGGGCCTCCCTTCGCGAACGGCCTGCCGCACTACGGCCACCTGCTGACCGGCTACGCCAAGGACCTCGTGGGCCGGTACCAGACCCAGCGCGGCAAGCGCGTAGAACGGCGTTTCGGCTGGGATACCCACGGCCTGCCCGCTGAACTCGAGGCCATGAAGCAACTGGGCATGACGGACAAGACCCAGATCGAAGCGATGGGCATCGACAAGTTCAATGACGCCTGCCGTGCTTCGGTGATGAAGTACGCGGACGAGTGGAAGAGCTACGTCACGCGGCAGGCACGCTGGGTGGACTTCGACAACGACTACAAGACCCTCAACGTCGAGTACATGGAGTCCGTCCTCTGGGCCTTCAAGCAGCTCCACGAGAAGGGCCTCACCTACAACGGGTACCGTGTCCTGCCCTACTGCTGGAAGGACGAGACGCCGCTCTCCAACCACGAGCTGCGCATGGATGACGATGTCTACAAGAACCGCCAGGACCAGACCGTCACCGTGACCTTCCCGATCAAGGCAGGGGAGTCGGAACTCTCCAAGTCCCTTGCAGGCGTGCAGGCCCTCGCGTGGACCACCACGCCGTGGACGCTGCCCACCAACCTGGCACTCGCCGTCGGGCCCGACATCTCCTACGCTGTGGTTCCGGCCGGTCCCAACGGGATCAAGGCGGCCTCCGCGGAGGCTCCGGTGACGGGCAGCTTCCTGCTGGCCGCAGACCTGCTTGGCACCTATGCCAAGGACCTCGGTTACGACGACGGTGCTGCCGCCACCGCTGCCGTCACGGCCACCTTCACCGGCACCGAGCTGGCCGGCCTGGAGTACGAGCCGCTGTGGGACTACTTCTCCGACACTGAGAAGTACGGCACCCAGAACGGCTGGCGTTTCCTCGTGGCGGACTACGTCACCACCACCGACGGCACGGGCATCGTCCACCAGGCCCCGGCCTACGGCGAAGACGACCAAAAGGTCTGTGAAGACGCAGGCATCCCCGTGGTGCTCTCCGTCGACGAAGGCGCCAAGTTCCTCCACCTTTTCGCGCACGGGCCCCTCTCCGAAATCGCAGGGCTGCAGGTCTTCGAGGCCAACAAGCCCATCACGCAGGCTCTCCGCGCCGCCGGCCGCCTCGTCCGCCAGGCGAGCTACGAGCACAGCTACCCGCACTGCTGGCGCTGCCGCAACCCCTTGATCTACCGCGCCGTGTCCTCCTGGTATGTGGAGGTCACCAAGTTCAAGGACCGGATGTCCGAGCTGAACCAGGAGATCAACTGGATCCCGGGCAACGTCAAGGACGGACAGTTCGGCAAATGGCTGGCCAACGCCCGCGACTGGTCCATCAGCCGCAACCGCTACTGGGGCTCGCCCATCCCCGTGTGGCAGTCCGATGACCCGGAGTACCCTCGCACGGACGTCTACGGCTCGCTCGCGGAGCTGGAGGCCGATTTCGGCCGCCTGCCGATGAACAAGGACGGCCAGGTTGACCTGCACCGGCCGTTCATCGACGACCTGACCCGGCCGAACCCTGACGATCCGCGCTCGCCTGAAGAGGGCCAGTCCACCATGCGCCGGGTCGAGGACGTCCTGGACGTCTGGTTCGATTCCGGCTCCATGCCCTACGGCCAGGTGCACTATCCGTTCCAGAACGAGGAATGGTTCGACACCCACAACCCTGCCGACTTCATCGTCGAGTACATCGGACAGACCCGCGGCTGGTTCTACATGCTGCACATCCTGTCCACGGCACTCTTCGACCGGCCGGCCTTCCGCAACGTGATCAGCCACGGCATCGTGCTGGGTTCCGACGGGCAGAAGATGTCCAAGAGCCTGCGCAACTACCCGGACGTCTCCGAGGTCCTGGACCGCGACGGCTCCGACGCCATGCGCTGGTTCCTGATGTCCAGCCCCATTCTGCGCGGCGGCAACCTCATCGTCACCGAACAGGGAATCCGCGACGGCGTCCGCCAGGTCATCCTGCCGCTGTGGAACGTGTACAGCTTCTTCACGCTGTACACGAACGCTGCCAATGGCGGCTCCGGCTATGACGCCAAGCTGCGGTACGAGGGCTACACGGACACCCTGGACCAGTACTTGCTGGCCAACACGGGCGACCTCGTCCGCAATATCACCGCCAGCTTGGACGAATACGACATCTCCGGAGCCTGCGACGAACTCCGCAGCTACCTGGACATGCTCACCAACTGGTACGTCCGCCGCAGCCGCCAGCGCTTCTTTGACGAGAACACCGATGCCTTCGACGCCCTCTACACGGCACTCGAGGCCGTCTGCCGCGTCTCGGCGTCGCTCCTTCCCTTGGTGTCCGAGGAGATCTGGCGCGGCCTGACCGGCGGACGCTCGGTGCACCTTGCTGACTGGCCGGAGGCGTCGCTGTTCCCGGCCAACCCGGAACTCGTCGAGGCCATGGACCGGGTCCAGCAGATCTGCTCCACCGGTTCCAGCCTGCGCAAGGCCGCCAACCTTCGTGTGCGCCTGCCCCTGCAGGAACTCACTGTGGTGGCACCCGGCGCGGACGCGCTGGAAGGCTTCGCCGCCGTCGTCGCGGACGAACTGAACCTGCGTTCGGTCCGGCTCCTGGACGCCGCTACGGCGTCGCCGGAAGAATTCGGCATCGAGCAGAAACTCGTGGTCAATGCCCGCGCAGCCGGTCCGCGCCTGGGCAAGAACGTGCAGCTGGCCATCAAGGGTTCCAAGTCCGGCGACTGGTCCGTTTCTGATGCCGGTGTGGTCACGGCGGGCGGTCTTGAGTTGGAGCCGCAGGAGTACACCCTGGAAACCGTCGTCGCTGAATCAGCCGACGGTTCGTCCGCGGCTGTCGCTGTGCTTCCGGGCGGCGGCTTCGTGGTCCTGAACACCGAGGTCACTCCGGAACTAGCCGCCGAAGGCCTGGCACGCGATATGGTCCGCGCCATCCAGCAGGCCCGCAAGGACGCAGGACTCAACGTCAGCGACCGCATTCACACCACGGTCCTGGCTGTCCATGACGTCGTTGACGCCCTGCGCGCCAACGAAGAGCTGGTCAAGACCGAAACCTTGTCCCTCAAGCTCGACCCCGTCGTCTCCGGCGACGCGGCCGAACCGCAGATCACCGTCACCAAGATCGAGGCCTAGTACATGAGCGACGAATTCTCCGTAGAAAGCGTCTACGCCGAACTCCTGGGCCGCGCCCCGGAAAACAAAATGGAGCCGCGGCTCGCCCCCCTGTACCGGGCCATGGATGTCCTGGGGGAGCCGAACAAGGCCTTCCCGATCATCCACATCACGGGAACCAACGGCAAGACGTCAACGGCCCGGATGATCGAAGCAGGACTCCGGGCCCACGGCTTAAGCACCGGCCGCTACACGAGTCCGCACCTGTCGAAGGTGACTGAGCGCATCAGCATCGACGGCGAGCCGGTTCCGGACGAGACCTTTGTCCGGATCTGGGACGAGATCCGTCCGTACCTCGAAATCGTGGACAAGGAACTCGAGGCCGACGGCCAGCCGAGGCTCACGTACTTTGAGTGCCTGACGATCCTGGGCTTCGCGATCTTCGCGGACCAGCCCGTCAATGTCGCGGTGATTGAGGTGGGTCTGGGCGGCGTCACAGACGCCACGAATGTGGGCGACGGACAGGTTTCCGTGGTGACGCCGATCTCCCTCGACCACACGGAACTGCTCGGCGACACCACCGAGGACATCGCCCACGAGAAGGCCGGAATCATCAAACCCGGCGGCTTCCTCATCAGCGCGGCCCAGCCAGTGGACGCCGCGCAGGTGCTCCTTGAGAAGGCACGCGAAGTCGGGGTGCCGTTCCGCTTTGAAGGCGTCGAATTCGGCGTCGAGTCCCGCACGGTTGCCGTCGGGGGCCAGGTCCTGACGATCCAGGGCCTGGCAGGCCGCTATGAAGACCTGCTCCTGCCGTTGCACGGCGCCCACCAGGCCGAAAACGCCGCAGTTGCCGTCGCCGCCCTGGAAGCCTTCCTTGGCGGCGGCGAAAAGGAACTCGACGGCGACGTCCTGCGCGAGGCTTTCGGTAACGTGAGCTCGCCGGGGCGCCTCGAGGTGGTGCGAACGGCTCCCACGATCATCGTGGACGCAGCCCACAACCCCGATGGCATCCGCGCCTCGGCCGAAGCAATTGAAGAGGCCTTCAGCTTCAGCAAGCTGGTAGTGGTGCTCGGGGTCCTGCAGGAAAAGGACGCCGAGGAAATCCTGCGTCAGCTCAAGGAATCCTTGGGTTCTTTGGCTGAGGAGTTCTGTTTCACGCAGTCCAACTCACCGAGGGCCATCCCTGCGGCGCAGTTGGCCGATCTCGCCGTCGATCTCGGGTTTGGCGAGGAAAACGTCCATATCGCCGAGAAGCTTGATGACGCAATCGAGTGGGCCGTGGAACGTGCTGAAGCCAATGATGACCTGGCCGGCGGGGTCCTCGTCACGGGTTCCATCACCGTGGTGGCCGAAGCCCGGATGCTGCTTGGAAAGGTCGGGTCCTGAAGATGGCCAAACTCACCAAAGCCCAGCGCGAATGGCGCCCCGGGATGCCCAAGAAGCGTCGCTCCACGAAGGTGATGTTCGCTTCGACCGTGCTGCTCCTGGAGGCCTTCGTCGCGTTCTTCGCCACCTTGGCCGTCTTCGGACTGAAGCGTGGAGAGGTGTCGCCAGCGCTGATCCTGACCTTCGGTATCTCCCTGAGCGTTGTGCTGATTCTGGCCTGTGCCGTGCTCAGCAGGCCATGGGGTATCGGTATCGGCTGGATACTGCAGTTGGTGTTGATTCTTTCCGGCTTCGTGGAGCCCACCATGTTCGTGGTGGGAGTCCTGTTCGCGGCCTGCTGGTGGTACGGCATCCGCGCCGGCATGCGGATCGACCGGGAGAACGTCCAGCGTGACCGTGAGCAAGCCGAATGGAACGCCTCGCACGGGGAAGACTCGGCCGGGCAGTCCGCCTGAGCGAAACCCCGTAAACTGGCTGGGAAACCCACACATCCAACATTGGAGCTACCGTGAGCATTGAGCGCACCCTTGTACTGATCAAGCCCGACGGCGTCGCCCGCAACTTGAGCGGCAGCATCCTTGCCCGCATCGAGTCCAAGGGATACTCCCTGGTCGAATTGAAGAAGGTCAACGCCACCCGCGATCTGCTGGAGCAGCACTACGAAGAGCACGTGGGCAAGCCGTTCTACGAGCCGCTGGTCGAGTTCATGCTCAGCGGCCCGGTTGTCGCTGCCATCTTCGAGGGCCACCGTGTGATCGAAGGCTTCCGGTCCCTCGCGGGAACCACGGACCCGACGACGGCGGCGCCCGGCACCATCCGCGGCGACTTCGGCCGTGACTGGGGCCTGGCGGTCCAGCAGAACCTGGTCCACGGTTCCGATTCGGTGGATTCCGCCGAGCGCGAGATCAAGATCTGGTTCGGCGCCTAGTTTTAACGAACGCGGGGTCACTTACGGTCCATCCGGAGCTCCGGAATGGGCCGTAAGTGACCCCGCGGTGCTTAGTAGCCCGAAGTCCCGATGAACACGTTGATGAAGGCAAAGAAGATGCTGGCGATCACGCCGACGTAGAGCAGCGCCGAAATGATCCAACCGGATTCACTCAGGATCTTTGCCAGTCCTGCGGGCGCCGGAATGACCCCGTGCGCCACGTTCCTGATGGTTACGAAGACGAAGAGCGGGATCATGCATGCCCACACCACCATGCAGAACGGGCACAGGATGTGAATGACATAGAGTGCCTGGGACCACAGCCAGACGATGAAGATGAAGCCCAGTGTGACGCCCGTCTGCAAGCCAATCCAATACCAGCGTGCGAACTTGGCCCCTGCGAAGATCGCCATGGCGGTGGTGATGATCACGGCGAAGGCGACGATGCCGATGAACATGTTCGGGAAACCGAAAACCGAACTCTGCGGCGTCTTCATGACACTGCCGCAGGACACCCACGGATTAAGATCGCAGGCCGTGATGTGGTTGGGGTCCATGAGGACCTGCAGCTTTTCCAGCACGAGCGCCCCTGACGCGAGCCATGCGACGGCGCCGGTGGCAAGCAGGAGCCAGGCAAGGGCCCGGTCGCGGACCATGCGCGGCATGGCTACTTCCCCGGTGTTCTTGCCGGTGCCTTCCTGCCGGGGCGAGCGGGCATCGTTGTTGGCCAGGTTCGGGCTGGCGGGACTCGGCATGGTTGGCTGTCCTTTTCTCGGTTGCCCGGCGCGGGACCGGGGACTGCTCTTGGGAGGATTCTAGCCGCGGAGGCTGGAGGGCGTGTCCAGCAAAGCCCGGCGGCACGGAAGCTTCTACGGTGCGCTTCATGCCCGGGAGTGCGGGCATGTGAGAGAATGAACATGGCCGGAAGCCGATCCACATGCGGATTCCGGTCCGGTATCTTGTTCCCAAGACCGCCAATCACATGCAGGCATGCCCAGATCCGATGATCCCCGGCAGTGCCGCAGTGACCATGGACGGCACCTGGTTGTGGCATTAGAACAACGGGTTTGGAGCGAAGCCGGCTTTCCGTGGATGCCGCACCCGCATGCTGGTGCGAACCGGAAAGACTACTACTGACTTCTGTCAACGCCTGCGGGTTTTGACAATATTTGCCCCTCTGGGCACCGGATGTGGCGGTTGCGCAAGGGCAGGAGTGTTGCCACATATGGATAATGAGCAAGTTGTAGCCGCCGCCGAAGATGCGGCGTCGAGCGAGACCCCCGAAGCACCCAAGAAGGCTGCCCGGACCCGCCGCAAGGCCGCACCGAAGACGGTCGCCGCGGATGAAGCCCCCGACCCCGGAGCTGCCGCGGCCCCCACAGAGCCCGTCGCCGAAGTGAGCGACGTGGAAGCGCCCAAAGCTCCAGCCCGGCGGACCAGGGCTCGAAAGAAGGCCGAAAGCTCCGAGCCGTTGCCAGGTTTCGCCGAAGAAGCCGCGCCTGTAGCCGCGTCCGAAGAAACAACCGCCCCGGAAGAAACAAAGCCTGAAGAAGCCGCTCCGCAAGGAGGCGAGGCTCCGGAGGCCGCCGTCGCCGACGCGCCCGACGCGGCCCCGGAACCCGAAGCCGCCCCCGAAAAGCCGGCCCGCCGCCGTCGTACGACAAAGGCGAAGAACGCCGAGCCCGCCGTCGAAGAGGCTGCACCGGCTGCGGAAGTAGCTCCTGTGGCCGCCGCTCCTGCCGAAACCTCCGCTGCCGAAGCCGCTGAGGAGCCTGCGCCCGAGGAAACCGCCGAGGAGCCCGCGCCCGGGAAGACCACCGAGGCTGCCGCCGTCGAGGCGGAGCCCGCGAGCCCGCTCGCGTCGCTGTTCCTGGAACCTGCCTCCGCCACCTCCATGATCTTCCAGGCACCTGACCTGAGCGCCGTTATCCGTTCGGCCGCCGTCGAGGGGGAATCGCGGGCAGAATCCGAGGAAGGGTCCGAGGAGAACCAACTGGACGAAGGCGGCAGCCGCCGTCGGCGTCGGAGCCGTGGCCGTCGCGGACGCCGTGGCAGCGAACGTGATGAAGCCGGAGAGGAAACGCCCGCGGAATCCGAGGAGGAGGCGGAAACCGGTGCCGAGGAGGCGCTCGAAGACGGCGTGATTTCACGCCGCCGCCGTCGCCGCCGTCGCGGCGATCAGGACCTGGAGTTGACGGGCGGCGGAGACGACGATCCCCCCAACACCGTGACCCGTGTCCGCGCTCCCCGCGCACATGTTGAATCGACCATCGGCTCCGACCGTGTCACGAGCGTCAAGGGCTCCACCCGCCTTGAAGCCAAGAAACAACGCCGCCGCGAGTCCCGTGAGACCGGCCGCCGCCGCCAGGTGATCACCGAAGCCGAATTCCTGGCGCGCCGCGAGTCCGTCGACCGCCAGATGATCGTGCGCCAGCGCGACGACAGGATCCAGATCGGTGTCCTCGAAGACGGCGTGCTCGCGGAGCACTTCGTCTCCAAGACGCAGCAGGATTCCCTGATCGGCAACGTCTACCTCGGCAAAGTCCAGAACGTCCTGCCGTCCATGGAAGCCGCGTTCGTGGACATCGGACGCGGCCGCAACGCCGTGCTCTACGCCGGTGAAGTCAACTGGGATGCCGTCACGCTGGAGGGCAAGCCGCGGCGCATCGAAAACGCCTTGAAATCAGGCGACTCCGTGCTGGTCCAGGTCACCAAGGACCCGGTAGGGCACAAGGGCGCACGCCTCACGAGCCAGATTTCCCTTCCGGGCCGTTACCTTGTGTATGTACCGGGCGGGTCCATGACCGGTATTTCCCGCAAGCTGCCCGACGTCGAGCGCAACCGCCTGAAGAAGATCCTCAAGGACCGCCTCCCGGAGAACGCCGGCGTGATTGTGCGTACCGCGGCCGAAGGTGCTTCCGAGGAAGAACTGACGCACGATATCAACCGCTTGCGGGCCCAGTGGGAAGGCATCGAAAGCCAGTCCACGTCCACGAAGGTCCTGGCCCCGGAACTGCTGTACGGCGAACCGGACCTGACCATCAAGGTTGTCCGCGACGTCTTCAATGAGGACTTCTCCAAGCTCATCGTCTCCGGCGATGAAGCCTGGGACACCATCGAGGCCTACGTTACGTACGTGGCGCCGGACCTGGTGGGCCGCCTCGAAAAGTGGACCTCGGAGCAGGACATCTTCTCCGCGTGGCGCGTGGACGAACAGATCCAC
This sequence comes from Arthrobacter alkaliphilus, assembly GCF_021483235.1. Classification (GTDB taxonomy): domain Bacteria; phylum Actinomycetota; class Actinomycetes; order Actinomycetales; family Micrococcaceae; genus Arthrobacter; species Arthrobacter alkaliphilus. The sequence continues at coordinate 34,059 of NZ_JAKEEC010000015.1, read as the reverse complement.
AAGGCCCTGGAGCGCAAGGTCTTCCTGCCCTCCGGCGGTTCGCTCGTCATCGACCGCACCGAGGCGATGACGGTTGTGGACGTCAACACCGGGAAGTTCACCGGCAGCGGCGGCAACCTCGAAGAGACCGTCACCAAGAACAACCTCGAGGCCGCCGAAGAAGTGGTCCGTCAGCTTCGCCTGCGGGACATTGGCGGAATCATCGTCATTGACTTCATCGACATGGTGCTGGAATCCAACCGCGACCTCGTGTTGCGCCGCTTGGTCGAGTGCCTGGGCCGGGACCGTACCAAGCACCAGGTGGCCGAGGTGACATCGCTCGGATTGGTCCAGATGACGCGCAAGCGCATGGGCACCGGCCTGCTGGAGGTCTTCGGCGAGCAGTGCGAGGCGTGCGCAGGCCGCGGCGTCGTCACGCACGACGAACCTGTGGAGCACCGCCGGGCCAACGTGGTTGCAGCCGAACACCACCACCCGCGCACGGAGTCGCAGCCAGCCGTCCGCCCGGAGCAGCGCAAGCGTCGCCGTGGCCGGGGCAATGGTCAGGGTAGCAGCGAACTGCACGCCACCCCTTCTGTGCCGGTCCACACGGTGGAATCCACCGATCCGGACCGCCAGGCAGCCACGCGCGCAGCCCTTGCCACGATCGCGGCCGCAGCCCATGCCGCCCACCTGCACGACGACGAGCTCCACCACGCTGCGGAGTTGCCCGCCGAAGGGCACGTGGCAGAAGCCGCTCCGGTCCAGCCGCCCGCGGCCCCGGTCCAGGCTCCAGCCGCTGCCTCGAGGAGCGAAGAACGTTTGACGCCGGTGCTGCGGTTCGGCGGCGAAGAAGTTGCTTTGCCCTTCGTCCAGCACGAAGGGGAGCCGGCAAACGGTGCACCCGCCATGAGCCTGGACCTGTTGGCACAGGCATTCGCGGGCCTCGGAGAAGCTCCGGACACGGCCACGCGTTCAACCCCGGCCGAGGATGCCCCCGCAGCTCCGACGGCCGGAGCAAGCAGCGACTCCCCGGAGCCGGGCTCGCGTGGACGACGCGGCCGTCGGAACCGTAGCGCCAGCCGTGCCCAAGGTGCCGCGAACGCCACGGATGTGGAGCACCACGAGGTAGCCGCAGCGGCCTCCGGTGGCACTGCGCACGAAGCCAAGGCACCTGAGGCTATGGCACCCGAGGCCGCTCCCGCGAAGCCGAAGGCGGCCGAGGAACCGATTATCCTCGGTGTCGGCGTGCCCAAGTCGGAGCTCTAGACGCAGTACTGTGTCCGGAAGCCCCGGTCTTTTCCACTCACGTGGAAACGGCCGGGGCTTCGGCGTTGCCGGCCAGGCCGCCTGAGTCCCGACTTCGCGGTAGCAAAGCGTTCGCGGTAGCAAAACGCGATTTCGGCCTGCAGGGTGTGATCCGGGTTAAGCTAGGGGACTGACACGGGGTGCCGCGCACCAAGCCGGCTGAGACCAGACCCGTTGAACCTGTCCGGTTAGCACCGGCGAAGGGATGTCTCGCATGACTGTTTCGACGCCATCGGCCGTCTACCCGCTGAACGCCACCCACCGCCGCATTCCCCGGGTGCTCAGTATTGCCGGATCGGATCCTTCGGGTGGTGCCGGGATCCAGGCGGACCTGAAGAGCATCGCGGCTAACGGCGGCTATGGCATGGCCGTCATCACGGCGCTCACTGCACAAAACACCCAGGGCGTCACCGCTGTCCATGTGCCTCCCGTGGAGTTCCTGCGCCAACAATTGGATGCCATCAGCGACGACATCGCCGTGGATGCCGTCAAGATCGGGATGCTCGGGGACGCAGCCGTCATCCACGAAGTCCGCCGCTGGCTCGAGGAGACGCGTCCCGCCGTCGTCGTGCTGGATCCGGTGATGGTCGCCACGAGCGGCGACCGGCTCTTGGCGGAGTCCGCTGAAGCCGCGTTGCGGGATCTTCTGCCCCTCGCTGACTTGGTGACGCCGAACCTTCCCGAATTGGCCATGCTGCTTGGCGAACCCGAAGCCACCGACTGGGAATCGGCGTTGGAGCAAGGCAAACGGCTGGCTGCTTCCTGCGGGAACACCATTCTGGTGAAGGGTGGCCACCTGCGGGGAGCGGGCTGCCCCGATGCCTTGGTCAATACCGGGGGAGTCCTGAGCCAGGACGTGGTGGAATTCGCCGGCGAGCGGGTGGAGACCCGCAATAGCCATGGAACGGGTTGTTCCCTGTCCTCGGCGATGGCAACGGCCAAGGCGCGGCTCGGCGATTGGGAGTCTGCCTTGCGTGTGGTCAAGCCGTGGCTCCAGGAGGCGCTGAACCGGTCCGAGGTACTGGAGGTAGGGAAAGGCAACGGGCCGATCCACCATTTCCACGCGCTCCAGCAGGCCCTTCAACCCGGGGACTTTGCCGCCAAGATGTGGGATGCCGCCCAAACGGAACTTGCCGCGATTTATGGCTTGGACTTCATCCAGCATTTGCAGTCCGGAGGCCTGAGCGAAGCACAGTTCAGCTATTACTTGGCGCAGGATGCCCTTTATCTCAACGGCTATTCCCGGGTCCTGGCCCGGGCAAGCGCCCTTGCCCCCAGCGAAGCCGAACAGTTGTTCTGGGCCCGTAGCTCGCAGATCTGCCTCGAAGTCGAATCCGAATTGCATCGGAATTGGCTCAATGGGCGCCAGGTGAGCGGGGAGATCGGCCCCGTTACCAAGTCCTACGTGGACCATTTGCTGGCGGCGTCGGCGTCCGGGAGCTACGCCGTGCTGGTGGCCGCCGTGTTGCCCTGCTACTGGTTGTACGCGGAGGTGGGACAGCAGCTCCACCACGGCTATGTGCAGTCGGGAGCGTCGGACGAGCACCCGTATGCGGACTGGCTACGCACCTACGCGGACGAGGCGTTTGCCGAAGCCACCCGCACGGCGATTGCCATCACGGATTCCGCCGCGCAGGCCGCGAGCCCCTCGGAGCGCGCGGCGATGATGGAGGCTTTCACCCAATCCTGCCGCTTCGAAACGGCGTTCTTCGATGCCCCACGCTTGCACGGCTGAGCACGCTGCCTACCGCGGAAAGACCGGAGACAGTGCTGTTTCCGCGGACGCGGCAGCGTGTCGGAGCGGTGAACCGGGCTTTTCTTCGCCAGCACGGTAAGGTGGACGGGCACGGTACCGGATGACGGCATCGCCAGTCTGTGGCAGCCATCACGTGGCAGCCTCCGGGCTTGGCCTCATTTGCAGCCGAAGGCGAAACTAGCGTAATCTAGATCTTCGGTGCTTACGCCAACACTTGGGTTATGCCCCCAGGGACCTTTCATGTGGAACTGATTTTCCATCTGGATTTGTTCGAGGGATGACTCATGGATTCCGTACCGGAGTCCACGGCGTTGAGGCACAGCGTGAACCAGGCCCGTTTTCGGATCGGGGTTCCGCACGCAAATTTAGTTATAGACGTCGAGAGAAGTGAGTGCCCAAGTGGTGTACGCGATTGTCCGCGCAGGCGGCCGCCAAGAAAAGGTTTCCGTTGGAGACTACGTAACCCTGAACCGCGTCCCCGGTGAAGCCGGCAGCACCCTTGAGCTGCCCGCACTGCTCCTGGTGGACGGCGACAAGGTCACCTCCGCTGCTGCGGATCTGGCCAAGGTCAAGGTTACGGCCGAGATCCTCGAAGACCTCCGTGGTCCGAAGATCGTCATCCAGAAGTTCAAGAACAAGACCGGCTACAAGAAGCGCCAGGGTCACCGTCAAGAACTGACCAAGATCAAGATCACCGGTATCAAGTAACCACTGGTTGCTGTCCAGGTTTTCAACAGATTCCCCAGAATTTTAAAGGCAGGCATTTCAAATGGCACATAAAAAAGGCGCGAGCTCCACTCGCAACGGTCGTGACTCCAACGCCCAGTACCTCGGCGTAAAGCGCTTCGGCGGCCAGGTCGTTTCCGCAGGCGAGATCATCGTCCGCCAGCGCGGCACCCACTTCCACCCGGGCGCCGGCGTCGGCCGCGGTGGCGACGACACCCTGTTCGCCCTGCAGGCAGGTGCGGTTGAGTTCGGTACTCGCCGTGGCCGCCGCGTCGTGAACATCGTTGCTGCTGCAGCTGCAGAGTAATAACACGTTCTGAACGGGTGGAGCGGGCCGTATGGCCCGCTCCACCCGTCTTTTTAACCGCACTAGAATTTACTAGGGCGGGCGGTGGCGGATCAGCCGCCAACAAGCATTCCAAGCAGTAATTTCCACCTAGAGGAGAAACACGTGGCCACCTTCGTAGACCGGGTAGTACTTCACGTATCCGGCGGAACAGGCGGCCACGGCTGTGTCTCTGTCAAGCGCGAAAAGTTCAAGCCCCTTGGCGGGCCCGACGGCGGCAACGGAGGCAATGGCGGCGACGTCATCCTTCGCGTCGATTCCCAGACCACCACTTTGCTTGACTACCACCACGCACCGCACCGCCACGCAACCAACGGCGGCCCCGGCATGGGTGACTGGCGGGGCGGCAAAAACGGTGAAACCCTTGTGCTTCCCGTCCCGGACGGCACCGTGGTCAAGACCAAGGACGGCGTGGTCCTTGCCGACCTCGTAGGTGAAGGCACCGAGTTCGTCGCCGCTGCGGGCGGGCTGGGTGGCCTTGGTAACGCTGCATTGTCCTCGCAAAAGCGCAAGGCTCCGGGTTTCGCGCTCCTGGGTATTGAAGGCGACTCCAGCGACATCGTCCTGGAGTTGAAGTCCATTGCTGACATCGCGCTGGTTGGCTTCCCCTCAGCGGGCAAGTCGAGCCTTGTCGCCGCCATGTCCGCCGCGCGGCCGAAGATCGCCGACTACCCCTTTACCACCCTGGTCCCGAACCTCGGCGTGGTCCAGGCCGGAGACGTCCGGTTCACCATAGCCGACGTTCCGGGCCTCATCGAAGGCGCGAGCGAAGGCAAGGGCCTGGGCCACAACTTCCTGCGCCACGTAGAGCGTTGCGCCGCGCTGGTGCACGTATTGGACTGCGGAACGTTGGAGGCGGACAGGGACCCGCTTTCCGATCTCGCGATCATCGAACAGGAGCTGGACCGATACGCCGTGGACATGAGCTACGCCGGCGTTGACGGCGAAGTGGTTCCCCTGAACGAACGCCCCAAGCTTGTTGTCCTGAACAAGGTGGACTTGCCTGACGGTCGGGATATGGCCGAATTTGTCCGCCCCGAACTGGAACAGCGCGGCTACCGCGTTTTCGAAGTCTCTGCCACTAGCCATGAAGGGCTGCGCCCGTTGAGCTTCGCCATGGCCGAGATCGTCAAGGATGCCCGCAAGGCGATTGAGATTGCGCCTCCCAAGGTCGCAGCGCCTGTCTTGCGTCCCCGGGCCGTCAACGAGTCCGGCTTCACGATCCGCCGCGAGGAGAAGAATCTCGAGCCGCTCTTCCGCGTGCTTGGGGAAAAGCCTGTCCGCTGGGTCAAGCAAACCGACTTCACCAACGAGGAAGCCATTGGTTACCTGGCCGATCGCCTGGCCAAGCTCGGCATTGAAACCGAGTTGTTCAAGATGGGTGCCGTGCCCGGCGACACCGTGGTGATCGGCGGAGAAGACGGGGTCGTGTTCGACTGGGAGCCCACCATGATGGCGGGTGCCGAGCTTCTGGCGACGCCTCGAGGCACGGACATCCGTGTTGCCGACATCGGCGACCGTCCCACCCGTTCGCAGAAGCGCGAGGAGCAGATCGAGCGCCGCGAAGCCAAGGCTGCTGCACGCGCCGAGCTCGAAGCCGAGCGCAAGGCCGGCATCTGGACTGAGTCCGTCAGCCGCCGTCGGACAGCCCAACCCCTGAAGGAAAGCGGCCTGGAAGCCGGAAATGACGACTAGCACGGCCCGCACCGCGGAAGTCACCGAAGTCGACGACGCCGCCGAACGCCAGGCACTCGCCGGCGCCAAGCGGATCGTGGTCAAGGTCGGTTCGTCCTCGCTGACCAGCATCAAGGGCGGGATCTCGGAGAAAGCGCTGACGGCACTCGTCCACGCCCTGGCCGGGAAGCGCAATTCCGGGACGGAAATCATCCTCGTGTCTTCCGGTGCCATCGCGGCGGGCCTGGCGCCGCTCGGCCTCCCCAAGCGTCCCAAGGACCTCGCCACTCAGCAGGCTGCGGCAAGCGTGGGCCAAGGCCTTTTGATGGCGCGCTATTCGCAGGCTTTTGCCGCACATGGGATCACAGTCAGCCAGGTCCTGTTGACCGCCGATGACCTGATGCGGCGCACCCAGCACAGCAACGCATACCGGGCGCTTGACCGGTTGCTGAACCTCGGCGTCGTGCCGGTCGTGAACGAAAACGACACCGTGGCGACGCACGAAATCCGCTTCGGCGACAACGACCGGCTCGCCGCATTGGTGGCGCACCTTGTGCGCGCGGACGCGCTGGTCCTGCTTTCCGACGTCGACGCCCTCTATGACGGTCCGCCGTCGTTGGGTGCCAAGCGCATTCCGCTCGTCACCGGTCCCGCCGACCTCGTCGGGGTGACCATCGGCAAGGCCGGAAAGGCCGGCGTCGGAACCGGCGGCATGACCACCAAAGTCGAGGCGGCGTCGATCGCGGCCGGCTCCGGCATCCACGCCCTCGTCACTTCCACGGCCAATGCCGCCGCCGCGCTGGCCGGCGAGGACGTCGGCACCTGGTTCGCCATCAACGGCAACCGCAAGCCGGTTCGCCTGCTGTGGCTGGCCCACCTTGCTTCGGTCCGGGGCCGTTTGGTGCTCGACGACGGCGCCGTCAAGGCAGTGCGCGACCGCCACACCTCGCTTTTGCCCGCCGGAATATCGTCCGTGCAGGGAGACTTCGAGCCCGGCGATCCCGTGGAGATGGTTTCATCCGAGGGCACTGTGATCGCCAGGGGACTGGTGAACTACTCGGCGGAAGAGCTTCCCCGCATGCTGGGCCGTTCGACCAAGGAGCTCGCCAAGGACCTTGGCCGCGGATATGACCGCGTAGTTGTTCATGTTGACGACCTCGTACTGGTTCAGCCGCCCGGCTCCACTAAACTTGGAGAATGACTGAGGCCCTTACCCCTGACGCTCCTGTGATCACCGACGCCCTTGCCGGCAATGCCGCGCAGGTGCCGGAAACGCCGGAGCAGGGAACCGCGCCGCTCACACCCGGTGAGGTGGAGGCGGCCGTGCATTCGATTGCTGACCGCTCGCGCCAGGCCGCGCGGCGCATTGCCCAGGCGAATCGTGCCTGGAAGGACCGCGCCCTGCAGGCCATCGGTGCTGCCCTCCGGGAACAGCAGGGCTCCATCCTCGCCGCCAACGCGAAGGATGTTGAGTATGGCCGCAACAACGGAACCTCCGTTGCCATGCTGGACCGCCTGACCCTGACTCCTGCCCGCATCGACGGCCTGGTTGCCGCCCTTGAAAACCTGGCAGGCTTGCCCGATCCGGTGGGTAACGTCGTCCGGGGCCAGACCCTGCCCAACGGCTTGCGCTTGCGCCAGGTCAACGTGCCTATGGGAGTGGTGGCCGCGATATATGAGGCCCGCCCGAACGTCACTGTCGACATCGCAGGGCTTTCCTTGAAGAGCGGCAACGCCGTGATCCTGCGCGGTGGATCGGCGGCAGCCCACACCAACGCGGCCCTTGTGACCATCCTCCGGGATGCGCTGGAATCAGTCGGGTTGCCCGCAGACGCCGTCCAGAGCGTGGACCAATTCGGCCGCGAAGGGGCGAATGTCCTGATGCGTGCCCGTGGCCGCGTGGACGTGCTGATTCCCCGTGGTGGCCGTGAGCTGATCCAGACGGTGGTGAACAATTCATCCGTGCCTGTCGTTGAGACCGGCGAAGGCAACGTGCATATCTTCATCGACGAGTCCGCCGGTGAAGAAATGGCCGTCGAGATCCTGCTCAACGCCAAGACCCAGCGTCCCAGCGTGTGCAACACTGTGGAAACCCTCCTGGTGCACTCGAAATCCACCGTGCTGCCCGCGGTCGCTGCCGCGCTTCGTTCCGCCGGGGTCACCCTGCATGTCGACTCCCGGATTGAAGCGGCGCTGTCCGGCTCCGTGGAGACAGTCCCGGCCGACGACGTCGATTGGGCCACCGAATACATGGACCTTGACCTCGCGGTTGCGATGGTTGACAACCTGGACGAGGCCGTCGCCCACATTCGCAAGTGGTCGACCGGACACACGGAAGCCATCCTGACGAACGATCTGGCAAACGCTGAGAAGTTCATTGCGGATATCGACTCCGCGGCGGTCATCGTGAACGCCTCCACGCGTTTCACCGACGGAGGCGAGCTTGGCTTGGGCGCCGAGGTGGGAATCTCCACCCAGAAGCTGCACGCGCGTGGTCCTATGGGCCTGACCGAGCTCACCACCACGAAGTGGATCGTCCAAGGTGAAGGCCAGGTCCGCGCCTAGCAACGCTGTAACATAGAACAGAAGTCCTGAACGGCGGGAGGATCCGCCGTCGAAAATTCTTTGAACCGCTAGGGGAGAAAATGCAGTTTCAGCAGGTCGCCATTTCAATTCTCACGCAAGGGGGCGAGAGCGGAGCCGAAGCGCCGGCGCCGTTGTGGGCTGAACCTTGGGTTTTCGGTGTCTCCATGTTCGGCATCCTGCTGGTGCTGATGTTCGTTGCCATGTCCTACACCAACCTCGGCAACCGTCACGACGCTGTCGAAGAGCACTCGGATCCGCACCGCCAGCACCCGGCCAAGCACCCAGGGCTGGGTCACTAACATTTCCGCTGCAAAGCCCTTCGAAATAACGGGGCGCCGACACCGCTTGGGCGTGATGGGTGGGACGTTCGATCCCATCCATCACGGCCACTTGGTTGCTGCCAGTGAGGTTGCTGCCAAGTTCCGTTTGGACGAGGTGGTCTTCGTGCCCACCGGACAGCCTTGGCAGAAATCGCACAAGGAAGTTAGCGAAGCCGAGCATCGCTACTTGATGACGGTTATCGCCACGGCATCCAACCCCAATTTCACGGTGAGCCGTGTGGACGTGGACCGCCCCGGTCCGACCTTCACGATCGATACCTTGCGGGATCTGCGGACCCAGCGGCCGGATGCGGACCTATTCTTTATTACGGGCGCGGACGCCTTGGCGCAAATCCTGTCCTGGAAAGATGTCGACGAGCTTTGGTCCTTGGCGCATTTTGTCGGCGTCACCAGGCCCGGCCATGTCCTGGACGACATGGGCAGGGAAGATGTCAGTCTCTTGGAAGTGCCCGCCATGGCGATTTCTTCGACCGATTGCCGCGCCCGCGTGGGTGCAGGCAATCCGGTCTGGTACCTCGTACCTGACGGAGTAGTGCAGTACATCGCCAAACACAAGCTGTACACGGGCAAACCCGGCATGGGGGAGCCCCCGCATGCTATGACCGGATCAGAACACCAAGCCCGTACCGAGTGAGTTTCGAATGAGCCAGGAACAGCCCCCCATCCCTAGCCGGCGCGAGCTTCGACGAGCCCGGGACGCACGACTGGAAGAATCCGGCGCACGTCCGGCTGCGGGCGATGCCGTGACCTCCGAGAACGCAAACCACGTGTCCGGAGGTGCTTCGGCCCATCGGGTGCGCCGGGTGGCGGATGCTCCGCTGGACGCCAAACCCGCCTCGGAGCGTTCATCCCAGGCGCGTGCACGCGACCGTGCAGCCCTGCGCGCCATCAAGGAATTGGCCGACAAGGAGCAGCAGCTCTCCCGCGGCGGTCCACCGACGCGCCGTCAGCTGCGCCTGCAGCAATTGCAGGAAGAAGTCGCCCCGGGCACGTCGACGATCCCCGTCGTTCCTGCCCCGGGCTCCGGGCCGAGGACATCCAGCGTGCCCGTCCAGTCTCCGGCCAGGCAGCAGTCCGCTCCCGACCGGCCCGGCGTTGCGCCCGACGGCGGCGTCCGCGTCACGGCAGGGCCTCCGCCCGGTGCTCCGGAAATGACGGTGGAGCAGGCATTGATGGCCCGCGAGCTCCTTGCAGCGCAAGCGAACAACCAGACCAGCAAGCTTGAGCACATCGCGGCAATGGAGTCGGCGGTGCAGAGAATCCCTGCCGCCGAATCCGAGGTTTCCGGTACCGACGCGGAGCCGGCGGATCCGGAAGCTTTGGCCGAACAGATCGCCCAGGCTGAACGCGAGGCGGTCCTCAACAAGAGGGCCATGGCCAAGCAGAAACTCGCCGAGCAGAACAGTCGTCCTGCCGGTCCGGTTCGTGCTGAACCGTCGGTGGCGAGCAACCTGGCCATGGTGACGCCCCTTGAATTCGTGAAGGTTCCCGGACTCGACCGTCCGGTCATGAAGCCGCCCGGCACCACATTTGTCCCACTCGTCACGTCCCCTGCGCCGAAAGTAAAGCCGGGCCAGTCGGCGGCCAAGTCCCGCGGCCTGCGCGGGCGCGGAGGAGTGCTGGCGCGCGCGGAGGCCGCTGCGAAGGCGGCCGGTGGGCGCCCGACGTCGGGCATCGAACCTGATGGCGAAGCGTCCGCGCAAGCGGCCGAGCATCCGCCGATTTCCGCAAGCTCCGCCTACGGACTCGAACCCCTTGACGCCGCGACGGCGGGCCTCGGCCGCGCCCAGCGTGCCCGGCTCCTGGTCTTGGGACTCGTCGGCATCGGAGCCATCGCCCTGATTGCGGGCATCATCATGATCACCAGCGGACTTTCCCGCTGACCAAAATGGCTTTTGCCACCAAAGAAACAGGCTTTGTCTATTCTCGAAGCCGCATACAAGGAGTCCTGTGACTGCACACGAACAATCCGTCCTCTTGGCCCGCCACGCCGCCCGCGCGGCAGCGGACAAGCTGGCCGAGGACATTATTGCCCTGGACGTCAGCGAACGCCTGGCCCTTACTGATGTCTTCCTGATCGCCTCGGCCCCGACCGAACGCCAGGTTAACGCCATCGTCGACGGCATCGAGGAAGAGTTGCTCAAGCAAGACCTGCGCCCGGTCCGCAGGGAAGGCCGTTCGGAGGGCCGCTGGGTCCTGCTGGACTATGCCGACGTCGTGGTGCACGTCCAGCATTCCGAGGACAGGGTCTTCTACGCCCTGGAACGCCTCTGGAAAGACTGCCCCGTAGTGGATCTGGAACTCGGCACTGACGCCTCGGCGAAGGCTCCCGCCGCAGAGGAATCCTAGTCTTTTCGGCGCAAATCGGCTGAATATGCCCGATTTGGAATTTTCGGAAATGCTGTTCTAAGATATTTGAGTTGCTTCGGAGGAATTCGAAAACCGCAGGGGATTTTGACCGCAGTTGACGGTTCGTGAAGCAGCGAAAATATGGGGCTGTGGCGCAGCTGGTAGCGCACCTGCATGGCATGCAGGGGGTCAGGGGTTCGAGTCCCCTCAGCTCCACCATTTGTAATGATTTGGGAAATCCCAAGTCGTCGAAAACCCCTCGGTCTTCGGACCGGGGTGTTTTTCTTTGTCCGGTGCGCGTGCTCCGGGCTCGGATGTACGATTCTGCTCCATCATTCGAATGGATTTAATGCGGGACCCCGGAATCTCGGGGACGGTATCTTCGACGAGAAGAATGATCCAGCAGAATCCGACGGGGTCTACCGCGTCCAAGCCCGGCGCCGGGGAAATAATCCGGCGAACCGCTAAATGAGCGGCGTCTGGATGGTGCGGAGGATCCCGTCCCCGAGGTTGACCAGTGCCCGCCCTGGGGTTCCGCTATGGCTCAGGTGGTTTCGGGTCAGGGAGACTCCGATCTGTCCGCCTTGCAAGGTGGCCGTTGGACTGAGCAGGGCTCCCCGGCGGTTGGTCTTCATATCGATCTCCCAACCGCTGAATACACTGGTGCCGAAGTCTTCCACACTTCCGGCAGCGATGAGGGCTCGTTCGTTTCCCCGGGCTGACCGGAGATAGGTTTTGAGCCATTGGCGTGCGTCCGGGTCTTGGATCAACTCGGCATCGTCAATGATCAACGCCAGGTTTTCAGCCCCTGCGGTCGCAGCCGCGAGGTCTTCCGCGTCGAGAGTGAGTGGGTCAAACGCGGCCCGCGACCGTCCCGCCTGTTGCAGCAAGGGTGATGCCTGCGGCGCGATGATGACCAGTTCCGTCCCGTTCCGGTGAAGCGACTCGGCCGCGGTCACGGCCAAGGTGCTGCGTCCGCTCCTTGGCGAGCCCAGGATGAGGAAGCTGGGCGGGCCCGTTTGGAAGTCAATGTGGAGGGTATCGAGGTCATCCCCGCCGACGCCGATCACGGCGGTCAGCGGAGAGGCCGGCCCGGTCCGCTTGGTCCAGACCTCCTCAAAAGAGATCCGGGTCGGCAGCGTGCGAAGGGCCAGGGGCCGGTACCGGGCATGTGCGTTTTCCGGCGACGCTTGTGCTTCCTGGGCGATGGTTTGAAGTGCCTGGATCTGGGCTTGTCCGGCCGGGTCCGCCGTCAGGAGGGCTATCTGGGCTTCGGTTCCGGTATCGGCGGCGAATGCCCGTCCGGGGGAGATCAAGTCCGGAAGTTTGCGTGGTTGCAGGCCGCCCATCGTGTAATCTCCGCGGTCCGAGAACCTAAGCATGAGTTTCCAGTCGGCCAGGGAGGACATTCGCGGCGTGAGGAGCTGCTTGTCGCCGGTGATCACGCAGTGGACGCCGGCCGAAGATCCTTCACGCAGGACCGCTATGACCTTTTCGGCCAAGGCACTGCTTCCGCCGTCGCCCAGGGTGGTGAGGAAGCCTTCCCATTGGTCAAGGAGCACCACGAGGTGCGGCAATCGTTCCTCCATCGGCGCGTACGTCCGCTGTTCCGTGAGGTTGGCGAAGCCGCGCGCCGCGAAGTCCCGCTGCCGGGTCGCGATCTCGGCGAGGATATGGTCGAGGAGCCGCTCGACACGTTCGGCCTGCGCCCTCGTGGCGACTGCCCCGCAGTGGGGGAGGCCGGTGAGCGCGAGGAGGCTGCCGTTGCCGAAATCCAGGCCGTAGATGTGGACGTCGTCCACCAGGGTGGTACGGGCGATGGATCCGGCGATGGTGCGCAGTGCCTGGGACCGGCCGCTTCGCGCCGAACCGGTGAGATACAGGTGGCCGAAGTGCTGCAGGTCCAGCACCAACGGGTTCTGGCGTTGCTGGCCCGGAAGGTCTTCCAGGCCGAACACAATTGGTTCGATCCAACCGGGCAGGGCAACATCGACGCGGCGCGGTGGGGTGATATCGGCCAGGGCGAGGGTTTCGGGCAACGGAGGCAGCCAAGGGGAGGCCTGTGGCGCTATCTGCTGTTGCTGTGCGGCTTGGGCGATGGCCTCCACCAGGACCATGAGGTCGGTGGTCTCTTCCTGTTCTTTCGCGTCGGTGGTTGTCGCTGGTCGGGGCTGGCCCAGTTGGGACCACGGCATCGGCAACACCACGGGTTCCGGCGCTTCGTTCGAGTCCTGGCCGGGGCGGCGGCCGCCCACTCTCGCGGTCTGGAAAGGGCGCAAAGCTTCGGCGCCGGAACGGAGGTATCCGCGCCCGGGGGTGGACTGGGATATCTTGGCGGCGTCCGGGGCCGACAGGATATCTAGGCTGTCTCCGACATCGCTGACCCGCAGGGCGATCCGCAGGTTCGTATTGGCGCGGATGTCTGCGGTGATCGCCCCGCTGGGGCGCTGGGTTGCGAGTATTAGGTGGATCCCGAGGGAGCGGCCGCGCTGGGCGATGTTGACGATCCCGGTAATAAAGTCCGGCAGCTCCGTTTTCATGGCGGCAAATTCGTCGACCACCAGTACCAGCCTCGGCATTTTCGGCACACTGGCGTCCCGGTCGGAAATGACGGTGTAGTCCTCGATGTCCTTCGCCCCGACGGCCGCAAGCAGATGCTCACGCCTGCGAAGCTCGGCGCTCAGCGATTCGATGGCGCGCCCCACGAGGTGCGCATCCAGGTCCGTGACTATACCTACCGTGTGCGGAAGGGCAACGCAGTCCTTGAAGGCGGCCCCGCCCTTATAGTCGATCAGGACGAAGTTGAGCTCATCCGGAGTGTTCGCCAGCGCCAGCGAGGCCACCATGGTCTGCAGGAGCTCGGACTTGCCCGCGCCGGTGGTCCCGCCGATCAGGGCGTGGGGACCGTCGCGGTGCAGGTCGACGCGGAAGGCGCCCTCCATGTCCACGCCGAGGAGGACTTCCGTGCTCCTGCCGGAACGGGACCAGCGTTCGACGACGGTTTCAGCCGTTGTCGGCTCGATGCCCGCAACCTCCACGAACCTGGCCGATGCCGGAATCGAACCCTCGGCGTCGTCGCCTGCGTCGCGAAGGGGAGCGATACCGCGGGCCACCCAGTCAAACCAGCTGGCACTGACCCGGTCCGCGCACACCGTATCCAGATCATGCTCGCGTTGCTGCCGCAACGCCCAGTGCCCGTTTGATTCCTGTCGAAAGACAGCGTTGCACTCTTCGGGCAAGTAGCGTTCCTCGGTGTCGAGGCATACCGTGTACACGCCGACGGCTGGTCCATCCTGCAAAAGTTGGGATACTCCCGGGCGGCCCCGCAGGGCGCGGGCGCCGTCGATGACAACCACCACGTCGGGATCGGCGAATTCGATCGCCGAACTCGTGGCCCGTATCCGTTGCCGCTCGGTGATCAGCACCGCGAGCTCGCCCATGCGCTGAGTGATGCTCAGGGGATCCGTACCCACCAGGGCAAAGGAACGTTCAGGTGTCGGAGACTGAATGTGCGGGAGCCAGCGGACCCAGTCCCAAGCGGTCCGGGCTTCGGATGTTGTCAACAGATACAAGCGCACATCCCGCGGGCTTTGGGCGACAGCCAATTGGGCCATCACCCAGCCGCCAATCTGCCGGGCGCTTTCCTGGTCAGCGCAAATCCCCAGAATTCCATGCCGTGGCAACGAAACGGTGACGGGCACATCCCGCGCATCCCAAGTGACCTGACGCTTATGTTCGAGCTGTGCCGGGTCTTCCAGGACCACATCCGAAGGCATTGTGGCCACGCCCAAGCGCACCGAGAGATGGTCCGGGTTGGTGCGCCTCCGCTCCCACAACCGGGTCCCAGGGGTGGTCGCGATCAGTCCCGCCGTAGCCGGATCGGGACTGAGCAGACGGGCCTCCTTCTCAAACGCGAGCAGCGCGTGCCGGGCATCTTCCTCAATAGTGCGCTTCTCCGTCCGGAACGCCCGCAGACGCTCCCGGTACCCCTCTTTCCCGGCTTTCTTGGACTGGAAGTAGTTAGCGATCATGAGCACGGGGGACAGGAGCCCGAACAAGAGGTACATCGGCCGGGCCATGACGACGGCGATGCCCACCGATACTGCCAACGGGGCCAAAGCCATCAGGATCGGCAGGGAGCGTTTGCCATCCTCTTTGGGCTCTGCCGGGAGACGGAATTTGGTGTTGCGGGAGGGCGGGAACAACCGCGGAGGCCGGTTGAAATCGAGCTTTCCCGGCTCATCCGAGGCTTTGAGCGAGGCCGGCTCAACCGGGGTCAGCGCAAGGGCGAGCAACGCGGTCCCGATCCGGAGGACTTCCCCGTCCGCCCAGCGCGCCCGGGCGGGCACCGGTTCGGAATTCAACGTCAGTTCGACGTCGGCGTTGGCCCGTTCAATCCACACCCCGTCCTCTGCGATGTCGACGACGGCGGCCAGCGGCGGCAGTCCATCCTCGGCAAGGATTATGGAACAGTCCGATCCCGAACCCAGACTCAAACGCCCGGTGCTCGTCTCGTAGACAGTTCCGGCATCGCCGCCCACCCGCAGGATCCGTGCTTTCCGCGGATCAGGCGAAACGACCCTTGGTTGGAGCGGCAAGTCGGCATCCGCACGGATTACGGCGCCGTCGTGCACCCCGGACTGAGCCCAGGCAACGGCGCCGTCCCCGGCACGAAAGCCGGCCCCGTCGCCTGCCGCAGCACGCAACACCCGGCTGGCATCGGCGTCGGGCTCTGCCTCCACCGCCACGTCGACCGCGCGCGAACCCGAACTATCAACCATGGTGAACTGCGTGTACACACGACCCCCAACGAACCAACGAAACAGCGAAACACCGCAGAAAGTCTATCGAAAAGACAATTGCGGGGGACCCCGGGGTCTTTTGGGTCCGTCTTCCCGCGCTACCTGCCGATTTGCCCGGCCAGTTGCTCGTCGGTGCTACGCAGGGTCTCGGCTGCATGGTGGAGGTAGTGGGAGAGACCTTCCAGGCCGCCGATGGTCTGCTGCGCTCCCTGGGTGAACTGCTGGTACTCGGCCTCGTACGCCTTCGAGGACTTGTCAGTTACGTACCCGCTGCTGACCAGGGCCTGGATCTGCTTCTGGAGCTCGGCCAGTTTCGCCTCGAGGTCCGCCTTGCCTGCTTCCAGGCTCTTTGCGGCGGTTTCGAGCTCATCAAAGGTGACATTGAGATTCGCCATGACTGGGTTCCTTGACTTTGAGGAGGAAAGAGACGATTACAACATCGACTGTAGAAAATGCCGGCATGAGAAGCAACCCCGTCGGTTACCGGCTTGGGTGCCGGCCGACGTCGCCTACACTCGAAGTGACTTCCTCCTCCTTGTCATCGAACGGAAAGTGTGTCGTGCCTGAAGGCATCGTTGTCGCGTCACTGCCCCGCCGGGCCGCGTCATATTTCATCGACGTGGCGATTTTCGCCGTGCCCGCGGCCGTGGGCGTTGCCCGGATAATTCCTGCCGGTTTCATTCCCGCAGCTGGTCCGGGAATTGTCGGACTGGTGGCCATCACCGTATTCGGCTTCGCCTACGGGCTCTTTCTCGCGGGCATGCTCTCCAGAACCGGCCAGACGATCGGCGGGCGCCTGCTTGGGCTGCGTGTGCTCGATGCCGGCACTGGCGAACCGGCGCCCCTCGGCCGGACCCTCGTGCGCGGAATGGCCTCGCTCGGCGGATTGCTGCTTGCCGGCGTCGGTCCGCTCATCTTCGTGCTGGAGTACCGGAAAAGAAAGGACGACCAGGACACCTGGCTGCATAAACTTGGCGAGACCACCGTCATTGACATCAATGCAGGCACCGATCCGCTCAACCTCGAGCCTGCTTTTTACTCGCCCCGGATCGAGGACTGGATCAGCCCCGAGGCGGCTGCCGCTGTCGACATCCTCCCTCCGCCGCTCCCGCTTTGGTCGGACGGGGCACAGTTATCGATCGCCGCCCCTCCCGCTCCCGCTGCCCAAGACCCCCTTCCGTCCGAAATAGCTCCAGGGCGTAAGCGCCGCCCGTTCTGGGTGGCGCCGCTTGCCCAGGCTGTTGTCGCGATGGTCGTCATTGGCGCGCTCTCCATCGGTTCCGCGTGGGGCATCGGATTCCTCCAGCCGCTGGAGCGGCCGTCCCAACCCAACCAGTTCAGCGCGGCCAATCTCGCCCTCCTGAAACCTTCGCTCGCGGCCGGGACAGGTAACGGCTTCCCTGGGTTTCAGGCCGGTCCGGTCTGGCGCAAGCCCCTCAGCGTGACGGCCCAGGTCACCGCAGCGCAGGCCGGAACGTTCATTTTCGACAACCGGACCTTGACCATCCTGGACAACTCCACCGGTGCGGTGCTGAGCGAACAAAGCATTGATGGCGACGTAGTGTTTGCCCAGGAAACCCGGATAAGCGGAGAACCGGGGATGGTGTGGCGGATCGGCAATACCTTGCACGGCTGGGTACCGAGCTTGGCAAAGGCGCCTGCTGTCGCCGCCGATATCCCTGCGGACGCGACGATCTCCACCGCCGGAACTGATTTGTTGGTGACAGGGCGTGACGGGAAACTCTCCACTTTTACCAAAACCGGGTTGGTCCCGCTGACGGGCATCGAGGGCAAGATCGCTTTGGGGGTCGACGGCGATAAGCTCTCGAGCGCGAAGTACTCAGGTTCGCTGACCCTGAGCAGCCTCGACGGCAAGACGCGCCAGGATATCCCGCTGAAGGCTCCGGCGGAGGGCCTTCAAGTCATGAAATGGGTGACCGCCGGGCACGGGCTTGCCGTGCTCCTTTGGTCAGCCTTCCCCGAGAGCCATGATCCGAAGAACCCGGTGACCGTGGCTGTGTATCGGCAGTCAAACGGAGATCTGCTTTCAAGCATGGAAATTACCCTCGGACGGGTCGAAGAAGATCCTGTGTGGGTGCGTGGAAACGGCTTCGTGTGGGCGTCTTTTGCGGGGTATGCATATAATCAATCGACTGGATTTCCTCTGCTGGACCTCAAAGCCCAAGGCATCAAGCGGTCCGGGATTCTCGCGGACGGTGTTTTGGGGACCACCGATGAGGGGCCGGTTTACATCCAGCAAGACAAGGCGACGCCATACAACGGGGTGACGCCCCTGGCCGTCGTCGCCAGCGGAGTGGTTGTCAAAACCAAGGACAACGAAATACAACTGTACGCGGCCGGATAAAGATGCTGCGCTGCGGGTGAAGACTAGAAGGGGACTAGATCATCGTGGGACGAGTTGCGCCAACAAAGCTGAAGGTTTTACGGATTGGCATGGCAACGCTCGCTGCGGGCAGCCTACTGGCGTTGCCCGTAGCCGCCTCGCAGGCAGCCGGGCCGACTGCCGCCGTCGTGGGAGCAACAACCCCGGCTGCTAGTGCCCCGGCCAGCGGCACCACCCCGGCCCCGACCCCTTCCCCGTCGGTATCCTCGGCATCAGCTCAGCCGTCGAGGCAGCCAGTCTCCGCCGCCGCGGCCCCGCTGGCACCGTCCACGCCCATCACTGTGGCCCTCGATCAGGTCTCGGCCCAACCGGGTGGAGCGTTTACCGGAAAAGTTGAGGGACTCGATCCCCTTCTCCCCGCCCAGGCGAATCTGGCAAGGACCTTCCCGGCAAGCCCTGCGGTGACGACGAACTGTGTGCTCACCGTGCAGGCCGCCAACCAGTCGCTGTCGTGCGCGCTCCCCGGCAACTTGGCCCAGGGGGCTTACGAAGTTACGGTGACCCAGGCCGCTGCTGGCGGTAAATCCCGCTCGGGCACATCGGGGACCGTCTTTGTCGTGCAGACCAGCGTTTATGCCCCGAGCGTTACCGGCCCGAATCTTCCCATCGCGCCCGGCACTTCTTCCAGCATCAGGGGAACCGGATTCGTTCCTGGCGGAACCGTCAGCCTGAGTACCGGAAGCGTGTTGTTGCCGGGCGGAACAGCGACAGTTGGCGCGGGCGGAAATTTCGATTTCGCTCTCACCCCGAGCCCGTTCACCCCGCAGGGCCAGTACTTCGTGAACGTCGTTGATGACCTCACCGGTGTCAGTGCCCAGCTCTCGGTCTACGTGCTGCGCGCCAACGCAACGCTTTCGTCCACAGTCAGCACGGGTATCGCGGGCGGCTACAGCACGGCGATCAGCGGTGCCGGATTCTCTGCCGGCTCCTACGCGCTCGACCTGACGCTCTACAACTCCGATGGGACTTCGATCGTGTCCCAGCTCGCGCAAAGTGTCGCCGTGCAAAATGGCGCGCTGGCGAGCACTTCCGTGACCATCCCGGCCAGCACGCCGCCAGGTCTCTACCAGGTAGCCGCTACCTCGGGGGAGGCCCGCCTGGCCGCAACGTGGATCGCCGTGTTCCCTAAGCCCACCGTGGTCGCTCCCGTCACACCGGCCGCCCCGGTAGTAGCGATCGTCCCTGTAGCCCCTTTGCCGACTGACCCTGCGGTGAAAGCCCCTGCGCCCGCACCGGTTCCGCTGGTCCACCAGATTATTGCTGCGCCCACCACGGACCCCTTCGCGCGACTCGCGAATACGCAGGTTCCTGACCTGAATGCGTCCTCGACGAATGCCGCGAACGGCGGACTGCTCGGCAAAGACCCGACGCCGACCGCCGTCGGGCAAGCGTCGGGATCCCCGAGTAGCCCGGCAACCCAGGAGGCCCCCGCTGCGGCGGCCCCGACCCAGGTGAGCGCAACCTCGGACTTCCCTTGGTGGATTATCGTGCTCGTCGCCCTGATTGCGGTCGCAATCGGCCTGGCCGGTGGCTACGGCATCGCTGCGGCCGGCCGCAAGCGGCCCTAGGGTGCGTCTCCGGACTCGACTCGACGCCAGGTGGTTGTCCGGAATATTTCCATCCTTTAGCCTAATTACGAGTCGATTCCATTCCGAACATCAGGGGGGTGTGACCAGCATGGCCGATGTGAGAGTAGACGGCGGGGCCTTGGAGGGTTTTTCGGGGACGTTGTCTGCCCACGCTGGGGAACTGGAGCGCCGGGTAGTGGCGTTGCAGGCCCGCGCGGGCCAGGTGTTGGGGAGTTCTTGGCAAGGTATCACCGCGGACGAGCTGAGTAAGACCTTTGGCCGTTGGGTTGATGGTTCCCGGGGTGTCTGGGAGGCACTCTCCGCCCTGTCGACCTATGCCGGCGCAAGTGCCTCGTCGTTCACAATTACCGACGAAAGCCTGGCCAGAATCGCCGCCGCCGCCACGGGCGCGGCCGGTGTGAAGGTCACCCCGGCGCCTGCGACCCCCGTCCCGTCTCAAGGACGGCCCGGTCCGCAATGAGCTCGACATTCGAAGCGGACGAATCCGAGATCGCGCTTCTTCTAGAGGAACTCGCGGCAGTCACTGCCTACGCCCGGGACCTTTTGGATCAGGTAAGTTCCGGTTCTGCCACAATCACCGCCGGGTGGGACGGTGCAGCCGCCCGGGCCTTTGAAAGCCAAATGGCCCGATGGCAGAACGAATCCAGTGCCATGGTCTCCGAGGTGGACAACTTCATTGGGCAGGTCTCCCATGCCAGGGAGCAGTATGCCCGGGCGGCCGAGGCGTTGAAACAAGGTTGGGTCTGAGACCATGCGCCTTGTTGTAAATACGTCGGCCTATGTGCAGGCATCGGCCGAGTTGTACTCGGCGCAGGTCTTCGTCCGTCAGGCGCTCGACGGGCTGGGGAGCGGCCTGGCCGGCGCGGCCCAGATGGCCGGCAACGATGACGCGGGGGTCAAGTTCGCCCACGATTACGACGACGCCGCCCGGAACCTCATCGGCGGTATCGCGGACTCGCTCACTGGTGCGGGCGTGCTGTCGAGGCTGTTGGCGGATACGGCGAATGTGTGGGCGGATGCCGAGCACTATGCTTCGGGCGGGGTAGCGCCGCTCGGTCTTGCCTCGAGCACGGCTGATACGGCGGACTTGTCCGGGACCACCACGGTGGTGTCGCCCACCGCGCTTGGTGGACGGAGTGATTTCGTTCCCGAAGGGTGGGAATGGGTGCAGTCAGTGGTGGGAGCCGTGTGGCCGAATGGGGACACCGGCAAGCTCAGGTCTGCCCAGAAGGTGTGGGAGCGTGCCGGGGATGACCTGCGCAGCGCTTCCTGGAAGGTCGACGCGGCCAGCAGCGCGCTTGACGGGCTAGTGACCCCCGAACTCGGCCTGGTGCAGGCCAAACTTGACCAGTACCGGGGCTACCTGAATGACCTGTCGACCAGCGCTTATGCGCTCGGTCAGGGCTGCACCTCGTACGCGGACGGAATCGACGAGGCCCACACGGCGATCATTCAGGAACTCCAGGAACTCCTCGTCACCACCGTTGCCGTGGAAGCCGGCGCGGCTTTGTTGGCGGTGTTCACGGTGGGCGCGTCCGAGGTGGTGGGCAATGCAGCGCTGATGGCGCGGATCGGGCTAACAGGCGCGAGGGTCACTGCGATGATCGCCCGGTTGGTGGAAGTCGCGGCCACGGTTGGCACGAGGTTGGCCGGGATCACCGCAGCGATCACGCGCACGCTGGGCCTGCTCCGCGAACTCAAGGTCGTCAAAGTCCTCACCTACCTCGGGACGAAGGCCCCGGCCCCGGTCCGGGCCATGACCGGGATCAGTTTCAACGCCGCGGTCAGCGTGGGCATGGATGCCGCTGCCAACGGTGGCACGCCAGCCAATGCAACTCATGACATCCTGCTCGGAGTCGCTGCCCCCTTCGGCGTAGGGGCTGCAGTGAACGTCTTCAAGACCGGAACGAAAGCTGCGATCGACGCGGAGAGGGTTGCAGCTGGTCTTTCTGTCAAAGTCGGCACGCCGGTGGTCGTATCCGCTGGCGGCCCCGGAGCATGGAATAGGTACCTCAACAAACCCAAGCCCAACACGACATATGTCGTCGACAGCAAATTTGCCTACCGAACTGATAGCAGGGGTCGCGTGGTTGAGGCCTCAGCGACTCTGGATACGCTTGGGCCGGGTGTGCGTAACAAGTACCAGCAGGCGGTGGCCGGAGGTCCGGATAGAAAGCCTACCGACGATGGCGGGCACATCTTCGGAAGTCAATTCCTCGCACCCGGCGAAGCAATCAACCTGACGGCCATGCGCAGCGACCTCAATAGGATTGGAGAACGCCAGTACTACAAGCTTGAGATGAGTTGGGCCGACGCCATCAGTGTAGGGAAAAAGGTCGATGTTCGAGTGGTAATAAATTATAATGACTTAGGAGGCCTTCGTCCGATGAGTTACCGCGTTGAATATCGAATCGACGGCGGCCCACTTCAGCGCAGAATTTTTGAAAATTAGGAGTTTTAATGAATGAACAAATATACGAGCTGCAAAATATTTTGGGGAATTCACTAGTCTCGGCATACTCAAATTTTGACTGGAAAGTCATTACCCTGTTTTACGCAAAAGCGGGGCAGATTGCCGAGGCCACCAGCGAGTGCATTGATGTCAATGGAAACCCCCAATATGCGTCAATCCCGGAGGAGGCGCTCGATGCGCTTGAGTTATTGAAAGAAGTTTCTGCTACAGCCGAGCATGGCACGTGGCTGTCAGTTAATGTGACAATCGTTCGTGAAACCGGGCAGTTCAATATCGCATACAACTTCGACGAGATGCCATCTTGGGACATTGAGCCTGAGCCAGAGAGCTATTTGCTCGATCTAGAGCGTTACCCTCGCCCGGCGGATGAGATTCCTGCGTGGTACCCGAAGCCAGAGGACTACCCTAATTGGCATGAGGAGCTAAAGCGTTAGGCGGCGTTCCCACGAGTGTTTTCTTGCCTTGAACGCCGAAAGCTACGGTACTCCTGAGGCTCGAGATCTCCTCGGCGTCCCAGGCCTTGGTAAGTCTTCGGGTCTGTAGCTATCCTGGCTGGCGGTNACTCCTGAGGCTCGAGATCTCCTCGGCGTCCCAGGCCTTGGTAAGTCTTCGGGTCTGTAGCTATCCTGGCTGGCGGTGGCCCTGAGAGGGTAGGGGACCTGCAGATGCTCGATAGTAAGAATCTGTCGGGTCTGACGAGAGCCGGGAAGTGAAAATATGAAGTATGTGTACGGCCAGCGTTGGCACGGCCGCCGCAATCAGCCGACCGAGGCCTTCGATGAGGCAGAAGCGTTCGCAAGATTTAACGGCGAGCGGTCCAAGCCGGACTGGTTCACGGTCGCGGCATTTGCCGACGATGCGACCCCGGATCGGGTGCCGGAGTTTTATGCCGAGATCACGCCGCACGGGGCTTATGCCAAAGTGTTCTTTATCGATCCGTTTGGGTCAATTCATTATATCTTTGGCTTCCGCAAGACGGGGGAGCGACTGTTTCTTGAGTACATCAGGGCCTACACCTATCCAGACATGACGAAATACTATGGCCAGAATGAGAGCATCAAGGTCGTTTCCTATTATTACAAGCCTGACGGTGTGGTTGAAGTTGAAACCAACGATGATGCGATGCCTGACATCTCGGTTGTTCACGTCAAGGATGTCGATATCTCCGCTCACTGGGAGCCGATCCCGGTGTTCGGAGATTGGGAGTCTTTGGGGCGATTCGATGCCCGGTGGCAGCCGCTAAGTTAATTCATTTTCGAAGCACGCTTTGCTCGGGCAAGCCCATGCCCAGAGCTGGTTGTAGGGACAAGCAGCGCTTGAACAGCAAGTTCAAGAGGACATCATGACTGGTATTACCGATTTCGTCATAACTGGGACTTTGTCATAAAAGGCGGTATTTACAATGAATGAACGACTAAATGAACTGCAAAGTCTTCTGGGTAATTCGCTGGTCGGCGCTTACTCGAGTTTTGACTGGAAAGTGATCACGCTCTTCTACGGCAAAGTAGGGCAGATAGCTCAAGGTAGGAGCGAGTGCATCGACATGAACGGAGATGTTCACTATGGCTCGATCTCAGGGGATGCTCGTCGAGCGCTCGATTCCTTGAAAGAGGCTTCTGCTACACCGGATCACGGCACGTGGCTTTCAGTCGACGTGACCCTTGTCCGCGAGACCGGACAGCTGAGCATCCAATACAACTTCGACGAGAAGCCGGGGTGGAAGATCGAGCCGCAGCCAGAAAACTATTTGCTGGACTTGGAACGATACCCCCGCCCTGCGGATGAGATTCCTTCTTGGTACCCGAAGCCAGAGGACTACCCTAATTGGCACGAGGAGCTCAAACATTAGGCGGCGTTCCCACGGGCGTTTTCTTGACTTGCACGCCGAAAGGTACGCTACCCCCGAGGCTCGAGATCTCCTCGGCGTTCCAAGCCTTGGTCAGTCTTCGGGTCTGTAGCGATCTTGGCTGGCGGCGGCCCTGAGAGGGTAGGGGACCTGCAGATGCTCGATAGTAAGAACCTGTCGGGTCTGACGAGAGCCAGGAGTTGACATATGAAGTATGTGTACGGCCAGAGTTGGCATCCCACCCGCAACCAGCCCACCGAGGCCTTCGATGAGGCAGAGGCGCTGGCAAGGTTCAATGGGGAGCGGTCCAAGCCGGACTGGTTCACCGTAGCGGCATTCGCTGACGATGCGACTTCGGAGCAGGTGCCGGAGTTTTATGCCGAGATCACCCCGCATGGGGCTTATGCCAAAGTGTTCTTTATTGATCCGTTCGGGTCTATTCACTATATTTTTGGCTTCCGCAAGACGGGGGAACGACTGTTTCTTGAGTACATCAAGGCCTACACCTATCCGGACATGTCGAAATATTATGGCCAGGATGAGAGCATCAAGGTCGTTTCTAATTACTACAAGCCTGACGGTGTGGTCGAACTTGAAACCAACGATGATGCGATGCCTGACATTTCGGTTGTTCACGTCAAGGGAGTTGATGTCTCCGCTCACTGGGAGCCGATCCCGGTATTCGGAGATTGGGAGTCTTTGGGACGGTTTGATGCACGATGGAATCCGGTCGGTTAGTTCATTTTCGAAGCGCGCTTTGCTCGGGCAAATCCAAGCCCAGAGTCGATTGAACGCGCAAGTAGCGCTTGAACAGTAAGTTCACGAGGACATCATGACTGGTATTACCGATTTCGTCACAACCGGGACTATGCCGCAAGAGGCGGTCGCTAAGTACGCCCCGCTGTTACCAGGGGAGCTTGCCGTATTGTGGACCAACTACGGTTTGGGGACTTTCCGCGGCGGGTATCTCCGGGTAGTCAACCCGGATTACTGGATGCAGATCGTTGAGAACACGCATCAAGGTTTCAATCCACTGATTCCTATCATGACCACAGCAATGGGAGATATCATCGGCTGGGATGGCGAGATGCTTCTCCTTCTAGATTACCGGCACGGACTAGTGCGGCATGTGTTGACCGCAAAGCACTTCCTGAGGCTTCTAGATGAACCAAAGTATATGGAAGAGGAGCTCTGCTGGAATCCTTACCCCCAGGCTCGTGAGCGCTACGGTACGCCGGACCCTAGTCAGTGTTTCGGCTATGTACCGATCCTAGGAGCTGGTGGGCCTGAGGTAGCGGATAATCTTCGGATTGTCGACATGCGCACTCACATTGAACTAATAACAGAACTCATGGGACCACTCGAGCGGTTCGTTTTCAAAAGCTGATTCAGGAAGTTTTTTTGGGGGTATATACGATGAATGAACGAGTTAGCGAATTGCAAAATATTCTAGGTGACTCGCTGGTTGCCGCATACTCGAGTTTTGACTGGACCGCCATACACCTATTTTATGGTGAAGTCGGGCAGATAGCTCAGTACACGAGTGAGTGCGTAGATGTTGATGGAAAGTCGCAGTACGCGTCCGTCCCCAAGGCTGCACTCGATGCACTAAAACTATTGAAGGAAGTTTTAGCCACACCGGAACACGGGACGTGGCTGTCAGTCAACGTGACTATCGTTCGTGACACCGGGCAGTTCAATATCAAATACAACTACGATGAGCAACCGTCTTGGGATTTTGAGCCGCAGCCAGAGAACTATTTGCTGGACCTGGAGCGTTACCCTCGTCCGGGGGATGAGATTCCTTCGTGGTACCCGAAGCCTGAGGACTTCCCGAATTGGCATGAGGAGCTAAAGCGTTAGGCGGCGTTCCCACGGTTGCTTTCTTGACTTGTATGCGGGCGGGTAGGCTACATCAGATGCAGATTTCACAGTACCCAGGGGGATTTCATGACTGGTATAACTGATTTCGCTGTCACCGGGACAATGCCTCAGTCGGCAATTGATAAGTATGCGGCCGTGGTGCCGGCGGAACTCGCCTCGTTGTGGACCGATTATGGCTTGGGCAACTTCCGGGACGGTTATCTGCGGGTGGTCAACCCGGATGACTGGATGCAGCTTGTTCAGGATACTCATAAGGGCTTTCGGCCCTTGATTCCGATCATGACCACCGCAATGGGGGACATTGTCGGATGGGACGGTGAGCTTCTTCGTCTGTTGGACTATCGCCACGGATTGGTAAGAACTCTTTTCGGAGAGGCTTATTTTGTGACGGACACACAGAGCTCCAAATATATGGAATCAAAACTGTTCTGGTCCCCTTATCCTGAGGCCCGCGAGCTTTACGGTGTTCCAGATCCCGGTCAGTGCTTTGGCTACGTGCCATTCCTTGCTGCCGGAGGCCCCGAAACGGTCGAGAACCTACAGATTCTCGACATGCGTACCCATATCGAGGTCATCACAGCCTTCATGGGACCTCTCGACCAGTTTGTGAGCTACTAGCCTCGACCATAACGGTCTGCGGACTGAGGGTGGGGGCCTACCGGGTTAAGTCCAGTGCGAGCCCGGCAGATCAAGCATTACCCGTAGTAAGTACCTGTCGGGTCTGACGAGAGCTAGGAAGTGAAGATATGAAGTATGTGTATGGACAGCGTTGGCATCCCAGCCGGAACCATCCTATTGAAGCCCTTGACGAAGCAGAAGCGTTGGCAAGATTCAACGGAGAGCGTTCCAAGCCGGACTGGTTCACGGTCGCGGCGTCCGCCGAAGATGCGACCTCGGAACAGGTGCCAGAGTTTTATGCCGAGATCACCCCGCACGGGGCTTATGCTGCCGTTTACTTTATCGATCGGTTCGGTTCCATTCACTACATTTTCGGCTTCCGAAAGACCGGAGAGCAACTATTTCTCGAAGACATCACTGCTTATACTTACCCCGACATGGCTAAGCACTTTGGTCAGAGTGAGTGCACAAGGGTCGTGTCGTATTTTTACAAAACCGATGGTACGGCGCGTGTGCGTATCGATGATGATACTGCTCCGGATATTTCCTACATGGATGTCAAGGATGTCGATGTTTCTGCCCATTGGGAGCCGATCCCGGTATTCGGAGACTGGGAGTCATTGGGACGATTCGATGCCCGGTGGAAGCCTCTGAGTTAGTTCATTTTCGACACGCACCTTGGCCGCTTATTGATTTGCAGCCCTGGGTTCACAACCGGAATTTTCCCCGGCCGATGATGATTGTTAATTGAGGTCGAAAGCGGAGTGGAATGAGACATGAAATATTACAGGGTTGAACCTGCCGTTGACGGTAGCCTGGGTGAGATGGCTGAGTTTGTCCGCGGTTCTGAGAATCGCATGCTTGTGACCTTTCATATGGTCCTGCACGACTGGTTGGGCGATGACTTGGTCACCACCACACCGGGCTTCGCCGTTACTCGTGCCCTCGCGGACCGTCTGCAGAAGAGTGGTCTGACCGGGTTCGACTTGAAGGATATGCATCTAAGTATCTCCCCTCAAGGCACTGAGTTGATGAGGTTTGGCGACGCAGAGGTTCCTGACCTTGTCTGGCTTGATCCTGTCGGGAGGTTTGGGGAAGGAGATTTCTTCATGGATCGCGACGTCCCCGATCTGATCGTGAGTGAGAAAGCTCTTCGGGTGCTTCAAGAATTCGACCTCAAACGAGCTCGAGTCGGTGAATTCTGAGTTCTCGCACTACCTGCCAACAGGTCACTTTGGCACAAAGATTCTCTCGATATTGGACGTGGCGGTAATTTTGCTCCTTAGGTAAGGTGGCGGCATGGGCTTCTACAGGATTCAACCCGCCGTCGATGGCAGCTTGGGCTCCCTGGCGGCGTTCGAACCAGGTTTTCCCAATCGGAAACTTCTGACCTTTCACATGGAGCTCGAAGACTGGCAGGGCAACGATTTGATCAACACTTCGCCGGGATTCGCAGCTACCCGTCGTCTTGCAGATAGCCTTTCTACGAGTGGGTTGACTGGCTTCCAGCTGAAGGACATGTATCTCAGCGTTTCGGTCGAAGGAACAGACGCATTGCGTCGAATTGATTCTCAGATTCCCGATCTAGTCTGGCTTGATATCATCGGTGAGTACGGGGTGGCTGATTTCTTCCTCAATCATGATGTGCCGGAGTTGATTGTGAGTGAACGCGCCTTGGAGTTCCTTCATGGTTTTGATTTGAGTGGGGCGGACATCGTCACGGTTACTCCATGAAGCGGAAACCGATCCCGGCATTCTGAGATCTGGTGGTCACAACATCGAAAGCACTGCATACTAAAAAGCGGTTTTGCACAATTGTGAGTCTTGATGAATGAACGAGTAATAGAACTTCAAAATATTTTGGGCAGGGCCCTTGTTGCCGCATACGCCGATTTCGACTGGACGACCATACGCCTATTTTATGGCGACGTCGGGCAAATTTCGCAGGCCAACTGTGAGTGCGTAGATGTCGATGGAAGGACACAGTACGCGTCCATCCCCGATGCTGCACTCGACGCACTAGAAGTATTGAAGGAAGTATCCGCCACATCCGAACACGGCACTTGGCTGTCAGTCGACGTGACCATTGTCCGTGAGACCGAACAGTTGAACATCCAATACAACTTCGACGAGAAGCCGGAGTGGACGATCGAGCCGCAGCCAGAGAACTATTTGCTCGATCTGGAACGATACCCCCGCCCCGCGGATGAGATTCCTGCCTGGTACCCGAAGCCTGAGGATTACCCTAATTGGCATGATGAGCTAAATCATTAGGCTGCGTTCCTACGAGTGTTTTCCTGAGTTGGTGCCTTGGTGCCGACAGGTACGCTGTATCGGAGGCATCTTTCACCTGGGGGACTTCATGACTGGCATCACTGATTTCGATGTTATCGAGACCATGCCGAATGCGGCGACTGACAAGTACGCGGCGTTGGTACCAGCGGAGCTTGCCGTATTGTGGACCGACTACGGCTTGGGGACATTCAGGGACGGGTATCTCCGGGTGGTCAACCCGGATGACTGGATGCGGCTCGTTCGGGACACGCATCGAAGCTTCAATCCACTGATTCCGATCGCGCCCGTTGAACTAATAACAGCACTAATGGGACCGCTCGACCGGTTTGTTTCCGATAGCTGATTTGGGATAGCTTTGGGGGTATTTACGATGAATGAACGAGTTAGCGAATTGCAAAATATTCTAGGTAATTCGCTGGTGGCCGCATACTCGAGTTTTGACTGGTCGACCATACGCCTATTTTATGGCAAAGTCGGGCAGATAGCTGAGGGCACCAGCGAATGCGTTGACATGAACGGAGACGTTCGCTACGCGTCACTTCCAAAGGAAGCTCGTCGAGCGCTCGAGCTGTTGAAAGTAGCTTCTGCTACAGAAGATCACGGCGCGTGGTTGTCAGTCACCGTGACCATCGTTCGTGAGACTGGGCAGTTCAACATCCAATACAACTTCGATGAGAAGCCATCTTGGGACATTGAACCACATCCGGAGAGCTATTTGCTGGATCTGGAGCGTTACCCTCGTCCGGCGGATGAGATCCCTGATTGGTACCCGAAGCCAGAGGACTACCCAAATTGGCGCGAGGAGCTCAACCATTAGGCGGCCTTCAGAGTCATGAAATATTATAAAATTGAGCCGACGGTTGACGGTTCCCATGGAGAATTCAGTGAATTCGATCCGTTGTCGAATAAACGTCGCCTCCTCCGCTTTCACCTTGTACTCGAGGACTGGTTCGGCGAGGATATCGTGACGATGGCCCCCGGTTTCGCTGTCACCCGGCGGTTGGCTAATAGCCTTTCCGAGAGTGGCCTAACCGGCTTCGAACTTAGAGACATGTATCTGAGCATTTCAACCGACGGTACCGAAGCAATGATTCGCAAGGGTGCTCAAATACCCGACTTGGTATGGCTGGATTTGGTAGGCGAATACGGTCAAGCTGACTTCTTCCTTGATCGGGTCATACCAGACATGATCGTAAGTGAGCGTGCGCTAGGACTGCTGCGGCAGTTCAAACTAGGTGACGCGAACATTGAGGACCACATGGTTCGGTAGCGATAGTAATAACCGGCCGGCAACCACGAATGTCAGGAGCTAACAGCATGAAGTACGTGTATGGTCAGAGTTGGCATCCCACCCGCAACCAGCCGACCGAGGCCTTCGATGAGGCAAAAGCGCTAGCAAGGTTCAATGGGAAACGTTCCAAACCGGACTGGTTCACCGTCGCTGCATTCACCGACGATGCGACCCCGGAGCAGGTGCCGGAGTTTTACGCCGAGATCACGCCGCACGGAGCGTATGCCGCCGTTCACTTTATCGATCCGTTCGGGTCAATCCACTACATCTTCGGCTTCCGCAAGACCGGAGAGCGACTATTTCTCGAAGACATCACCAGCTATACGTACCCAGACATGACAAAGCATTATGGTCAGAATGAGTGCGTCAAAGTCGTGTCCATGTATTACAAGACTGACGGCGTCGTGGAAGTTGAAACAAACGACAAATCACAACCAGATATTTCCGTCGTGCACTATAAGGATGTCGATGTCTCCGCTCACTGGGAGCCGATCCCGGTCTTCGGAGATTGGGAGTCTCTGGGACGATTCGATGCCCGATGGAGACCGCTCAGTTAGTTCAGGTTCGCCGCACGCCCTGCTCAGTAGAGTCTTTGTAGGCCCTTAGTCGGTATTGGCATGACGAGCTAAAGCACTAGCCGGCGTTCCCGCGAGTGCTTTCTTGGCTTCCACCCCGAAAGGTACGCTACCTCGGAGGTATATTCACAGCACGCGGGGAGACTTCATGACTGGTATCACTGATTTCGTTGCTACCGGGGCGATGTCGCAAGCGACGGTTGAGAAATATGGAGCCTTGGTGCCGCGCGAGCTTTCCTTGCTGTGGACCGACTACGGGGTTGGCACCTTCCGGGACGGCTATCTCCGTGTCATCAACCCGGATGACTGGATGCAGCTGGTTCGGGATACGCATCGTGGCTTCAATCCACTGATTCCGATCATGACCACAGCGATGGGCGACATCATCGGATGGGACGGGGAATTGCTTCTCCTCCTGGATTACCGGCACGGGCTGGTACGAACTCTATTCTCGGAGAATTACTTTCTCAGGAACCTCGACGAGCCGGGTTTCATGGAAGAAGAACTCTTCAGGGCACCTTACCCAGAAGCCCGCGAACGCTACGGTGTTCCAGGCCCTGGTCAGTGCTTCGGCTATGTTCCGATCCTGGCTGCCGGTGGCCCCGAGAAGACGGAGAACCTGCAGATACTCGACATGCACCCCCACATCGAGGTCATCACGACATTCACGGGGCCGCTCGACCGTTTTGTGAGCTATTAGGCCGCTGCGACACGTCCTGGGCGCCAGCTTGACCCTGTTGGCCTCGGCAAGCCAGCAGTCCTCCGCCACTTGCCAACCGATTACGGTTTACTATGGGGCATTACCGTCCGGCGGGCAGTGGTCATTCGTGGGCCCATCGCCGGGCAGTCACCGACACAATGGAGGGGATAGTCCTTGGCAACCATGGCTGATGTTGCGCGGGCAGCAGGCGTCTCCAGGAGCACTGTGTCCTATGCCCTCAGCGGCGTCCGGCCGATTGCTCCCGAGACCCGCGAACGCATCCTGCAGGCCATGTCCGACCTTGGTTACACGCCCAACCTGCTCGCCCAGGGCTTGGCCGGCAAGCGAACCGGCATCGTCTCGCTGATTTTCCCGGTCGGGGAGCAAGGCATGAACACCACGGAATTCGAATACGTCCAGGGTGCTGCCGAGCAAGCGCGCGCTGACGGCTACCATCTTCTTCTGTGGCCGATGGATCCTGACGACTTGGGCGAGATGCAGCGGATCGTGGCGCAAGGCCTGGTGGATGGAATCCTTCTGATGGAGGTCAGGTCAAACGACGACCGGATCCCGGTCCTCATGGAAACGGGTGTTCCTTTCGTCATGATCGGACGACCCGCGGATGCCGATGGGCTGACATTCGTGGACGCGGATTTCGACGCCATGGGGGAGTTGGCAGTGTCTCACCTCGCCAGCTTGGGGCACACGGAAATCGGCCTCGTGACGCATTCGCGTGAATCCCTGGACACCGGATACGGCCCAATGGTCCGGTCCTGGGATGCCGTTGCGGCTTCGGCGTCCCGGCACGGAATCAAAGCGCGTCTGTACCCAGCGAAGACCTCCCTTGCCGGTGGCCGCGAGGTCTTCGGCCAGATCCTGGAAGAAGCTCCGGCAACAACCGGACTCGTGATGATCAACGAAGCAGCTACCGCCGGCCTTCTGGGGGCTGCGGCAGCCCATGGATGGCGAATCCCGGAATCCCTCTCCATTGTCGCGATCAACACCAGCGAAGGTTCCGCGGAGCGCTTCATGCCCGCCCTGACGACGGCGTCCGCTGAACCAAGCGTCATGGGTCGTGAGGCAGCACAATTCCTCACCCGACGCCTCAGGAGTGAGGGCGCCGACGCCGTGCAATGGCTCGCTGAACCGGTGCTCACGTTGCGCGGAAGTACCGCCGTTGCACGCGCCACCTAGCACTTTGGAGCATTCATTACGCGCCCCCAACACGCCCGATTGTGATATTTGACACACCCTCGCGCAGCCAACTACTGTCGAGCCATCGACCCGCGTCGACAAGGCGCGTCGACGAACGGCGATGAGATTCCTCCTGCCACACCTTGGGGGATGGTCAGCGATCGATGTTCCCGGAGACTAAGGAAGTAAGTCGTGCTTGGAATCATTCGGTACCAATCCTCCGAATTGACGATGTCGTCGATGTCGCCCAAACCGGAACAGGAATCCCGCAGTTCGCAGCAGGTCCACGAGCAAGCGAGTCCCCTGCTTCGCGGCTCGTGAGGGCCGCGGAATAGTGCGAGGACGGAACCCCGACGCCGCCACCTGGGTCTGAGTTTTCACGACCGTGCGGCGCAAGCGGGTCCATGATGTCCGCCCACAGCATGTAAGCGCTTGCCCATCCGCCGCCCTGCGCCCGTGGTGCCGGCAGAGGCCTCCGCACCCGGCGCCGCAGAACCCACCCCAGCAGCGCCACCCCTAGCCAACATCTCCCTCATCATCACAACAACCTCCTGGAGGTACACCGCATGGAAACGTTGACCAAGTCGGCCCTGTCCGCGTTCGAAGGCGGCCGGAAGTGAAAGCGATCCGACGGTTCACCGTCCGTACCGTTCTGCCGGAAGCAATCGCCCCGCTGGCACTGCTGGCGAAGAACTTGCGCTGGTCCTGGCACTTGCCGACACGCGAACTGTTCTCCGCCCTGAACCCCGAGGCCTGGGAACAAAGCGAGCATGACCCCATGACCTTCCTGGGCCTCGTGAATCGAGAGGAACTCCATCAGCTCGCAGCGGACGACGCCGTCGTGGAGCGTGTCCAACAGGCGGCTGCAGATCTGGACCGGTACTTGAGCGAGCCGCGCTGGTATCAGGGGCTGGGTCCGGAGGCTCCGGCGTGCATCGCGTACTTCTCGCCCGAGTTCGGTATCACCGAGGTCCTTCCGCAGTACTCGGGCGGTTTGGGGATCCTGGCCGGGGACCACTTGAAGGCCGCCTCGGATTTGGGTGTGCCGTTGATCGGGGTCGGGCTGCTCTACCAAGCGGGCTATTTCAAGCAGTCCCTGTCCCGGGACGCCTGGCAGCAGGAAACCTACCCGGTCCTTGACCCCGACGGGCTGCCCCTCACACTGCTCCGCGAGGAAGACGGTTCCCCGGCTCTTGTTACTCTTCCCCTGCCGGGCAATCGCAAGCTGCGCGCACACATCTGGCGGGCCGATGTCGGGCGCGTGCCGCTGTTGCTGCTCGATTCGAACGTTCCGTCCAACGACGACGCCGCGCGCGGGATCAC
>NZ_JAKEEC010000014.1 GCF_021483235.1 Arthrobacter alkaliphilus | reverse complement strand
CAGCATAAAAGGACGTGTTGCAACCACCACTGGAATCCGCCCGCCCAAAAGAACCCAAAGGTGACCGGGCGTCCGCCCAAAAGACCCCAAAGGTGACCGAGCGTGCACCAAAAGGGCCCCAACGGTGACCGGGCGTCCGCCCAAAAGACCCCAACGGTGACCGAGCGTGCACCAAAAGGGCCCCAACGGTGACCGGGCGTCCGCCCAAAAGACCCCAACGGTGACCGAGCGTGCACCAAAAGGGCCCCAACGGTGACCGGGCGTCCGCCCAAAAGACCCCAAAGGTGACCGAGCGTGCACCAAAAGGGCCCCAAAGGTGACCGGGCGTCCGGGGGACAAGGAAGCGGCCGGCGGGATCTCCCACCGGCCGCTTTTCGCGTTTGCGTCAGACGATCACTGCTGCGCTATTGCGCGTTGTTTGACTCGTCGTCCCCTTCATTCTGTAGTTTGCCTTTGCCGTGTTCGCCTTCTTTGTCATCGTTCGGCACCACGGACACTGCGCCGCTTGCCGAGACAAGGACGGACACAAACGTCGGCGAGCTGGTGCCGGCAAACGTGAGCCGGCCGATGTATGAACCCGGTGTCAGGTTGTTCCACGCGAAGGTGAGTTTCCCGGACTTGCCGTTCTTCATCTCGATCGGGTTGGGCGTGACAGTGGCGTTGCCTTGGTTCGCACCCAGGATCGCCGCATCAACGCTGGCTTTTGTGGGCCGGTTGTTGGGGCTTGCGTACAGGTTAGCGATGATGGTGTAGGTTCCCGGCTGCGGGTTGTTGAGCGAAAGCGACTCACTGGCACTTGGTGTCGCCGCGGTGAACAGCTGACCCGACGGAGACAGGACATACAGATCGAAGTCCGCCGTTGGGTCGGAGGAAATCACCGAGAACTTCGCGAATGCCGTCCCTGGGGCAACCGTGGCGGTCTTGACGAAGTTCGAGGCGTTGTTCGCCAGGGCCACGGGACCGGGAACAAGCTCAGCCGGCGAGGAATCGGCCTTGGAGAGACCGTCAATGGTCACAGCCGTGGGCGAATCGGACCCGGAGACGATGTTGATGTCCCCCGATCCGCTTGCCTGCTGGGACGTGAAGGCGACGTTCTTGGAAGCCAGCACCGACTGCGGACGGACCGCGATCGGAGAGACCACCGACTTTCCGGCACCTTCCCATTTCAGCGATCCCATCGCGAAGGTCCCCAGGGTCGCCGTCTTGTTTTCGAAGGTGACCTTGAAGGTCTTCGTCTGGCCGGCTTCATTGAAGTTCAGCACGGACGGGGTGACCTTGACGTCGACACCGGGGAGGTTGACCGTGGCCCGGTATTGTCCCGGGGTGAGGGCCGTGACCGTGCGGGTGACCTCGATCTTGCCCGCGAGGTTGCCCAGGGCGAACGAGGGAAGGTTCATGTCGCGCGGCAAGGTCGAGCCAAGTCCCGGCTTGCCGAGATCGACGCCGGTACCCTGGATGAACTTGAGGTAGTCCTCGGTTCCGGCATCGTAGACGAGGCCCGGTTCCAGGACGCTGGCAGGGTTCATCTCTCCCGCACCCGTGGCAAACACGTCCTGGTTTTTGCTTCCATCGGCCAGCTTGACGTCACTCGCCGTCGTCATCATGGCCGACTTGACCGCGGCAGGTGACCAACCGGGATTCTTCGCCAGGATCAGCGCGCCGAAACCTGCAATGTGCGGGGACGCCATCGAGGTACCGGACATGAAACCGTACTCATCGCCATGGCTGCCAATCGGCGAAACTCCTGCCAGCACAGCGACACCGGGGGCCGAGACGTCCGGCTTAAGGAGATCCGAGTCGGTGGCGAGGAGCGGGCCGCGGGAAGAGAACCCGGCAATCTGCGGCTGGGCCTCGAGCGGAAGCCCGGTGGTGTCATGGTCAACCAGGGAAACAGTAAGCCCAGAGTTCGCCGCGACTTTGGCCTTGATGGCCTGCGACGCCGGAGGATTCACGTGGACGGTGGGCACAGCGTGCTTGTCCGTGTCCAACGAGGAAGTGGCGAGGTTCACGAGGATCATGCCCACGCCGCCTCCGCGGAGCACCTCGGCGCTCTTCGCGACGCGGTCAACCACCCCGCGGTCACACACCACTACCTTGCCGGCGATTTTTGCCGGGTCCAGGGACCCGGGGGCGCAAAGTGCAGCGTTACCGGTACCTGACCCGGCGTTTGCGGACAGCACGACGCCGGCCCCGCTCACTTGGTGGTTCATGATGCTGGCGCCGCGGAACTTGCTGCCATCGGAGAATTCGACCGTTCCCTGGAGTTCCTGGGAGAAGGTGGTAGCCGCAACCGTGGTCATCCAGGGCGCGCCGTGGTTGACGGTGCTGGCCTGGGGTCCCGAGTTACCGGCGGACGCGGCCACAAAGATGCCGGCCGACGCGGCAGAGAGGAACGCAAGCGAAACCGGGTCGGTGGTGGTGTCCGTAGCGCCGGAAATGGAGTAGTTCAGGACGTCCACGCCGTCGGCAATGGCCTGGTCAATGGCGGCGATGGCCGCGGAGCTGTAGCAACCACCCGTATTGGGGTTCGTGT
This sequence comes from Arthrobacter alkaliphilus, assembly GCF_021483235.1. Classification (GTDB taxonomy): domain Bacteria; phylum Actinomycetota; class Actinomycetes; order Actinomycetales; family Micrococcaceae; genus Arthrobacter; species Arthrobacter alkaliphilus. The sequence continues at coordinate 95,825 of NZ_JAKEEC010000014.1, read as the reverse complement.
CTTCCCAGCACACCTTGTAGATGGAAAGCTTGGCAGCTGGTGCCACGCCGCTCGTCTTGCCGAAGCTCCGGCCATCCACGAAGGTTTCCACGCCGGGGTTGCCCGCTGCGGTGCTGGCAGTGTGCGTACCGTGGCTCACGATGTCGATGGGCGAGATTTGTTCCTGCGGTGCCCGTTCGGCTGGCGGAACCGTCTGCAGGAAGGCATCCGCGAAGTAGTGGGCAGCGAGGACCTTGGAGTTGCAAGCGGTGCCGTCAAAGGCGGCACCGGTGTCTGTGCCCTTCTGGCACTCGCCTACGAAGGTGTCTCCGTTGGCCTTCAGCATGGCGATCTTGCCGTCACTCGTGCGGTACGGGACGCCGACTTGCGGATCTCCGACCAGCGGCTGGACGGGGTCCCCCGCGAAGAACTTGCTGGTGGGCGTGTAGCCGGTGTCGATGACACCCACCACGGTGCCCTTGCCGGCCTGGTCCTGGCCACCGAACTGGGTATTCCAAGCACCATTGGGTCCGCTGAGGTTAAGGAAATCGGTGGTGGAGTAGTCAGGAGCGGACTGCGTGTCCGGGGCCACGAGGAGAACGTCGGGGTTCCTCGCCAGATTGACGGCCTGGTTCGCGGAAAGCGTGGCGCTGAAGCCGTTCAGGGCCGTGGTGTAGTCGCGGTTGATGCTCACGTTCTGCTGCTTGGCCACATCCTGCTGCTTCTGCTGCAAGTGGGCCTGGTACTGCTTCACTTCGGGCTTGCCGACGTCCACTTTCTTGCCCGCCTGCGGCTTGGTAGGCGCATAGCCGGGCGTTCCGCCGTCGTAAGTGGCCGCCGGCTTCTCTGCCAGCACCACGACGTAGCGGCCATCCTGGTACGACTTGGGGTCGACATTTCGGGCAATGCCCGTGGCCGTTGAACCAAAGACCGTTGAGCCGGATGCGGGCGCCGCTTGTGCGGGGGTCAGCGCCACCGAGGAGAGCAGAACCGGCAGTCCGACGGCGAACGCCGCAGCCTTTCGAAGCCCCCCGCTTCCAATGAAGCTCTTTCCTTGTGAATTCACGAGTGATTGCACCTTTCCGGGCGATCGTGGCGGTCATGTCAAGATCAACCAACTAAGGATGGACACCGATTGACAGTTCTTGTAATCAGGGAATGCCCAGTTGGTTCATAGAGTACAGAGCGATAGTCAAATATGACATAGAACACATTTGGTGTTTTTTGTCACGTCATTCGGCATCAGAATACATCCGCACGCAGCAGCGGGCACGCCCCCGTCGGAAGGGGACGTGCCCGTTGCGCGGATATTCAGATATTGACGGCGACGGCGGGCCGAAAAACCTTAGGCGTGTTGGTACGTCAAGCAATCGGCCGCTTCGGCACCCGGGCCGATCCGGACATCGTGGGCCTCGCACATGAGGTTGTTGTTGTGGACGCATTCCGAGCGCTGGCATGCACCAACGTGCGCCAGGACCTTGGGGAGCCCACCCATGAGCGTGGTGTCGATGAAGGTGGCACAGGATGCGTGGTCCGTAGTTCCGCCAATCGTGATCCCGAAGGCGGTGCAGCCATGGTGGTTGAATCCGCAGCTCCCGACGCTGCAGGCAGATACTTCGGCGACGTGTTCGGTCATTGCTCCTCCTGTTTTGGATCCGTTTTGGATCCGCTTCTACGGGGAATTTCCGGGACAGCAATTCAAAACTACTCCCGAATGCGCACCTTTGACCGGGACGATTAGCGCATTTGTGCGTACCCTATTTCGGCGCGAGGCTTGGCGGCGGACAGGCCGCCCTAGGAACGAATCCCGCGCAACGCATCGCTGATTTTGGCCCTCGCCGAAGCATCCGGCGGGACGGAAATGCGGTTTTCCCGGGCCGCCCGCTCGTCCATGATCCGCTGGAAAACCACTCTCCCCAGGCCCGCGAAAACAGCAGCAAGGACCACGGGCAAAACCATCGACTTAGCGTTCTCGGCCATGCCGCAATCCTAGTGACGCAAACCACCCCCGGCCAGAGCCGCCGTCGTGCAGTGTCCGGAACCGTTGGCGGGGCCCTGAAAACACCCGACGACGGCGGGTTACGGGCGCGAATCGGCGCGTACCCATGTGCCTGGTTGCCCCCTCTTCACCGATCGCCCGCAAATAGGGTATGTCGCGATCTGGCCGGTAGAATGGGCATGCAAGCTCGCGGAGCGCCCATCTTATTCCGTAAGACTCTGCCGCCGAACACTGTTGCTGAACACTGTTTGGAGGCAGTTCCGGCGTGAGACGGCACCACTCCGCGGCAGCCTTTAACCAAGGTTTAACCAACGCTCACGCACAGGAGTTGCCGGATGCCCCGGATCGTCGTCGACGTCATGCCCAAGCCCGAGATTCTGGACCCGCAGGGAAAGGCCATCGTGGGCGCGCTGCCCCGCCTCGGCTTCACCGGATTTAGCGCAGTCCGCCAAGGCAAGCGCTTCGAACTGACCGTGGACGGCGAGGTGACCGACGCCATCCTCGCGCAGGCCCGCGAAGCCGCCGAGACCCTGCTGTCCAACCCGGTGATCGAAGACGTCGTCAACGTCGAGGTCGTCGAGGCCTGACATGACTGAACTTCCCCTGATCGGCGGAGCCCCCGTGGCCGTCGAACCCCATTTGGGCGGCGCCAAAATCGGCGTCGTCACCTTCCCCGGCACCCTTGACGACCGCGACGCCGCCCGTGCGGTCCGCCTCGCCGGCGGCACCGCCGTCGCTCTCTGGCATGGCGATACGGAACTGGGCGACGTGGACGCCGTCGTTATCCCGGGCGGTTTCTCCTACGGCGACTACCTGCGCGCCGGGGCGATCTCCCGCTTCGCTCCGCTGATGTCCCGCATCATCGATGCTGCCAACAGCGACGCCAAGCTGCCCGTCCTGGGTATCTGCAACGGCTTCCAGATCCTGACCGAGTCGCACCTGCTCCCCGGCTCCATGATCAAAAACGACCACTTGAAGTTCCTGTGCCGCGACCAGGTGCTGCGCGTGGAGAACAACAAGACCTTCTGGACCTCGGATTACCGGGCCGGCGAGGAAATCACCGTTCCGCTGAAAAACCAGGACGGCCAGTACATCGCCGACGAGAAGACCCTGGACGCCCTCGAGGCCGAGGGCCGCGTCGTGTTCCGCTACGTCGGTTGGAACCCGAACGGTTCGCGCCGCGACATCGCCGGCATCAGCAACGCCGCCGGCAACGTGGTAGGCCTCATGCCGCACCCTGAGCACGCGGTGGAGCCCGGATTCGGCCCGGAGTCCAACGCCGGAACGGATGGCTTGGGCTTCTTCACTTCCGTCCTGAACAAGATCGTGGGAGGCGCCAAGTGACCACCTCAGCTGAAACCGTCGGCAAGAAGTTCAACATCGACACCGTCGAGAACGCGGCCAAGACCCCGGATACCGAGCTCCCTTGGGCCGAACTCGGCCTGAAGCAGAACGAGTTCGAGGAGATCATCAAGGTCCTCGGCCGCCGCCCGACCGGCGCCGAGCTCGCCATGTACTCCGTCATGTGGAGCGAGCACTGCTCCTACAAGTCCTCGAAGAACCACCTGCGCCAGTTCGGCGAAAAGGTGACCGAGGAAATGAAGAAGGACATGCTGGTGGGCATCGGCGAAAACGCCGGTGTGACCAACTTGGGCGACGGCTGGGCCGTGACGTTCAAGATCGAGTCCCACAACTCGCCGTCGTTCGTTGAGCCGTACCAGGGTGCCGCGACCGGCATCGGCGGTATTGTCCGCGATATCATCTCCATGGGCGCCCGCCCCGTGGCCGTCATGGACCCGCTGCGTTTCGGTGCAATCGACCACCCGGACACCGCCCGGGTCATGCACGGTGCCGTTGCCGGCATCGGCGGCTACGGGAACTCGCTCGGCCTACCGAACATCGGCGGCGAAATGGTGTTCGATTCCGTGTACCAGGGCAACCCGCTGGTCAACGCGCTTGCCGTCGGCGTCATGCGCCACGAGGACATCCGCCTGGCCAACGCCTCCGGCAAGGGCAACAAGGTGGTCCTGTTCGGTGCGCGCACGGGCGGCGACGGCATCGGCGGTGCGTCCGTGCTGGCCTCCGAGTCCTTCGACGACACCAAGCCCTCCAAGCGTCCTGCGGTCCAGGTGGGCGACCCCTTCGCCGAAAAGGTGCTCATCGAGTGCTGCCTTGAACTGTTCAAGGGTTCGCTGGTTGAGGGTATCCAGGACCTCGGCGCCGCCGGCATCTCCTGCGCCACGTCCGAGCTCGCCTCCAACGGCGATGGCGGCATGCAGGTTGAACTGACCTCCGTGCTGCTCCGCGACCCCACGCTGACCCCGGGCGAAATCCTGATGTCCGAGTCGCAGGAACGCATGATGGCCGTGGTCACGCCAGAGAACGTGGCTGCTTTCGAAGCCGTCATGGACAAGTGGGCCGTGGAGTACTCCTGGCTGGGCGAGGTGACCGACACAGGCCGCCTGATCATCACCTGGGAAGGCGAAGTCATTGTCGACGTCGACCCGCGCACGGTTGCCCATGACGGCCCGGTCTACGACCGTCCGTTCGCGCGTCCGTCCTGGCAGGACTCAGTGCAGGCCGACACCTTCACGGGTTCCGTGCAGGACGCCGGCCGTCCCGCCACTTCCGGGGAACTTGCCGCAGCGATCACCGAACTCATTGCTTCGCCGAACATGTGCAGCAAGGCCTGGATCACCAACCAGTACGACCGCTACGTCGGCGGCAACACCGCCATGGCGTTCCCGGACGACGCCGGAGTGGTCCGCGTTGACGAGGAAACCGGCCTCGGCGTGGCCCTGGCCACCGACGCCAACGGCCGCTACACCTACCTCGATCCGTACCACGGCGCGCAGCTGGCATTGGCCGAGGCCTACCGCAACGTCGCCACGTCCGGCGCCGTGCCGATGGCCGTGAGCGACTGCCTGAACTTCGGCTCCCCCGAGGATCCGGAGGTCATGTGGCAGCTGGCCGAGGCGATCCGGGGCCTGTCCGACGCGTGCATGGAGCTCGGCGTCCCCGTCACCGGCGGCAACGTTTCGCTGTACAACCAGACCGGTACCGTGCCCATCCACCCGTCCCCCGTGGTCGCAGTGCTGGGCAAGCTCGACGACGTCGCGCGCCGCACGCCGTCGGGCTGGAAGGAAGACGGCCAGGCTATCTACCTGCTGGGCACCACGGCAGCTGAGCTGGACGGTTCGGAATGGTCCAACCTGCGCGGACACCTCGGCGGCCTGCCTCCGAAGGTTGACCTCTCCATCGAGCGGCAGCTCGGCGAGATCCTCGTCAACGCTTCCCGTGATGGCATGATCGACGCCGCGCACGACCTCTCCGAGGGCGGCCTCGCCGCGGCCCTGGTGGAGTCCGCACTCCGCTACGGCGTCGGCGCCCGGATTGCGCTCGACGAACTCATGGAACGCGACGGCGTGGACCTGTTCACCGCCTTGTTCTCCGAGTCCCAGGGCCGGGCCATCGTCTCCGTTCCCCGGTCCGAGGAAATCCGCTTCAAGGACATGTGCACCGCCCGCGGCTTCGCCCACCTCCGGATCGGCGTCGTTGACGCTGCCGGCGGCCAGCTGGAGATCAACGGCGTGGACACCCTGTCCCTGGACGCGCTCAGCGAAGCCCACGAAGGCACCCTGCCGAAGTACTTCGGCTAATCCACTGTCGATTGCTCCGTAACTGTCGTTTTGAACCTTCAGAACGACAGTTACGGAGCAATCGTTCTTAAGAGCGGGAAGGACGCCAACCGGCTTGGATCAGTGCGGTCCGGATCTTCGCCACGGCTGGCTTGGCATCGTTCACCATGTGGCGCTTTGAGATCCGGACCTCCGTCCAGCCCAAAGCCTCATACCGTTCCGAGCGGCTGATGTCCCGCACCACCTGTGCTTCGTTGCCGTGGTTCTCGCCTTCGTACTCGATGCCGATCCTGTACCTTTTGTACGACAAGTCAGGCTGCAGGAACCTCCCGCCGTCCCGGGCTTCAACTGGCACGTTGAGTTCGGGCTCCGGCAGACCTGCCCTGACAATGGCAAGCCGGAGCAATGACTCCTGTGGCGAATCGGAGCCCATGCGGATCAGCCGGATCGCTTCCTTGGCTTTGCGCAGGCCTCGCTTGCCTTTGTGGCGATCAATCATCCGCTGAAGATCCGCGACAGTGCACAGCGGCTCGTGTCGCCCTTCGAATTCAACCCGTGGCATCCGCACACAGCTGTCCCACATCACCACCAACTCGTCCACGGTCAGCATCTCGGCCATGTCCAGCCAAGTGCGCTCCACGGTGGTGACAAGAACGCCATCAACCGTCGTGACCTCGTCCGCATAGAGCTTCATGCGATGGACGACGACGTGAGGACGGTTAAGGTGGGCAGCGCCCTCCGGTCTGATCATGTGGAACATCTGGGTTGACTCCTTCTGGCGGCGTCGCGGCAGGTCAAGAAGCTCTGCCGCGGTGTGATGAGAGGCGGCGCATCGCTCATTGACCTCGACGAATGGGCGCACGCGGACATACAAGGGGAGTTCCGCCGTCGGGCTCTCCGAACGGATCCCCTTACCAAGCCTGTTCAGGGAACCGTGCCGCAGACGCCCAGGGCTGACACCCTCTCGGACCGCCTCGGAGATAGTGAACGGCCGAGCCTGGAGGCTCAAAGGGAGGCGACGCGGGGTTTTCATTGCCCAATCAGAACAGAAAAGGGCCCACCCCTGCAGAAGTTATCCACAGCCTCCATCGATTGCTCCAGAACGGTCGTTTTGGGCGCTCAAAACGACCGTTGCTCAGCAATCGATGCAAAAAAGAGTCAGTCTTCGCTGTGGAGGTCGCGGCGCCTGGCGCTGAGCAGTTCCAGTTCCGGGCGTGCGGCAACGAAGCGTTCGACGGCGTCGAGCACCTCCACGAGGTGCGCCCGGTCTGCGGCCACAGCGCCCGCGCCGATGAGCACACGGCGATGCTGGTCCAGGTACCCCGTCTCCGCGGCCGAGACCTCGTAGCGCCGTTTCAACTCGGCGATCAGCGGGCGCACGAGGGATCGTTTCTCCTTCAGGCTGTGCACCTCGCCGAGGAGGATATCGAACTCGATCCACGCGATCCACATGCGCCCATCGTATCCAGTGGTCGCCCGACCTCCCGCTTCGGGGCAGCCGGTGGCAAGATGGGGACAGACCGAAGGAGCTCCATGGGCGCAGAAGAGAAAACGAACAAGGCACGCAGTGCAGTTTCCCAAAGCGCCGATTCAGTGGGGAACGCAGTTGACGAGGCCAAAGAATCACGCACGGTCCGGGTCGTGGCCCGGTCCGGCTTCGTGGCCTTGGGACTGATACACATCCTGATCGGGAGTATCGCTCTGGAGGTCGCGCTGGGTGCGTCCGGCGGCCAGGCCGACGAAAGCGGTGCCGTGGCCCAGTTGGCTGCGACGCCAGGCGGCGTGGTCCTCTTGTGGGCGGGGCTGATAGCCTCCGGTGCCCTCGCGCTCTACATGGCCACTAATGCCGTGATGGGGTGGAGCGGGGGCAGCTCGAAACCTTGGCTGAATCGGCTCAAGGCAGCCGGGCTGGCCGTAGTCTTCGCGGTGGTCGCGGTGACCTTTGGCAGCTTTGCGCTCAGCCGTCCGAGCAACAGCAGCGAGAAATCCCGCTCGGCCAGTGCAGACCTCATGTCCAGTGCTCCGGGCACTGTCTTCTTGGTGGTCATCGGGGTAGCGCTGCTGGCGGCCGCCGGCACCTACATTTTCCTGGGGATCACACGCAAGTACGAAAAGAACCTGACGGGTAAACCGCCAGGAGTACTGGGAGATGCGTTTACGGTGTTTGGCGTGGTGGGCTATTGCGCCAAAGGGGTGGCCCTCGGCGCCGTCGGCCTGCTCATCCTGATCGCGACGGCCGCGCACGACCCCTCCCAACAAGGCGGGCTCGACGCGGCGCTCAAGGCCTTCCTGAAACAGCCCTTCGGCGGGTTAGTGCTCGGGTTCGTGAGTGTGGGACTCATGGCCTACGGGGTTTACTCGTTGGTCCGTTCCCGTTACCAGCGGCTCTGACGGCGGCCGCACCATAGGTGGGGACCGCCGTCGGGCGCTTATTTAGTCCGGCTGTGCTATTTCGACGTGCCTTGCGACACCGAACCCTGCAGCTGGCGCTGGAAGATGACATAAACGATCAGCACCGGAACCACCGTGACGGTGACCGCCGCGAACAAGGCGCCGAAGTCCACCGCGTAACCCATTTGGCCCGCGAAAGCGGCCAGTCCTTGGGATAGCACGCGCGGCCCGGCCGCGTTGATGGCCACCGGAATCAGGAATTGGTTCCACAGGCCCAGGAAGTTGAAGATGGCCACCGAGGCGAGTCCCGGCTTGGCCATCGGGAGCATGACTTGGAAGAACGTCCGCCACTCGCCTGCTCCGTCCAAGGCAGCCGCTTCCGTGATTTCGTGCGGGAGCGACTTGAAGAAGGAGAACAGGAAGAAGACTGTGAACGGAAGGGCGAAGCCGACGTAAACCAAGGTCAGACCCGGCAGGGTGTTCAAGAGACCGATGTTCCGCATGATGAAGAACAGCGGCACCATGGCGAGGAAGATCGGGAACGTGAGCCCGGCCAGCATGAGGTAGTAGATCGCCTTGCTGCCGAAGAAGACATAGCGCGCCAGGACGTAGGCGCACATTGCGCCCAGAACCATGACGATCACCAACGCGGAGCCGACCACAATCACGGAGTTGAGGAAGTAGCTTCCGATCCCTGCCTCGGTCCAGGCCTTGACGTAATTGTCGAACCGCCACTGGGAGGGCAACGCGAACGGCGAGGCGAAGATCTCGCTGGAGGTCTTGAAGGAGGACATGAAAGTCCACAACAACGGCAGGATCACGATGAGCGACCAGATGGTCAGGGCCGTGTGGGAAACGGCGCCGACCACCTTGTCCGCGGGCGTCATGGCAGGTTTGCGCTCGTTAAAGTGCAGCGACTTCATTTCCCGGCTTGCTGTTTGGGTAGTCATCAGAGGGACACATCCTTGTCCCCACCCGTGAGCCTGTTGACCAGGAACACGAGGCCGGAGAAGATCAGGGTTGCTATGGCAAGGACCACGCCCATGGCGCTGGCCAGGCCGAACTGGCCCTTGGTAAAGGCGGTGAAGAAGAGCTGCTGGGACATCACCAAGGTTGAGTTGTCCGGACCGCCGCCGGAGTTCAGGGCAGCCATGTAGACGAAGGCGTCCAGCGCCAGGATGCCCATGTAGATGTAGGCGGTCTGGATGTTGTCGCGGATCAAGGGGATGGTGATCGATACGGCAGTGCGGAAGCGTCCCGCGCCGTCGATCCTCGCCGCTTCGAACAGTTCTGCCGGGATGCCCTTGATGCCCGCCACGAACAACACCATGTAGAAGCCGATGAAGCCCCACACGATGACGAACATCGTGGCAATCATGGCGGTGTTCTTATCCCCGAGCCACGCAAAGGACTTGAACTGTTCCATGCCGAGGGACGTGAGGATGCCGTTCAGGAGCCCCCCGGAAGGATCGTAGATCTGGCCCCACATGATGCCGATTGCAATCGCCGGAATCGTGTAGGGGAAGAACGAGACTACCCGGTAGAAGCTGGAATTGCGCAGTCCCTTGGTCTGGCCCCTGCTGCTGCCGCCAACGGTCACCAATGTTGCCAGTACGAGGCTCAGGACGATCGTGACGATGGGCAGGACGATGACCAACAGGATGTTGTTCCCCATGGCTTTCATGAAGATGTCATCCGTGAAGAGCCGCCGGTAGTTCTCAAGTCCGATGAAGTTTTGCTTTGGCGAGAATCCGCTCCAGTCGGTCAGGGAGTAGCCGAACGCCTGGACAAACGGTGAGATCACGAACACGATGTAGATCGCCAAGGGCAGGCCTAGGAAAACCACGAAGAAACTGATCTTGTCGAATGTCAGCGGCTTGCGCCGCCTCTTGTAGACCGGTGGTGCTGCTTCCGGAGCGACGACGGCGGAGGCGCCGCCGTCGACCCGGAGTGACTTTCCTTTCACTGAAGTCACTTCACTTCAATCTTCTTGACCGAGCTGTCGTTACGGACCTTGTCGGTGATCTTCTGCAGGTCCGACGTCAGTGTGGCGACGTCGGACTTTCCATCGAGGAACGTGTTCCAGACGACCAGCTGGTCCTTGTTGGTGCCGTAGAGGTCAATGAAGTTCCAGGTGTAGATGTTGTCGCCTGCGTCGCTGAGCAGCTTGGTTTGGGAGACCAGTGCCGTTGAGCCGAATCCATCGGAGGGAACGGTGTCCTTGACGATGGTGGGCGCCAGTTTGGTCTTGGCGAAGTTGGTGGCAGCGTCCTTGGAGAGCATGACGCGGAGCAATTCCTTGCCGCCGGGAACGTTCTTGCCCTGCGAAGGAACAACGAACGGCTCGCCCGCTGCACTGTGCAGGGCAGAGTACGGGAGTTTGGAGCTGGTGGTCACTGAAGGGACGGGAGCACCGGTCATCTTGAAGCCGGCCTTCGTCTGGTCCTTCATCTCGTTTTCGATCCATGAACCGGACGGGTAGAACACCGCTTCCTGGGCGTTGCTCCACTGCGCCTGTGCCGCCGTGAACTGTGTGCCCGAGCCGCCGGGCTTGAAGTAGCCTGCCTTGATGATTTTTGCCATAGCGGTGAAGACGCTCTGGAGCGCAGGGTGGGACCAGCAGTCCGGCTTCAGGTTTTCAAGGCCGAGGCGGACATCGTGGCCGCCTTCCTTGATGGCGGAAGCAATCGCCATTTCCTGGTAGTACGTGGCGGCTTCCTTGCCCCACACAAACAAATATTTGCCCTTGGCCTTGGCCTGCTCGCCGAGTGCGTACATTTCGTCCCAGGTCTTGGGAACGGACCAGCCGTTCTCCTTGAGCAGGGCATCGGAATACCACATCGCATAGACGGTCAGGACGTAGTTCAACGCCGCCAGCTTTCCGTCAAAAGTACCCGGGGCGAGGACCCCGCCGTAGAGGGTGTCCTTGATTACCTTGCCCTCGAGGTTCTTGGCGTTGACCACGCTGGTCAGGTCTTCAAGTTGGGCCAGGATGGTGCTGAAGCCGATTGCCTTGGCACCGGAGTTGTCGATCAGGTCCGGCGGGTTTCCTCCGACGAATCGCGGCTGGAGTTCCTGCGCGATGTCCGTGGAGGGGGAAATCTTGGCGGTGGAACCTGAGTGTGCGTTCTCGAAGGCCTTGCCCGCGAACTCAACGTAGTCGATCCCGTAGCCGCCCTTGAAGATCACGGCGTCAACGGTGGATTTGTCTGCCATACCAAAAGGATTGGTATCTGAAACGGTGCCCGTGGGGCCCGTGGTTCCTCCGCCGCCACCGCCCGCGCAGGAGGCCATTGAGCCGGCCAACGGCACAAGCACGGCCGCGGCGAGCGCGCCGCGGAGGAAACCGCGGCGTGCAAGGGGCTGCTGCTGAACGTTCATCCTAAAACCCTCCAGAGACTCGTTATGCCGATCCCGGGCGGCTTATTGGCCGGCAGTCGATCGGTCCGGGCACCGCCGCTGCGACGCACCCTTCGTGTGACATACTTCACCACGAGTGATTGAAAAGCAATATTTGAGGGCAGTTTCAATCAACTTTTGTCAAAACGTGATCTGACGATTCCGCCGTCCAGAGCAGTAGTTTCGGGGTCTTAGCCCTGTAAATTCAGGGATTTTGCACACTGAGCGATAGCCTCGCGCGCCCATTGCTGCTGTTGCTCGGTTCCCACGCGCTCGGCCCATTGCTCAGCGAGCTGGAACTCCACCATCGCCTCGGTGCGGCGGCCGTCGTCGTACATCGCCCAACCCAGGTTGTTGTGCAGGGAAACCATCCACCGTTTGGTGCGCGGATCGTCGACGGCGGAGGCGTACTCAAGCGCGCTGCGCGTCCAGGATTCCTGGTGGCCGGAGTCCGCGATGGCCAGCATGTGGAGGGCATCCACGGCCAGGAAATCTTCGCCCAGGAGGTCTCCCATCTCGGCAGCCTGCTCAAAAAGCGGAACGGCCATGGCTGGGTGGCCGGCGGAGTTGAGCAGGCGGCCGCGTTCCAGGAGGACCCGCACAGCAATGGTGGGCTCCTCTGCGGCGTCGATCCCGTCCAGGAGGGCGTCCGCCTCCTCGAAGCGGCCCTGCATGCCGATCGCCCGGCCCAGTTGGGTGGCGAGCTCCGCCCGTTCAAAGTCGTCGTAAGCAGGATCCGTCATGGCTTCGCGGAATCGGGCTTCCGACAACGCGGGGTCGTCAAAATTCCACAGTTCATCGAGGGTCTTTTGTTCCAGCATCTGGCTTCTCCTGGGTGATTCGAGGGGACGGAAGGTGCGGTCCACTCACAATCTAGCCGAAGCTGCAGGAGCCCGGGTGTCAGTCCTTCGCGAGCCGGGACCAGCCCAGTTGCTCCTGCTGCTTGCGGCTCAACGAGGAAACCACCAGGTCATAGGAGTCCTCCACCATATCCCGGACCATCGAGTCAGGGAGGGCGCCATCCAGGCGCACGCCATTCCAGTGCGTCTTGTTCATGTGCCAGGCGCCTGTGATTTCCGGGTGGGCCGAGCGAAGCTGCACGGCCAAGGCGGGATCGCACTTGAGGCTTACTGCCAGGTTGTGGTCGTCCAAGGCAGATGCCGCGAACATCTTGCCTTCCTGCTTGGATCCGCCGGAAATCGCCGAACGCACTTTGAAGACCGAAGTTTCCGGACCGAAGGGGAAATCCTCGTAGGTACCCGGGAAACTCAAGCAAATGTCGCGAAGCGTCGAAGCATCCATGATCCGAGACTAGCGGAGGCCCGACCCGCAGTATTCACCCTCCTGCGGCGAATTCACCATCGCGTACCCTGATGAATGCGCCGCAAGACGGTGAGCAACGCGGGCATCACACAACGCCCAGAAACTCCTCAAGGAGCACCACTTCCAAGCCGGCAGCCACTTGCGCCGAGCGGAATGCCTCGAAGTCCGCCGCGAATTCGGGGCGGAAGTGCATCAGGACGATGTCGCCGGGCCGGAGGGAGTTGCCGTATTGGTAATCCATGCGACCGGCGTTGGCCTTGGCCTCCCACGTAATGATCGCCTTCAAGCCGGCGGCTGCCACGGCTTGCCGCATGGCGGTCGAATAGGCCCCTCCGGGAGGCCTGAACAGGGTGGGCTTGCGTCCGTACTGCTGGAGGGCGAAGTCCTGCATGCCCACGATGTCGTCAAGCTGCCGCTGGTAACTCCATTGGGTGGTCATGTTGACGTTGTGGCTGACCGTATGGTTTTCAACCAGGCTGCCCTGCGCCATGAATGCCTTGAAGAAGGCAGGGTTGTCGCGCACTGTGTTGCTCGTCAGGAAGAGCGTGGCCGGGTAGCCGGTCTCCGAGAGCAGCCGCACGCTTTCGGGGGACTTGACCTGGCCGTCGTCGATCGTGAGGAACACCACGGGTTGTTTGGTGGGGATTTTGGTGATCACGGGAGCCAGCCCGCCTTGGATTGGCGGCAGCGTGAAGTCGGGGTCGAAGTGCTTCTTGGCCGGCGCGGAAGCCGTGGGGCTTGGCGTGGAACTCATCGTGGCGCTAGCGGACGCCGACGGCGAGGCACCCTCCGTGCGGGGGGCCGCCGTCGGGCTTTCTGCGGACGGGTTTCCCGGGACAGTGCATGCCCCCAACCCGGCCGCTAGGGATGTCCCAAGCAAGCCGAGCGCGGCGCGTCGGCTGACTGTGGAGGGGTGGTCGTCACACACGGGAATCCCTGGTCTCGAGGAGATAAATGCCCTCGGACGATACCAGCGGCCGGTTAACGGGAAATGACACTAGATGCCGCTCCGCCAGCCTACCTGTGCCGGACAAGCGTTCATGACTACGTCCAGGCCGGCAGCCTTGGCCCGCTCCGCTGCGTCCTCGTCAATTACCCCGAGCTGGAGCCACACGGCTTTCGCGCCGACGGCAATCGCTTCGTCCACCACGGCGCCGACGCGCGAGGAGTTCACAAAGCAGTCGACGACGTCGATCGGCTGTTTCTCGAAGGGCACGTCCGCAAGGAACTTGTAACCGGTTTCGCCGTGGACGTCTTCGCCTTTTTGGTTGATCGGAATGATCTCCATGCCCATGGTGTCACGAATGTAGAGAGCTACTTCAAACGCCGAGCGCCACTCATTCGTGCTGAGTCCTACGATGGCCCAGCGGCCCTTTGTTCGCATCAGCCGGTCAATGACCGCCGGATCGTTGACGTGTGTCATAGCTTCAGCCTACTAGCGGGAAAGCCGTATCAGCCTGCTAACGGGAGAGCAGTCTCAGGAGCCAGCGCAACGACTGCCCGCCAGCCTTCGGGGTCAAGTCCTCCTCGGCGCTTCCGGCTGCTTTCTCCACCCCGTTTCGGAGGTCCTTCACAGAGGGTGCGGATGGGATGGCAGTTTTGGGCTGCGGCCCGTTTCCCTGCGAATGGGTCTTCGGCTCGGTGCGCGTTTCCTTCGGCGCTTCGGACTGCTCTGGCGCAGGCTGGCTCGCCCCATCCCGACCCGCCACCGGCGCTGCCTTCTCGGGAACCGCCTCGGCGGTGCCAGCCGGAACAGGCGCCACCGGCTCCGCCGGGGGGACCGCAACTGGAGGCGCCGACGGCGGCAGGTCGACGGGAGCAGGGTGCGTCGCGACCTTCGGGGAGTCCTGTGCGGGCGCTGGAGGAACCAGCGACGGCGGAGCTGTGGTCCAAGCGGGCGCCCAGCCGGAGACCAGCGTCTGCATGAATTCCGGCGTTCCCTTGCTGAATCCGCCGCTCGCCGCAGCGACACCACCAACACCCAGGCCCATGGCGGTCAGGACGGCGGCACCAACGACGATCGGGCGGTGCTTGCGCAACTGGCGCCGTTTGCCGAGCTCATCGAGGGGAACATTGCTTGCCGAGCCACTCGCCAGCATCGCCGCGAGTGCGGGGCCCGGAACGGGGGCGGGCATGGCGGCGAACGATTCCAGCGCTGTCAACGAATCAGTAAGTTCGGGGGCATCCGTGATGCCGGCCTCGAGCATGAGCTCGAGGATGATCGCGTCGCGATCAACGTCCTTGCAATCCCAACGCATCATGGGGCCACGTATTCCTTTACTACCGAGTGCTCGCGGAGTGCATTCAACGCCCGGCGCTGCAGTTGCTTCACAGCGCCTTGGCTCTTCCCCATGATTTCGGCTACCTGGTCCACTGTCAGACCGGCAACAATACGAAGCGTCAGGACTTCCCGCTGATCTTCCCGAAGGAGATCGAGTAGGGCCATGACTTCGCCGGGCGCCACACGGTCCATCGCTTCGGCTTCCGCCGAATCCGACTGGCGCGTGTCACGCTCAGGTTCAAACTCATGCTGCTCCGGCGCCCGGCTTTGCCGGCGGTGATCGTCAACCATCCGGGCGTGGGCCACCGAAAATACGAAGGTCCGCAGACCGGCGACGCCGCCCGTGATCGTCTCGACGCGCGGCAGGACGGCAAGAAACACATCCTGAGTGACCGCTTCCGGATCCGAAACACCCTTTGCCGTCAGGTATCCGAGAACCTGGCCCGCGAAGGCCTGGTAGACGGCGCTGAACAGTTCAGTTTCCCGGCCACGAAGGGCCAGCAAGGCTGAGTCGGTCAAGGCGTCGGTCACTGAAGCGTGGCTTTCGTTGAGGAGCGAATGTCCGGATCCAAGCGAGATCCTCGGTGCCGCCCAAACGCGGCAGGGCCCGGCAACCTCACTTAGCCTAACCGCTGCCCCGGCTTTGCCCAAGGACCGGCCTTTGGTTCCGGGGGCTTGCCTCTCCCGGACACTCTGCACATCCACGAAACCCCTTCAGACATGAAAAGGGCCGAGCTGAGACATGATGGGGGACAAATCTCAGCTCGGCCTTTCAAAGAGGTAATCGTCGGAGCGCACCAAAGGGTTACGCGGATTCCAAAAGTTTTTTTCGCACCTGTTTTTGGGCTCTTTTGACGGGAAACGACGACGGCGGGCCGCCCCGGAAAGGCCGCCCGCCGTCGTCGTGACTCGCTTTGGGGACTAGTCCTCGATGAGGTCATGGACCACGATGGTCTGGTCACGGTCCGGGCCGACTCCGATCGCGGAGAAACGCGTGCCGGACAGCTTCTCAAGGGCAAGCACATAGTTGCGTGCGTTCTCGGGGAGGTCTTCGAGGGTCTTGGCGCCGGTGATGTCCTCGGTCCAGCCGTCGAAGTACTCGAAGATCGGCACAGCGTGGTGGAACTCGGTCTGGGTCATGGGCATTTCGTCATGGCGGACGCCGTCGACGTCGTAGGCCACGCACACGGGGATCTGCTCAATGCCGGTCAGGACGTCCAGCTTGGTGACGAAGTAGTCCGTGAAGCCGTTGACGCGGGACGCATGGCGGGCCAGGACGGCGTCGTACCAGCCGCAGCGGCGGGGGCGGCCCGTGTTGACGCCAAACTCGCCGCCGGTCTTCTGCAGGTACATGCCCATCTCGTCAAAGAGTTCCGTGGGGAACGGACCGGCGCCAACACGGGTGGTGTAGGCCTTGATGATGCCGATGGAGCGCGAGATCCGGGTGGGGCCGATGCCCGAGCCAACGGACGCGCCGCCGGCAGTCGGGTTGGAAGAGGTGACAAACGGGTATGTGCCGTGGTCGACGTCCAGGAACGTGGCCTGGCCGCCTTCCATGAGGACCACTTTGCCCTCGTCCAATGCGTTGTTGAGGACCAGGGTGCTGTCAATGACCAGCGGCCGCAGGCGTTCGGCGTAGGACAGGAAGTACTCCACGATCTCGTCCACCACCACGCTGCGGCGGTTGTAGACCTTGACCAGGAGCTCGTTCTTTTGGCGCAGCGAGCCTTCCACCTTCTGGCGGAGGATCGACTCGTCGAAGACATCCTGGACCCGGATACCCAGGCGGGCAACCTTGTCCATGTAGGCCGGGCCGATGCCCCGGCCCGTGGTGCCGATGGCCCGGCTGCCGAGGAAGCGCTCCGTGACCTTGTCCAACACCTGGTGGTACGGCGCCACGAGGTGGGCATTCGCTGAAACGCGCAATCGGGACGTGTCCGCGCCGCGGGCTTCCAGGCCGTCGATCTCTTGGAACAGTGCCTCGAGGTTCACCACGCAGCCGTTGCCGATGATCGGAACCGCGTTGGGGCTCAGGATGCCGGCAGGAAGGAGCTTGAGCTCGTACTTCTCACCGCCCACCACAACGGTGTGCCCGGCGTTGTTGCCGCCGTTGGGCTTGACCACGTAGTCAACGCGGCCACCGAGCAGGTCGGTTGCTTTGCCTTTGCCTTCGTCGCCCCATTGGGCTCCGACGATCACGATAGCTGGCATGGGATCCTCCCCCATTCTTTCGGGCCGGTCCTGGCGGGATCACCAAGGCTCAGCACCGTACATGAGAACGCCCCGAATCTATCGGCCCTGCCCGCAGACTTTCGCAAAAGTTCACCGGCGAGATCAGCAAGAGTTCCGGGGCTCTTACCAGCCAAGTTTAGCCGATGCCGCTCTTAGACCTGTTGTCACACTGCTGGAAGGCGACATGAAACAGGGCGGACGGCCTCGAATATCCCCCGTAAGCAGAATGTGAACTCTTCCCAAACAGTCCGCTTCGAGTCCCCAAAACGGCCCCGGAGCCCTCGGCGAGCGGATAGATTCTTTCTGAATCCCCACCCGCCAGGCGGCCATTTTCCGCCAATCCGAAGGGAAATCCATGAAAATCCGTAACAAGCGGCTCTTGTCGACGGCAGGGGTGTCCGCACTTGCGGCATCCACCATCGCCGCCGGCATGATCGGGTTCGGCATGACGCCGGCCTCCGCCGATAGCGACCATAAAGAGACCTCGACCCCGATCAAGCACGTCGTCGTCATCTTCGGCGAGAACGTCTCTTTCGACCACTACTTCGCGACCTATCCGCAAGCGGCCAACACCCCCGGTGAAACCCAGCAGGGCACCGGCATTGCGGCTCCCGCGTTCACAGCGGCCAAGAACACGCCGAAGAACATCGCCACGCTTGCGCACGACAAGCTGCTCGCGCCGAACAACCCGAACTCCGTCCAGCCGCAGCGCCTGACGCCCGGCCAGGCAGTCACGTGCGACCAGGACCACGAATACACCGCGGAGCAGAAGGCCTACAACGGCGGCCTGATGAACAAGTTCGTCGAGAACACCAGCATGGACAAGTGTCCGGGTGGCCAGTACGGGCGTCCCGGCCTCACGATGGACTACTACGACGGCAACACCGTCACCGGCATCTGGAACTACGCCCAGAACTTCGCCATGAGCGACTCACACTTCAGCACCGTTTTCGGTCCGTCCACCCCCGGCGCGCTCAACCTCGTCTCCGGCCAGACCCACGGCGTCACCGAATTCACGGCGGCGGGACAGCCGGTCAAGCCGGCCACCAGCGACTACACGGTCAAGTTCCCTGACGCCAACGGCGTCGGCACCATGACGGAAGACCCGGATCCGGTCTACGACGACTGCTCCAACAAGAGCCACACAACCAACTACAACCTCGCCGGCATGCAGGGCAAGAACATCGGTGACTTGCTCAACGACAAGGGCGTCAGCTGGGGCTGGTTCCAGGGCGGCTTCGCCCCGACGACGCCGGCCACGGGCACTACCCCGGCGGCCTGCATGACCAGCCACAAGAACATTACTGGTGCGACGGTGACGGACTACAACCCGCACCACCAGCCGTTCCAGTACTACAAGTCGACCTCCAACCCCCACCACCTTGCGCCGGCCAGCGTCAACGAGATCGGACACAACGGCCAGGCCAACCACCAGTACGACACGGCGGACTTCGCCAAGGTGGTCAACTCGGACAACATGCCTGCAGTCTCCTTCCTGAAGGCGGGTAACTACCAGGACGGCCACGCCGGCTACTCCGACCCGCTGGACGAGCAGAAGTTCATCACGCAGCAGGTCAACGCCATCCAGAACTCGAAGAACTGGGAAAACACCGCCATCGTCCTCGCCTACGATGACTCCGACGGCTGGTACGACCACGTCGCGGCCGGCGTGAAGAACTCCTCCAACACCACCGACGACGCCGCATGGTGCCTCAACGCGTACAACAAGGGTGTCCCCATGGCCGGTGGATACGCGGACCGTTGCGGCCCCGGCCCGCGCCAGCCGCTCGTGGTGATCTCTCCCTTCGCCAAGAAGAACTTCGTGGACCACACCCAGACGGACCAGTCATCCATCCTTCGCTTCATCGAGGACAACTGGCACACCGGCCAGATCGGCGACTCCTCGGCCGACGCCAAGGCCGGCTCCATCAACGGGATGTTCAACTTCGAAGAGGGGCGTGACGTGAAGCTCATCCTCAACGAGTCGAACGGCACCGTGGTCTCCCGGACCAACGAAAGCGACGACCGGAACGAGAACGAGCAGTAACAGCCAGTTCCGAAACGGCACCGTCCCGAATCCACGGGACGGTGCCGTTTTCGTTTAATGCGCGGCTTAGCGCACGCCCCGGTTCATGCCCGCGGCCCTTCCGGTAGAGTTGACCAGCCCCCAACATGCACCCGTTCTGACCGGTCGCGGCCAACCGCTCCCGCCGGGCAAGTGCGCCCCGCTACACGTAGGAGACCCCAGCCAACATGCAGGACCTGGCGACTGAAACACTCGAAGAACAGCTCTGGAACCGCCGTTCCGAACCCCAAATCGCCGAGGTCACAGGGCTTTGCGATTCCCTCAAGGAACAGAAGCCGGGCAGCGAAGTCCTCTACGTAGACCCCGCCCACAGCGTTGACGAGTGCCGCATCATCAGCCTTTTCTCCAACACCCGCACTACGGAGGGCTCCGGCTTCATCGTCCCGGGCGACGCGGATGCCACCACCCGCATGGCGGGCATGCAGTGGCAATTGGGGCTGCGTCCGGAACTCATGATGCCGTGGAACGTCTACCCCTGGATCGAGCCCGACGGCGAGCCGGGCAAGCTGACGCCCGCCAACATCACCGAAGGCCTCAAGCCGCTCCTGCGCCTCCTGGCGATCGCTCCGCGCACATCCGCGCTCGTCGCGCACGGCAACGAAGCCCATCGTTTGGCGGACCAGCTGATGAAGGCTGCTCCGCGGAGCATCCACCGCCGTGGTTTCAAGACCTTCAAGGTCCGCTCGCTGGGTGGACGCTCCTTCGCCGGCTCCCCGGCGCGCCAGCAGGAATACCTGGACGCCATCCACGCCGCCTATGCCGAGGCCATGGCCCGCACCGGCCTCACGCCCGTCGCCTAGGACCCGCCAAGCCCGGGAAAGCGCGACGGCGGCCGCCCACCTTAGGTGAACGGCCGCCGTCGGCGTTTAATTCAGTTGCCTTAGCCTTCGATCGCTGCCTTCGCGGCGGGATCGGAGTCGTTCAGGAACTTCTCGATCCGCTCCGGCTCCTCAGCCTCGCCGATGGCGGCGGATGCCCGGCCGAGGGAGTACAGGGCGCGCAGGAATCCCCTGTTGGGCTCGTGCTCCCACGGGATGGGCCCGACGCCGCGCCACCCGTTCCGGCGCAAGGCATCAAGGCCGCGGTGGTAACCCACGCGGGAATACGCGTAGGAATCGATGATCCGGCCCTCAGTCCAGGCTTCTTCGGCCAGGATCGCCCACAGCAACGAAGATGTGGGGTACTTGGCCACGAGATCCATCGCCTCCTGCCCCAAGGCCAAGTGCTGGTACACCTCGGTCTCGGCAGGCAGGAGCGTTGGCTCCGGGCCCATCAGGTTCTTGCGGAATTCGTCGGACATTAGAAGGTCTTACCTACCGAACCGAGCTGCTTCGCGGCTTCCACGACGCGGGCAGCCATGCCAGCCTCGGCAGATGCTCCCCAGACGCGGGGGTCGTAGGCCTTCTTGTTGCCCATTTCGCCGTCGACCTTCAAAACGCCGTCGTAGTTCGAGAACATGTGGCCGGCAACCGGGCGGGTGAACGCGTACTGGGTGTCGGTGTCGATGTTCATCTTGATGACACCGTAGGAAACAGCGTCCGCGATTTCCTGCTCGGTGGAGCCGGAGCCGCCGTGGAAGACGAGGTCGAACGGGTTCTCCTTGCCGATCTTGGCGCCGACTTCTGCCTGGATCTGCTTGAGCAGTTCGGGACGGAGCTTGACGTTGCCCGGCTTGTACACGCCGTGGACGTTGCCGAAGGTGAGGGCAGTCAGGTAGCGGCCGTTCTCACCGGCGCCGAGGGCCTCGATGGTGGCGAGGGCGTCCCCGGTGGTGGTGTAGAGCTTCTCGTTGATCTCGTTCTCAACGCCGTCTTCCTCGCCGCCGACCGTGCCGATTTCGACCTCGAGGATGATCTTGGCCGCCGCTGCGCGCTCCAGGAGTTCCCGGCCGATGCGCAGGTTGTCTTCCAGGGTCTCGTGCGAGCCGTCCCACATGTGGGAGTTGAAGATGGGGTCCTTGCCGGCCTTGACGGCTTCTTCGGAGGCAGCCAGCAGCGGGAGGACAAAGCCGTCCAGTTTATCCTGCGGGCAGTGGTCCGTGTGCAGGGCGATGTTGACGTTGTAGTTCTTCGCGACCTCGCGGGCGAAGGCAGCGAAGCCCAGGGAACCGGCAACCATGTCCTTGACCGAGGCGCCGGACCAGTAAGCCGCGCCGCCGGTGGAGACCTGGATGATGCCGTCGGACTCAGCTTCGGCGAAGCCGCGGATCGCGGCGTTCAGGGTCTGCGAGGAGGTGACGTTCACTGCCGGGAATGCGAAGCCGCCGGCCTTCGCGCGGTCGATCATCTCGGAGTAAATCTCTGGGGTTGCGATTGGCATGCTGACTCCTATGCTGATTTTCGTCTTTGGGTTTTGTTGACCCTGGAGTAGACCTGTACGGCTAGGCACCATCCTAGCGACTCAGAATCCGAGGCCGTGTTTCGGGTCACCCGTCGGTAACACTTGCGGAGCGAGGCTCGGGCACCTCGAAAGGACCGGCGCACCCGTTGCAACGGGCGCCTGGGTCCTTTTGGGGTGCCCACGGCATTTCGAGGTGCGGTTACCCGACGCGTTGCCCGAAGTTGTGGCGCCGGATCCAGGCGTGCATCGCGATCGCGGCGGCCGAGGCGGCGTTCATGGACCGGGTGGAGCCGTACTGCTCAATCGACAAGGTCGCGACGGCGGCGTCGTGCACTTCGGGGGTCAGGCCCGGCCCCTCCTGCCCGAACACCAGCACGCAGTTGCGCGGCAAATCGTAGGTCTCGAGCGGCACGGAATCCGGGAAGATGTCGATGCCGATGATCGCGAGCCCCTCCCCCTGCGCCCACGCCACGAAGTCCTCCACGGTGGGGTGGTGGCGGACGTGCTGGTAGCGGTCAGTGACCATGGCGCCGCGGCGGTTCCACCGGCGTCGTCCGATGATGTGGACCTCCTTCGCGAGGAACGCATTGGCGGTGCGGACCACGGTGCCGATGTTCAGGTCGTGCTGCCAGTTCTCAATGGCAATGTGGAAATCGTGCCGGTGGGCGTCCAGGTCCGCGACGATCGCTTCGTGCTTCCAGTACCGGTACTTGTCCACGACGTTCCGGCGGTCGCCGTCGGCCAGGAGGTCCGGGTCCCATTGCTCGCCTTCCGGCCAGTCGCCTTCCCAGGGCCCGACGCCGACCTCGGGTTTCGCTTCGGACCCACCCTCGCCTGGGGAGACGGGAGACGCAGCAGCGGAGTCGGTGGGGGCAGGGTTCTGGGGCCGGTCAGTCACTCCTCAACCCTAAGCCCGGCCAGTACCCGCGGACGTCCAAACCCGGCAGCCCGGCGCAGGACCGCCGGATGTCTCCGGGACCGAAAGATGAAAGACTTGGGACGAGAAAACAGCCACTACGCGGAGGAAAAGCATGGAGAACGCAACCGAGGCCCCCAAGAGCTCAAACCCTTACCGCAACGGACATGAAATCGAATGCTGGCTTACGGATATGGACGGTGTCCTTGTCCACGAAAACCAAGCGGTTCCCGGAGCGGCTGAACTGATCCAGCGCTGGGTGGACACCTCCAAGCGATTCCTCGTCCTCACCAACAACTCCATCTTTACCCCGCGGGACCTGGCGGCCCGGCTGAGCTCTTCCGGCCTGGAAATCCCGGAAGAGAACATCTGGACGTCGGCCCTGGCCACGGCACAGTTCCTCAAAGACCAGGTGCACGGCTCCGAGTCCGGGAACCGCGCCTACACCATCGGCGAAGCAGGACTCACGACGGCGCTCCACGAGGCCGGCTTCATCCTCACCGACCAGAACCCGGACTTCGTGGTCCTCGGAGAAACCCGCACCTACTCCTTCGAAGCGATCACCATGGCGATCCGGCTCATCCTCGCCGGGGCGCGTTTCATAGCAACCAACCCGGATGCCACCGGCCCCTCGAAGGACGGACCGATGCCCGCCACGGGCGCCATCGCCGCGCTGATCTCCAAGGCGACCGGCCGGGAACCCTACATCGTGGGCAAGCCGAACCCCATGATGTTCCGTTCCGCGATGAACCAGATCGACGCCCACTCCGAGACAACGGCAATGATCGGCGACCGCATGGACACCGACATCATCGCGGGCATGGAAGCGGGGCTGCACACCGTCCTGGTGCTTAGCGGCATCACCCAGCGCGAGGACATCGCGGCCTTCCCGTTCCGGCCGAACCAGGTGCTGGACTCCGTAGCGGACCTCAAAAACCAGATCTGAGACGAAGGGGCTGGTCCGATGCCTGTGCTGAACCTCCGGTCCTTGGCCGGTGGCCGGATCCTGAGGGGCAGCCAGCCGTTCGGCATGGACGCTGCGGCGACGGCGGCGTTCCTGGAACTTCACGGCATCCAGGCTGTTGTGGACCTCCGGAGCGAGTACGAGCGCGTGATCGTGCCCTGGCACCTTGCCAACGGCACAGGGCTTACAAATGCGGGGCCTGAACACGCAGTGCTTAAGCATGAGGTGGAACTCGTGGAGAATCCCCTCGATCCGCGCACGGCGTCCGCGGGGCTCCAATCGATCTACACGGCAGAAGACCTTGGCGAGCTCTACCTTGGATGGGTACGCGCCCGCCCGGATTGGGTGGCCGAATCGCTGCGCCCCGCGGCCCAAGGCAAGCGGACGCTCATCCATTGCTCGCTCGGCAAGGACCGCACCGGCGTCGTATCCGCCTTGGCGCTCCTCGCGACAGGCGCTGGCCCCGCGGAGGTCGTGGCGGACTACGCCGCAAGCACCGCCGCCCTGCCCACCATGCTGGAAACCATGTCAGCCATCTGGCGGCTGGCCGTCCCCGAGGTTCCGGAAGAGGCGTTCAGTCCCGCGCTCATGCTCCTGAAATCCCCCGAAGCTGCGATGGAATACTTCCTGGACCGTTTCAGCCACGAGTTCGGCAGCGCGGCGGATTACCTGCGCGACGCCGGGCTCAGCGGTTCCGAGCTTGATGGACTGCGGCGCCCATGACGGCGTTCCATCGGGAACCGTACTCAGTAGAACACTACCCGCGAGCCGGCCCGGGGCAGCGGGAACAGCTCGTTCTGAAGGTCCTCAATGATCGGGTTGTAGATAAAGGGATTCCACTGGGGGCTCGCATGGGCGGGGCGGGCGCCGTCGGTCCTGCGGCCCGTGGATGCGATGTTCAGGGGGAATGCCTTGGCCCACGCTGCCCGGGCCGTCGCGTAGTTCACCGTGGCATCGTTCGGGTTTCCGATGAAGGCCATGCGGGTGTCTCCGAGCCCGTCGACAAACCGGGTGCCGTCAAAGTGGTAGATGTAGTCCGATTCGCTCTGGATCAGCACACTGGAGGGCGCGATCGGCGAGAGCTGTTCCAGGGTCTGGTCCCAAATCTGCCCCCAGGTGCGTTCGTGCTTGTTCACCACGCGCTCGCCGAGCTCGTAGCCGCCGCGGAGGACGGAAGGAACCTGGAAGCCGCTCTCATACAAGAACACGACGCCGTCGAACCAGCTTTGGTCGAGGATGTCGTACTTGCTGTAGGGCGAAGAATCCAACAGGATCAGCTTGACGCTGACTCCGTTCCGTTCGCGCAGGACGGCAGCCACTTCAGTGGCCAGCATCCCGCCGAAACTGTGGCCGTAGAAATACAAGGTGTTCAGCTTGTGCGCATTGACGTAGTCCAGCACGGCGTCCACCACCTCGGTGACTTCTAACCCAAGGTTGGAATATCCGACGGCGGCCATCTGGCCCCGCTGCCGGAGCGAACCGCGGATCGAGTTGAGGATCCACTGGGCCTCTTCCCAACTGGTCTTGTAGCCGGGGAAGAGAATCCAACTCGAATTGGGGTAGTACGACGCCGCGAAATCGTCCCCCACCGGGAGGATCTTGGTGGTGCGGCGTTCCGCCTGGACCTGGCGGGTAAACAGCATGTCCGCCGCGAGGGCCGTGGACGCACCCGCCCCAATGAGGAAGGAACGGCGGGAAAAGCTCTTCAGTTCGGCGGCTTGGCGAAGCACCCGGGCAAGGGAGCCCGGGTCCTGCCAGCGTTGCTGCCGCCGAGGGAATTTCTCCGCCCGATAGTTCACGCAGCCAGCTTAGGCGCTTCTGCTGGAGGGTTCACGGCCCCCTCAAACCAGCCCTGCCTGGGCAGGGTCAGTCGAGTCCCAGCTCGTCCTTGCCGAAGGCGAAGAGGTACGGCACGCCGGTTTCGGCCTCGATTTTTTCCTTGGCGCCGGTGTTGCGGTCCACGATCACGGCCACGGCCACCACGTTGCCACCGGCCTTCCGGACGCCTTCGACGGCGGTCAGTGCCGAGCCGCCGGTGGTGGAGGTGTCCTCGAGGACCACAACGTTGCGGCCTTCGACCGAGGGACCCTCAACCTGGCGGCCCATGCCGTAGGACTTCTGCGCCTTGCGCACCACGAAGGCGTCAACTGCACGGCCGGCGTCGGCCGCGGCGTGCATCACGGCCGTGCCGACCGGGTCCGCACCCATGGTCAGGCCACCGGCGCACTCAACGGCGATTCCGGCGTCGTCGATCATGGAGAGCATCACCTGGCCAACCAGCCTCGAGGCCTCGTGGTGGAGGGTGATGCGCCGCAGGTCGATGTAGTAGTCCGCCTCGGCACCGCTGGAAAGGATCACCTTGCCGCGGACGACCGCCAGTTCTTTGATCAGTTCAAGGAGGCGGGCACGGGCGGCGGCAGTGTCGGTGGCAGCATCAGAGGCGACAGTCATGGTGACCATTCTACGTAAAGCCGTCCGCCGCGCCTCATCCGCGACCGGCCTGCGACGCCGGATTTCGAGGTCCGGCGTCGCAGGCACTGCACGAAACCTTGGCTCCTTAGACCTGGATGATGGCGGACTTGGCGGCTGCCGACTGTTCGATCGCTCCCAAGACCCGCTGGACCTGAAGGCCCTCCGCGAACGACGGCGACGGGGCGGACCCGTCGCGGATCGCGAGGAGAAAATCGCGGATTTGGTGGGTGAACGTATGCTCCCAGCCAATCACGTGGCCCTGCGGCCACCATGCGCCAACGTAGGGGTGCTCCGGTTCGGTCACCACGATGCGGCGGAAGCCTTGCTCCGCCGCAGGCGTGGTCGCATCGAGGAATTCGAGCTCGTTGAGGCGCTCAAGGTCGAAGGCCAACGCCCCTTCGGTTCCATACACCTCGATCCGCAGCGAGTTCTTCCGTCCGGTCGCCACACGGGAGGCCTCCACGGAGGCGATGGCCCCGCCGGCGAGGGACAAAGTGGCCCAGGCGGCGTCGTCGACCGTGACTTCCTCAACCCCGTCCGGCCCGGGCCGCCGGGACACGAAGGTGTGGAGGCGCCCTGAAACCTCGGTGACGGTGTCGCCCAAAAGATACTGGAGCTGATCGATCGCGTGGCTTGCGATGTCTCCCAGCGCCCCTGATCCGGCGGTCTCCTTGCGCAGCCGCCAGCTCATCGGCGCCTCCGGGTCGGCAAGCCAATCCTGCAGGTACGCCGCCCGCACCTCACGCACTGTGCCCAGCCGTCCGTCCGCGATAAGCCCGCGCGCGTAGGCCAAGGCCGGAACGCGCCGGTAATTGAATCCGACCATGGACTGCACCCCGCGTTCCCGGGCAGACCGGGCGGCATCAACCATCGCATGGGATTCGGCGAGGGTATTGGAGAGCGGCTTCTCCACGAGCACATGCTTGCCCGCTTGGAGGGCGGCAATCGCGATTTCGGCGTGCAACCAGCCCGGCGCGCAGATGTCCACGATGTCCACATCCTCCCGCTTGATCACCTCCCGCCAATCGGTGGCGGACTCCGCCCACCCGTACCGGGCGGCTGCCTCGGCGACCTGCCCGGCGCCCCGGCCCACCAGTACGCGCTGCTCCACGGCCGGGACGTCGAAGTACGCGCCCACGTTCCGCCACGCCTGCGAATGGGCCTTGCCCATGAAGGCGTAGCCTATGGCGGCTACGCCCAACGGACGGCTCATCGCATGACCCCCTCGGTCATTGGCTGCGAATTCGCCGACGCACCCGCTTCGATCCATCCCTGCGGCCGGTTGCTGACCTCGGGCGGAGCACGGAGCACGTCCGGCTGCGCAGCCCACGAGACGCCGTTCGCGATGACCCGGCGGATCTGCGGGTGGTGGTACACGGGGTACTCCTGGTCGCCCGGGCTGAAATAGAAGATCCTGCCCTTGCCGCGAGTGAATGTCACTCCGGAGCGGAAGACCTCGCCGCCTGCGAACGAACTGATGAAGATGAGGTCGTCCGGATCCGGAATATCGAACAACTCGCCGTACATCTCTTGCTCGGGAATGACGATCGGGTTGTCGACACCGTCAGCGATGGGGTGCGAAGGCTTGACCGTCCACACCAGTTCGCGCTCGCCGTCATTACGCCATGCGAGCGAGCAACTCGTACCAAGGAGCTTGGTGAAGATTTTGGCGAAGTGCCCGGAGTGCAAGACGATCAAACCCATGCCGCCGAGTACGTGCCTCTGGACGCGCTCCACCACGCGGTCACTGACGTCAGCGTGGGCCTTGTGCCCCCACCACAGCAGCACGTCCGTCGCCGCCAATGCCTCTTCCGAGAGTCCATGATCCTCATCGCCGGCGAGCGTCGCCGTCGTGATCGTGGCGCCCGGGTGGGATTCTCGAAGCCCGGCCGCGATTGCGCCGTGGATGCCTTCCGGATAGATCTCCCCGATGTGCGGTGGCTCATTGAGCGCCTCGTGGACGCCCTCATTCCAAACCAGGATGCGTAGTGGCTTTGCGTTGCTCACAGTTGAACCTCCCTCGATTCGCGGGCTGACAGGTAGCACGCATCAATGATCTCTGCCCGCCCGAGGGCAAGGGAACCGTCATGATCCCCCCAGACGGCCGAGCCGCCACGCACTATCTCGACAAACTCCTCCACGACTGCCTGGTGCCCCCGGCCTGGTTGCGCTTCGGGCGAGTAGTCGGCGTTTTCACCGTCCTTGTCAGTGAAGATCCTCAGTTCGCCAACGGGCGCGGAGGGCGATCCCTTGGCTTTTAGTTCGGCGCCGCCATCCGTGCCGTAGACCATGAAGTCGATGACGTCGTCCATCTCGCGGTAGCTGGCCCAGCCTGCCTCGATGAGGAGCGTGGTGCCGCCCTCGAGCCGGAGGAACGCCGACGCGAAGTCCTCGACTTCGAAAGCGTGCTCAGAGCTCATGGGCGAGAAGCGCGCACTGCCGCCGCGGCCCTTGGGGCCCAGCTCGGCGTGGACAGTCGCGGTGACGCTGACGACCTTCGGTTCGCCGAGCAAATGCAGGGCGTAGTCAAGGACGTGGACACCGATATCGGCCATCGGGCCGCCTCCCGAGAGTTCCGGGTTCGTGAACCAACTGCCGAGCCGCGGGATGCCGGTCCTTCGCAGCCACGAGGCCTTTGCGTAGTAGGGGCGGCCGAGTTCCCCGGCGTCGATGATTGACTTGAGTTTCTGGATGTCTCCACGCCTTCGGTGATTGAAGGCGACGTCCAGGACCCTGCCTGCCTTTCGGGCCGCGGCAACCATGGTGCGCCCTTCGTCCGCGGTCCGGGCGATCGGTTTCTCGCTCAGGACGTGAAGTCCGCGGTCCAGGGCCGCGATGGCGATCGGAGCGTGCAGGAACGTGGGGACTGCCACGCTGATAGCGTCGAGCTCCTTGCACTCAAGCATGTCCTCCCAGCGGAGGTAGGCGTGGGGTATGGCGTATTCGGCCTGGAGGGAGTGGAGCAGTTCCTCTTCCATGCCGGCGACGGCGGCAATCTGGACGCCGGGAATCCTGCTGTAGGCCTTGAGGTGCTGCTGGCCGGCCCAGCCGATGCCGACGACGCCCACCTTGAGCGGTGTGGGAACTGCGGACTGCTCGGGGTTCACGGGATGGTTCCTTTTCTTCGGTGATTTCAGTGATGCTTCGGATTAGGGTGAACTGGCGTGCAAGCGGCTCAGCCTTTGACGGCGCCGGCGGTCATCCCGGCGACAATCCGCTTCTGGCAAATGAGCACGAGGACGACGAGCGGGATGGTGACGATGACCGACGCGGCGCTGATCCGGCCAAGCGGAACGTCGAATTCGCTCATGCCGTTGAAGAAGGCGATCGCTACAGGTACCGGCCTCGCCGCCGGCGAGCTGGTCAGCGTCACGGCGAGGAGGAACTCGTTCCAGACCGAAATGAACACCAGGATCGCGGTGGTCGCGAGCCCCGGAATCGCGAGCGGGAGAATGACCCGCCGGAACGCTTGGAACGGCGTCGCTCCATCCACGTAGGCGGACTCCTCGAGCTCTCTGGGGATGTCCCGGAAGAAGGAGGTCAGCGTGTAAATGGCAAGCGGCAGGGCGAACGTGAGCTTCGGGATGATGAGCCCGAGGAGCGTGTCGTACAGCCCGATCTCCCGCCAAATGGCGAACATCGGGGCGGCGATCGCGATTGCGGGAAACGTCGTGACCGAGAGGACCAGCGTCAGGACCAGCGCCTTGCGGCGCATCTTCAGGCGGGCCAGAGCGTATGCGGCAAACGAGGCGAACACGAGCGCGACGAGCGTGGTTACCACCGCGATGATCACCGAATTGCGAAGCGCCAGGAGGAAATCGCCGTTGCCGAACACGGAGAGGTAGTTGTCGAGGGTCGGTTGACTTGGGAAGAGCTCGCCCTGGCCCAGGCTTGGGCCCTTCTTGAGCGAGGTGCTGACGAGCCAGTAGAAGGGCACGAGCGAGAAGCCCATGACCAGGACGGCGAACACCCACACGATCGGATGCAGGCGCCCCTTCTCGCGCCTTGGCTGGGTGGCGCGGCTGGTCCCGGTGCGCTGGGCGGACGGGCGCAAAGCGGTCAGGGTACTCATCGATGGTCCTCCCGGGCGATATCGCGGATGTTCCCGCCCCCGAACCGGATGTACACGGCCGAGACGATCATGACCGTCAAGAACGTCAGGATGGAGAGGGCCGAACCCTGCCCGACGAGCCGGTTCTCGTTCAGCTGGCCGTAGGCGAGCATGGACATCGACTGGGTGCCGTTCGCCCCGTGTGTGAGGACGAACGGCAAGTCGAAGATCCTCAGTGCGTCCAGCGTGCGGAAAATCGCGGCGAGAACGATCGCGGGCCGAAGGAGCGGGAGCGTCACGTGCAAGAACGTTTCCCATCGGTTCGCCCCATCGAGCTCTGCGGCCTCGTATGTCTCCTGCGAAATCGCCTGCAGGCCGGCGAGGATGATCAGCGCCGCAAACGGCGTGGTCTTCCACACGTCGGCCATCACGATCACGGCCAAGGCGTAGCCCTGTTCGCCGAGCCAGACAACTCCCGCGCCGGGGAGGTGGAAGGCCGCCAGGATCTGGGGGACGAATCCGGTGGTCGGATCGAACATGGTCTGCCACGTGATCGCGCTGACGACCGTGATGATGGCATAGGGCACCAGGACAACCGTGCGGAGGAACGCCCGGCCGCGGAACGCCAAGTTGAGCAGCATCGCCATCCCGGTGCCGAGAACCATCTCAAGCGAAACGGAGCAGGCAGCGAAGAGGAAGGTCTGGCCGAACGCCCGCCACCAATCCGGGCCGGCGAGGGCGTCGATGTAGTTGCCGAGGCCCACGAACCGCGAAAGCCCGGCCTGCCGCAGGCTGTATTGGTTGAGCGAAAGCCAGATGGCGTATCCGATGGGAACCGCGGCCACGAGGGCCATGAGGATGAGCGATGGCGCCGTCATCCGGGCTGCGAGGCGCCGCTCCGCCCGGTCCCGCGTGCTGCGGGACCGTTCGGGAACCAGAGCGCGGATCGCCGTCATCAGAAGCTCGCCTGCGCGGCCTTGATCTGCTCGGCCATCTTCTTCACGGCGTCCTCCGTACTCGAGTCACCGGCCAGGACTGCGTGGACATTCTTGTTGATGGCCTCGGAGATCTGCGCGTAAACCGGGGAAACCGGCCGGGGCTTGGCGCCCTTGACGGAGACGAGGAGCTCTTGGGCAAAGGGCATTTTTGCGAGAACCTCCGGATCCGAGTAAGCCGCCTCACCGGCCGGCGCTTGGGAGTAGTCCATCGCTACGTGCTTTTGCCATTCTGGCGAGGATTCGAAGTTCACGAACGCGACGGCGGCACCCGGGTTCGACGAGAAAGCCGAAATCGCCAAGTTCCATCCGCCGAGGACACCGCTCCCCTTGGAGCTGCCGTCGAAGGAGGGCAGCGGAGCGACTCCGAACGTACCTTTGAGGGGCGTTGCGTTGAGCTGCCCGTAGACGTTGGGCCAGTTGCGTTCGTAGCCGTACTTGCCTGACTCGTATGCCAGGCGCGTGCTGTTCTCCTCATACGTCAGCACGGCGCGGTCTGCTGAGCCGTTCTTGACGCCGCTTGCCATGAAGTCGAGCACCTTTCGGGTCTCGGGCGAATCGATCTTGACGTTCCCCTGGCCGTCGATGACGTCCCCTCCTGCGCTGTAGAGCAGTTCAAGGAAGTTCACTGTGAGGCCCTCGTATTGCTTGGCCTGGTACACCAGGCCATTTCCAGGAGCCTTCGCTGCTTCAGCATAGACCTGCTTCCACGTTTCGGGCTTGGCCACCTTGTCCTTGGCGTAGTAGAGCAGTCCCGCGTTGGTGTAGTACGGCGTGGCCCAGGACTTGCCCTTGTATTGAGTAGTGGCGACCGTCGACGGAATGAGTGTGCCCTTGACCGCGTCGGTCACTTTCGTCATGTCCTGCAACCACCCCTGGGATGCGAACTCGGGCGTCCACGTCACGTCCGTGAGGAAGAGATCGCACTCGCCCGACTTCGCTTGAAGTCGCTGCACGGCCTGGGTCCGGGCATCGTCGGTCGTGGCGCCCAGGACGATGTACTTCGCGGTGATCCCCGGGTTTGCCTTCATGAATGCGTCGACCGTGCCTTTGTAGAGGCCCACGGAGTCCCGCCCGCCACAAATCGAAAGGCTTCCGGAGGCTCCCTTGGCCGAAGCCGGGTCCACGGCCTGGGCCGTGGGACCGGCCGACGGCGATGCGCTTGTTCCGCAGCCGCTCAGGGCCAGGCTGATCGCACCAGCGGCGGCGAGGGCGGCGGCCACACCTCGGCGACGGGTTGAGCGTGTGCGGACGCCGCGCGGTCCGGCGGGCGACGGGTTTGAAAAGGCGGGACGGTCCAAAGTCGGCTCCTTGAGGTCGGAAGGCGTGNCGACGGGTTGAGCGTGTGCGGACGCCGCGCGGTCCGGCGGGCGACGGGTTTGAAAAGGCGGGACGGTCCAAAGTCGGCTCCTTGAGGTCGGAAGGCGTGCGAGTGGTGGGCGAGTGAGCCCTAGTGGTGGATCGATTCGGCAACTTTGCCGAATCGATCCACCACCAAAGTAAAAAACAAGCGCATCCATCCGGCGACAGTCTTGCCGGATCGATTCAGCACTTTGCTGATCGTGTCAGGTGATCTACGTCACTGTCAAGCATCCGTCACTGGGAAGTGCCGTGGCAGCCGCACGATTCCCTGATCATGAGCTCCGGGGCGAAGACTCGCTCCGAGACGCCCGCCGAGGGCTCGGCGATTTCATCGAGGAGCAGTTCGGCGGCCGCGCGGCCGAGTCGCTCGGGCCGGGTTGCGACCGACGTGAGTGGAGGTTCCCAAAGCGCCGCGGTCCGGACGTCGTCGTAGCCGATCACCCGGACCCCTGCCGCTTTCCCCGCGATGCGCAGGGACCGGTAGACACCAAAGGCCACCGCATCGCTCTGGCAAATGATCGCCTCCGGCAGTTGGCCTCGTTCAAGCAACTGCTCCCCTGCCCGCAGCCCGCCTTCGCCATTTGAAGCGCTCTCGATGTCGATGAACCGTTCCGGTTCCACTCCGGCGTCAGCCAGCGCGGCCCGCACCCCCGCGATCCGGTCGCGTCGTGAAAGATGGCGCGCAAGCCCACCCACGAACGCGAACGACCGGCATCCATGGCCAAGGAGGTGTTCGGCTGCCAGGCGGCCGCCCAATCGGTCGTCCGGGCCGACGTAGGGCGCGGATACGCCCTCCAAGTACTTGGTGACGAAAACGTGCGGGATGCGCGAGGCTTCGAGGCCTTCAAGAAAGCTCTTCCCCGAGCGAGTCGCCGGCATGATGGCAAGCCCGGCCACTTGGTACTCACGAAGCTCCGCGATGAGCTCATCCTGGCGCACGGGATCGTCCGACGACGCGACCACGAGGGAACGGAACCCGGCCTCGGCGAGGGCTGACTCGAGCCCTACGAGCAGTTCGCCGAAAAAGGGGTTCGCGATGTCGGTGACGATGACTCCCACCGTGGTGGTGCGCCGGGTCCGAAGCGAGGCGGCACCACGGTTGTAAACGTACCCAAGCTCCCGCATGGCTTGATGCACGCGGTCCCGGGTCTCGGAGGAGACGCGCCCCGTGCCGGTCAGCACGTTCGAAGCGGTGGTCCTGGACACGCCGGCGTGGGCGGCGACGTTCTTCAGCGTGACAGCATGGCCCATTCGGAAAACATAGCAGGAACTCGCGAGGCCACCGGTCCGCGCGCCACCGTCACCCGCCGTAACCTGGGAAATATCCGCGCGAAGGCGTCGCGCACGGTCTAGGCGAAACCAGCCAGCGCGGCTGCCTTGCGGACATAGGCCAAGTTGGACGCCGTCCGTTCCTCCAGGGGAAGCTCGGTGGAAAAGTCCTCCAGCGTGACCCATGAGTCGTAGCCGACGTCGGCGAGCGCCCGGAAGTAGGCCAGGACGCTTGCTTGTCCTTCGGCTAAGGGCGCCCATTCGTTGACCCACACCGCACCGCCCGATTCGTCTTTCGAGTCGGTGCGGACCCAGCGTGCGTTCTTCACGTGGACGTGTGCCAAGTACGGGCCCAGGAGCTGGAGTGCGGGCAGCGGTGATTCCCAGCCCTCGATCAGCAGGTTGCCGAGGTCATGGATAACGCCGACGTGCCGCGGATCCAGCCCATCCAACAACCGCCGGGCCGCGGAGGCCGACGCCGTCACGGTTCCATGGTGCAGTTCCACAAGGGCTTTGACGCCGTGGTGTGCTGCACGCGAAGCGACCCACTCATAGTGCTCCCGCGTGGCGGCAAAGAGCTCCGGGTAGGGCAGGCCTGTGGGTTCGCCGCCGCCCATGTTCGAGTTGCCCAGCGGCAGCACGTTCACCCGGACTTGCCTGGCACCCAAGGCCGCGGTCGCCGCGAGCACCCGCTCGACGTCGTCGTGGTTGTCGCAGCGGGCGTATCCGCCAAGGCCCGAGAACTCGAGCCCTGCTTCGGCGGTGAGCCGGGCAATCTCCGGGACCGAATCCTCCAGTCCCTTCATGGGCCAGGTGGCACGGTTCCCTGCCCAGAAGCCCGGTTCTGCCGCGTCGGCCTGGTCCGTGACCCGCCATTCGACGCCGTCCCAGCCCTGGGCGGCAAGCTTGGTGGCGGCTTCCTCGGGCGACCATTCGGGCGTGGAAGCGGTGAAGACGGAGAACTTCATGCCGAGACCCCTGCACGGGTGTCAGGGTGGGAAGCGGACCCGCCGGTACGGACCTCCACGTCGTTGTACTTGCCCGCGATGACATCGGCGATCAGCACCGGCTGCCCCAGCGTTGCCGAGACGTACAGGGCACGCACCGTAGCCAAGGCGGTCAGGGCGTCCCGGACAGTGACGCCGGCCGGGCGCCCCTCGCGGATCGCCGCAAGGATGTCGCGGTACTGCCGGACATGTCCGGCCGGATACACCGTCGGATCCAGTGCTTCGACCTTGTCGTCCGGATATTTGGCGAGTTCGACGGCGGCCTGGTTACCACCTCCGAGGATGCCCATGGCGCTGCTCTCCGAAGGATCGGCGGCATCTGACGCGTGGAAGTACGCGAGGTCGTCGTTGTCAATCACCGCTGAACCCTTGCTGCCCATCACCTGGAGGCGCACCGTCAGGCCAGGGTACGCCGCCGTTGTCGCGTGCAGCACGGCAAGCGCGCCGGACTCGAACGTAACGGTGGCTACGGCCGTGTCTTCAACCTCAACGCCTTCGTGGGCGAGGAGGGCGGTTTTGGCGCTGATCTCGACAGGCCGGCCCAGGAACCACAAGAGCAGGTCCACGGTGTGAACGCCCTGGTTCATGATGGCTCCACCGCCGTCCATGGCCCAGGTTCCGCGCCACGCGCCCGAATCGTAGTAGCTCTGGCTCCTCCACCAACTGACTGAGGCCACCGCGGAGGTCAGCGTGCCGAAACGGCCCGCCCGGCTGGCCTCGTCCACCACCCTGCTGGCCGGATCGAAGCGGTGCTGGCTGATCACCGTGGCCACCAGGCCCTTCGCCTCGGCAGCCTCGGCCGCAGCCAGGATTTCGTCCGCCTTGCTCAAGTCAACGTCAAGTGGCTTTTCGATCACGACGTGCTTGCCGGCGTCGAGCGCTTCCAGCGCTTGCTGGATGTGCAGTCCGCTGGGCGTAGAGATGATGACCAGACCCACGGGTACAGCGGCGAGCGCCTCGGCCAGCGTGGTGAAAACCGCAGGCTTCGGGTCGCCATTGGCTTCGATCTTTGCGGCCAGCGCCTCGGATGCCTCGGGAACCACATCCACCAGCGCGGTGATGACGATCTCCGGGAACTCGCGGGCGGCGGCCGAGTGGGTGCGGCCGATGACGCCGCACCCGACGATCGCTGCCCGGATCTGCGACTGAGCGTTTGAAGTTTCGCTCATTTTGCCTCCACTCCTGCTTCGCTCAGGACCTTCGCGAACGCCCTTGCGGCGATGCCGAACGCCGTCGGGCCGGAGAAGCCGCCGAGTCCATGGGCGCCGGCCAGATGCGGCTCGAGGCTGGCGAACCCGGTGTACCCATCGGCCTTCAAGGCTTCTACGGTACGGAGGACATCGCCGTCGCCCTCGCCCGCCGGGACCACTGCAGCGTTCGAGAACAAGGCATCCTTCACCTGCAGGTACTCAAGGTGCGGACGGAGCTTGGCGTAGCCTTCGTCGAAAGGCTTGACGCCTACCTGGACGAAATTCGCCGCGTCCCAAGCGACCTTCAGCGCGGGAGAAGCCACGGTTTCGATGATGTCCAGGACCCGCTCGGGGATGTCGCCGTAAATGTCCTTCTCGTTTTCGTGCAGAAGGACGACGCCGGACTGTTCGGCCACGTCCGCGAGGGCACGCATGCGCTCGATGACCGCATCCCGGATGCTCTCCACCGCCACGTCCGCGCCGTAGTAGAAGGAGAAGATCCGGATGTAGCGCGCGCCCAGGACCTTCGCGGCGTTGATTGCGCGGCGGAGCCTTTCCACCTCGTGCTCGACGGGAAGGGAAACATCCACTTTCCCGATCGGCGAGGCGATCGCGGATACCTTCATGTCCGCGGCATCCAACAAGGACTTCAATTCACCAAGCTGCGCGTCGTCCAGATCCACGATGTTGGTGCCCCAGGCGCTGCGGACCTCAATGTGGTTGGCGCCCAAGGCCTGCATCACGGCGATCTGGACCTTGGGGTCGTCGTCGATTTCGTCGCCGAAGCCCGAGAGCTCCCATTCGACAGCTGGCGTACTCATACTTACTTGACTCCTCCGGCGGTCAGGCCGCCCACTAGGTAACGCTGGAAAATCAGGTACAGGATGACCACCGGGGCAGCACACACAAGGGAAGCTGCCATCATCTGGCCGTAGAACGGAATCGCACCGCCTTCTTGCGAGGCACCGAATACCTGGAGCGCGACGGCGGCCGTCTGGCTTTCGGGCCGGGTCATGACTGAGGCGAACAAGACGTCGTTCCAGCCGAGCAGGAAGGCGAAAATACCGGAGACGACGACGCCGGGCCAGCTCAGGGGGAGGATGATCCGCACCAGCACGCCGATGTTGCTGGCGCCGTCGATCCTTGCGGCCTCTTCGAGTTCGCGCGGCAGGCCGCGCAGATAGGTGACCATCACCCACGTCGAGAACGGCATCGCGAAGGTCAGATAGGTGATGAACAAGCCCCACTGCGTGCCGATGACCTGGATACCCAGGTAGGTGGCCGACGAGGAGAACAGTACGAAGACCGGAAGGACCATGAGGGTGCCGGGCACCGACTGGAGACCCAACAGCCCGCGAAGGATCGTCAACCGGCCGCGGAACTGGTAACGGACCAGGACGTAGGCGGTGGCGATCGACATGAGCGCGGAC
This sequence comes from Arthrobacter alkaliphilus, assembly GCF_021483235.1. Taxonomy (GTDB): domain Bacteria; phylum Actinomycetota; class Actinomycetes; order Actinomycetales; family Micrococcaceae; genus Arthrobacter; species Arthrobacter alkaliphilus. The sequence goes on along the minus strand of NZ_JAKEEC010000014.1, from coordinate 58,501 downwards.
ACCACCGCGGTGGACCCTGCCACGAGCACGCTGTTGGTCAGGCCGGTGGCCAGTCCAACGCTCGTCCAGATCTTCGAATAGTTCTCGAAGGAGAAGCTGGACGGCAGGAACTCGCCCCTGGCCACGCCGATATCCGAGTTCACGGATGCGAGGAAGATGTAGGCCACCGGAATCAGGACCAGGGCACACAACGCCGTCAGGATGATGGCAAGCATGGGCCCCGGCATGAGCCGGGTCACTTCGTGCTGGCGTTTGGAGCCCGGACGGAAGTCCTCGCTTGCTTGGCGTCCGACGGCTGCAGTTGCGGTGCTCACTTCTTGCCTCCGGGTGTTTCGGCGTCGTCGAGCTTGACGGCCCGCAAATAGACGAACAAGGGAATCGCGATCAGGATCAGCGAAATGAACGCCATGGCCGCGCTGAGCCCGAACCGGAAGCTCTGGAAGCTGGTGACGTAGGTGAGGATCGGAAGCAGCTCCACATCGGACGGAGCGGGTATCCCGAACAGGACGAACGGCAAGGTGAAGTTGTTGATGTGGTGCAGCATGCCGATCAGGAACGCCAACGAGAGCGGACCCTTGAGGTAGGGGAAGACCACGTAGCGGAGTTTGTTCCACCACAGGGCGCCGTCCAGGGCCGAGGCCTCGTGGACCTCATGGTCCACTGACTGGAGCCCGGACAACGCCAGCAAGTAGACAAACGGCCACGATGCCCAGATCTGGACCAGGATCAGCGTCCAATATGAGTTCGGGCCGTTAAGCCACAGGCCGGCATCGATGCCCACCGAATGCAGCAGTGAATCGATGACGCTGCCCGGCTGGAACATGGTCCGCCAGACCGTCGCCACCACAAAGGAGGGAAGGACATAGGGGATCAGGAAGATGGAACGGATTACTGCCCGGCCCTTGAACGCGTTCTGGGTGGCGACCGCACCGGCGATGCCGAGCGGGATGGTGACCACCATGGCGAGCAAGGAGTAGCTGACGCTGAGCCAGATGGCGTGCAGCAAAGGCGATGCGGTCAGCGCTTCGACGAAGTTCTGGACTCCGATGAACGGAGCGCTGACCCACTTGCGCAGCGAATACTGGTCAAGGTCCAGGCCTGACATGAAGATGCCGAGCAGGAGCGGCACCACGATGATGATGATCATCAGCAGGCCGCCGGGGATCAGCATCCACAAGGGGCGGTTGCGTTCGCTCAGCCCCTTGCGGCGCCTCGAGGTATTGTCCTGAGACTGCGGGCCCGGCTTGGCGTCGCGGGACGACTTACGGCGCATCGGCTTGCCCGCAGTCAGTGAATCGGTGGACATGTCGGTTCCTGCTTACTTGGATGCCCGGTCGAGTGAGGCTTGGCCCTTGGACTGTGCGTCCTTGATGCGCGCCTGGAGGCTCGAGTCGTCCACGGAACCCTTGGAAAGGTCAGGGATCGACTGGACCACTACGTTGGTGAGGGCGAGCTGGATGTCACCCCAGGCTCCGGTGAACGGAGTGGCCTTGGACTTCGCTGCGGTGTCGGCAACCGGTTTCAGCGCGGGGTTGTCCAGCGACTTCAGCGCTTCGGCGTTGGCAGGCAGGTCACCGAAGATCTTCTGGTAGTTCAACTGCTCGTCCTTGGACGTGATCAGGTTGATGTAGGCGAAGGCCAGGTCCTTCTGCTTGGAGTAGTCGGCGACAACCACGTTGTCACCGGACAGGATGCTGGCGGCATTCGCGCCGTCGCCCTTCGGGGACGACTGGCCCGGCGCCGTCGTCGGCATGGCCGTGTAGGCGTACTTGCCCGCGACCGCCGACTTGTCGAGCGTCGGGAGGGAGCTGGAGGTGGTCATCATCAGGTACCCGGCCTTGCCGGAGGCAAAGGCGGCAACTGCGTTGCTGTTGCTCCATCCGATGGAAGCCGGGTCCACAACCTTGTCCTTGGTAAGCCATCCGAAGTAGGTTTCATAGGCCTTCTTGACGGCCGGGTCGTCAAGCTTGAGGGTCTTGCCGTCGACGAGCGGGTTTCCTGCCTGGACGGACATGGCCCAGATGAACTTCCAGGGATCGAAGTTGTCCTTGTAGCCCGTAGCCAGGCCGAAGGTGCCGGTGGACGGGTCGGTCATCTTCTTCGCCTGGGTTGCGAGCTCGTCCCAGCTGGTGGCGGGCTTGTCGATCCCGGCCGCTTTCAGGATGTCCTTGTTGTAGGCCATCACGAACGGCCGGCTGACGAAGGGAATACCCGCTTGGTGCTGGGCGTCCGGGCCGGAAATTCCGAGGGCGGCCTGGTTGAACTTGTCCTTCCCGCCTACCTTCTTCCAGTCGTCGTCGGACAATGTCACGAAGGCCTTGGTGGCAAAGGCCGTGGGCGTGAAGGTGGTGCCCAGGCTGTAGATGTCCGGTCCCTGTCCGGAGACGACGGAGGTCTGGATGCGGGTCAGTTCGTCGTTGGCCGAAGCGAACGTTTCGAATTCCACGTCTGCACCGGTCTGCGCCTTGAACTTGGCCGCGATGTCGGTGAACCACTGCTTCTGCTGGGCCGAGTACTGGTTGTTGACGCCGGTCAGGACGCTCAACTTCTTGCCCTTGCCGTCAACAGGTCCGACAGTCCCCCCCGATCCCCCTGAACTGGTGCTTCCGCCTCCGCAGGCGGTCAAAGCTAGGGCGGCCGTTACGACAACAGCGGCAAATTTGGCGGACGATGCAAACTTCATTGTTTTCCTCCCTGGAGCCCGATGACCACATTGGCGTGGCGTGCGTCACATCGGGTGCTTGCTCCGAGTTTAGGCACGCGAAACGACAATGACAAGCGATTGCCAAAAATTGTCATCGGTGCTGCAATTGTGGGACAAGTCACTCGTCGATGAGCGGCTGCGACGGATGAGGAATACCTAGGCGATGGCAGAACTCCAGCTCCGGTCACCGGGCAGGCAGCCCACGATCCGCGATGTCGCGGAGCTTGCGGGGGTGGCAACATCAACCGTCTCAAGGGCCCTGAGTAATCCCGGCAGGGTCAACCGCGTTACGCGCGAGCGGATCGAAGAAGCGGCTGCGCAGTTGAATTACATACCGAGCTCCCAAGCCCGCGGGCTGAGCTCCGGACGGACCCAGACCGTTGCCGTCCTGGTCCCGGACATCACCAATCCGTTCTACTTCGACATCATCCGCGGGACGCAGCACCAGTTGAAGGCCGCCGGTTACACGCAACTGCTCGTTGACACCGAGGAATCGGCGGAGATGGAGGCAGATGCCCTGCAGAAGATGCGCCGCTCGGCAGACGGCTTCATCCTTGCCGCATCCCGCCTCACGGACGCGCAACTGGCCGAGGCGGCGGCACAGCAGCCCCTGGTCACCATCAACCGGGCCCCGGCCATCGCACCCACCGTGGTGATCGATACGCCGTCGGCCATCATCCAGGCGCTGGAACACCTGGTATCGCTGGGGCACACAAGGATCTGCTTTGTCGGAGGCCCGGCCACCTCCTGGTCCAACGCCAAGCGGTGGCAAGCGTTCCAGGAGGAAACCGCCGAACGGAAGCTGACCACATTCAGCGTGGGACCGTTCCCGCCCAAGACCACCTCCGGAGCGGCCGCAGCGGACGCCGCCGTGCACACAGGGGCTACTGCCTGCATCGTGTTCAATGACCTGCTTGCCATCGGAATGCTGCAGCGCCTGCGCGAACGCGGCATCCGGGTGCCTGAGGACATGAGCATCGTCGGATGCGACGACATCTTCGGCGCCGATTTCTGCAACCCTCCGCTGACCACCATGGCGTCGCCCATTGAACAGGCCGGACGCGTGGCAGTGTCCATGCTGCTGTCCAGCCTGAATCCCCAATACGGCGGCACCAGCCGGCGCCTGGCAGTCATGCCCACGCACCTCACGGTCCGGGCCTCCACCGGAGCCGCCCCGGAGCGCTAGCCCACCCGACGCTCACTCACCTACCGCCCGTTTCACCCCTACGCCCGGTCACCTACCGCAAGTTTCCACCCGACGCCCGGTCACCTACCGCACGAGCTCTTTCCGATTGACTTCAGGGCGACACAGTTGAGTGATCCAAGCACTCGTTATTAGTGTTGGTGACATGCGCACACTCCAGGCCGAAATCATCGCGGAAATGGGCGTCCAGCCCCGGATTGACCCTGCAGAGGAGGTCCGTAAACGCGTCACGTTCCTCAAGGAGTACCTCAAGGCCACACGGACCAACGGCTTTGTCCTCGGCATTTCGGGCGGACTGGATTCGTCCCTTGCCGGGAGACTCGCGCAATTGGCTGTCGAGGAGCTCGAGGCCGAGGGTGTTGACGCAAACTTCGTTGCGGTCCGGCTCCCCTACGGCACCCAGCACGACGAGGACGACGCCCAGGCCGCCTTGGACTTCATCCAGGCCAAGACCGAGTGGACCTTCAACATTTCCCGCGCAGTGGACGGCTTCGAGGACGAGTTCGAAAAGACCACCGGCGCCGCCATTACGGACTTCCACAAAGGCAACACCAAGGCCCGCGCCCGCATGCTGGCCCAGTACGCGCTCGCCGGTGAATACAACTACCTCGTCATCGGCACCGACCACGGCGCCGAGTCCGTCACCGGCTTCTTCACCAAATACGGCGACGGCGGCGCGGACATCCTTCCCCTCTTCGGCCTCAACAAGCGGCAGAACCGCGCACTGCTCGCCGAACTTGGCGCGCCCAACCGGATCTGGGAAAAGGTGCCCACCGCGGACCTCCTGGACGGATCGCCGGGGCGCACGGACGAAGACGAACTCGGTATTACCTACGACCAGATCGACGATTACCTCGAAGGCAAGGAAGTCACCGAAGGCGCCGCCGCGACCATCGAGGACAAGTACATGCGCACCCGCCACAAGCGCACTGTTCCGGTCACAATTTTCGATACATGGTGGAAGTAGCACACCCCTAAGCCGAGGCGCCGCCGTCACGCTGGGCAACTTTTCGCATTGCCCGACGGCGGCCTGCCGCGCCATTCCGGGGCACCGCCGTCGTCATCTTCGCAAAAGTATGCACTGCGTGACAGTCGCCGCCCGCACGGCCCCTTCCAAACCCTTGGATGTCCTAGTATATTGCAGTGAGGCGGATCACCCGGCCGGCTCCTGTCCGGTCCGCGCCTACACATTCCATGCAGGGGCGAAAGGCAGAGAATGACAGTCACCGACGACTTCCGTGCAGCCCGCGACCGGCTCCTTGAGCTGCGCACCGATTACTCCCGCGCACACAGCGAATTCCGGTGGCCCCGCTTCAGCGAGTTCAACTTTGCCCTCGACTGGTTCGACCAGATCGCGGCGAATCCCGCCACCGCCAACAACCCCGCGCTTGTCATCGTCGAGCAGGACGGCAGCTCCACCCGCCGCAGCTTCGCCGAGCTCTCCGCACGGTCCTCCCAGCTGGCCAACTGGCTCCGAGGCAAAGGCGTCAGCCGAGGCGACCGCATGATCATCATGCTCGGCAACCAGGTGGAACTGTGGGAGCTCATGCTCGCCGGGATCAAGCTCGGCGTGGTCCTGATTCCCACCACCACGCTCATGGGCCCACGCGACATCACGGATCGGGTGGAACGCGGCGGTGCCCGTTGGGCCGCCGTCGGAAGCGCCAACATCGCGAAGTTTGCCGACGTCCCGGGCGATTACACCCTCATCGAAGTGGGCGACGGCCAAACCAACGGCGCCCTCCAGTACGCCGAATCGGGTTCGGCTGAGGCGACGTTCATCCCGGATGGCCCCACCGCCGCAGACGAAACCATGCTGCTCTACTTCACCTCGGGCACCACGTCGCGGGCCAAGCTGGTGGAGCATACCCACACCTCGTACCCGGTGGGTCACCTCTCCACGATGTATTGGATCGGCCTGGAACCCGGGGACGTCCACCTCAACGTCGCGTCCCCCGGCTGGGCCAAGCACGCATGGTCCAACGTATTCACACCATGGATCGCCGAAGCCTGCGTTTTCGTCTACAACTACGAGCGCTTCGATGCCAAGGCACTCATGGAGCAGATGGGACGCGAAGGCGTCACGAGTTTCTGTGCCCCGCCCACCGTTTGGCGCATGCTCATCCAGGCCGACCTGACCATGCTCAAAACCCCGCCCACGAAGGTGGTTTCGGCGGGCGAACCCCTCAATGCCGAGGTGATCGGGCAAGTGGAGAGGGCCTGGGGCCAGACCATCCGCGACGGCTTCGGCCAGACGGAGACAACTGTCCAGGTCGCCAATACCCCTGGACAGCCCGTCAAGACGGGCTCGATGGGTCGGCCTCTTCCGGGTTACGACGTCGTGCTCGTAGACCCCGCCACCGGCGAAGAGGCCGACGACGGCGAGCTGTGCTTGCGCTTGGACCCCCGCCCCGTAGGGCTCATGAAGTCCTACTTTGGCGACCAGGAAAAGACGGCCGAGGCTTTCCGTGACGGGTATTACCACACGGGCGACATGGCCAGCAGGGATGCGAAGGGCGTTATCACCTACGTGGGCCGCGGGGACGATGTCTTCAAGTCATCGGACTACCGTTTGTCCCCTTTCGAACTCGAAAGCGTCCTGATCGAACACCCCGCCGTGGCGGAGGCCGCCGTCGTGCCTTCTCCGGATCCGGTGAAGCTTTCGGTGCCCAAGGCCTTCGTGGTCCTCGCCGCCGGATACGAGCCCGGTCCGGCCGTGGCGGAAGACATCCTCAGGTACTGCCGGCAGCACCTGGCACCGTTCAAGCGCATCCGGCGGCTCGAATTCGGCGAGTTACCGAAGACCATTTCCGGCAAGATCAGGCGCGTCGAACTTCGAGGCACAGAGGTGGCCCGTCACGGAGACGGACCGCTCCCGGCCGGCCTGGGCGTTGAGTACACCGAGGACGAGTTTCCGAGTCTGAAAGAATAGGCAGCCAAGCAAATGTCAGGAGGAACCGTGGGCAGCCCGCTCCCCCGCGACCCCATCGCCGATGCCCAGCGAAACTGGGAACGCCACGGCTGGGGCGAAGTCGCCGCGCCCATGGCGGCCATCACCGCGATCATGCGCACGCAGCAAATCCTGCTGGCGCGGATCGAAGGCGTGCTGAAGCCGTTCGGCCTGACCTTCGCACGCTACGAGCTCCTGGCGCTGCTGAGTTTCGCCCGCAGCGGTGCGTTGCCCATGAACAAAGCCAGTGCGCTGCTCCAAGTGCATCCGACGTCGGTGACCAACGCCGTGGACCGCCTGGAGAAGGCAGCGCTCGTGGTCCGCTCCCCGCACCCCACCGACGGACGCACCACGCTGATCGAACTCACCGCCGAGGGCCGCACACTCGCGAAGCGCGCCACGACGGCACTCAACAACGAGGTCTTCGGCCGGTCCGGTTTCGGGGACGAGGACGTCGAGCACCTGATCCGTGTGCTGGGAGACTTCCGCAAGGCCGCGGGCGATTTCACGGACTAATGGGATTAGCGGTGCCTGAACTCCGGTTGCCGCTTCTCGGTGAACGCGGCCATGCCTTCCTTTTGGTCCTCGGTGGCGAACAGTGAGTGAAAGACCCGGCGTTCAAAGAGCACGCCTTGGGAGAGGCCGGTTTCGAAGGCTGCGTTGACCGCTTCCTTGGCCACCATGGCAACCGGCTTGGACTTGGACGCGATCACTTCCGCAGCCTTCAACGCCTCCTCCACCACGGACTCGGCCGGGACCACGCGGGACACGAGGCCTGCCCGTTCAGCTTCCCCGGCGTCCATGAACCGCCCGGTGAGGATCATGTCCATCGCTTTGGCCTTGCCCACGGCACGGGTCAACCGCTGCGAGCCGCCCATGCCGGGAATGACGCCCAGGTTGATTTCCGGTTGGCCGAACTTTGCATTGTCGCCGGCGACAATGACATCGCACATCATGGCAAGTTCGCACCCCCCGCCGAGGGCAAAGCCGGACACCGCGGCAACCACGGGAATGCGCAAGCGCGTGAGGTTTTCCCAGGCACGGAACCAGTCGGCAGCGTACATCTCCATGTACTCCTTGGATGCCATCTCTTTGATGTCTGCGCCTGCAGCGAAGGCTTTCTCCGAGCCGGCGATCACCACGGCACCCACTGCAGGATCCGCATCCATGTCTGATACAGCGGCCACAATCTCATTCATGGTGGCCTGGTTCAACGCGTTGAGCGCCTTCGGCCGGTTCAGGGTCACCAAGCCCACCCGTCCACGGAGTTCCACCAGGATGTTTTCATACTGCTGCGCCAAGCCGTGCCCCTTTTGTTGTTATGTGCTTGCCCCGCCAAGGCTACTTGGCGGACTTGTCCCGGATGTCCGTGATGATGCCCGAGAAGTCTCGTCCGGCACCGCCTTCGGCGGCGAAAGCGTCGTAAATTTTCGATGCGAGGTGCCCCATTTGCCCGTCCACTCCCGTACTCTCGAGCGCGTTGACCGCGAGCCGGAGGTCCTTCGCCATAAGTGCTCCGGCGAATCCGGGCTGGTAGTCGCGGTTGGCCGGGCTCGTGGGAACCGGGCCGGGAACCGGGCAATTGGTGGTCAGCGCCCAGCATTGCCCCGAGGCGTTGGAGGCGACGTCGAACAAAGCCTGGTGCGTCAGGCCCAGCTTCTCGCCGAGGACGAACGCCTCGCTGACAGCAATCATGGAAACGCCCAGGATCATGTTGTTGCAGACCTTGGCAGCCTGTCCGGCTCCGTGTTCGCCGCAATGCACGATCCTGCGGCCCATGTGTTCCAGGATCGGCTTCACGGTCTCGAAATCCTCCGGCAGCGCTCCCACCATGAAGGTCAGCGTCCCGGCTTCCGCACCCACCACGCCCCCGGAAACGGGCGCGTCCACGGAGCGGTGACCTGCTTCCACCGCAAGGGAAGCTGCCTCGCGGGCCTCGTCAACGTTGATGGTGGAGCAGTCAAGGAAGAGCGTGTTCGGCGCAGCTACGGCGAGCAGGCCCGGCGCTCCGTCCACTCCCCGGTAGGCGTCAAGGACGTGCTTGCCGCTGGGCAGCATGGTCAGGACAACGGATGCCCCGGCCACGGCCTCCGAAGCGGAATCCACCGTGGCAATGCCGTGTTCGCGGGCCGTCTCGAGTGCCGCGGGCACCGGATCGTACGCCACCACTTGATGCCCTGCCTTGACAAGGTTCACGGCCATCGGGCCGCCCATGTGGCCAAGGCCGAGGAAGGCAATGGTGCCGGAAGCTGCGTCAGACATGGTCGGACTCCTTTGAATCAAGTTTGAGTTCACGGTCGCCGAGCGGTGCGAAAAAGCCCTCGACGGAGGCCGGCGACACCTCCGCCAGGGAAGCCGGCTTCCACTGCGGGTTGCGGTCCTTGTCTACTACTTGCGCGCGGATGCCCTCGCGGAAATCCGGGCCGGCCAGGCAGCGCAGGCCAACACGGTATTCCTGCTCCAAAGCCGCCTCGAGGGAAAGCCCCCGGACGCGCCGCAACGACGCCAGGGTGACTTTCACGGCTGTAGGCGACTTCGCCTCGATGGTGTCCGCGGCCGCGGCCGCTTCCCCGCCGGCACCGCGGAGCCTCGCCACGATGTCCTCGGCGTCATCCGAAGCATAGGCGTCGTCGATCCAGTGCCGCTGGCCGGACAGCACCGAGGCCGGCGGTTCCTGCACGAAGCGCTCGACGGCGGCCTCCGCCGTCGAGCTTTCAAGCGCTTCCGCGAGCGCCGGGAGGCTTTCGGACGGGACGAAGTGGTCCGCGAGCCCCAAATACAGGGCGTCCGCTCCGCTCAAGTGCGCACCCGTGAGGGCCGCGTGCGTGCCGGACTCGCCCGGTGAGCGGGACAGCAGAAGGGTCCCGCCGACGTCGGGCACAAAACCGATGGTGGTTTCCGGCATGCCCGTACGGGTCCTCTCTGTGACCACCCGAACGGAACCGTGGGCCGATATCCCGACCCCGCCACCCAGGACCAACCCGTCCATGAAGGCCACGTAAGGCTTCGGATACCGGGCAATGAACGAGTTCAAGCGGTATTCCGCGGCCCAGAAGTCCGTGGTCTGGTCTCCGCGGCGCAGGATGTCGTCGTAGATGGCCACGATGTCACCACCCGCGCAGAGTCCGCGGTCTCCGGCGCCGTGCACCAGGACGGTCTTGACGGCGTCGTCGTCAGCCCAAGCGGTGAGTTGCTCCAGCATGGCGTGCACCATGCCCGCGGTGAGGGCATTGACCGCTTGGGGGCGGTTCAGGGTGATGACGCCGAGGTGGCCGCGTTTCTCGAAGTGAACGTCAGCCATCAGCTGCCAGCCGGCATCACGAAGCTGGCGCCCTGGCGAATACCGGAGGGCCAACGGGTGGTGACCGTCTTGGTCTTGGTGTAGAAGCGGAAGGCGTCCGGACCGTGCTGGTTGAGGTCGCCGAAGCCGGATGCCTTCCAGCCGCCGAAGGTGTAATAGGCAATCGGGACCGGGATGGGAACGTTGATGCCCACCATGCCGACCTCGACGCGGCTCGCAAAGTCGCGGGCTGCGTCGCCGTCGCGGGTGAAGATCGCGACGCCGTTGCCGAACTCGTGCTCGGAGCAAAGGCGCAGCGCTTCTTCGTAGTCGGCCGCGCGGAGGACGCTCAAGACCGGGCCGAAGATCTCTTCCTTGTAGATGGACATGTCCTTCGTGACGTTGTCGAAGAGGGTGGGGCCCACCCAGAAGCCTCCCGCGTAGCCGTCCACCTGCAGGTCGCGCCCATCGGTGACGAGGGTAGCGCCTTGGTCCACGCCCGCTTGGATGTAGCCCTCGATACGGTGCTTCGCCGAGGCGGCCACGACAGGTCCAAAGTCCGAATCCGCGGCCAGGCTGGGGCCCACCTTCAGGTCCTTGATACGGTCCTGCAACTTGGCGACAAGCCGATCGGCTGTTTCCTGGCCAACCGGAACGGCCACTGAAATCGCCATGCAACGCTCGCCGGCAGACCCGAAACCGGCGCCGATGAGGGCATCCGCGGCCATATCGAGATCGGCGTCGGGCATGACCACCATGTGGTTCTTGGCGCCGCCGAAGCACTGGGCGCGCTTCCCGTGGGCCGCGGCCGTTGCGTAAATGTACTGGGCGATCGGTGTGGATCCGACGAAGCCGATGGCCTTCACGCGCGGATCCTCGAGGAGGGTATCCACGGCTTCCTTGTCGCCGTTGACGACGTTGAAGACGCCGTCCGGCAATCCCGCCTCGGTGAAAAGTTCCGCCAGGCGCAGCGGCACGGACGGGTCGCGCTCCGAAGGCTTAAGGATGAAGGCATTGCCGGCAGCCAAGGCAGGGCCGGACTTCCAGAGCGGAATCATGGCCGGGAAGTTGAAGGGCGTGATGCCGGCGACGACGCCGAGCGGCTGGCGCATGGAGTGGACGTCGATGCCGGCGCCCGCATTGTCCGAGAATTCACCCTTGAGCAGGTGGGGAGCGCCGGCGGCGAACTCCACCACCTCGATGCCGCGCTGGATGTCGCCCTTGGAATCGGCGAACGTCTTGCCGTGCTCCGAGGAAAGGAGCGTGGCCAGTTCGTCCATGTGTTCGTTGACGAGGTCGACGAATTTCAGCAGGATCCGGCCGCGGCGCTGCGGGTTCATGGCGCCCCATTCGAGCTGGCCTTTTTCGGCGCTGGCAATGGCATTCCTGACCTCGTCGGCACTGGCCAGGGGAACGCGTGCCTGAACTTCGCCGGTGCAGGGATTGTAGACATCGCCAAAGCGCGGGGAGGTGCCGTCGACCCTCTGGCCGTCAATGTAGTGGGAAAGTTCGCGCACCATGGAATGCTCCTTTGCATAAGGGGAATGCCCGCCATCGGCCTCGAAGGCACATGTCCAACTGCGCTCCGGGGCGTCTTTGATCCCGAATATACTCGGACTTCCTACTAACTTCCAGAGCCCTCCGGCTCCCGCCGCTCAACGGGGAATGGAGCCGTAGGCATCCAGCGCTTCCCTGCGCGAGGCCTTAAGGTCCACCACCGGCTCCGGATACTCCGCAGTGGCGAGCTCGGGGATCCACTGGGCAACGTATCTGCCGTCCGGATCGAATTTCGCGGCCTGGGTCTCCGGGTTGAAGATGCGGAAGAACGGCGAGGCATCCGCGCCGGAACCGGCCACCCACTGCCAGTTGGCAGGATTGGACGCAGGGTCGGCATCCACCAAGGTGTCCCAGAACCATTGCTCGCCGACTTGCCAGTGGATGCCAAGATTCTTGACCAGGAGGCTGGCCGAGACCATGCGGACCCGGTTGTGCATCCATCCTGTGTGCCACAATTGCCGCTGGCCTGCGTCCACGATGGGGAACCCGGTGCGGCCCTCCTGCCATGCGCGAAGGAGTGCGGCGGCATCCTGGGTGCCTGCGCTGCTCGCCCGGGTGCCCGGCCAAGCCCACGGATAGTGGTCGAACCCGGACCGCAAGTTGGCCGTTGCAAGGTCGGGATGATGGAAGTATTGGTGCCAGCAGAATTCACGCCACCCGAGTTCGGAGGCAAAAACGGCCGTACTCTCGGCCAGTTCGCGGCGCCGGCCTTGCAGGGCGTGCCACACCTCGAACGGGCTGAGCTGTCCCCAGCGCAGGAAAGGCGACAAGCGGCTGCTACCCGCAAAGTCCGGCCGGTCCCGGTTCACCGAATAGTCCGCCAGCCCGTGCTCCACGAAGTCATCAAGGAACTCATGCGCCTGGGCTGACCCCGGCTGCCAGCTTTCGGAGAATCCGGCCGACCAATCGGGGTTCCGTGGCAGCAATCCCCATGCGTCCAGTTCTTCGGATTCAGGCAACTGGCCGGAGAATCCGCGGCCAGGTTCCGGGGCTTCGAAAGGTTCGCGGAAATCCTGCCCGGACACGGTACGCCAGAAGGGTGCGAAGACCTTGAATGGTCCGCCTTGTTTCGTGGTGACGTCCCACGGCTCGTGCAGCAACGAGGCTTGGAAACTCTCCGCGTGCATCCCCGACTCGCGGGCCCAGGCCTTGATGCCGGCGTCGAGCGTCCGCTCTGCCTCGCCGTAACGGCGGTTCCAGTACAGCGATCCGGAACCCATCGCCGTCGCGGCCTCCCGGATGATCTCGGCCGCCCGTCCGCGGCGCAGCAAAAGGGGCACGCCCAACGAGGCGAGTTCTTCGCGAAGGGCCAGCAAGGAGTGATGCAGCCACCAGCGGGAGGCGCCGCCGAGCGGCCTGATTCCCGGCGATTCCTCGTCGAGGACATACAGCGCGACGGCGGCACCGTCGTCGGCCGCGGCCCGCAGCGCCGGGTTGTCACTGGTCCGGAGGTCGTCCCGGAACCATACGATTGACGACTTCACTCTGTCCCCTCGGGTTTGCTGCAAAGGTCATGCCCCCTAGGACGAATCCTAAGGGGCATGATCGGCGTTGCGATTTACTTCGGCATCAGGACGCTGTCAACCAGGTACACCGTGGCGTTGGCGGTGTGGACGCCACCGCAGATAACGGCGGAGCCGCCGTCAACCTTCAGTGCGTCCTTGGTTCCCGTAACGGTCACCGAGTCACCCTCAACCGTCTTGTGGGTACCCACGATCTGGTCCGGGGTCAGCTGGCCGGGGACCACGTGGTAGGTGAGGATCTTGCTCAGGAGCGCGTCGTCGGTCTTGAGGGTGTCGACGGTAGCTGCGGGGACCTTGGCGAAGGCGCTGTCAACCGGAGCGAAGACGGTGAACTGGCTGCCGTTTAGGGTGTCCACCAGGTTCACCTTGGGGTTCAGCTTGCCGGACACGGCAGCCGTGAGGGTCTTGAGCAACGGGTTGTTGGAGGCGGCCACGGCTACGGGGTCGACAGCCATGCCCGCAACCGAACCTGCACCGCTCGGAACCTGGGAAGCGTAGCTTGCGCAGCCCGGGCCAACCAGGTCCTTGGTCGGGTCCATCGCGGCGCTTGCAGAGGCAGAGGGGGTCGCCATCTTGGTGGACGACGAGCTGGATGAGCTGGATGCGCTGGACGAGCTAGGAGCGGCGGATGACGGTGCTGCGGCCGTGGAGCCGGAGCCGCCACAAGCAGTGAGGCCCAGCAGGGCGGAAGCGGCGAGACCGGCGATCGCAAAAGACGTGCGCTTTGTAGCAAGCATGACATTTCTCCTTCAAACGTACTGACATTCGGGGCCGGTTGATTCCGGTGTGTGAAAGGACTTCACCCTGGCGGGCTAAGTACTTATGCCAGCTATTCGGAGGTGCGGCTCGGGCGGATGGGTGGGGTTTGAAAAAAATTATTGAGGGAGCCCCGCGGAGCTCATGCGGTGGGCTTCTTCCAGGAGTAACTTGCCCAGGAACGCCTGGCGTTCAGGACGGAACCGGGGCTCGATCCCGGTGAGGGACAGAGCGCCGATCGGCCGGCCCAGTTGATCGAAGACGGCGGCGGCCATTCCCCAACTCCCCTCGAGGACCAGACCGGGATTCACTGAGTACCCGGCCAAGCGGGTCTGCTCGAGGTTGCGCCGCACCACGGTCTCGGTGTGGTTGGCGGCGAAATCCCCCGCATGCCGTTCCCATCCGGACAGGATCGTTTCCCTCTCATCGTCCGCCAGGAAGGCCATGATCGCCGTGCCTGCCGACGCCACCCCGAGCGGGAACCGGACGCCCTCATGCAACACGAATGAACGCACGGGGAAGCTGCCTTCTTCGCGAAGCACGCACACGGTTTCGTGGCCACGGCGGATCGAGTAGAAGGCACTTTCCCCGCTCTCTTCGGCCAGCCGGCGCAGGCTGGGCCGGGCCAGGTCCTCAAATGGGAAACGCGCGGCGGCCACGGACCCCAGCAGGAAAATCTCGGGCCCCAAGATCCAGTTGCCGGTCCGCTGGTCATGATCGAGCAGACCGTCGGCGGCGAGGGAGGCGAGCAAACGGTGTACGGTCGGGCGCGTCAGGCCGGACTCGCGGACCAGGCCAGCGGTGGACATGCCCTCCGGTTTGCGGCCCACGAGCCGGAGGAGGGCAGCGACCCGGGCCACCACTTGGGCGCCCTGCATCGGCTTGGTGTGCGGCTGTTGAGTCGGCAACTCTGCTCCCTCCAAAGTTTTCCTCCACAATGTGGACACTTACAAGAGTAGCGTCCACACTGTGCGAGTTCAGCCTTACCGGCCATTCGACGCCGTTGACCCTTCGCCCCGAGCGCCCATAAGCTCCTTGCCAACAACCAGCACAGACAACGCGCTCAGCCTCTGTCCACAAAGTGGATAGCCGCCGGGCGGCCATACTCAAAGACGAGGACAACGCCATGGCCAAAATCCGAGCCAACGCCGCCATTGCACTGCAAGACGTCCTGCGCGACGGCCAGACGATCGCCGTCGGCGGCTTCGGGCTCAGCGGCATCCCCGCGGACCTGATCGACGCCGTCCGCGATTCCGGTGTCAAGGACCTGACGGTGGTCTCCAACAACATGGGCATTGACGGCAAGGGGCTCGGCGTCCTGATCGAAGCCGGCCAGGTCCGCAAGGTCATCGCCTCCTATGTGGGCGAGAACAAGCTCTTCGCGGAGCAATACCTCTCCGGCCAGCTTGAAGTCGAGTTCGCTCCCCAGGGAACCCTCGCCGAACGGCTCCGCGCCGGCGGTGCCGGCATCCCGGCGTTCTACACGCGGACAGGCGTCGGAACCCTGGTTGCCGAAGGAAAACACCTCGAAGAGTTCGACGGCGTCACGTACGTCCGCGAGCGCGGGATCGTCGCCGACGTCGCACTGGTCCACGCGCACACCGCGGACACGGACGGCAACCTGATTTACCGCTACACGGCACGGAACTTCAACCCAGTGGTGGCGACGGCGGGGATCGTGACCATCGCCGAGGCCGAAGTTATAGTGCAGCCCGGTGATTTGGACCCCAACCACATCGTGACTCCGGGCGTCTACGTCCAACGGCTGGTCCAGGCGAGTGGCCGCACCAAGGACATCGAGCAACGCACCGTGCGCCCGCGGCCGGAATGCGTCCCGGCAGCCTGACCAAGCAAGCGAAGGAGTACGACCATGGCATGGACACGTGACGAAATGGCTGCCATCGCGGCCCTGGAGCTCAACGACGGAGACTACGTCAACCTCGGCATCGGCATTCCGACCCTCGTGGCCAACAACCTGCCCGACGGCGTGCGGGTTGTGCTGCAAAGCGAAAACGGCCTCCTGGGCATGGGGCCCTTTCCCTATGAAGGCGAGGAGGACGCCGACCTCATCAACGCCGGCAAGCAGACCGTGACCGTCTTGCCCGGCGGCAGCATTTTCGACTCCGCAACGTCGTTCGGCATGATCCGCGGCGGACACGTCAAGGTCGCGATCCTCGGCGCCATGCAGGTTTCGGGTAACGGCGACCTCGCCAACTGGACCATTCCGGGAAAGATGGTAAAGGGCATGGGCGGTGCGATGGACCTGGTGGCGGGAACCCCGCGCGTCGTGGTCCTCACCGAACACAACGCCAAGGACGGCAGCGCGAAGATCGTCAAGGAATGCACCCTGCCCCTGACAGGTGTTGGCGTGGTGGACCGCATCATCAGCGACCTCGCGGTGTTCGACCTCGTCCCGGTAAAGGACGACGACGGCGCGCGCCAGCTCACGCTGAGCCGCCTCGCGCCGGGGGTCACCGTGGAGGAGATCCGCGAGAAGACCGAAGCCGAATTCACCGTGGCCTTGGAAGCAGCGCCGGCATTCGGAGGGACCACATTGGAAGGAAGCATGGCATGAGCCTGAAAGACCAGTTCGGCAAAGACGTCCTCCTCACCGGATGGGGACACAGCAACTTCGGCAAGCTCACGGACGAGACGCTGGAGTCCTTAATCGTGAAGGTGTCCGCGGAGGCCATCCGGAACTCCGGCCTTGAACCCCGGGACATCGACGAGATCTACCTTGGCCAGTTCAACTCCGGCATGCAGCCACTGGGCTTCACGTCCTCGCTCGCCTTGCAAGTCTCCGGGGAGCTTGCCAACATTCCGGCCACGCGCACCGAAAACGCCTGCGCCTCAGGCTCGGCCGCCTTCCAGCAGGGCGTGAAATCCGTCCTCGCCGGGACTGCCCGCAACGTCCTGGTCATCGGAGCCGAAAAGATGACGGACGCGGGAGCCGACGTCGTGGGCGCAGCCCTCCTTGGCGCCTCCTACGAAATGGCCGGCAAGGCCTCCACTACCGGGTTCACGGGGCTGTTCGCCGAGGTGGCCAAGCACTACGAAAAGCGTTACGGGGCCGGGATCACAGGCCCTGGTTTCTCCGGCGGCCTGGGCGACGTCCTGGGTTCCATCGCCGCCAAGAACCACCGCAACGGCATGGACAACCCCTACGCACAGATGCACAGGGACTTCGGCGAGGAGTTTTGCCGGACCGTTTCCGAGAAGAACCCGATGGTTGCCGAACCGCTCCGCCGGACGGACTGCTCCCCTGTGTCCGACGGCGCGGCGGCCGTCGTGCTGTCCCTTGGGCCGGCGTCGGGCGCTGCTACTGAGCCCGTACGGTTGGCGGGCTTCGGGCACGCTAACGACTTCTTCCCGGCAGATCGCCGCGACCCCACTGAGTTCGCCGCCACAAGGGTCTCGTGGGAGCGGGCGCTGGGGATGGCCGGCGTCGGGATCGGCGGCCTGGACTTCGCCGAGGTGCACGATTGCTTCACGATCGCCGAACTGATCATGTACGAGGCCATGGGGTTGACGCCGCGCGGCGAAGGCTTCCGGGCAGTGCGGGAAGGCTGGGTCTACAAGGACGGCAAGCTGCCCGTCAATGTGTCCGGCGGGCTCAAGGCCAAGGGCCACCCCGTGGGCGCAACGGGCGTATCGCAGCACGTCATCGCTGCCATGCAGCTCACGGGCACGGCAGGCGCCATGCAACTGCCCGGCGTCCGCCGCGGCGCGGTGCAGAACATGGGCGGCGTCGGCATCGCGAACTACGTCTCCGTTTTGGAGTCGGTCTAACAGGAGCCCGCTGAAACTCCCCGCTTTTCACGCCCGACGCCGGCGGCGGCCTCCGCAATGGCGCGGGCCGCCGCAGGGCCATCAGCCCAAAGGTGGGGAGTTCCAGCGGCCCCTTCACCAGCTACTGGTCGGGGTTTAAACTGACCGTATGTCCGACGCAGCAGGGCGCAAGTTGTTCAAGCATTCCGGAACGGCACTTCTGTTCCGGGGAGTCCTGGCCATTTTCCTCGGCCTTTTGATTGCGTCCCTACCGGTCGCAACCGTCTTTGCACTCGTCTATGTTTTCGGCGTCTACGCCATCACCGACGGCCTGACCGACATGGCCCACTACTTCTACGATCCGGCGCGCCATTCCCGCTGGACCATGGTCGGCGGGACCATCTCGGTGGCCACCGGACTTGTGGCGGTCGCCTGGCCGGGCATCACGGCGGCGGCGCTGGGCGTGCTCATTGGGGCCTGGGCCCTTCTCCTGGGCGTGTCGCAAATCATCTTGGCGATGGACGCCCGCGCGAACGTCCCGCGTTGGTGGTCCTGGATGGCCACCGGCTTCGTCACCACCGCGTTCGGGGTTTGGGTATTGCTCAATCCCGGGCTGGGTTTTTTGGGGGTCGTGGCCCTGCTCGCGACGTATTCGGTGGTTGCCGGCATCCTCTTGATCACTTCCGGCGTCCGGCTGCGCAGGCGTGCCTCCTCTTCGGTGATGCTCGCCCATTAGCGAGGCAGCAATCCGCCCCGAGGGGATGCGCCGCGGCCCAAGTTCGGTAAGTTAGTGGCTGTGAAGATAGCTACCTGGAATGTGAACTCGCTCCGCGCACGTGCCGACCGCGTCGAGGCTTGGCTTGAGCGCAGCGACTGCGATGTCCTCGCCATGCAGGAAACCAAATGCAAGGACGAGAACTTTCCGTGGGAGCTCTTCGAACGCATGGGCTACGAGGTTGCCCACTTTGGCGTGAGCCAGTGGAACGGCGTGGCAATCGCCTCGCGTGTGGGGCTCGACGACGTCGAACGCACCTTCGTTGACCAGCCGGTCTTCGGCAAGGCCGGAAAAGACCCGGTCCAGGAGGCCCGCGCCATAGGAGCAACCTGCGGCGGCATGCGGATCTGGAGCCTGTACGTGCCCAACGGGCGCTCCTTGGACGACGAACACATGCCGTACAAGCTCAAATGGCTGGATACCCTCAAGGGCCACGCCGCCAGCTGGATCATGGAGAACCCCGAGGCTCAGGTGGCCCTCATGGGCGACTGGAACATCGCGCCGTTCGACGAGGACGTGTGGGACATCGACTTCTTCCGGGCGAACGCCATGACCCACGTCAGCGACCCCGAGCGCGAAGCCTTCCATGCGTTCGAAGCAGCCGGCTTTACCGACCTCGCACGCCAGTACACCCCGGGTCCCGGCGTCTACACCTACTGGGACTACACGCAATTGCGCTTCCCGAAGAAGGAAGGCATGCGCATCGACTTCGTCCTGGGCTCCCCCGCGCTCGCCGCCCGCGTCACCGGCGCGTCGATCGACCGCGAGGAGCGCAAGGGCAAGGGCGCCTCGGACCATGCTCCCGTGATCGTGGAACTGACGGACTGAGGGCAACAATGACTGAGGAGGCGGGCCCGTTATGAGCGGAAAGCTATATGGGAGCCAAGCAGGACTGCCCTTCTCTTCAGCGTTGCGCGTCTACGAGCCGCTCGAAGCGTTCCCCGAAGACCAGCGGCAGCAGCTCGTGGCGAGCGGCACCCGGAGCGGCTCGCGGGACGCCGTCGAAAATGCCGAGCTGCTCGCTTCCCTCGGACGGGTCACACGCAAGGGCGGGGACCCTTTCCCCACCGGCAGCACCGATCTGGTCCGCATCACCCGGGTTCCTTCCGGAGACCGGAACGACCCCGACGCCGGGCGGCTGCTTTACTGCCCTAGCCAGCTGGTCATCCGGGCAGGATTGGCGGCCAATGCCCTCATGGAAGGCATCCACGGACCGCTCGCGGACCTGCTCATCCCCGTGGACCAGCGCGACCGGCATCAGGCGCGCATCGACCGCATCAACGCCAGCCACGACGCGAAGCGGGTGCACACACGGGCCTCCACCTGGGGGATCCCCTTCAGCTGGTTCTCGCTGTTCCAGGAGTCGGACCGCAAGGACGTCGTGGAATCGGGCGGGCGCATCCTGACCGTCAGGGTGTGGGCCTCGCTGACGGATGCCTTGGATCGGGCACGCTTTGCAGTAGCCAACCTTGCCTTGGCCGCCCCGGACCTGGACATGTTGGACGACCTCACCCAGCTCACCGAGTGGCTCGAGTTGTTCCATGTGCAGTCAATGGTCGAGCTGGACTACGGCGCAGTGGCGGACAAGGTGTACCCGGACGATTCCCCGATGGATGTCCGGCTCGGCATCGAATGCCTTGCCGAGGGCGACATGACAGGAGCGGCCGCGGCTTATCGCAGGCTGGCTTCCCGCTGGATCCCCATCAGGCAGTTGGCCCGGGCTTCCTAACCCACAACTCAGTGCTCAGGGCTGGGTCAGTCCTTCGGCCGGGGCGGACCGGTGGTTTCCCGCACGATGAGCCGGTGGGCTGCCTTCATGGACCGAACGGAACCCGCGACCCCGGCCAATTCGTCCAAGAGCATGCGCGTGCCCAGCTGGGCTTGTTCAACGGGGTCCTGGGCCACGGTTGTCAGCCCCATTGCCTCGGCGAATTCATGGTTGTCAATGCCGATGATGGACAGTTCTTCCGGTACCCGGACGCCGCGGCGGCGCGCCTGCAACATGGCCCCCATGGCCATTTCGTCGGAAGCGCAGAAGATCGCCGTCGGCTTGGGTCCCGGTTTGCTCCAGAGCTCGTCGAAGGCTTCCTGGCCGCTGCCCACCGTGAAGTTCCCGAAAATGTCCCATTCCGGAGGCATCGAGAATCCTGCGCTCGTCATGGCATCGGTGAAGCCGTCAACGCGCAGCCGCGGCACCGTGAAGTTCAGGTCGGAATCGTCCTGGCCGTGGAGCAGCGCGATCTCCCGGTGGCCAAGGTTCAACAGGTGCATGGTGGCTTCCACCGACGCAGCGTAATCGTCGATGCCGATGCTGGGGCAATCTTCCACTGGACCGCCGACAATCACCAAGGGGATTTCGATCCTTTGGAGATCGGCGATTTCCTCGGGCGTCAGGGACATACAAAGCACCAGGAGGGCGTCGATCTGCTTGTAGACCATGGTCTTGCTGAAAAGCCGTTCCCGCGCTCCGCGCTGCCCACCCAGGTTGAACAGGGACAGGTTGTAGCCGCGGGAGTGAAGCTCGCGGTCTACTCCCTCGATCGCCTTGAAGAAGAACCAACGGTCCACGTAGGGGGCCAGGACACCGATCGTCCTGGTACGTCCGGTTGCCAGTCCCGAAGCCGACGACGACGCCACGTATCCAAGTTCTCCCGCGACCCTTAGGATCTTTTCCCGGGTATCAGGAGATACCCGGGGAAGGCCGCGCACTGCGCGGGAAACGGTGGCGGTGGAAACGCCCGCGGCCTGCGCGACATCCTCGATGCTGGCTCCGGCGTGGCCGCCACGCTGGGACCGTTCGCTTTTTGCCACTCTAGCCCCCTCATTGATCCCGTGCGGAAGCCGAGGATTCCCTTCCCGGACGGCAAGCAACCAGCGTATTCCGCCGGGTGACCCTTAGCCGATTCCGCGCGATTTGTTTCGATCGGGCGCTAACTGAGGCGCCTGGATGTTCGAGCAGGAAGTCGACGGCGGAGCCGGAGCACCCCCCACATGGCCAGCAATGTTGCCAGCAGGCCCAGGGCCCAGCCCAATGCGGGCTGGGCCGTGAGTTCCGCGCTGACGGTCACGACCAGGAGGACCAAGGCCCAGAAACCGAGGAGGCCAAGCACTATGTCCAGTTCCTCGCCCGAACGGACCCTGCGCAACTCGGGATGGTGCGCGTCGCCGTCGTGCGCCTTTGCTGTCACTTGACGGCGCCCGCAGTCAGGCCGGCCACGATCTTTCGCTGGAACACCAGCACGAGGATCACGAGCGGAATGGTGACAATGGTTCCTGCGGCCATAACGGCGGTGTACGGTTCCTGGTGCGGCTGAGCTCCGGCGAAGTATGCGATCGCAACCGTGACCGGACGCGTTGCATCGGATGACAGCTGGCTCGCGATGAGGAACTCGTTCCACGCCCCGATGAACGCCAGAATCGCGGTGGTGAACGTTGCGGGCGCGGCGAGGGGAAGGATGATCTTCCGGAACGCCTGGCCCTGCGTGCACCCGTCGATACGTGCCGATTCCTCAAGCTCCCACGGCATCTCACGGAAGAACGAGGTCAGCGTGTAGACCGTGAGCGGCAGGGTGAAGGAGATGTCCGGGATGATCATCGCCTGGTAGGAGCCCATCCAGCCGATGTTGGTGAACAGCTGGAACAGCGGGGTCACAAGCGCGACGCCCGGGAACATTGACGCCCCGAGGATGAAGCCCATGACTGCGAACTTGAACCGGAAGTTCAGGCGGGCAAGGGCGTAGGCGGCGAATACGCCGACTATCAGCGCTACCGCGGTGGTTGCTCCTGCCACGATGAGGCTGTTGATCAGGTTCCGGCCGAAGTGGTTGCCGAGGCTCTCGTCGAACACGGTCGCGAAGTTGTCCCACGTCACGTGTGTGGGCCAGAACGTCGAATCGAAGGTGAACGCCGTGTCGCGGAAGGCAGTCACGATCATCCAGTACGCCGGAATGAGGCACCAGATGAGGATGACAGCTGCAGAGACGTAGGTACGAAGCTGCCCCCAGTCGAAGCCCTTGCGGCGAGCTGGCGCGGGGGCGGTGCGGGGAAGCGTGGCGGTGGCGGCCATGTTACTTCCTTCCCGAGGAGGTGGCCGCGCCCACGGCGTTTGCGCCTAGGAAGCGGACGAAGATGAACGCGACCAGGAAGATCACGATGAAGGTGATGGTCGAGAGCGCTGCCGCACTGTTAAACCCTTCGCGGATCTGGTCGACCACCAGAATCGAAAGCGTCGTGGTGTTGTTGGCGCCTTGGGTCATGATGTACGGCAGGTCGAACATACGGAGGGCGTCCAGCGTACGGAAGAGGATCGCGACCATGAGCGCAGGCCTGACGAGCGGCAACGTGATCTGCGTGAAGCGCTGCCAGGCGGTTGCGCCGTCGACCTTTGCCGCCTCATAGACCTCATCCGGAATGAGCTGGAGACCGGCAAGGATCAAGAGGGCCATGAACGGCGTCGTCTTCCAGGTGTCCGAGATGACGACCGCCCACTTGGCAGGCCATTCCGAACCCGTCCAGAGGATCTGGGTACCGAACAGCTTGTTCGCGATTCCGTCGAACGCGAAGATGAAGAACCAGAGCTTGGCCGTGACTGCCGTGGGAATGGCCCACGGGACGAGGACGGCTGCGCGGACCGCGCTCCGTCCGCGGAAGGACCTGGCCATGATGATCGCCATCCAGAACCCGAGCACGGTTTCGAGGGCCACCGTCACCACGGTAAAGAAGAAAGTGGTGGACATGGCGTTCCAGAACTGCGAACCGAGGGTCCCGGGCGGGCAGGACTGCCCGTTGCACTGCTGGAACAGCCAGTGCGTGTAGTTCTCGAATCCGGCCGGGCCTCCCTGTTCGAAGAACCCGGTCGCGGGGTTGAGTCCTGCATCCCTCTGGAAGGACATCACGATGGCGTTGACCACCGGGTAGATGATGACGACGGCCAGCAAAATGAGTGTGGGCACGAGCAAGATGGATGCCCAGCGGCCCTGCGTTACCTGCTTCCGGTCCGCGCTCTCGCGGCGCGGCATCTGGTGTGGTTTTGCCGGTGCCCCGGCTTTGGCGCGTTCCGGCAGTTTGGTAGACATGGAGTCTCTCCTCTTCGAGAGGCTGATGCTCCGGGCGTCGCTTCCGCTGCCCGGAGCATCAGCTCATCGCTTTGCTACTTGGCGGCTTCGATGGCCGACTGCATGTCGGACACCGCCTGATCGACCGATTTCTCACCCTTCAGGGCGGCGTAGGCGTTGTCTTCAACCGCCTTCGTTACGGCCGGGTAGAACGGCGTGACCGGACGCGGGATGGCGTTCTCGATCGACGTCTTGAGTACGGGCAGGTAGGCGAGCTTGGACGTCAGGCTCGAGTCCGTGTACAGGCTGCCGAGGACGGGAGCCAGCGAGCCCTGCGTCGCGTAGAACTTCTCGGTTTCCTCACTGGTCATGAACTTCATGAAGTCCAAGGCCGTTGCCTTGTTCTTGGAGTAGACGCTCATTGCCAGGTTGTGGCCACCGAGGGACGATGCGCCGGGGCCGGACTTGCCGGGAAGCGGGGCGATGCCGAACTTGTCGGCCACCTTGGAGGAGCCGTCTGTCTTGCCCGCGATGTTGTAGACGTAAGGCCAGTTGCGGAGGAACAGGAGCTTGCCATCCTGGAATGCCGTGCGGCTGTCCTCTTCCTTGTAGGTGATTGCCTCCTGCGCGATGTTGCCGTTCTTGAAGGCGTCAACAAGCTTGCCGAGGCCGGTCTTCGCTTCGGCCGAGTTGACCGCTGCCTTGCCGGAGTCGTCCACGATCTTGCCGCCCCATGAGTTGATCGCCTCAGAGGCGTTGACCGTCAGGCCTTCGTACTTCTGGAACTGGCCGGCGTAGCACCCCATGTTGTTCTGCTTCGCGATGGAGCACATGCTCATCATTTCGTCCCAGGTCTTGGGCGGGTTCGGAACAAGGTCCTTGCGGTAGTAGAGCAAGCCACCGTCGGAGGTCTGCGGTGCGGCGTAGAGGGTGCCGCCGTAGGTGGCCGTCTTGACGGTCGCGGGCAGCATGGCCGAGGTGTCGAAGCTTGTCTTGTCCTTGAGGGGCTGCAGCCAGCCCTTCGCAGCGAACTCAGCCGTCCAGATGACGTCGACGTCGACGACGTCGTAGTTGGCGTCCTTGCCCTGGAAGTGCTGCACGAGGTCATCGTGCTGCTGGTCAGCCGCGTCCGACTGTTCCTTGAACGTGACCTTCTCGTTCGGGTGTGCGGCGTTCCACTTATCGACGAGCGGGCGGACGACGTTGCTGTTGTCCTTGCCCTGTACGTAAGTAATCGGTCCGCGGCCGTCGAGGTTTGCAGCGGCGTCTCCCCCGCCTGAGGCCGTGCTGCCGCCACCGCCGCCACCACAGGCGGACAGGGACAAAGCGAGCACACCGGCGACGGCGGCCGGCAATAGGTACTTGCGTGTGTTCATAGCTGGGAACTCCTCAATGAGTGGACCAGGTCTTTTTTACCGCAGCGCGGTTGATGTGGTGAGCCTCACATTAGTAAGCTTTCTGCTAGTTATGCAAGCGTTTACACAAAAAATATCGCCGAGAGGAATCCAGTGCCGCACTCCCCGATCCCCACCCCCGGTTCCAACAATTCCGCGTGGTGGGCGAGCGCCGTCGTCTACCAGATTTATCCGCGCTCATTCGCCGACGCCAACGGCGACGGAATGGGGGATCTTGCCGGGGTCACGGCGAAACTGCCCTACCTGCAAGAGTTGGGCGTGGATGCCGTGTGGCTCTCCCCGTTCTACAAGTCGCCGCAGGCCGACGCCGGATACGACGTGGCAGACTACCGCGCCGTCGATCCCCTCTTCGGCACCTTGGATGACTTCGACGCCATGTTGGAGAAGGCACACGCACTGGGTATCAAGGTGATCGTCGACCTCGTCCCCAACCACACCTCGGCCAGCCACGCCTGGTTCCAGGAGGCACTCGCGGCTTCCCCCGGCTCCCCCGAACGCGAGCGCTACATGTTCCGCCCGGGCAAAGATTCCAAGCCTGGATCCGGGGACGGCGCTTTGGCCCCGAACAATTGGAAATCCATCTTCGGCGGCCCCGCGTGGACGCGCCTGACCAACGACGACGGCACTCCCGGCGAGTGGTACCTGCACCTTTTCGACACGACGCAGCCCGATCTCAACTGGGAGAACCCCGAGGTCCACGAGGAAATGCGGTCGGTGCTGCGCTTCTGGCTGGACCGCGGCGTTGACGGCTTCCGGGTGGATGTTGCCCACGGCCTGGTCAAGGAAGCCGGATTGCCGGACTGGGAGGGATCCGCCGCCATGGTCGAAGGTGGTTTATCCGCACCGGGCGCACACACCGAAGCCGTCGAACCGCACACCGCCAGGCTTCCGGTTGTCACCGCGGCGGGAACCACGGCGGCTGCCGCGACCGCCGTCGAGCACAAGGTCAAGCCACCGCTGGACCCGCCGTCGCCCTTCTTCGACCAGGACGGGGTCCACGAGATCTACCGTGAATGGCACCAGGTCCTGGCCGAATACGACGGCGACCGCATGCTGGTTGCCGAGGCCTGGGTGGAGCCCGCTGAGCGATTGGCCCGCTACGTCCGCAAGGATGAAATGCAGCAGGCCTTCAACTTCGATTTCCTCCTTGCTGGCTGGGACGCGGAGCGGATGGCAGTGGCGATTGAGTCTTCCCTGGACGCGGCGGGATCCGTCGAGGCGCCCTCCACTTGGGTGCTCAGCAACCACGACACAGTCCGGCACCCCAGCCGCTTCGGGCTCGCAGATCCCACCACCTTCCCCAAGGGAATCGCCGCGGAAGACGAACAGCCCGACGCCGCCCTGGGCCTCGCGCGGGCGCGGGCAGCTTCCATGGTGTCTTTCGCCCTCCCGGGCTCGGCCTATTTGTACCAGGGTGAGGAACTCGGCCTGCCGGAGCACACGTCCCTCCCGGCGGAAGCACGCCAGGATCCCTCGTTCTTCCGCACCAACGGCGTGGAGCGCGGACGCGACGGATGCCGCGTGCCACTGCCCTGGAAATCCGCAGAGCCCGGCTTCGGATTCTCGGACGTAGGATCGTCCGGTACGGGCGGCGCCGGCGCTGCCGGCCGGGCGCCCGCTGCGCCATGGCTGCCCCAGCCCGAAGTGTTCGGCGAGCTGGCCGCGGACGTCCAGTCCGGCGTCGAGGGCTCCACCCTCGAGCTGTACCGCTCCATTCTGGCTTTCCGCCGTGCGCACCGCCTGGGTTCAGGCACGTTCCAGTGGGCCGAAGAGCACGATCCCGCCGCGGGAGTCCTTGCCTTCCACAACAGGGACGTATTGGTTGTGGTCAACATGGGTGCCGCTGCGCTCCCCGTGCCGGCCGGGTTCCGGATGGAACTCTCCAGCGACGGCGGCTCGGGCGGGGCCTCGATTGCGCCGGACAGCGGCGCATACCTGATGGCGAAGTAGGGCTTCCCGCGCGTCCGGGGGGTCAGCTCAACGAACGCGCTCGGCCTTGCTGAACCTGCTCCGCGCGCCGGCCCCGATATGAATGAGGACGGGAGTCCGGCGGTCCACCACGATGTCCAGGGCCTCCACGAGCCTGGAGACATCCGCGGCAAGCGTGTGCGGGGCAACGCCTTGACGGGGCTGGACCCGGATCCGGAGTCCGGGACGGCCTTGGACTTCATAGGTTGCCACGGTCACGCCCGCAAGGTCCGTGCGTTCCGCGAGCGCGGCTCTGAGCATCTGCTCGGCAAGGTTCCCGCCGATATTGACCTCGCCGGGAGTCTGCGCGTCGTCGTACTCCGACACGATGAGGTTGGCGCGGCCTTTGCCCTGCTGCGCCACCCAAGACACCATGAGCACGATCAGCACAACAAGCACGGCTGCCGCGGCGACCCAAAGCCAGCTTTCCTCGCGCCCTGGAATGCGGGTCTGCTCAGCGAGGTACTTGGCGTGTTCCCAGAGCCCGGTGGACCAGCTTTGCCACCAAGTTCCGACTGCAGGGACCGTGGCGAGCAGTATCAGGAGAATGCCGATCGCCAGCAGCTTCAAGCCAAGGATGCCGATAAGGATCCGGTTGAGGACGTGCGGAGTACCGTTCATGCCCCGATCACCCCGGTTTCAGCGACATTGACCCGGACTGACGGCATGGGCGAGGGGGACATTCTTTGAAGTTCATCCTCGACGGCGGTAAGGACCCGTTGCTCGTGCAAGGGCACGCCCGAAGTCGGCCGGACGTTGACCACAACCAACTTCTGCGAAACCACCACCATGACTTGCTCCTGCGTGACATTGGCGGCCGTCCGGGCAGCCTTGGCCAGGGCCGAAGCGATGACTTCGTCGTCCACGACTACACCGGCCCGGGGGTCCGCCAGCAGGTGACGGGACTTTCGGCCGGGCAGGACCGCGTTCAGGAAGAAAATCAGGCCCACCATGGCCAGGACTGCGCCCAAGGCACCGAGCAGCAAGGGGGAAACCCCTCCCGGCAGTGCCGTGAGCCGTTCGGCAGCTGTTTGCGGATCGATGAGCCACGGTGGCTGGCCAATCGCGCGCAAGGCGGATTCGAGGAGGGCATAGATACAGGCTGCGATCACCAGGGCCGCGGCGAGGCCCGCCGCCCCCGCGCGGGAGGAGCGGGTCTCACGTTTGAGGATGCGCTGCAGTCCGACGTCGGTCCGGTTGCCGGAGCCTGGAGTCTCCGGTGCCGGAATACCGGAGGTATCGCTGCCGGCCGTCTGCGAGTGGACAACGTCCGGGTGGCCGCGCCGGGCGTGCGGGGTCTGTGCGTGGCTCATCGGACCCGGGGTCCTTCGCTGACGCGTGCGCCGCTGATGCGAATATCCACGCGGCTCAAGGTGGACCCGCTGAGCTGGGTGACGCGTTCGAGAATGGCCGACTTGGCAGCCACGGCCCGGTCCCAGACTGTTCCACCGTATCCTGCCACCCGCAGGGGATCCCTGAGCACTTCCGTCAGTGAGGGCACACGGATCGGGGCGACAATCGACAGCGCCAGGAGGCCGTCGTCGTCCGACCAGTCGGCTCGAACATCCTGCGCCGAGACCCCAAGCGCCTCCGCCGCGGCCGCTTGGGCCAAAGTGGTGAGAGCCTGGGTGCTGATTCGGTTGTGGCCGGCCAGGTACACGGCGGGCTGCACAGCCTCGGCCGTGGAATTCATGATGACGAGCGGCGGCCGGTGAGTGCATCCAGCACGCTGCGCAGGTCAAGCTTTCCTTCCGCAGCGCGTCCCAGAAGCGCCCCAATGCCCATGAAGAGAAGGGCGATGATAAAACCCCACAGCCCGAATTGGAAGGCCATGAACGCCACGAAGGCGCCGATCCCGATTCCGACGACGGTCAAGTTCACTGGAGTGGCTCCTTTTCCGGTAACGCGCCCCTTATTCCGGCTTTGACGGGCGGAGCAACGTAGACGTCGTTGATCTCAACGTTGACCTCAATGACTTCCAGGCCCACCAAAGATTCGACGGCACGATAGACGGCCGCGCGGACCTGGTTGGCGACATCGTGCAAAGGGTATCCGTAGACGGCTACAAGATTGATGTCCACGGCCACTTGCGTTTCTCCGACCTCGGCACGGACCCCGGCAGCATGGTCCTGGCTGCCAACGGCGTCGCGGATGGCTCCGAGGGCGCGGGAAGGAGCCGAGCCGAGGGAATAGACGCCCGGAACAGCCCGGGCGGCAATGCCGGCAACCTTCGCGACCGCCGAATCCGAGATCACTGTGCGGCCACTTCCTGCCACCGGTTGCCGGTCCTCGGATACCGGAGCCCCAACGGCTTCCGGTTCAGGCGCGGTGTAGCTTTCATGCTGGTCCATTTAGCCCTCCCCTTCTCTTGAGTACCACCCTAACGCTTGGGCAGGACAAGGCGGAGGGAAGCCGATGCCTGACATCGGATTCTGCCGGATCATTCGGGCAGCGGCCTGCGGTCAGCGCACTACTTTGCGGTGACCCGCGTCCAGCCGCTGGGTCCAGCCGCGGGAATCGAGATGTTCCAGCAGCGGAACCGCAACCCGGCGGGTCGTGCCCAGTGCCTGACGCGCCTGGCTCGTGGTGAAGGGCTGTTCCAGGCCGGCGAGGGTGCGCATCGCGAGGGCCGGCGCTGTTGGCAGCAGTACCACCCCGTCACGCAACCGCAGCAGTCGTCCCGCGCGTTCGGAAGCAGCAAGTTCACGGGCGCCCAAGCCCAACGCAACCAGCTCATCGGCGTCCGGGGCATGGAACGCGTCCGCCGTGAGCCGGCGCTCCAATTCGGCAACCGCCGCCTCAACGGCACCGAGGTTCCCCTGGCTGCCGGGCAACCGGATGTGGCCGCCGTCCTGTTCCAGGGATGCCCCATGGATGACATGGGAGAGCAATTTTTCGTCGGGCAATTGAAGCAGGTCGCGGGCCGCGCCCATTGAGAGGCCCGGAGTCAGGGGATCGCGCTCTTCCAGCGCCTGGACTGCGCTCCTCAGCTGGTGCTGCCACGCCTTCAGGACAGGAGCGTGCACCCACCAGTCATCGATCACCTGCACCCCGGAGGGTGCCTCGGCGTCGTGCCAGGAAAGCAGCCCGAGCCGGCGCAGGTGCTCCATCTGCACGACCCCGCGGGCTGCCACCTCCCCCAACACGTCCCCCGCCGGGTCCATTGTTGCAAGCCGCTCGGCCCAGTGGGCGCCGTCGCCCCGCCGCCGCAGGGATGGTGGATCGGCGTCGAGGATGCGTGCTCCGCCCAGCACCGACCGGCTTCCGGGATCGCGGAGCACCAACCTGTCTCCGACGACGAGCGGCAGGTGCCTGTCGAGGACCAGGCGGGCGTGGTCTGCACCGAAGGGACGCAGCCGGGCGGGCACGGACGCAGTGCCAACATGGACCATGAGCTGCTCCGGCACATCCGTATAAGCCACGCCGGTGGTCCGCTCGATACCGAGGACGCCCGTGCTGGGCCACGCATCCGGGGTAAGCAAGGCGTCCCCGCGCCGGACGTCCTGGGCGGAAATATCACGC
Source organism: Arthrobacter alkaliphilus (assembly GCF_021483235.1). GTDB lineage: Bacteria > Actinomycetota > Actinomycetes > Actinomycetales > Micrococcaceae > Arthrobacter > Arthrobacter alkaliphilus. The sequence continues at coordinate 28,025 of NZ_JAKEEC010000014.1, read as the reverse complement.
AGGTTCAGCGCGACCCGGCTGACGGGCCCTACCGAGGTGTACGAGGTGTCGCGGCTTTGCAGGCCACGGACGACGACGGGCCGGGAACCAAAGAGACCGAGCAGGCTCAGCCGGTCCCCCTGGACGATGGTTCCTGCTGCGAGTGTTCCGGTCACCACCGTTCCGGAACCGGTGATCGTGAACGAGCGGTCCACCCACAACCGAACCCGCCCATCGGTGGTGGGATGGGGCACGTTGGCGAGTACGCCGTCGAGCGCTGACCGCAGCTCGGCCAGGCCGGTGCCGTCGATGGCAGACACCACAACCGCGGGCGCGTCCCTCAGGCCGGTTCCGGCCAGTTCGACGCGGGTCCGGGCCAGCACGTCGGCAACCCGCTGATCGGATGCCCGGTCCGCCCGGCTGAGGACAACAACGCCGTGTTCAATGCCCAACGCGGCCACGGCGTCCCGGTGGTCGGATGATTGTGCCTGCCAACCCTCATCGGCGGCGACGACGAAGCAGACTACGGGCGCCGGACCGATTCCAGCGAGCATGTTGCCCAGGAAGCGTTCGTGGCCCGGTACGTCAACAAACGCTACGTCCCGTCCGGACGGCAGCGTGGTCCATGCATACCCGAGGTCGATGGTCAGTCCGCGGCGCCGCTCCTCTTCCCAGCGGTCCGGCTCCATGCCGGTCAGGGCGCGGACCAGCGTGCTTTTGCCGGAATCGACGTGCCCGGCGGTGGCGATGACGTGCACTGCTCAGCCCGCCCTGCCCGCGTCCGCAAGGTCGAGGTTTGCAAGGGCCCGGCGTATCGCCTCCAGGACCCGGTCGTCATCCGCTGCCGGAATGCAGCGCAGATCCACCAGGCACGAGCCGTCGTGGACGCGAGGCAGCACCGCAGGGTCGCCCGTACGCAGGAGGACCGCAAGCCCCTCGGGGAGCCGGAGCGCCCAGCCGGGAAGGGGAAAGCCGGGGGCACCCCCGCCGCCGACCCTGCCGTCATGCGGCACAACAGGTACGCCGAGCGCTCCGGCGAGCCGGTCGGTGCGGCGCCGCAATTGTCCGACGTCGGCGTGCAGCGACTGCACCACGGGCGGCTCAGCGCCCGCGACGGTCGCCTCGAGGGCGGCTAGGGCCAGTTTGTCGGCCCGGACGGCACGGGCGAGCGGGTGGCGGGCCAGCCGCTCGATGATCTCCTTGCGCCCGAGGAGCAAACCTGCCTGGGGTCCGCCCATCAGTTTGTCTCCGCTGGCGATGACGACGTCCGCCCCGGCGGCCAAGGCCGAAGCGACGTCAGGTTCATCAGGCAGGTGCGGGTCCGGTGCCAATAGACCGCTGCCCAGGTCGGCCACGAGCGGGACCGCATTGGCCCGTGCCAGCGGGCTCAGTTCGCGCAGCGAAACGGCCGAGGTGAATCCGTCAACCCGGAAGTTGCTGGGATGGACCTTCAGGATGCAGCCGGTGTCCGGGCCAAGGACCCGGGCGTAGTCCTGCAGGTGGGTCCGGTTGGTGGTGCCCACCTCGCGAAGCCGTGCGCCGGTGGACTCCATCAGGTCAGTCAGCCTGAAGCCTGCACCGATCTCAACGAGTTCCCCGCGGCTCACCACTACCTCGCGGCCGGCGGCGAAGGCTGTGGTGGCGAGTACCAGAGCCGCCGCTCCGTTGTTGACCACCAGGGCGTCTTCGGCGGCGGGACAGGCCGCGAGCAGTGCCGACCTGGCACCGGCACCGCGGCGCGAGCGGCTTCCGTCTGCCAGGTTCAGCTCCACGTCCACGTAGCCGCTGGCTGCGACGAGCGCGTCGACCGCGCCTGCAGAGAGGGGTGCCCGCCCGAGGTTGGTGTGGACGATCACGCCGGTTGCGTTGAGCACCGGCTGCAGTGTTGTTGCGTGACGCGCCTCAAGGGCGGCGATCAACGTTGGTTCCACCTGCCCGGGTGGCAGTTCACCGCGCCGGGCCTGCTCCTGGACCTGCCGGACGAGGTCGCGGATGACGCTCTCATTCAGCCGTGTGCGGGCCTGGCCGACGGCGGGCAAGGCCAGCAGGTCGTTCGTGCGGGGAATCCGGCGCCGCGGATCGGCCTGGTCCACAGCCCTCCTCCTTTGGCGGCTTGCGCTGCCGGTAGTTGGCGGTGGCGGACGGGAATCGAACCCGCCAGGCCGAGATGCTCAGCCTCACCGGTTTTGAAGACCGGGGGGCCCACCAGGACCCGGACGCCACCGCGCCTCAATATAGCAGGTTGGCCTGCGGGGGTACGCTGGGCTGGTGAAGGCTCAGACGTCTGTCCAGCAACTCAATGATGGTGCCCCTGGCACGCGCCGGCTCACCGGCTATGCCCACGGCGGCGGGTGTGCGTGCAAAATCCCGCCTGGCGAGCTCGAAGACGCTGTCCGCGGCCTCATCGGCCGGCCCGGTGCGGAGGTACTGGTCGGCCTTGAGAGCGGCGACGATGCAGCGGCGGTCCTTGTGCGCGACGACCTGGCCGTCTTGACCACCGCGGACTTCTTCACTCCCGTCGTCGACAACGCCTTTGACTGGGGGCGTATCGCCGCTGCCAACGCCCTCTCTGACATCTACGCGATGGGCGGGCGTCCGGTGACGGCGATCAACCTCGTCGGCTGGCCGCGGGGCGTCCTGCCGCTGGAGTTGATGACTGAGGTCCTTCGCGGCGGGTTGAGTGTCGCTTCGGAGGCTGCGTGCCCCGTGCTCGGCGGGCACTCCATTGACGATCCGGAGCCGAAATACGGCATGGCCGTCACTGGCGTTGCCCACCCGGACCGGTTGCTCCGCAACGACGCCGCCCAGCCAGGGTTGCCCATCACGCTCACCAAGCCCATCGGCGTCGGACTTCTCAACAACCGGCACAAGCAGACCGGCGAGGTGTTCGCTGAAGCTGTGGAGACCATGGCTGGCCTGAACCGGGATGCGTCCGATGCCGCGGTGGCTGCCGGCGTGCGGGCAGCGACGGACGTGACGGGCTTTGGCCTGCTCGGACACCTTTACAAGATGGTCCGCGCCTCGGAAGTGGGCGCGGTCATCGATTTGAATGCCGTACCGCTGGTCGAGGGTGCGCGGGAGGCGCTTCGCGATGGCTTCGTATCGGGCGGGACCCGGCGCAACCTCGATTGGGTCCGGCCGCAGGTAAACAGCGGCCCCGGTGTCAGCGAAGACGACCTGCTGCTTCTGGCCGATGCCCAGACCTCCGGGGGGCTGCTGGTGGTCGGCGAGCTGCCCGGGTACCCCGTTATTGGCCACACCACCGCGGGCCGGGGCATCGAGATCCGTTGAGGCCTGGCTGTTCGCTCAGCCGCCGGTGGTGATCGCGTCCCCGGTCACGCCGGCTGCACGGCGGGCCGCAAGCCGGTTCTTTTGCGGTTCGATGGTGTACCGCGGATCCTTGGCCGAGGCGAGTCCCGCCTCGAACACGCCGAAGCGGGTCAGGGCCGAAGCGGCCAGGAGCGCCAGTCCGGAAGCAGCAGCCACCACGCGGTTGCGGCCGCCCAGGAGGGTCCCCACACCGCCCGCCACTGCCAGCCGCTCGCTCCACTTCAGCAGGGTGCCGGCCTTGCCTTGGCGCAGGGGTTCCGCCGCAATGGGATCCATCCGGTGTTCCATCACCTTCATGGCCACCACGTCACCGACTACGCCGAGCAAGGCCAGGTTTCGTGCAGGTCCGGCCTCCCGGACCGGTGTGGTGACCATGGCGAGTCCGGCAGAGGCGAGGCACGCGGAACTTACGAAGACGAAGGGCAGTTCCTCGTGGGCAGCGTTCCACGTCGGAGTGGCGGTGTCACCGAGCAGGACAGCCGTGTACGCGGCCAGCGGTCCGGCGAATACCGCAGCTTCGACGCCGGCCGGTCCTTCGACAGCCTGCAGCACCTTGCGCAGGGGACCCAGCGGCAGCCGATGTCCGCTCATCCTGTCTATTTCCGCAACGGCCGAGACGCCCGCCCCCGCGCTGAAGGCGCTGAGAATCCAGGAGCCAACGCTCATCGGCGATGTCACCTTGAAGGTCCGCAGCATGTTGAGGAAACGCTCCGGCCGGCCCAGGTCCTTCACGAGGGCAACTGCGCCGGCGCTGACGGCCGCCAATGCGCCCAGCCGGGCATTCCGGCGCAGCGTCGGCCGGCCGGTCAGCTGTCCGCCGACGCCCAGCAGGGCCGACCCGGCTGCAACACCGCCCAGGAACAGGTAGATGGCAACGTCATCGCCCCAGGGCGCCGGCTTCACTACGGGACGGCCGTAGTACGAGGTGAATTCCGGCTCCGGCACCATCGGCATTTCGCGGGAGCCGTCGCCGTAGTCCCCTCGGCGGCCCCTGGCACTTTTGCCATCTTTCCGGCGACGGCCGCCCGGCTTCGTTGGCCGGAAACTGTCGAACTCTGACAGGGTCACGCGCGTCCTCCCAGGAAAGCCAGCGCGGCTGCTGCGGCCATGCCCGCTACTGCCATGCCTGCGCGCCGGTACATCCGGGGCAGGTCCGCCGTGGGGACGCGCGGGTCCGGCGGGAGCCCGTACACTTCGGGCTCATCAAGCAGCAGGAAGACTGATCCGGTCCCGCCGACGCCGTCGTTCTCGTTCGCACCGTAGAGCCTCGCCTCGGTCAGGCCTTGGGCGTGCAGGGCGCTTACCCGTTCCCGGGCCGTCTCCACCATGTCGTCGTGATCGCCGAACTTAATGGACGTCGTCGGGCATGCCTTCGCGCACGCCGGCGTCTCATCCGCCACCAGCCTGTCGTAACACAGCGTGCACTTCTGGGCGACGCCAACGTTTGGAACCTCGGGATGCTTGGCGTGCTGTTCCTCCCTGCTGGCGGCGACCTTGACCGTGCCGTTGCTGCGGCGCTCAATCACCCCGAATGGGCAGCCGGCCACGCATGTTCCGCAGCCGTTGCAAACATCGTCCTGTACCACCACGGTGCCGAATTCGGTGCGGAAAAGGGCTCCCGTGGGGCACACGTCGAGGCATCCGGCGTGCGTGCAGTGCTTGCAGACGTCGGACGACATGAGCCACCGGAAGTCCGCAGTGTCCGGAGGCGTTGTATCCGCCTCCGCCAAGTCCATCGGGGAAGGCTCTGAGGTTGGCGGGCCGATGCGCGGCATGCCGAGGTTGACCAGGGCGCGGCCGGATTCGCGCGCCTCGATGATGCGTTCCTGGCCCTGTTCGATGAAGGCGACATGGCGCCAGGTGCTTGCTCCCAGCGCGCCAGTGTTGTCGTAGGAGGAACCTAGTAACTCCAGGTCTCCGTCCTGCGGATTGTGGTTCCACTCCTTGCAGGCCACTTCACAGGCTTTGCAGCCGATGCATATGGAGGTGTCAGTGAAGAACCCCTTGCGCGGATGGCTGTGCTCCCAGTGGGCATCGGCGGTAGGGTCAGTCGGTCCGGACAGCTGGCCCATCTAATCCTCCATCGTCAGGTCGGCGGCCGGAGCGCAGCCGACTGGCAGTCGCAATCCGGGCGCGTCGATATGTGTTTCGGCTAAGGCAGTGCGAGTGATGATCATCAGCCCGTACCGCCGTCCGGCCGGCCATCCTCGCCCGATGCGGGTTCGATGCCTTCCGCTGCCGGATCAGTGACCGCTTGGTTACTGGTCTCCGTAGTTAATCCGGCCCGCGCCTGATAGTCGGCAACCAGGTCAAGGAGTTGCTTCCCCCGTGGCCTTCGGCCCGGGCGGATATCGCAGGAAGCTACCTTGGACTCCTGGATCTGGACGTTGGGATCCAGGGCCACACCCAGCAGATCGTTGGCCGCGTCACCGCTGACGACGGCATTGCTGCCGACGCCCCAGTGGTAGGGCAATCCGATTTGGTGCACGGTGTGGCCGCCAACGGCCAGGGGCCGCATGCGGTCTGTGACGAGCACCTTCGCCTCGATGGCGGAGCGGGGCGAGATGATCGTTGCCCACCCGTAGGGCTCCAAGCCGCGCTCGGCGGCCAGTTCGGGCGAAACCTCGCAGAACATCTCAGGTTGCAGCTCCGACAGGTACGGCAGCCAGCGGCTCATCCCTCCTGCTGTGTGGTGTTCGGTGAGCCGGTACGTGGTGAAGACGTACGGGTAGATGTCCGCACCACTGGCGCCGCCGCTCGGCGCGCTGAGGTTGTCCGCGCGGGGGAAAACCAGTCGTGCCGGACTTTGTTGCTGCGGATAGAGCGCGTTCGCGACCGGCGATTCCTGGGCCTCGTAGTGCGTGGGAAGGGGTCCGTCCACGAGGCCCTTGGGCGCGAACAGCCAACCCTTGCCGTCGGCCTGCATGATGAAGGGATCGTCTCCGCCAAGTGCGGCAGGCCCACCCACAGAGGGGTGGGGGTTGCTGCCCGGCGCCCGGTCAACGGGGAAGTCGGGCACGTCGTCGCCGACCCATTTACCCTGTTCCTGGTCCCACCAGATGTACTTCTTGCGCTCGCTCCACGGCTTGCCGGCAGGGTCGGCCGATGCCCGGTTGTAGAGGATCCGGCGGTTGGCCGGCCATGCCCAGCCCCATTCCGGGGCCGCCGGGCCCTGTTCCTGACCGGGTTTTCGGTTGGCGGCATGGTTGAAGCCGTTAGCGTACACGCCGGTGTAAATCCAGCAGCCGGCTGCCGTGGTGCCATCGGGGCGAAGCTCGGTGTACGCCGAGAGTGGCTTGCCGGCGTCGGGCCCGGCCAAATGGCGGCCGTTGATCTCGGCAAGCACGGCCTCGGCGTCCGGGTCACCGTGTTCGTCCGTCGGGTAGTCCCAAGTCAGGTCGAGCAGCGGACGGTCACGTTCGTCCTCCGACCCGGCGAGCTTCTCCCGGATCCGTTGGCCCAGCTCGAAGAAGAACTGCAATTCACTTTGGCAGTCCCCGGGTGGGGCCACCGCCTGGTGCCGCCACTGCAGCAACCGCTGCGTCTGCGTGAACGAACCGGCCTTCTCTACGTGGGTTGCTGCCGGCAGGAAGAACACCTCGGTTTCGATGTCCTCGGTGCGCAGTTCACCGGACTCAATTTCAGGGCCGTCTTTCCACCAGGTCGCGGATTCGATGAGGTTCAGGTCGCGCACCACGAGCCACTTCAGGTGGGACATTCCCAGTCGCTGCATCCTGCCGTGGGCCGAACCCACCGCAGGATTCTGGCCGAGGAGGAAATAGCCTTCCACTTCGTCCGCGAGCATCCCCATGACCGTCTCATATGTGCCGTGCGCACCCGTCAGCCTCGGTAGGTAATCGTAGGCCCAGTCGTTGGCCTCGTTCGCAGCGTCACCCCACCAAGCCTTCAGGAGGCTGATGGTGTAGGCGTCGGCGTCAGCCCAAAAGCCCTTTTGCTGCTTCGACCCAATGGCTGCGATGTATTTCTCAAAGCTGTCGTGTCGGCCGGCACTGGGCATCGGCAGGTACCCCGGCAACAGGTTGAACAGGGTGGGGATATCCGTGGAGCCTTGGATACTGGCATGGCCGCGCAGGGCCATGATTCCGCTGCCCGGGCGTCCCACGTTTCCCAGCAGAAGCTGAAGGACCGCCGCGGCCCGGATGAACTGGGCTCCCAGGGAGTGCTGCGTCCAGCCCACGGCGTAGGCAAAGCAGGTAGTCCGGTCGCGCCCCGAGTTTTCCGTAATGGTCCGGGCAAGATACTCGAAGTCCTCGACTTTGATTCCGCACATGTCCCGGACCATCTCGGGGGTGTAACGGGCGTAGTGCCGCTTGACGATCTGGAAGACCGTCCGGGGGTCCTGGAGGGTTTCGTCCCGCTGTACTTCGGCATGCTCCAGGGGTGGGCCGCCGCTTCCGAAGGTGTCGGCGGCTGCGCGGGCGGACGCGTCGGCGCCATGTTCGTGCTCGGAGCCCGGCGAACCAATCGGGCCCTCCCCTTCCTCCGCATAGCCCCACGATGAGGTGTCGTACGCCCGCTTTTCGGGATCGAACCCGGAGAACAGGCCGCCCAGATCCTCGGCATCGCGGTAATCGCTGTGGACCAATGTGGCCGCGTTGGTGTAAGCGGTGACGTACTCCTTGAACCACAAGTCATTGGCGATGACGTAGTTGATGAGCGCGCCCAGAAGCACAACGTCAGAGCCGGCCCGGATAGGGATGTGCTTATCCGAAACCGCGGACGTCCGAGTGAACCGGGGATCGATGTGGATGACCTTCGCTCCGCGGGCCTTAGCCTCCGCCACCCACTGGAACCCCACGGGATGGCACTCGGCCATGTTTGAGCCTTGGATGACGATGCAGTCTGCGTTGGCCATGTCCTGCAGTGATTGCGTTGCACCACCGCGTCCAAACGAGGCTCCCAAACTGGGAACCGTGGCGGAGTGTCATATGCGGGCCTGGTTCTCGGTCTGCACCGCCCCTGCAGCCGTGAAGAGCTTCTTGATCAGGTAGTTTTCTTCGTTGTCCAAAGTTGCCCCGCCCAGCGAGGCGATGCCCATGGTGCGGCGCAGAAGCCGGCCCTGGTCGTCTTCCTGCTGCCACGTCCGCCGACGTGTCTCAATGAACCGGTCGGCCACCATCTCGACGGCCGTGGCCAGGTCCAGGTGTTCCCACTCCGTGGACCGCGGCGCCCGGTAAAGCACCTTGGTTTGCCGCCCCGGCGAATTGACCAACTGCTCACTGGCAGAACCTTTGGGGCACAGACGGCCGCGCGAGATAGGTGAGTCCGGATCGCCTTCGATTTGGACGACTTTTTCATCCTTGACGTAGACGCGCTGCCCGCAACCAACAGCACAGTAAGGGCACACGCTCTGCACAACGCGGTCGGCGGTTGCCGTGCGCGGGGCGATGGCTTCGGTCTTGGCCGAGGTAACAGCGGGCCCACGGCCCAACAGATCGCCCGTACTCAATTGACGGACGACCGGCCATTGAAGAAAACTTCGCGGTGCCATTTCAGGAGCATATCCCGTCCCGGCCTGAAGCAACAGGACAAGGTTGCGTGTGTCCGCCCAGTTCAGGGACCCGTTAGCTGAACCTGTCATGGGTGCAGGTGGGTAATGTTGGTGCATGGACGCCGGGATTTCCGGGGTCCGGCCATCCGCGAACTTCCATCGGTCAAGGTGAATCTGTGCCGGCAAAATCTGCCTACTCCCGTGGAGGCCTGCTGTCGGCCGACAGGGGCATTGGTACCCAAGTCGCCGCCCTCGTAGGGTTCCTTGGAGCGTCTTTCGCCACCTCGGCACTGGGCTCGCTGGTCATCGTCAGCAACGCCCCGGGTTGGTACGCCGCGGCCAGCAAAGCGCCGTGGACACCGCCCGGCTGGGTCTTCGGGACAATCTGGACGGCGTTGTACGCGGCGATGGCCGTGGCCGCCTGGTTGGTGTGGAGGCAGCGATCGGCCCCCATCCACGGCGCCATGAGGGCCTATGCCGTTCAGATGCTGCTTAACCTCTCTTGGGCACCGACGTTTTTCGGCATGTACCCGATGTTGGGCGTCGCAGCGCTATGGCTGGCCCTGGCCGTTATCGCAGCGCTGGCAGCGGCAGTGACAACCACCATCGTGCGTTTCGGACCGATCAGCACGACGGCCGGCTTGCTGATGCTGCCCTACCTGTCCTGGATCGTGTTCTCCGGGAGCCTGAACCTCTACGCCGCCGTCAACAACTGACAAGGCGGGCCTTCTCCCCTTCGAGCCGATGTGGGCATAGTTCAGTCGCAGGATATGCGCAGGATTTGCCAAATTCTCCCGGGAAGGATGCGTTCTTTGCCATCATGGTCTTGGAACACGTCCAGCTCTGGGCCATTGATCGTTCCGCCCCGGACCGGGGAAAGGTGTTCACTGATTCTGGGGAGAGTTGTGCATAGTCATCGTGTTGTTGGGTTGGTCGTGTCCGGCCTTGTTTTGTCGCTCGTCGTTCTGTTCGGGATCGCGGTACCGGCCGAGGCCGCCGGCCAGGCAGCCATCCGCCTCAGCACCACCGCAGGTGCGGCAGCAGTATCACCTATCCCGGTGACAGGCTCCAAGGCGCTGCGTTTCGGCGTCGCGACCCCTGGTGGCCCGCAGGCCGGCAGCGAGCTTGACGACGTCGCCGCCATGGTCAACGAGAACCCTTCCATCGTCATGTCGTACAAGGACTTCAGCCAGGCCGCTCCGATCGCGGACCTGAACGCCGTCGATGCCCGCGGCGCGACCAGCGTGGTGACGTGGGAGCCGTGGCTGTGGAGCGGTAACGGGGCCAACCAACCGGCCTACGCCCTGGCCCGCATCACCGCCGGAGATTACGACGCCTACATCCAGCAGTGGGGCACTGCCCTGGCCGCCTGGGGCAAACCCGTCATGCTCCGGTTCGCCCACGAAATGAACGGCAACTGGTACCCCTGGGCCGAATCCGCGAACGGTAACAGTGCCGGTGACTACGTGGCCGCCTGGCGCCACGTCCACGACCTAGTCGCCGCAACCGGTGCCACCAACGTGCAGTGGGTCTGGAGCCCAAACGTGCCCTACTGGGGTTCCACACCGCTGACCGGGCTCTACCCCGGCGCCGGATATGTGGACATCGTGGCTCTGGACGGCTACAACTGGGGCACCTCGCAGTCGTGGAGCTCCTGGACCTCCCCCTCCGCACTTTTTGGGGACGGCCTGAGCCAGCTGCGCAGCATCGCACCGGGCAAGCCAATCTTGATCGCCGAAACCGCTTCCGCCGAGGCCGGAGGATCCAAGGCCGACTGGAACACCGCCCTGGTGTCCTATCTCGCCAGCCAGTCCGACATCATGGGGTTGGTGTGGTTCCACTACAACAAGGAAGTGGACTGGCGGATCAACAGCACCACCAGCTCCGCGAACGCCCTCGCCGCAGCCCTGGCCGCCAGGCCCTGACCAGATTCATGGACGTATCCGGGGTTTTGCCTCCTACGGAAGGTAAGGCTGCCAGAATTCATCTGAGTGCCAGTCGGGCGGGAAACCCATGGGATTCAGCGGGACGGAGTCGAATTCGGCTAGGAGGTCCCGCAATCGGGAGGCCCATCCGGAGCCCGGACTGATGGTGCCCAGAACGGTCTGAAGCGCAACGAGCACGGGGAAGACGCGGGATCGGCGGTAGGTTCCTTTGCCTCGGAAAATTTCTGTGTCGGCCAGCCATGCAACTCCTGCTGAACGAGGGATCCTGGGAGCCACACCGAACTGCCGATTCCACACCCGGCCGTGGTGTGCGCAGAGATTGCGGGTGTATTGGAAGGTGCCGAGCCATGAGCTTAGGAGCTCGTCTGTTATTCCGAGCTGCCGGGCGATCTCTTTCCGGTCTTCGCGGTCAGCGATGTTCCGATACAAGTACATGAGATCGCCGAAGGACAACATCTCGATCATCATCCATGACGGCGGTAACGATGGTTCGTCGGAGGCCGAGAGGTAGTGCCGCATGAAGGACTGCTTTTTGGCGTCTTCTGTTGCCCTTTGAAGGTTTCTGGGTGGATGTTCCTGGAGGCGTTGCAGATCTCGTTCCAGACGGTCCTTTTCGTCGTCTCTGGCTTTGGTGAGGTCCTCCAGCAGTCGGTCGTGATCAGCTTGGCGTTGAAAGTGTGAAGGATCCAGATACCAAAAGGGGCCGGCGCCCTTAAGAGACATGTGGTTTGAAAGGGTGGCCCGCAGGGCCACTTCGAAGCGTTCCAGCGCGTCCATGATCAGCAAACGCAGTCGCCGGTCGAAAATATAGAGCTGCAGAACGCCGTCAAAGTCCGCGCCGCTACGGAAGCGATGCGCTCCTCCTGGGAGCTGGTGCGGAATCATGTAAGGCGACAGCCGGTAGTAGCCGATCCGGGCTAGGTACCGCAGGGCTTTGCTTTCATCCGGTATAAGCAGGCCGCGCGATCGTAGTTGCTCAAGCTGCTGGACCAGACTTAACGCTGGCTTTTCATAGCGCATTGGATTCCCCCAAGAATGTCCGGGGAATGAAAGATCCCCCAATTTGCGCAGTACCTGTGAAGGCCCGAGGCGTGGGGGATATGTTGTTCCCAAGTTTATGGTGCTCGACGAGATAATACAACTCCGCGGTGGTGGTGTGGAATCATGAACGCGCTCAAGGGCGACACCAGAGCCGGAGCCGTCGTGCAGGAACAGCTCAAGGCAATGATCTGGATGTGCGGGGCTTGGCTGGTGAACGTGTTAAAACGAAAGAACCCCCGAGTTACCGGGGGTTCTAGCTGGTGGCTCCGACCGGCGTCGATCCGGTGACCTTTCGATTTTCAGTCGAACGCTCTACCAACTGAGCTACAGAGCCTTAGGTGACCACAATGCCACCATGATTACCGGAATTTCCTCCGGCAATCAGAGCGACCCTGACGGGACTTGAACCCGCGACCTCCGCCGTGACAGGGCGGCGCGCTAACCAACTGCGCTACAGGGCCTTGCTTGTTTGCGGCGTATCCACCGCGTTTTACAAGGCTTCCAGCCTACCAGACTTTTCAGCCCGGCTTGACCAGTTCCTTGCGTACCCCCAACGGGATTCGAACCCGTGCCGCCGCCGTGAAAGGGCGGTGTCCTAGGCCGCTAGACGATGGGGGCCTGGAACAATCCGAATCTGCGACGGTCAAAAGGCAAAACAGTTCCCCGTTTTAGCTTTCCGCTTGTCGCTCGTCCGAACTGGACTCTAAAACTTTAGAGCATAGTCACGGATATTCCCAAATCGCCCACTCCGGAGCGCGATCCGCTCTCGACCACCGCCCAGAACCGCAGCGCCAAGGTTGGCGCTTTCTTGTTGAAAGACGTCCGAATTCCGCCAGTGCGTCCGGCCGATCGACGGCTAGATTGGCATCATGGCCACAAGCACCCCCATCTCACCGGCGACCACCAGCGCCCGGACCATCAGCAAACTAGGCATCGCCGCAGTCATCGTCACCGTCGTCCTCTGGGCATCGGCCTTCGTAGGCATCCGGGCCGTAGGGCCCAGCTTCTCGCCGGGCTCCTTGACCCTAGGACGGCTGGTGGTTGCCGCCGTCACGCTCGGTATTGTCGCCCTGCCGCGGCTCAAGCGCTGGCCGAAAGGCCGCGAATGGCTGCCCATCCTGGCTTACGGCATCATGTGGTTCGCAGGTTACAACCTCGCCCTGAACGCCGCTGAGCACATGCTCGACGCCGGAACCAGCGCCATGCTCATCAACGTCTCGCCGATCCTGATCGCCGTCCTCGCAGGCGTCGTCTTGAAAGAAGGTTTTCCGCGCTGGCTGATTATCGGCAGCCTCGTTGCGTTCGGCGGCGTTGCCCTGATCGCGCTCGGTTCGGGACAGCGTTCGACGGCGGATGTCGCCGGAGTGCTGCTGTGCCTCCTCGCCGCCGTGCTCGCCGCGGTCAGCGTGATTGTCCAGAAGCCCGTGCTGCGCACCTTCTCGGCGGCACAGGCCACCTGGTTCGGCATCGCGGTGGGCGCAGTGTGCTGCCTGCCGTGGGCCGGTCAACTGGTGGCCGAAGTGGGTGCCGCACCACTTCCGGCCACCCTCGGCTTGGTTTACCTCGGGGTCTTTCCCACAGCCATCGCGTTCACGACGTGGGCCTATGCGTTGTCCCTCATCGAGGCCGGGAAACTTGCCGCCACCACGTACCTGGTGCCGGGCACCACGATCCTGATTTCCTGGGCGGTCCTCAAGGAAATCCCCACCATCTGGGGCCTCGTGGGCGGCATCATCTGCCTCGTCGGCGTCGGGCTGACGCGGCGCCGGTCCCCTTAGCCCGGCTCCCGCAGGCACCCGGGCGGCCCGGCGCCCGCGCAGAACCGCCGCCCCTACCGTGCCATCCCGGCGAGAAGCTCGCGGTGCGTGGGCGGGTTGGCTCCCGGCCGCCCCACGGTGATTGAAGCGGCCATGGAGGCTGTCTGCCCAATGCGTTCAAGAACCGTGGGCGCGAGCCCCTGGCTCCCGCGCAGCAGCAGCCCGAGGATCAGTGCGGACATGTATGAATCGCCGGCGCCGATGGTGTCCGCCACCACGGAGGTCACCGCCGGAACCGTCAACTGCGTGTGCCGCGTCGCCATCAGGGAGCCTTGGGCACCGCGCGTGACCACTGCCAGGCCCGCACCGAGCCCCAGGATGTGCTGGGCAGACTCTTCCAGCGACTTGCCGGGGTAGAGCCAGAACGCGTCGTCGTCGCTGAGCTTCACCACGCTCGTCAGCGGCACGAGTTCCTCAAAGATCCGGAGCGCCTCGCCGTGGCTGCCCAGGAGGTCGGTGCGGATGTTCGGATCGTAAGTAACGATGCACCCGCCCTGGGCCTGCTCCAGGAGGATCCTGACGTTGGCGGCGCCGGGCTCGAGGAACGTAGCGATTGAGCCCGTGTGGAGCACCTTTGGCGCGTAAGGGAGTGCCGCCGGGCCCAGGTTCCACTCGATGTCGAAGGTGTACTCGGCCGAACCGTCCGCGGCGATTTCCGCCGTCGCCGTCGCGGTCTTCGCGAGCGATTGCGAGCCGGGCAGGACAACGACGCCGGCACTTGCCAGGTGGGCCGCAATGGCCTCGCCCCGGGAATCGCGCCCAACGGCGGTCAACAGCCCGGCCTTCACGTCGAGCCGGCCGAGGCCATACGCGACGTTCGCAGGCGAACCGCCGGGGTATTCGGTCTGCCCTTCGGGCGAGTTGACGATGTCGATGAGCGCTTCGCCCACCACGACGACGTCGAGCGGCTCGGACGCAAGGTGCGACTGGTTCATGCGTTTCCTGTTCCTTGGTTGGGGAGTTTCACTTGTTGCCGGCAATTTCCGGTGGCGCCGCTACGGAGTGGCGTTCGACGAGGGGACATTCGAAGTATTCGGTGCTGCCGTCACGGTCCGCGCCGGCCAGGAGCAGTTCGATGGCACGCCGGCCCATCTCGAGGAAGGGCAGCTCCAGCGTGGTCAGCCCGGGCCGCAAGTGCGGAGCGAGCGTTTCCTGGTTGTCGAAACCCACCACCGACACGTCGTTCGGGACAGACAGCCCGAGCTGGCTCAACGCCTGGTAAGCGCCCCAGGCGGTGCGGTCATTGCCACAGAAGAGAGCCGTGGGCGGCTGCGGACCGGTCATGAGCGCCACGGCGTTGTCGAAGCCGCCCGACTCATTCCCGTCGCCGATCTTGTGGAGCCGGGGGTCGGCGTCGAGGCCGTGCTCCCTGAGTGCCCGGAGATAGCCCGCATGGCGCCCGACGGCGGCGGGAAGCGCAGCGTCCGCCGCGCCGATGTTGATCATGGCGATCCGGCGGTGCCCGGCGTCAAGCAGGCGTTTGGTGGCGGTGTAGCCGCCCAACTCCTCTTGCGGGGCGATGCTCGGAAAGCGTCCGGACCGGTCGCGTGAATTGAGCACGACGGCGGGCACCTCGGCCAGGACGTCCGGCACGTCGAGGACCCGGTGGTACATCGCGGCGTAAACCACTCCGGCCACCTTGTAGGACAGCATGGCCTCCAATGATGCAGCTTCGAGGTCCTTGTCACCGCCGGTGTTGACGGTCAGGAGGAGTAGCCCCGCCTCCCATGCCCTTGCCTGGGCGCCTTCGATGATCTTTCCGGCGAAAGGCGCCGTGGCCACGAAATCGCCGACGAAGCCGATCATGCCCGCCACGCCGTCGCGGAGCACTTTGGCGTGGGCGTTGGTCCGGTACCCCAGTTCGTGGGCGGCGGCATGGACCCTGCGCCGGGTTTCCTCCGAGAACCTGGTGCCCGCGGCTTCATTGAGCACCAAGGAAACCGTGGCCTGGGAAACACCGGCAGCGGCAGCGACGTCGTTCATCGTCGTGCCGGAGCGGGTTCCGGGGCGGGTCATGGTCTGGCCTGTCTGCTGGGAGGTCTGGGTGCTTTGTACAGGATCCGCACGACTGGCTGGGCTTAACCTGGGACTGGGTTATACGAATTAGCAACCCCGGAAAACTGTAGTTGCCACACCAACCGGCGTCAACGGCCCGGCCACGGACTAGAGTCGGAACATGCCCGTGAATTTGCCTCCCGGCTTGCCGATCCTTCCCGACGGCGGCGCTCCAGGCGCCCAGCGCATGTCCTCCCCGCTCCCAAATGCTGGTTCCAAGACTGGTTCGGCCGCCGGTTCTGCTTCCGGTTCTGCTGGGGCGCAGTTCCCTGGCGTTCCGTTCGACATGTCTCCGGAAGACTTCGAGGCGGCTGTCGGCGATGCCCTGCTCCTGATCCCGGACAAAGCGGCCAAGGCCATGGACAATGTGGCCATCTTCATCGAGGACGACTACATCCCGCGGCCCGGGGACGAGCCGGACACCGTGCTCCTTGGCCTGTACGAGGGCGTGCCGTTGACGGAACGGGACTCGTGGTGGGATGCCGGTTCCCTTCCTGACCGGATCACCATTTTCCGCCAGCCGATCCTGGATATCTGCGGATCCCGCGAGGAAGTAATCGACGAGGTGGCCATCACTGTTATCCACGAGATCGCCCACCACTTCGGCATCGGCGACGACCGATTGCACGAACTCGGTTGGGGATAGCCTTGTAGGCATGGGGCACGATCACCACCACTCGCACGGCATCACCGCTACCGGCAAACATCGGAAGCGGCTGGTCGCCGTCCTGGCCATCACCCTCGGGGTGGTCCTCGTCCAGGTGGCGGGCGCCGTCGTCTCCGGTTCGCTGGCGCTGCTGGCTGACGCGGGCCATATGCTCTCCGATGCCGCCGGCGTCTTCATCGCGTTGCTGGCCGCCTGGATAGCCGCCCGGCCGGCGAGTGATCAGCGCACCTACGGGTACCAGCGGGCCGAGGTCCTTGCTGCCCTGGCCAACGCCCTCATCTTGATCGTGATCTCAGTGGTGATCTTCATTGAGGCGATCCGCCGTTTCGGTGAGACGCCGGAGATCCGGACCGATGTCATGCTCTTCGCGGCCTTTGTGGGTGCCGCCGCCAACTTCGTCTCGCTGCTCATCCTCCGTGGCGCGCAGAAGGAGAGCCTGAACGTTCGCGGCGCCTACCTCGAAGTGCTCGGCGATCTTTTGGGTTCGTTCGCCGTCATCGTGGCCGCGGTGGTCATCATGGCCACCGATTTCCGGGCCGCCGACCCCATCGCCTCCATCCTGATCTCGCTCATGATCCTTCCCCGGGCGTGGCACCTGCTGCGCGACGTGGTGGACGTGCTGCTGGAGGCTTCGCCCAAGGGTGTGGAAGTCCAGATGATCCGCGAGCACATCCTTTCCGTTGAGGGCGTGGTGGCCGTCCACGACATCCACATTTGGACCATCACCTCGGGCGTTCCCGTTTTCTCGGCGCACGTGGTGGTGGAGGACCGGATTTTGGACGCCACCGGCGCGGACCGGCTCCTGGACCAGCTCGGTTCCTGCCTCGGCTCGCACTTCGATACCGAACACTGCACCTTCCAACTGGAACCGGCCGGCCACTCGGCACACGAAACCCACCAACACGCCTAGGCCCGGCGGAGCCTAGCCTGGCTCGACAGAAACCGTTCCCGTGGCTCCGTCCACGGTGATCGCCTGTCCTGTACTGATCCGGGAGGTGGCATCCGGTACGCCCACGACGGCGGGAATCCCGTACTCACGGGCCACCACCGCGCCATGCGAATTGGGTCCGCCCATCTCCATCACGAGTCCGCCGGCGGTCAGGAAGAGCGGTGTCCAGCCGGGATCCGTGGACGGTGCCACCAGGATTTCGCCGGGTTCGAGATGCGCGCCCACCGGGTCCATGATTACCCTGG
Organism: Arthrobacter alkaliphilus; assembly: GCF_021483235.1. Classification (GTDB taxonomy): domain Bacteria; phylum Actinomycetota; class Actinomycetes; order Actinomycetales; family Micrococcaceae; genus Arthrobacter; species Arthrobacter alkaliphilus. Next base: position 10,484 of record NZ_JAKEEC010000014.1, on the reverse strand, counting down.
CCGCTGCCGCCACCGTTCCCGCCGAAGCCGGAGTCCCCCGCAGCGTGCCGTCCGGCAGTGCGCTGCCCGACGGCGGGCGTCCAGTCCCGCTGTCCGCGGAATCGGCGGGCAGGGCTTCCGGCTCGGTGCCGTCGGAGAGCAGCACGCGTGGCACGTGTCGGCGCTTGAGTTCAAGCTCGTAGGCCGCGCGGCGCTCCGCCACGAGCTCGTGGAGATCCTTGCCGGCCAGGCCGTGGCGGGCGGCGTTGAAATCCAGGAAGAAGACGTCGCCGGCATCATCGATGACCCCGGTTGCGGCCAAGGCCTCGCCTACATCCGAAATCCGGGCCCGGACCGCGGCGAAGCCGCGCACGAGGTGGTATTTGGGGAGCTCACGGAGTCCCGCGAACATGCGTGTCCGATCAAGTGCCATCTTCACGATCCTCGCGTGGAGCGGACTCTTGGACCTCGCACGGGCCACCAGTACGGCGAGCTGATCCTCGGCGTCGTGGGCTGCTCTTTCGAACTGTACGTCCGGCGCCAAGCGGGGATCATCGAGGCGAAGGTAATTGACCAGGACTCCGATGATGTGGGTGGGATCATCGGACCAGCGGGGCATGCCCAAGTCGATTTCCGCGACGGCCCGGTGGCCGTAATCGCGCAGGAACAAGGCCAATCCCGCTTGTGCGACGACCGGCAGGTTGCCGCTGCGGTAGCTCTCCGCCAGCACAGCGGGATCGCCGCCGGTAAACGCCGCCGCGGAATCGGGATCGTCGCGGATGCTGGTCGAGAGCCGCCACAGGGCGAGGTCCATTTCAGTGGTGACGTTGTTGGGAAGGCCTCGGATGATGGTTTGGAGCTCACCCCAGGAGGCTTGTTCGCCAAGCAGCTTCCGGACCAGTCCGATCATTCCGAAGCCGAGCGCTACCGGGGGCAGGATCCTGGGCAATATGGGGAACAATTCCGAGCGCAGTATCCGCTCGGCATCGTCCAGCTTGTCGCCGGGAGTGGCATCCTCGGGGACTTCGCGTGCGGCCTCCAGTTTGCCGTCCAGCCGTTGAACCCTGTCGAGAGCAACCTCCGGCCGAAAGAGCGCAAGCAGCAGTGCCTTCGGAAGGTGGAAGCGCAACACGATCGGAACAACATGCCTGAGCAGCTTGAACGGCGTCTTGCTGGTGACGCTGAAGCGCGGATCCTCGAAAAGGGCACGCATGATGGTCGCCGAACGTGCCTCCATCACGTCGAAAACCCTCGGCACGATGGCCCGCCCGGCCTTGCTCCGGAGCACCGAAGTGAGGTCGAAAAAGATCCGCTGCCCCGCCTCGTAGTAGGGCGAAGGTCCGTCCCGCGGCTCGGGAACCCTCAATCCAGCCGCGCCGGCCACCGAGGACGCCATGAGCCTGATGCCCGCGAGGCCCATTGGAGTCAGGGGGCGGGTGAGGCCTTGGGCGAGGCTGAAGCAAAGGTACGCATGGGCGCCCGGGATCCCGGGGTGCCGGGTCATTTGCGGGTAGAGCGTGGTGATCGGGCGCGCTTGGGTGAGCCACATTGCGCCATCGCCGTCGATTACCCATTCGATGTCCTGCGGTGCTCCAAAATGCTCCTCGACACGCTCGCCGAGGCCAGCGAGCGCCCTGACCTGGGAGTCGGCAAGGCAGGGTTCCGCGGCGGTTTGGTTCTGCGTCGCCGCGCCGGAGGTCCCGGGCAACTCGAGCCTTTCGGTCCCGCCCCCGGGAGTGGAGCGGATCACCAGCTTCCGGTCTCCGATGCGCCGTTCCGTGATCCTGCCGGTCAGGGAATCCACCACAAAGTGGTCCGGATTCACCGAGCCGGAGACCACTGCCTCGCCGAGCCCTGGATTGGCGTCAATGACCGCCTCGCGGCGCCGCCCGGTCACTGGATTGGCGGTGAACAACACTCCCGCGGCCTCGGCGTCCACCATCTGTTGGACGACGACGGCGAGTGTCACCGCCGCATGGTCGATCCCGTTGCTTGACCGGTAGCTCACAGCCCGGTCCGTCCACAGGGAGGCCCAGCATTTCCGGACGGCCTGCAACACGGCGTCGGCTCCCACGACGTTCAGGTAGGTGTCCTGTTGTCCGGCGAAACTCGCAAAGGGCAGGTCCTCCGCCGTGGCGGAGGACCTTACGGCCACCGGGACTTCCGGACCAAGCGCGGAGTAGGCCGAACGGACCGCGCCTTCGACGTCGGCCGGGACACCGGCGTCGAGCACTGCTTCCCGGGCGCGGGCCGCAAGCGAGGCGAGCGCCTCAAGGTCGCCGGAATCGGCTGCCTTGAGGCCACGGAGAATGTCCGGGAAGGCCGCGGGGACTCCGACCGGCTGCATTGCACGCCGGTAGGCCTCGGTGGTCAGGCAAAACCCGGGCGGGACCGGGAGCCCCGCCCAGATCAACTCGCCAAGGTTGGCGGCCTTGCCACCGACCTCGGGAAGCATGGTTGCCCGAATCCGGTCCAGCCCGACCGTTAGGCGCGATGACTCCCCGGTCTGTGGGTGCTCCGCCATTTCCGTCCGCCTGCGTCCCCGGGTCTGTGGGCTTGCCTGCTATGCGGCGCCGAGCATGGGACCGAAGTTGGGGCGGTCCGCCAGCCTGGGATCCTCGCGGTCGGGAACAACCAGTACGGGTCCTTTGGCGTGGTGCAAGACTCCGTCGGAGGTCGATCCGAGGAGCATTCCTGCGAAGCCTCCACGTCCCCGGGTGCCCAACACCACGAGTTCGACGCCGCGGCTCGCTTCCACGAGGACTTCCACTGGCGAACCATCCAGCAATTGGGTTTCCGCTGGAAGGTTGGGGAAGTGGCTCTTGAGCCACGCCAAGCCCGCGTCCAACTGAACCCTGATGTCCTTGAACAGTGCCTCGCGGTCCAAGGGAGCAGGTACCCAGGCCAAGGAGCCGCTGTACTCGGGCACGGCGCAGATGACGCGCAGCTTGGCGCCCATGCGTTCAGCCGCCTCCGCGGCCTCCAGGACGGCAACCCGGGCCTGTTCCGAGCCGTCCACGCCGACCACCACCACGTTCTCGACAACGCGCAAGCCGGCCTTCGCGCGCTCGGCCTTGATGTGCTTGTCCTCCGTGGTTTCTCCCAGTCGGTCCGCGCAGAAAAGCGGGACCGTCACCGTGGGGCACTTCGAGTGCGCCGGGAGGGCACTGCTCACGGAGCCCAGGAGCCTGCCTACGAAGCCGCCACGTCCGCGGGTGCCGAAGACCAGGAGTTCGGCGGTTTCGGACAGATCCAGGAGGACGCCGGCGGCATCTCCGTTCTCCACCGAGCCATCGACGTCGATGGCGTACCCGGAGACCTTCTCAAGGGCCTGCTTGACGATTGCCTCGGCGCCGTCACGGATAACGGAGTCATCGACTGTTGCATAGCCGCCGTCCAGCCCGGAAGCCGCAAAGATGGGCACCGAGTAGGCCGTGACTACGTGCAAGGGCAGCTGCCGGCGTTCGGCCTCGCGGGCGGCCCAAATAAGCGCGCACTGGCCGTGTTCGCTGCCGTCTACGCCCACCACAATGCCGCCGGGGGCAATGGATGGTTCCTCCGTGTTGCCTTCGGCCTCTGATGGACGGCCCTGAGAGTGTCTGCCGTGCTGGTCCATGCGGCCTGCCTCCTCGCACTGCTGCTGATGTTGCGGCTATTCTGCCAGAGGCCGCACCCACAATGTGTTTCTCGCTTGACTCCCGTGAGTTGCAGTCTCCAATGCTCACTATTCTCGTTTGCAATGGCCGAATCAAGCGGGAAGAAGGGTGTGTGGAAACCGTCCTGCGGACGCGAAAATCCGCCGGGTCGGGGCGCGAAAAAGCCATCGGCGGACATGCCGGTGCCGGGGCTACCCACCGGGCGATTTCTTCTGTAATGTTCGAGGCACCGATGACCGGGGATCGTGTTTTCCAACACATCAACGGCCATCATTCGCGACCGTTTGGGGACCCGGACGCCATCCCGGTGTTGCCTCGGCAACGCACCTTCAAAGAGGAGCCAAGCTGTGTCAACCATGCCTGCTGCGAGGACGGAACGTACCACTGCCGTGGTCATCGGCGCCGGCATGCCCGGCTTGGCAGTGGCCAGCGAATTGAGCCGCTACGGCGTCGACGCAATCGTGGTGGACGGAATGTACGTCCCCGCCCCCTTGCAACCCCTCAACACCGGCCTCCTGCAGCGCTGCGACGCCGCGGATGCCGCGTGCCTCCAAGAGCGCAGCGAAATCCTGCGGCACCTGCGCAATTACGCAGCCAGCCACGGGCTCGACGTGCGGAGCACCACCCGGGCCGTCCGCCTCGATCGCCTGGACGAAGCCGCCGAGGGGTCCGTGGTCTCCGGAACGGTGCATTCCCCGGGCGCGGCCTTGTGCCAGTGGGCCGTCCACACCCCCAACGGAGTTCTCTTGGCCGACCACATCGTCCTAACCCGTTGTGGACAAAGCCAGTTGCGGAAGATGCTTGCCGAGCTCGGCATCGCGATCGGCCAGAACCTCGTAGCAGCCATGCGGGCGATTGGGATGTACCTGGTCGGCGTCGGCGAACTCGCCACACCCACCCCTAAAGAAGTCCTCCGCCAAGCGAAGGTGGTGGGCCAAGCGATCTCCGCCAAGGTCCACCCGGAGAGTGTCCACGGGGCCCTCACCGGCACCTTTGCGGCAATTCCCGCGCCGGCCTAGTTTCCGGGCGCGATCTCCTCGTCATCGTCGGCATCATCAGACTCTTCTGATTGGCCGTTGGCCAGCCGGCGCCGTGCGGTGACGCCTAGGAAAACCAGCAGGCCCGCGGCCACCAAAGCGAAGACCAAAATGCTCCAGGGGAACGGCTGTGAGGCGTCGGGCGCCTTCTCCTGCGTCCCGGTCGAACCCGGTGCGGCGGTGCCGGCGGTGGGCACCTCCGCCGAAGGCGCGGTATTCGCGGAGCCGCCGCCCGCCGTCGTGCTTCCGGTTTTGGCGGTGAACGTGAAGGTGCCTTCGATGGGGTGCGAATCCGAGCTGACTACCCGCCAGATGACGGTGAATGTTCCGGCAGGCGCGCCCGGCCGCAGCTTCTGCGACACCACGGTGTCCACAATCTCCACCGAACCATCTGCCCAATTCAGGCCCGAGGCGTCGTTCACCCTGATCTGTGAGCCGAGCAGGAGCGGGCGGTTGTTGAACGTGATGGACACGGAGTCCGGGACGCTGGCAACCGTTGAACCGTTGGCCGGTGAGGTGGATTCGGCGGAGTCGTGCGCGAACGCGGGTGCCGCCGAGAACAAGGCGGCGGAGAAAAGCACCGTTGTGAAAGCTACGACGACGGCCAGCAACTGGCGGATGGGGCGCATGAGCGAATGACTCCCTTTGTGTTGGATTCCTTACAGATTAGGCGAATTCGCGGGAGGGCCGAACCTGTGGGCATAGGATTTGAGAGCACACTTTCCCGATCCCGGAGACTTCCATGCTCAAGCAGGGCTCAGCCATCGACCGCTACTTCAAGATTTCGGAGCGCGGCTCCAATTATTCGCGAGAAATCCGTGGCGGCTTCGCGACGTTCTTTGCCATGAGCTACATCGTGGTCCTCAACCCCTTGATCCTTTCCGGGACGGACTCAAGTGGGGCTTCCCTGGGCTTCGCCGCCGTCGCGGCCACCACGGCCTTCGTAGCAGGCATCATGACCATCCTGATGGGAGCCTGGGCCAAGCACCCGTTCGCCATTGCTACCGGGCTCGGGGTCAACGCCTTCGTTGCGGTCACCATTGCCTCGCACCCCGGCCTGACCTGGCCGGACATGATGGGCCTGGTGATGCTCTCGGGCCTCACCATGCTGATCCTGGTGCTCACCGGCTTCCGCACAGCGGTCTTCAAAGCCGTACCCGAGGCACTGAAGACCGCGATCGTGGTGGGCATCGGCCTCTTCATCGCCCTCATCGGCCTGGTCAATGCCGGCTTCGTGCGCCGCATCCCGGACGCCGCCGGCACCACGGTCCCCCTGGGCCTGGGCGTCGACGGGAAGCTGCTTGGCTGGCCCACCCTGGTGTTCGTCGTGGGCCTTGTCCTGACGATTGCTCTGGTGGTCCGCAAGGTACGCGGCGCCATCCTGATCGGCATCATCGGCTCCACCATCCTCGCCGCCATCCTCGAATTCACCCTGCACATCGGCCCGAGTTTCGACGGCAAGACCTACAACCCCCGCGGCTGGTCCCTGGTCGCGCCCAAGTTCTCGGAGTGGGCCGCTCCGGACTTGTCCCTCATCGGCAAGGCGAACCCCATCGGCGCGTTCCAGCACCTCGGCTTCATCGCGGCGGCTCTGCTCGCATTTGTGATCCTGCTCAGCATCTTCTTCGACGCGATGGGCACCATGGTGGGCCTCGCCAGGGAAGCAGGAAACATCGACAAGCACGGAAACATCCCCAACGTGGACCGCGTCCTGCAGGTTGATGCGCTCGGCGCGATCATCGGCGGCGGCTCGTCCGTGTCCTCCAACCAGATCTTCGTGGAATCCGGCGCCGGCATCGGGGAAGGCGCGCGCACCGGCTTGGCCTCGATCGTGACTGGCCTGCTGTTCCTGGTGGCCATGTTCTTCACCCCGCTCATCAACCTGGTCCCGTTCGAGGCCGTCGCACCCGCCCTGGTTGTAGTGGGCTTCATGATGGTGTCCCAGGTGGGCAAGATCCACTGGCAGGACTGGGGTGTCGGCATTCCCGCGTTCCTGACCATGATCCTCATGCCGTTCACCTACTCGATCGCCAACGGCCTGGGAGCCGGGTTCATCTCCTTCGCGCTCATCCGCACCTTCCAGGGCCGGGCACGCGAAGTCCATCCGCTCATGTGGGCCGTCGCGGCAGCGTTCCTGCTGTTCTTCGGGATCGGCCCGGTCGAGGAAATCCTGGGCGTCAAGTAGCCCATTCCGGAATACCGGACGCCCTCCGCCTGCAACTGGTGTTTTTCGCTCCCGGCATGCGGTGAGCTTGAATCATGGAGATTTCCCGCGCTGTTGCCGATATCCGCCCGACGCCGTGGACCGGCCGCTTCGACGGCGACGGCGGCGAGCACCGTCGTTGGTGGCAGGCCGTGGCGCCCCTCACGTCCGATGTGACCGCCCCCGGTGCGACGGGAGCGGGGTGCCGGCCCGCCGTCGTCGTGGGCTTCCGCAGTGACGAAGGCGTGCGACGCAACAAGGGCCGTATTGGTGCGGCGGCGGCCCCGGAGGCCATCCGCCAAGCCTTGGGCCCGCTGGCTTTCCACCTGGACCGGGACGTCTTCGACGCCGGCGACATCGTTGTGGAGGGCGACTCGCTTGAGGCCGGCCAGGAGCGCGCTGGGCGTGTGATCTCGGAATTGCTCGACGCCGATAATCTCACGGTGCTGCTCGGCGGCGGGCACGAAACCGCGTTCGCCAGCTACCTGGGCGTCGCCGGCTCGGAGGCCGTGGCAAGCGGCAAGCGTCTTGGAGTCTTGAACCTGGACGCGCACTTCGATCTGCGGGACGAGCCCGTGTCGAGCTCAGGCACGCCGTTCCTGCAAATGGCCCGCGCAGAGGCCGCCGCCGGCCGTGAACTGAACTACGCCGTCGTCGGAATCTCTGAACCCAACAACACGCGCACCCTGTTCGACACGGCGGACCGGCTGGGCGTGAAGTACCTGCTGGACGAGGACTGCTCCGCCGAGGCCGTCCATGATTTCGTGGCACGGTTCCTGGACAGCGTGGACATGCTCTACCTGACGATTGATCTGGACGTGCTGCCGGCGTCGGTGGCTCCGGGGGTGAGCGCGCCTGCCGCGTATGGTGTTCCGCTGTCCGTCATCAGCGCTGTGTGCAGGCAGATCGCCGCGAGCGGGAAGCTTATTCACCTGGACGTGGCCGAGCTCAACCCCGGGTTCGACATCGACTCGAGGACCGCCAAGGTAGCCGCGCGCTTGGTGAACACGCTGCTGGGGTAAGGGGCAGACGCTGGCGGCAGCGCCACGCCATGCCGGTGATCCATCTCCCAGAATGACAGACATCCGATGACACTTTGCTATCTTTTGATGCAGGACTGTCGCTCCCCCCGCGACACCCTGCAGAAGGAGGCCCCCCCAATGACCACTTCCACCATGGAACGTCAAGAAATCCGTTTGTCCTTTTCGTCGGTCGACGAGGTCCATGCCGGACTGGACAGCGCTGTCGCCACGCTCATCGAAGCGGCAGCCGAAAACGGCCACTGCGGGATCCTGGTGACCCGCCACGAGCCCGGAACCTACACCGTGGCCTTGGACGAGTCCGTGCCGTTCGGCCAGACCCGCGAGATCATCGCCGCCTAGTAACCGGCGCAGACAACAAAAAACCGGGGCTTGTTGAAAACAAGCCCCGGTTTTTTCGTGTGGACGGCGACTCTGCCGGTTACACCCGGCGCAACTCGACGCCGTCGGACTTCATGAAAAGCTGCTTGGCGGCTTCATCGGCGCCGGGTCCTGCAGGTTCAAGCCACACAACGTTGCCGCTGCCCGAGACTTCCTGCACCTCCCCCGCCGCGACCACATGTGCGTGCCGTACGACTTCGATCCGCTCCCCCGCCTTCAGCATTCCCCAGTTGGAAACGACGGCGGACTGTGCGATTCGCCTGGACAGAACTGTCCCGCGTGCCTTCATTGAACTTCTACCCCTTTGTGGATGTTCGCTACTTCAGTTGTGCCCCGGCAGGCCCACGACATCGTCGGCGTGGACATGCCGTACCCCATAAGTTCTACTACACAGAAAGCGCCCCGGGGCGCGTATTGCCAAACATTTCCGGGGCGCTTCCTATTGTTCACTCGAACGGTATTTTGTTCGGCGTCAGGCGAGAATTCCGACGGCGGATTCGGCGGCTGTTCGCACCTCGCCGGCGGCCACAAGACGGTCCGCCGCTTCCAGTTCGGGCGAGAGGAAACGGTCGGTTCCGGGACCGTCGACGACGCCGCGCAGCGCCTCGATCACGGCAGTACCGGCAGGACCCGGCGTGAGCTCGCCACCGGACAGCTGGGTGCGGATGTCGAGGGCGCGGGCGCTCGTCACGAGTTCCACAGCCAGGACGCGGCGCAGGTTCTCGATGGCCTTCCGGAGCTTGCGGGCAGCGTGCCACCCCATGGAGACGTGATCTTCCTGCATCGCGGAGCTTGGGATGGAGTCCACCGACGCCGGGACGGCCAGGCGCTTGTTGTCCGAGACAAGCCCGGCCTGGGTGTACTGGGCAATCATGAGGCCCGAGTCCACGCCGGGATCGTCGGCAAGGAAGGCCGGGAGTCCGTGCGAACGGGCCGGGTCCAGCATGCGGTCCGTGCGGCGTTCCGCGATGGAGGAAAGGTCCGCCACCGCGATCGCTAGGAAGTCCAGGACGTAGGCCACGGGGGCGCCATGGAAGTTGCCGTTGGAGGAAACACGCCCGTCCGGGAGGACCACGGGGTTGTCGATTGCTGCAGCCAATTCGCGGGAGGCCACGAGTTCGGCGTGGGTCAGCGTGTCACGCACGGCGCCGGCCACCTGGGGTGCGCAACGGAGCGAGTACGCGTCCTGGACACGGGAATCGCCCTCGCGGTGCGAAGCAACGATCGGCGAGTTGGAAAGCACCCGCAGCATGTTGTCCGCGCTGGCGGCCTGGCCGGGGTGGGGCCGCAGGGCCGCGTGCAGCTCGGGCAGGAACACCTGGTCCGTGCCGAGCAGTGCCTCGACGCTGAGCGCAGCGGTGATGTCCGCCGTCGTGAGCAAGAGGTGCAGGTCCGCGATTGCCATAAGGAGCATGCCCAGCATGCCCTCGGTGCCGTTGACGAGCGCGAGGCCTTCCTTTTCCGCGAGGACAACCGGCTCGATGCCGTGCGCAGCAAGCAGGTCCGCGACGGCGGGACGCCCCGGAACGCCGTACAGCTCGCCGTCGGGCCCGGTAGCTTCGCCTTCGCCCATGAGGACCAGGGCGCAGTGGGACAGCGGAGCGAGGTCCCCGGAGCAGCCCAGCGAGCCGAATTCACGGACCACGGGCGTGATTCCTGCGTTGAGCACGTCCACCATGGTCTGCAGGACCACGGGACGAACGCCCGTGCGGCCGGATGCCAAGGTCTTGGCGCGCAGGAACATGATGCCGCGGATGACTTCGCGTTCCACGGCCGGGCCCATGCCGGCGGCGTGGCTGCGGATGAGCGACTTCTGGAGCTGGGTGCGGAGCTCGTTGGGGATGTGGCGGTTGGCGAGGGCGCCGAAGCCCGTGGAAACGCCGTACGCCGGAACTTCGCTGTGCGCGAGGCCGTCGATGTGGGCGCGGACCTTGGCAACCGTGTCCAGGGCTTCCTGGGAGATGGTCACTTTGGCGTCGTGGCGTGCGACGGCGACGACGTCCTCCGGCGTGACTCCGCTGGAGCCGAGGGTGACGGTCAGCGGTTCGTGGGTAATCGTGGTCATTGGTGATCCTAAGTCTTATCGATTGCTCCGTAAGTGTCGTTTTGGGGGGGTCAAAACGACGGTTACGGAGCAATCGATGTGGTGGTTAGAGTGATTCGTTCATGGGGATGCGGACGCCGCGTT
>NZ_JAKEEC010000013.1:71803-108056 GCF_021483235.1 Arthrobacter alkaliphilus | reverse complement strand
GCAGACGGGAGTTCTCGCACCTAACGCAACTCCCGTTAGTTTTACGCCGATAATCTACACTATGTAAAGTAAGACTTTGCGATACCACCAGATGAATCAATTCGTCCTATCCCCTGATCCTGCCGCCATTGCCTAAACAGCCCCGGGATTCCACGGATGGGACGGGCATTCGCCTGACAGCCGCCCGCCGGATCCGGTCAGATTAGCCAGCGGCGCCACCATGGTAGCTGCTCCGGTTCCGGCGTGGGCTCCGGCTCCTCGCCCAAGGCCAGCGCGGCCTCCGCGATGTCGTCCGCGGTGAGCGTAACGACGGCCTCGCGGTCGAGGGCGTCGAGACTCTGCCCCTCATCGCGCGAGAGCCGCAGCGCCTGGCGGTTGAGCGCCTGCTCGAACAGCGTCCGGGCAAACCGGGCGTTGCCGGAGTCCTCGCCAGCGTGGAGCCCTGTGAGGATGCGGCGCAGCATCTGGTCCGCCCCCGGCCCCAACGTGTACTCGTGCTGGGCCAGCATCTGGTGGAAGATCGTCTGGAGTTCCTCGACCGAGTAGTCGGGGAACGTGATCTCGCGGGCGAAGCGGGAGCGCAGTCCGGGGTTTGAGAGCAAGAAGGACTCCATCAGCCGCGGGTACCCGGCCACGATCACCACGAGGCGGTGACGGTGGTCCTCCATCCGCTTGAGCAGGACCTCGATCGCCTCGGGGCCGAAGTCCATGCGCCCGTCCTCCGGAACCAGCGAGTAGGCCTCGTCGATGAACAGGACGCCATCCAGCGCACGCCGGATCACCCGGTCCGTCTTGATGGCAGTCGCGCCGACGTACTGCCCCACCAGGCCCGAACGGTCGACCTCGACCAGGTGGCCTTTCTGCAGCAGGCCGACCGCGCGGTACATCTCTGCCAGGAGCCGGGCCACGGTGGTCTTCCCGGTTCCCGGGTTTCCGAGGAACACCAGATGCTGCGAGGTGGCCACCTCTGGCAGGCCATGCGCCTTGCGGCGCGCCTGGACCTGGAGCAGCGCGACGAGGGCCCGCACCTGCTCCTTCACCGTCTCCAGCCCCACCAGCGCATCGAGCTCGGCCTGCACCTCCGACAGCGGCCGGGCCGGCCCTGGCCTTGCACCGAGCAGATCGCCGACCAGCTCGTCCACGCGCTCCGAACCGGGCAGCTTGAGCTGATCGGCCAGATGGACGATTGTTCCCCGCAGGTCGTCGAGTGGATTGCGGCTGCCAGCCATCCACCCATTGTAGTTCTCAAACCCGACCTACCCGGAAACATCAGGCAATCAATTCGTCCTATCCCCCGGTCCGGCCGTGATCCGCTGAATCGCCCCGTGATTCTGCGGATTCCGGGTCGTCCGACCGGCGATCGGGTGATCCCGCGGTTTGGCGCCCATCTTTAGAAAATTCGTAAAGACGCTTGCCAAGGCAATAGTAAGCATGCTTATCGTTGTCACAGGGAAGGCCGCGCAGAACGGCCTCTACCCCGGGTCCCCTCCCCCGTCGCCTGATTGAAAGGTTCACCCGTGGATATTCTCGACTCGCTTAAAGCCGGGCTGACCGTCGTGGCAACGTTCATTCCTGCGTTCCTGCTGTTCCTGGTCATCCTTATCGTTGGGCTGCTGATCGCCAAGGCAATCTCCACGGCCCTTTCCAAGGTGCTGCACAGGGTCGGCTTCGACCGCCTGGTCGAACGCGGCGCCCTCAAGGACGCCATGGCGAAATCCTCGCTTGATGCAAGCGACATCATTTCCAAGATCGTCTATTACGCCCTGGTGCTTTTCGTGCTGCAGTTCGCCTTCGGCGTCTTCGGCCCGAACCCGGTCAGCGTGCTGCTGGCAGCGATCATCGCCTTCCTGCCCAAGATCGTGGTTGCGATCATCATCGTCGTGATCAGCGCAGCGATCGCCGCCGCCGTAAAGACCCTGATCCAGGGCTCACTTGGCGGCCTGTCCTACGGCAAGGTTTTGGCCAACATTGCCAGCATCTTCATCCTGGGCATCGGCGTCATTGCCGCCCTGAACCAGGTCGACATCGCCACCACGGTCACCACCCCGATCCTGATCGCCGTCCTCGCAGCCATTGTCGGCGTCGTGGTCGTCGGTGTGGGCGGCGGGCTGATCAAGCCCATGTCTGCCCGCTGGGAGCGGTATCTGAACCGCGCCGAAGAAGAAGCCCCCAAGATCAAGGCCCACGCCCAGGCGGCTCCCCCGGCGTCTGAGCAAATCAAGGACGCCGCCGCGCAGTACCTTCCGCCGGAGAGCCCCCGCCAGCCCGGCGCACACCAGATCTAAGCCAAACACCGGCCGGCACCAAGCGGCCCCGCGCCGTCCGGCTCCATCGCGACGGCGACAGACCGAACACAACATCGCAGCCCACCCGTGATTCACCATCGAAGGAGATACACCATGCTCACTGCGGAAAACATCGAAGCACTGCTCCAGAACTCCGGAAACGTCCTGTCCCCGGACGGGACCAAGATCGGCTCCATCGGCGAGGTTTACGCCGACGACGAGACCGGTCAGCCAGAGTGGGTAACGGTCAAGACCGGCCTGTTCGGAACGTCGGAATCGTTCGTGCCGCTTGAAGGTGCAAGGATCGAAGGGAACGACCTGGTGGTCCCGTACGACAAGGACCTGGTCAAGGACGCCCCTCGCGTGGACGCCGACGGGCACTTGGAGCCCGCTGAGGAAGACCGCCTCTACACCCACTACCAGCGCAGTGGCGGCACCCGGACCTACACCGACGCCGCCTCTGACGCCACGGATGACGCTATGACCCGCTCCGAGGAACAGGTGAACGTCCGCACCGAGAAGCAGGCCACGGGCCGGGCACGTCTTCGCAAATACGTCACCACCGAAAACGTCACCCAGACCGTCCCTGTCCAGCGCGAAGAAGTCCGCCTCGAACGCGAACCGATCACCGACGCCAATCGCGGCGACGCCATGAACGGCCCCGACATCAGCGAGGACGAACACGAGGTCACCCTCCACGAGGAACGCCCCGTGGTGGAGAAGGAAACCGTACCCGTCGAGCGAGTCCGCCTGAACAAAGAGGCAGTGACCGACGAGGCCACGGTCGATGAGGAAGTCCGCAAGGAACACATCGACACCGAAGGTGTTGACGACACCCGCCGTTAACCACGGGGCGGTTTCCGGAATCTGAGAAGCAGCAAGTCCCATGGCGGCCTACGCCAGACCGCAAAGAAGGCAGGAGATCTCGTTATGAACTCTGATCCGTTGACGCCCGGAGCGCCGCCGCCGGACGTGCCTTCGAATGCCGGCCCTCCCCCGGCAACGCCACCGTCGCCAACGCAGCCGGCGACGGTGGCGTCCGGGACCGCTGGTCGGGAGTCCCCGGCGGGTGTGACGCGGGCCGGGATGGTGTGGGCGACTGTAGTGACCGCGTTGGTGCTGCTGGTGCTGCTGATCATTTTCATCCTTCAGAACCAGGACCCGGCCAGAATCGTCTTTCTGGGCCTGGATGGCACGGTGCCTTTGGGCATGGGCCTGTTCATCGCTGCCGTGGGCGGCGGAATCCTGGTGGCTGCAGCCGGTGCCGCGCGGATCATCCAGCTCAGGGTCAAAACCCGTCGCCTGCAGAAGTCCGCGCAGCATCTCCAATGAACCGCTGGATACCGGGATTGTCGCCTTCCCGCCCGGATACTAAGTGCACTTGGTATCTTCCTCGTTCCCCGGTTACGGTGACTAAGGGGTTGTATTTGCAATGAGGAGAAAGGTAAGGATATGAGCAAGCCAAAGGAAGAACCCACAGCAGGATTCATCGTGCCCAACCCGTCGGAGTTGCGCGAAGACATCCCCGGCGATGCCGGCGATGAGGCCAACGCGATCCGCTTCAGCGAGGAGCAGGCCTTGATCGAGGAACAGGCGCACGGTCTCCGTCCGGACACCTATAGCGTGCCGTCCGGCGGTCCCACCATGGATGAGGCCCGCGGGAACATGGACCTTTCCGACCGTAGCGACGCCAGTGGCGCTCCCGGCCCCGAAGACGACAGCAGCGACGACGGCTTGCACGGCGGCGCGGAGTCCTGAAGCCCTGAAGGGCGAACCGCCGGCCAAGTAGCGGATACCTGAAGCACCTGTGCGGTGCTTCTCCCCCACCCATCGCCGTTCCTGACGTAACGATGCCCACCCTGGCCCCCGGCTTAGAGCGCAACCCCATGCGGGTGTGCCGAAAACTGCGGCTCGAAGCGACGTATGTCCGCGGAACCCCGGATGGCCGCTGGCGAGCCCAGTGCGCGGTAGTCCCAGCCCGCCGCACGGTAGGCCTGGGCATCCAGCGCGTGTCTTCCGTCCACGATGTTGCGCAGGTCCACCAGGTCCCCGATCATGGCTGGGTCCGCTTTCTTGAACTCGTCCCATTCGGTGAGAAGCGCAACCACTTCAGCGCCGGAAACTGCCGCCTCAAGGGTCGGTGCATAGCTTAATTCCGGGTAAGCTTTGCGGGCGTTGTCCATGGCCTTCGGGTCATAGACGGTGACGCGGGCGCGGGCTTGGTGGAGCAGCCGGGCGACATCAAGGGCCGGGGCGTCGCGGATATCGTCTGAGTCGGGCTTGAACGCGGCCCCGAGCACGGTGACGCGCACACCCGACAGGTCCCCGAAGGCCATTTCCGTGATCAGGTCCACTGTCCGCTGGCGGCGCCGTTGATTGATCGCGTCAATCTCGCGGAGGAACCCGACGGCCTGTCCGACGCCGAGCTCGGCCGCCCGGTGGGCGAAGGCGCGGATATCTTTTGGCAGGCATCCGCCGCCGAAACCGAGCCCGGGTTTGAGGAACCGGCCGCCGATCCGGTCGTCGAAGGATAGCGCCCGGGCGAGATGGTTGACATCCGCACCCGTTGCCTCGCAGATTTCCGCCATCGCGTTGATGTAGGAAATCTTGGTGGCCAGGAACGAGTTCGCTGCGGCTTTGACGAGTTCGGCCGTGGCAAGATCGGTGGACACCACCGGTGTGCCGTGTTCGATGATGGGCGCAAAGCAAGCCGTCAGTTGGTCCCGGGCCCAGTCGGACGCGACCCCGAACACCAGGCGGTCCGGGTGAAGAGTATCTTCGACTGCGTGTCCTTCTCTAAGGAATTCGGGATTCCACGCCAGCTCGACGAACGGCCCGGCAGGGGACGTCGCCCGGACCAAGGCTGCCAGGCGCTGCGCCGTTCCGATGGGTACCGTGGATTTTCCGGCGATGAGGCATTTTCTGGACAGATGCGGTGCAAGCCGTCGGATGCCCGCGTACACATACGTGAGGTCGGCGGCGAGTGAATCCGGGGCTTGTGGGGTGCCGATACACAGGAAGTGCACGTCAGCCTTCGCCGCGGCGGCGAAGTCCGTCGTGAACGACAATCGGCCGGTATCCAGGGCCTGCCTAAGAAGCTGCTCCAACCCTGGTTCGAAAAACGGCAAGGTTCCCCGGGTGAGCGAGGCGATCTTGTCGGCGTCGATATCGATTCCTGTGACGGTCAAGCCAAGGGAGGCCATGCAGACCGCGTGGGTCGCACCCAGGTATCCGGTGCCGATGACTGTGATCTCGGGTCTGGCCGCGGGCCCGGGCGGCAGCGCCTCCAGCCCGGAGGCCGTGCCGGCATTGATGGCGTTGTGCATGGCTGTCCTTTCAGCGTTTTCTCCCCTGCTGGGAAAGATGTCCGGTCAGAGATGGGTGCATTTGATGTTGCTGAGCCGTCCATTGCCGATGACCTGGTTAGAGCATGCGACAGTGTTGTTCATTGGCGGGGTAGATGCGACGGCGGTCCCCCGGCCGCCGATGGTGGCGATGTTGGACCGGAAGAGGTTGTGGTCTCCCCAGCCGAGCAGGATGTTGTGCGTCTGGAATCCGTCGCGGGGGCTGTCAGTTCCTGTGTTGTTTTCGATGGTCCACGCGTTGCCTTTGACGTTGACCCAGGCATCGGAGGAAGTCATGCCGTTGCCGCTGAAGGAATTACCGGAAATGACACCTTGGATGGTTCCTTCTTTGATGTCGATGTTTTCGGCGGTCGTATTGGAAATCGTGTTCCGGGCCAACACGTTGAAGTTGCTTTCATCGGGCCGGCACGCGGTGACTGAGCACCAGTTGCTGACAGCGGTCCCGACATAGATGCCTTCGCCGTACTCAGGGGTGACCTTTCCGGTATCCCGTACGGTGTTTTCGACCACAAGGTTCGAGGTGCTGTTCCGGCGGAGATGGATGCCTTCCTGCCCTAGGCCGGTCACGGTAACCTTCTGGAGTATGGCGCCTTTGACTGTATCGGCGACGATGCCTTTCTGGCCGTTGCGAACCGTCAGGCCGGAAATGACCCAATAGTCCGCATGATCAAGGTGCAGGACGTATCCCGTGTCGGTTCCGCCGCCGTCAAGGACGGCGCCGGCTCCGCCGCAGAGGTAGATGCGCCGCTCCGGCGTCCCGGCCCGGTTAGCCGTGAAGTTCCCGGAATAGACTCCGTCGGACAGGGAAATGACATCCCCGGGGTTGGCTCTGCCGAGCGCACTGTACAGCTCCTCCTTGTTCCGCACCCGCACCGTCGGGCCAGGGCAGTCGATCGCGGCGGCCGCCGGAACGGGACCTTGGCCCGGGCGGGCATTAAGTGCCGCCTCGCTCATCGAGGCGGCGTCGGCCGTTGAATTTTGGGTGGGATCCTCCGTCGGAGCGGGCATCCCGGATGGCGGGGCTGTCCGCGCACGCAGACTCGGCTCGGAAAGCCCTGCTGCATCGTGCATTGTCATCGAGGCCAGCCCCACCACGATGAAAAGAACGACCATGGCGCCGGCGAGGATGAACGAGGAGGCGCGGCCCAGTTGGCGATCGGCTTTCATCTTCGGTTTCCCGTTGAATCGCTCGAATCCCAGGTCCGTTGGGTGCCGGGAGACTGCGGAGGGCCTGCAAAGGGTAAGCCACCCGAGGTAAACGCCGCCAGGGGCGCCTGCTTCGCGTAAGGATGAACCACTCTCCTGCGCCCGCGAAGACCCTTGAAGGCAGTGAAAGCCAGCAGGAGGGCCAACAACGTCCAGATAATGGTCAAAGGCTGGAAGAAGTTCGCCACCTGGACCCAGAACGGGGCGGTTTTGTTCCACCCGCTGACATCGTTCTCACTCTGCAGGACGCTGCTACGGTTGTCCCGCAGATCCAGGGCGCTGGGGCCTGAGCCGGTGATTACATTGCGGAACAAGCGGACCGGTGAATGTCCAAGAACCGTGATCCCGTGATTGGTCAGGCCGGTCATGCTGTTTCGCGTCACGATTCCCGGGCTGTTACGCAAGTAGATCGCAGTTTTCCCGCCGTTGATGGAATTGGCCGCGACTACCGTGTCGGCGGCGCCGTCAGTTACCGACACGGAGCGCGTCTTCTGATTTTCAAACCTGTTCCCATCGATCGTGGCACCAGATACGGCATGGGAGAGGTCGATGCCGCGGTCGTTACCGGTGATGGTGTTGTCATGGAGCTCGATGTTCCTGCAGCCGACCACTTCGATGCCGTAACGACGGTTTCCTTCGGCGTGGCTTCCCGAAACTGTGTGGCCCGAGGAAACACTCGCGAGATCCCCGCCTGCCGACGGACCATCGCTTAACGGCTGACCCCGTAGCAGGATACCGCTGCGGCCATTTAAGTCAGCTCCGGCATGAGTCAAGGTGATCTCGGCAGTTGCACGCGCCAGGACAAAGCCGTTGCCCGCGTTGTGTGAGGACGTGGTCTCAGTGACACGAGCACCGGTGACAAAACGGTGCAGCACGACGCCGTCCACCAGGCTATTTTGGACCGCCACGTGACTGATTTCCATGCCGCGGGACTTCGTGACGAATATTCCGAAGGCGTTGCCTGAGATGGTGGTGTCCCTGATGGATGCCGTGGCGTAATTATCGGGTGACTCTCTTGGATCGGCCTCAAGGGTGCGGATCCCTGGAGTTGGCGGCACGGCGGCCTTCGTGGACGGAGAACGGGGGGTCTTGGGCGTGTTTTGCGCCTGGCTCGTTGGCCGGTCCGTTCCTGTAATCGCCACACCACCGGTCCGGCCCGCCCAGAAGCCGAGCGAGTCAATGCGGGCGTTGGTGATGGTCGTGGTTCCACCGATGGAACGCAGGTAGGCCCGGCCGTGGGACGTATCGGTGTTGATGGCGCCCTTGTCCCGATCCCAGCTGGTCACCATGACTGGAGCGTCCGGTGTGCCGTTGATATCCAGTTTCCCGCCATCGTTGACGATGGAAACGAAGCCGGACGCCGTACTGGCCAAATGAAGGGTTAAGCCGCCTGGAGCAGTCAGTGATAATCCGGCGCCTGCCTGGATTACCACGTTCTCGCCGAGGAAATATGCGCCGTCAGCTTCGCGGACGAAGTACTCTCCGGCCAGGCTTTGCAGATCCGCAGGCACATATGCCGCCGGTCTCGGGGTCAGAACCAAGGTACGCGATTGACCGTCCGTTACTAAGTACGGCGAGAGTAGCTTTTCTCCCCGCATCCGCGCAGTCACTCCGACCTGGCGAACCCGGAACAGCCGTTGGTCCTCGGCTGCGGTCAGGCGAGCTTCGTTGACCGCATCGCCCGCGTAGCCCGCAGTACCGGCGGCGGAGTCGCTCGTAGCCGTCGGCGCCGACATTGCAGGCGGGACCGGCCCTGCATTCTGGGCGGTGTTGAAACTGCTCCCGCCCGCCAGGGGAAGGAAGGAGAGCGATAAAGCGATGCCGCCAAGCGCCATGGACCTTAGGCGGCGCATCAGCTGACTTCCTTGTGCACGAGGGTGGAGGCGGTCTGACCTTCCCCGCCGGTTGCGGTGTCATTGCGGGTGAGCCAGCCCTGTTTATTCATCGTGATGAACGCATAGGCCTTCACCGGAAGTGCGATGACAATGACCACAAGGGTCAGCAAAGGCAGCAAGAGGAGATCCCGGGGATGCCGGCGCAAATGGGACAGCCCGCGGATACCGCGTCCCAGAAGCACCCAGGCAAGAGCGAAAACGATGCCGAGCGGCGTGAGCTCAAGCCGTCCCCAAAGGAGGTATGTCATCGTCACGCCCATGGTCACCGGGGTCAGCAGGATCTGCAGGACCGTGACTTTGGTGACGAAGGGTGTCTTCCACAGCCAGCCCTTGTACATCGCCGTCAAATAGCACCGGTAGGAATTCCGGCTCCAGCGCACGCGCTGCTTGATGAAACCCCGCAGGTTGTTGGGGAACATGGAAAGCGCCTTGGCCGAGGACTGATGGACCGTCTTGTAGCCGGAGGCGAGCACCAGCCAGGTGAGCCGGCCGTCGTCGCCCGAAATGCACCGCCGCCCAAGGAAGAACTCGTCTTCCAGGTTCGAAAGCACCGGCAAAACAACCGACCTCCGGTAGGCCGCAGTCCGCCCGGACAGGCAGGCCACCGCGCCGGCCCTGCCCATGGCGGGGACATAATCGAAATACCGAAGGTTAACCAGCCAGTCCGCGATCCGGCGCCAGATGCTCGAATTCCGATCGTAGACGTTCTGCTGGGTTCCCACCCCGCCCACCCAGGGGTCTTCGAACGGCATCTGAACGGCAGCCAAGAGCCCCGGCTCCCACGACGTGTCCGAATCCACAAAGATCAGTAACTCGCCCCGGGCCGCCCGGACACCGCACCCCAGCGCGGAACGCTTTCCCGCATGGTGGAACAACACCGGACGCACCACCGGGTTCCGCAATTCAACGATCCGGTCGTATGCCTCGAGGTCTTTGACGTCCAGGACGATGATGATCTCGGTTGGGTTCTGGGCCAGCCACGAGTCCAGGCACCGCATCAGGATGTCGACATCTTCGTGGAATGACGGAACTATCACCGAGGTGGTGGCAGAAAAGTTGCTGATGATGGGCTGCGCCCGGCGGGAAAGTATGACCCGGTAAAGCCACAAGCCCCAAACCACCATCCCGGCCAGCGCGAGCGGCATGTAGCGGTGCCAGAGTGAGAAATCCACCCCTGCGAAGAACGGCCACGCCGCAGTCTGCACGGCGGAATGGGGCATCATGATCATGACCGGACTCCCTTCGCGGACCAGGTACGGAACGCCGGAGCCGGCGCGAAGGAGCATGGAAACCCGATCCAACCCATGGCAAGACCTTTCAGGAACCACTGATTCCGAACAATTGGGATGGAGCCAAAGCTACGTGCCGCCCACTGCCCGGGCACGAGTACTGAACACCCGAATTGGGACGCGGAGAGCGAGTGCCGGACCCGGGAGCACTCAGTCGTCGCCGCGGACCTCGGTGCACTCCCCCTGAGAAGCGACCGCCATTAAGATCCCGTTAAGAACATTCACAAATTTGTGAATCGAGCGTAGCGTTCGAAGTATGAACACAGTGATTGAGGCCCACGGCCTTGAGAAACACTACGGACGGGTTCGTGCACTCGACGGACTCGAGCTATCTGTCGACGCCGGGGAGGTGCATGGATTCCTTGGCCCGAACGGGGCGGGCAAGTCCACCACCATCCGGGTGTTGCTTGGTCTTGCCCGGGCCGACGGCGGAAGCGCAACGGTCTTCGGCCAGAATCCGTGGACGGACGCGGTGGAGCTGCACAAGCGTATTGCGTATGTCCCCGGCGATGTCAGCTTGTGGCCAAACCTCTCCGGCGGCGAGGCGATTGACCTTCTCAGCCGCCTGCGCGGCGGCACCAACGACAAGAAGGCGTACACCGAACGCAAGGCCCGGCTGATCGAAGCGTTTCAGCTGGACCCGTCCAAGAAAGGCCGGTCCTATTCGAAGGGCAACCGCCAGAAAGTGGCACTGATCACCGCATTTGCCTCGCCCGCCGACCTGTACATCCTCGACGAGCCCACCAGCGGACTCGATCCGCTCATGGAAGGCGTCTTCAACCAGGAGATCAGGCGGTTGGCCTCTGAAGGAAGCACCGTGCTGCTTTCCAGCCACATCCTGTCCGAGGTAGAGCAACTCTGCGACCGGGTGACCATCATCCGCGCCGGCAAGATGGTGGAATCCGGAACGCTTGCCGAACTGCGCCACCTGACCCGGACCGAGGTGTCGTTCGCCAGGAACGGGCTGACGGATGCGGACATTGCCCGCATTCCGTCCATACACGACGTAGCCCTGGACAACGGCCGCGCCCGCTTCACGGTGGACAGCGACAAGATTACGTCCCTCCTGCCCGTGCTGACGGAACTGAACGTCAAAGGCCTTCGTATCGCCCCGCCGTCGCTCGAAGAACTGTTCCTGCGGCACTATGGGGATGAGCTCAACCCGGCTGAAGCGTCCCTCGTGCCGCACGCCTCACGCAAGGCCCGACGTCGGGAGGCAGCTCAGGAGGCGAGCTTGCGATGAGCACTTTGGCCACCTTGCTCCTTCAACGACTGCGGCGCGACCGCCTGCAGCTGGTGATCTGGATTTTCGGCATCGCCCTCCTGGCGCTGTTCTCCGTGTCCGCGGTTGAAAAGACGTACGGGGACCCTGCGGGGCGCGCCAGTATCCTCCAGCTTGCTGTCGCCAACCCGAGCATCCTGATGCTTCGGGGAACACCCGAGGGCGGCGGGCTCGATCAATTCGTCTTCTTCGAAATCTTCACGTTCATCGCGGTGCTCGCCGGCCTGATGAATACTTTCCTGGCAGTGCGGCATTCGCGTGCCGAGGAGGAGTCCGGAAGGGCCGAACTCCTTGCCGCAACACCGGCAGGCCGTACCTTGCCCTCAGTGGCCACGATCATCTACGGCGCGCTCGTCAACGTGGCTATCGGGACCTTCGTGGCGCTCGCCTTCATTGCCGGCGGCTTGGACCCGAAGGGATCGTTCATCGCCGGCTGCGCGACGGCCGCCGTCGGACTCACCTTCCTCGCAGTGGGACTGTTCGCCGCCCAACTCATGCGGACGTCCCGCGGCGCAAACGGCGTGGCTGCGGCGGCAGTCACAGGCGCATATGTCATCCGTGGCATCGGCGACGCCCTCGCCACCCCCGCAGCCGACCATCTCAACATGACGCCGGCATGGTGGAGCTGGGTCTCGCCCATCGGTTGGGGCCAGCAAACCCTCGCCTTTGACGCCAACAACCTCACTCCCCTGCTACTGAACCTGGCGCTCACGGCTGCACTTCTCGCGCTGGTATTCGTGCTTCAAGGGCAACGCGACAGCGGTGCCAGCTTGCTGAGCGGCCGCCTCGGCCGCGTTGATGCCCGCAGCACGCTCTCCACCTCCTTGGCTCTCGCGTGGAGACTGCAGTGGCCAACAGTGGTGGGTTGGTGCGTGGGTGGCGCGCTCGGAGGGCTGCTCACGGGCACCCTTGCAAATGCGGTCTCCGGTGCTGCAACGGCCGACCCCACCGTGGAGAAGGTCATGGCGAGCCTCATCCCGGGAGGCAAAGGCTCGCTCGTCCAGCTCTTTATCTCGGCGATCTTCGTGATGGTCGGCGTTCTTGCGGCGGCTTGCGCAACACAAGTCATCATCAGGATGCGCCAGGAAGAGGTTTCCGGAACAGCAGAGCAGGTGCTCGCCACCCGGGTATCAAGAGTCCGGTGGCTGGTCGGGTACTTCACGGTGGGCACTGCGTCGATCGTACTGGTGCTTCTCAGTGGCGCGGTGGCGTCGGCGCTCAGTGCACTGGCCGTCGGCGATACGTCCGCGCGCGTTGGCGATTCCTTCGCGGCGGCCACCGCGCAACTGCCGGCGGCTTTGCTATACCTGAGCGCCCTGGCACTCGTGTTCGTCGCGCTGCCCGCGTGGACTGTCGGCCTGGGTTGGACCTTGCTGGGCCTCGGCACCGTTTTCGGGCTGTTCGGTGGCCTCGTGGGCATGCCGGAGTGGCTCCGCAACCTGTCACCATTCACCCACTCCCCCGTACCTATCGGCACTTCCACGGACTGGAGCGGAGGCATATGGATGCTGTGCATCGCGGTGGTGGTTGCCCTCGCGGCGACAGCGACCATGACGCGGCGTGAATTGAACACGGCGTAACGCCGAAGAATGCCCGGCACCGCGGGCCGAGGAAGGTATGCAATAAATGGCGAGAGACGAGCACGCAGTTCGCGAGGCGGCCGAGCAATCGGCCGCCATCCTTACCGCCGCCGGTATGCCCAAGATGCCTGCCCGCGTCCTCATGGCACTGACGGTCGCCGAAGACGGCGGCTTGACGGCACTCGAACTGGGTGACGTGCTCGGCGTGAGCGCTGCAGCGATCTCGGGCGCGGTCCGCTATCTGCAATCGTTGGCCATCGTGCGGAGGGTGTCGCGGCCGGGTAGCAGGAGGGACCGCTATGAAGTTCCGCCCAATGCCTGGCTGGCATCCTTCGCCCAGGAACGTCCGGTTTACCGTGCACTCGCGGACCTCGCCGACTCAGCAAGCAACGCGATTGGCGACCAAACGTCCACGGCCGCCCTCCGGCTGGAGGAAATGGCAAGCTTTTATCGGTTCCTGGACGCCCGGCTTCCCGGGCTCATGGCCGAATGGGAGAAGGACCGCGATGAACAGAAGGGGTGACGCAAACGTCGCCGGCATGCCCTCTTAGCTCTTTGCCGGAACCCTAGCTGTTTGCCGAAACCGCGGTCCCCAGGCCGAGTACCGCGAGGATCGCCGCGGGCCTCACCGAACCTTCCCAGACCCCCCGGCTACAATAGGGCAGTCCGTATTTCCCCTGGAGAGGTAGTTCTCTTTTGGTCACTCGCCACGATGCACCCAGCCCGGAGCCGGGTCAGTCGCCCCCTGTCGCCTACCCGGGACAGGGAAAGCTGGCTGCCCGCAGCCGGCGGTTCAGCTTTCGCCGCGCGCCCCGCTGGTTCAAAATCACCAGCGCTGCAGTAGCTGTCTTGCTGATCGCAGTCATCGCGTTTGGAGGGTATTGGGTATGGCGCCTTCAGTCCAACATCTCAACGTCCGCACTCGGCGCGGGTGGACTCAGGACGGAAGGGCCGGTAGACGACAGCAAGGACCGTCTCCAGATCCTCGTCCTGGGAACCGATACCAGGAGCGGAAAGAACGGGCAGTTCGGCACCACTGACCAATCCGACGGCTACGGCCAATCGGACGTCATGATGTTGCTGGACATCTCCGCTGACAACAACCATGTCAACGTGATCAGCTTCCCGCGCGACTTGTTGGTCGATGTGCCGGCTTGTACGGACAACAAAACGGGCAAACACTACCCTGCACGGCAAAATGCGATGATCAACAGCGCTATGGCCGAGGCTGGCATCGGTTGCGCTGTTGACACTGTCAACAAAGTGACGGGTTTGGAGATCGACCACTTCATGATGGCCGACTTCAACGCGGTGACCGAACTTTCCAAGGCCGTCGGCGGCGTCGACGTCTGTGTCAGCACCGCAGTCAACGACCCTGACTCCGGACTGCATTTGCCCAAGGGCACTTCGCAGGTGGAAGGTGACCAGGCACTGGCGTTCCTGCGAACGCGCCATGCATTCACCGACGGCGGAGACCTCGGACGCATCAAGGCGCAGCAATCGTTCCTCGGCTCCCTCGTGCGAAAGCTCAAAGCTGACGGAACGCTCAGCAACCCCCAGAAGATGCTGACCATCGCAGATACCGTGACGAAGAACCTCACCGTCGACGACGGACTCGCCTCGGTGCCGGCCCTGTTGACCATCTCGGGAAGGCTCAAGAACATTGATCCGGCGAAGGTCAACTTCATCACTGTTCCCAATGTTCCGGCAGCCTCCGATCCCAACCGGCTCGACCTCGACCAACCGGCTGCGAGCAACTTCTTTAGTGCCCTGACCAAGAGCGCTGACCTCAGCCAGCCCGCCCCAAGCGCCGCGGCGTCCCCTGCCCCATCCACGGCACCCTCGAAAGCCGGATACGACAAGGCCCTTCAACCGATCACCGTTGCAAACGGAACGGGCGTTACCGGCCGAAGCCAGGAGATCGGAACGCTTCTCTCCGCCGGGGGCTTCACGAAGGTGGCCAGAATCCAAGCCGACTCCCGGCCGCAGACCATGGTCTACTACGGTGCGGGCTTTGCCGACGTTGCGGCGGACGTAGCAGCCATGTTCGGGTTGCCGGCAACGAGCGTGCAGCAGGTCGCCAGTGTCCAGGGAGTCCAGCTCTACGCCGGACAGGACTTCGCCACGGGCACGAAGCCGACCCTTCCGGCTCCGAAGCCGAACGACGTGGTTGCCCAGACCGCCCAAGACCAGACCTGCCAGGTGACCAACCCGGGCGGATAGCCCCACAAGACACAAGCGCCCTCTATTCCGCATTGCGTGGTGGAGGGCGCTTCTGTTTGGTGAATTATTGAGGCTGCTCCCCCGACACGTTGACCAGCCAGGCGATACCGAACTTATCGGTCAGCATTCCGAAGATGTCCCCCCACGGCGCCTTCTCCATCGGCACGGTGACCGTCCCGCCGTCGACCAGTCCGTCCCAATAGCCTCGAAGTTCGGCTTCGTCGTCGCCGCTGAGCGACACCGAGATGTTGTTCCCCGGGTTGTAGGCCATGCTGTTGGGGGTATCTGCGGCCATGAGCAGCAAACCGTTGGCGGTTTTGAGCGCCGAGTGCATGATCTTGTCGCCTTCGGCGGGGTCTTCGCTCGCGTGGAACTCTGCGAAGGTACTCTGGGTCAGCTCGCCGCCAAAGACTGACTGGTAGAAGGCCATGGCCTCCTTGGCGTTGTCCCGAAAGCTGATGTAGGGGTTGAGGTTCGTGGTCATGACGTTGCTCCTCGGTGTTCGGGGGCGGCACGATCGGCCGCCTTTTCGTCATGCTAACAGCGCCCGCCGGGGCCATCTACAGGCAAATTTTTGCTTGCCCGACGGCGGCCGGCGGCGTGCCGCGCTCAACGGTACGCGGCCGGGGCCGAACCTTGGGTTCGAGTTCGGAGGCGGTGCGGGATAGTGTCGTTTCCATGCCTCCTGCGAAACCCTCCCTGCCCCGCACCGCCCTTGTCGCCGGCGTGGCCGACGCCTTGCTGGTTCTTGTCTTCGCTGCAATTGGCCGCGACGCACACCAGCGCGCCGACGTGCTGACCGGGGTTTTTTCTACGGCCTGGCCGTTTCTTGCCGGTGCCGCGATCGGCTGGCTCGCCGTGCGGGCCTGGCGGGCACCTTTGCGAATCTGGCCTAGCGGCGTGGGCGTATGGATCGTACCGTGGCCGGGGGCATGCTCTTGCGTGCGGCCACCGGACAGACAGTGGTGCTCGCGTTTGTCATTGTCGCCTTGATCAGCTTGGCGATCCTCCTGCTCGGCTACCGCGCCGTGATCAGCCTCGTGGCGCGCGTCCGTCGTCGTAGCCGCCGGTCTTAAGCACCGCCATGGACTAGGCTTGCTACGTCCACTGCTGCACTTCGGAAAGGCCGCCCCCCGTGATCACCGCTTTTGTCCTGATCAAGACCGACGCTTCACGCATCCCGGAGACGGCCGAGGAAATCTCCGCGATCGAAGGGATCAGCGAGGTCTACTCCGTGACTGGGGAATGGGACCTGATCGCTGTGGCACGCGTGGCAAAGCACGAGGAGTTGGCGGACGTCATCGCCGACAAACTCTCCAAGGTGCCCGCGGTGGTTCACACCACCACGCATATCGCCTTCCGGGCGTACTCGCAGCATGACCTGGACGCCGCGTTTTCTCTCGGCTTCGAACAGTGAGGGACTGAATCCCTGGGGCGTTGCCTATCGCCGGGTAAGTCCGACCCACGTGTCGAGGACCCGGATGGCCGCTCCGGAATCAATGGATTCCGCCGCCCGCCGCCAGGCCGACTTCATCCTGTCAAGGAACGGTCCATCGGCTGCGGTGTCGAAGGCGACCAGGCCTGCGGCGGCATTGAGCAGCACGGCGTCCCGGACCGGGCCCGGCTTCCCGTCAAGCACTTCACGCACGACGGCGGCATTCGCCTCGGCGTTGCCGCCTCGAAGATCGGCGACGGTTGCCGCGGGTATGCCCAGATCCGCCGGCGAGAACCGTTGCTCGGCGACGTGACCGTTCCTGATTTCCCAGACCGTGGATGGTCCCGTGGTGGTGAGTTCATCGAGGCCGTCTTCCCCGCGGAACACCAATCCGCGGCTTCCGCGCCGCGCCAGGACCCCGGCGATCAGCGGGGCCATTGGGGCGTTGGCAACACCCACGGCCGACGCCTGGACGTGGGCCGGGTTGGTCATCGGCCCCAGGAAGTTGAACGCCGTCGGAATACCGAGCTCCGCCCGCACCGCGCCGGTGTGGCGGAATGACGGGTGGAACACTTGGGCGAAACAGAAGGTGATCCCCGCCTCCTCGGCGTTCCGGGCCACGCGCTCGATCGGCAAGTCGAGCCTCACGCCCAGCGCCTCCAGGACGTCGGCGGATCCCGACGACGACGAGGCCGCCCGGTTCCCGTGCTTGACCACGCGTGCTCCGGCACCGGCGGCCACGAGCGCAGCCATCGTCGAAATGTTCACGGTGTTGAGGCGATCGCCGCCAGTGCCCACGATGTCAAGTTTTTCGCCCGGAATGCTCACGGGCCTGGCGTTGGAGAGCATCGCCTCGACCAGTCCGGTGACTTCATCCACCGTTTCCCCTTTGGCGCGCAGGGCAACCAGGAAACCGGCGATCTGGGCGGGGGCGGCTTCCCCGGACATGATCGTGTTCATGGCCCATGCCGTGTTCCCGACGGAGAGGTCATGCCCGTCGATCAATGCGGAGATGAGTCCGGGCCACGAGTTGCTTGCCTGCTCTGCAGATGCCTGTGAAGTCACCACTTGATGCTAGCGATCCACCCTGCTCCGTGACCAATGCTAAGGACGCCGGGAACTTTTCCGCGCGAATTCGCGTGTTTGTAGAAAAAGTCTCCCGAAATGGCGGTTTGCATTGGGAAGTCCAGACTTTTACAGACATAATGTCCTTGTGACATCTGCGACCCATGCCCCCAGTACCCCGGCGCACCCGACGCTGAATCGCCCCAATTTGGTTTCCGTTGGAACCGTTGTGTGGCTGTCCAGTGAGTTGATGTTCTTCGCCGGTCTCTTCGCCATGTACTTCACGCTGCGCTCCACGTCGGGCGCCTTGTGGGCGGAAGAAACCGGCAAGCTCAACTTCCCGTTTGCGCTTGTAAACACGATCGTCCTCGTGTCGAGTTCCTTCACCTGCCAGATGGGCGTCTTCGCCGCTGAGCGGCTTGAACCGCGCCGTCGAGGCGGTGTGCTGCAGTTCACCCGCTGGGGCATGAACGAATGGTTCCTCCTGACGTTCATCATGGGCTCCTTCTTCGTTGCCGGGCAGACCACCGAATACGCAATGCTTGTCTCCGAGCACGTAACGCTCTCGGCCAACGCCTACGGTTCCGCGTTCTACATGACAACCGGCTTCCACGGCCTCCACGTCATCGGCGGCCTCATTGCCTTCCTGTTCATCATTGGCCGTGCCTACGCCGCCAAGAAGTTCGGACACTTTGAAGCGACCTCGGCAATTGTCACCTCGTACTACTGGCACTTCGTGGATGTTGTGTGGATCGGCCTCTTCCTGGTCATCTACGTACTGAAGTAGCCCGGTACCCTCTCTTGTTGCACAAGAGGCTGAATTTTAAAGAAGCGGCTCGCGGAGCCGACGCAGGATCGAATAAAGGAACCACCACGTGAAGGCACTTTCGCAGAAGCGACGTCATCCACTGGCAGCCATTGCGCTGCTGCTGATGGGACTCCTCGTCACTGGTGGGCTCTACGCCGTTGCCACAACGGTCAACCAGGCGAAGGCAGACACCACTACCTTCAGCTCAAGCGACGCCCAGGAGGGCGGCAAGCTGTTCGCCGCCAACTGCGCCACCTGCCACGGCATGGGCGCCAGCGGAACCAAGGACGGCCCCTCGCTGGTCGGCGTGGGTGCCGCAGCGGTTGACTTCCAGGTTGGCACCGGCCGTATGCCCATGCAGATGAACGGACCCCAGGCCCAGGAAAAGCCGCAGCAGTTCAACGAGCAGCAGACCCGGCAGCTGGCGGCCTACGTCGCTTCGCTCGGCGCCGGCCCGTCCATTCCCGACGCATCGCTCCTCGACGAAAAGGGAGACGCCGCCAAGGGTGGCGAACTCTTCCGCGTGAACTGTGCGATGTGCCACAACGCTGCGGCCGCGGGCGGTGCTTTGACGCGTGGAAAGTTCGCTCCGGCCCTGGCCGGCGTCTCCGGTCAGCACATCTATGAAGCCATGGCCACTGGTCCGCAGAACATGCCCGTCTTCAACGACGCCAACATCTCCCCCGAAGGCAAGCGCGACATCATCACGTTCCTGAAGAAGATCGAAACCAATGGTTCGCCTGGCGGAAACGACCTCGGCGGCCTGGGTCCGGTATCCGAAGGTCTCTTCGTCTGGGTCGCGGGCCTCGGCGTCATCATCGCCTTCACCATCTGGCTGACGTCGCGCACGTCCTAGGCCAGCGCACCACGAAAAACTTCTGCTGTCCCCACAGCAGTTTGAATTGAACATCAACCCGGTCACCACCGGGACAACGAGAGAAGGATGAGGCGAATTATGGGCAACCATAGTGACGGCAGTCCGAACCACTCGGGCACCGTAGCTACGGCTGGTCAGAATGTTGTGGAGAAGTTCCAGGATCCTGGGCTTCCTCCGCACCGTTTGCGCCCGGCTGACACGGACCCGAGAGCCGCTAAACGAGCCGAACGACAGGTGGCCATACTGTTTGGCATCTCCGTCATCGGCACGGTGATCTTCCTGGTGTCGTACTTTGCCATCGATCTTGGGCAAGACTCGACGATCGCAACGATCCGCACCCAAAACCTGTTGCTTGGCCTTGGCACCGCATTTGCGATGCTCGGCATCGGCACCGGCGTCGTTCACTGGGCCAAGGCCCTCATGCCGGACCACGAGGTCTCGGAAGAGCGCCACGCCATCCGCACAGAGGAAGACCGGCAGGCAGCCGTGCGAATCGTCGAGGACATCGTCGAGGAAACCGGCATCAAGCGTCGCCCGCTGATCCGCAACACCCTGCTTGGTGCTGTGGCCCTGGCTCCCCTGCCGGCTTTGGCCGTGTTCGGCGACCTTGGTCCCCGGCCCGACGACAAGCTCGCGCACACCATGTGGGCGCCCCAGGACGGCAAGCTCAAGCGCCTCACCCGCGACCCCGACGGAACTCCGATCAAGGCATCGGACGTCACTATCGGTTCCGCATTCCACGTCATCCCGGAAGGCCTCAACGAGCTCAAGGAAGGCAAGCTCAACGCGAAGGCCAAGGCCGTTGTTTTGCTGATGCGCCTCAACCCTGACGACTTGACGATCTCCAAGGGACGCGAAACCTGGAGCTACAACGGAATCGTTGCCTACTCCAAGATCTGCACCCACGTTGGTTGCCCCGTTGCCCTTTACGAGCAGCAGACGCACCACCTGCTGTGCCCGTGCCACCAGTCGACCTTCGACCTCACCAAGGAATGCAAGGTTATCTTCGGCCCCGCCAGCCGTCCGCTCCCCCAGCTGCCCATCTCGGTGGATGCTGAGGGCTACCTCGTAGCCACGAGCGATTTCAAAGAACCTGTAGGACCGAGTTACTGGGAGCGTGACGAGCATGAGCGCCTCATCAACAGCTGAAGTCCCCTTCGTACCCAAAACCAAGGTTGGCCGGATCACGAACTTCGTTGACGAGCGCGTCGGCGGATCCGGAATCCTGCGTGACTTCGGCCGGAAGGTCTTCCCCGACCACTGGTCCTTCATGTTCGGTGAGGTGGCGCTGTATTCCTTCGTCATCCTCCTGATGTCGGGCACCTTCCTGACGTTCTTCTTCGACCCGTCCATGGCGGAGACGCACTACACGGGTTCCTACACCCCGCTGTCCAACGTCGAAATGTCCGTCGCGTACAACTCGTCGCTGAACATTTCCTTCGACATCCGCGGTGGCTTGTTCTTCCGGCAGGTACACCACTGGTCAGCTCTGCTGTTCGTGGCATCGCTCGGTGTGCACATGCTCCGCGTCTTCTTCACGGGAGCTTTCCGCAAGCCGCGTGAGATGAACTGGGTGGTGGGCGGCGTCCTGCTCATCCTGGCGATGGCTGAAGGCTTCACGGGATACTCGCTTCCGGATGACCTGCTCTCGGGCAACGGCCTCCGGATCATCGACGGCGTCATCAAGTCCATCCCGGTCATCGGAACGTACATCTCGTTCTTCCTCTTCGGGGGTGAGTTCCCCGGAACCGCCATCATTGGACGCCTGTACGTGCTGCACATCCTGCTCGTCCCGGCCATGATCCTGCTGATGATTGTCATCCACCTCTTCATGGTGGTTGTGCACAAGCACACGCAGTACCCCGGTCCGGGCCGCAACGACGGCAACGTCGTTGGTTACCCCCTCGGACCGGTCTACGCTGCAAAGGCCGGTGGCTTCTTCTTCATCGTGTTCGGTGTCGTCGCGCTCATGGCCGCGATGTTCACCATCAACCCGATCTGGAACTACGGGCCGTACGACCCCTCCCCCGTGTCGGCAGGCACCCAGCCTGACTGGTACATCGGCTTCGTCGATGGCGCCCTTCGACTCATGCCCGGTGTGGTCAACGACTTCCACTTCGAGTACATCATCTTCGGCCACGTGCTGACCCTGAACGTACTGTTGCCCGCTTTGGTACCGGCAGGCATCATTTTCACGGTGCTATTCACGTACCCGTGGATTGAACGGTGGATCACGAAGGACGACCGTGAGCACCACGTTCTTGACCGTCCGCGTAACGCACCTACGCGTACCGCCATTGGTGTCGCAGGATTTACCTGGTACTGCGTCATGTGGGCCGCTGCCGGCTCCGACCTCATCGCAACGCACTTCCACGTTGCCCTGAACGACGTTACGTACTGGCTGCGCACGCTGTTCTTCCTCGGCCCGATCATTGCGTTCATGGTGACGAAGCGTGTGGCGCTCGCACTGCAGCGCAAGGACCGCGAAATTGCCCTGCACGGCCGTGAAACGGGCCGCATCGTACGCCTGCCGCATGGTGAGTTCATCGAGGTACACGCACCGCTCGACGATTACAAGCACTACAAGCTTGTGGGCTTCGAATCGCCTTCGCCGTTGCCGGCCCAGCCGAATGAGCACGGGGTGGTCACGCGGAAGGAGAAGCGCCGTGCGGCATTGTCCAGGTGGTTCTTCGAAGACCGCGTTGCTCCGGCAACACCGGCGGAGCTTGAAGCCGCTCACGGACATGGCCACCATGAGGCCATTGAGTCCGTCGAGGAGCAGAAGAGCCTCAGCCACTAGCTCCCGCAGATAGTGCGAAGAAGGCCTCGTCCATGTGGACGGGGCCTTCTTCTGTAATGCGAGCAATCGTGCACTGTGCGCCCTGCCAGCGACTCCCCTGGTCTTTTACGCCGCGCCCGCCGTTGCTCTCCCCTAGTGCGTGCGGTACCCGGTGGATTGGCTTCGAGTGGACCGGACGCCCGGACGCTGCAACGGGACCCACAACTTGTAGCGGTCGGCACGGTAGTAGGACACAGAGTAGTCCACCATGGCACGCGCAACGAAGGCGTGGCGCTGGATCTTGAGCAACGGAGTACCTACATCCACGTTCAATAGCCGCGCCGTTGAGGGCGAAGCTGCAGTCGCTTCGATCATGTCCTCGCCCCACTCCATCACCAAGCCGTACTTCTCGCTCAGCACGTTGTAAAGGGAGGTTGGGGGTGCATCGTCCAAGAGGCCTGGCACGCGATGGGCCGGGATGAAGTTCTCATCCACGCTCATAGGCTCATTGTCCGCGAGGAGGAGACGCCGGAAGCGGACCAGTGGTGTCCCTTCATCGAGCTGGAGTTCCCTTGCAAGGAAAGCGCTGGCCGCGATTTGCTCAAAGCTCAGGACCTTTGCTGCCGGCACCATGCCACGGCGTTGCATTTCCTCGCTGTAGGACGTGAGCTTCACCTGGAGGTCCAGCTTTGGCTTGCGGACGAACGTTCCCAAGCCAACCACGCGTTCAATGACTTCCTCGCCGACAAGGGCATCGATCGCCTGCCGGACCGTCATCCTGGCAAGCCCGAATCGTTCGGAAAGGTCCCGCTCCGACGGCAACGCCGCACCGGGCTTGCAGCCCTCCGAGATATAGGTGCGCAGAATCTCGCGCAATTGAACGTAGATGGGAGTGCCGCTCTTGCGGTCGATCTCCCCCGCGATGCGGGATGCCTCAGCGGGCACGGCGGTCTCCGGCCACGAAAAGTGTCATGGAATAAGCGTAGGTCAATCCACCCGCAGGTCTAGACCAGCCCGGCATCGAGAGCAACGGCGCCGTGCCGCAGCGTAAACTTGTAGGGATCAAAATTGCAGTCGGCATCTGGCCGTACGAGTCAAAGGAGCCGGTTTGCCCGAGCACAAAGCCATCGTCGCTGCAGAGATCGGCCTCCATGCACGGGCCGCTGCCGTGTTCGTGCGGGCTGTCACTGCCACAGGCCTTCCGGTGACGATACGCAAGCCCGGCGAGCAAGCGGTGGACGCGCGGTCTTTGCTAGAGGTCATGACGGAGGATTTCGGCCATGGGTGCGAGGTGGTTCTCTCCGTCTCCGCAGAGGCGCTTCAAGCCGGCCGGACGCTTGATGAGGTCAATGATGCGTTGGCTGCTCTTTCGGCCGTCCTGGAGGCCGCAGAGGGCCAGTGAGCGGGCCTGCGGCGCTTAGGCGCCACAGCAACGGCGCCCACAGAGGCACAGAGGATACGACGACGGCGGGCCCCACCAAGTGGTAGGGCCCGCCGTCGTTGTATCCGAGCTTCTAGTGCGCGTGGTCTCCACGGCTGTATTCGAAAACCCACCCGACCAAGGCCACGAGGGCCAGGCCAGCGGCGACAAACGTAATCCAGAAACCTACGGCCAAGCCAAGGAAGCCGCCGGCGCAAGCCAGCCCGAGGACCAGAGGCCACCAGCTCCAGGGGCTGAAGTGCCCCTGCTCGCCGGCGCCCTCGTGGATCTCAGCATCCGGACGGTCTTCCGGGCGCATTCCGACCCGCTTGCCGGTGAAGCCGAGGTAGCCGCCGATCATCCCAGCCAGGCCACCGACGAGGAGGATGCCCAGGGTGCCGACCCATTCCGACCAGTGGTTAAGCCAGCCGTAGATCAGCGCGACGGGGACGAAGAAGAAGGTCCCGGCTCCAAAAATCCATGATTCGATTTTCACTTGGCGTCCTTCTGGTCAGCGTTGCCGAGCACGTGTCCTGCCGGATTGGGGCGGGCGGTGTAGTGCTGGGCGAGTTCCGGGTGGTGCAGGTCCAAGGCAGGACGTTCGGAACGGATACGGGGCAATGAGGTGAAGTTGTGACGCGGCGGCGGGCAGGACGTGGCCCACTCGAGCGAAGCGCCGAAGCCCCAAGGATCGTCCACTTCCACCGTCTTGTTGCTCCGCCACGTGATGTAGACGTTCCAGAAGAAGGGCAGGAGCGAGGCGCCGAGCACGAAGGACGAAATGGTGGAGAACTGGTTCATCCAGGTGAAGCCGTCCTGCGGCATGTAGTCCGCGTAGCGGCGGGGCATGCCCTCGACGCCGAGCCAGTGCTGGATCAGGAACGTGCCGTGGAAGCCCAGGAACAGGAGCCAGAAGTGGATCTTGCCGAGGCGCTCGTTGAGCATCTTGCCGGTCCACTTGGGCCACCAGAAATAGAAGCCTGCGAACATGGCGAACACGACGGTTCCGAACACGACGTAGTGGAAGTGCGCTACGACGAAGTAAGAGTCCGAGACGTGGAAGTCAAGCGGCGGGGAGGCCAGGATGATGCCGGTCAGGCCGCCGAAGAGGAAGGTCACCAGGAAGCCGATGCTCCAGAGCATGGGCGTCTCGAAGGTGATCGAGCCCTGCCACAGGGTTCCGATCCAGTTGAAGAACTTCACGCCGGTGGGAACTGCGATCAGCATCGTCATGAAGGCGAAGAACGGCAGCAGCACCGATCCCGTGACGTACATGTGGTGCGCCCAAACGGTCACCGACAGCGCTGCGATGGCGATGGTCGCGTAGACCAGGCCCTTGTAGCCGAAGATCGGTTTGCGGCTGAATACCGGGAAGATTTCGGACACGATGCCGAAGAACGGCAGCGCAATGATGTAGACCTCGGGGTGGCCGAAGAACCAGAACAGGTGCTGCCACAGGAGAGCTCCGCCATTTTCCGGGTCGAAGATGTGCGCGCCGAAGCGGCGGTCGGCACCGAGCGCGAAGAGCGCGGCTGCGAGCGGCGGGAAGGCCATGAGAACCAGGATTGCCGTGACCAGGGTGTTCCAGGTGAAGATCGGCATGCGCCACATCGTCATGCCCGGAGCGCGCATGCAGATGATGGTGGTAATGAAGTTCACGGCGCCCAGAATGGTTCCGAAACCGGACAACGCCAGTCCGAAGACCCAGAGGTCGCCGCCGACGCCGGGCGTGAAGGTCGTGTCCGACAAAGGCGCGTAGGCGAACCAGCCGAAGGAGGCAGCACCCTGCGGGGTGATGAAGCCGGATACCGCGATGGTGGAGCCGAAGAGGAAGAACCAGAAAGCCAGCGCGTTCAAGCGCGGGAAGGCGACATCGGGGGCGCCGATCTGGAGCGGCATGATGACGTTCGCGAAGCCTGCGAAGAGCGGCGTCGCGAACATCAGCAGCATCACGGTGCCGTGCATCGTGAAGAGCTGGTTGTACTGTTCCTTGGTCTGCAGGATCTGCATGCCGGGTTCGAAGAGTTCGGCACGGATCAGCAGCGCCATGACGCCGCCAAGGCAGAAGAACACGAAGGACGCGATCAGGTACATGTACCCGATGGTCTTGTGGTCGGTGGAGGTGATCCAGTTGACGACGATGCGTCCCTTGGACTTCGGTACTACCGGAGCGTCAAGGACCCCGGCTGATTGTGTGTAAGTAGCCACGTCGCGTCCCTTAGTTCTTTGCGTTCTTGTTCGGGTTGCGGTCGTACTTCGAATCGAGAAGACCGGTGTTGCCGCTCTGGCGAAGCTGGTCCATGTGAGCCTGGAATTCAGCCTCGGAAACAACCTTCACGCGGAACAGCATCTCTGAGTGGTATTCACCGCAAAGTTCGGCGCATTTGCCGTCATAGGTGCCCTCCTTGGTGGGGGTCAACCTTATGTAGTTGGTCTTGCCGGGGATCATGTCGCGCTTCTGAAGGAAGGCGGGTACCCAGAAAGAGTGGATGACGTCGCGCGAGTTCAATTCCAGGTCAACGGACTTGTTGACCGGCAGGTACAAGGTGGGGAGCTTGTCCTTGTCCACGCTGTTGCCCGTGAGGTGCGCCTGGACGCCGGCCTCGTGAACGTCTTCGGTGATGACCGAGCCCTTCACGTAGTTGAAGTCCCATGCCCACTGCTTGCCGCGTACGTCAATGGTGACGTCGGCAGCCTGCGAGCGGTCATCAATGGCCCGCTGGTCCTGATCGGTGAAGTAGAAGAACACCAGCACCATGAACAGCGGAATGGTCAAATAAAAGACCTCCAAGGGGAGGTTGTAGCTGAGCTGCTTCGGGAAGCCGACGGTGCCCTTGCGCCGACGGTAGGCGATGATGCACCAGACCAGAAGGCCCCAAGTAATAATGCCGACGGCGAGGGCGGCGATCCATGAGTTGACCCAGAGGTCCATGATCCGATCGGTGTTGCTGGTGGTGCCACGTTCCGTGGGCAACCAGCCTTTTCCTACCTCTGGTGAACATCCGGTCAAAACCAACGCGCCGGCTAGTGCCAAGCCAGTGATCGAGGTGATCTTTATGCGTCGGCTGCCGGTTCGGTTCTGCGAACTCACAGACGGCCCTTCCTCTTGTTGCTGCAGCCCGGCCGGCCGGAAGCCCACCGGGCACACTAAAGTTTTACTACCCGATGTAGAGCTTACCGCTACGGAGCGGTTTTCGCCGACATGCTGGCCCAGTGCGTCGAACCGGGTTCAACCTGTTCCTGAACTGGGCCAACAGCCTGCGAATGCCCGGGTTAGTGGAACGAATCGCCGCAGGCGCAAGACCCGCCGGCGTTGGGGTTGTCGATGGTGAAGCCCTGCTTCGAGATCGTGTCCTCGAAATCGATGCTTGCACCGCTCAAGTAAGGCACACTCATCTTGTCGACAACCACTTCGACGCCGTCATAATCGCGCACGGCGTCGCCGTCGAGAAGGCGCTCGTCGAAGTAAAGCTGGTAGATCAGGCCCGAGCAGCCGCCCGGCTGGACAGCGACGCGGAGCCGCAGGTCCGTGCGGCCTTCTTGTTCGAGAAGGCTGCGGACTTTACCTGCGGCGACGTCGGTCAGCATGACCTCGTGCTCAGGAAGCTCGCCGCCCGCGAGCTGCGCTCCGGTGCTGTTTTCGTTCGTTGCAGTGCTCATTGGCCTACCTTCTTATGAAGCTCTTGGCGGCTGCGCCTTCGCGCTGCCGGCCCTTACCCAAATACGTGCGGGTTATAGCTACATGCTACGTCCAGCCGGCGCATAGCTATAACTTCTAACGTAACCGCCCGGACCCTTGCGTTGTTCCCCGCCGACGCAGGCGGGCGGATCAGAGGCCTTCGGCGTTCAAGCGGGCCAGCATCAGCGCCTCGGCGAGAACCGCGTTCCGGAAATCGCCGATGTGAAGGGATTCGTTGGCGCTGTGGGCACGTGAATCCGGGTCCTCGACACCAGTGACCAGGATCTGGACGTCGGGGTACGTCTCGGTCAGGTCCGCGATGAACGGTATGGAACCGCCGATGCCCATTTCGACGGCGGGCACGCCCCACGCTTCACCGAGTGCCCACATGGCGATCCGGGCTGCCGCCGACGTTGTGTCCGTGGCGAACGCGTTGCCCCGCTCCCCCGGCACGAACGTCACCTTCGCACCGAAGGGTGCGTTCGCTTCCACATGCCTTCTGACAGCATCCATGGCGGCGTCGGGATCCTGCCCAGGGGCCAGTCGCAGGCTGAACTTTGCCCGCGCGGCAGGGAGCAGCGTGTTGGATGCGACGTCGACGGCGGGCGCGTCGATTCCGATGATGGACAACGCGGGCTTGGTCCAAAGCCGCGAGGCGATGCTGCCGCTGCCGGCGAGCCGCACGCCGTCGAGCACGGAGGCGTCGGCGCGGTACTGTTCCTCGTCCACGTCTTCGACTACGTCGTCCTTGGCTGCCAGGCCCTCGATCGCAACGTCGCCGTCGTCGTCGTGCAGGGTCGCAATGAGCCGGGACAGAAGGGTCGGGGCATCCAGAACGGGGCCGCCGAACATGCCCGAGTGAACGGCATGATCCAGGACCCGCACCTCGAAGGTGCCGTCGACGAGTCCGCGGAGACTGGTTGTCAACGCAGGAACGCCGACTTTCCAGTTGCTTGAATCCGCCACGACGATGACATCCGCTTCGAGGAGCTCGCGGTGGGTTTCGAGGAAAGTCCGGAACGTCGGCGAGCCCGCTTCTTCTTCACCTTCGAAGAACAAGGTGACCCCAAGGCCAAAGTCGTCTCCCAGTACCTGGGTCACCGCTGCGTAGGAGGCAAGGTGGGCCATGATTCCCGCTTTGTCGTCCGCCGCGCCACGGCCATAGAGGCGGCCATCCCGTTCCTCGGCGACGAA
Source organism: Arthrobacter alkaliphilus (assembly GCF_021483235.1). GTDB lineage: Bacteria > Actinomycetota > Actinomycetes > Actinomycetales > Micrococcaceae > Arthrobacter > Arthrobacter alkaliphilus. The sequence continues at coordinate 79,674 of NZ_JAKEEC010000013.1, read as the reverse complement.
AGGCGCGGTATCCCACAGCGTCACGTCGCCGGGCGGTTGCACATCGTGATGCGCGTAGAGCAGGATGGTTGGCTTCCCAGGCGCCGGAAGGCGGCGCGCAACAATGGCAGGCCCCCCGGGGTTCCCGTCGGCCTTGTCGCACCGCAGGATCTGAACGTCCTGGAAGCCGGACTCACCGACCAGCGCCGCGACAGCCTCGGCACTCCGCTCCAGTTCCGCCGCGTCGAAGCTGGGCCACGCAATCCCCGGAATCGCGACCAAGGTCTTCAAATTGGCCAGCGTCTCGCTGAAGGAAGCATCGATCGAGGACTTGAGCGCATCAACATTGATTGTGCTGGAGCCGCCGGAATGGGTCTGCGGGGTCTCCGCATTCATTGAAGTCATGGCGAAAAGACTACCTCCGTGAGTGGTGCCGGGGAACCGGAGCGGGCGGCGTGGCGGGCCCGCCCCGGCGGTGCCGCGTCACTGGGAGTTTGGCGGGGTTTGTGCGGGGTATTCTGTAGTGGTGTTTGGACGTAAAAAGGATGAGCCGAGCGCTCAAGAACAAGTAGACCAGCTTGCCGCCGAAGCCGCCGTGAAGGGCGTCGGCAAGGGCGCTCCCACGCCCAAGCGCAAGGAACAGGAAGCAGCCCGCAAACGGCCGCTCGTCCCTACGGACCGGAAGGCCTCGAAGGAAGCGGAGCGGATCGCGGTGCAGGACCAGCGCCAGAAGATGCGGCAGGCCCTGGACACCGGGGATGAAAAATACCTGCCCCTGCGGGACAAGGGACCCCAGAAGCGTTTTGCGCGCGACTTTGTCGATGCACGTTTCAGCTTGGGCGAATACCTGATGTTCGGCGCCCTGCTCTTCGTGGTCATCTCCTTCATCATTCCTGCAGGAAGCGACGTGCTGAGCTATGTCCTGATCGGCTTCTGGGTTATGTTCCTCGCGGTCTTCGCGGATGTGTTCATCCTTTCCCGCAAGTTGCGCAAGAGCCTCACCCTGAAGTTCGGCGACGTCGAGCGCGGCACCGTCTGGTACGGCAGCATGCGTTCCTTGCAGTTCCGCCGCCTCCGCCTGCCGAAGCCGCAGGTCCAGCGGGGCCAGTACCCCGCCTGACGGCCCGATCGCCAAGGACAAGAGTCCGACGAATCAAAATGACCCTGGAACAGAGTTCCAGGGTCATTTTCGTTGACAGTACCTCGCGGTCCGGGCGAGGGGCCATGTCTATGGGTTCACAGCTTGGCGGCGACCCTTCACGAGGGCCTTGTTGATAGCGGCGGCCCAGAAAGGACCTTCGTAAAGAAACGCGGTGTAGCCCTGCACGAGGGTTGCTCCGGCGTCGAGCCGCTCCTGGACGTCGGCCGCGGATTCCACTCCGCCGACCGAGATGAGCACCAGGCCCTCCCCCACGGCCGCCTTGAGCTGGCGCAGCACTTCCAGCGAACGCTCCTTGAGCGGTGCGCCGGAGAGGCCGCCGGGGCCGCACGCAGCTACTTTGGCCGGATCGGAAACCAGGCCCTCCCGGCCGATGGTCGTGTTTGTTGCAATGATCCCGTCGAGCTTGAGGTCCAGGGCGAGCCGGGCGACGTCGGCGATATCCTCGTCGCTCAGGTCCGGTGCGATCTTGACCAGCAGGGGTACGTGGCGGCCGGCTGACTCGTCGGCAGCATCGCCGACAGCGCGCAGGAGCGGGCGTAGCGTTTCGACGTTTTGGAGCAGGCGCAAACCCGGTGTGTTGGGTGAGCTGACATTGACCACGAGGTAATCTGCGGCGGGCGCCAGGCTCCTGGCGCTGACCAAATAGTCCTCCACCGCGTCGTCGAGCTCGACGACCTTGGTCTTGCCGATGTTGACTCCGATCACTGCACGGACCCCCGGATGCTTCCGTTGCAGTGCCGCCCGAGCGGCCTTGAGCCGCGGTGCCACGGCTGCCGCGCCGTCGTTGTTGAAGCCCATGCGGTTGATGACGGCCTTGTCCTCGATCAAGCGGAAAAGCCGCGGTTTCTCGTTGCCCGGCTGCGCCTGGCCGGTGATGGTGCCCACTTCGATATGGCCGAATCCCAGTTCAGCGAGTGCCTCGACTCCGTGGCCTTCCTTGTCGAAGCCGGCCGCAAGGCCAAACGGCGACGGGAAGGTGAGTCCGAAAGCCTCAGTGCGCAGCGAAGGGTGCGGGGCCGTCATTTTGGCCAAAACGCGTCCGGCGCCGGAGCGGTGTGCGAAGCGGATTGCCTGGAAACCGATCTTGTGGGCCCTTTCGGCATCCATCCAGGAGAAGGCCAACTTGAAGAATGTGGGGTAAACGCGCATGCTCCTAGTTTTCCGGTTTACGGGCAGCGCACCAAACCAGGGCGGTTACCGGACGGTAGCATGTACGAATGCCGAGCAAACCACGTGATGGAGTTCACGCCAGCGCTACCGTTGAGGCCGATGTCGTCGTCATTGGGGCGGGACTATCGGGGCTGGTTGCCGCTGCCCAGGCTTACGCCGACGGCAAGCGCGTTGCCGTCCTGGATCAGGAACCGCCCGCGTCCGTCGGCGGCCAGGCGCATTGGTCTTTCGGTGGCTTGTTCCTGGTCAACTCCCCCGAGCAGCGGAGGCTTGGTGTCAAGGACAGTGCCGAACTCGCCTTGAGCGATTGGCTGGCGTCCGCGGCGTTTGACCGGCCGGAAGACTCGTGGGCCCGGCTTTGGGCGGAGGCGTACGTGGATTTTGCGGCCGGCGAGAAGCGCCGCTGGCTGAAATCCCTCGGCGTGCGGCTCTTTCCATTGGTGCAATGGGCCGAACGCGGCGGCTACGGTCCCCAGGGGCACGGCAACACGGTCCCGCGGTTCCACGTCACGTGGGGCACCGGACCCGGCGTCGTGCAGCCGTTCCTGGCGAAAGTGAACGAAGGCGTGGCCCATGGACGGATATCCCTCCATTTCCGGCATCGGGCCACGAAAATTACGACGACGGCGGGCGGCGTCGCCGGGGTCGGCGGCGAGATTCTCGAGGCCTCAGAAGCCGGACGCGGCGAAGCGTCGCCCCGGTCAGTCGTCGGACACTTTGAGGCGGCCGCCGGAGCGATCATCGTGACGACCGGCGGTATCGGCGGGAACCACACCTTGGTCCGCAGGCAGTGGCCTGGAGGCAGTGCCCCCGGGCATATGCTGAGCGGTGTTCCGGCATCCGTCGACGGCGAGTTCCTGGCCGCCGTTGCGGCCGTCGGCGGCAGGCTCATCAATGGCGACCGCATGTGGCACTACCCGGAAGGCATCCACAACCACTCCCCCGTGTGGCCTGCGCACGGAATCCGCATACTTCCGGGTCCGTCCTCGCTGTGGATTGACGCGACAGGCCGCCAGTTGCCCGCTCCGCTGTTTCCCGGCTTCGATTCGCTGGGCGCCCTCCGCCATATCCTTGCAGGCGGACACGGCCATTCGTGGTTCGTGTGCAACCGCACCATCGCGCTGAAGGAGTTCGCGCTGTCAGGATCGGAACAGAACCCGGACCTGACTGACAAGGACATCAGGCTCCTTGCGTCCAGGCTCCACCCCGGCAGCGATTCTCCATTGCGCTTGTTCCTGGACCGGGGAGTGGACTTCCTGCAGGCCGCGACGATCCCCGAGCTCGCTGCGAAAATGAACGCGCTCACGGGTTCGGCGTTGATTGATCCCGTCCAGCTAGAGTCCCTCATCCACGATCGCGACTTGCAGGTGGCAAGCGGGCTGGGCAAGGACCCGCAGCTGGCCGCGATCCGCGCGGCGCGGCGCTTCGCCACGGACAAGGTCATGCGGGTGGCCCCTCCGCACCGGCTCACCGACCCGGCACACGGGCCGCTCCTGGCGGTCCGGCTCTCTGTCTTGACGCGCAAGAGCCTGGGTGGGCTTCAGACCGACCTCCGTTCACGCGTTCTCAATGATTCCGGTGCTCCTGTCCCGGGCTTGTATGCGGCGGGCGAGGCCGCCGGGTTCGGCGGCGGGGGAATCCATGGCTACCGGGCGTTGGAAGGGACGTTCCTGGGCGGGTGCCTGTTCTCCGGGCGTGCAGCCGGGTGTGACGCCGCGGCGAGTGTCTAAGCTGTTCCCATGGAGTGGCAGACCGATATCCTCGGTGCGGACTTCGAAAGTTGCGCATTCGAGGCCGCCGGACCCGACGGGGTTGTCCGGCGCGCGACGCTGGTGCGGCATGTGCCGCGCCAGGCCGCCGATGGTGCTGATAGTGCTGGTGCCGCCGATGGCGCTGATACTCCGGCCAAGCGATCGGTCTTGTTCCTGCACGGGTGGAGCGACTACTTCTTCAACGTCGCCCTGGCGGAGTTCTGGACGGGACAGGGCTTCCGTTTCTATGCGCTGGACATGCACAACCATGGCCGCAGCCTGCAAGCGGACAGGCCAGGCGGTTACGTTGAACACCTGGACGACTACGATGCCGAAATCAGCAAAGCCATCGAGATGATCCGCGCTTCAGAGGGGCCGTGCCCGCTGACCCTCATGGGCCATTCCACCGGAGGCCTGATCGCAGCACTGTGGGTGAGCAGCCACCCGGGTTCGGTCCAACACCTGGTCCTGAACAGCCCATGGCTTGAAATGCACGGGAGTGTTGTGGTGCGGCGTGCCGCGCAGACCATGGTGAAGCCCCTCGCGCGCTTCCGGCCCACGACCATTTTGCGCTTGCCGGAACGCGGCTTCTACTACCGCAGCATCAGCAGTTCGGCCGAAGGCGAGTGGGTCCTCGACGACAAATACCGCCCCCCGATGGCCTTCCCCGTCCGGGCCGGTTGGCTCAGTGCGGTCCTCAGCGGCCACACGAGGGTTGCCCGTGGACTGCGAATAGACATTCCGATCCTGGTCTTGATTTCCGGCGCAAGCGCCAACGGCATGGTCTGGCGGGAGTCCATGCGCCGTTCGGACGCCGTCCTGGACGTCAACACCATGGCAGTCCGCGCCATGACCCTTGGCCGGTCCGTCACCCTGGAACGTGTGGATGGCGGCCTCCACGACGTATTCCTGTCCGCCGGTCCCGTGCGGGCCGACGCCTACGCCAGGCTCGCCCGCTGGATCCATGGGTACATCACCAACGGGCAACGGACGGCACCTCCGGCCGGCCATGAGCGTGGACCAGCGGAGGAACGCCATGACCACTGACCTTGGGGTGCCGGCCTGGCAGCAGGACTTCCTTGGCGCCGGTTTCGAGGCCCTGGAACTCGAACTCCTTCCGGACACTGAAGGCCCGGTCTGCGCCACCCTCATCCGGCACGGCCGCCCTTTCGCGGCACAAATGCCGCCCCACGGACTCCTCGACGCTTTGACCGTATTTACCCGTCGCCGGCGCCGGCGCGACATTCCAGTCACCGAAGGGCCACCGAGGGTGGTCCTGTACCTTCACGGCTGGGCTGACTACTTCATGCAGACCGAATTGGCGGAGTTTCTCGGCGCCTCGGGGTTCCACTTCTATGCGCTTGACCTGCGTAAGTTCGGGCGGAGCCTGCGCCCCGGCCAGACCCCCGGCTACACCACCGACCTTTCGGTCTATGACGAAGACCTCGACGCCGCGCTCCTTGCCATCCAGCGGGATATCGCCGAGCGTACGGGTAACGCGGAAGCCCCCACGATCCACCTTCTGGCCCATTCGCTGGGCGGCCTGATCGCGGCGCTGTGGGCTGACCGGAATCCCGGCCGCATTGCCACGCTGACCTTGAATTCGCCGTGGTTGGAGCTCCAAGGCAGCAGCCTGGTCCGCAGCATGGCGATGCGCCTGGTGGAACCCTTCGCTCGCACCGACCCGAAACGTCCTTTCCGTTTCCCTGAGATGCCGGCCTACTGGGAGAGCGTGAGCAATCTGGCCCACGGCGAATGGTCCCTCGACCCGGAATGGCGGCCGCGGGCTTCCTTCCCGATCCGCGCGGGGTGGACCAAAGCCGTCCTGGCCGGGCACGCAGCCGTCGAACGCAAACTCAATATCGATGCGCCAGTGCTCGTCCTTCTCTCCGGCCGCACCCGGATCCAGGCCGAGTGGACGGCGGAGCTCATGCGCGTCGACGCCGTGATCGACGTCGAGCAGACGGCCCGCCGGGCGTTGGGCCTCGGACGCCGGACGGCCGTCTTCCGCTACCCGGGCGCCCTCCACGATATTTTCCTGTCGAGGCGTACCGTCCGGCAACAGGCCTATCGCGACGTCGCGATCTGGCTGGCTTCCTATCCGGATTGAACGGTTTGCACGGCACGTTTGGCCCTGTGCGCCGCCTTGTTCAGCGGGGAGCCGCAGCGTCCACCGCGCCCCCGTAGCGGCGGTCCCTCTTGGCGTAGATCTCGACGGCGTCCCACAAAGTCCTGCGGTCGACGTCGGGCCAGAGCGTGTCCAGGAAGACGAATTCCGCATAGGCGGATTGCCACAAGAGGAAGTTCGAGAGCCGCTGCTCGCCGGAGCTTCGCAGGAACAGGTCCACGTCCGGCAGGTCCGGTTCATCGAGGTATTTCTGGATGGTCTTCTCGGTGACCGAGCCGGGCTTGAGGCGGCCGTCAGCGACATCCTGGGCAATTGCGGCTACAGCATCGGCGATTTCGGCGCGGCCACCGTAGTTGACGCACATGGTCAAGGTGCACGTGTCGTTGCCGCGCGTGTACTCCTCGGCTTCTTCCAGTTCCTTGATGACGGAGCCCCAGAGCCTGGGCCGCCGCCCCGCCCACCGGATCCGCACGCCCCAATCGTCAAGCTGGTTCCGCTGGCGACGTAGCACGTCCTTGTTAAATCCCATGAGGAAGCGCACTTCTTCGGGGGAACGGCGCCAGTTTTCGGTGGAGAACGCGTAGACGCTGACGTACTTGATGCCCAGTTCGATCGCGCCTGCCATCACGTCCAACAGGGCCGGCTCCCCTGCTTTGTGTCCCTCGATGCGCGGGAGTCCCCGCTGGTTGGCCCATCGGCCATTGCCGTCCATGACGATGGCCACGTGCTGCGGTATCAGCTCCGCGGGGATCGCGGGCGGCCTCGCACCCGAGGGATGCGGATAAGGGTCCCTCACCGGGGTGGTCCGCGCCGTTGCCGTCTTCTTTTTTCCCAGTACCACTTTCAGCTTCGCTCCACATGTTTGAGGGACTTCAATGCTCGTTCAAGGTGCCATTGCAGGTAGCTCGCCACCAATCCGGCGGCCTCCCTGCGATGCGGGCTCTCGGATACGTCCGCCGTCGCCCAATCCCCCGTCAGCAACGCGCCCAGCAAAACGACCGTCTCGGGGGCGGGCGACGGCGAGCCGGGCGGGCGGCAGTCGTTGCAGACCATCCCGCCCAAGGGGGCGGAAAACGCCGTGTGCGGACCGCTCGCGCCACAGCGGGCGCAATCCGTGAAACTGGGCGCCCAGCCGCCGGTCGCCAAAGCGCGGAGCAGGTAGGAATCGAGGATGAGCTCCGGCGGGTGGTCGGAACGGCTCAGCGCGGCCAGCGCCCCGACAAGCAGGTTGAATTGGGCGGTTCCCGAATCGGCGTCGGCGTCGGTCAGCTTCTCCGCCGTTTCCGTCATCGCGGCCGCGACGGTGTACCTCGAGTAGTCGGCAGCGATCGAGCTCCCGTAGGCTCCCTTGGCAACCGCCTGGGTGACAATGTCCAGGGTCCGGCCGGAAACGAGTTGCAGGTCGGCCACCATGAACGGCTCCAGCCTGGCACCAAAGCGGCTACTGGTCCGCCGTACGCCCTTGGCAACGGCCCTGATTTGGCCATGGTGCTTGGTCAGCAAAGTGATGATGCGGTCCGCTTCGCCCAACTTGTGGGTGCGCAGCACTACCGCATCGTCCCGATACGACCGCGCTGCAAACGACGAAGGATTGGCCACAGTTAATCTTCGCACCCCGCCGGGCCTTCCCGGGTTCCGGCGAAGCCGTGCGGCGCCGTGTTGACGGCGCCGCACGGCAGAT
>NZ_JAKEEC010000013.1:0-71771 GCF_021483235.1 Arthrobacter alkaliphilus | reverse complement strand
CGTGCGGCGCCGTGTTGACGGCCCCCCACGGCAGATCGCTAGGCGCGGACTGCCCTGATGGCACGGTTGACGGCCGAGATGACCGCCTTGAGTGCCGCGGTGCTCGTGTTGGGATCGATACCGACTCCCCAGAGGACCCGCTCGCCAACGGCGCATTCGACATAGGCCGCGGCGGTTGCGCTGCCACCTTCGGAAAGGGCATGTTCCGAATAGTCCAGCACGCGGACGTCCACGCCGTCTTGGCGCAAGATGTCCAGCATGGCGGCGATGGGCCCGTTGCCCGTGCCGGTCCGCTGGACGACTGTGCCGTCAATGCGGAGGTCAGCATGCAGGGTCAGTTCGCCTGACTCATCGGTCTCGGTGCGGATGGAGCCCAGCGAGTAGCGTCCCCACTGGCCCTCGGGCGTGCTGGCCGGCAGGTACTCGTCCTGGAACATGGCCCACAACTGGGCACCGCTGACTTCGCCGCCCACCGTGTCAGTGCGGTGCTGGATGACACCGGAGAACTCGATTTGCGCCCGGCGCGGCAGGTCCAGGCTGTGCTCACTCTTGAGCAGGTACGCCACACCGCCCTTGCCCGACTGGGAGTTGACCCGGATGACAGCCTCGTAGCTGCGGCCCAAGTCCTTGGGATCGATCGGCAGGTAGGGGACCTGCCACGTGAAGTCGTCCACGGCCTTGCCGGCCGCGGCAGCGTCCTTTTCGAGGGCTTCGAAACCCTTCTTGATGGCGTCCTGGTGCGAACCGGAGAATGCCGTGAACACGAGGTCGCCGCCATACGGCGAACGCTCGGGAACAGGCAACTGGTTGCAGTACTCCACGGTCCTGCGGACTTCGTCAATGTCCGAGAAATCGATCATCGGGTCCACCCCCTGGACGAACATGTTCAGGCCCAGGGTGACCAGGTCCACGTTGCCGGTACGCTCGCCATTGCCGAACAGGCAGCCTTCGATCCGGTCGGCGCCGGCCAGGTAGCCCAGCTCAGCCGCGGCAACGCCCGTGCCACGGTCATTGTGCGGGTGGAGGGAGATGATGATGCCCTCCCGCGGGTGCAGGTTCCGGTGCATCCATTCGATCGAGTCGGCGTACACGTTGGGTGTGGCCATTTCCACGGTGGCAGGCAGGTTGATAATGACCTGCTTGTCCGCGGATGCCTCGAAAACGTCGGCGATCGCGTTGCAGACCCGTGCGGCGTACTCAAGCTCGGTTCCGGTGAAGGACTCCGGCGAGTACTCGTACGTGATGTGCGTGTCCGTGAGGGTTTCCTCGTACTTCTTGCACAACCGGGCACCTTGGAGCGCGATGTCCAGGATCCCGTCCTCGTCCTGGTTGAACACGACGCGGCGTTGCAGCACCGAGGTGGAGTTGTACAGGTGGACGATGGCCTGCTTGGCTCCGACGAGGGATTCGTACGTGCGCTCGATCAGGTGCTCACGCGCCTGGGTCAGGACCTGGATGGAAACGTCATCCGGAATGTGGCCGCCTTCGATAAGCTGCCGCACGAAGTCGAAGTCGGTCTGGGAAGCGGAGGGGAAACCGACCTCGATTTCCTTGTAGCCCATCTTGACCAGCAGCTGGAACATCTTCAGCTTGCGGGCCGGGCTCATGGGGTCGATCAGTGCCTGGTTGCCGTCACGGAGGTCTACAGCGCACCAGCGCGGGGCCTTGGTGATGACTTTGTCCGGCCAGGTGCGGTCCGGCAGTTCGACGGTGATCTGTTCCTGGAAAGGCAGGTACCGGTGAATCGGCATTCCGGAGGGCTTTTGTGCGTTGCGCATGGCGTGGGCCTTTTCTCTTAATCTTTGATGGAAGATTGGCCGGGCATAGCTAACTCCGCAGCGAGGGTTGGCCTAGCGAATGATCGCTTACGAGGCCCCGCCGCGGCAGCTAAGGAGAAGCATTCCTGCACGCACGATTTCACAGTAACACGGGTGCGTATGATGACAATGCAATACCAGAAGCAACGTCCACTATGCAGACGCCGGAACGGTAATACGCCGGTCCGCCCGTTGTCCGAAGGAGTTCTTGTGCCACAGTCGGGGATCACACTGTCCAACATCGATGAAAGCGTCAGGCCGCAGGACGACCTCTACCAGCACGTCAACGGAGCATGGCTGAAGTCGACGGTCATTCCGGACGACCGCCCTCTCGAGGGAACCTTCACGGCACTGCGGGACGGCGCTGAACTGGCAGTCAGGGAAATCATCGAGGAGGCAGCGGCAAAGGGGCCGGACGCCAGCGGCATCGAACGCAAAGTAGGCGGGCTCTATACCAGCTTCATGGACGAGGAAGCCATCGAGGCCAAGGGCATGGAGCCTGTCCGGGCCCGGCTCGCGGAAGTCTTCGCCACGGAGTCGCCGGCAGACGTGGTTGCCCTGACCGGCCGGCTGTTCCGTGCGGATGTTTCCGGCCTCTTCTCGATCTACCCTGCTCCCGACGCCGGGAACCCGGACCGGATCCTGCTGTACATCGGCCAGGGCGGCCTCGGCCTTCCCGACGAGTCCTACTATCGGGAGGAGAAGTTCGAAGCTATTGTCAGCGCCTATGCGGATTACGTCGCCAAGCTCTTCGGCCTGGCGGGCATTCCCGACGCCGATGCTGCCGCGGCGCGCGTCGTAGCCCTTGAGAAGGCCCTCGCCGCGCACCACTGGGACAACGTCACTCTCCGCGACCCGCAGAAGACCTACAACCTCAAGACCGCCGAAGAGGGCCGCGCGCTGTTCCCGCACCTTGACGCGTGGTTCGATGCCGCACGCATTGAAGCGGACAAATTCACCGAACTTGTCGTGAGCACCCCGGACTTCTTCACCGGCGCGTCCGCCTTGGTCGAATCGGAATCCCTTGCCGCGTGGCAGGAGTGGCTGGCCCTGCGCGTGCTCAATGCAGCGGCGCCGTATCTGTCATCGGCTTTCGTGGACGCAAACTTCGATTTTTACGGCACCACCCTGAGTGGCACCCCACGGAACAAGGACCGCTGGAAGCGCGGCGTCGCCGTCGTCGAAGCCGCCCTCGGGGAGGCAGTAGGCCAGATCTACGTGGAGCGCCACTTCCCCGAAGGCTATAAGGCCAGGATGCAGGCGCTGGTGGCGAACCTGATCGAGGCTTACCGCAAGAGCATCACGGCCCTCGATTGGATGGGCGAGGACACCAAGGCTGAAGCGCTGAAAAAGCTTGAGGCGTTCCGGCCCAAGATTGGTTTCCCGGACAAGTGGATCGACTATTCCGCCGTCGACATCGACCCGGGTGATCTTCTCGGCAACGTCGAGCGGGCACACAACGCCGACGTCGACCGTCACCTCGATGAGGTCGGCAAGCCTGTTGATCTCGACAAGTGGCTCATGACCCCGCAAACCGTCAACGCGTATTACCACCCGTTGCTGAACGAGATTGTCTTCCCCGCCGCGATCCTGCAGCCGCCTTTCTTCACGGCGGAAGCTGACGACGCGGTGAACTACGGGGGCATCGGTGCCATCATCGGTCATGAAATCGGGCACGGTTTCGACGACCAAGGGTCCCAGTTCGATGGAAGCGGTGCGCTGCGGAATTGGTGGAGCGAGGAGGACCGCAAGGCCTTCGAAGAGCGGGCGGCAAAGCTCGTGGCCCAGTTCGACGCCCTCGCCCCCTACGCCGCTCCGGAGCACAAAGTCAACGGGAAGCTGACGCTCGGCGAAAACATCGGCGATCTCGGCGGCCTGACCATCGCCTACAAGGCTTACCTCTTGAGTCTCGACGGTGCTGAGCCGCCGGTCCTGGAAGGACTGACGGGCCAGCAGCGCTTCTTCATGTCCTGGGCTGCCGGCTGGCGCCAAGTCATCCGTCCCGAGGAGGCAATCCGACGCGTCGCTACGGACCCGCACTCCCCCAACGAGTTCCGGACGAATGCCATCGTCAAGAACCTGGACGCCTTCCATGAGGCTTTCGCGGTGGAAGCCGAAGATGGCATGTGGCTTGCGCCCGAGGACCGCGTCAGCATCTGGTAGCCGGCAACGACTATCCCGGGACGAGTGCCGGGTTGACCACCTGGCACTTCACGTCGCCCGCGGTCTGCTTGACGACGTCGGCCGGAACGGAGGCAACTCCGTACCCGGTCCCGGAGGTGAAGTCACTGCCGATGTAGACCTGAACTCCCGCAATACCGTTGGATGATTCCACCTGCGAGGCAGGGATCCCGAGGAGATGCGCGACGTCCGGTGCTACATCGGCATAGCCGGCACCGTAGTACACGACGGTCCTGGGCACGGCGGCGGCAAGAAAGTGACCGGCTTTCGTGAATCCGCCGCCAACCAGGGCGGCGGCGATCTCCCGGCCGCGCGACGCCACGCCCGTTCCGTCCGCAACTGTCACCGCCTGAAGGGCCTTGTCATAGGCGGGAACAGCGGGAGCGCTCGGCGGTGTCGCCGGATTACTCGACGGGCCCTGAGACGAAGTAGGCGAAGGACTGGCCGAGGGAGCGGCAGTGGCCCCTGGGGTGGTCAGGTCGAGGTTCGCGCGCATGGCTTCGAAAAGCTGGGTGGCCTGCGGTTGAACCAACTCAAGCCTGTTGGGATCGACAGCGGCGGGCTGGGTGGGTACGGAGACGAAGGCAACCTTGGACAAGTCAACGTCCTTCAGCCGGCTCCCGACGGTCAGGAGCGACTGGACAGACGCCAGGCCTTCATCGACGGTCAGGTTCTTGGTCACGGCATCGGCAATCGAGAGCAGGCTCTGCGGATTGCCCAGCGTACCGTCCGCCTTGATCTTCCGGGTCAGTGAGGACAGGAAACCCTGTTGCGCCTGGATGCGGCCGAGGTCGCTTCCATCGCCAAAACCGTGGCGGGTCCGGAGGAAGGCCAAAGCTTGTTCCCCTTGGACAGTCGATGTTCCCTTGGCGAGCCGTAGACCGGAATCCGGATCGTAGACGGCGTCGGTCACGCACACGTTGACCCCGCCCACGGCGTTGGACAGTTCCTTGACGCCATTGAAGTCGGCCATCATGAAGTGGTCGATTTGCAGTCCCGTCAGCTTGTTCACTGTGTCAACGGCGCACCCGATCCCGGCTTCTGCCATAGCCGAGTTGATCATGACGTTCGAATGGGGTTGATACACGGTTTTGGTCTTCGGATCCGTGCATGCCGGGACGCTCACGAGGAGGTCCCGGGGAAAGCTCGTGAGGCTCACTCGCTTGTTGTCCGCCGAAATGTCCAGCAGCATCATGACGTCCGACTGTCCGTAACCGCTGGAATCCTGCGCGGAACCGTATTGCGAGTTCTTCCCGTCCCTTGTGTCAGACCCCAGTATCAGGATCTGGAGACGGTCCGTGGCATCGTTGGCCGCGCCTTCGGTCCTGGTGGCACCGGCCGACAACGGCGCCGTGCTGATATTCGATTGCAATCGGATGACCCAGTAGGCGGTGAAAGCGATTGCTGCAACCAACAGCACTGACACCGTCGCGGCAGTGAGCTTGAGCCAGGAAGGCAGGCCCTTGGGGACATTCATGTGGCGGGGGGCGCCGGGAGCTTCCCCGTGGCGTGCAACGCCACGGCCACCAAGGGTGCCGGGCTCTTGTACGCGTGCATCGCGGCGTTGCACGACTTGCTCAACCTTTCCTCGGAAAATGGGATTCGGACCATTTTACGGGCCCGGACCGGGGATCTCCCCAGCGTCAGAATCCCAGCTTCACGAGTTGCTTCGGGTCGCGCTGCCAGTCCTTGGCCACTTTTACGTGCAGGTCGAGGTAGATCTTGGTTCCCAGGAGGGCCTCGATGCCCTTGCGGGCGTTCGTTCCGACCTCGCGAAGCCGGCTTCCGGCCTTGCCGATGATGATCGCTTTCTGCGATGGGCGCTCAACGTACAAGTTGACCCGCACGTCGAGGAGCGGGTTGTCTTCGGAGCGGCCTTCGCGGGGCAGGATCTCCTCCACCACCACAGCCAGGGAGTGCGGAAGCTCGTCGCGGACGCCTTCCAGGGCTGCTTCCCGGATCAGTTCGGCGACCATGACGGCCTCCGGCTCGTCGGTAAGTTCACCGTCCGGGTAGAGGGGCGGGGAAGGCGGCATGTGGCTGATCAGGACGTCGGCGACTGTATTGACTTGGAAGCCGTCGGCCGCGGAAACCGGAACGATATCGGTCCAGCCTTGCTCGCCAAGCACTTCCCGGCCCAACTCGGCTACCGCCAGGAGCTGCTCGGTCAGGGCCTGCCGGTCAACCAGGTCGGTCTTGGTCACCAAGGCGATGATGGGCTTGCGTCCGACGGCGGCGAGCTGGGCCGCGATGTACTTGTCGCCCGGGCCGATCTTCTCGTTGGCGGGCAGGCAAAAACCAATCGCATCCACTTCGGAGAGGGTGTCCGCGACGAGATCATTGAGCCTCTTGCCCAGAAGTGTGCGCGGCCGGTGGAGGCCCGGAGTGTCAACAAGGATCAGCTGCGCGTCCTCGCGATGGACAATGCCGCGGATCGTGTGCCTCGTGGTTTGCGGTTTCGCCGAGGTGATGGCGACCTTCTGGCCGACCAGGGCGTTGGTGAGGGTGGACTTGCCGGCATTGGGACGGCCCACAAGAACCGAGAAACCCGCGTGGAAGCCGCCGAAGTCCTGATCGGCGTCGAACTTCTTATTGTGCTTGCTCACGTGGAACTCCCTGTTGCGTTGTGTCGGCCTCGTCGAGAAGGTCTTCAAGGTCAGTGTCTTCTTTTGGAATGGCTGCCGCAATGATATGGCTGACCCGGTTTCGCCGGCCTTCCAGCCTATCGGCTTTCAGGGAAATCCCGCCCACTTGCACGGCACTGCCTACGATCGGCACCTTCCCCAGGGTTTTGGCCAGGAGGCCGCCAACGGTGTCCACTTCGTCGTCGTCGAGGTCGATGTTGAAAAGTTCGCCGAGGTCGTCAATGCTCATCCGTGAGCTGACACGGTACGTGCCGGGGCCGAGCTCCGTGACCTCGGCGTCGTTGGAGTCGTACTCATCGACGATCTCCCCCACGATTTCCTCAATGAGGTCCTCGAGCGTTACCAGTCCGGCCGTGCCGCCGTATTCATCGATGACTATGGCGACGTGCGTCGACTCTTGCTGAAGCTCGCTCAAGAGGTCGCTGACAGGCTTCGATTCGGGAACGAAGCGTGCCTCGCGGGCGATGCCGTCAACGTCCCGGCGCGCCGGGCCCTGTTCGGGGCGGTGCAATGCTGCAGCGACGTCCTTCAAATAGAGAATGCCCCGGATCTGGTCGGCGTTCTCGCCGATGACGGGGATCCTTGAGTACCCGGAGCGCAGGAACAGGGCCATGGCCTGCTCAAGGCTGGACCCCGATTCGATGCTCACAATGTCCGTCCGGGGAACCATCACCGAGCGGACCAAGGTGTCGCCGAAGTCGAAGACCGATTGGATCAGTTCGGCTTCGCTGTCCTCGATCATGTCGGATTCCGTGGCCCTGTCGACGAGTTCACGGAATTCTTCTTCGCTGAAGAATGCTTCGTCGCCGCTCGGCGCGCCGGGTGCCACCGTACTGCCGATCGCGACGAGCCAGCCAGGGATTGGGCCAAGGATCCAGCACAGGAACCTGATGAGCGGCGCCGTGAAGCGAACCACGGTACCCGAGTGGGCGCGGCCGAGTTGACGGGGTGAGACCCCCACCAGGACGAATCCTATGATCGCCATGATGCCGGTCGCCGCCAAACCGGCAAGCCAGACGTTGTCGAGGATACTGTGCATGACGACGGCGACCGCCACCGCCGCCGCCATCTCGAACCAGATCCGCCAGAACCGGAGCGCGCGAATGTGCGCAAGGGGCTGCGCCAGGATGCTGCGAAGTGAATTCCCCCGGCTCTTGACAACGGATTGTTCCGCGTCATGCCGCGGCAGGAAGGTGAAGGCAGCTTCAGCCGCGGTCAGCAGGGCGACGAAACTGAGGAAAACCAGCGCCATCCCGACCAGGATGAGCGAGGTCACAGCATGGTCTCCATGGGTGCGTCCTTGCCAAGGAACGCGGACAGCAGTTCGCGCTGCAGGCCGAACATCTCTTCCTTTTCCTCCGGCTCGGCGTGGTCGAACCCGAGCAGGTGAAGGATCCCGTGCGTGCAGAGCAGGAGCATTTCGTCCTGCGTTGAATGGCCGGCGTTGCGCGCCTGGACCTCTGCCACTTGCGGGCAGATGGCGATGTCGCCCAGCATGCCCTGCGGAGCGGACTTGCCCGGTGTGCCCGGCGTCAACTCGTCCATCGGAACAGAGAGCACATCGGTGGCGCCGGGTTCGTCCATGAGTTCGATGTGGAGCTTTTCCATGGCCGGTTCGTCGACCAGGAGGATGGAAAGTTCGGCCTGCGGGTGAATGTAGAGCCGCTCGAAGATGAAGCGCGAAAGCGTCACCAATTGTGCCTCGTCCACCTGGACGCCGGACTCGTTGTTGACCTCGATGCTCATCGGTGTTCTCCCCGCTTGTCGTGGATGGGCGTGTGCTGGGCACGCATCCGGTGCTTTTCGTCCCACTTGCTATAGGCGGACACAATGTCCGCGACGAGCCGGTGCCGGACGACGTCGGAAGCATCCAGCACCGTGAAGTTCACGTCGTCGATCCCGCTGAGGATCTCCTGGACAATGCGGAGCCCGGAGGTCGCGCCGAAGGGCAGGTCCACCTGGGTGATATCTCCGGTGACAACCATCTTGGAGCCGAAGCCAAGGCGGGTCAGGAACATCTTCATCTGTTCTGCGGTGGTGTTTTGTGCCTCGTCGAGGATGATGAACGCGTCGTTGAGCGTACGGCCGCGCATGTATGCAAGCGGTGCTACCTCAATGGTCCCGGCAGCCATGAGCCGCGGGATCGATTCCGGGTCCATCATGTCGTGCAAAGCGTCGTACAAGGGACGCAGGTAAGGGTCGATCTTGTCGCTCAACGTGCCCGGCAGGAAGCCGAGGCGCTCTCCTGCCTCGACGGCGGGCCGCGTCAAGATGATGCGGCTGACTTCCTTGAGCTGCAGTGCCTGGACTGCCTTGGCCATCGCCAGGTACGTCTTGCCTGTACCCGCAGGGCCGATTCCGAAGATCACGGTGTTGTCGTCGATGGCGTCGACATAGTTTTTCTGGTTGAGCGTCTTGGGCCGGATGGTGCGCCCGCGGCTCGAAAGGATGTTGTGGGTCAGGACCTCGACCGGGTTTTGCAGCGTTTGGCTCCGCAACAGGGAAACGAGCTGCTGGAGCACCTCCGGGGTGATGACCGTCCCCTTGACTACCAAGGCGCGGACTTCTTCCAGAAGCCGCATGATCCGGGGAACGTCGCTCGACGGCCCGCTGAAGGAGAGCTCGTTGCCGCGCACATGGAAGTCGACGCCGGGGAACTGGGCTTCGATGTAGCGCAAGGCCTCATCATGGCTGCCGAGGGTCTGAACCATCTGATCCGAGTCGTCAAAGATGACAACTTCCGTCCGAGCGCCCGGGACAGAGTGTGGAAACTCGGCCGGACCTGTCTCAACGCTGCCGGCCTTGGGCCGCCCGTTCAATGATTCTGTCATAGTGCTGGCCTTGCGGCCTGTGCTCCTCCGGCTTGGTGATGTCCATCGTTTTGCTCCGATGTCCGCCTGCCGGTTGGGGCAGGAACGCGGGCCACGGATTGCTTTCAATCCTACGCCAGCCAGTCTCCGGGGTGGTTCTGCACTTTCCCGGCGAGGCCGTGGAGGGCCGGTTCGCGGCGCTTTGGTATCAACTCGGCATCGACCGCGTATCAATCGGATTGCAGTTGGCTTCCCGGGTACCTAAACGCCAGCCCGGGGGCGGGCGACTGTGACATTCTGATTCATGGGCAAAAATGCCCCTGCGCCCGCCGGGCGCATGACTCCCCCGCCGCTGCCGCGGCCGAACACGAGCAGGGACCCAAGATCACCAGGCCAGCCGTCACTCCACACGGCACACGCCCCCGGAAACATTCCGCGGTGCTTGTGACCGCCTTGACGGCTGCCTTGTTCCTGTCGGGATGCACTGCCGATCGCACCGCCCAGGGTTCCACGACGCCGCTCCCCACCCCGAGCGCTGCCTTGCAGGCGGCCCCCGACAGCAACGCTCCCCTCGAAACTACCCAGGCCTCCAACAAGATCCCGGTGTACTGGATCGGGCGCAGCGACACGGACACGTTCCTCTACCGGGAATTCCGTGACAACCCGGGCAACGAGAACCCGATGACCACGGCCCTTCGGATCATGATGTCGCAGAAGCCGTTCGATCATGATTTCTTCACTCCTTGGCAGAACCCGGGCAGCTTGGCAACGTCGATTTCCGGCAAGAACGTGGTCACGGTGGATGTTTCCCGGGACGCGTTCAATTCCAATCTCGATGCCGGGATGGCACAGCGGGCGGTCCAGCAGCTCGTCTACACCGCTACGGCCGCGGCTGCGAGTTCAGGCCTTATCGATTCCGGACAGCAGATCAAGGTGACCATCCTGGTGGACGGGCACACGGACTACATGGCATTCGGGCAGGTCAAGCTGGGCGATCCGATGGTCCGCGACGCTTCCATGGTGGCCCCGGTGTGGATCATCGACCCGCAGGAGGACGTCACCTTCCCTGCCGGTCCGGTCAAGTTCAGCGGCCGCAGCACGGACCCCTCGAAGAAACTGCATTGGCAGATCCTTCGCGAGGGTCCCAACGGCGACAAGTCCTCCTACCTCACCGGGCAAACCACAGCTTCAACCGTTCCGGCGCAAGGCGGGGCCTTCAGCTTCACGGTGGGGCTCGGAGCGGGCCGCTATGAATTGCGGGTCTCCATTGTGGGTCCCAAGGATGTCGACGTCGCGACAGACACGCGTTCTTTCAACGTGCGCTGAACTCAACCTGCGCTGAACTCAACCTCCGCTGCGGGCTACCAGCGGCCGAGGATATCGCTTGCGAGCACGACGGCGGCGGGACCCGCCGTCGAGGACCGAAGCACGTGATGGCCCAGGAGCGCGGCGACAGCGCCGACGTCGCTGAGCTTTGTCACTTCGCGCGGCGAAATGCCTCCCTCCGGGCCGACGATGAGCAGGATTTCCCGTTCAACCCCGGCATCCGCGTCGGAAACCTCGGAGCGCCACTTCTCCAGGACCTCCCGCAACGGACGTTTCGCGTCCTCGTGCAGGATGACCGCGAGGCTGGCCGCGGCAACCGCCGCAGCCAGGCCGGAGCCGTCGACGGCGGCACGCACCTCGGGAATCCACGCACGCCGTGCCTGCTTGGCGGCTGCAGTGGCGACGGATTGCCATTTTGCGTGGGCTTTGGCGGCCCGGTCACCCTTCCAACGGACGATGGAACGTTCCGCTTGCCAGGGCACGACGGCGTCGATCCCCAGTTCCGTTGCTGTCTCGACGGCGAGCTCGTCACGGTCACCCTTTGCAAGGGCTTGGACCAGGACGAGCCGCACGGCGGGCCGGCGTTCCTCCCGGACCGCGGAAGCCAGGACGGTCAGGGTTCCCTGCCCGGTCTCACTCACGGTGCCTGTGAGCCGTTTGCCGGCGCCGTCGGCGATGTCGACGGCTTCGCCGATCTCGAGCCGCTTGACGGTGATCGCATGCCTGGCTTCGGCGCCGTCGAGCACGAAAAAGTCGCCGGCGCCCAGCCCCTCAAGCGTGCCGGCCGGAGTGAAGAAGACGGGGTTGCTCACCGCTACAGGTTACCGAGCTTGTCCCGCAACTTCGCGAACATCCCGCCGCTGGCCACGAGCTTGCCGTCGGTGAACTGTTCGCCGCGCAGCTTGGCCAGTTGACGAAGCAGGTCTTCCTGTGCGGCGTCGAGCTTGGCGGGCGTTTCGACGTGCAGGTGCACCTTGAGATCCCCCCTGCCGTAGCCGCGGAGATGGGTAACGCCCAGTCCACGCAGGGTGATGACTTCGCCGGACTGCGTGCCTGCCTTGACGTCGATTTCCTGGGGACCGTCGAAGGTCTCAAGCTTGAGCTCGGTACCCAGTGCCGCCGCAGTCATGGGGACGCTCAAGGTGGCGTGAAGGTCGTCGCCTTCCCGCATGTAGGTCGGATCGTTGTTGACCCGGATCTCGACGTAGAGGTCGCCGGGAGGTCCGCCTGCAGGACCTGCTTCGCCTTGCGACGACAGCTGGATACGGGTCCCGGTGGCGACGCCGCCGGGCACCTTGACCGTCAGGGAACGGCGGCTGCGAATGCGCCCCTGGCCGTTGCACTCGTTGCACGGATCCTTGATGACCGTGCCGAAGCCTTCGCACGTTCCGCAAGGGGCAGCGGTCATGACCTGGCCGAGGATCGATCGCACGGAACGCTGGACCTGGCCCGAGCCGCCACAGATGTCGCAGCGTTCCGGGTGGGTGCCCGGACGGCAGCAAGAGCCTTCGCACGTCGGGCAGACGACCGCGGTGTCCACCTCAAGCTTTTTGTTGACACCGAAGACCGCCTCGCGAAGGTCTATGCGGACACTGATCAAGGCGTCCTGACCGCGGCGCACGCGTGACGCGGGGCCTTGCATGCCGCCCCCGCCTCCGCCGAAGAAGGTGTCGAAGATGTCCTGGAAGGCGAAACCCTGGCCCGCGTATCCGCCGCCGAATCCGTTGTCGGTGCCGTTCTCGTTGCCGGTGGCGTCGTAGACGCGGCGCTTCTGAGGGTCGGAGAGGACCTCGTAAGCGTGGGTCACCGCCTTGAATTCCTCTGCCGCGCCGGTCCCGGGGTTCACATCGGGGTGGAGCTTGCGCGCAAGCTTGCGGTAGGCCTTCTTGATCTCCTCGCCGGTTGCTTCCGGCGAGACGCCCAGAACGTCATAGTGACTGCTCAAAGTCGGTATCTCTTCCTTGTATACGGTTCCACTGCGTTTCGTGCGAGGCGGTTTCCAGCCGAGGCTGTCAGCCGCCCAGGATGCGGGAAAGGTAGCGTGCGACGGCACGGACGGCCGCCATGGTATTGGGATAGTCCATGCGGGTGGGTCCAAGGATGCCTATCTTGGCACTGCTTCCCGGACCGTAGCCCGTGGCAACCACCGAAGCCTCGGAGAGGCCGTCATAGGGATTTTCGCGGCCGATGCTGACAGTGACGCCCCGGGGGTCTTCGGCCATGTCGGACAACAGCCGCAACATGACAACCTGCTCCTCCAGCGCTTCGAGGACCGGACCGATGCTGAGCGGGAAGTCCACGTTGGAGCGGGCCAGGTTTGCCGTGCCGGCCATCACCATGCGTTCGTCGCGGCTCCGCTCGGCAAGCCTTTCCAGGCCGAGGGCAAGTGCTCCGGCGAGGGTCCGGAGCGCTGGCGGGCACAATGCAACCACCGAGGGCAGCACTTGCGGCATGAGGTCCAGCTGGGAGCCGGCGATGCTTCCAAGGAACCGCGTACGCAGGGCCATGAGCTCTTCGTCAGCTGCGTCCGTCGCAGCATGCACAACGCCCTGTTCTACCTTGCCCGAATCAGCGATCAACACCACCAGGATCTGGCGCGGCGCCAAAAGGACAAACTCAATGTGCCTGACCCGCGCGCGGCTCAGGTGCGGATACTGCACGACCGCGACCTGGTTGGTCAGTTGGGAGAGCAGCCGGACGGTGCGCTCGAGGATGTCCTCGACGTCGTCGGGTCCCTCAAGCAGCGAGTGGATGGCCCGGCGTTCGGCTGCCGAAAGGGGTTTGACCTCGGAAATGCGGTCGACGAACAGGCGATAGCCCTTGTCCGTAGGAATGCGGCCCGCGCTCGTATGCGGTGCGGCGATGAGTCCTTCTTCTTCCAGAAGGGCCATATCATTGCGGATGGTTGCGCTCGACACTCCCAGATGGTGCCGTTCGACCAAGGCTTTGGAGCCGACGGGCTCGCGGGAGTGAACGTAGTCCTCCACGATGGCGCGTAACACTTCAAGCTTGCGTGGTTCGCTCACTGCCCACCTCCAATCAACATTTCAACAAT
This sequence comes from Arthrobacter alkaliphilus, assembly GCF_021483235.1. GTDB lineage: Bacteria > Actinomycetota > Actinomycetes > Actinomycetales > Micrococcaceae > Arthrobacter > Arthrobacter alkaliphilus. The sequence continues at coordinate 57,937 of NZ_JAKEEC010000013.1, read as the reverse complement.
TAGCACTCAACATGCCCAAGTGCTAACAAGTCTAGTATGAGCCACCTCGTTGTTAGCATTGGTACCGCTCGCGGCGAACACGATTCCCGCGCGGTCCCGCGCAATGCCACGGACCGTGACCGATCCCCCTAGCGCAAAGTGGTGTGAAGACCGTGTCTTACGACAATTGGGGCCCGCAAGACCTCTCCTCCCCTGCCAAACGGCTACTGCCGGAGGTTCCCGTTGAACGGGGAATGGTCCTGGAAGACGTTCAGTCCGGTTGGGTTGGCGCCGTGACCAGGGTGGAGAAGTCCGGAGGGATGCACATCGTGGTCCTGGAGGACCGCCGGGGAAAGTCCAAGTCGTACCGGCTCGGCTTCGGATTCCTGCTCGAGGGGCAAGCCGTAAAGCTCCTGCCGCCGGCCCCGCGCCCAGCCGTCGCCACGGGTGCAGCGCAAACAGGCAGGACAGCGTCAGGATCGGTCCGCGTCTCCGGCCAGCGGGCCCAGGTTGCCAAGGCGAGCCGGATATGGGTGGAAGGCAAGCACGACGCCGAACTCGTGGAAAAGGTGTGGGGAGATGACCTCCGGGTGGAGGGCATCGTCGTCGAACCCTTGCATGGCGTGGACGATCTCAAGTCGGCCATAGCCGCGTTCTCCCCTGGCCCGGGACGCCGGCTTGGGATCCTCGTGGACCACTTCGTACCGGATTCGAAAGAATCGCGGATTGCTGCCGATGCCATGACGCTGCCGGGCGCGGCAGGAAACGTCCTGATTGTGGGACACCCCTACGTGGACGTCTGGCAGGCAATCCGGCCCAAGACCTTGGGTATCGCGCAATGGCCGGCGATCGCGCGCGGCACGGACTGGAAGACCGGGATCCTCAAGGCATTTGGTTGGCCGCATGAGACGGCCGAAGACATCGGACTGGGTTGGCAGAAGCTTCTGGGAGCAGTCCGCAGCTACGCCGATTTGGAGCCTTCGTTGCTGGGTCGCGTGGAGGAAGTGATCGATTTCCTCACCGTTCCATGATCGGTCACTCGGCCAGTGCGCGGGACTTGGTCGGCTGACGGCGCGCCAAGCAAGTATTCTGGGACAGCAACACTGGACCATTAGAGACCCAAAGGAAGAAACTGTGGCAGACAACGCTCCTGACGATCGGGATGGCACCTCGGGCCGGTCCCAGTACCACGGTGTTCCTGCCAATGCGCTGCCCTTGACCGCCTCGGAAGACCGGCAGTGGGCAACCCTGGCGCACTTCGGCGGGATCCTTGGTTGTGTCCCCTCGCTCCTGATCTACCTGATCTTCCGCGACCGCGGCCCGTTCACGGCCCAGGAATCCAAGGAAGCGCTCAACTTCACTTTGCCTCCGACGATCGCGGCGGTCCTCGCGAATATCCTCGTCTTGCTCCCGGTGGTGGGAAACCTGTTCGCGGTTTTGGCGACCGCTATTTGGGTCGCCGTGACCTGCTACTCGGTGTCGGCCGGAATCCGGGTCAACCACGGACAGCCGCACCGGTACCGCTTCAACCTGCGCTGGATCAAGTAGCCCGCGTCCGCGGGCGCCTTAGGAGCTTCGGCCTTCCGCGCTTCGGCAGCGGCGCGCGCTAGTCCGGGAGGATCCGGCGCACCACGGCATCCGCGAGCAGCCGGCCCTTGATGGTCAGGACCAGCCGTCCTTGGAAGGCTGCCGCAGGTTCAACCAGGCCGTCGGCAATGAGGCCCGCGACGGCGTGGCGGCCAACCTTGTCGAGTGCATCGACGTGAAGCCCCGTGCCGAGCCGCGCCTCCAGCATGATGCGCTCCACTTCCCGGGTTGCGGCGTCGAGCGTTTCCCGTCCCGCGGCCGGTGAGGCCCCGCTGCCGAGCCTGCCGGCGTAGGCGGTGGGGTGCTTGACGTTCCACCATCGCACGCCGCCCATGTGTGAATGCGCACCGGGTCCGATGCCCCACCAATCGTCCCCCCGCCAGTAGGCAAGGTTGTGTCTGCATGCCTGTTCGGGTGTGCGGGACCAGTTGCTGACCTCGTACCAGTCCAGCCCGGCGGCGCTGATCAGCTGGTCGGCGAGCTCGTACTTGGCAGCATGGTCGTCGTCGTCGATTCCGGGAACCTCTCCGCGCCGGATCTGTGCCGCCAGCTTCGTGCCTTCTTCCACGATCAGTGCATAGGCGCTGATGTGGTCCGGCTCGTAGGACAAGGCGGTCTCGAGGGAGGTCTGCCAATCAGCCATGGATTCACCCGGGGTGCCGTAGATCAGGTCCAGGCTCACCGCAAGGCCCGCGTCGCGCGCCCACTGGACCACCATGGGGACCCGGCTGGGGGTGTGGGTGCGGTCCAGGACCTTGAGGACGTGAGGCACAGCCGATTGCATGCCAAAGGAAATCCGCGTGAAGCCCGCCTCGGCGAGCAGTTGGAGCGACTCCGGCGTCACAGAGTCCGGGTTCGCCTCAGTGGTGACTTCGGCTCCGTCTTCAAGGCCCCAGTGCCCGACGGCGGCCGTCAGGATCCGTGCGAGGTCCTCGGCGGGCAACAGGGTGGGCGTGCCGCCGCCAAAGAAGACCGTGCTCAGAGGCCGCCGAGGCAGTCCCGAGGCATCCATCGCCTGGACGGCGAACTCGACTTCCGAAATGGCAGTGGACGCGTAGGCGTCCTGCGAGGCCCCGCCGCCGAGCTCAGTGGCGGTATAGGTGTTGAAATCGCAGTATCCGCAACGCACGGCACAGAAAGGTATGTGCACGTACAGTCCAAATCGGCGTGAATCGACGCCGTCGAGCACCTGCGGCGGCAAGAGGCCGTCCGCAGGTGCCGGATCGCCGAGGGGTAGAACGCTAGGCACTGGTTACTTCTTGGCCTTGTCCTTGGACTCGTCGGTGGTCAGCGCCGCGATGAACGCTTCCTGTGGCACTTCCACGCGGCCCACCATCTTCATGCGCTTCTTGCCTTCCTTCTGCTTTTCCAGAAGTTTGCGCTTACGCGTGATGTCACCGCCATAGCATTTGGCAAGGACGTCCTTGCGGATGGCGCGGATGCTCTCACGTGCGATGATCCGCGAACCGATGGCCGCCTGGATGGGCACCTCGAACTGCTGGCGGGGAATGAGCTCCCGCAGCTTGCTCGTCATCATGACGCCGTAGGCATAGGCCTTTTCCCGGTGGGTGATGGCGCTGAAGGCATCAACCTGCTCCCCTTGGAGCATGATGTCCACCTTGACAAGGTCGGCGACCTGGTCGCCGTCGGCCTTCCAGTCAAGCGAACCGTAGCCGCGGGTCTTGGATTTGAGGATGTCGAAGAAATCGAAGACGATTTCGGCGAGCGGGAGGCGGTAACGGATCTCCACCCGGTCTTCGGACAGGTAGTCCATCCCGCCCATGACACCGCGGCGGCTCTGGCACAGCTCCATGATGGCGCCCACAAATTCGTTGGGCGCAAGGATGGTGGCCGAGACCATCGGTTCGCGCACTTCCGCGATTTTGCCCGTCGGGTACTCGCTCGGGTTGGTGACGTGGACGACCCGCTTGTCCTCGAGGGTGACCTCGTACTCAACGTTGGGAGCGGTGGAGATGAGGTCGAGGTTGTATTCGCGTTCGAGGCGCTCGCGCGTGATTTCCAGGTGCAGCAGGCCAAGGAAGCCCACGCGGAATCCGAAGCCCAGCGCGGCCGACGTCTCCGGTTCGTAGACGAGGGCGGCGTCGTTGAGCATCAGCTTCTCGAGGGCGTCGCGCAAGACGGGATAATCCGTGCCGTCCAGCGGGTACAAGCCGGAGAAGACCATGGGCTTGGCATCGGCGTAACCGGCGAGGGATTCGGAAGCGGGCTTGGCCATGTTGGTCACGGTGTCGCCGACCTTCGACTGGCGGACGTCCTTCACGCCGGTGATCAAGTAGCCTACTTCGCCGACGCCCAATCCCTTGGTGGGAGTGGGTTCCGGAGAGCTGACACCGATCTCCAGGAGCTCGTGGGTGGCACGGGTTGACATCATCTGGATCCGCTCGCGCGGGTGCAGCATGCCGTCGACGACGCGGACGTAGGTGACCACGCCGCGGTAGGTGTCGTACACGGAGTCGAAGATCATGGCGCGCGCCGGACCGTCCGGGTCACCGACAGGGGCTGGCAGATCGCGGACGATCTTGTCCAGGAGGGCCTCCACGCCTACGCCGGTCTTGCCGGATACGCGCAGGACGTCCTCGGGATCGCCCCCGATCAGGTTGGCGAGTTCCGCGGCGTACTTTTCGGGCTGCGCGGCCGGAAGGTCGATCTTGTTGAGTACCGGAATGATGTTGAGGTTGTTTTCCATCGCCAAGTAAAGGTTGGCGAGGGTCTGGGCCTCGATGCCTTGGGCGGCATCCACGAGCAGGACCGCGCCTTCACAGGCCGCGAGGGACCGGGAGACCTCGTAGGTGAAGTCGACGTGGCCGGGGGTATCGATCATGTTCAGGGCGTAGCTTATGCCATCCAGCTCCCACGGCATGCGGACGGCCTGGGACTTGATGGTGATGCCGCGTTCGCGTTCAATATCCATGCGGTCCAGATACTGGGCCTTCATGTCGCGGGACTTGACGACGCCGGTGTACTGCAACATGCGGTCGGCCAGGGTGGATTTGCCGTGGTCGATATGGGCGATGATGCAGAAGTTCCGGATGAGGGCCGGATCTGTCGCGGCGGGCACCGGTGCGGTGCGGGCCATGGGAGACACGCAGGGTCCTTACTGTCGATACTCACACGGCCGGACTCCGGACTGGTGTGGACCATTCCGGGCAAAGCCGCATATCTGAACTAATAGTCTCCCATGAACATGACGCCCCTTGTGCACTGTGATCGGGCGCCGTCGCAATGCGGGAGGCGTAGGCAGCTGCCTTCGATGCTTCGCGTGCGCCTCGGGTGCGACGCGTTTTGTGCGGCACAGGAAAGTACGGTGGTTCCATGGCTTCGGACACAAACTTGATTGGCAGGCTCTTTAAAGGCTCCCTGGGCTACCTCCGGCGGATCGTCGGGCCCGCGGCCGGCACATCCCCTCGCCGGCCCCGGAAGGTCCGGGCTTCGGCGAGGGCGGGCCGGGACCGGAACGCAACGTCCGGCGTCGGGCAGCTTTCCCGGCCCTACCCGGGCGACTACCGGGGTACCGTGTCTCCGCGGTACTCCCCCCATCCCGACGGCAAGCCGGATCCCGGGGAGATCGTGTGGTCCTGGGTGCCGTACGAAGAGGACTATTCCCAGGGCAAGGACCGCCCGGTCCTGCTGGTAGGGCGCGACGGCGGGTGGCTGCTGGGGCTGATGCTGACCAGCAAAGACCACGACAACGGCCGGCGTTCCGATGACTACGTCGACATCGGAACCGGCTCCTGGGACCGGCAAGGCAGGCCCAGCGAGGTCAAGGTAGACCGGGTGGTGCGCATTGATCCGGCGGACATCCGGCGTGAGGGTGCCGTCCTCGACAAACGCACTTTCCAACTCGTCGCGCGACGGCTCAACAAGCAACACGACCCGGCGTAAACCCGAAATCCCCGGAAAAGCGCCGAGTCTGATAATATTTATGGCTGTGTGTCCGTGCAGGTCGACGGCCACTCATGGTTGGCTGCCATAGGCATCCCCACGCCGCTCAGTCGATGGCCAACCTGACAACCCTCTAGACCATTTCCGCATTAAAAAGAGAGTTCACACACGTGGCTAATATCAAGTCCCAGAAGAAGCGCATCCTCACCAACGAGAAGGCTCGCCTGCGTAACAACGCCGTCAAGTCTGAGCTGAAGACGGCCATCCGCGCCGTTGCCGTCGCCGTTGAGTCCACGGACAAGGATGCCGCTGCAAAGGCTCTTGTTGCTGCCAGCCGTAAGCTGGATAAGGCTGTCAGCAAGGGCGTTATTCACAAGAACAACGCTGCAAACCGCAAGTCGGCGATCTCCAAAAAGGTCAACGCACTCTAAGGTTTATCCAGTTCGACTGAGCTGAACGCCTGAGGCCGGCACCCAACGGGTGCCGGCCTCAGGTCTTTAAAGCGTGGCTCTTTAATGTGCATCTTTAATGCGGAGCGAGATGGGGTGTCTCCACCGGGGTGTCGGGGCGAAGGCCCCATTCGGCCCATGATCCGTCGTAGACCCGCACACGCTCCCGGCCGAGAAGTCCGGTGAGCACGTACCACGCCGTAGCCGCGCGGCCACCGACTGTGCAGTATGTGATCAGCTCGTCCTCTCCTTCGAGCTCCGGCACCGCCAGCGCCTGGCGCAGCTCGTGGGCCGGGCGGAATGCGCCTTTTTGGTCGTAGAGATCGCCGAATGGCCGGTGAACGGCGGTAGGGATGTGTCCGGCGCGCCCTCCCGGCTCCATTCCGCCGGACGGCCAGAACCGCTCACCGGCGTACTCGGACTCGGAGCGGACATCCAGGATAGTCGTTCCAGGACGGCCGATGGCCTGGCGGACGGCCTGCATGTCGGCGTACAGGAGCTCGTTCCGTTCATTGAGCTCGTACGGTGCCGCCTCTACATGGGCCGTGGACGTGCTCGTGGGATGTCCTTCGGCACGCCACGTGTCGCGGGAGCAATTCAGGATGCGGACCTCGGCGTGACCGTATGTCTTGAGCAGCCAATAGCCGAGGGCCGGGGCGTATCCGTAGAGCACAACCGTCGAGTCCAGGCCAATGCCGGAGCGAGCCAACAGCCGCTCGATGGCCTGCCTGCCGACCGGGCTATACCCGTCTTGTTTGAGGTCTGCGTAGACGTTCCAGAGTACGGCACCGTCGATGTGCCATTGGTTGTAGGAGGCCGCGGACACGTCCACTTCGACGACGCGGACGGCAGGGTCGGACAAATGATTTACCAGCCAGATGGGTTCGATGAGCATGTCCACAGTCTCCCGCCTCGTCCTTGGGCCAATGTTGGCTCAAGGTTGGCGCTACCTTGGCGTCAGGGCGCGTCTGGCTATTCCACTTCAATCCAGCCCAGCAGATCCTCGCGACTGACGGATTGGAGCAGCACCGGGTGGTCGCTGGCGAGGTGGCCGCGGATCGCCCCGATCACTTCCTCCTCGGTATCACCGCGGCCGACGAAACCGCATTCGCATCGGATGAGCTTAGCCATAACGACCTCCTAAAACTGCTGGGTCCCTCTCCGAAATGATGGAAGCCCATGGGATCATGGTGTCATGACCGTGCAGTCAGCGCTGCGTCTGCAAATTTGCGGACCGCTGGTTGTGGAACGGGACGGGCTAAGGGTCGATCATGGCCTTCCCGGCCGTCAGGGACGCCTGCTTTTTACCTACCTCGTGGTCAACCGGCACCGGCAGGTGCCCCGGGACGAGCTCATCGAGGCGTTGTGGCGCTCCCCCGATTCCACTGGAATCGATGCCCGTCTCAATCCGCTGCTCTCCAAGCTTCGCCACGTCTTCGGTCCGGACGCTGTGGATGGCCGTGTCACTGTCCAGCTTCACCTGCCTGGTGCCTGGATCGACCTCGAAGCTGCCGTGGAGGCAATCCACCGCGCCGAGTCCGCCGTGGCACAGAAGAACTGGACGCGTGCCTGGGGGCCGGCGCTGGTCGCCCTGTTCGTCGCCGAACGCGGATTCCTGCCTGGCGAGGATGCGGATTGGATCGACCAGACCCGGAGCCAGCTCGCCGAGATCCGGCTCCGATCGCTTGAGTGTTATGCCGCCGCCGAGCTCGGCATCGGCGGCGCTGAACTCGCCGGTGCGCTCCGTGCCGGCCGCCGACTCATCGCCCTGGACCCACTCCGCGAAAGCGGTCATCGCTACCTGATGCAGGCTCTCGCCGCCCAGGACAACCTGGCCGAGGCGCTGACCGTGTACGGCCTGCTGGCCGACCTTCTCCGCGACCAGCTTGGCGTCTCGCCCAGCCCGCGGACGCGGGCGCTTTATCAGCAGCTCCTCGAACAGACCTGATTCCGCCTAGCCGCAGGCCGCCGCCTCTTAGGCGCCGCCGCTGACGGTGGTCCAGATGCCGATGGCGCCGGCCACAACCATGATGGCGGTCGTTGACCAGCCCAGTGTCGAAGCTAGTTTTCCGTTGCGATACTTCCCCATGAGTTCGGGGTCCCTCGCGATCAGCATCGTGACAATGAGGAATGGTGCCGCTGCTATTCCGTTGATGATGGCGCTGAGGATGAGCAGTCCGATGGGGTCGGAGGTGAAGAAACTGATGACAACGCCGCCGATGGTCCCCACGCCGAGCAGCATATAGAAGAGGGGGGCCTTCTTGGGTTGCTTGTCGAATCCCCACTCTTTGCCGAGCAGCCCGGCCAGCCCGGAGGCTCCCGCAGCCGCCAGGACAGGGACAGCGAGGATCCCTGAACCGATGAACCCGGCGGCGAAGAGGTACTTTGCGGCCGGACCAACGATGGGTTCCAGGGCCTTGGCGGCGTCGGCTGCGGTCTTGACGTCGGTGCCGTTTTTGCCCAAGGTCGCGGCGGTGGCCGCGATGATGGCAAACATGACGAGGACCGAGAAGAACATCCCGGTAAACACATCGGTGCGCGCTTCACGGAGTTTGCGCCTGGCCGGAGCCGCGGCACGGTACTTGAGGCCGAGTGCGTGATCGCCGGCTCGGTCGTCCTCCTCCCGGAGTTCCTCGATCCGGTCTTCGCTTTGCCAGAAAAACAGGTACGGGGAGATGGTGGTTCCGAGGACCGCCACGATCAGCCCGAGGTAATCCAGGCTGAACCGGAACTGCAGGCCCAGGACCCCTGCCACGACGTCGGCCCAGTCCACCTTGGCCACGAAGAGGACCGCCACGTATGCCAGCAGGGCCAAGCAGAGCCACTTGAAGATCCGCGCGATGGTCTTGAAGCCGCCCGTCATCAAGGCAACGGCGATGCCGATTCCGGCGACGGCGCTCCAGAGGTGGCCCGGTCCCGCACCCAGCAGAGCCATGCCTTGCCCGATCGCCATCAGGTCCGCCGCTGCATTCAGCGTATTGGCCACCAGCAGTGCCACGATCAGGATGCCGATCATCACCCGCGGCTTGCGGGAGAACTTCCGGCGGGCAAGCTTGCCGAGGCTGTCGCCCGTGGCCAAGGCGGTGCGGTCGCACATTTCCTGGACGACCATCATCATCGGCAAGGTAACGGGAGCGGTCCAGAGCATGCCGTTGGAGAACGTGGCACCGGCCTGGGCGTACGTCGCGATTCCCGATGGGTCATCGTCTGCGGACCCGGTCACCAGACCCGGCCCGAGCAGACCGAAGAACCGGCCTATAGGTGAACGCGGCTTCGGAAGAGGTAAATCCTTCCCTGGGGCATCTTCCGATTCCGCCTGGCTCCTTGAAGACTGCGGTGTTTCGGGCTCAGATGCCCCGATCGCGTTCATCGTCTTTGCCTGCTTTCACCCGATAAATATAAGCATGCTTACTTCCCCGGTGGCATAAGCATAAAGGAAAACCGGGGCGAAAGGTCGATTATCGGGCGCCCGTGCATGCCTGAGGGGCTTGGGTGCAGGCGAAACTCACGGCGCCGGGCAGCCATAGCTCATGGCCCGGGCAGCGGACGCTAGCGGCCACCGGCTGGGCGCCGGCCTCTAGCGGCCGCGGGCCGCGTTGGAGATAACGGTGACGGCGTGCTCGACCGCGTACACCGGATCCCGCGAGAGGCCCTTTACCTGGGCATCTGCTTCGGCCGTGGCCTGGATGGAACGGATCAAGCCTTCGGGCGTCCAACGCCGGACATCCCGCTGGGCCTGTTCCACGAGCCACGGCTGCATGCCAAGCTGCTTGGCGATTTGTGCCGACGACCCCTGGGCGCCGGCGACCTTAGCCAGTGTGCGGAGCTTGGAGGCAAGGGCGGCAACCAGGGGTACGGGATCGACCCCGGTGGCGAGGGCGTGCCGGAGGCTGGACAGGGCTAGCGGCCCGTTGCCGGCCATGGCGGCGTCCGCAACCTTGAATGCGGTGGCTTCGACGCGGCCGCCGTAGTAGCGTTCCACGGTGGCCGCGTCCACAGTGGTGGTTGCATCCGCGATGAGCTGGTTGCATGCCGCAGCAAGTTCGGAGAGGCTGGCACCGACTGCATTGACGAGGGCCTGGACGGCTTCGCCTTCGATCCGGCGGCCGCCTGCCTTGAACTCCGAGACGACGAATGCTGTTTTCTCGGCGTCCTTTTTCAAAGGCTGGCAGTCCACTACCGGCCAGCCGGAGGACTTGATGGCGTCCAAAAGCTTCTTTCCCCGCACCCCGCCAGCATGGCGAAGGACGAGCACGACGTCGTTCTCCGGCTGGGCTATATATTTCAAGGCATCGGCAAGGAAGGCATCGGTCATGGACTCGAGGCCCTCGATCTCGACAAGTTTTGCCTCATCGAATAGTGACGGCGTGACCGCCATTGCGAGGGAACCGGACTCGTAGCTCCCTGCGTTGAGCTTGCTGATTTCCACTTCCGGTGCCGCGGCCCGCACCTGTGAGCGGATCCGATCCATGGCCCGAATTCCGAGGTATTCTTCAGGTCCGGTAATGAGCACTACGGCGGCTGGCGTGATGTCCCGCCAGCTGGTGGTGTTCGCCGCAGGGGTTTTAGCTTTGGAGACCTGGGCAGCGGGCAATGTTGCTTCCTTCCAGAGGGTTTTTCGCAGGCTTCCAGTCTCCCATGGCCAGCACGGAGAGCCGACTCGCCGGCGGCTATGACGAGCACCAGGCGGCCGTGCAACCATCGCACGGCGGAGCCCACCCGCGTCGGATGCAGGACCAGCCACACCATCAGGATGCTCAAAACAGACCAAAGCGTCATGGTGGCGATTCCTGCAGGCCCTTCCGGCCACGGCAGGGCCGCCCCCGGCAGTCCTGCGAAGAACCTGGCGATTGCCGCCACCAATCCCGCGCTGGCCCCGGCAACGGCCATCGGAACAACTGCAAGCCAAGGGAGCAACGGAACAAGCGGAACCGCAAGGGTTCCCAGGATTGTCACTGGTGCGACAAACGGAGCAACCGCGATATTCGTGAGCAACGAGTAGCTGGAGAACTGCGGTTGCAAGGCTACGATCACTGGGCTGCAGAGCAGCTGTGCGGCCAAGGGAACAGCGACGGCGGAGGCCAGCCAGGGAGGCACCCATACTGGCGCCCAGGACGCCATGGGCCGTGCCAACAGGATAATTCCCAAGGTTGCGAGCACTGACAGGAGGAACCCCACGCTCATTCCAAGCGAGGGATCCAGGATGAGCAGGCCAGCTACGGCCAGGCAGAGGAAGCCCAGGCTCCGGCCCCGCCTGCCGCTGCTTAGCGCGGTGAGCCCGATAGCACCCATGACCGCAGCCCTGAGGACGCTCGCGTCCGGGCCGACCATCATCACAAAGGCCGCCAATCCGCCAAGGGCCACGATTGCCGCGAATCCCCGGGCAATCCTGAAGCTTCTTGCCAGTAGTACCAAGCCGCCAAGAATGAGGCTGCAATTTGCGCCGCTGACCGCGGTGAGGTGGGTGGTGCCGGTTGTCTTCATCGCCGTTTCCAGGCTTTCATCCAAGTTGGTGGTGTCGCCCGTGACCATTCCGGGAAGGAGCCCGGCAGCGTCGCCCCCCAACTCCTCGGCGGCCAAGGCGAACTGTTCTTTCAAGTAGGCAGGACCGTGGGGACTGTCGGCGGGACTTTCCGGGTCTGGCCGCATGGGCGGGGTGGCGGCGGCAAGAACACCGGCCTCGACTTGTCCCGGCTTTGCAGGCTTCAGATTTCCGGCCGTCCTGACCTCCTGACCGGTGACCACCTTGTCCCAGCCTTCGCCTCCTGTCAGCAGAATTCGTGCGCGGGAGCGGATCAGCATGCCGTCGGCGGCAATATCAATCACTTCCGCCGGTACGGCCCATCGTCCCGAGCCGCGTGAATCCGTGCCCAATTCGCGTGGATCGCCCACGATCAACAGGTTCATGACTACCGAGTCGCGCGCAGCCGCAGCATTGGCCACCGGGCCGCCGTCGCGCAGCCCTGCGTCCATTGCGGCGTGGGCCGTCACTGCCGCTCCGAATAAGCACGCGACAGCCAAAGTAGCCGCAAGACTCCTCCGGTTTGGAGCGGCCACCGCCCGGGCGGTGAGAAGAAGGCACGCGGCTACGAGCAAAGCCACACACCCGGCTCCCGTCCACGGCGAGGGCAGATAACCCGCCGCAAGCGAAACCGCCCACGCGAGAACGGCGGACGGGGCCAGCCGAAGGTCCAGGCGTCCCGGGCCCACCCTTGCTCCACGCACCTAGACCGTCACCAACGGCAGAAGGGCTTCCATCATTTTGGGACCAACACCATCCACGGCATCAAGATCCTCCACGGAAGCGAACGGTCCGTGCTTCTGCCGCCAGTCGACGATACGCTGCGCAAGGACGGGGCCGATCCTGGGCAAGGCGCCGAGTTCCTCGGCCGTCGCGGTATTGAGATTGACTTTGCCCTCGCCGGAAGTCCCGGCTCCTGTTCCATCGGCTGCGGGAGCACTGCCAACCGGGCCCGCACGCTGCGACGGAAGGGCCTCCCCTATCCGCGGGACATGAATCTTCGCCGAGTCCTCCACGACGGCGGCAAGGTTGAGACTGTCCAATTGGGCTGCCGAATCCGCACCGCCAGCGGCTGCGATCGCATCGAACACCCGCGCCCCTGCGGGCACCCTGACGATACCGGGGTTCTTAACGGCGCCGGCGACATGGACTACGAGGAGTTGGGCTCCATCGGGTGCTCCTGTGGCCCTGTCGACACTTCGGTTTCGGCTTCCCCCGCCCGCCTCCGGAGTTGCTCCGGCGTGGGAGCTCCGGACGAGAGGCTCAACGGTGGGCTGCCCGGACCAGGACTGCCAGAAGAACCACATCACCAGCAACAAGCAAGGCAAAGCCAACAGCACGGGTATGCGCCAAGGAGTGCGCCACCGAAGCCGGGGCGGAGGTCCGGCTCCTTCGGACGCGTCATCGGTGCCGGGCTGTTCCCCCGCACCGGCCACCCCCGAGCCGGCTGTCATCGAGGTTTGCATTGGAAGCAGGGGTTCTTTTTTGCTGACGTGCCTCGGCTGGGCGTCAGAGGCGTCGTCCGAGGGCGGGGCAAGACGGACAGCAAATCGGAGCCGGGCCGCACTCGCAGCATCCTCCGCGGGTGAGGCTCGGTTCCTGCGTGGCATATCCACGAGCCTAGAACGTCCGGGCCGGGAGCAGCAGCCCGGTCCGGTCCTATGTGGACAGAGCTGCCGCAGGGTGCCTGTGGAGGATCAGTGCCGGCAGGCGACGGCCGGCCATTTCCGGGCTCATAGCTGGAAGTACTGATTTCTTCGGGGTTTCCGGTGCGGGTCTATGTGGGGTGGCGGGATGAACCAGGGGATCCCGTCGTTGACCTGGATGTGCCAGTCTTCCTTATGGATCAAGTGATGGTGATGGCTGCAGAGTAAGGTCCCATTGCCGGTGCTGGTCGCTCCGCCGCGGGACCAATACTCGATGTGGTGCGCCTCGCACCACGGTGCCGGCATGGTGCACCCAGGGAAAGCGCAGCCCTTGTCCCGTGCCGTGATGGCCTTGCGGATCTGCGGCGGGAATATCCGTGATGCCCGCCCGATGTCCAGAACCTGACTTTCGCCTCCCAAGACCACGGGGATGATGTCCGCGTCGCAGGCAAGCTTGCGCAATGCCGCGGCCGGAACCGGCCCGGTAAACGTGAACGACCCCGTCCCCAGGACCGCAGGCTCACCCGGCTCCTGATGGTCGCGAGAGGAGAACAGTTCGGTGTGGTTGATTATGGCCAGGATATGCGGGCGGTGGCCGCCCGTGGCGGGCAGATAGCCGGCGGCCAGGGCGAGCTTGCACGCCCCGACCAGACCGTCCAGGAGTTTCTGCGCCCGCGAACGCCGGTCCAACTGGGCGGACGGTTCCCCGGCCGACGGGTCCGTACCGCGGGGTGCCCCGATGCGGGGATTTGTGGCAGTGTTCATGACGGTGAGCAGGTGTTCGTATTGTTCGGTGGTGGCGAAAATTTCCACGTGCTGTAGGCCGTGCCTGGGCCGGCGCAGGAACGCTCCCTGGTGATAGCGGAGGGATTCTTCGGACGGTTCCGGGCCGTCCTGGTCGATAGCCTCGACCCAGCGCCGGGCAACCCGGCTGAGGAAATCCTGATCGTTTTCCTCCGCGGTCCGGGCGAGGGCACGTTCCACCTCGGCCGCCTTTTCCGGGCTGCACATCGGACGCACCTTCTCCACGGCCATGGTGATGATCCCGGCTGAACGAGATCCGATCGCCCCGGATGCCAGCGCGGCGGCGGTTTCTTCGTGCCGGGGCCGGACCGCTTGCCCGGTTAGGCCGCGGCCCGGCAGCAGCTCCCGGGCCAGGGCAAGCCGCCGGCGGGCCTCGGCGGCACTGATCCGCAGCAAGGAGCGCAAATGCTCGGCCGTGGACCTGAACTCCGCTCCACGGTCGCCTCCCCTTGCTTGCACCGAATGCACCGCATCGGGATGCACCGAGCCCGCGCCACTATCCTGTGCGCCTTCCGGGCCTGCCGCGCTTCCGGAGGTCCAGCCCGCGCCCCAACCTGCCTCGGTTTCGGCGGCCCAGCTGCTAGTCCGGCCCGGCCTGCTGGTGTGTTCTTCGTTCCGGGCCGCGTCGAGCGCAGAAGCGGCGACCACTTGGAGATAATCCAGGGTGCGGGAGAGCTCCTCCACCGCGTCCGCGAACGCGACAGCTTCTTGGAAACCCAGGACCCCGACGTCGTCGGCCGCTTTCCCGCTCAACGACCTCACTGCAGCCACGGCCCCCTCCAAGGCAGCCCGACCGCCGCCCACATCCCGTACATTTACCAGGGACAGCGAGCCTCGAGGGGCGCCTGAATCGAGACTGCCACGCGGACCACGGGAACCGCGGGACACACCGAAAGGCCCACGGTACGCGAGCCCTTGCAGCGTGTCGGAGTGTCCGATGGCTTCCATGGAAACACTCTGCCAGGAGGCTACGACAAAATAAGACCGGCGCTCGTGATCGCGGTTACGCCTGGCTCGGCGCCGGAAGCGCCGTCGCGCCGGGTGTGCTGCTTTCGCCGACCACCACGGCCAAAACACCGAGTCCGGCATGGGCCGCCAGCACCGCAGGCAGGGCGCTGATCTGTGCGGGCGGGCAACCGTCGCAGTTCTCTCGAAGCCTGGCCGCGAGCCGCTCGGCCTCCGCCAGGTTCCCAAAATGATGCACCGCAAGCCGCGATTGTCCTTCCGGCCGGGACGTGACATCCGCAGCAACGATTTCTTCGAGCCTGGCGACGGCCTTGGCAGCTGAGCGCACCTTCTCGAGCGGGACGATCTTGCCGTCGTCGACGGCCAGGATCGGTTTGATGGAGAGCATGGCCCCGAGCCAGGACGCCGCCGTGCCGATTCGGCCACCGCGCCTGAGCTGTTCAAGGCTCGGCACATAGAAGTAGACCTTGGTGCGGGCCAAACGCTCCTCGGCAAAGCGCCGGACTTCGGCCGCCGAACGGCCGTCCGCGGCGGCAACCAGAGCGCTTTGGACACCCATGCCTTGGGCCATTCCCACGGTGCGCGAGTCAATGACCTCCACCGGGATGGGGACGCGTTGCGCGGCCAGCCTCGCAGCGTCCGCGGTGCCGGAGAGCCCGGCGGAAATGTGGATGGAGACAACGGCTTCGAAACCGCGGGCCCGGGCGGCGAGATAGGCCTGTTCGAACTGGCCCGGAGACGGCCTGGACGTCTTCACCGAGGAACCGGCGGCCAGCGCCACGGAGAGGGTCTCGGTAATGTCGTCCTCCCCCTCGCCATAGATCTCCTCGCCCACCATGACGGGCATCGGCACGACGGCGAGGCAGCCGTCGCTGACGAAAGCCTTGACCCATTCGGGCGGGAGTGCGGCAGCCGAGTCTGTGACGATGGCGGTGCGCACCGCGATCGGTGCCGGCTCGGTCCCGAAGCGGCCCGGCGCCGTCGACTGGCGCAGCCGGGCCAAACGTTCCTTGAGCCACAACCAAGCGGGTGGTTCGCGGTCCGTCAAGGCAGCCTCCTGAAGCTGGTGGCCGGCCGCCGGCACGCGCCGACGGCCGTTTCCCGGCTAGGCCGGGACGATGTTGACCAGTTTAGGCGCGCGCACGATCACCGTACGGATACCGCGGCCATCGAGTGCACGCTGAACGTTTTCACTGGCCAGGGCGAGCTCGCGCAGGTCCTCTTCGCTAATGTCCGGCGAGACGTCCAGGCGGTCACGGACCTTGCCTTGGACCTGAACGACGGCGGTGACTGTCTCCTGGACGAGGAGTGAGGCATCGTACGAGGGCCAGCCTGCGTTCGCCACCGAGGCCGGGTGGCCCAGCTGGTTCCACAGGTCCTCGGCCGTGTACGGCGCGAAGAGGCTCAGGATGATTGCCACGGCCTCGACGGCTTCACGGACGGCAGGGTCCGCGCCACCGGCACCGGAGTCGATGGCCTTGCGGGTCGCGTTGACCAGCTCCATCAGTTTGGCCACCACGACGTTGAACTTGTTGTTGTCCAACAACTCCGCCGCGTCGGCAATGGTCCTGTGGGTCACCGTGCGCAGCGCCCGGTCGCCAGTTGAGAAATCGACGCCAGGCTCGCTTGCGACACTCTGGCCAAGGCGCCAGGCACGCGCGAGGAACTTCGCGGAGCCCGACGGCGAGACGTCCGCCCAGTCGACGTCGTCCTCGGGCGGTGACGCGAAGACCATGGTCAGGCGGACGGCGTCGACGCCGAACTTGTCCAGCTGCTCGCCCAGGTCCACGCCGTTGCCGAGGGACTTGCTCATGGCCTTGCCGCCGTTGAGGACCTGCCCCTGGTTGAGCAGGGCGCTGAAGGGTTCGTCCGCGTCGAGGAGGCCCATGTCGTGGATGACCTTGGTGAAGAAGCGGGCATACAGCAGGTGCAGGATGGCATGCTCGACGCCGCCGACATACTGGCCCACCGGCATCCAGTCATTGATCTTGGCCGGATCGAACGGTCCCTCGGTGTAGTGCGGGGAGACGAAGCGCAGGAAGTACCAGGACGAGTCCACGAAGGTGTCCATCGTGTCGGTGTCGCGCTGGGCTGCCCGGCCGCAATTCGGGCACTCGACGTTGACCCACTCCAGTGCCGCGGCGAGAGGAGAGGTGCCCCTCGGCGACAGCGCCTCGCCGCGCAGGTTTTCGGGCAAAGTGACAGGCAGTTGATCGTCCGGCACCGGCACCTCGCCGCACTCGGCGCAGTGGATGATCGGGATCGGGGTACCCCAGAAACGCTGGCGGCTCAAGAGCCAGTCGCGCAGGCGGAAGTTGACGAACTTCTCCCCTGTGCCCAACTTCTCCAGGATGCTGATGGCTGCAGGGATGGCCTCGGCCTTGGACAAACCGTCCAGTTCGCCGGAGTTGGTCAGGGTGCCCTCGCCAGCCGTCGCAATGCCCGTCTCCGCCGGGTCTTCCCCGCCGGTGTCGAGTACAGCACGCACCGGCAGGTCGAAGGCGCGGGCGAAGTCAAGGTCGCGCTGGTCGTGCGCCGGAACCGCCATGATGGCGCCCGTGCCGTAGTCGGCGAGCACGTAGTCCGCGGCCCAGACCGGCAGCCTTTCGCCGTTGAGCGGGTTGATGGCGTAGCGGCCGGTGAAGACACCGGTCTTCTCGCGCTCGGTGGACTGGCGCTCGATGTCCGACAGGGCCTTGACCTTTTCGCGGTAGGCCATGAGGGAGTCGTGGTGCTCGGGCGTGACCAAGTCCAGCGCCAGGTGGGCGTCTGCGGCGACGACGAAGAACGTTGCCCCGTACAGGGTGTCCGGGCGGGTGGTGAAGACAGTAACTTCACGCTCCGGACGGCTGTCCGTGGCCTCGATGACGAAACGCACGTGGGCGCCTTCGGAGCGGCCGATCCAGTTGCGCTGCATCGCCAGCACACGCTCGGGCCAGTGTCCCTGCAGTTCGGACATGTCGTCCAGCAAACGGTCGGCGTAGTCGGTGATCTTGAAGTACCACTGGT
Source organism: Arthrobacter alkaliphilus (assembly GCF_021483235.1). Taxonomy (GTDB): domain Bacteria; phylum Actinomycetota; class Actinomycetes; order Actinomycetales; family Micrococcaceae; genus Arthrobacter; species Arthrobacter alkaliphilus. The sequence continues at coordinate 40,073 of NZ_JAKEEC010000013.1, read as the reverse complement.
TCAGGGACTTCTTGGTGACAGGGGTCCCACAGCGTTCGCACGCCCCGTTGACTACCTGTTCGTTCGCCAGGACGGTCAGGTCCTTCGGGCACCAGTTGACCGGGGAATCCTTGCGGTAGGCCAGCCCGCGCTCGTAGAAACGCTTGAACAGCCACTGGGTCCAGCGGTAGTACTCCGGGTCCGAGGTGTGCAGCCGGCGGGACCAGTCAGCCGAGATCGCGTAACGCTTGAACGATGCCGCCTGCGTGTCGATGTTGGCGTATGTCCACTCGCTGGGGTGGGCGTTGCGCTTGATCGCGGCGTTCTCCGCGGGCAGGCCGAAGGAGTCCCAACCAATGGGGTGCAGGACGTCGAAGCCCTTCTGGCGCAGGTAGCGCGCCACCACGTCGCCCATGGCGAAGGCCTCGGCGTGGCCCATGTGGAGGTCGCCGGAAGGGTAAGGGAACATGTCCAGCACATAGCGCCGCTCGCGCGAGCCGTCGTCGAGAGGAGTGAAGACCTTAAGGTCTTCCCAGACCTGCGGCCACTTGGCCTCCATCGAGGCGAAGCTGTAGACACCCTCCTCGGGCGCCTCGCCTGCCACTGTTGACTGTGCTCCGGTTTCTGTCTCCGGCTGAACGCTCACTGCTGCCCTCTTCTGTTCTTCCATGACGGTTTTGCCTCCTGCTCCGGGCCCCGGAAGGTCCCGGACACACAAAAGCCCCTCGGCAAGGAGGGGCGGCCGCTCGGTTCGCGATGTTCTAAATCGACGTTACCCGGGCGGCTAGCTAAGCAGAAGGATCGCACGCATAAAGCCACCTTACCCGCCTGTTACGTGTTTATGGAAACAGGTAACAGGCGCCGCGAGCAGGCGGCGGTTGGAGGAGGCTGCCACTCGCACCGGTGACTGATGCACGGGAAAAGGGGCCGGTGACTCCCCGCCATGGTGTGGTGGGCACCGCGATGGGCCCACGGCAGCGAGGGCCCCGACGCGAGCTTGCGAGCGTTGGGAGCTGCCGGGGACGGGCGGGCGGGAGTTACCGGCCCCTTTTCGGGCGAGTAGGACTAACCCGGGTGAAGGGCGAAAGTCTCCTTCTGGTTGAACTTACTTAACGTCCTCGTCGACCCAATCCATCGACTTCGTCACTGCCTTCTTCCAGAGGCGCATCTGGCGGTCCCGCTCGGCGTCGTCCAGCTGCGGCTCCCAGCGCTTGTCCTCGTTCCAGTTGGCGCTCAGCTCGCCGAGGTCCTTCCAGAAGCCGACGGCGAGACCGGCCGCGTAGGCAGCGCCCAGGGAAGTGGTTTCCACGACCTTCGGACGGACCACGGGCACGCCGAGGATGTCGGCCTGGAATTGCATGAGCGCCTCGTTGGCGACCATTCCGCCGTCGACCTTCAGCTCGGTCAGTGGAACGCCCGAGTCGGCGTTGACGGCGTCGAGCACTTCGCGGGTCTGGAATGCGGTGGCCTCCAGTGCCGCGCGGGCGATGTGGCCCTTGTTGGCGAACCGGGTCAGGCCCACGATGGCTCCGCGGGCGTCGGCACGCCAGTACGGGGCGAACAGTCCGGAGAACGCGGGCACGATGTAGACGCCGCCGTTGTCCTTGACGCCGGCCGCCAATGTCTCCACTTCCGGTGCGGAACTGATCATGCCGAGGTTGTCCCGGAGCCATTGGACCAGCGAACCCGTGACGGCGATGGAGCCTTCCAGGGCGTAGTGCGGTTTGTCGTCACCCAGCTTGTAGCCAAGCGTGGTCAGCAGTCCGTTCTTCGAGTGGACGATTTCTTCGCCCGTGTTGAAGATCAAGAAGCAACCGGTGCCGTAGGTGTTCTTGGCTTCGCCCGGCTGGAACGCCGCTTGGCCGAAGGTTGCCGCCTGCTGGTCGCCCAGGATGCCGGCGACGGGCACTTCGCGCAGAAGCTGCGAGGTGTGCACGGTGCCGTAGACCTCGGAGGAGGACTTAATGGCGGGCATCATCGATGCCGGCACGCCGAACGCGTCCAGGATGCCCTGGTCCCATTGCAGGGTCTCGAGGTCCATGAACATGGTGCGCGAGGCGTTGGTGACGTCCGTGGCGTGCACGCCACCGTCTACACCGCCTGTCAGGTTCCACAGGACCCAGGAGTCGGTGTTCCCGAAGATGAGGTCCCCGGCCTCGGCCTTGGCCCGCGCACCTTCAACATTGTCGAGGATCCACTTGATCTTGGTGCCGGAGAAGTAGGTGGCCAAGGGCAGGCCCACCTTTTCCTTGAAGCGCTCAGGGCCGCCGTCCTGGGCCAGCTCGTCCACGATGGACTGGGTGCGGGTGTCCTGCCAGACGATCGCGTTGTAGATGGGCTCGCCGGTGTTCTTGTCCCATACGACCGCGGTTTCGCGCTGGTTGGTGATCCCGACGGCTGCGATGTCGTGCCGTGTCAGGTTTGCCTTCGACAACGCGGATCCGACGACCTCCCTGACGTTGTCCCAGATCTCCACGGGGTTGTGCTCAACCCAACCGGCCTGGGGGAAGATCTGCTCGTGCTCCATCTGGCCCGTGGAGACGATGTTGCCTGAGTGATCGAACACGATTGCACGCGAGCTGGTGGTTCCCTGGTCAATGGCGATGACATATTGCGACATTTTGACGTCCTTGTCTGCTTGCTTTGGTGTGGATGCGGATAAGTACTGACCGGTTTGCTACTTGGCGACGGTGGCCATGATCGGTATGGAGTGGGCGACTAGTCCTGCGATGGTTCCACCGACGAGCGGGCCGACTACCGGAACCCAGGAGTAGGCCCAGTCGCTGGAACCCTTGCCCTTGATCGGCAGGAGTGCGTGGGCGATCCTCGGACCGAGGTCACGCGCGGGGTTGATCGCATAGCCCGTCGGGCCGCCGAGGGAAGCGCCGATGCCGACCACAAGGAACGCGACCGCGAGCGGTCCGAGGCCGGAGGGGGTCCCGCCCAATGTCAGGATCACGAACACCAGGACGAACGTGGCGATGATTTCGGTGACGAGGTTCCACGGGTAGGAGCGGATTGCCGGTCCCGTGGAGAAGACAGCCAGCTTGCTCGCTGCCAAGGGCTCGACGTCGAAGTGCTGCTTATGGGCGAGCCAGGCGAATACGGCGCCGAGGAAGGCGCCAAGCAGTTCTCCGCCGAAGTAAGTGAAGGTGGAGGCCGCGCTCACAGCCACGCCCGGGGCATACTCGGACTTGCCGTCAACCAAGAGCCCAAGGGTCACCGCGGGGTTCAGGTGCGCCCCTGACATGGCCGCTACGTAGACGCCGGCAAATACGGCAATCCCCCAGCCAAAATTCACCATCAGGAACCCGCCGCTGTTGCCCTTCGTGCCCTTGAGCGCGACGTTGGCCACGACCCCGCAACCAAGGAGGGTTAGCATGCCGGTTCCAAATACTTCGGAAAGGAAAACAATTCCGAGAGACATCTTTGACTCCTCTTTTCCTTCTTTTGTCAGCCCCGCAGGTTTTATGGGGCCGGTGGGCCAGCGTCTGTTAGCGCCGCCCCGGTTTCGGCGTTCCCATACGGAGCGGAAGGCCGGAACCCCTGTGTCCAGGCCTCTTGGCCCGAACAATCAAGCTGATGTGACGTACATTACGTTCATGCGACGAGGCTGTGAACAGTAACGCCATGAAAACGTCGAAGCACCTCCTGTGCATGCTGGATTTCGGCCTGGCGCTTCGCTGAATCCCAGCCGAGGTGCATGGCGAGGACCTCTGCGACCTCGTTCAGGAGCTCGCCGGTCACGAGGCCGCGGAAGGCCAGTGAGGTGCGGCGGATGAGGACATCCACGAGGTGGCCGATCTGTTCGTTGGCGGCCATGAACTCCAGCTCGCGGACGCTAAGTTCATTCGTGGAGCGGAGTTTCCGGTCTTCGCCTGCAGCGAGGTAGGCCATGACGTCTTCCGCGCGCGTGCCGTAGCGGGTGAGCAGGCCGTTGACCCGATCGGCGTCGAACCCGGATGCCATGTGCTTCTTGATCCAGTCCTGGATTCCGTCTTCGCTGTCCGGGAAGTCCAGGCCGCCTCCGATGGCAAGTTCCGCCGTCGAGACCTTGCGGTCCATGCCGAGCTCGCGGAGGACATCGTTGCTCAGGTGTTCGGCGAGGGCGCGGAACGTGGTCCATTTTCCGCCGACCAAGGAGAGTACGACGGCGGCCTTCCCGCCCGCGGCGGTCAAGTCACCGGCGGGTGCGGCACCGGAAGGTTTCGGCCCGCTTCGCTCGATGCGGTAGTCGCGGGAAACGAAGCCCGGCTGGGTGTCATCGTGGCGCGGAAGCGGCCGGACGCCGGCGAAGCTGTACACGATGTGGTCGCGCTCGACCTTGATGGACGGGAAGACATGGCCCACAAGGTCGAAGAAGTAATCGATCTCCGCGTCGGTGCACACGGCATCCTGGGCCATGTCCGCCTCGACGTCGGTGGTCCCCACGAGGACGCGGTCACCCATCGGGTAGATCAGGACGATCCGTCCGTCAGTGTGTTCGAAGAAGATCTCGCGGCCCCCGCAGGCTGCGAGCAATTCCGGGTGGTCAAGGACAATGTGGGAGCCTTTGGTTCCGCCCATGAAACGGCTCGCGGCGCCCATTGCCTCGTTGGTGAGGTCAACCCAGGCCCCGGTCGCGTTGACGATCACGTCCGCTTGGAAGCTGAATTCCTCGCCCGTGAGTTCATCCCGCAGCAGCACAGCGCCCGCCTGTCCGGCCGGGGAGTCTGTCGACACCATCGCGACGTAGTTGCTGGCGCGGGCACTGCCGCCCGGCAAGCTGCTGGCGCTGCCGGCCTTCTCGCCGTCCTGGAGCACATCGAGCGTCAGGCGCTCCGGGTTGTGCACGGAGGCGTCGAAGTAGGTGGCTGCGTATTTGATGCCCGGGTGCAGCCGCGGCAACTCGGTGAGGGCCTTCTCCTTGCCCAGGAACTGGTGGCGGGGGACGCTGCCGCCGTCGCGGGAGAAGAAGTCGTACATGCTCAAGCCGAGTTTGATGAGGAAGGCCCCGCGCTCCTTCGGCTTCCCCCGCTTGTGCGTGAGGAAGCGCGTGGGGGCGGAAAGTATGCCGGAGAAGGTGCTGAAGATGGGGATGGTCGTCTGCAACGGCTTGACGTAGTGGGGAGCGATCTTCAGAAGCCGGTTGCGCTCGACCACCGATTCCTGCACCAGGCGGAACTCGCCGTTCTCGAGGTAGCGGATGCCGCCGTGGATCATGTGCGATGAGGCTCCGCTCGCGCCCTGGCAGTAATCGCCGCGTTCGACGAGGGCGACGTCCACGCCCTGGAGTGCCAGGTCACGGAAGGTTCCGACGCCGTTGATACCGCCGCCGATGATCAGTACTTGGGCCTGTGGCCGTTCACGAAGTGCCGAAACCGAGGTACGACGCGGTGATCCTGCTGCGGAACCGGATTTGCTGGTGTTTCCCAAAACTGCTCCCTCGGGCTTGAATGTGCGCTGCTTCACTTGACGTCGCACCGTGCATAACTATTCTTCGAAAGAGTGGAAAATGAAATCAAGCTACTTGCACAAACGTGCAGAACGGAATTGAGATGCCGCGATCACGCCATTCGGAGGCCCTCAGGGCAGCACAGATGTACTACCTCCAGGACCTCACCATGGACGCCATCGCCCGCGAACTTCGGACCTCGCGCTCAACCGTTTCCCGCCTGCTGTCCTCGGCCCGCGAGTCGGGATTGGTCCAAGTCCAGATACGCAGCCCGCTCGATTCTGCCCCCGAACTGGAACGCATGATCCGCGACCACTACGGCGTCGACGCGCACGTGGTGCCCGTCCTGGACACGCTGAACGAGGCGGAAACCCTCGACCGGGTCGCGACGCAGGCCGCGCGGACGATCGGCCCTTTGGTCGATTCGAACGCCATTATCGGAGTGGCCTGGGGTGCCACCATCAGCGCCGTCAGCAGGCACCTGACACGGAAGATCACGCACGGCAGCACCATCGTGCAGCTCAACGGCGCCGGCAACATGCACACCACCGGCATCACCTACGCGAGCGACATCATGCGCCGTTTCGGCATCGCCTATGGTGCGCGGGTAGAACAGTTCCCCGTACCCGCCTTCTTCGACCACGCCTCCACCAAGACCGCCATGTGGAATGAGCGCAGCGTCCAGCGCGTGCTCGATCTGCAAGCCAGGATGAGCATCGCCATCTTCGGTGTCGGCTCGGTGCATTCGGACTACCCCAGCCACGTCTACGCAGGCGGATACCTCGATGAAACGGACTTGAACTTGCTGGCCGGCTCCGACGTCGTGGGCGATGTCGCCACCGTCTTCTTCCGCGCCGACGGCTCTTCCGACGGCATCACCCTCAACGAGCGGTCCACCGGCCCAAGCCACGAACAACTGAGGCAGGTCCGACGCCGGATCTGCGTCGTCTCGGGTGAATCCAAGATCAACGGCCTCCGCGGAGCACTGGAAGCGAAACTGGCCACAGACCTGATCCTGGATGAGGCTACGGCGAAGCGCTTGGTCAGTTTCGACAGCCCTTCCTGAATAATTGAAGGCCCCTGAAACATTCCCGGCATCGAGGTAGGTAGAGTCTTGGCTATGAAACACCCGCCAAGGCTCAGTCTCAACAACGGTGTCTCCATTGACCAGTTGGGATTCGGGCTCTACAAGGTGCCCCCGGCAGATGCCACGTCTTTGGTCGCAACAGCACTGGGCGCCGGGTACAGGCACTTCGATACAGCCGCGATGTACGGCAATGAAACGGGGGTCGGGCGCGGCATCGGAAGTGCGGTCATACCGCCGCCAGGTGTCGACGGCGGAACGGGCGGCTCCGGGGAGCGCACCCACGGCCTTTCCCGCGAGGACGTCTTTGTCACCACCAAGCTCTGGAACGATGACCAGGGCTACGACTCCACGCTGCGCGCCTTCGATACCTCCATGGCCAATCTCGGCCTCGACTACGTCGATCTCTACCTGATCCATTGGCCTTGCGCGGGGCGCGGCTTGTTCCAGGAAAGCTACCGGGCCATGGAGACCCTGTACCGCGAAGGCCGGGTGCGCGCGATCGGCGTTTCCAACTTCCAGCCGGCCCACCTCGAGGCACTCATGCAAAAAGCCGAAGTGGTTCCGGCCGTGAACCAGATCGAGCTGCACCCCTGGTTGCAGCAGACCCGGCTCCGGACCCTGCACGAGCAGTTGCACATCCGTACGGAGGCGTGGAGTCCGCTGGGGCGCGGGCAGGTCCTTCAGGACCCGGCGATCCGCGCGCTGGCGGAAAAACATGGAAAGACTCCCGCCCAAATCATCATCCGCTGGCACCTCCAGCTCGGAAATATCGTGATTCCCAAAGCCAGTACCGCGGCACGCATCCAGGAGAACTTCGATGTCTTCGGCTTCGAGCTGGACACCGATGACATGGATGGCTTGGCCGCCCTCGAACGCCACCACCGCACCGGATCGCATCCGGACAACGTCAACTAGGACCTGCCGAATGGAACAAGTGGACACCAACCACTCCCCCGAACCCGCACCAGCTTCCCCACGACAGTTCTTCAGCAAGGACCTCGCCTCGCGGACGAGTGCCTCGGACGTCGACGTCGACGGCAGCAACGTGGCCTATTGGTGCTACGAACCGGTCACGGTGACCGCGGCCACACGCACCATCCTGGTCATCCACGGCTTCCGCGGCGACCACCACGGCCTGCTCCGCGTAGTAGACCACCTGCCGGAAATGCGGGTCATCATGCCCGACCTTCCCGGCTTTGGCAGCTCGGAGCCTTTCTCGGGAGAGCCGCACACCGTGGAACGCTACGGGAAGTTCATCAGCGGTTTCATGGCGGCCCTGGGCCTCGGAGCGGACACCGTTCTCCTGGGGCACTCCTTCGGATCCATCGTCGCGAGCCACTTCGCCGCGGCGAACCCGGGCGCCATCCGTTCGCTGATCCTGGTCAATCCCATCGCGGCCCCCGCGCTTGAGGGCCCCAAGGGCCTCATGACCAAACTCGCGGTCCTGTACTACCAGGTCTCCGCCAAGCTCCCCCGCCGGCTTGGACTCGCCGTCTTGCGCAGCCGCATCATAGTCCGCGTCATGAGCGCCACGATGGCAAAGACCCGGGACAAGGAACTCCGGGCTTTTGTGCATGGCCAGCACGATGCGTACTTCTCCGCGTTCGCCGACCGCGCGAGCCTCCTGGAGTCATTCCGGGCGTCGGTGTCCAGCCACGTGGCCGAAGTCGCCGGGCAACTGGACCTTCCCGTGTTGCTCGTAGCCGGCGAGAAGGACGAGATCGCCCTGCTCCGGGACCAGCACAAGCTCCTGGAGTTGCTCCCGGACGGCACGCTGGAAGTGATCCCCGACGTCGGGCATCTGATCCATTACGAGACACCGGCGCCTGCCGCCGCCGCCATCCGCAGCTTCCTGGAGGAACACCCCGCGTGAAAATCGTCATAGATGCCCGCTTTACCCGCACGGACCATCATGACGGGATCAGCCGCTACGGATCGAGCCTCATCGCGGCGACGTCCAAGATCGCGGATGTCACCATGCTCATTAGTGACAAGCGCCAGTTGGCGCTCCTCCCGGATGTCCCCTACGTGCACATCGGCAGCCCGCTGTCTCCCCGCGAGCTGTTCGTGGCGCGCGAAGTCAACAAGCTCGGCGCCGATGTGGTGGTTTGCCCGATGCAGACGATGGGAACCTGGGGGCGCAAATACGGCCTGGTACTGACCCTGCACGACCTCATCTATTACGAGCACCCTGCCCCTCCCGGCTTCCTGCCCGCACCGGTAAGGCTGCTCTGGCGGCTGTACCACAAGGCATACTGGCCACAGCGCCTGCTGCTCAACCGGGCCGACATCGTCGCCACCATCAGCCACACCACCGAGTCGCTCATGGCGAAGTTCAAGCTGACGCGCCGACCAGTCCGGATTGTGGGCAACGCACCGCAGCCAGGCCAGGCGCCGCGCGATCCGGGCGCCGGCGCTGAGAAGTCGCTGCTCTACATGGGTTCCTTCATGCCCTACAAAAATGTGGAGACCATGATCCAGGGGATGGCCGAATTGCCCGGATTCACACTGCATCTGCTCAGCAGGATCACCCCCGGGCGCCGCGCCGAACTGGAGGGCTTGGTCCCGCCTGGTGCCAGCGTCGAGTTCCACAACGGAGTCACGGATGCCGAATACGATTCCCTCCTGCTCCGGGCCACCGCGCTCGTCAGCCTGTCCAGGGCGGAAGGTTACGGCCTTCCCTTGGTCGAGGCGATGGCACTTGGCACTCCGGTGATCGCCAGCGACACCCCCATCTTCCGTGAGGTGGGCGGGGACGCCGTGAGCTACGTTGACCCCGAATCGCCCGGCGAGTTCGCCGCAGCCGTGAAGGCCCTCGAAGACGGCGAAGTGTGGCAAGCGCGCTCACGCCGCTCCGTGGAACGTGCGGCCGATTTCTCGTGGGACGAGTCGGCCCGCCAACTGCTGGCCGTGGCCGAAGAGATCGTTGCGATGCGCAGCCGCAAACGGCGCTAGAGGACGTCGACGCCGTCGAGCCGCAATTGCACCGGCCCCGAAGTGCGCTTCGCCGCGCTTGCGGCTTTGACGGCCCTCATGGACTGGGTGGCAACAGCCGCCTGGGCATAGGGAATGAAGATCAGCGTCCTGACGTCAGGATCGTCGTCCAGCCCTGGGGCGCGCTGGGCCGACAAGGCGAGCGAGACCGGCGCGGGGCCCACGGTGCGGAGTTGGATGGTGCCGGCCAGGCTTTCGGTGAAATGCACGACGTCGGCCCTCTTGCCGGTCACTGAGGCGATCCGCACGGCGGGCGGCAACTCGAGCTCCTTCCGCAAGGCAAGTTCGCGGGAGGCATATCCCGCCGGGTCCCAGCGCAACAGGGCACCTGTCGCGGTGGTGTCGTCTGCGGTAACGACGACGAGTCCGCCTTCATTCGCGGGCCGCACGAGGGCCGCGGCATTGAACCATCGCCGTACCGTGTCCTCGCCGGCGCGCAGGTTTTCCCGGCGCAGTAGCGAATTGCCGTCCAGGAGCAGCGCCGCTGCGTAGCCGCCTGCCGCGACCGGTTCGGCCCCCACGGTTGCGACCACCAAGGCACGGGCTTCGGACACTGCGGCCTTGACCTGGTCGCCCGACGATGTCACGACGGGCTTGCCTGGAAAAGCCCTGCCCAGTTCTTCCGCGGTCCGCAGCACTCCGGCGGCACCCCTGCGGAGACGGCCGCCGCCGCAATGCCGGCAACGCCATTCCGGTGCCGGCGTGGAGCACCAGCGGCACTGCGGCAGGGCCGATTGTCCTGCGATTGCCAAGGGACCCTGGCAGTTGTTGCACCGGGCGGGTTCGCGGCAATCCTCGCACACCAGGGAGGGGGCATAGCCGGCCCGGGCAACCTGGACCAGGACGGGTCCGCGTTCCAGTCCTTCTTTGGCTGCCCGCCAGGCGGCGGCGGGCAATCGTGCGATCTTCGCCAGGGGGTCGCGTTCCTGCTCGAAGCTGTCAGCCGTATTGAGCACCCTGGGCGTCATGGCGCGGACCACTTGACGCGGCGCTTCCACTGGAACGGCCCACCCGCCCTCGACAAGCCGCTGAAGCTCTGTGCTGCGGCTGTGCGCAGCCATGAGGCACGCAGCCGACTCCTGTTCCGAACGCAAGAGCAGGATTTCCCGGGTGTGGGCGTAGGGAGCCCGCTGGTCAATGTGGAGGTCGTCGCCGTCGTCCCAGCAGACCACCAGCCCAAGGTCGCGCACCGGAGCGTATGCGGCGGAGCGGGTGCCTACTGCCACCGTCGCGGCGCCGCTGAGGAGCCGAAGGTAACTCCGGTACCGCGGTGTCTGGCCGTCGTCGGCCGTCAGGCGAGCGATCTCTCCGGGCGGCAGGACAGCGCGCAGCGCAGCCTCCATGCGGTCAAGATCGCGGTAGTCGGGAACGACGACGACGGCGCCGCGCCCGGAGGAGCGGACGGCCGCCACCGCGGATGCCACCAGCCCGGGCCAGGCTGCGGGTCCGAAACCCTGCGCCGCCGTCAAGACCGCGCGGGGTGAGCCGCCCCCGGCCAGGTGTTGCAGGTAGGGCGCTCCGTTGGTGTAGGAAGCCCAGGCCGCTTGGGCGTACGAAGCGGTCTCGGTCTGTCCTGCAGGACTGTCCAGCGGGGAATTGCCGTCCAGGAGGGACTCGCCGGAGAGGAACTGCTTTTCCAGCCGCGCGACGCGGGGAGGAATTGCCGTGCGGAGGACGTCGCTGAGCGTCCCGGCGTAGCGCGCGGCTACGCTTGAGGCGAGCTCCAGCAATGCGGGAGTCAGCACCGGGACGGCTGAAACCACTTTGAGGAGTGGGGTCAGGGCATGTCCGGCTTCCGACGATTCCATGCGCTCCAGGACGTAGCCGCTGAGTTCCTGGCCGCTGAAGCGGACTTTGACCCGGACGCCTGGCAGCGCGGTCCGGTCCAACTCGGCCGGGACGCTGTAGTCAAAGGGCCTGTCCAGATGCGGCAAGGAGGATTCGATCAGGACCCGGGCTACCGGGTTGCTGGCGGCGAGCGGCGGCCCGGCCGCGTCCTTCCCGCGCAGGGGGAAGCCTTGGAGCAGGGACGGCTGATGGGCCGGCGAGGACTGCGGCGCGGCAAAGGGAAGCAATGAACCGTCGCCCATGCTTGTCACCTCCCTGAAGTGCCGGATGCTTTATCGCAATCCAAGCAGGCACCACCGACAATTCCGGTTCCGGCTGGAGCGGCCACGTCAGGCGTTGAAGAATTCCTTCAGTTCGTCCACGCGGTCCAATCGTTCCCACGTGAAGTCCGGTTCTTCGCGGCCGAAGTGGCCGTGCGCTGCGGTCTTGGCGTAGATGGGGCGCTTGAGGTCGAGGGCGTCGATGATGGCGCGCGGACGCAAGTCGAAGATCTCCGCGATCGCCTCGCTGATCTTCGCCGGATCAACGGTCTCAGTGCCGAAGGTTTCGACGTAGGTGCCTACCGGACGCGCTTGGCCGATCGCGTAGGCGATCTGGATTTCGGCCCGCTTGGCCAAGCCAGCCGCCACGACGTTCTTCGCCACCCAGCGCATCGCGTAGGCCGCAGAGCGGTCCACCTTCGACGGATCCTTACCGGAGAAGGCACCGCCGCCGTGGCGGGCAAATCCGCCGTACGTGTCAACGATGATCTTCCGGCCGGTCAGCCCGGCGTCACCCACGGGACCGCCGATGACGAAGGCGCCGGCGGGGTTGAGGATATTTGTGACATGCGAGATGTCCAGGTTGGACACAGCCAGGACGGGATCGATCACGTGCGAGGCGAGATCTGCGCGCAGCTGATCGAGGTGGGCTTCTTCGGCATGCTGGCTGGAGATGACCACCGTCTCAACGGAAACCGGACGGTCCCGGTCGTAGCCGACCGTCACCTGGGTCTTGCCGTCAGGGCGCAAGTACGCCAGCTCGCCGCTCTTGCGGACTTCAGTGAGACGCTCGGACAGCCGGTGCGCGAGCCAAATGGGCGTCGGCATGTAGGACGGGGTCTCGTCGCTCGCATAGCCGAACATGATGCCCTGGTCACCGGCGCCTTGGAGGTCGTAGTCGTCCTCCTGGCGGCCTTCGCGCGCTTCGAGCGAGTTGAAGACGCCGCCGGCGATGTCATTGGACTGCTGTCCAATGGAGACAGACACGCCGCAACGGGCGCCGTCGAAGCCATTGGCGGACGAATCGTAACCGATTCCGAGGATGGTCTCGCGGACGATCTGCGGGATTTCAACGTACGCATCCGTGGTGACTTCACCGGCAACGTGCACCAAGCCGGTGGTGGCCATGGTTTCAACGGCAACGCGCGACTCGGGGTCTGCCGCCAGGAGCGCGTCAAGGATGGCGTCGCTGATCTGGTCGCAGATCTTGTCCGGGTGCCCCTCGGTAACCGACTCGGATGTGAAGAGCCGGAGCTTGGACGGGGTGCCGTGGGATTCATGGTGCAGCGGTAAAGTCACTCGACTACCTTACTCGGTTGGGGACGGCCGGCTTCCGCCGTATGTCCCAATGCTAAGGATGGGCCAGCTGGCTCATGAGCCTTGCCCGGCGCCTAGGTGGCGGGGCGCACTTGGCTTAATTCGCTGCTGATCCGGTCAATGACGGCGGCGGCGACGTCGGATTTGGAACCCGCCGCGGACTGCGGCGCCGCGCCATGGCCGGAGAGAATGATCACAGAATTCTGGTCCTGGCCGAAGACTTGCCCGACGCCGACCTGGTTGACCACCAAAAGGTCGCAGCCTTTGCGCTTGAGCTTGGCGGTGGCGTGTTCCAGGACGTTGCCGTCCTCGTCCCCGGTCTCGGCCGCAAAACCGATGATCAGTTGCGTGGATGCCTCGGCGTCGCGCCGCACCACGAGTTCATGGAGAATGTCCGGGTTCTGCACGAGCCGCACCACGGGGGCGTCGTTGCCATTGGCCTTCTTGATCTTCGTGCCTGAAACCTCGGCAGGCCGGAAATCCGCGACAGCCGCGGCCATGATCACGACGTCGGAGCCGACGGCGGCTTCCAGCGCTGCGTCACGCAGTTCCAGCGCGGATTCGACCTGGACCAGTTCGACCCCTGCGGGTGCCTGCACGTCCATGTGGGCAGCGAGGAACCTCACGTGGGCACCTGCGTCGAGAGCAGCGGCGGCCAGGGCAACACCCTGCTTGCCGGAAGACCTGTTCCCGAGGAAACGGACTGGGTCCAGGGGCTCCCTGGTGCCGCCGGCGGAGATCGTGATGGTGCGCCCGGCCAGCGGTTTCGATCCGGCAATGCGGCCTGAAGGCGAGGAGGCGCCCACCAACGCCATGGCGGCCGCGAAGATCGCTTCCGGCTCGGGCAGCCTGCCCGGCCCGGAGTCCGCGCCTGTCAGCCGGCCCACCGCGGGTTCCAGAACGGTGATTCCCCTGCTGCGGAGTGTTTCCACGTTCGCCTGGGTGGCTTGGTTCTGCCACATTTCGGTGTGCATGGCCGGGGCGAAAAGAACCGGGCCGTGGGCCATGAGCAGCGTGTTGGTAAGCAGGTCCCCCGCTTGTCCGGTTGCTGCCTTCGCAAGCAGGTCTGCGGTTGCCGGGGCGACCACAATGAGGTCCGCCTCATGGCCGAGACGGACGTGGTTGACCTTCTCGACATCGTCAAAGACGCTGTTGCTCACTGGATTGCCCGAGAGGGCCTCCCACGTAGCCACGCCGACAAAGCGGACGGCGGCCTCAGTGGGAATGACCGTGACGTTGTGTCCGGCTTCAGTAAAAAGCCGGAGGAGCGATGCAACCTTGTAGGCTGCGATCCCTCCCCCGACTCCGAGGACTATGCGCACGTGACCTCCGTCAACAGGCAGTCTGCTTACTCTGCGGGCTCGATGGGCGTGGAAACCAGCAGGCCTTCGTTGATCTCGCGCAGGGCGATGGAAAGCGACTTCTCGTTCAGCTTGGTGTCGACCAGCGGGCCGACGTACTCGAAGAGGCCCTCGTGCAGCTGGGCGTAGTACGCGTTGATCTGGCGTGCGCGCTTGGCGCCGAAAATCACCAGGCCGTACTTGGAATCGGCAGCAGCAAGCAGCTCGTCGATCGGCGGGTTGATGATGCCTTCAAGGTTCGTGGACACGAATTCTCCAAATTCTAACGGGCTGACAACTGCTAGCGCTTAGCGCTGGTGCGGGGTAAGCCCCATGAGTGAAACAAGCTCGTCCGCTGCCCGGCGTACGTCGTCATTGATGACGGTGTGGTCAAACTCCGGTTCAGCGGCAAGTTCCAGTTTAGCGGTTTCCAGCCGGCGCTGCTGTTCTTCCGGGGTTTCAGTGCCGCGTCCCACCAAGCGGCGGACCATTTCGTCCCAGCTGGGCGGAGCAAGGAACACGAAATTGGCGTCCGGAACTGCCGCCTTGACCTGGCGGGCGCCCTGCAAATCGATCTCCAACAGCACGGACTTGCCTTCGGCGATGGCAGCGTCCACGGTGCTGCGGAGCGTGCCGTAGCGGTTCCTTCCGTGGACAACGGCCCATTCAAGCAACTGCCCGTCCTCAACCAGCGCGTCGAACTCTTCGGCGGTTTTGAAGAAGTAGTGGACCCCGTCCTTCTCCCCCGGCCGCGGTGCGCGGGTGGTGGCTGAAACCGACAGCCAGACCTCGGGGTAATTGTCCCGGATATATGTAGATACTGTTCCCTTGCCAACGGCAGTGGGGCCTGCGAGGACGGTCAGTCCCGGATTCTTGCTCACATCGTCCTTCGTGGAGGGGCGTTAAGCGCTGTTGTTCTTAAACGCTGCATTCGCTGTGCTTTTTAAGCGCTGCATTCGTTTAAACGCTGTATTTGTCTTCCATAAAATCTATCAGCGACCGGGACTGGTGAATTCCCAGGCCCCTGAGCCGGCGTGAAGCAGCGATCCCTATCTCCGCCATGATGGCCGCTGCGCGTACCGGACCAACGCCCGGCACGGCCTCGATGAGCTCGGAAACACGCATCCGGGCGATGGCTTCGTCAGTCTGCGCCGATTTGATCAGGCCGGCAAAGCTGAGTTCGCCCGTCCTGAGCTGTTCCTTCGCGAGTGCGCGCCTTGCCCGGGCTCTCGCTGCTTTTTCCAAGGCATCGGAACGTTCCTCTGGCGACAGAGCCTTTAAGGTCACTGACACATCCCCCTTTGGCCGGCAGCGAGTGCATAGCGGATTGGACTGATCCTGAAGCTATCCTGTGGCCAGTGCGGAGCGCAATGGATTGGCCCCACCAAGATGGCGCTCAGGCGTCCAGCAAGCCGTCGCGGGTGGATTCGGTGGCGGACCGCAATCCGGCAATCGTTGGTCCAGCTGCCAGGATTCCCCGGCTCGACGTCGCGAGGACCGCCGGGTATGCCGCGCCGAAAGTGGCACGCAAATCCGCCGGTGTGGCTCCCTGTGCGCCCAGCCCGGGCGCGAGGATCGGCCCATGGACGGCATCGAGGTCCAGCCCGAGGTCCACGAGTGCCCCTCCGATCGTGGCACCTACCACGAGGCCCACAGAGCCCAGGCCCCCCGTACGCAGGGCGGCGGGATAGCGGCGGTTCTCCGCTCCCGCGGCCTCGGCGATCCGCCGGGCCACGGACTCCGGACCGCCAACGTGCTGGACGGACTTGCCCTCCGGGTTGGACGTGAGTGCGAGCACAAAAACACCACGGCCCGATTCGGCCGCAAGGTCCAGGGCCGGGCGCAGCGATTCGAAGCCGAGGTACGGGCTCAGCGTCACCGAGTCTGCTGCCAAGGCGGAACCGTCCCGTAGCCAGGCGTCGGCATATGCGGCCATCGTGGAGCCGATGTCTCCGCGTTTGGCGTCGGCGATGCTCAAGACACCGGCATCGGAGGCGGCCGCAAGGGTCCGTTCCAGGACCGCCATCCCGGCCGAGCCGTGACGCTCATAGAGTGCCACCTGCGGCTTGACCGCGGCAGCGAGCGACGCCACGGCCTCCACGACGGTGAGGGAAAAGCTTTCCAGGCCGGCGGCGTCGTCGTTCAATCCCCAGTCCGCCAGGAGTCCGGGGTGGGGGTCGATGCCGACGCACAAGGGCCCGCGGGCAGCCATCGCGGCAGCGAGGCGGGAGCCGAACGGCTCCTGCCCCGGCTGCGCAAGGGCCTGCCGGACGGCTTCGGCAGACTCAGGCATTGACGGCCTCGGCCGTTGCGGCCTGGGAAGCTGACAATGCCGCCGCGTGTTCCTGAAGGCTCGTCACGGACCACTCGTAGGTGCGCAGCGCCTCGATGGCCTGCACCGCGGCATTGAACTCCGCCACGGTCGTGATGCAGGGGATGCCGATGGACGTAGCGGCAGCGCGGAGTTCGTAGCCGTCGCTGCGGGCTTCGCCGCCGGAAGGCGTGTTGAAGACCATGTCGATTTCGCCGGCGACAATGAGGTCCGCGATGGTTCCTTCGCCTTCCGCGCTGCTGCCTTCGGCGACCTTGCGGACGGGGGTGGCCTGGATGCCGTTGCGCCGCAGGACATCCGCGGTACCGCCGGTGGAGACAATTTCGAAACCGAGGTCCGACAGGCGCTTGACGCCCATGATCACCGAGCGCTTGTCGCGGTTCGCGACAGAGACGAAGATCTTGCCTTCCGTGGGCAAAGCGTTGTTGGCCGCGGACTGGCTCTTGGCGAAAGCGGTGTCGAAATGCTTGTCGATGCCCATGACCTCACCCGTGGAGCGCATTTCCGGGCCGAGGAGCGAGTCCACTACCTTGCCTGCGGGGGTCCGGAAACGGCTGAACGGCAGCACCGCTTCCTTCACGGCCACAGGGGCGTCGAGTGGAAGGTTGGAACCATCGCCTGTTTCCGGCAGCATCTTGTAGGCGCTGCGGAGCTGGTTGATGGTCACTCCGGTGCCGATGAGCGCGGCGGCTTTGGCCATCTGTACGCCGGTGGCCTTGGAAACGAACGGCACTGTGCGGGATGCGCGCGGGTTTGCTTCCAGGACGTAGAGCACATCGGACGCCAGCGCGAACTGGATGTTGATCAGGCCGCGGACGCCGACGCCTTCGGCGATGGCCCGGGTGGCCGTACGGACGCGTTCGATCACGTTGCTGCCCAGGGTGATCGGGGGCAGGACGCAGGCGGAGTCGCCGGAGTGGATGCCGGCCTCCTCGATGTGCTCCATGATGCCGCCGAGGTACATGTCCGTGCCGTCGAAGAGCGCGTCGACGTCGATTTCGACGGCGTCCTCAAGGAAGCGGTCGATCAGCACCGGGTGGTCCGGGGTGATTTCCGTGGCGTTGGCGATGTAGCGCGAGAGGTTGGCCTCGTCGTAGACGATCTCCATGCCGCGTCCGCCCAGCACGTACGACGGACGAACGAGGACCGGGTAGCCGATTTCGTCGGCGATCTTCTTGGCGTCCTCGAAAGACACAGCCGTGCCGTTCTTCGGGGCGATCAATCCGGCCCGGTCAAGCACGCGGGAGAACATGCCGCGGTGCTCGGCAAGGTCGATTGCTTCCGGGGAGGTACCCAGGATCGGCACGCCGGCGTCGGCCAGCTGCTGTGCGAGCTTGAGCGGAGTCTGGCCGCCGAGCTGCACGAAGACGCCCATGACGCCGCCCGTGCGCTCCTCAGCCGCGATGACTTCGAGGACATCCTCGAGCGACAGCGGTTCGAAGTACAAGCGCGTGGAGACGTCGTAGTCCGTGGACACAGTTTCCGGGTTGCAGTTGACCATGACGGTCTCGTAACCGGCCTTGCGCAACGCCATGGAAGCGTGGACGCAGGAGTAGTCGAACTCGATGCCTTGGCCGATGCGGTTCGGTCCCGAACCCAGGATGATGACGGACGGCTTGGAGTGCAGGGCAACCTCGTCCTCCTCGTCATACGCCGAGTAGTGGTACGGGGTGTAGGCGGCAAATTCGGCGGCACAGGTGTCCACCGTCTTGTAGACAGGACGGATGCCCAATGCCTGCCGGACGCCGCGCACAACCGCTTCCGGGTTGTGGGTCAGGGCGCCGATCTGCTCGTCCGAGAAGCCGTGGCGCTTGGCGTTGCGGAGCATGTCTTCCGTCAGGGCACCGGCGTTGCGGATCTCCTGGGACGTTTCGTTGAGCAACTGCAGCTGGTCCAGGAACCACGGATCGATCTTGGTGGCGGCGTAGAGTTCTTCCACCGAGGCCCCACCCAGCAAGGCGCGCTGCACCTGGTACAGGCGGTCCGTCGTCGGGCGCTTGGACTTCTCGACCAGCTCGGGAACTTCCCATTCGGGCACGTGGCTGAAGTCCAGCTGGGAACCCTTCTGCTCAAGCGAGCGAAGGGCCTTCTGCAGGGCCTCCGTGAAGTTGCGGCCCATGGCCATGGCCTCGCCGACCGACTTCATTGTGGTGGTCAGCGTGTTGTCCGCGGCCGGGAACTTCTCGAACGCAAAGCGGGGAACCTTGACGACGACGTAGTCGAGGGTCGGCTCGAAGCTCGCCGGGGTCTTCTGCGTGATGTCATTGGGGATCTCGTCCAGCGTGTAGCCCAAGGAGAGCTTGGTGGCGATTTTCGCGATCGCGAAGCCGGTGGCCTTGGAGGCCAGCGCGGACGAACGCGAAACACGCGGGTTCATTTCGATGACGACGACGCGTCCCGTGTCCGGTTCGATGGCGAACTGGATGTTGCAGCCGCCGGTGTCGACACCGACTTCGCGGATGACGGCGATGGCGACGTCCCGCAGCTTCTGGTACTCGCGGTCGGTCAGGGTCAGGGCCGGGGCAACGGTGATGGAGTCCCCCGTGTGGACGCCCACCGGATCGAAGTTCTCGATGGAGCACACAACAACGACATTGTCGTTCTTGTCGCGCATCATTTCCAGCTCGTATTCTTTCCAGCCCAGGATGCTCTCTTCGAGCAGGACCTCGGAAGTCGGGCTGTACTGCAGGCCCTGGCCCACGATGCGGCGCAGGTCGTCCTCGTTGTACGCCAGGCCCGAGCCCAGGCCGCCCATGGTGAACGACGGACGGACCACCATCGGGTAGCCGAGGTCGTCCGCCGCGGCGAAGGCTTCGTCCATGGTGTGGATGATGTGGCTGCGGGCCGACTCGGCGCCGCAGCGTTCCACGACGCCCTTGAACTTCTCGCGGTCCTCGCCAAGTTCGATCGCGGCGATGTTGGCACCGATGAGTTCGACGTTGTACTTCTCGAGCACGCCGTTCTTGTCCAGGGCGATGGCCGTGTTGAGCGCCGTCTGTCCACCCAGGGTGGGCAGCACGGCGTCCGGACGCTCCTTGGCGATGATCTTTTCGACCACCTCGGGAGTGATCGGCTCGACGTAGGTGGCATCGGCGAACTCAGGGTCCGTCATGATGGTGGCCGGGTTGGAGTTCACGAGGATGACGCGCAAGCCCTCCTCCTTGAGCACACGCAGCGCCTGGGTCCCGGAGTAGTCGAATTCGGCCGCCTGGCCGATGACGATCGGGCCGGAACCGATAACGAGGACGCTCTTGAGATCTGTACGCTTTGGCATTACTTGTTGTCCTCGTTCTTCGCGGAGTTCGATGTCTGAGTGTCGGTGGCCTGCGCGGCGCCATCGCCGTTCTTCGTGCTCTCCATCAGGTCGATGAAGCGGTCGAAGAGGTATGCGGCGTCGTGCGGTCCGGCTGCGGCTTCGGGGTGGTACTGGACCGAGAAGGCCGGGATGTCGAGGCAGGCGAGTCCTTCTACGACGTCGTCGTTCAGGCTCACGTGGCTGACCTCGACCCGGCCGAAGCGCTCTTCGGGAGCCATCGTGGCACCGTCCGTGGGAGCGTCGACGGCGAAGCCGTGGTTTTGCGAGGTGATTTCCACTTTGCCCGTGCGGCGGTCCATCACCGGCTGGTTGATGCCGCGGTGGCCGTACTTGAGCTTGTAGGTACCGAATCCGAGGGCACGGCCCAGGATTTGGTTGCCGAAGCAGATGCCGAAGTACGGCAGCTTCTCGTCGAGCACGGAGCGGAGCAGGTTCACCTGGGCGTCTGCGGTGGCGGGGTCGCCCGGGCCGTTGGACATGAAGAAGCCGTCCGGGTTGACTGCCTTGACGTCCTCCAGGGTTGCGGTGGCCGGCAGGACGTGGACGCGCACGCCGCGTTCGGCGAAGCGGACCGGGGTCATCGCCTTGATGCCAAGGTCTACCGCCGCGATGCTGAATTTCGGCTCGCCGTCCCAGCCATGGTCTGCGGGTTCGACGACGTAGGCTTCCTGGATGCTCACTTCTTCGGCCAGGCGGGCGCCTTCCATGGGGGCGCTGGCCAGGACAGTGTCCAGGAGTTCCTTGTCGGTGGCCTTGGCTGCCTCGCCGGAGAAGATTCCGGCCCGCATGGTCTTGTGTTCGCGCAGGTGCCGGGTGATGGCGCGGGTGTCCACGGCCTGGATTCCGACGATGCCCTGGTCCGCAAGCTCTTCGTCAAGGCTGCGTTCCGAGCGCCAGTTCGAGGGACGGCGTGCGGCGTCACGGACTACGTACCCTGCCACCCAGATGCGGCGGGACTCTGCGTCCTCTTTGTTCACGCCGGTGTTCCCGATGTGCGGAGCCGTCTGGACCACCAGCTGGCGGGCGTACGAAGGGTCCGTAATGGTTTCCTGGTACCCGGTCATGCCGGTGGCGAAGACCGCCTCGCCCAGGGCCACGCCGGTCGCGCCGTAGCTGCGGCCGCGGAATGTGCGCCCGTCTTCGAGGACCAGCACTGCCGCCGAGGACTCTGCTGGGTTGGTCTTGCCTGTCACTGTGCCTGCTGCGGCATTGCTATCCGTCACTTTGTTACTTTCCACTATCGGCATCTGCCTGGGGGGCTGCAGAGATCAATTCTTGAAGTGCTTCGAGGAGCGGTTGCTTGTCGGCGGCTTGCCTGGGTCTGAATCCGGTATCGAGTCCGCGCCCGCCGAGCATCCAGCTCAGGACCACGAGTCCGTCCTTCTCTACGAACTTGCCGGCCATCCCGTTGGCGCTGCCGCAATCCGTCACCGATTCCGCCGGGACGAACAAGGGCGCGGTCCCCTTCCGGTCGAAGAGGACGCCTTCCGGGTGGACGCTCATTTCCGCGTTCCCGCGGAAGCCAAGCCCGTGGACTGCGATCCGGTCAAGCCAGTCTCCCGCCGTCGTCGTGGCCACGTACTGGCCTTCAGCCACAACGCTGGCCGGGCTGAGCGTTTCGGACACGTCCGGAAGCTGCCCGAGGCCGGCCTGCCGTTTGAGCCTGCCGCGCCAACCGATCGCAATGAGTCCGGCCGCGACCCCGGCGAGGACCACGACGAGGAGCAAGGAGGCAATCTTGGTGTCCATCACTTGCTGCCGGCACCAGCCGGCTCCGCTGCGTAGCGGTACGGCGTATTGAGCTTGCCGTCCAGTACGGTGGGGTGGCCCTTGAAGAACGTGGCGACGACGGCGCCCGGCAGCTCTTTGCCCGCAAAGGGTGAGTTCCGGCCCATGGTCGCCATCTTATGCGGATCGACTGTCCAGCGGGCAGCCGGGTCCACCAAGATGACGTTCGCGGGCTCGCCGACCTCAAGCGGCCGGCCCTGGTCCGCCACGCGGCCGATGGCCGCGGGAACCGTGGAGGTGACGCGGGCGAAGTCCGCCCACGTCATGAGCCCGGTTTCGATCATGGTTTCCTGGACTACTGACAAGGCCGTTTCCAGTCCCGTCATGCCCATGGCGGCCTGTGCCCACTCGCATTCTTTGTGCTCGCTCGGGTGCGGTGCGTGGTCCGTGCCGACGACGTCGATGGTGCCGTCCGCAAGCCCCGCACGGAGCGCCTGGACATCGGCGTCGGTGCGCAGGGGCGGGTTGACCTTGTAGACGGGGTCGTAGCTGCGGACCAGTTCGTCGGTGAGCAGCAAGTGGTGGGGCGTGACCTCGGCGGTGACGTTGATGCCGCGTTCCTTGGCCCAACGGACGATTTCCACGGAGCCGGCCGTGGAGACGTGGCAGACGTGCAGGCGCGAGCCGACGTGCTGGGCCAGGAGGACGTCCCTGGCGATGATGCTTTCCTCCGCGACTGCCGGCCATCCGGCCAGTCCGAGGACCGCGGACACGGTGCCCTCGTTCATCTGGGCCCCCGCGGTGAGGCGAGGTTCCTGCGCGTGCTGGGCAACGACGCCGTCGAACGCCTTGACGTACTCCAGGGCGCGGCGCATCAGCACGGGATCGTGGACGCAGATTCCGTCGTCGGAGAAGACCCGGACCTGCGCACGGGAATCCGCCATGGCGCCCAGTTCGGCGAGCTGCTCGCCGGCGAGGCCGACCGTTACGGCGCCTACCGGGCGGACATCAACCCAACCCGAGGCCCGGCCCAGGCTGTGCACTTGCTCGACGACGCCGGCGGTGTCCGCCACGGGGTTGCTGTTGGCCATGGCGTGGACCGCGGTGTAACCGCCAAGGGCCGCGGCGCGGGTGCCCGTCTCGACGGTTTCCGCGTCCTCCCGGCCGGGCTCGCGCAGGTGCGTGTGGATGTCCACCATGCCTGGCAGCGCCACGAGGCCCGCGGCGTCGATGACGGTCGCGCCATCTGCGGAAAGGCCGACGCCGCGCCCGGCGATGACGCCGTCACGGATCAGCAGGTCTTCGGCGTCGCCGCCCAGGATAGCGGCGCCGCGGATCAAGTAGGTACCCGTCGATGTTCCTGTTGCGGTCTCGGTCATCAGTTGATCTCCTTGTCGGAACGGGCAGTGTTGGTTCGGGCTGCGCCTGGAGTGTGGGCGGCTTCACGGGTATCCCCCGAGAGCAGCAGGTACAACGCCGCCATCCGGACGGACACGCCGTTCCGAACCTGGGCCAGGACGGTGGAACGGGTGGAATCGGCCGCGGCCGAGGAGATTTCCAAACCGCGGTTCATGGGACCCGGGTGCAGGATGATGGTGTCCTTGAGCCCAAGGTCGTCGAGCGCGCGCAGGCGGCGATCGTCGAAGCCCCAGCGCCGCGAATACTCGCGGGTGGACGGGAAGAAGGAAGCGTTCATGCGCTCGCCTTGGACGCGCAGCATCATGATGGCGTCCACTCCCCCCTCGAGCGTCTCGTCGAGATTGTAGCTGACCTTGCAAGGCCAGTGTCCGACGCCGATCGGCAGCAAGGTGGGCGGGGCCACGAGGGTTACTTCCGCACCAAGGGTGCGAAGGAGCCACACGTTTGAACGCGCGACACGGGAGTGCAGTACGTCGCCGGCGATCGCGACGCGCATGCCGGTGAGGTCTGCGCCCGTGGATGCCGAGCCGTGCAAGGCGGACCAGTGCCGGCGCATCGTGAAAGCGTCGAGGAGGGCCTGCGTGGGGTGCTCGTGGGTGCCGTCCCCGGCGTTGATGACGGCAGCGTCTATCCAGTCGGTGGCGGCCAGCCGGTGCGGGGCGCCGGAAGCCCAGTGGCGGATCACAACTGCGTCCGCCCCCATGGCCGCCAGCGTCTGCGCGGTGTCCTTGAGGGACTCGCCTTTCGAAACCGAGGACCCTTTCGCAGCGAAGTTGATGACGTCGGCGGAGAGCCGCTTCGCCGCTGCCTCGAAGGAAATACGGGTGCGGGTTGAGTCCTCGAAGAAGAGGTTGACCACGGTCCGCCCGCGCAGGGCCGGCAGTTTCTTGACCTCCCGGTCCCCTACCGTAGCCATCTCTTCGGCGGTGTCAAGGATGCGGATGGCGTTCGCAGCGCTGAGGTCCTCGGTGGAGAGCAGGTGCTTCATGCGCCCGCCTCGATCACAACTTCGTTGATCGGCTGACCGTCCGCGGAGTCGAGTTCTTCGAGGCGGACCCGGACCTTTTCGGAGGAAGAGGTGGGCAGGTTCTTGCCGACGTGGTCCGCGCGGATCGGCAGTTCGCGGTGCCCGCGGTCCACGAGCACGGCCAGGCGGACGATGCGCGGCCTGCCGAGGTCGGTGATGGCGTCGAGCGCTGCACGAATGGTGCGTCCGGAGTACAGGACATCATCGATGAGGACAACCACCTTGTTGTCGATGCCGGACAACGGAAGCTTGGTGGGGTAAGGAGGCCTGGCTGGCTGGTGGGAAAGATCGTCACGGAACATGGTGACGTCCAACTGACCGACAATCGCAGCGGCATTGACGGATGGATCCGCGGCGGCGATTTTCTCCGCCAGCCGCACTGCCAGCGGATAGCCGCGGCGCGGGATGCCCAAAAGAACCAGATCCTGGGAGCCCTTGTTAGCTTCGAGGATCTCGTGGGCGATACGAGTGAGTGCGCGGTCAATGTCCGCGTGGTTGAGGACAACCCTGGACGGCACCGGCGCAGTGACTTCAGTCATCGCTCGTCTCCCCTTTCCCCGCCTCACGGGACGGAATTAAAAAAGGAACATTTGCCCTTCAAAATTACCACAGGGCCAAGGCCTGCCCGGCGCGCGTGCGGCCAAGCCAGTGCGCTTTAGCTCACAGTCGCGGAGACGTCGAAGGGCCGGCGCCCGGAGTTTCCGGGGGCCGGCCCTTTTTTCGCAAGCAATGACGCTTAGGCGAGCAGTGACGGCTTCAGCGTCTGCAACCGGCCGAGGAGGCCGTTGATGAAGGCGGGCGATTCGTCCGTGGACATGACCTTGGCGAGGGCAACCGCTTCGCTGACTGCCACGCCGTCCGGCACGTCGTCGTTGTAAAGCAGTTCCCAGGCGCCGATCCGCAGGATGATGCGGTCGACCGCCGGCATCCGCTCGAGGGTCCAGCCCTGGGCGTAGGTCTGCAGGAACTCGTCGATGGTGGGTTGCATCGCAACCACGCCTTCCACGATGTCCACCGTGTACGGATTGACGACGAGGTCGGTCTTGTCCCGGCGAGCCTTCAAGACCTCGAAAGCGGAGGCGGAACGCTGCTCCGCCTCGAACAGTACTTCGAGGGCCCTGTTACGGGCCTTACCACGGGCACTCACTAGTCGGTGACCCGGCCCAGGTAGCTGCCGTCGCGGGTGTCGACCTTGACCTTGGTGTTGTTCTCAACGAACAGGGGCACCTGGATCTCGTAGCCGGTCTCGAGGGTGGCAGGCTTGGTGCCGGCCGAGGAGCGGTCGCCCTGCAGGCCCGGCTCGGTGTAAGTGATTTCGAGGACAACGCTCGGGGGCAGTTCGATGTAGAGCGGGGTGCCCTCGTGGATGGCGATGTTGACCATCTGGTTTTCCAGCATGAAGTTGGTGGCGTCGCCTACCGTGGCACCGGAAACAGTGATCTGGTCGTAGTCCTGGGTGTCCATGAACACGAAGTCCGCGCCGTCCTGGTACAGGTACTGGTAGTCGCGGCGGTCAACCGTGGCAGTTTCGATCTTGAGGCCGGCGTTGAAGGTCTTGTCGACCACTTTGCCCGACATGACGTTGCGCATCTTTGTGCGCACGAACGCGCCGCCCTTGCCCGGCTTGACGTGCTGGAACTCAATGATGTTCCAGAGCTGGCCCTCGAGCTTCAGCACGGTTCCGTTCTTGATGTCATTTGTGGTTGCCACTAGTTTCCTCTGGTCTCTCTCACTGGTGCTAGCTACTGGTTTAGCTTTGAGCCGACTATGCCAAGCAGGCATGCCGTGACGGCAGCCAGCGCGTATTTATCAAAAATCCAAAGACCATTCTACCGGCAAAATGCGGGGCGTCCGCCCGCTGCTGCCTCAGGAGGCGAACTCGAGGACGTTCCGGGCGCGCTGCAGGGCCACGGCAGAGGAGTAGATCAACGAAGCGTCGGCAGCCAAAGCGACCCGCAGATCCAACGCCTTCGTGAACGATTCTGCCGCGGCTGCATGATTGCCGGCCACGAAATAGGTCCGCCCCAAATACTGGTAGACCACCGGTTCCTCGGCGGTTCCGTGGACCTCGCCCAGGAGCTGGCGGAAAAGCTCCACAGCCCGGTCAAAGCGGTGGGTGGCACGGTGGAGTTCGGCCTCGAAGATCCGCAATTTGAACGACTCGGGATCCTTGTAGCGAGCCTCGGCCAGCAACTCGGCGGCTTCACCAGGGTGGCCCTCCAGCATGAGGGCCATGACGCGGTCGGCCGGATCGTTCGACGCGGCCAGTGCGGCCTGCATGGCCTCCTCGTTGACGATGGCAGGCAGGAGGGTGTCCGGGTTGGTGCGCACGCCGGGAAAACCGCCGGTTGGCCAATCACTGATGCTGATGAAGGTCTGCGTGGTCATGAGGCGATCTCCTGGTAAGCCGCGAAGAGCAGCGAAGTGTCCGGCACGTCGAGGATTCCGGGTTTCCCGACGCCGTCGAGCACCACGAAGCGCAAGAGGTCGCCGCGGGACTTCTTGTCACGGCGCATGCCGTCAAGCAGGCCCTGCCAGCGGTCCCGGCGGTAGGTGACCGGCAGCCCGAGGCCCTCCAGGATGGTGCGGTGCCTGTCGGCCTCGGCGTCGGAGAGCCGGCCGACGCTGCGGGCAAGCTCTGCGGCGAACATCATGCCAACCGAAACCGCTGCGCCGTGCCGCCACGAGTAGCGTTCGACGAGTTCGATTGCGTGGCCGAGCGTGTGTCCGTAGTTGAGGATTTCCCGCAGGCCCGATTCCTTGAGGTCCTCGGAAACCACCTTCGCCTTGACCGCGATTGCCCGTTCGATGAGCTCGCGGAGCACGGCCGATCCGGGATCGGTGACTTCCTCCGGCTTGTTTTCGACGAGTTCCAGGATGGCGGGATCGGCAATGAAGCCGCATTTGATGACTTCCGCCATTCCGGAGATCAACTCGTTCTTGGGCAGCGTCTGCAGGGTGTCCAGGTCGGCGAGGACAGCCGCGGGCGGATGGAAGGAACCCACCAGGTTCTTGCCTTCGGCCGTGTTGATGCCGGTCTTACCGCCAACTGAAGCGTCCACCATGCCCAGGAGGCTCGTGGGCATATGGATGACCTTGACGCCGCGCAGCCAGGTGGCGGCGACGAATCCGGCGAGGTCGGTGACCGCTCCCCCGCCCACAGCCACGATCGCATCGGAGCGGGTGAAGTCATTCTGGCCGAGCACTTGCCAGCAGAAGGCCGCAACCTGGATGTGCTTGCCTTCTTCGGCGTCCGGGATTTCGGCCGTGAGGGCCGTGAATCCGGCAGCCTCGAGGTCCGCGCGGACCGTATCGCCGGTGAGGCGCAGGGCACGGGGGTGGATCACGAGAACCCGCCTCACCCGCTCGCCCAGCTTCGCGGGAAGGGTCTCCAAGAGGCCGCGCCCGACGACGACGTCGTAGTTCTCGTTGGCGGACTGGCCGGTGACCTTGATGACCGTTGCTTCGTTGCTCACTTTTGCACTTCCTCTTTCAAGGCCGCGTATTCACGCAGTCTTTCCTCCACGTGGAGGGCGATTTCCGCCACGGTCCCGGACCGGACGTCGACAATGATGTCTGCAAGGCGTTCATAGACTGGACGCCGGGCGGCGAAGAGGGTCGCCCAGCGGGCCATTGCGTCGCCGGCCAGGAGTGGCCGGCCGGTGTTGCGGGCAATGCGCTCGGCGACCGTGTCGGCGTCGCACTCAAGGTAGATCACGGTGCAGTCGCCCAGCAGTTGCTGCGTGCCCGAATCGAGCACCGCGCCACCTCCGAGGGAGACCACCGCGCCCTCGACGTTGGCGGCGTCGACGGCCCGTGCCACTGTCCTGGCCTCGATCTCCCGGAAGGCGTGTTCTCCGCGACCGGCGAAAATATCCGCGATCGTGCCGTGGTGCTCGACGATGACCGCGTCCGTGTCCACAAAGGGCACGCCCAATTGCTGGGCGAGCTGCTGGCCAATGACCGACTTGCCGACGGCCATGGGTCCCACGAGTACTATGGCGGGACCGAAACCGACCCCGGAACTGCCGCGGACCACTAGTGGCCGACCGAGTCCAGGGTTGCCGGGATGCTGTCCAGGTAACCCCGCAGGTTGCGGGCGGTCTCTTCGACCGAGTCGCCGCCGAACTTCTCGGCGACCGCCTCGGCCAACACCAGGGCGACCATGGCCTCGGCTACAACACCCGCGGCCGGAACGGCACAGACGTCGGAGCGCTGGTGGTGCGCCTTGGCGGCCTCGCCGGTGCTCACGTCAATGGTCTTCAAGGCACGCGGGACCGTGGCGATGGGCTTCATGGCAGCGCGGACACGCAAGACCTCGCCGATGCTCATGCCGCCTTCGATGCCACCTGCACGGTTGGTCTTGCGGACGATCCGGCCCGTCTCGTCCTTAACGATCTCGTCGTGCGCGGCGGAGCCTCGGCGCGCCGCGGTCAGGAAGCCGTCGCCGACTTCCACGCCCTTGATCGCCTGGATGCCCATCAGCGCGGCGGCCAGGCGCGAGTCGAGGCGACGGTCCCAATGCACGTAGCTTCCAAGTCCGGGCGGCAGTCCGTAGGCAAGAACTTCGACAACGCCTCCGAGGGTCTCGCCCTCCTTGTGTGCTGCGTCCACCTCGGCCACCATGGCGTCGGAGGTCTCACGATCGAAGCAGCGCAAAGGATCGGCATCGAGGGCCAGCACGTCGGACGGCACCGGGAGCGGCCGGCCCTCCGGCACGGTCACGCTCGCGATGGATACTGTGTGGCTTACGAGTTCGATGCCAAGCTGCTTCAGGAATTGCGCAGCGACAGTGCCCAACGCGACACGCGTGGCGGTCTCCCGCGCACTGGCACGCTCCAGGACAGGGCGGGCCTCCGGGAATCCGTACTTCTGCATACCCGTGAAATCTGCATGGCCGGGCCGCGGACGCGTCAACGGCGCATTGCGGGCCTGGTCCGCGAGCAGCGCGGCGTCCACCGGGTCGGCAGACATAATCTGCTCCCATTTGGGCCATTCGGTGTTGCCGATCTGGATCGCGACCGGGCCACCCTGCGTCACGCCGTGCCTGACGCCGCCAAGGATGGTCACTTCGTCCTGCTCGAACTTCATCCGGGCGCCGCGGCCATAGCCGAGACGCCGACGCGCCAAGGCGTCGCGGATTTCCCCGCTGGTGAGTTCAACACCGGCGGGTACGCCTTCTACAATTCCGAGCAGTGCCGGTCCATGGGATTCACCGGCAGTCAACCAACGCAACATATATCCAATCCTGCCATGTAAGGCCCCTACTAGACCCGCCGGGGAAGCCCGACTGAGTCACACATCACATCTATGACGTCAGCGGTAACCTCGGCTCCGGAAAACAGCCGGATTTGCTCCACGGCTTGGTAGAGCAACATCTCCAACCCGGGAACCACGGCTCCGCCCCGCGAATGCCATGCTTCGGCAATGCGGCTGGGCCACGGATCGTAGGCGACGTCGAGGAGGACACCCCAGACATCGTCGGGAACCTTGCCATCGTCGGGAAACTTGCCACCTTCAGGAAGTTTGCCACCGTCGGCGAGCTGCCTAAGTTGCGCCGCAATCCCATCCGCCGCCCGCGGTGGCAGCGTGGAGATCACCAGGTCCGCTCCCGCCATGCCTTCAGCGGCTTCGGCCAGCGGCCGAAGATGAACCGGGAGCCCGACGGCGGCTGCCGCGGCTTTCGCCTCAGCGGCCCGTCCGGCGTCGCGCACAAAGACGTCAACATGGTTCGAACCGAGCTCCCGGAGCGCCGCAATAGCGGCCGCGGACGTCCCGCCTCCGCCAAGGACCGCTGCCCTCGGCTGATCCGTGACTCCCGCATTCCTGACGGCGTCGACGATGCCGGCCACGTCCGTATTGTGGCCGACCCGCCGGACGCCGTGCTCGGTGGCCTCAAACGCAACCGTGTTGATGACCCCCAGGTACGCACCGGCCCCGCGGACCTCGTCGACCTCGTCCACCATGGCGGTCTTGAGGGGCATGGTGACGGACAAACCGCACCAGTCGTCCCCGGCCGCGAGGCCCGCCATGAAGGCCGGGAGCCGCTCAACTGTTACATCGATGGCCGAGTAGTCGATGTCGAGGCCAAGCTTCGCATAGGCCGCGCGGTGCAGCGCTGGTGACTTCGAGTGGCTGATGGGGTGCCCCAGGACGGCAGCACGTCTACTCACACGCACCGTCCGGCATTGGCGGCACACCATGCGTTGTATTGCTCAACGTACTTCTGGTGTTCCGCCAGCGTGCTGGAGAACTTCGTTTCCTTGGTGTCGAGGTTGATGGTCACCCAGTAAAGGTAGTTGTTCGGTGTCGGCTTGGCGGCGGCATCGATGGCCGTCTTACCCGGTGAACCGATGGGACCGACCGGCAGGCCTGCGTTGGCATAGGTGTTGTATGGGTTGTTCTTGTCCGCCTTTTGGGCGTCGGTCAGGTGGAAGGTCTTGGTACCCAGGCCGTACGTCACGGTGGCATCGGACTGGATGAGTCCGTTCGTCTCGGTGTTGCCCGGCTTCAGCCTGTTGTAAATGGCGCCGGCCACGTTGCCGTAGTCGGCCTGCCCGCCTTCAGCCTGCACGATGCTGGCCACCGTGATGACCTGGTACTGCTTGGCGGGATCGGTGACTCCCTGGGCCTTGAGCTCGTCGGTGGTGGCCGAGACGAGCTTCTGGAGGATGTCCTTGGCGGGGGTGCCCAACGGGAAACGGTACTCCCCCGGTGCCAGGAAGCCTTCCAGGTTCTTTGCCTGTGCAGGAACGCCGAACTGGGCCGGTGAGTCGCTGAGCGCCTTCAATTCGGAAACAGGTATGCGCGAACCCTTGGAAATCGCGTCAAGGGATTCATTGATGCGGAGCCCGGCACTCAGGGCGAAGTACATGACCTTCGAAGAGTCCTTGCCGATCAGGACGTTCACCGCGTCGGAGTTTTTCATTTCGGTTTTGAAGGTGAAATCACCCGGTGAGAGTTCACCGCCGGAGGCAGTAAATGCCGCCACGAAACTATCGGCGTCGGCAATGACGTGCTGGCTCTGCAGGTTGCTCGCGACCAGCTTCGGGCCGGAGCCCGGGGCCACAGTGATGGTGACCGAACCGGTGCCCGGGCCGGGGTAGTCGGTGACCTTGTCCATCCCGAGCAATGGCTTCAGGAACTGTGCACCAACGGCAACCGCTGCGACGAATACCGTAAGGGTGAGAAAAAGGGCGAGAAGGCGACGGCGACGGCGGACCTTTTTCGAGGGGACCTTCGGCGCCGGAGTCGCGGCCGCCATGAGGTCATGGGCGCCGGCTTCTTCATGGACTCCGTAGTCGAAGTGCGGATCGTGGTGCTCATAACCTTCCTCATGGGCCTCCAGCTCGTGGAACTCGTCACCGTGGGCGACGTCGTAGCTGTGCACGGCGTCGGCGTGCACAGCGTCGTGCTGGACGGTCTCGGGGTGAACGGTGTCGTGCAGGACTGTCTCCGCGTGAACGGCGTCGTGCTGGACGGTCTCCGGGTGCGCCACGTCGTGGTGCACGGCCTCGGGCAGCGCAGAATCAACTGGCTCCGCCGTGGCAGGGTGCTCCAGCATGTCCTCTTCGTGTGCGGGTGTCTCGCCGTGCAGACCGTCGCCGTGCAGACCGTCGTCGTGGAGGCCAGCGGCGTGGGCGGTCTCTTCCCGGGACGACGGCGCGTAGTCCGGGACGTATGCAGGCTGCGGCTTCGGGACTTCGACGGGTTCAAAATGGACAGGCACAGGCGGTGGCAAGACCTCCTGGTTCTGGGTCTCCAAGAATCGTTCCCTGGCACGGATTTCACGGCGCGTCAGAGGCCGGATACGGTCTTCTGCAGCGTCGTTGGAGGGGTCGTTGTTGACCGGGCTCACTATTGTCTTCCCCTCGTTGGAGAGTGTGGATCAATGCCGGAGGCCGGCAGCGGCGCACTGGCACCGTCGATGTGTTGGGGTGGCATCGGCGCCTGCACACGCCTGCCCACATCCGCACCTCTGGCTTTTTGCATGTCGATCGCGTGCTGCAGAATTCCGGCAGCGGCGACCTGATCCACCACTTTACGATGATCCTTGCTGCTCATGCCAGCTTCGTGCAGATTGCGGTGTGCCGTCACGGTACTGAGGCGCTCGTCCACCAGGTTGACGGGAACCTCAAGCCCACGGGCTTGCAATTGAGCCGCGAGCAACTCCGCGTAGTCGGTTGCCATGACGGCGGACGCCCGTTCCTCGCCCTTCAGTGTGCGCGGCAGCCCGACGAAGATCTGAACTACGCCCAACTCCGCGGCGTGCCGCACGATGACTGCGACGTCCGAATTCTTCTTGGCGTCCCTGCTTACCGTCTTGAACGGCGTTGCCAGGATCCCGTCCGGATCGCAGATGGCAACTCCCACACGGACGGTCCCGACATCCACCCCCAGTTTGATGCCCCGCGGGTAATCAGCGTTGCTCGCAATGGCCTCCAAGATCAGCGCTTGGCAATCGCGTCCACAACGGCCTCAAGGGCCGGTGCGATCTTCGCGGCGTCGGTTCCGCCGCCTTGGGCGACATCATCCTTGCCGCCGCCGCCACCGCCGAGGATTCCTGCAGCCACGCGGACCAGCGCGCCCGCCTTGACGCCCGCGTCGCGCGCGGCCTCGTTGGTGGCCACGATGATGACCGGGCGATCGTTGCTGACTCCGGCCACGGCTACCGTGGAAGCGTCGGAGCCCAGCCGGTTGCGGAGGTCCATGGCGAGGCTGCGGAGGTCGTCCGCTCCGCCGACCTGGCCGGCGTCGTGCGCCACCACCCGGACGCCTGCGGCGTCCCGGGCCGTCGCAACGAGGTTCGCAGCCGCCGCGGTCAGCTGCTCCTTGCGGAGGCGCTCGAGTTCCTTTTCTGTAGCTTTGAGCTTGGCCAAGGTGCTCGAGATCCGGTCCGCCAGCTGGCCCGAGGGGACCTTGAGCATCTCCGTCAGCTCGGTGACCAAGGCGCGCTCGGCTGCGAGGTGCCGGAAAGCGTCAAGGCCGACGAAGGCTTCCACGCGGCGGTTTCCCGAACCCACGGACTGCTCGCCGAGCAGCGACAGGCTCCCGATCAAGGAGGTGTTGGCCACGTGGGTTCCACCGCAGAGTTCGCGGGACCACGCGCCGTCGATCTCCACAACCCGGACTTCGCTGCCGTAGTTTTCGCCGAAGAGGGCCATGGCGCCGAGTGCCTTCGCCTCCGCGAGGCCCATGATCTTCGTGTCCACCTGGAAGTTGTTGCGGATGGCGATGTTCGAGACCTCTTCGATCTCGGACTTCGTGGCCGCGCTCAGCCCCTCGCCCCAGGCGAAGTCGAAGCGAAGGTAGCCGGCCTTATTGAAGGAGCCCCGCTGGGTCGCCTCCGGGCCGAGGATCTGGTGGAGGGCGGCGTGCACGATGTGCGTGCCCGTGTGGGCCTGCTCCGCAGCGTGGCGGCGTTCGCGGTCGACGGCGGCGCGCACCAAGGCGTCCGAAGCGATCTCGCCCTCACGGACGATCGCCTTGTGGACGCTCAGGCCTTTCACGGGGCGCTGGACGTCGAGGACTTCGACGACGAAGCCGTCACCGGTGATGAGCCCCTTGTCGGCCGACTGGCCACCGGCCTCTGCGTAGAACGGGGTCTCGTTGAGCACCAACTCGATTTCGTCGCCGGTGGAGGCGTGGGCAACACGCTGGCCGGAGCTGACGATGCCGCGGACCCGCGCTTCGCCTTCCAACTCGGTGTAGCCCGTGAAGACTGTCTCGCCTTCGGCCAGGAGCTCCTGGAAGGCCGAGACATCGGCGTGTCCGCCCTTCTTGGCCTTGGCATCCGCCTGGGCCCGCTGGCGCTGTTCAAGCATGAGGTTACGGAATTCGGCCTCGTCGACCTTCAGACCGGCCTCTTCTGCCATTTCGAGGGTCAGATCGATCGGGAATCCGTAGGTGTCGTGCAGGGTGAAGGCATCCTCGCCGGACAGCGGCTTGCCGGCGGCCTTGGAGAGCACCACTGCTTCCTCAAGGCGTGCCGTACCGGAGGCGATGGTGCGCAGGAAGGCCTTTTCTTCGGCATAGGCGATGCGGCTGATGCGCTCGAAGTCGGTCTCCACCACGGGGTAGACACCCTTCATGGCGTCGCGGGAAGCCGGGAGCAATTGCGGGAGGCAAGCTTCCTCGACACCGAGCAGGCGCATGGCACGGACGGCACGGCGGATAAGCCGGCGCAGGACGTAGCCACGGCCTTCGTTGGACGGGGAAACGCCGTCGGAGATCAGCATGAGGGCCGAACGGATGTGGTCGGCGACGACGCGCATCCGGACATCGTCCGTGTGGTGCGGGTCGTCAGCGGACTCGGCGGAGGTGTATTCCTTGCCGGACAAAGCCGCTGCCTTGTCGATGACGGGACGGACCTGGTCCGTTTCGTACATGTTTTCAACGCCCTGCAGGATCATCGCGAGGCGCTCCATGCCGAGGCCGGTATCGATGTTCTTCTTGGGCAGTTCGCCAACGATGTCGAAGTCCACCTTCGAGCGGACGTTCTCGATCTGGTACTGCATGAACACAAGGTTCCAGATTTCGATGTAGCGGTTTTCGTCCGCGATGGGGCCGCCTTCGGCGCCATACGCCGGTCCCCGGTCGTAGTAGATTTCCGAACACGGGCCCGCAGGGCCGGGCTGCCCGGTGGACCAGTAGTTGTCCGCCTTGCCCATCCGCTGGATGCGCGACGCGGGGATGCCGGTGTTCTTGAGCCACAGCTCCTGGGCTTCGTCGTCTTCTTCGTAGACGGTCACCCAGAGGCGGTCGACGTCGAGTCCGTAGCCGCCGTCGTCGACGCTCTTGGTGAGCAGTTCGAAGGCGAACTTGATGGCGTCTTCCTTGAAGTAGTCCCCGAAGGAGAAGTTTCCGCACATCTGGAAGAAGGTGCCGTGGCGGGCGGTCTTGCCCACTTCCTCGATGTCGCCGGTGCGGATGCACTTCTGGACGCTCGTGGCCCGGGTGAAGGGCGGCTCCTCGCGGGCGGTCAGGTAAGGGATGAACGGAACCATGCCGGCCACAGTGAAGAGCAGGGAGGGGTCGCTGGATACGAGCGAGGCTGAGGGAACGGCGGTGTGGCCCTTGCTGACAAAAAAGTCCACCCAGCGTTTGGTGATCTCGTGCGACTTCATTAGCTGATTACTTACCCTTCTCAATTCACTGCACGTGAGTTTGTGCGCGGTTCTGGCATGCGCCATTGCCGCAGCTTCTAATTCTGCCCTGTTGGGGCCGCTCGGGCGAACCGCGGCGGCTAGCGCCTGCCGGCGTCGGACTCCACGATGCCGAGCGCGGACCTGAGGTCGACTTCGCGTTCATTCATTCCGGCGCGGACGGCGTCGGCGAAGTCGTACACGCCGTCGGCCAGCCGCGCAACGGCACGGTTCAGGCCTTCGGGACCAAGCGCGGACTGTGCTTGGGTGATCTTGCGGAAGGCGATGACTCCGATTGCCACGCCGATCCCCATCCAGACAATTCTTTTCACGGTGTTCCTGACTTCGGGATGGATTCAGCGGCTGCGGCGGCCGCTGCTCGGTTTACGGCGGGAGGCAAAAGCCGAACGCACTCCATAACTAAACGCTGCCACCTTGATAAGCGGCGAACCGACTGTTGCGGCCACCAGCGAGGACAACGCCGAGATGTTCGCTGACGCGTCGGAAACGTTCGAGGTGATGCCATCCACCTTTTGCAGCTGCTGGTTGGTGGTGGAAACGGTGGCCGTCACCTCATCCATGAGGGGCGTTGCTCCGTCGCTCAGGGAACGGATGGAGGTGCGGACCTCATCGAAGACGCGTCCGAGCTTGAGGATCGGTACGGCCAAAAGCAGCACAAGGAGCGCGAAAACTCCGGCCGCGATCAGGCCTGCAATATCGCCACCAGTCATGGACACTCATCTCCTAGCATTTGTGCGTTGCCGCTGGCGCCGTGTGGTTCTACACAGGCGCGCCCGGCGTGGCTTCCCCAAGTACCTTACATACAAAGAAGCCCGCGGCGCGTGCCACGGGCTTCTTTGTAGGTGCTTGCTGAATCAGCGAGCGTAGAATTCGACCACGAGCTGCTCTTCGCAGGTCACGGGGACCTCGGAGCGCTTCGGGCGACGAACCAGGCGTGCCTGCAGGGCGTCAAGCTTGACGTCCAGGTAGGCCGGAACCTGGGGCAGGACATCGCGGTGCGCACCTGCAGCGGCGACCTGGAACGGAGCCATGACTTCGCTGCGGCTGTGAACGTGGATGAGCTGGCCTTCACCAACGCGGAACGACGGGCGGTCCACGCGGACGCCGTCAACGAGGATGTGGCGGTGCACAACCAGCTGGCGGGCCTGGGCGATGGTGCGGGCGAAGCCGGCACGCAGCACGAGGGCGTCGAGGCGCATTTCGAGCTGTTCGATCAGGTTTTCACCGGTCAGGCCCTTGGTACGGCGTGCTTCTTCGAAGGCACGGGTCATCTGGGCTTCGCGGATGCCGTACTGGGCGCGCAGACGCTGCTTTTCGCGCAGACGAACGGCGTAGTCGGAGTCCTGCTTCTTGCGGGCACGGCCGTGTTCACCGGGGCCGTACGGACGGCGCTCCATGTACTTGGCTGCCTTGGGAGTCAGAGCGATGCCGAGTGCACGCGAAAGGCGTGCGGTACGGCGAGCACGAGTGTTGTTAGCCACTTGTGTCCTTCCAATATTTGCGGTGTGTCAGTGTTACTGGCCTCCATGAGGGAGAGCATCGGCCAACCGCTGCCTTTTGCTACGGGGCGCAGGGCACAGGCCCACCCATTGGAATGTGATGGATTGTGCGTCCGCGCCTTGCCAGACAAACATCCATCCTAGCACGGCAGCTACTTGCCCCGGATAATCCTGCGCAGCCGCTCAAGCCTCGGAGCAATGTCCCGTTCGGCGCCGTTTGCCGTGGGCTCGTAGTAGTCCCTGCCGACCAGGTCATCCGGGGGGTACTGCTGGGTGGCGACACCGTGCGGGGCATCGTGGGCGTACTTGTAGCCTTGGCCGTGCCCCAGGCCCTTTGCTCCTTGGTAGTGCGCGTCACGCAGGTGCGCCGGAATTCCGACCCCCATCCCCGCGCGGACATCGGCGATGGCCTTGTTGATGCCCATATAGGCGGCGTTTGACTTGGGCGCCGTGGCCAGGTGCACCACGGCTTCGGCGAGGATGATCCGGCCTTCCGGCATTCCGATCAATTGCACTGCCTGGGCGGCGGCGACGGCGGTCTGCAGCGCCGTCGGATCGGCCATGCCGATGTCCTCGGCCGCCGAAATGACAATCCGGCGGGCCACAAAGCGCGGGTCCTCGCCGGCCTCGAGCATGCGGGCCAGGTAGTGGAGGGCCGCATCGACGTCCGAGCCGCGGATGGACTTGATGAATGCGCTGGCGACATCGTAGTGCTGGTCACCGGCGCGGTCGTAGCGGACGGCAGCCACGTCCAAGGCCCGCTCTGTATGGCGGAGTTCGACGACCACCGGTGCCTCGGGGGCGCCGTCGCCGGCTAGGCCTTCTTCTTCAGGTGCATCTTCCGACGCGTCGCCGTTGTGCCTCCGGTCCCCGTACGCGACGCCGGCCGCGGCCTCAAGCGCGGTGAGCGCGCGGCGGGCGTCTCCGCCGGACAGTCGGACCAGATGCTCCAGTGCTTCAGGGGTGAGCTCTACTCCCCCTGCAAGGCCGCGGGCATCGGCAACTGCGCGCTGCAGGAGGGCTTCGATATCGCCGTCCGTGAGCGGCTTCAGGGTGAGCAGGAGGGACCGCGAAAGCAGCGGCGATACCACCGAGAACGACGGGTTTTCGGTCGTAGCTGCGACGAGGACCACCCAGCGGTTCTCGACGCCGGGAAGCAAAGCGTCCTGCTGTGCCTTGTTGAAGCGGTGGATCTCATCCAGGAACAGCACAGTGGTGGTCCGGTAAAGGTCACGGGCGGTGAGCGCTTCGTCCATAACGCGCCGGACGTCCTTCACGCCCGCGGTGATCGCCGACAACTCGACGAACTTCCGGCCCGGTCCCCTCGCGATGACATGCGCGAGCGTGGTCTTGCCTGTTCCCGGCGGTCCCCACAAGATGACGGAACTGGGACCGGCAGGACCGGCTGCGTCAGCCCCGGCTGCGAGCTGCCGGAGCGGCGAACCTTGGCCAAGAAGATGCTGCTGTCCCACGACGTCGTCGAGCGTCCTGGGCCTCATGCGGACAGCCAAAGGGCTCCGCTGCGACGCCGCATGGCCTGCTTCGACGCGGCCCGAATCCGGCTGGCCGCCGTCGTCGTCGACGTTGTCCGCCCCGGCGTTGTCCGCCCCGGCACCAAAGAGATCTTCCACATGGATAGGCTACTCATGATTCCAGCTAAGGAGACATCGACGTGGAGACCCCAGCGCACGGCTCAGCCGGCAAGCAAGCCGTGCCGGCC
The DNA here is from genome assembly GCF_021483235.1 of Arthrobacter alkaliphilus. Classification (GTDB taxonomy): domain Bacteria; phylum Actinomycetota; class Actinomycetes; order Actinomycetales; family Micrococcaceae; genus Arthrobacter; species Arthrobacter alkaliphilus. The sequence continues at coordinate 1,608 of NZ_JAKEEC010000013.1, read as the reverse complement.
GCCCGGACGGCCTTCGTCGCCGGGCCCAGGCTGGCCGGCTGGGTGGAGCGCTTCGCCGCGAGCCATGGCGCGCTGCGGGAGGATCTCGACGACGAAGGCGTCTTGTTGCGGGCCGCCGACGGCGTCGTGCTGCGGGCCGCCGACGGCGCGACCGCTCTGCTACGCGCACCATGGCCCGTTGATGGACGGCCCGGCAGGGGAAGCAACTCGGTGGAGCGTTTGGCCTCGCTCGCTTCGCAGGAACGGCAGCTTGGGATCATCCTGTTGCGGCGGGGCGGCTATGCAGTGGGGGTCGCGAGCGGCGGCATGCTGGCCGCGTCCAAATCGGGTTCCCGCTACGTGCAGTCGCGCTCGGCGGCGGGCGGATCCTCGCAACAGCGCTTTGCCCGTCGTCGCGAGAACCAGGCAAACGCCCTGACGGAAGCCGTGGCCGGTTATGCCGCAGGGGTGTTTGCCGGGCACCCAATTGAATATCTCGTGCTGGGCGGAGACGCCGCCCTGTCAGCAGCTGTCCTGGAAGAAAAGGCGTTGAAGGAATACGCGTCGCGGACGAGGCTCCCGTTCCTGGCAGTAGCCGACCCCAACACAACCGTGCTGCGGAAGGCTGCCGCAGATGCGTGCGCGGTGCGCATCGAGGTCACTGATCCGCCGAGGTAGGCTGCGACGCTGGAACGGCCTGTGCAGGGGTTGGGGGCCCTGGGGGTGCGGGTCCTGGGGGTGCGGGTCCTAGTCGTGCGGGGGCAGGGCGGGCAGTTGCGGCGCTTCCCCGACCCCGGGTACCAGCACGAGTACTTCACCCAGCTCGGTTCCTGCAGCTGTGATGCTTAAGGGCATGCCGATAACGATCACGCCCACGTCGCAAGTGAGGGTCCCGTGATGAATGTAACCCACGCGCTCACAATGAACGGCCGGGTTCATGGCGAGCTCAAAGATCCGGTGTTGGCGCCTCGGGAGTTGATCGAGCAGCGGCTCGGTCTCCTCGACGGCGTGGTTCGCTACTCGCTTAGCCTCTGGAAGCTTCCCAGCGGCATCCCGTTCGAGCGTGTCGATCTCACTGAATCGCCACAAGAGTACATTCAGGCGGCAGGCTCGGTGAAAGCGATGACTCTTGAACTTCGGCGGCTCGAGCAAGAACGTCATGACCCTGCGCACTTTGTCGTGGGTCGCGCCGGAAGTAATGGCTTGGCCCTGCCACCCGAGGTCGTCATTCCATGGGACGGATGTGAGGCGCGCGTGGCCGCGTCCGAGGTGTTTTCAGCATCCGAGGCCGCTGAGGTGTTCGCGTCGTACTACGAGACCGGCCAGCTCCCAGCCCCTCTCCAGCTCCGGCCGCTCGCCCTCTGAAGGCGGGAACCTCGAGGCACGGCGTCTCTTCAGTTAGTCTTTCCGGACGCTCGTCCCCTAGCTCCTTGGTCGCGGTCCGCGACCGTGTTCTTGGGGTTTTTTCGGGGAATTTTCCGGGCGGGGGCCCCTTGGACGCTAAATTGTCGGTGCCTCGTGTGAGGGTGGGGGTATGGATCGAAGGACAGTCTGGGGTGCGGAAAGCACGGCGGCCGTGGAGGCCGTCGCCGCTTCCGTCACCGTGCTTGCCGGTCTTGCCGCCAGTGC
>NZ_JAKEEC010000012.1 GCF_021483235.1 Arthrobacter alkaliphilus | reverse complement strand
GTGTGAGGTCTCTTCTCCTGCAGCCACGTCCAACCTCTCTTCATTGAATGTCTGGGCGCTTGCACTGTGGTGCGCGCTGAAACGTGCATAGAAATTTCGTATTGTGAGAATAAAATTCTGTAATTTGAGATTAGCCACGCCTTTGCAAGGCGTCAATCCGAGGTGGCGGGGGATGGCATGGGCGAGGCTCCACGGCGCCGACGCCACCGTTTGTGACCGCCGTCGGGATCGAAGCCTTGACCCGGAAGTGACCTGGCTCATACAGTTATTTCACTATTCAATAACTAGATTCCATGATGCGAAAAGTTCCACAGCTCTCACGGCGTCTCGGAAGACTAGTTGCAGCACCACAAAGAAGTGGAGATCCACGATGCAATCGACTCCCCCGGTCGGCGTCACAACGGTTCCGGAACAGACCATACTGCCAGGCAGTTCGGTCCATCCGTCAGTAGGAAACGAAACCCTGTGCGATGTAGCGTCCGTCGCAGCAGGCCGCACCATCAGCCCCAGCCTCTATAACCTCGATCTCGCCCCAACCAAGAAGGAGGGCAGACGTTGGACCAGCTACAGCATCTTCACCCTCTGGGCCAACGACGTCCACAGCCTTGGCAACTACGCTTTCGCCATCGGCCTCTTTTCTCTTGGCCTGGGCGGGTGGCAAATCCTGGTGGCCCTCGGCATCGGCGCGGTTTTGCTGTTCACCCTCTTGACCTTCTCCGGTTTCATGGGGCAAAAGACCGGCGTCCCCTTCCCGGTCATGAGCCGGATCAGCTTCGGCATCCGGGGCGCCCAGTTGGCCAGCCTGGTCCGTGGCGCAGTGGCCATCGCGTGGTTCGGCATCCAGACCTACCTTGCCTCCGTGGTGCTCCGCGTCATGCTTGTCGCGATGTTCCCCGGACTTAAGGACATGGATTCCAACTCCGTCCTTGGCCTGTCGACCCTGGGCTGGATCGCGTTCGTTTCGCTCTGGATCGTCCAATTGGTCATCGTCAGCTTCGGCATGGAAATGATCCGCAAGTACGAGGCCTTCGCAGGTCCCATCATTCTTGCCACCATGCTGGCCATTGCCATCTGGGTCTTCGTGGAGGCCGGCGGCGCCATCCAGTGGTCCGGCATCAAGGGCCTCGAAGGAGGGGAGATGTGGCGCACGATCTTTGCCGGCGGCGCCCTCTGGGTCTCCATCTACGGCACGTTCGTCTTGAACTTCTGCGACTTCACACGCTCCTCGGTGTCGAAGAAGTCCATTGTCCGCGGCAACTTCTGGGGCATCCCCATCAACATGCTCCTGTTCGGCTCCATCGTCGTCATCATGGCCGGCGGCCAGTACAAGATCAACGGCAAGATCATTGAAAGCCCCTCCGACATCGTGCAGAGTATCCCCAACACGCTCTTCCTCGTCCTGGCCTGCCTCGCCTTGCTGATCCTGACCATCGCAGTGAACCTCATGGCGAACTTCGTGGCACCCGTCTACGCGCTGACCAACCTCTTCCCCAAACATCTGAACTTCCGCAAGGCGGCCTGGGTCAGCGGTACCATCGGCTTGATCATCCTGCCGTGGAACCTCTACAACAACCCCTTGGTGATCGTGTACTTCCTGGGTGGACTCGGCGCGCTTCTCGGTCCGCTGTTCGGCGTCGTGATGGCCGACTACTGGCTGGTTCGCCGCGGCAAGGTCAACGTCCTCGACCTCTACACGGACACCCCTTCCGGCGCGTACTTCTACAAGCGCGGAGTCAACCCGAGGGCGGTCGCCGCCATGGTTCCGGCCGCCGTCGTCGCCATCCTTATCGCCTTCATCCCGGCCCTGGAAGAAGTGGCCCCTTTCGCCTGGTTCTTCGGCGCCGGCATCGGGGCACTGTGCTACTACTTGCTTGCGGACAAGAAACAGCAGCACCAGGACATCTCCGGCGAGCCGATCGCCGTCGTCAGCAACCACTAGACCCGGGAAGAAGCCATGCGAATCCTCGTCGCAAACGTCAACACCACCCAATCCATGACCGATTCCATCGCGGCCCAGGCGCGCAGCATCGCGGCCCCCGGCACCGAGATCATCGGCATCACCCCGCGGTTCGGGGCCGATTCCTGCGAAGGGAATTTCGAAAGCTACCTCGCCGCCATCGCAGTGATGGACCGCGTGGTCAACTACCCGGAACCGTTCGACGCCGTGATCCAGGCCGGTTATGGCGAGCATGGCCGCGAGGGACTCCAGGAGCTCCTTGACGTGCCTGTGGTGGACATCACCGAGGCAGCTGCCAGCACCGCGATGTTCCTCGGCCACAAATACTCGGTGGTCACTACGCTCGACCGCGCTGTTCCGCTCATCGAAGACCGCCTTAAGCTTGCCGGTCTCGACGACCGTTGCGCCTCGGTCCGCGCCAGCGGCATGGCCGTGCTCGAACTGGAGGAACACCCGGACCGGGCCGTGGAAGCCATCGTGGAACAGGCTGAACGCGCCGTGCGTGACGACAAGGCCGAGGTCATCGTCCTGGGCTGCGGCGGCATGGCCGGGCTCGACGAGCAGATCCGCCAACGTTGCGGAGTGCCGGTAGTCGACGGCGTCGCCGCCGCCGTGACCATCGCCGAGTCGCTCGTCCGCCTGGGACTGTCCACGTCCAAGGTACGGACCTACGCCACTCCGCGACCGAAGACCGTCATAGGCTGGCCCCTGACTGTAACCGATACCGCCACGGCGCCCGCCGCGGGCTAGACAAAGCAGGAGAAGCAAGTGAGCGAAACCATCCCCGCCCGGCCCCGCGTCGCCGTCGTGACGGGGGCGGGGTCCGGGATCGGCCGGGCGGTCGCTCGGCTTTTCCTCGCGGAAGGCTACCGCGTTGCCCTCGCCGGGCGGCGGGAAGCGCAGCTTCTCGAGACGGCTGACGGCCACCCGGAAGCGCTGGCGGTGCCGTGCGATGTGACGGTGCCCGACGACGTCGCGCGGCTTTTCGACGCCGCCCGCCAACGCTGGGGGAGGGTGGACGTCCTCTTCAACAACGCCGGAATCTTCGGTCCGGCCGGCGGTGTGGACGAGATCAGCATGGCCGACTGGAACGCTACGCTCTCTGTGAATGTCACCGGCTCCATGCTGTGCGCGGCCGAGGCTGTGCGGACCATGAAGGCGCAGGAGCCGCAAGGCGGCCGCATCATCAACAATGGCTCCATCTCCGCCCATTCGCCCCGGCCCTTGTCGGTCGCTTACACCGTGAGCAAGCACGCGTTGAGCGGCTTGACCAAGAGCATCGAACTGGACGGACGCGCATTCGGCATCACATGCGGCCAGATCGACATCGGCAACACCCGCACCGAGATCATGGACACCATCGGGGTTGGTTCGGGGGCGCTACAGGCCGATGGAAGCAGGCGCGTGGAGCCGATGTTCCCGGTGGAGGATGCTGCCCGCGCGGTGCTCATGATGGCGGACATGCCGGCGTCGGCCAGTGTTGGCTCGGTGGTGGTCACTGCGGCCGGGATGCCGTTCGTGGGCCGCGGCTAGCGCCCGGGGCGTGGGCCGCGGCTAGAAAATCGACCAGCCTGTGCGTGTGGTGAACTCATCCAGGGCGGCAACGCCCGCCAACGAGTTTCCGGAGCGTCCCAGGCCCGGGCTCCAGACGCAGATGGTGCATTTATTGGGTACCACGGCCACAATCCCGCCACCCACCCCGCTCTTTCCAGGGAGTCCCACGCGATAGGCGAATTCACCGGCAGCGTCGTAGGTGCCGCACGTGAGCATGACGGCGTTGATTCTCTTGGTCTGCGAGGGGGACAGAAGGGCGCTTCCGTCCCCGCGGCGTCCGTTGTTGGCCAGGAACCTGCTCGCAAGGGCTAAATCAGTGCAGCTCATTTCCAGCGCGCACTGGTCAATGTAGGCATCGAGGACCGAGTCCACGGGGTTTTCGAGGTTTCCGTAGCTGGCGAGGAAGTGTGCCAGCGAGGCGTTGCGGTGACTGTTTGCGGCCTCTGAAGCGGCCACCACCGGGTCCGTGTCGATAGAGTTGTTGCCGCTTTCCCGCCGGAGCAACTCCCTGACGGGAGAGTCCAAGTTGCCCGCAATGCTGAGGAGCCTGTCGGTGACAACAAGTGCTCCGGCATTGATGAACGGATTCCGCGGAATGCCGTCCTCGTGTTCCAGCTGTACCAGGGAGTTGAACGGGTTGCCGGAGGGTTCGCGGAACACGCGCTTCCAGATGCCGTCGCCGTCTCCGGCCAGCACCAAGGCAAGGGCGTAGACCTTCGAAATGCTTTGGATCGAGAAAGGCACGTCAGAGTCTCCAGAGGAAAATACCTCGCCGTCCGAGGTCGCCACGGAAATGCCGAACTGCTTGGTATCCACCGCGGCGAGGCTCGGGATGTAATCTGCAGGCGTTCCTTGGCCGAGCAAAGGCTGAACCGTGCCGACGATGTCGTCGAGGAGATTCTGGAGGTCCATGTTTCTTAGTGCCGTCCTTCGGAGTGGCTGGTTGATTTCGATGCCGCTCCACTTTCGCACGCCGCGCTCAATGCCATGAACATTACGCTCACTCTGCGGAATCATTCCACAATACGAAATTTGAATTCCCCCTTGTGGAATGAAGTGATCGGGATTACATTGGAAAGACCCCGAAATCGGGGGCTGTTTGTTCCTCAAACTGATTGGTTCAGATCAATGAAGATCCCAGACTCTGCGGCGCTGAAGGCGAGTTCGGCGCCGCGGAAGAAGAAGCCATTGTACAGGTCGCTCTTCTTCCAAATTCTGATCGCCGTCGTCGCAGGTGTACTCATCGGCCATTTCTGGCCGAACATCGGGTCCGCCCTCCGGCCACTGGGCGATGGTTTCATTCAACTCATCAAGATGATCATCGCGCCGCTGATCTTCCTCGTGATCGTCACGGGCATCTCGGCAGTGGGCGACGTCAAGGCGGTCGGAAGGGTCGGGGTCAAGGCCCTCCTGTACTTCACCGGCGCCACGCTTTTCGCACTCGTTTTCGGGCTGATCGTGGGAAACCTCGTGCAGCCCGGTGCCGGACTGCACATCGATCCGAGCACGCTTTCCCAGGACGCACTTAACGCAAAGACGGGAACCGCGCCGCCCAAGGACGCGGCTTCTTTCCTCCTGGAGATCATCCCCACCTCCGTGATCGGCGCGTTTGCCAGCAACAGCCTCCTGCAGGTCCTGTTCTTCTCGGTCTTCTTCGGAGCGGCGATTGTCGTCATCGGCCGCGAGCGCTGCCTCCCGGTCATCAGCCTCATGGAAACCGTCCTGGAACTGATCTTCAAAATCATGTCCTGGATCATGAAAGTGGCGCCCATCGGTGCCTTCGGTGCCATGGCGTTCATCATCGGCCAGTACGGACTCGACACCCTGGGGACCTATGCGCTCCTGATCGCATCCTGCTACGGTGCGGCCATCGTGTTCATCGGCCTGCTGTTCCTCGTCGCCTGGAGCTTCGCCCGGGTACCCCTATGGCACTTCCTGAAGTACACGCGTGAGGAGTTCCTCCTCGCGCTGGGCACGGCATCCACCGAGGCCGTCATGCCGCGCATCATGACCAAGCTGACCAATGCTGGTTGCTCGCGGGCCACCACCGGCCTGGTGGTCCCGACGGGCTACTCTTTCAACCTCGACGGCGCCGCGATCTACCTTTCGATCTCGCTGTTGTTCCTGGCCCAGGCTTTCGGCCACCACCTTGACCTCGGGCAGCAATTGGCAGCCCTCGGCGTCCTGCTCCTGACCTCGAAGGGCATGGCCGGCGTACCGGGTTCCTCGTTCCTGGCACTCTCGGCCACCGCGGCCGCGCTCGGCATCTTTCCGGTTGCCGGCGTCGCGCTGCTCCTCGGCGCCGACCGCCTTATGGACTCCATGCGCGTCGTGGTGAACCTCCTCGGCAACTGCGTGGCCACATTCGTCGTCGCGAAGTGGGAGGGACAGTTCGACCGTTCCGTCATGGTCCGCGCTTTCAACGGTGAAATCACCAACGAGGATTCCGCCATCATGCTCGGGGCCGAAGACGTCTTCGAGGAACAGGAAATCGAACGCATCAGTGAAGGACGCGAGCCATCGCCGAAATTCCGCCGGGGCGGTCCGAACCCGGACGCCCCGCAGTTCGAGATGATCAAGCCGGGCCAACACCGGGGCCCCTCGGTCAGCCCCGACTGATATGAAATGCGAGGTGGGCCGGGTTCCTTGTGAGCCCGGCCCACCTCTTGCGCCGACCGATGTCCTGCGCCCGACTTTCGGGTTACCTGTTGCGATGGAGTAATGCAGGAACATCGGCCGGCGGGCCTGGTGTGGGGAACGTCCCCGGGTCGTGGGTGCGGGCTACAACGTCGTAGGGTCCGCGGCGTACATCTTCAACCTGATGGCCAAGGCCTCTGACATGTGGCGGGCGGCGACCTGGCCCGCCAACTCGGGGTTGTTCTCCCCAATGGCAGCGAGCAATTCGGCATAGTCAGCCAGAACCACGGGCCATCTGCCGGGGTAGGTCAAAGTGGTGAGGGTGTACCGGCGGACCTGCTGGTCCAGGCGCTCAAGCAGGCTGATAAGCGATGGGCTGTGGGTGGCGTGCCAGAGCTGCGTGTGGAAAGCACGGTTCGTTGCCGCAAGCGTTGGTCCATCATTGATGTCCAGTCCGCGCATCTTCAGCAGCAGCGCGTCGAGCGAGCTCTTGTCCAGGGCCGTTGCCTTGAGGGCAGCTTTGGAGGCGGCAGCCTGTTCAAGGATGATTCTCGACTCGTAGATATCGATGATTTCCTCGGCCGAATGCGTGCGGATCACCACCGCCTTGCCGCGCCTTTCAACGAGCCCGTCCTGTTCCAGCCGCTGCAAGGCTTCCCTTACGGGGGTTCTCGAAGCACCATAGCGCGCGGTGAGCTTGGCCTCCGTGAGCGGCTCGTCAGGGGCGAATACGCTCGCCAAAACGTCGTCGCGCAGCTGCTGATGGATGGGCGTGGTCAACTTCTTCCTCTTTCCGTGTGGTTTCGTCAGCTCGGGCTCAGGCGACGCTGCCGGCCCGTCGTCCGAAGACAGCTCCTGCGGCAAGCCCGGAGCCGCCGGGGTAGTTTCCGCTGAACAATCCGCCCAATGCTTCCCCGCACGCGAAGAGCCCCCCAATCGGCTCGGCGCTTTCGGTCAGCACACGGCCCCAGGTATCAGTCTTCAGGCCTCCGAAGGTGAAGGTGATGCCACAGGTAACGGGGAAGGCGTAGAACGGGCCGGTGGAGATGCTGCGGGCCCAGTTGCTTTTCGGCGGTTGGGTATCCGCCCGGCGGCCGTCCTTGACGTTTGGGTTGAAGGCGGCACCCTCGCTGATGGACCCATTAAAGTTCCTGACAGTCGCTTCGAGGCCCTCGGCACTTATGCCGGCTTTCTCGGCCAGTTCGGCCAAGGTTGGCGCAGTGACCACGGAGACCCCCGGCATGTCGTATTCCTCGCTCCGAAGCATGGGGCGGGACGCAGCATCGTAAATCTGGAAAGCAACCGATCCCGGCTGGGCAAGGATGTCCCGGCCATACCGCGCGTAGGTGTAGTTGCGGTAGTCGGCGCCTTCGTCGACAAACCGCTTGCCCTCGTTGTTCACCACGATCCCGAGCGGGTATCCGCCGCGGGTTAGCTGGTTGGTGAGCTCAAGGTTGCTCTCGTTCTCCGGATGCCACGCGTCCCAGGCCACGCTGTGGCAGCTGGACCAATCGCCGCCCTTGGCCGCGCCTGCGTCCAAGGCGGCAAGGATCATCTCACCGGTGTTGCCGGGGGTGCCGCGCACCTTCGCGTTTTGCCAGCCCTCGCCCAAGTATCGACGTCGGAGCCCAGGTGCGGCTTCAAAGCCGCCGGACGCCAAAATTACCGATTCGGCCCGGAACTCGCCTTCTTCGGAGGAGGTGCGGTAGCGGACTCCGCATACCCGGTTTCTTTCCACGATCAGTCCGGTTGCCGCGCAGCCATAGATAACTTCCACGCCCAGGCGCTTCGCGGCCGCCCGGTGGTCCGCCATGAGCCCTTTGCCGCCGCCGACGTTGCCGACGTGGAGTCCTCCCCAAAAAAGGTAGCCTCCGTCCTCGGTCCGGTATGCCTGCCGCTCGTACATCAAGCGGTATTTGAGGCCCATGCCCTGAAGCCAGCGCAAGGTCGGGTTGCTCTCGTTGACCAGGACCTCTGACAGTTCGGGGTCATTCCGCCCGCCAGAGACCTTCCGCAGATCGGCCAGATATTCGTGAGGGGAGTAGGCGGGAACTTCGCTGACGGCGTGGCGCTCATCAGGTTCTACGAAATCGGTGAGCTCCTCAAGCCCGTTGTGGGAGATGCGGGTGGCGCCGGCGGTGTAGAAGCTGTTGCCGCCCGAAGAGGCCTCCTCGGCCTTTTCAAGCAGCACAACTTTGCGCCCGCGTTCAGCGGCGGCCAGTGCCGCCGCGAATCCCGCGTTGCCGCCCCCAACTACCAAGACGTCGCTTTTGATCATCATCATTCTCCTCAGCTCCATCGCTGCATACGATTGTATACATAGATATGCAAGTGAAGGCAATGCAATATCGGACGTGCTTTATCGACTGCTCGGAGCCGGCTTTCCTAGAACAGCGGCAGTAGCTCCGACAAGTCCGCCCGCAGCCCCGAAGCGGCAACCCGGCCGGCGTCGACGGCGTCAGCCCACGGTAAACTGCCGGTCACCATTTCAAGCCAGGTGGCGGCGTCGCACTCTATGACGTTGGGCGGCGTGCCGCGCGTGTGCCGGGGACCCTCCACGCACTGGGTGACGCCGAAGGGCGGCACCCTGACTTCAACGGAGTTGCCGGGGGCGCGGGCGGTGAGTTCCTCCAGGGAGTAGCGGACGGCGGTAGCCAGCACAGTGCGTGACGGCGGTGGTCCAGTCACCGTCCCTTGTTCTGCACTGCCCCGCCGTTCTGCACTGCCCTGGCCGACGGCGGCCTGCCACGCGACGAGTGCCGCGCGGCCCTCCTCGAGGTCGATCCGGCGTCGTGCAATAGCCATGGTTCGCAATTCCAATCAGTCCAGCAACTACAATCAGTCCAGCAGAGCCGAAACAGCGTGGCCCAAGCGGATCCTTCCGACCGACTGGCCACCACCAAGGACCGGTTCCACCACTTTTTCCAGGACGCTTGCGACACCGGGAATGTCGACGGCGCCGGCAACCGCGAGGAGCGTGAGCCCAACCAGGGTGGCTGCCCGGGGGTTCCCGTCCAGGATCTTGACTGCTGCTGCCGCTCCCGTGGGGGTTGCCAGGACCAGGACGCCTTCAGCTCCGCCCTTGGCAAGCACTTCGAGTTCGTCCATGACGATGGTGTTCGCCTGGCCGCGGCCCTGCACCGCCCACGGGTAGTCCAACATGGACGTGGTGATGGTGGCCGCGCGGGCGTTGGAGTTCTGGTCCCACGGGGCCTGCGCCAGGCGCGAGTAGGCCCGGGCCAGCCCGGTCAGGGAAAGCGCGGCCACGGGTGCCCCGCAACCATCAATGCCAAGGTGGGCGATCTTCTCGGCGCTGTATTCCTCGATCACGGTCCGCACGCGATGTTGCAACGGATGGTTGGGCTCCAGGTAGCTGTGGGTGTCCCAGCCGTTCTCGGTGCAGGCCCAGAGGAACGCGGCGTGCTTGCCTGAACAGATGGACGCCAGCTTGGATTTGCCGTGCTCGGAGCGGACCAACCAATTGCGTGCAACTTCGTCCTGTGGCCATGCCGAGGGGCACTGCAGCTGTTCTTCGCGGACGCCGGCGGATTTCAGCATGCCCTCCACCACGTCCATGTGATCCAGCGAGCCCACATGGCTGGCACACGCCAAAGCTACCTGGGCGCCGCGCAGTGGCACGCCCGACTGCATTGCCGCGAGGGCTTGGAAAGGCTTGAGTGCGGAGCGGGCATAGATGGGCGAAGTGATGTCGCCGAGCTCGGTCACCACGGACCCGTCACCGGAAAGCACCACCGCAGAGCCGATGTGGCGCGATTCGATGAAGCCGCTGCGTTCGATCACTGCCAGTTCGACGGCGGACTCAACGCTAAAGGTTTCGTGCGAACTCAGGGGCATGATGCCAGTCTAGGGTGAAGGAACCGTCTTCCCGGGCTACTCCACGGTCACCATGACGGATTGCCAACCCGAGGCGCCGTCAGGCACCGGATCCGCCCGCTTTTCGGTCTGCAATTCGCCGGTTCCGTCCGTGGCACGGACCTTGATGTAGTGGGGTCCCGGAGTGGCGTCCCAGTCGAATGACCACTGCCGCCACGTGACAACAGATGCTTCCGCCGCAAGGGTGGCTTCGGACCAGGGGCCGTTGTCTATCTGGACCTCCACCTTCTTGATCCCGCGCGTCTGGGCCCACGCCGTGCCGCCCAAGGCAACCTTGCCGGCGGGCACCCTGGCGAACGACTTGGGAACTTCCAGCCGGGCCATGGTCTTGATGGGACCCCGCTCGGACCAGCCGCGGGTGGTCCAGTAGGCCTTCTTGTCGGCGAACCGCGTGACTTCGAGGTCCACCACCCATTTGGTCGCGGATACGAAGCCGTAAAGACCGGGAACCACCATGCGTACGGGGTAGCCGTGTTCCAGGGGGAGGGGCTCGTCGTTCATTCCGATGGCCAGGATGGCGTCCCTGCCGTCCTGGAGGACCTCCAACGGAGTGGAGGCGCTGAAGCCGTCGACCGATGTGGAGAGGACCATGTCCGCCCCGGGTTTGGGTCGGGCTTGTTTGAGAGCGTCACGGATGGGCATGCCCAACCATTTGGCGTTGCCGGCCAGGTTTCCGCCCACCGGGTTGGATACACAGGTGAGCGACACGTGCGTTTCGATCAGTTGGGCATCGAGCAGATCCTGGAAGGTCAGCCGGACCTCTTGTTCCACCAGCCCGTGGATCCGCAGTTCCCAGTCTTGGGCGTTGATTTCCGGCACGCTCAAGGCGGTGTCGATCCGGTAGAAATCCTTGGACGGGGTGAGCCAAGGTGTGACACCCGGCGTCGGGGACTGGACGCCTGCGGGAACGGGAGCCGCCGCCCGGGCGGGAGCGGGGAGTTTCAACGAATCCCGCGCCTTGGCCACACTGCTGCGCGCCGCGCTCAGGAAGCGACCGCCGCCGGCTGCGATGGCGGCCGCGGCCACAGCGATACCGGTGGCGGCGAAGAAAGTTCGGCGCGTTGTCGCCGGACGCTCGATGCCTTTGGCGGCGGTATCGGCAGGGGCGTCGGGGAAGGACTTCAGCTGCCAGAGCCTGGCCACCAGGAGGCGGAGGACCACGAGTCCGGCAAGAGTGCCAATCAGGCTTGGCACGGAATCCACGGGCTTCACGCTGGCGCGGGTCACTACGGATGCCACGATCACCGCACCCATGCCGAGGACACCCACCACGCCGAGCGCCCAATTGCGGAAGGCCACAACGCCCAGCACGCAAGCGAGAACGAAAATGGTCAGGCCCATGCCCACAAACAGCGCCGCTTTGTCATTCGTGCCGAACGTGGTCACGGCAAAGTCCTTCATCCACGGCGGCGTGAAATCGATAAACGTCGATCCCAGCGCAATGACAGGAGTCGCCCGGGCCGTAAAGAAAGCGCCGATCAGTTCCGCGACGGAAAGTACGACGGCGGCAGCGGCCACCCCGGCCAGTGCGGCCAATGCGGTGGGTCCCCCGAGCCAGTTCCTGAGCTTCTTCATGCAGGTTGTTCGTTGCCGGAGGCCCGGGAGATGGGTGGACATGCCCACTCCTGGAGCGCAGGGGTGGACATGCTCGCTGGTTGCGCCCCCGGTGTGGGGATTGGACATGCCCCGCGTTGGTGCTCAGGAGTGGGCATATCAGGGTTATGTCCAGTGCTCAGGCTCAGGGGTGGGCATTTCAGTGTTGTCCAGTGCTCATGCTCAGGGGTGGGCATGCTCAATGCTGGTGCGCGGAGTGGGGTTTGGACATGTCCTGCGTTGGTGCTCAGGAGTGGGCATATCAGTGTTATGTCCAGTGCTCAGGCTCAGGGGTGGGCATTTCCGTGTTGTCCAGTGCTCATGCTCAGGGGTGGGCATGCTCATTGCTGGTGCGCGGAGTGGGGTTTGGACATGCCCTGCGTTGGTGCTCAGGAGTGGCCATATCAGTGTTATGTCCAGTGCTCAGGCTCAGGGGTGGGCATGCTCAATGCTGGTGCGCGGAGTGGGGTTTGGACATGTCCTGCGGAGGTGCTCAGGAGTGGGCATATCAGTGTTATGTCCAGTGCTCAGGCTCAGGGGTGGGCATGCTCAATGCTGGTGCGCGGAGTGGGGTTTGGACATGTCCTGCGGAGGTGCTCAGGAGTGGGCATATCAGTGTTATGTCCAGTGCTCAGGCTCAGGTGTGGGCATGCTCACTGCTGGTGCGCGGTGTGGGGTTTGGACATGCCCCGCGTTGGTGCTCAGGAGTGGGCATATCAGTGTTATGTCCGTTGCTTGCGGCCAGGGCTGGGTATGCTCAATGCTGGCGCGCGGGCTCAGGGGTGGGCATGCTCAATGCTGGTGCTCGGAGTGGGGATCGGGCATGCTCTGTGTGGGTGCTCAGGAGTGGGCATATCAGAGTTATGTCCGTTGCTCTGGCTGAAAGCTGGGCATGCTCAATGCTGGTGCGCGGAGTGGGGTTTGGACCTGTCCTGCGTTGGTGCTCAGGAGTGGGCATATCAGGGTTATGTCCGTTGCTTGCGGCCAGGGCTGGGTATGCTCAAGGCTGGCGCGCGGGCTCAGGGGTGGGCATGCTCAATGCTGGTGCTCGGAGTGGGGATCGGGCATGCTCTGTGTGGGTGCTCAGGAGTGGGCATATCAGTGTTATGTCCGTTGCTCTGGCTGATAGCTGGGCATGCTCAATGCTGGTGCTCGGAGTGGGGATCGGGCATGCTCTGAGTGGGTGCTCAGGAGTGGGCATATCAGTGTTATGTCCGTTGCTCTGGCTGAAAGCTGGGCATGCTCAATGCTGGTGCGCGGGAAGAGTGGGCATGCTCGCTGCCGGCGCCTCGGGAAGGGCGGGCATGTCCAGTGGTGGAGACTTCTTAGGAGTCCTGCCCGCGCACAAAGTACCCTTGAAGACTGTGAAGGTACTCGTCATTGGCCCCGGCGGCCGCGAACACGCAATTGTCCGCTCCTTGCTCAAAGATCCCAACGTCTCCGAGGTCCACGCGGCTCCGGGGAATGCAGGCATCGCCAAGCTTGTCCCCACGTATGCAATCGACGGTAACAACCCGGGTGCGGTCGCCGCGCTTGCGACCAAGTTGGCAGTTGACCTGGTTGTGGTCGGCCCTGAAGCGCCACTGGCGGCCGGCGTTTCCGACGCCGTGCGGGAAACCGGTATTCCGGTCTTCGGGCCCAGCAAAGCCGCGGCGCAGCTCGAAGCCTCCAAAGCGTTCGCCAAGGAGGTCATGGCGGAGGCGGGCGTCCCCACCGCCATGGCCCGGGTGGCAACGAACGCCGCAGAGGCCGCTGACGCGCTGGACACTTTCGGCGCTCCCCATGTTGTCAAGGATGACGGACTGGCCGCCGGCAAGGGCGTCGTGGTCACCAATGACCGCGAGGAAGCGCTCGCCCATGCCCAGTCTTGTTTCGATGCCGGCGGAACCGTGGTGATCGAGGAGTTCTTGGACGGACCCGAGGTCTCACTCTTCGTGCTGTGCGACGGCCGCACCACCGTGCCGCTGTCGCCGGCACAGGACTTCAAGCGGATTTTTGACAACGACGAAGGTCCCAATACGGGCGGCATGGGCGCCTACTCCCCGCTCGACTGGGCGCCTGAAGGCCTGGTCCAGGAAGTCATCGACCGCGTGGCACAGCCCACCGTGGACGAGATGACCAGCCGCGGAACGCCGTTCGTCGGTGTCCTCTACTGCGGCTTGGCACTGACGTCCCGCGGCACGCGCGTCATCGAATTCAACGTCCGGTTCGGCGATCCCGAAACCCAAGCGGTCCTGGCCCGGCTCAAGACCCCGCTCGGCGCCCTCTTGCTGGCAGCCGCCAAGGGCGAACTTGACCAGGCCGAAGAGCTGCGCTGGGCTAGGGAGCCGGCGGTCGCCGTCGTCGTCGCCGCCGAAAACTACCCAGACACCCCCCGCACCGGGGACCGCATCCGCGGCCTCAACAAGGTTGACGCGCTGGAAGGGGTCCACGTTATCCACGCCGCCACCAAACTGGACGAAGAAGGCAAGCTTGTCTCCGCCGGGGGCCGCGTGCTGGCAGTTGTCGCACTGGGGACAGACCTCGTGGAGGCGCGCGAGCGGGCTTACGACGGCGTGGAACTGGTCCAGCTCGACGGCGGACAGTTCCGCACCGATATCGCCGGCAAGGCAGCCCGCGGCGAGATCCACGTGGTCTCCCCGGCCACCGGCTCCGTCCCGAATGTGAAGGCCTGAACCATGCCCGAAACCAACGCAAACGGCCTGCAGACCGAAACCCTCGACCTCCCGGGATGGAAGCACTTCTACTCGGGCAAGGTGCGCGACCTTTACGTTCCTGCGGATGATGACCTCGGCGGGGCCGAATCCCGCGAGAACCACGTCCTGGTGGTGGCCAGCGACCGCATTAGCGCCTACGACCACGTGTTAAGCAGCGAGATTCCGGACAAGGGACGGATCCTCACGCAGCTGAGCTTGTGGTGGTTCGAGCAGCTTGGCGTGGAGCACCACGTCCTCGCGTCCACTGCTGCTGAGGGTGTGCCCGCGGAAGTTGAGGGCCGCGCCATGATCTGCAAGCGCTTGGAGATGTTCCCCGTGGAATGCATCGCCCGCGGGTACCTCACAGGTTCCGGCTTGGCCGAGTACCGCCAGTCGGGCACTGTCTGCGACATTCCCTTGCCCGAAGGCCTCGTTGACGGCTCGCGCCTCGAACACGCCATCTTCACTCCTTCCGCCAAGGCTGAAGTCGGCGAGCATGACGAGAACATCACTTACGACGACGTCGTCGCGATCGTGGGCGACGACATCGCCGCCCGCCTGAGCGAACTCACGTTGAAGATCTACACCCGTGCGGAAGAGATCGCCCGTGGCCGCGGGATCATCCTGGCCGACACGAAGGTCGAATTCGGCATCGACGTCAATACCGGTGTCATCACCCTGGGCGATGAGGTGCTGACGCCGGATTCCTCGCGCTTCTGGGACGCTGCCACCTACGAGCCTGGCAAGGCGCAGCCGTCCTTCGACAAGCAGTTTGTGCGTGACTGGCTGACCTCCGCGGAGTCGGGCTGGGACCGCTCGGGTGACGCCCCGCCGCCCGCGCTGCCGGCCGACGTCGTCGAGAAGACGCGTGCCCGCTACGTCGAAGCCTACGAGAAGCTGACCGGGCGAACCTTCGCCTGAGGGCTGCTAGCTCGCGCGGGAAGACTGCGCGTTTCCGCCTTGGCCTGACGCGGCCCGGCGTTCCGCGAGCCTGATTTCCAGCACGGAGTCCATTGCCTGCTGGACGCGGTCGGCCGCTCCCGCGGCGGTGAAATCGCGTTGGGCCTCTTCCAGGTGGACCAGGGCGTCCGCGTTTTCACCGGCCACCTTGAGTGCCTTGCCAAGGAGGAAAGCGACTTCGCCCGCAGTGTGCCGTGCGAGCACATCGCGGTCCGCGTGGATTTCGCGCAACTTGGTGATGGCTGCCGGGATGTCGCCGGTCAGGTACAGCCAGCGGGCGCGGATAAAGGCGACTTCCAGCTGGTCCGTCTTGTTTCCGCCAACAATCGACAGGGCCAGTTCAGCGCGCTCGATGGCGGAGAGCGTCTCAGGCTCCACGATTCCCGAGGACAGCCGGACAGCAGCCGATGCCTTGTTGAAGCGGGCCCACAGCTCAATGTCGTTGGCGGGGGACAGCAGCTTGGCGGCGCGCTCGTGATGCTTGATGCCTTCAACGTAGTCGTGGCGCATGAAAGCCACGTTTCCCACTACCCAGGCCACTTCGCCGGCAAGCTGCGACATCGAATGGTCGTCCATCTGGTTGTTCATGGCTTGGCAATACGTCCAGGCCTCGTCCAACCTGCCACTCTCGGCCAATGCTCCGATCAGCGCGCGGTGCGCTCCGATGATCAACGTTGAGCCTTTGGGTAGCTGCTCGGAAAGCCTCACGGCTTCCTTGGCGTGCTCGACGGCGGTGGCCAGCTGCCCTTGTCCGTGGCAGACGGCGGCAAGCATCTGCCGGGCACGGACTCCCAGGCCCGCGGATTCCGTAGCCATGGGATGCTCCAGGAGATGCTGGATGATCTGCTGGCACTCCTTGAGCTGGCCCTGCTTCATGAGGCATTCGGCCTGCATGTAGGTCATGTTCCACCACGCGCTGGTGTTCTTTGCCTCGAGCGCGATTTGGGCGGCCGTTGATGCGTGGCTTGCGGCAAGCGGGTAGTCCCTGAGGTCCCACGCTTGCCGGGCATAGAGTCCCGCGAGCACGTACTCGGCGTCGCTGACGGATACGGGCTGGCTCCAGGCTTCCAAGGCTTTTGGCGCCAGCTCCAAACGGCGGGCGAGTTCTTCAATGACCTCGGCCGTGGGCTCCCGGCGGCCGGTTTCAAGAAGTGAAATGTAGCTGGGTGAGTAAAGATCCCTGCCCAATTCAGCCTGGGTCAGCCCACGTTCGAGCCGTTCGGCACGGAGCTTTTCTCCGAATCCGCTCCCCACAGGTTCCTCCTAGAGGCTTGTCTTTGCACTGTCTTTTCCTCTAAAGCTTGACAGGCGCTGTGGAAAACATTTTACAATGAATGTCAACAGGGACCGCGAAATTTCCGTAACGAATCCGACTCGCATTGAGGAAAAACATGTTGAAGAAGATTGCTGCAGCAGTGGCCATGGCCGGCGCTCTTGCATTCTCCGCCGCGGCGCCAGCCGTCGTTTCCGCAGCCCCTGTGGCACACACCGTCAGCACGGTGCTCAGCATTGGCAACTGGCCTGATCCGATGAGTGTTTCGCAGGCTATTGGCAACTGGCCCGACCCGATGAGCGCCCCGCAGGCAATCGGCAACTGGCCCGACCCGATGAGCGCCCCGCAGGCAATTGGTAACTGGCCCGATCCGATGTAACTGATGCCGGGCGGCTATCGGAGGTCCCGCAGCCGCTCAATAATTCAATTGAAGTGAAGAATCCCCGGCAGTCGGAAATCGACCCGCCGGGGATTTCTTTTTCGAAGAGCGGAGCTGGCTGTGATATCCTTCCGCTCTTTGTGTTTGGGGGTCGTTAACAACACTTGTCGCCAAATCCGGCAGAGGAGGAAACCGGACAGGGGAATGTTTTTAAGAGTTTTCCCTTGGCGCCGAAAAGCTCGTTAAATAACGTAGAAGACCTTCCGAGTGGAAGGCCTTCTACCAATTGGTCGGGATGACAGGATTTGAACCTGCGACCTCTTCGTCCCGAACGAAGCGCGCTACCAAGCTGCGCTACATCCCGATCCGCTGCGAAAGCAACTGTTCAAGAATAGCCGATCCCTCCCCGGATGCGAAATCGAAGGAAGCCCCGCCGAGGAGGAACAAGCTCAGACCAGCGAGTCCTTCCAGGCCCCGTGCAAGCGGGCGAAGCGCCCTCCTCCGCCGATGAGCTCGGCCGGCGTGCCGTCTTCCACGATGCGTCCCTCGTGCACCACCAGCACCCGGTCCGCGGTCTCTACGGTAGAGAGCCGGTGGGCGATGATGATCGCGGTACGCTCGGAGTCCGTTGCGGACAGCAGGCTCCCCAGGCCGGCCTGGACCAACCGTTCGGAGGGGATATCGAGCGAAGATGTCGCTTCGTCCAAGATGAGTACAGCAGGAGCGGCAATGAACGCCCGGGCAAAGCCGATCAGCTGCCGTTGCCCCGCGGACACGCGCCCGCCGCGTTTATTGACGTCCGTGTCATAACCGTCAGGCAAAGCGGAGATGAAGTCGTGCGCACCCACGGCCTTCGCGGCTTGTTCAATCTCCGCCCGGGTAGCCTCGGGCCGCCCCAAGGCGATGTTGTCCGCCACGGAACCACTGAAGAGGAAAGCTTCCTGGGTGACCATAACGACGGCGCGGCGCAGGTCCGCCGTCGAAAGGTCCCGGAGGTCGACGCCGTCGAGGGTCACGGAACCCTCGGTGACGTCGTAGAAGCGGGCGATCAGCTTGGCAAACGTCGATTTGCCGGCGCCTGTCTGCCCGACGAGCGCTATGGTCTGCCCTGCCGGAATGTGCAGATCCAGGCTGGGGACCACCACCTTGCCGTTGCCGTAGCCGAACTCCACGCCACGGAAGTCGATCTCGCCGCGGGCATGGGGCAACGGCACGGGGTTCTTGGGTGGCCGGACCGTGGGGACCTCTTCGAGCAGGCCGGATACCTTCTCGAGGGCGGCCTGGGCACTCTGGAAGGAGTTGTAGAACATGGCCATCTGGTCCACGGGCTGGAAGAAGCGCTTCGTCGAAAGGATCAGGGCCAGGAGCACACCCACTGCCAGGTCTCCGGAAAGCACCCGGAAGCCGCCGAACAGCAGGACGACGGCCACACACACGTTGCCGATCAGGACCAGGCCCGGCTGGAAGACGCCGTTGAGGTTGATGGAGCGGACCGTGGCCTTGCGGTAGTCCTCGGAAAGTTCTGCAAATCGTTCGGCGTTCTCCGGCTCTTTGCGGAAGGCCTTGATGGCCCGGATGCCGGTCATGGTCTCCACGAAATGCACAATCAGCCGGGCGGACACCACCCTTGATTCGCGGAAGGCGATCTGCGAGTGCTTCTGGTACCAGCGGGCCAGGAAATACGCAGGCGCGCCCGCTGCGAGCATGAGGAGTCCGCTGCGCCAGTCGAGGGCAAACACGGTAAATGCCGTGAACAGCATGAACAGGATCCCGGACGCCAGCGAGCTGACGCCCGAATCGAGCAATTCGCGCAGCGCCTCAAGGTCCGAGGTCTGACGCGCGATGATCCTGCCCGAGGTGTACTTCTCGTGGAACTCCAAGCTGAGCCGCTGGGTGTGCCGGAACACCCGCAGCCGCAGGTCGAGGAGCATGGCCTGGCTCAGCTTGGCCGTGGACGTCACGTAGAGGGCCGTCAGGATCGCGGTTGCGACGGCCGCGGTCAGGTACAAGACGCCGGCCAGGACCAAGGGCATGTTGTTCCCCGCGAGCAGCGACGGCAGGGCATGGTCGATGCCGAATGCGATGATCGCCGGACCCGCAACCCGGGTTGCCTGGGAGAGCACCACCGTCCCCAACGTCAGCCAGAACCGCATGCGCACGGGACGGATGAGTGACCCCAACAAGGCGACTGACCGCCGTCGCACTGCTTTGCTGTCGCTGCGGCTCAGGTGGGCGTTGTCTTCGTTGGCGGTTCCGAACGTGCTCATCGGCGGCCCTCCCCGGCTTGGTCCATGTGCTGTTCGGAGTCCAGTTCGTGCTCGAGTTCGTCCAGTTCGCTGTCCAGGTCCTTCGGACCGGTGTCCAGGCTGGCAATCACGTAGCGGTAGTGGGCGTTATGGGCCAACAGTTCCGTATGGGTCCCGACGGCGGTGATGGTTCCGTTTTCGAGCAGCGCCACGCGGTCCGCAAGGGCCACCGTCGAGGGCCTGTGGGCAACGATGAGCGTGGTGGTGTCCCGCAGGACTTCGCGGAGCCTGGCTTCGACGAGTTCCTCCGTGTTCACGTCCAAGGCCGATAGCGGATCATCCAGCACGAGGACCTTGGGCTTCGCTGCGATGGCGCGGGCGAGTGCGATCCGCTGCCGCTGGCCACCGGAGAGACTCAGGCCTTCCTCGCCGATGAGGGTCTCCACGCCCTCGGGCAGCGAATAAGCGAAGTGTGCCTGCGCGACGTCGAGAGCTTCCTCGAGGGCTTCCTCCGACGTGTCCGGCGCACCGAGAAGCACGTTGTCCCGGACTGAGCTGGAGAACAGCGTGGTGTCCTCGAAGGCGACCGCCACTACTGTCCTCAGCTGCTCGATGCTGAACTCCCGGACGTCCACGCCGTCGATGGTCACGGATCCTTCGCTCACGTCATAAAGCCGGGGGACAAGCTGGAGCAGGGCACTCTTTCCGCTGCCCGTAATGCCCACGAGAGCCATGGATTCGCCCGGGTTGATGTCCAGGGTGATGTCGCGCAGGAGCCGGGAGCCGTCGTCGAACGCGAATGCGGCGGCCTTGAAGCTCAATGCACCCCGCACTTCCTCGGGTGTCCTGGGGTTGGCCGGACTGGTGATGGTGTTGGGCGTGTCCATGACCTCGAAGTGGCGGTCGAGGGCGGTCTTGGCGGTCAGGGCCATGGCCAGGAGCATCCCGGAGAATTCCACGGGCGACGCTACAACGGCCGCGGTGGCGAAGAACGCGACGAGGGAACCGATCGTCAGTTGGCCCGCGGATACCAGCAGGATGCCGACCACAAGCCCGACGCCGAGCGCCAGCTCGGGAAGCAGCGTTACCACCAGCGTGAAGGTGGCTTGGTGCTTGGCTTTGGCGATCTCGGTCTGCCTCAGCTCCTCGGCTTGCTCGTTGAAGTTCTCCAGCGCCTCGCGGCTGCGACCGAATGCCTTGAGTACACGGATGCCGTGAACGGACTCCTCAACCGTGGTGGCGAGGTCGCCGGCCTGGTCCTGGCTCATCCGGGTCACCAGACTGAAGCGGCGGCGGAAGCGGAACGAATAGACCATGATGGGCACCGCGGCGGCGAGGAAGATCAACGCCAGCTGCCAGCTCATCGTGAACATCACCGCGACGCCGATCACCACAGTCAAGGTGGTCACCACCAGCATGATCGCGCCGAACGCCATCCAACGCCGCAGGAAGTTCAAGTCCGTCATCGCTCGGGACAGGAGCTGGCCTGAACCCCAACGGTCGTGGAAGGAGACGGTGAGATCCTGCAGATGCCCGTAGAGCGATACCCGCATCTTCGATTCCACCGTGGTCGCGGGATTGATCACAAACTGGCGCCGCAGTGCAACCAGTCCGGCTTCGGCGATGCCGAGTGCCAGGATTACGAACGCTGCCGTCCAGACAGCGTCAGTAGGACCGCCGGGGTGAAGGGAGCCGTTGATCAGGACCCGCAGGACCTGGGGGATGGCAAGTGCCATGACGCTGGCCAGCAATGCGCTGACAAGCCCCATGAAAAGCCGGGGGAGGATCGGTTTAACGTGCGGATAGAGACGTTTGACGGAGGTAAAAAATGAAGTCTGATTGGCCATGCCCGCTTCTCAACAGCTTTGTCCCGGCGTTCCTGGGGTTTTCGTTCGACGCACGGTGGTAGTTTCCTATAGCAACTACCCTATGCCATCGCGGGCCGTCAGCGTCAGCAGTACGGCTTCCGGTTTGCAGGCGATCCGGACCGGGGCGAAGCGCGAGGTGCCGATGCCGCCTGAGACGTTGACCGGCGTCGTGCGTCCGTCGTTTTCCCAGTCGTGCAGCCCTTTGGCACGCCACGTTGGGAGGTCGCAATTGGCAACCAAGGCGCCATAGCCCGGGATGCAGATCTGGCCGCCATGGGTATGTCCGGCGAGGATGAGGTCTGCGGCGTCATTCGTGAAATGGTCCAGGACCCGTTGGTACGGGGCATGGATGACGGCTACGCGAAGGTGCGGGCGGGAGTCCTGGCCAACGGTTCCGCGGGGCCAGCCAGTGTAGCGCTCCCGGTTCAGGTGGGGATCGTCCACTCCGGAGAAATCGAAGCGGATCCCGTTGATGGGCAGGGACTGGTGCCTGTTGGTGAGGTCGATCCAGCCGGACATCCCGAATCCCGATCGCAGGCGCGGCCAATCGAGCGCGACCGAATTGTTCTTGACGCGTGACGGTCCGAGGAAATACGAGGCCGGGTTCTTGAACCGCGGGGCATAGTAGTCGTTGGAGCCCGGGACAAAGACGCCCGGGAACTTCAACAGAGGCTGCAAGGCATCCAGCAGCGGAACGACGGCGTGGGGGTGACTGAGGTTGTCACCCGTGTTCACCACGAGGTCCGGCTCAAGCGCGGCGAGCGATCCCAGCCATTCGGCCTTCTTGCGTTGGCTCGGTACGAAGTGGATGTCGCTGATGTGCAGCACCCGGATGGGGTCCGAGCCTTCCGGAAGGACGGGAACGGTCTCCTCCCGGAGAACGAACTGGTTCTTTTCCCAAAGGCCGTAAGCGAAGCCTGCGACGCCGGCGGTTGCGCCCGCGCCTGCAGCTACGGCAAAGCCGCGTCCGATGCTTCGGACGCGGCTTGCCAGCGAATCAATGACGGGCTGGGCGCCATTAGCCATTGTTCTTCTTACCGTTGTCGTTCCCGTTTCCGCCCGGCTGGGTGCTCGGAGGGTTGTTGCCCGGGTTGTTGTTGCTCGGCGGGTTGTTGCTCGGCGTCGAAGGGCGGTACCCCGGCGGATCGACAAGGTTCGACGGCGGTGCCGGGAACGGATTGGTCCCATAGGCCGGCGCAATCTGGGCCATGTAGTTGGAGAACTGCGGACCGGCGATCATGTAACCGTCAACGTTCGGGTAGAACTTCCCGTTCACCGTGATGTTGCGGCCGAAGCGCGTTTGACCGCCCAAGGGATCGCCGAACCAGCTGGCCGTCGCGAGGCCGGAAGTGTAGCCCACCACCCACGTGGAGCCGTTGCTGTCGTTGGTTCCGGTCTTGGCAGCGATCGGGAAATTGGTCTTGGTGGAAATCCTGGGCTGGATCAGCGAACCCGAACCCTGGTTAAGGACCTCTTGCATGGCGTAAGCGACACCGTGGGCAACCTCGGGGCTGACGGCGTCCTTGCAGTTGGGAGACTGTGCCGGCAGCTTTGCGCCTGTCTGGTCCGTCACCGAAGTGATGGCGATGGCCTCGCAGTACTTGCCGTTATTGGAGAACGTTGCCATCGCCGTGGCCATGGTGAGCGGCGCGGTCTGGGTGGAACCGATCAGGTTGCCCAGCGTGGTCATGGGAACCTTCGGATTGGGGTCCGTGACCGCCCCGGACTGGTCCCGGGCAGGGTTTCCGCCGTGGATGCCCACCGCGTCGACGATCTTCTGGATACCGCAAAGGTCCAATTGCGACGCAGAAGCGAAGGTGGCGGTGTTAATTGAGTTCATCAGGCCGTACAGCACGGTCATGGAACGGTAGTGGGTCTCATCCGAGTTCTGGAGGTCATAGCTCTGTGGCACGTTGGCGTCGTAGAAGCCGCTTTCCGGGGTGGGGCACGTGTTACGCCACGGGAAGTTTTGCGGATACTTGCGGACGGCCGCATTGATGGTGGTGTTCATCGATTTGCCCTCGTTGAGCCATTCGGCAAACGTGAAGGGCTTCATCGTGGAGCCGGGCTGGAACCCTCCCAAACCGTTAAGGTCGTTGCCCTTTGAATCGACCACGTCCACGTTGAAATTCTGCGTCTGGTTGAACTTCCCCGGGGCCGGCAGCCACACGGTGTTCTGGGCCATGGAAACGATCTTTCCGCTGCCAGGCTGGACCGAGACGATAGTTGCGCCCCACTTGTCCGGATTGTCGCCTGTGGTGGCGTCTACCTGGGCCTGCGCTACGGCCTGGGCCTTCGGATCAAGCGTGGTCTGGATGGTCAGGCCACCGCGGGAGATGCGGTTGGCGCGCTCGTCGGGGGTGCCGCCGTAGGCCGGGTTGTTGAGGAGCAGGTGCAGCACGTAATCACAGAAGTACGGTGCCGTAGCGGCGTAGGCACAGCCTTGGCGAGGCTGCGTGACCTTCGTGGTCACCGGCGTCGCGACGGCGGCGTCGTAGTCGGCCTTCTTGATCTTCCCCTGGTCCAGCATCAGGCCGAGCACGAGGTCGCGGCGTTGCTTTGCGTGGTCCGGATTGACCACAGGGTCGTAGTAGGACGGGCTGTTCACGACGCCTGCGAGCAAGGCGGCCTGCGGCAACGTCAGGTCCTTGGCAGTGGTGCTGAAGAATAGCCTCGAGGCGGCCTCGATGCCGTAAGCATCCTTGTTGAAGAAGACAATGTTGAGGTAGCCCTCAAGGATCTGCTGCTTGGAGAACTTCTTCTCCAGCGCGATCGCCAGCTTCATTTCGCGGAGTTTGTCGCCGACGCCCTTGTTGACGCCGTTGAGCTTGACGTCTGAAGCCTTGTTTTGGGAAACGAGGGACTCGTTGATGACGTTGTTCACGTACTGCTGGGTGATGGTGGAGGCACCCTGCTGCTTTCCGCGCGCCGTGCTGACGATGGCACGCATAATGCCGGTGGCGTCGACGCCACCGTGCTCGTAGAAGCGGCTGTCCTCAACCGAGACGATCGCATCCTTGATGAAGGGGCTCATCTGGTCGAGCGAGACCCGCGTGCGGTTCTCCGAGTAGATCGAGGCGATCTGGCTGCCGTCAGCGGCCAGGATGGTGGTCGCCTGGCTGGGCGGGTTCACCTGAAGCTCCGCCGGCAGCGTGTCGAAGAACTGAATGGTCCCACTTGCCGCACTGCCGGAAACGGCGGCCGCGGGAACCAGCAAGCCCGCCACCAGGACACCACAAATAGCGCTCACACCGAGGAATCCGAGGATCTTTCCAAGAGTGGTGGCAGTGTCGAATAGAGGGTTCCTACGAGTCACCATGTTCACCACTTTACCGGCAAGGGCTAGTCTTTCTTTCATGACCAAATGGGAGTACGCCACGATTCCGCTCATCATTCACGCTACAAAGCAGATTCTGGACCAGTGGGGAGAGGACGGCTGGGAACTCGTCCAGGTTGTTCCCGGGCCCGATGGAAACGGACTTGTCGCATACTTGAAGAGGGAGAAGCAGTAACAATGACAACCCCCGCAGAAGCCACCGTTGGCGCGGATTCCACAGCTCCGGCATCCGCCGTCGAGCAGCGCCTTGCCGAACTGGGACTGACCCTTCCGGCTGTCGCAGCTCCGGTGGCCGCCTACGTTCCGGCAGTCGTCTCCGGCAGCCACGTCTACACGTCCGGACAGTTGCCCTTTATTAACGGCAAACTCGAAGCCACGGGCAAAGTCTCGAGCGGTGAAGAAGGCCTTTCCGAAGAGCCCACCGTGTCTCCGGAAGATGCCCAGAGGTATGCAGCCGTCTGCGCAGTCAATGCCTTGGCTGCCGTCAAGAGTGTGATTGGGGACCTCGACCGCATCACGCGCATCGTGAAGGTCGTCGGCTTCGTGGCCTCCGATCCGTCTTTCACCGGCCAGCCCGGTGTCATCAACGGCGCATCCGAACTCCTCGGGCGTGTCTTCGGCGACAAAGGGCAGCACGCGCGTTCCGCCGTCGGCGTGGCGGTCCTTCCGCTGGACTCTCCCGTCGAGGTTGAGTTGATCGCTGAATTCAGCTAAGGAACCGGTTCACTCAATTGCCACAGCTAGCCCGACGCCTGTTCGCGTTGCCCCCTGACTTGGAAGGGGCTGCACGGAATTGGCTTGAACTCGGCGAACCGACCCCCCGCGCCGCGCGTTTTGCATCATCGGTTGTCCTTCTTCGCGATTCGCCTACCGGCCTGGAAACCTGGATGGGATACCGTCCGGGTTCCTCGCCGTTGGGCGTCGTAGCGTTTCCCGGCGGCTCGCTGGAACCCAGCGACGACGACGCCCTCGGCTGGCTCGGCCCGTCGCCTCAGCATTGGGCAGAGATGCTGGGGACCGACGACGTCGGACTCGCCCGCCGCCATGTGGTGGGGGCCATCCGTGAATTGTTCGAGGAGACCGGCGTGCTCCTCGCCGGCCCGGACCTGTCCTCCACAGTGGAGGCGACATCTACCCCCGAGTGGATGAGGGCCCGCGAGGCCGTGGCGGACCAGGACAAGTCCTTCACGGATGTCCTGGCCAAGCGTGGCTTGTCCCTGCGGACGGACCTGCTCAAGCCGCTCGTCAACTGGCTTAGCCCGGACTTCGCGCACAGGCGCTTCAACACCCGCTACTTCGCAGCGACCCTTCCGGTCGGCCAGCAGCCCTCGCTGCTTGCGAGCAAGGGCGTGTGGGGGCGTTGGGTGTGCGTTTCCAAGCTCATGGCCGAGCGCGAGACCACCGCGCTCGGGGATGAAATCGGCCAGGAAAACACTGTGGGCTTGACCTTGGGCCAATTGCTGGTGCCGGGTTCGGAGATCATCCTCGAAAAGATGGCCGCCGCCCAGGGCTGCATCGCGTACCTCAGCTACAAACGGAAGCCGCACATGTACCAGCCGCGGCTCGTCCAAGAGGATGGCACGCTCATGCTCGAAGTCGAAGCGGCCCGCACGGTTTCAGGGGAGCCGCAGCGGGAGCGCTGACGACACACAAATCGACTGGNTGGCACGCTCATGCTCGAAGTCGAAGCGGCCCGCACGGTTTCAGGGGAGCCGCAGCGGGAGCGCTGACGACACACAAATCGACTGGCGACACGAAAAATGCCTGGCGACACCGGAATTCCGGTGTCGCCAGGCATTTTTCGTGTCGTAGAAATTACCGGGAGCGCTGGCGGAGGCGCTGCATGTCCAGAATGACCACTGCGCGGGCTTCCAGGCGGAGCCAGCCGCGCTGGACGAACTCGGCGAGGGCCTTGTTGACCGTCTCGCGGGAAGCTCCAACCAGCTGGGCCAGTTCTTCCTGCGTGAGTTCGTGGGCCACGAGGACGCCGTCGGTCGCGGGCCGGCCAAAGCGGTCCGCGAGGTCCAGCAGGGCCTTGGCGACACGGCCCGGGACGTCCGAGAAGACGAGGTCGGACAGGGAATCGTTGGTGCGGCGCAGGCGGCGGGCGAGTGCCTGGAGCAATTGCGCGGACACCTCGGGGCGGGTGCGCAGCAGGGCGTTGAGGCTCTCGTTCTTGAGGCCTGCCAGGCGCGTTTCGGAAACGGCCGTAGCCGTCGCTGTGCGGGGGCTGGGATCGAAAAGGGCCATTTCGCCGAAGAGCTCGCCCGGGCCAAGGATCGCCAAGAGGGATTCGCGCCCGTCCGGCGAAGTACGGCCGAGCTTAACCTTGCCGGAGACGATGAAGTAGAGCTGGTCACCCTGATCGCCCTCGCGGAAAACAGACGCTCCGCGTGAAAGGTCCACCTCTGTGAGTTCGTCCGTCAGCAGACGGAAAGCGTCGTCGTCAAGGGTGGCGAAGAGGGGTGCGCGGCGCAATACCTCGATGTCCATGAAATCTCCTGAGTAAAAGTTCGGCTATGGGCGCTTCAGCCATTGTTTCAGAATTTTGCCGCGTCTGTGACGTACTTGGCAGCTGAAACGCCCTAAATCACGCGGAAGAGGCCGAAACCACGGCGCAAACGGCCGGGAATGACTTGCCGGGCGGCGGCTTCCGGATCTGGTCGACGCTGTGCTTGCGAAAGGAAGCTGTCAGTCTGTGCAACTACAATTGGGGCTTACTCGGCTGTGAGGAGCTTTGGTGTTCGGCTTGACCATCCTGGACCTGGCGTTGGTTCTGACGCTGCTTTCCTACTTGATCTACGGGCTGCGCAACGGCTTCTTCGTGACGCTCGGAGGAATCGCAGGTTTCGCTGTGGGAGCGGCGGCCGCCTTCATCGCCGTCCCGCTCGTCGGCGACTGGGTGCCGGACAGTGGCTGGAGGCTGACCGCCATTATCGGCGCGGCGGTGTTGCTCATAGTCCTGGGGCACGGGCTCGGTACGTGGATCGGACAGATGGTTCGCAAAGCCGTGCGCATCCAGCCTTTGCACGCACTTGACCGCCTGTTGGGTGGCTTCGTCAGCTTGGTTGTCGCCGCACTCGTCATGTCGATGCTCGCTTTCAGCATCGGCTCCTTGGGTGTGCCCTTCGTTTCGCAGCAGCTGGCCGACTCGAAGGTCATCCGCTTCATCGACACCATGACGCCCACACCGGTCAAAGCCAGCGTGGCGCAACTGCGTTCCACGGTCATGGGCAACGGCATTCCGCACCTCATCGAGGGCATCGGCCCCGTTGCTCCCGTGCCCGTCCCGAACACCAGCACTGACACTCCCGCACTCAACAATGCCGCCCGCTCCGTGCTGAAGATTGCCGGTACGGCCTACCAGTGCGGCCAGAACCAGACGGGATCCGGATTCGTTGTCTCCTCGGGCCGGGTGGTGACCAACGCCCACGTGGTGGCCGGCGTGTCCCAGCCTGTAGTGGAAATCCCCGACGGCGGTGCGCTGCCCGGCCGCGTGGTCTACTTCGACAGCCAACGCGACTTGGCCGTCGTCGCCGTCGACGGTCTCCCGACGGCGCCACTGCCGTTGAGCCCGAATCTTCCGGCCGGGTCGCCCGCGGCCTTCGCCGGCTACCCGCATGGCGGCCCGTTCCAGTCCAAGCCGGCGGCGGTGGAGGGCATCTCGACCCTGCTGGTCCCGGACATTTACGGCGACAATCCGTCCCCCGAACAGGTCTACAAGCTGGCCGGAGACGTGCAACCGGGCAACTCGGGCGGTCCGCTGCTGACCACCCAAGGACAGGTTGCCGGTGTGGTCTTCGCCAGGACCACTTCGGATGTGGCAGTGGGCTACGCCCTCACGATGGACGAGCTCTCCCCGGTGGCCCAGCAAGCCCCTTCCCTGAGCCAGGCCGTCTCCTCGGGCCAGTGCACCAAGAAGTAGCCCTGCCCCGTAAGAAACGCGGGGGCAGACCCGTGGCCCCGTAGATCCCGATAGATTGGAAGTCATGACTGAAGCTCCAACTGCCAATGAAGCCGGCCGCGGCACCATCCTCGTCCTCAACGGACCCAACTTGAACCTCTTGGGTACGCGCGAGCCGGAGAAATACGGTACCTCCACTTTGGCCGACGTCGAACAGCTCGCCATCAACGCCGCCGAGGCGCACGGCTTCACGGTGGACTGCGTCCAGTCGAACCATGAAGGGGACTTGGTGGATGCCATCCACGGCGCACGCGGAACCGCCGCCGGGATCGTTATCAACGCGGGCGCGTACACCCACACCTCGGTGGCGTTGCGGGATGCCATCGCGGCAGTGCAGTTGCCCGCCGTCGAGGTCCACATCACCAACGTGCACCAGCGCGAAGAATTCCGCCACCACTCCTACCTCTCGCCCGTGTGCAAGGCAGTGATCGTCGGAGCGGGAGTCCTGGGCTACAAGTTGGCCATCGACTACCTGGCCAGCGCGGTCTAGCGGTTCGAAGCTCCCGCTCCGAGCCCGGAGCTACACCGCGGTAATGCTGAGCAGCAGGGCGTGTTCCGGGTTCAGGAGGGGCATTGGAAGCCCCACCTCGGCGAGGAAACGTCCGCCCGCCTCGGCCCCGGAGTCCAGCCACGCCGGGGGCCGCACTTGGGTGAAGGTGTGTGCGTAGTCGGCGTCGCCGGGTGTCGGGAAAAGAGCCTGCACCGTGTAGGAACGCCCGGGATCGAGGCCCGGAATGGCCACGCGGCCTGGCTGCTCGGCGAACGAGGTCCGGGTCCGGACGACGGCGAACAGCGCTGATGAGTCGTCGTCCGACACCACTCCATGCAGCATCAACGAGTCGTCGGGAACATCGGCCCGGACCATGCGGCCACTGTGGATGAGTCCCCGGTGCTCCTTGTAGAGGCTGATGAACCGCTTGAGTTCGGCACGCTCGGCGCCTTGGACTTCCCGGATGTCCCATTCCATGCCGAAGTGCCCGAACAGTGCGGTGATGGCCCGGAAGGAAAGATCGTGCGTGCGGGCGGTGGTGTGCGAGGTGGTGGGGCCGATGTGCGCGCCCACCAGTTCGGGCGGGACCACGACGCCGGTCCAGCGCTGGATGGTCTGCCTCTCGAGGGCGTCGTTGCAGTCCGATCCCCAGATCCTGTCGGTCCGCTCCAGGATGCCGAGGTCCACCCGGGCCCCGCCGGATGAGCAGCTTTCGATCTCGACGCCGGGGTGGGCCTTGCGGAGTTCGTCGAAGAGCTGGTATGCGGCGAGGGTCTGCTCGTGCACCGAGGGGTGCCCGGCGTGGCCGTGTTCGGTGAGGTCCCGGTTCTGGTCCCACTTGAGGTACTTGATGTTGTTCTCGCGCAGCAGGGCGTCGATACGCTCGTAGACGTACTGCCAGGCCTCAGGTTTGACGAGGTCGATGATGTGCTGGTGGCGCCATTCCAGGGGGAGGCGGCCGCCGTCCTTGTGGGAGCGGGCCGTGGGGCCCACGATCCAGTCGGGGTGTGCCCGGGCGATATCGGAATCCAGGTTGACCATTTCGGGCTCAACCCAGAGCCCGAATTCCATGCCATGGGAGTTGACGGCCTCGATGAGCGGCGTCAGGCCATCGGGCCACAAGGCTTCATCCACGAACCAGTCGCCCAGCCCGGCGTGGTCGTTGCGGCGCCCGCGGAACCACCCGTCGTCGAGCACGAAGCGCTCAACGCCCAGCTCGGCGGCGGACTCCGCGAGCTCGATCAGGGTGTCGAGTTTGTGGTCGAAGTACACGGCTTCCCAGGTGTTGAGGACCACGGGGCGCGGCTTGCCGGCGGGGAGTCCCGTGGAAGCTGCGGGAAGGACGTGGTGCGGGCGGGAACGGAACCAGCTGTAGAACGCTTCGCTGATTCCGTCGAGGCCGCGGTCCGAGAAGGCCGCAAACAGTGCGGGCGTGGTGTAGCTTTCACCGGGCTGGAGCACCACTTCGGCCGGTCCCAGGAGTTCGGAGCCGCCGATCATGGTCCGGCCATCGGCGACCGTGTCCGCGAATTGTTCGTGGTTGCCGCTCCAGGCCAGGTGCGTGGCCCAGACCTTCCCGTGGCGGTTGCCGAATCCGGCGGTACCCGCGGCGAAAAGCAGCGAGGAATCGTGCCCGGTGCGGCCGTGGCGTCCGGTTCGGACCCACGTTCCCTGTTGCACGGGCCGGCGCTGCGGGTGCCGTTCGCGGCACCAGCGCCCGGTGAGGTCAAGGAGTTCGACGGCGTCACGAGGCACCGGGAGCACAGTCGCCAGCTCGTCGAGCTGGAAGGGGGACGTGCCGTCGTTGACGGCGGTGTGGCGCATCTCAAGGAGGCCGCCGGGGTGCAGGGTGAGCTTGGAGGTCACGGTGATGCCGCCGTCGGGATCCTTCTGGATGACGACGGCGGAACGGGCGTCCCGTTGGACGTCCACCACACGGAGCCGGACCGAAAAGTCGAGCCCGGGGACGCCGTCGACGATCCTGTGGCCGCGGAAACCGGGGCGGCCCAGCCAGGCGGAGGAGCCCTGTGGGAGGAGCGCGGCGGGTACGGTGGCGTCGATAGCGGAGTGCGGGACGGCCTCGCCCAGGATGGCGAGGTCAGGGAGGGTGCTGCCGAGATCGGCTCCCCAGTGGATGACCTCGGCCTCTCCACTATGGAAAGCGACCACCAGGCTTGTGCCGGCGGAGCGGAGGTGGAGCGGGTCCATGGGCTGGTTCACTTTCGTCGGGTCGTGGCGATCCTGAGCTTGCCCACGCCGTCGGCGAGAATGCGCCGCGCATCCTCGCCGAGGTGGGAGTCCGTCACGAGAATGTCGGCTTCCTCCAACTGGGCAATCGATGCGATGCCCACGGTTCCCCACTTGCTGTGGTCAGCCAAAACCACCACGTTGCGGGCCGCGCTGATGAACGCCCGGTTGGTTTCGGCTTCCTGCAGGTTCGGTGTGGTGAATCCGGCGTCCGCATCCATGCCGTGGACGCCCAGGAAGAGCGTGTCCAAGTGCAGCTGCTTCAGCGCGGCCGTGGCGATGGGGCCCACCAAAGCGTCCGACGGCGTGCGTTCGCCTCCCGTGACGATCACCGGGAAGCCCTGGCGGGAGCCGGTGGCATTGTGGAACAGGTCCGCGATCCTAATCGAGTTCGTCACCACGGTGATCCGCGGGCCGTCCAGGAGCACCTTGGCGAGCTCGTAGGTGGTGGTTCCTGCGCTGAGGCCTACGGCCATGCCTTCGTGGACAAGGGCGGCAGCCTCGACTGCGATCGCGTGCTTTTCCTCGACCAGTTGGGTGGATTTCAGTTCAAAGCCAGGTTCGTGGGTCCGGGCGTCCCCGGGCAGCTTGGCGCCGCCATGGATGCGTTCCACGAGGCCCGATTCCTCAAGTGCCTCGATGTCCCGCCGCACAGTCATCGCGGAGACGCCCAGCTGTAGGGCGAGGTCCGAAACGCGGACTACCCGCTCGCGCTGGACGGCGTCGACAATAGCGGTGTGGCGGGCTGCCTGGAGCATCGGAGCCTTTCTGGAAGGACGGCGGGGTGGCTTAGCGGGAGGACTCGACGACGGCGACGCCGCCGGCAGTAAGGTTTAGCGTACCTCCGGTGGCGGAACCGCTGAGGAGATCGACGCCGTCGAGCGCCACGTCCACGTCCCGCATGCTGTGGTTGATGACGAAGGTCCAGTCCTTGCTGCCGTTGCTCCTGCGGACGATCTCCACGTCGTCGGGCGGCCGCACGCCCAGGACTGGTTCCACCCCGGCATCCGAGCACAGGAGCTGGACGAGTTCGGTAAGCCCCGCGGAACCCAAGGTCGTGGCGACATAGTAGGCAGCGCCGCGGCCGGAGGATCCCGCCCGGCGGGTCACCGCTGGCGACCCCCCGACAGCGGTGCCTCCTGCGCCGGGGCCGGTGCCGCCGTCGAACGTGGCAAGGACCTCCGCCCCGGTTACCTTGCCCAGCTCGCTCCAGACCGTGCCGGAGCCGAAGCGGCTCAAGCCCACGGCATCGCCGGAGCGCAGGGGAAAGAATTCCTCCATGCTCACGCCCAGCAGCTCGGAGAAGGCACCCGGGTAGCCGCCGCCGTTGACCGGATCCATGCGGATGTGGTCGTTCTCGTCCACGATGCCGGAGAAGTAGGTCAGCACGAGTGTCCCTCCGGACTCGACGAAGCGGTGGAGGTTTGCGGCGCCTTCGTCCGTGACGAGGTACAGCATTGGCGCGATCACGAGTTTGTAGCCGGAAAGATCGTCCGTGCTTTGCCGGATATCCGTGGTGACGCCGGCCCGGAAAAGGGCATCGTGCCAGCGCCGCGTTTCGGACAAGTTCCGTGCGTCTTCGCTGGGATGCGAGTCCAGTTCGGTGCCCCATCGGGCGTCGGTGTCGTGGATGATGCACGCTTCGGCCAGCACCGTGGAACCGGCAACTTCCGAGATGCTTTCCAAGGCGCGTCCGAGCTCCACTACTTCGCGCCACACTTTGCTGTCCCGGCCGGCGTGCGGGACAAGCCCGGAGTGATATTTTTCGGCGCCGGCGCGGGAGGCGCGCCATTGGAAGAACAACACGCCGTCGGTCCCGCGGGCAACGTGCTGCAGGGAATTGCGGAGCATTTCGCCGGGGGCTTTGGCGACGTTGCGGGGCTGCCAGTTGACTGCCGAGGTGGAGTGTTCCATGAGGAGCCATGGTTTGCCCTGTGCCCAGCCGCGGGTGAGGTCCGCGGTCATGGCCAGGTCCTGGAAGTTCCTCTCGTCGGCTGCGATCAGGTAGTGGTCGTTGGAGACCACGTCCATGTGCTCCGACCAGCGCCAATAGTCCACAGGGGCGTGCAAGCCCATGTTGAAGCCCATGAAGTTGGTGGTCACGGGGTGTTTCGAGTGCGCCCTGATGATTTCCGCTTCGGCGTTGAAGCATTCAAGGAGCGCATCGGAAGAGAACCTCGCGAAGTCCAGTTGCTGCGTGGGGTTCACCCACGTTCCCGAACGGCGCGGCGGCAGGATCTCGGCCCAGTCGTAGTAATGCTGGGACCAGAAAGCCGTGCCCCACGCCTCGTTGAGCGCGTCCAGGCTCCCGTAGCGCTCCTGGAGCCATTCCTGGAAGCCACGCTCCGCGTGCGGGCCGTAGTCAGGCTGGTTGTGGCAGCCGTACTCGTTGTGCACATGCCACATCACGACGGCGGGGTGCCCCGCGTAACGCTGCACGATCGCCGTCGTCAGGGCTGCGGCAGCCCGGCGATAGTCCGGCGAGCACGCAGCGAAGGCCTGCCGCGAACCGTAACTTTGCCGGACGCCGTCGGCATCCACTGGGAGCGAATCGGGGTACTTGCGGCTGAACCAGGGCGGGGGAGAAGCACTCGCGTTCGCGAGATCCACGCTGATCCCGTTGGTGTGGAGGAGATCAAGGGCCCTGTCGAGCCAGCCGAACTCGTAGCGGCCTTCTTCGGGCTCCAGGAGTGCCCAGCTGAAGATGCCGACACTGACCAGGTTCACCCCGGCTTCCTTCATGAGGGCGACGTCGTGTTTCCAGACCTCTTCAGGCCATTGTTCGGGGTTGTAGTCGCCGCCGAACGCGATCCGGCCGCCCAGCTTGTCCACGATGTAGTCCATTGCCATGCGTTTTATCCTTTGCTGGAACCGAGCGTGAGGCCGGCCACAAATTGGCGCTGCAACACGAGGTAGATGATCAAGGTGGGTATCACGGTGATGGTGGCGCCGGCCGCCAGGAGGTTGTAGTTGCTAAGGAACTCGCCCTGCAGGTTGTTGATGGCCGTTGTGATCGGCAGGCGGCTTCCGCTTTGGATGAAGAGCAGTGGCCAGAAGAAGTCGTTGTAGATGAAAATGACTTCCAAGGTACCGAGCGCTGCGAGGGCCGGGCGGCATAGCGGGAGGATGATGTTCCAGTACTGCCGCCAGATCCCGGCCCCGTCCACGAGGGCGGCCTCGGTCAGGTCGGACGAGAGGGCCTTCATGTAGTTGGACAGCACGAAGGTGCAAAATCCGATCTGGAACGCCGTGTCCACGGCGATCACCGAGATGTAGGTGTTGAGGAGGTTGCCTGAGTCGCTGAAGGAGTACGGCAGGCTGAGGTGCTTGAACATCTCGAACAGGGGTGCGGCGAGGACCTGCGGGGGCAGGAGGTTGCCGGCCGTGAACATGATGAGCAGCGTGATGTTGAATTTCCAGCTCACCCGCGACACAGCGAAGGCCATCATCGAGGCGAAGAGCAGGGTCCCCAGGACCGCGGGGACCGTGATGATCAGCGAGTTGAAGAGGTATTTGGAGAAACCGCCTTGCGTCCAGGCCGTGAGGAAATTGTCGAAGTTGAAAGTGCCGCCGAAGCTGAAGTAGCCGTACTTGTCGGTATCCGCTTTGGGCCGCAGCGCCGTGAAGAGGGCCCAGGCCAGGGGTATGAGCCACATGACGGCCATGACGGTCAGGAAAATATGGGTCCCGTAGTGGCGCTTACGGGAATTCTGTCCCACCACCGTGACGGTGGTGTTCGGAATGGGGTTGGCGAGCGTGCTCATGCTTTGCTCTCCTTGCCGAAGGTGCGGATGAGGTAGAAGACGATCGGGATCAGCGAGATGACCAGGAGGATGACGGCAAGGGCCGATCCCACGCCGATTACCTGGCCTTCGCCCACGAGGTTCTGGATGACCAGGGCGCTCAGCAATTCGAGGCCGTTGGTGCCGCGGTTGATGACATACACAATGTCGAAGGCCCGGAGCGATTCGATGATGGTGATCACCACGATCACGATGTTGACGGGCCGCATGGCGGGGAAGACCACCCGGAAGAAGGTTTGGACGGCGTTGGCACCGTCAATCGCCGCGGCTTCCTTGAGGGAGGGGTCCACCCCCTTGAGCCCGGCCAGGTACAGGATCATGACGTACCCGGCGTGACGCCACGTCGCGGCGACCATGGCAGCCCAGATATTGACGTTCGAATCGCCGAACCAATCCACGGCCTGCGGTTTGCCGGCGGTGCCGAGGAGGTAGTTCAGCAGCCCGCTGTCCCTGTTGTAGAAGAGCTGCCAAATGATGCCGATCAGGGCCAGGGACAGCATGACCGGCGTGAAGAAGATGCTTTGGTAGATCTTGCTGCCGCGGATCTTCTGGTCGAGGAGCACGGCAAGCAGCAGGCCCAGGGGAGTTGCGATGAGGGCCAGGAAGACGAGCCACAGGATGTTGTGCTGAACGGCTGGCCAGAACGGGGGATAGTCCTTGAAGACGAAGCTGTAGTTGTCCGTTCCGGCCGGCTTGATGTCCTTCAGGTCCAAGCCGTTCCAGCGGGTGAAGCTCAGCCCGATCGAGAAGAGCGTGGGCAGCCAGACCAGCAGCAACTGGATCAGGGTAGGCAGGCCCACCATGATCGCGAGGACGAGTCTGTCACGCCGGGTGAGCCTGCGGACCTTGCCTGTTTTGCCGGGCCGCCTCCCGGTGCTTGGCTGGCGCTTGCCGGCCGCGGTCGGCCCTGCTGCGCCGGGTTCGCTGTCCGGCGCGGCGGGCTTTTCGGCGGTAGTACTCATGGGGATTCCTTCAGCTACTGGGCTGCGTAAAGGGACTTGGCCTGCGCTTCAAGGTTCTTGACGTCCACGCTGCCGTCCTTGATGAAGGACTGCAACGCGGGGATCATCACGTTGTTTGCCATGGCCGGAAGGGCGTCACGGTCCAGGAACTGGCTGATGTACTTGGCGTTGGAGATGGTGTCTGCGCACTTCTTGTTCAGCGGAGTGAACTTTGAAGTGTCGGCGCCCTTGACGGTGGCGATGTTGGAGCCATCCACGGACGAGTAGGCGTTCTGGCCTTCGGCGGATCCGATGAATGCCAGGAAGTCGTGCGCCGCCTTGTTGTCGCCTCCCTTCTTGGAGAGGAGCAAGCCGTCGATGGGTGCCTCGACGGCGTCGGTGCCTTCCACTGCGATTTCCGGGAACGGGAAGAAATCGATGTCCGCCAGCACCGTGGGATCCGTAAACTGCTGGGTCACGAAGGATCCAAGGAGGTACATGCCGGTCTTCTTGGCCTCAAGCGCCTTCGCCGCGTCCTGCCAGGTCTGGCCGAGGGCGGCCGGGTCCTGGAACGGCAGGAGTGCCTTCCAGGTGTCGAACACATCGCTGACCTTCTTCTGGTCCCAGCTTTCCTTGTGTGCGGTCAGGTCGATGTGGAACTGGTAGCCGTTGAGGCGCATGTTGATGTAGTCGAACGTGCCCATGGCGGGCCAGCCGTCCTTGTCCGCGAAGCCGATGGGAATGATGCCATCGGACTTCATCTTGGCGGCCAAGGTCTTCAGTTCATCGAACGTCTTGGGGACCGCGTAGCCCTTTTCGGCCCAGAAGCTCTTCCGATAGAAGAAACCCCACGGGTAGTTGTAGTTGGGGACCAGGTACATCTTGCCGTCCGGTCCGGTGGATGCCTTCTTCATGGCGTCGGAGAAGTTGCTGCCGATCGATGCCCACACATCGTCCACGGGAGCCAGCAGCCCCTTGCCCGCGTAGTACTGCATGCGATAGCCGGCGAACCACGTGAAGGCGTCGTCCGGGCTCCCCTGGAGGTAGGAGTTGATCTTGTTCTGGAAGTCGTTGTGCGGGACGACGTTGGTGGCCACCGTGACACCGGTCTTCTTGGTGAAGGCGTCGGTCACGGCCTTGTAGGCGGCCTTGGGAACGTCGTCCGAGGAACCTGAACCGAAGGTCAGGCTGTTCGAGCCAGTTCCGCCGGCTGGTGCGGATCCGCCCGTGCAAGCCGACAGCAGCGGAATGCCGGCGAGCCCCGCGGCGCCGATTCCGAGGGTTTTCAGGATGGTGCGGCGTCCAGGGCCGGTGTTGTGGGCCGACTGGAACGGGTCGCGATTCGCTGCCATGTTCTCTCCCTTGAAAGCGTGGTGCTTGTGAGTTATCTCACGTAGAACTCGACTATAACCGCTCAAAAGAGAACATGAAAGAACTAAATATAACATTCTGGCGAAAGTGGGTTTTAAGACAAAAACGGCGGTCCTCCTGGGAGAGGACCGCCGCCCTTGCGTCGTGGCGTGGTGCTTTTTGTCTGTCCGGGCAGAGGCTATTTCCGCAGCGACTCAGCGATCTGGGCCATGATCGTCGGATCGGACAGGGTGGTGGCATCGCCCACTTCGCGGCCTTCCGCGACGTCCTTGAGGAGGCGGCGCATGATCTTCCCGGACCGGGTCTTGGGAAGCTCGGGAACCACGAGGATGTGCTTCGGTTTGGCAATGGGACCGATTTCCTTGCCGACGTGGTTGCGCAACTCCCCGACGGTGGCGTCGCCGTCGTTGACGGCGTCACCGCGGAGGATCACGAACGCGACGACGGCCTGGCCGGTGGTTTCGTCGTTGGCGCCGACGACGGCGGCCTCCGCCACGGCGGGGTGGGACACGAGCGCGGACTCGATTTCGGTCGTGGAGAGCCGGTGTCCGGAGACGTTCATGACATCATCCACCCGGCCGAGGAGCCAGATGTCGCCGTCGTCGTCCTTCTTGGCCCCGTCCCCGGCGAAGTACATGCCTTCGAAGCGGGACCAGTAGGTGTCCTTGAAGCGTTCGGGATCGCCCCAGATGCCGCGAAGCATGGAAGGCCAGGGCTCACGGACTACGAGGTAACCGCCGTGCCCGTCGGGCACGGACTGGCCGGCCTCGTCCACGACGTCGATCGCGATGCCCGGCAGCGGGACCTGCGCCGAGCCCGGCTTGGTCGCCGTCACGCCCGGCAGCGGCGCGATCATCTGGGCTCCGGTCTCGGTCTGCCACCAGGTATCCACGATCGGGGCCTTGTTGCCGCCGATGACCTCGCGGTACCACATCCATGCCTCGGGGTTGATGGGTTCGCCCACCGAACCCAGGACCCGGATGGAGGACAGATCGTACTTCCCCGGGATGTCCCGGCCCCACTTCATGAAGGTCCGGATCGCCGTGGGGGCCGTGTACAGGATGGAGACCTTGTACTTCTCCACGATTTCCCACCAGCGTCCCTGGTGCGGCGAGTCCGGGGTGCCTTCATACATGACCTGGGTGGCGCCGTTGACGAGCGGGGCGTAGGCGACGTAGGAGTGGCCGGTGACCCATCCGACGTCGGCGGTGCACCAGTACACATCGGTCTCCGGGTGCAGGTCAAAGACCGCCTTGTGCGTGTATGCGGTCTGGGTGAGGTAGCCGCCGGTGGTGTGCAGGATGCCCTTGGGCTTTCCCGTGGTTCCGGAGGTGTAGAGGATGAACAGCGGGTGCTCGGCGTCATGCCCGACGGCGGTGTGCTCGCCGGAGGCGGCGCCGACAGTGTCCTCCCACCATTGGTCCCGGCCTTCGTGCCAGTCCACCGCTTCGCCGTTGCGCTTCACTACCACGACATTCCGGACGGTGTGGCCCGGCTTGGTGAGGGCTTCGTCCACCGCGGGCTTGAGCGGGCTGGGCTTGCCGCGCCGGTAGGTGCCGTCGGCAGTGACCACGAGCTTCGCCTCCGCGTCATCGATGCGCGAGCGCAGGGCGTCTGCGGAGAATCCGCCGAACACCACCGAATGCACCGCCCCGATCCGGGCGCACGCCAACATGGTGATCACGGCTTCGGGGATCATCGGCAGGTACACGGCCACGCGGTCACCCTTGGCCACACCCAGGGACTCGAAGGCGTTTGCCGCTTTCTTCACCTCTTCGGTGAGCTGGGCGTAGGTGTAGGAGCGGGTGTCCCCGGGCTCGCCTTCGAAGTGGATGGCCACCCGGTCGCCGAGCCCGTTCTCCACGTGCCGGTCCAAGGCGTTATATGCGGCATTGACCTCGCCGCCGACGAACCATTTCGCGAACGGCGGGTTGGACCAGTCGAGCGCCTCGGTGAAGTCCTTATCCCAACTCAGCAGTTCACGGGCCTGCTCCGCCCAGAACGCGGGACGGTCAGCGGCGGCCTTTTCGTATTCCGCCGCTCCGACCACAGCGGTGGCCGCGAACTCAGGGCTGGGCGCGAACTTCCGGTTTTCGTGGAGAAGGTTTTCGAGGGCATCGCCGTTGCCTTCCCCGGCGGATCCGGTTGCAGCGGCGGTCGTCGATCCATTGGCGTCCTGGGACATGTGAACCTCATCATTCATCAATCTCTGCCACGCGGCAGTCCCGCAGTGCGTTTCCGAACCCACCTTAGCGTTTTGAGCCGACAACCAGTGTCCGCGGTCACAATCTGGACCGTGAGCGGCTGATGATTCGCGCCGAACGGCGTCCACTCCCGCGCCAACTAGTGGACAGTCAGACGGGTGGCATAGGCTGAAGAGGTCTCGAGACGCGAGAACCTGCCGCGCGGTCCGGCCCGGAAATTGCTGGGTGCAGTCATGGGCGGCGGCGTCCGGAACACCGCCGTACTAAGGAGATTTTGCACATGAACCAGACGAGCCTAGGTCCGAAGAACGGCGCG
This sequence comes from Arthrobacter alkaliphilus, assembly GCF_021483235.1. Classification (GTDB taxonomy): domain Bacteria; phylum Actinomycetota; class Actinomycetes; order Actinomycetales; family Micrococcaceae; genus Arthrobacter; species Arthrobacter alkaliphilus. The sequence continues at coordinate 74,614 of NZ_JAKEEC010000012.1, read as the reverse complement.
CAGTCGCCAGGAACCGCCCCCGAAGCAGGAGCTGGATCCGGAGCGCCGGAGCCCGGCAGCATCACCTCCCCGAAATACCAAGCCGTCTTGGGCCCGTTCACAATCCGGGACACGACAGTTTTCGGCTCCATCTTGTTGATGTTCGTGGGGTCCCTCCTGCCGATGTTCGGCGGCCGCTACAACCTGTGGAACGTCAACAACCTTTTCTTCCTGGCACTGGGCATACTGCTTCCCTTGGTCGTTGCCGCTTTGTTCGTTGCCCGGCGCCTGCAGCCGGGCAACGTCGTGAGGATCGGTTCCCTCTCGACTGACCAATTCGCATCCGTCGTGGCATCTTTCGCCCTGGCCCTGTTCTTCCTCTCCGCTGCGGGCGCGTTTAGCGCCTTCGTGTTCGTCGGACTAATTGGCTCGGCAGGCCTCCTGGCCGCGACGGTCCTGGCTCCGCACTTGCCGCTCCTCCGCGACGATTTCAAGGACCGGGCCGAACAGCCGGCTCACGTTGTGGCGCGGGAATCGGCCATTCCTACGCGCAAGCCTGCAGCTCCGAAGCAGGCCAAGCCCAAGCCGGCCCCTGCCGCGACGGCGGCGGCCGAACCCGCCGTCGTAGCGTCCGTTCCCGCAGAGACTTCGGTCGCCGCAGCGACTCCGGTTGCCGACGGCGGGCGGGTCGCGAACGGGCCCACCCCCGCGGAACCCAAGCACTTGCCAGCTGCCACCGTGGCTACGCCCATCGTCGGTGGCCCGGACGCCGGCCCGGGTCCCGCCACCCAACACATGGGCATGGTCGATCAGGCCCGGGTTCACGAGCCCATCGGTGCAACGGTCGATCCGGTCACGCGAACGGACCAATCCGGGCACGACTCCGGATACCAGGCATTCTGGTTTGCTGTGGCCCATCCCCGGGTCGTCGTGGACGAGCACACGGGCGTGCCCGCTTTCACGATCGAGCCGGGCGCGTGGGTCCTGGCCCTCGAAGACCGCGGCGAGGAATTCCTCGTTCAGGATACGGACGGCAAGGTGGGCGTCCTGCGCGATCTCAGCCACATCGAACGCGGCTAGCCGGCCCACGTGGACACCGTCGTCGAAACCCCGCTGGCTTTGAAGCGGCGTGCGCGCAAAATCAACAAAGTGCTCGCCGAGCTCTATCCCTACGCCCACGCCGAGCTTGATTTCCGGAACCCGTTCGAGCTGATCGTGGCCACTGTGCTGTCCGCCCAGACCACGGACGTCCTGGTAAACCAGGTCACCAAGGTCCTGTTCGCGCGCTATCCGGATGCCCGGAGCATGGCCGAGGCCGAGCTTGCCGAGCTGGAGGCGATCCTCCAGCCCACCGGTTTCTTCCGTGCCAAGGCAAAGAACGTCCTGGCACTCAGCACGCGCTTGGTGGACGAGTTCGACGGCGAGGTCCCAGGCCGGCTTGAAGATCTGGTGACACTTCCCGGCGTCGGGCGGAAAACGGCGAATGTGGTGCTCGGCAACGCATTCGGTATCCCGGGAATTACCGTGGACACTCACTTCGGCAGGCTCGCGCGAAGGTTTGGGTGGACGACGTCCGAGGACCCGGTGAAGATCGAGTTCGACGTCGCCGAGCTGTTCGAGCCGAAGGATTGGACCATGCTGTCCCACCGCGTGGTTTTCCACGGGCGCAGGGTTTGCCATGCCCGCCGGCCGGCTTGCGGAGCTTGCGCGGTGGCCACGTGGTGCCCGAGTTACGGTGAGGGCGAAAAGGACCCGGTCAAGGCGGCAAAGTTGCTCAAATACGAACTGGCCCCGGGCAACGAAGCGCTCCTCGAAAAATTGCTTGCAGAGACCCATCGGGCGGCGGAGATCCGGATGGAATCGCAAAGGAGACCGGCATGACCGCGCTTGAGGATCTCGTCAGCCTCATCACCAGGGTCGATTCGGGCCTGCATCCCGGCCCGGATCCGCGGATCGCCGCGGCAGCCGTCGATCCGGACAAGGCGCGGAAAGCGGCCGTGCTCATGCTCTTCGGGGTCCTGGACGATGTCCCTGCGCAATCCGGGAAACCGGTGGCACCGGCGGATTTGGACGTGTTGCTTCTGGAACGCGCCCACACCCTGGACGACCATCCCGGGCAGGTGGCGTTCCCCGGCGGCAGCGTCGATCCCGGGGACGAATCAGCTGTCGCCGCAGCCCTCAGGGAAGCGGTGGAGGAGACAGGCCTGGACATCGATGGTGTCCAAGTGCTGGGTGTCATGCCGGAACTGGGCCTGGTCCGCAGCAATTTTGTGGTCACGCCGGTCTTGGCGTGGTGGGCGTCGCCGTCGCCCGTGAGGGTGGTGGACTACGCCGAGTCAGCGCAGGTTTTCCGCGTGCCGGTGCGTGATCTCCTCGATCCAGACAATCGCTACACCGGGACGCTCACGCGGATGGGCCGGACCTTCTCGAGTCCGGTCTTCCGGGTCAACGGGCTGGTGGTCTGGGGTTTCACCGGGATGGTGCTCAGTGGTTTGTTCGACGCTTTGGGCTGGACCGTTCCTTGGGACCAGGACCGCCTGATTGAGATCGAGATCTAGCCTCTGGCTGTAGGCGTGCCGCCCGCGGGAGCTCCGCCCGCTGCGCCGGTCAATGCTATGCGGCGCAACGGACTGTTTTTGACTGATCCACGACGATTCCCGTGGCGGCGTTTTCACGTACGGCGTTGATGCCCGCAACTACCGCCTTCAGGTCTTTGAACCGCGGCGATTCCGCCACCGGGGTTCCATCGGCTGCCGTCAACCGAAAGCGGTAGCCATCTTCGCCGTCCTTGAGAATTTCGAATCGTCCAGCCATCGTCGCTGTTCCCCCTTGAATGCTGCGTTGCACAGTGACTTCCAGTGAGTGCATCTCTGCACTGTGGCGTTCCTCCCGTCGAACACCACATGGCGAGACTATTCAGACTGAACCGGAGAATTGAAGTTACTTTGGGGTACATGACCTGACTTTGGGGTACATGACCTGCCCGGGTCATTCCGGGTTCGTTTCCGCCATATGACTCGCTTTCGGGCCCGCCCGCGGTTAGGGTTCCGGGCTTCAAAAGATCAGTGCGCGGGCAATCTCGCTGTTTACTTCGCCTGGTCGTAAGAATCGACGACGGCGACACTCACCGGAAATTCCACCGGAATCCGCCCGAACAGGAGTTCCTTTGCCGCGGACGCGGCCTCTTCGATGGCATTGATGCAAGCGTCAACCGACTCCGTTGGTGCGTGGACCATGACTTCGTCGTGAAGGAAGAAGACGAGTTCCCCGGAGGGCCGGCCGTCGGCACGTGCCGTGCGCAGCCGCCGTCGGAGTTCGGCAAGCCAGCACGACGCCCAGTCCGCCGCGGAACCTTGCACCACAAAGTTCCGCGTGAAACGGCCGCGCGAGCGGGCGATGCTGTCCGCGCGCCGCTGTTCTTCCGCCGTCGTGGATTGTTGGCTGCGGATCCAGCGTTCGGACGGCGGCGGGCTGCTGCGTCCCAGCCTTGAGGTCACGGTGCGGCCGCTTTCGCCGGCGCGGGCCGCCTCTTCGACGAAGCCGACCGCACGGGGATAGGTCCGGGTCAGCTGTGGCATGAGGCGGCCGGATTCGCCCGTGGTGGCGCCGTAGATCGCGCCGAGCAAGGCGATCTTGGCCTTGGAACGGTCGCCGCCGAAGCCTTGCGCGGCGATGCCGGCATACAAGTCCTTGTCCCGGGCAGCTTCGGCCATCTTCGAGTCCTGCGCCAGCGCCACCAGCACCCGGGGCTCGAGTTGGGAAGCGTCCGCAACGATCAGTTTGTGCCCCGGGTCGGCATGTACCGCGCCGCGGACCTGGCGCGGGATCTGCAACGCACCGCCTCCCCGGGACGCCCAACGTCCGGAAACCACACCCCCCACCACGTATTCGGGGCGGAAGCGCCCTTCACTCACCCAAGCGTCCAGCCAGGACCAGCCGTTCGCAGCGAACAAACGGGAGAGCTTCTTGTACTCCAGCAGCGGCCCGATGGCCGGATGCTTCGATTCCTTGAGTTCCCACTGGCGGGTGGTTTTCACCTCGATCCCGTTCCGATGCAGTGCGCGCATGAGGTCCTGGGGCGAATCCGGATTCAACTTTGGAGAGTGGAGAATCGCCCGGAGCTCGGTACAGAGCGCTTCGAGCCTGGGTGGCCGGTGGCCGGCGGGTGGCCTGGGGCCCAGGTGGCCCTCCAGGATTTCTTCATGCAGCGCCTCCTGCCATGGCACCCCGGTGAACTGCATTTCGGCGGCGATCATGGCGCCGGCGGATTCCGCGGCCAGCAGCAGCTTCAGCCGGTGCTGCCGGCCTTCTTCCTTGGAAGCCTGGCCGAGCGCATTTTGCTGGGCTGCGAACTCGGCCCGGATCTCGTCCAGCCCGGGCTGTATGCTGCGGGGCAGCACGTCGTCGAACAGCGCACCCTGCTCGGCCGGTGGCGGGGGCGGCTGGAGCACCCGCGGCGGAGCCTGGATTTCGTCATCTTGCGTGAGCTTCTCCGCGTTGCGGGCATAGTCAGTGTGGGCCGTGAACTCGGAATGGACCAGGATGGCGCGGCAGAGAGTGAGGTCGTGGCAACGCTCGAGTTCCACTCCGGCCTGAAGCATCTCCGGGTACCAGTCCTGCGTCCGGTTCCAGACCCAGCGCGGACGGCTCTTCTCCAACACGCTTACGACGCCGGTGAGATCCGCCGCCCGTACGACGCGAGGCTCCGCCACGGCTGCTCCGGCGGCGTTGACTTCCTGAATGGCTGCGCCGTCGGGATGGGCGGCGAGCAGCAGGTACATGCTGTCAATTCTGCCCTGAGATTCCGTGGAGCCCTGCACTCATCCTCCACAGGGATGGTTGTGCTGCTTTGTCCACATACGCCGATGCGGGCCTTCAATGCTCGCGGTGAAAGGGAAAGAGTGGGTTCATGAGCGGGCAACATCTCGAGCGGAACCACCAACCTGCCGGAAGATCCGGTCGACGGCCCGCGACGGCGGGCGGCAGGGACTCCGGCGAACCGTGGCTTCCTTCCAGTTCAAGCGAAGTCCTTCTCGTGACGGGGAACGCCACGTTGCAAGCCGAAACCGAACGGATCGCGGCCGCCGTGGGGGCCAGTCTCCGGACGGTCGTGGACCTGTCGGCTGCGCTTCCCGTGTGGGAGACCGCCGGGACGGTGTTGCTTGGGAGCGATATCCGCGAGCGTCCGCCCCGCCGTCGTGCGCCTTCCGTCTTGCTGGGCCTCAGCGGTTCAGGAGACTCGTTGTGGCATTTGGGAGCGGCGCTCGGGGCCGAACGTGTGGCCGTCTTGCCGGAAGCGGCGGCTTGGCTGGCTGAATACCTCGGTGCCTCGCGTGATCCGGACACCGGAGGGCTTGTGCTCGGCGTGACAGGAGGATGCGGCGGTGCAGGGGCGTCCACGGCTGCGGTCTGGCTGGCGCAGGAAGCGGCCGCCCGCGGAGTCCGGACCCTGCTTGTCGATGGCGATCCGCGCGGCGGTGGCCTTGAGCTTTGCCTGGCGGCTGAAGATACTCCAGGGCTGCGCTGGCCCGATCTTGCGGGCGCCAGCGGCAGCATCGGCACCGGGCAGCTCAGTGACTCGTTGCCCGCAGCCGGAGGATTCACCTTCCTGTCTTGGCCGGGCAGCCGCGACCGCCCCAGGGACGTGGAGCCTGGGGCCATCGCTGCCGTCCTTGACGCCGCGAGGCGGGGATTTGAGTTGATCATCATCGACATCGGCCGCGGAACCGAATCGCTGACCAGCTTCGCCTGGGACTGTGACCGGATCCTTCTCTTGGCACCGGCGCAACTCCGTGCCGCCGTCGCGGCCGCCAGGCTTCTCCAGGAGCTGCCGCCCGTGGACACAGCCTTGGTGGTCCGCGGAAATGCCGGTTCTGCCCTGGACGGACCGCTCATCGCGGAATCGCTGGGACTGCCCCTTCATGGCTTGTTTCCCGAACTCCGCGGCACCGCCGCGGCGGCTGAGCTCGGACGCCTTTTGGAATTCGGCAAGCGCAAGGCCGTGCGTCGCTTCGCGGAATCGGTACTTCAACTATTCGATGATGGCGCAGTATGAGTACCTCTGGACTCCCAAGCAGCGAACGTCGACAAAACACGCGGCTCTTGGACGCCGCGCTCCTTGAAAATGTGCGGGAAAGGGTCTTGGCCGAGGCTGTACCGGTCACTCCTTCGCGCGTGGCGGCGGCTGTCCATGCCACCGGCAGGCTGCTCGGAACCGCGGGGGCGCTTGCCGCCGTCGAATCCATCAGCGCCGAATTGAGCGGACTTGGACCTCTCCAGCAGCTCGCCCGGGATGCCTCCGTGACGGACATCTTCGTGAATGGCCCGGACTCGGTGTGGTTCGACCGCGGCAACGGGCTGGAACGGGCGCACGTGCACTTCGACGGCGAAACCCAAGTCCGCGCCTTGGCCTCCCGGCTTGTGGCGGCGGGTGGGCGCCGTTTGGACGACGGTTCGCCGTGCGTCGATGTCCGCCTCGACGGCGGATACCGTGTGCACGCGGTCCTGCCCCCGATTTCCACCGCCGGAACCTTGTTGTCCGTCCGGATTCGGCGCGAAGAGGTCTTTTCGATGGTCGAGCTCAGTGCTGGCGGCATGTTCGGGGCACCCGTCCAGCAAGTGCTGCATGCCATCGTTGACCACAGGTTGAGCTTCTTGATCAGCGGTGCCACCGGTTCCGGAAAGACCACATTGCTCTCCACGATGCTTGGCCTGAGCAGCCCGCACGACCGGCTTGTCCTCATCGAAGACGCCTCGGAGCTGAAGCCCGTGCACCCGCACGTGGTTTCCCTGGAATCCCGGCACGGAAACCTTGAAGGCGGTGGCGTGCTCGATCTTGGCGAACTCGTCCGGCAGGCCTTGCGGATGCGGCCGGACCGGTTGATTGTGGGCGAGTGCCGTGGTGCAGAAGTCCGTGAGCTGCTGACTGCACTCAATACCGGACATACGGGTGGCGGCGGAACCATCCACGCGAACGCTGCATCGGCCGTCCCGGCCAGGCTCGTGGCCTTGGGGGCGCTCGCCGGCTTAAGCAGGGAAGCCGTTCAACTTCAGCTTTCAACGGCATTGGACGCGGTAGTCCACGTCGAGCGGACGCAGGCAGGCAGGAGAGTGTCCTGCATCGGATTGTTGGCGGGGGACGCGTCCGCCCAAACGATCATTCCTGCCATCGAACTGCGGGCGGGTGCCGCCGTCGCCGGTCCCGCGTGGACGGACCTCGCGGCTCGCCTTGAACTGGACCCCGCGCTGCTTCCCGGCCCTCACGGACTGGGCTCCAGCCCGGATCGCCTTGGCGCGGTCGCATGATCGGGTTCCTCATTCTCGTCTTGGCGGCCGCGGCGTGGGTGGTCTTCCAACCGTCCCGGCTCCTTGGAAAACGGCTCACGCGCACCCTGCCCCGTGCTCCTGCGGCTGGCGCCGGGGCGCGCTGGCCCCGGCGACGCACGCGCTCGGACGCATTGCCGCTCACCGTACTCGCACAGCAGTTGGCCGCCCTCCTCCGGGGCGGCCGTTCGACGTCGCGGCTCTGGGAAGAACTCTGGATGGTGCATGGAAGCAGGGATGACCGCCCTGCCTCGCTCGACGCCGGGCACCGCAAGGCGCGGAGCGAGGCGCCGGGATTACCTACGCTGTCGGATGGGTCCCTTCAGGTTCTCGCAGCGGCCCGGGCGGCATCGATGATGGGGACGTCAGTCGCCGAAGCCATCAGGACCTCGTCAGCGAAGAGCCTTCGGGGACGGAATCCCGTGGAACATCGAATCTGGGGAGAACTTTCCGCCTGTCTGGATGTTGCGGAGGCTAGCGGCTGTCCGCTGGCGGATGTACTCACGAGGTTCGCCGCCCAGCTTGAGGCCGAGGACGACGCCGGCGATGCCCGGCAGACTGCCCTGGCCGGTCCGAAAGCCACCACGCGCCTTCTGACGTGGCTGCCGGTGTTCGGCTTAGGGCTGGGCATGATGCTTGGGGTGGATCCGTTCGGAGTCCTGTTGGCGAATGGCCTGGGATGGGCGGCGCTCGCGGCTGGGTGCCTCCTGACCGTCGCCGGCAGAATCTGGTCAGCCCGGTTGGTGCACGCCGCGGTGGGCATTGACTGATGGGCCCGGCATTCCCGGCCATCGCGGTGACGCTGGTCTTGCTCGTCGCAGCGATCTTCGGACTGGCTTGCCAAGGGCGAAGCCGGCGGCGCTCAATCCTGCGGACGGTCCGCATCCCGCCGGGAATCAACGACCCGCTGGGAAGCAGCACCTCGTTGGGAAGAAACGACCCACTGGGAAGCAGCGCCTCGTTGGGAAGACACGGCCCACGGAACAACACCGGCCGGGACGAGGCGGCCGGCATTCTCGCCGAGCCCGATAAGCAGGAAGGCCTGCGTAATGTGCCCATGATCCTCGAGCTGGTAGCCGCCATGCTCGACTCCGGGGCGGGACTCGGACGGTCCCTTGAGTTGATCGCCGGGTGCGCGTCCCCGCAGCTTAGCCGCTCCCTGCGAACGGTGGTTGCTGCCCTCGATATCGGAACGGACTGGGAGACGGCATGGCGAAGCTCAGGCCGGAAATGCGCCGAAGCCCACACACTCAAGGATTCGCTCGCCTTTGCTGCACTGACTGGAGCGCCCTCCTCGGCGATCCTCTATGCCCAGGCAGCCCGCTTGCGGCGTGAACAATTCAGGAAGGCGGAAAAGCGCGCTGCCGCGCTCGGGGTGAAACTCGTGATTCCACTGGGTCTGTGCTCCTTGCCGGCCTTCATCTGCCTTGGCGTGGTCCCCGTGCTGTTGGCCATGCTTCCGCCCGGCGGATAGCTGGCGGTCCCGCGGCGTCCCGGGTGTCCGCCGACTCAAGCGAGTCACCCTCCACGCAAGCCAGTTTCCCTCCACAGGACCGCCCGGCAGCGCGTTTTCCACTTAGGAGAGTTGGGGCCTTTCGAAGCGCACACGCCGACGGAAGAGTCGGACTACAGCCGGCAGCCGAGCCGGCCCCCGCAGAAAGGAACTGACATGAGCGCAACCGTCCATACCGCCCCGACCCCTCTGGCCCCCGTCCAGGCAGACCCTCCCAAACCGGTGGCCAGGGTCCTCGAGTTGTTCCCGGGCAACAAGTCCGCGCGGCTACCGGCCCACCTGCATTACGGTGCACGCCGCGGCCGGCCGGGCGACGATTCTGCAGCTCCGAAACAGTCGAAGATGCGGCTCATGGGGTCCGAACTCGGGATGGCAACGGCCGAGTATGCCATCGCCACGCTTGCCGCAGTGGGCTTCGCCGGACTCTTAGTGGTCATCCTTCGCAGCGAGGAAGTACGTGGATTCCTCCTCAACCTCATTCGCAGCGCTCTCTCCCTGCCATGACGAGGCAGCGGGGTTCAAAGCCAGGGACCTTCCTTGCGCGGGATAAAGGTGCAGTCACCGCCGAATTCGCCGTCGCGCTACCTGCCGTCCTGCTCCTTTTGGCCCTCCTTCTGGCAGGAGCGGCCGCAGGAATCACCCAGCTTCGCGTGGAGGGGGCGGCCAAGGCGGGAGCAAGGGCCCTCGCCCGAGGAGATGCCCCTTCAACGGTCGACGGCATCGTCCGGATGCTGGCAGGCGACGCGGCTTCGGCTGCGGTTGACGAAGACGGAGAGTGGATCAACGTCACGGTCTCCGCCCGGGTCGTCGGCCCCTTGGGTTCTTTGATCCCGTGGAGGCTTTCTGCGTCGGCATCGGCAAGGGTCGAGACCCCGACGTCGACGGCCGCCACCGCGTCCTTCCCCGCTGTCGGGGATGGGGTTGTGGATTTCAAAGGTGCTATGCCGGTGGCAGCGCTCCAAGCCGCTGTGGAAGAGGTCGCGGCGTGAGGGCGGGTACTGTCCGCACCGGCCAACGCTGCTCTCGGGTTGCGGAGCGCAACACGGCGGTACGTGGCGGCCGCGCCGGTGATCCGGGGCGGTTTGCGGAACTCGGCTCGGGAACCATCCTGGCTGTAGCCCTCGGTTTCGTTGTCATGGCCTGCCTGGCTGCGGCGTTGACCCTGGCCCAAGCCATGGCGATGGCCCACCGCGCAGCGGCCGCCGCAGATCTCGCCGCGCTCGCAGGAGCCGACGCGGCCCGCGGCCTGGCTACCGGAGATCCGTGCGTGGTCGCAAGCGAGACGGCCGCTCGACACGGAGCTTCCCTGTCGGCTTGCACGGTGCGCGCCGGAGGGATCGTGGAAGTCCGCACAGAGCTGGACCGCGGCGCAGTTTTCGGAACGGCGACCGGCCGGTCCCGGGCAGGCCCGCCACCCTAGGAAAGGTTCAAGACCAGGGTTCTAAGTCGCGTCCCGCAGGAGTACGTCGATCAGCGTGACCGCGGCGTCCTTGTCCAGCGGATTGTTCTTGTTGCCGCATTTGGGGGACTGGACGCAGGAAGGGCAGCCGGTGTCACACTCGCACGCTTTGATGGCGTCCCGTGTTGCGGTCAACCACACTTTGGCTTTGTCGAAGCCGCGCTCGGCAAATCCGGCACCGCCCGGATGGCCGTCGTGCACGAAGATCGTGGGAACTCCCGTGTCGGCGTGGAGCGCGGTTGAGACTCCGCCGATATCCCAACGGTCACTGGAAGCGACCAACGGGAGAAGACCGATTGCGGCGTGCTCGGCAGCGTGAAGCGCACCCGGGAACTGCGCCTCGATAAGGCCAGCCCCAGTCAGCGAACGGTTGTGAACCTCAAACCACACGGCCTTGGTGAAGAGATCCCTGGCCCCGAGTTCCAGCGGTTCTTCCCCCAAAACCTCATTCGAAATCAGCGCCTTGCGCTGGAAGGAGACCACCTGCGTTGTTACCTTTACTTCACCGAAGTGGACCGCGATGTCCCCCCATTCCATGGTCCGGAGTGTCTGCAGGACCTCGATCTGCGTCACATCCCGTGCCGTGGTGTAGTAGTCCGGATTCGCTCGGCGAACCACCACGCAATGCTCCTCCTCGTTCAGTTCCTCCACCAGGTAACTGTCGCCTTGGTGCACGTAGATCGCGCCCGTATGCGCCTGATAGTGGGTCTGTGGAGAGTCCATGGTGCCCAAGAGGGAGCCGGTCTCGGAGTCCACGATGCTTACAGGTCCGCCGCCATCTGCGCGGAGGTTTACCATGGCCGCGGCGCTTTCGGGGTGGGTCCAGAACCAGCCTGCAGGCCGTTTCCTCAGGTAGCCCCGATCCACCAATTGATTCAGCAGGGACTCGGATGTTGGTCCGAACAGCTCGAGTTCCGCCACACCGATCGGGAGCTCGGCGGCCGCCGCGCACAGATGGGGTCCGAGCACATACGGGTTCCCGGGATCGAAGACGGTGGCCTCGACCGACACGTCGAAGATCGCCTCCGGATGGTTGACGAGGTACGTGTCCAGGGGGTCGTCGCTGGCCACGAATGCGGCAACGGCGTTTTGTCCTGCCCGGCCGGCCCGTCCAATCTGTTGGAACAAGGACGCCCTTGTCCCGGGCCAGCCGGCTACCAGCACGGCATCCAACCCGGAAATGTCGATACCCAATTCCAATGCCGACGTGCTTGAGACTCCAAGCAGCTCACCGGAACGCAAAGCCTTTTCCAAGGCCCGCCTCTCCTCGGGCAGATAGCCGGAGCGGTAGGCAGCAACCCGCCGGGGCAGGCTGGGATCCACTTCGTCGAGGAGGCGTTTGGTGATGGACGAAATTGTTTCTGCGCCGCGCCTCGACTTGATGAAGGCGATGGTCCGCACACGGGAGGACACCAGGTTGGCCAGCAAGTCCGCCGTCTCGGCCACGGCGGTCCTCCGGGATTTTGCCCCGTTTTCGCCCTTCAGCTCGGTCAGCGCAGGTTCCCAAAATGCCACCGTCGTGGAGCCATGCGGTGAGCAGTCCTCGGAAATTTCGCGGACGGGGGTGCCGATGAGCCGGGCAAAGGACGTGCCGGGGTCCGACGCAGTCGCTGACGCCGCAATGAACACCGGTTCAGGGAAGGAGGTTCCGGCACCGTAGTAGGCGCAGATTCGCCGGAGCCTCCGCATGAGGTTGGCGACGTGGGAACCGAACACCCCCCGGTAGCTGTGGGCTTCGTCCACGATCACAAAGCGCAGCCTGCGGAAGAAGCGGGCCCACCATGCGTGGTTGGGCAGGATCCCGAAGTGCAGCATGTCGGGGTTGGCGAGGATGAAGTTGGCATGATCACGGATCCACCGGCGCTGGGATTGATCGGTGTCGCCGTCGTAGGTCTCCGCCCGGACTGTCGGCAGTTTGAGAGCGCGGATCGCCGCCAGCTGGTCCGCCGCGAGAGCTTTGGTGGGGGAGAGGTACAGGGTGACCGCACCGTCGTCGTGGATCTTGCCCGGCTCGGACAGCACCCGCAGCTCTGAACGATGGATCGCATCGAGGGCAGGCAACTGGTAGGCGAGCGACTTCCCGGACGCGGTCCCGGTGGCAATGACGACGTTTCGGCCGGAATGCGCGAGCTCCGCTGCTTCGATCTGGTGCCGGTACGGTTCGTGGATGCCCACGGATCCGTAAGCGGCAACAACATCCGGATGAACCCAGCCGGGCCACGCCTTGTGGACTGCTTCGCGGGCCGGAATAGTGCGGACATGTCGCAACTGCTCCGGGTCCGGGCTCCTGCCCAGAAGGGAGATCATCGATTCAGTTGCGTTCACATGAACATTCTGTCATCGCGCCGGAAGCCGACGACGCCGGTAGCCGCCGGCGGCCCGCTGCGGAGGCCCAGTACCGCTACGCGACAGACAGGTCCGTCTCGTCGACAGGCTTGGTGGACATCATGAGCACCTGGCACACATGCTTCCAGCCGAGGTGGGAATAGAGATGCTGTCCGTCCAAGGAAGCCAGGAGGAGTCCGCTTTCGACATCGTATTGGAACGCCTGCGCGGCGAGGGCTTTCATGATGAAGCTGCCCAGTCCCCGGCGCTGGTAGTTGGGCTCGGTGACGATTTTGTCGAACACCGCGGTCTGCTTGACCACGAATACCTGACCGCTGGCGGCTACCTCTTCGCCGGCATGGACCACGGCGTAGTGGACGCCCTTGCTTTCGGAAGTCGTGAGCTTGAGGTCGTCATCGGAGAGCCACGGATCTTCGGCGTCCTGGGTCCCCATGTCCACAATCATCATCGTCTGGGAGTCGGAGGTGACGTTCAATCCGTTCTGGCGAGCCAGTTGCGTGTAGCGTCCTGCGTCGTTCGTGAGGATCGTCAAGATCCGGGTGTCCGCCTCGGCGGTCTTGGCAGCCAGCGCTGCGAATTCGGCGCCCGACGGGTCGTGCGCGAAGAATTCCCAGTCGCCGGTCTTGTCCGCACGCAGGGCTGCCGGGAACCGGCCCTCCTTGTGCGTTTCGTAGCTCCGGGACCCAGACCAGCCAGCCACCCAGATTTCGAGCAGCTCAGCGATGTCTTCAACCAAGGCGTCGTGACTCATGTAGAGAGACTATGCCAGAGGTCTGGGAATCAACAGGGGCGGCCAGTAACAGCTCCATTAACACTTAGAGCGGTCCAACGGCGGCCCGACACGTCGGTTTGGGGCCACCAAGTACCCTTAAATACGTGGCTTTAAACAGAATTGTGCTCTTCTATGGCTTTACACCGATCGCGGACCCGGACGCCGTCCGGCTCTGGCAGCGCGCGCTGTGCGAGAAGCTCGGACTGACCGGGCGCATCCTCATTTCCAAAGACGGCATCAACGCCACGGTCGGCGGGGAACTGAACAACGTCAAGCAGTATGTGAAAACCACCAAGGAATACCAGGGATTCCGCAATATCGATTTCAAATGGTCCGAAGGCGGAGCCGACGACTTCCCGAGACTCAGCGTCAAGGTTCGCGACGAGATCGTGTCCTTCGGGGCCCCCGGCGAACTGAAGGTGGATGAGAACGGCGTCGTCGGCGGCGGGACCCATCTTCAACCTGAACAGCTCCATGCACTTCTGGAGGAAAAGAAGGCAGCCGGGCAGGACGTGAAGTTCTTCGACGGAAGGAACGCCTTCGAAGCCCAGATCGGCAAATTCAAGGATGCGATCGTTCCCGACGTTGCCACCACCCACGACTTCATCAAGGAACTCGACTCGGGAAAGTACGACGACCTCAAAGACCAGCCCGTCGTCACGTACTGCACCGGCGGGATCCGGTGCGAGGTCCTTTCGAGCCTCATGGTGAACCGCGGCTTCAAGGAGGTTTACCAGCTCGACGGCGGGATTGTCCGCTACGGCGAGGCCTACAAGGACCAGGGTCTGTGGGAAGGTTCCCTCTACGTTTTCGACAAGCGCATGCACATGGAATTCAGCGACGACGCCAAGACCATTGGCCAATGCGTCCGCTGCCAGGCGCCCACCAACAAATTTGAAAACTGCTCCAACCCGAGTTGCCGCAACCTCACCCTGTATTGCGCCGAATGCGCCTCGAACCCGGAAACGCTGCGTTGCCCGGAGGGCTGCGCGGCCTAGTACCGGTGGTCAGATCCGGCTCACCCGGTACGCAAAGTTTGCTTGCGCACTTGCGGTGACCGTGATGCCCAGGACGGCATCGGTCACCAATTGCAGGACCTTGACCCGTGTGGTGCCGCACTGGACCATTGCCTCGATGAGGATGTCGTTCCCGTTCCGCACAGTGAACTCGGCGTTGCGGGTGCCTCGGCACGCCAGCGTCACTGCATACGTTCCCCCGGGAAGCTGTGTTGTCTCTTCGGCCCGTGACTCCCCGGCGGACAACACGCCGAAGCTGCTGTCAAAGGACAGTCCATTCTGGTCTGGAAGCACGTCCTGCGCCCAAGCCTTCAGCGCATCGCCCGTGACGGTCTGTCCAAGGGCCGGGTCACGGGTGAGCACCGGATCCGTGATGACCGCCGACGTCGGACTGCTCGACGCCGTGCGGCCGTCGCCGTAGGTGTATTCGCACGACGTCAATGTGCCGCATGCGAGCACACAGCAAAGCACGACGGCGGGAATCGCCGGCGGCGTCGTTGCTAGCTTCAGGGCGCGTGCCCACGCCATAGTCCGACTCTACGCCCGGCCGCAACCGGGAACGAAGCGGCAGTTACGAAGCCCGCGGAAGCAGGTGCCACGGCGAAGGCCAGCGGCAAGCCCCAATAGACTTGCACAGTGACTGATCCCGCAACGCCCGCCATCTTTGGGACTGCTCCCTCCACACTCGACGCACCCCGCAGCGACCTTCCCGTGCTGTTGACGGCGCTCCGCGACGACCTGCGAAGCGTTGGCTACACCCTGAACGGAGTGGCGGCACTGCTGGGAGAGTCTGCGCAGGCGGCCCTTGCCAGGGACCAGCTCATCCCCGCGCTTATCGTCACCGAAGCGGCCGGCTCGTCCGCAGACCCGGCGACGGACCCCGCGAAAGCCGCGCTCGCCGTCGTCGTGCGCTTGTGGCTTCTCGCCGTCCCGCAAACTGAACGCGACCTCGACGCCGCCCTGCCGCACGTGCGCACCGAGGGCCTGGTGGAGCTCGGCCTCGTGGTGAAGAACGACGACGGTGCTGTGGCCGCGAAGGTGGATTTGCGGCCGTACGGCTGGGAAGGTGACTCCGGAACAGGCGGCAGCGGAAACGGCGGTGCCGAATTGTGGGTTGCCAGCGACCTCGCCGCACATCAACAGCCGGGCGTACTCCGTCACGACCACGTGCTGGGCATCGGACAGGCCTCCACCACTCTTGTCCAGACCACCATCCGGCGGCCCGCGAAACGCGCCCTCGACCTGGGCACGGGCTGCGGAATCCAGACCTTCCACCTGCTGCACCACTGCGAGCACGTCACCGCGACTGACATCTCCGAACGCGCCCTCGCGTTCACGCGCTTCAACCTGCTGCTCAATGCGGAGGCCCTGCGCCTTGATCCTGCCGATCTTGAGTCGCGCGTGAGCCTGCGGCTGGGATCCCTGCTGGAACCCGTGGCCGGCGAAGCCTTCGACCTGGTGGTATCGAACCCACCGTTCGTGATTACCCCGCGAAACGCCGGCGAGCATGCCTCGGATCAGTTCACATACCGCGACGGCGGGCTGCCGGGCGACGACATCGTCGCCAACCTGGTCCGCACGCTGCCCGATTTTCTCGCGCCCGGCGGCACGGCGCAGATGCTCGGCAACTGGGAAATCCCCGCGGGCAGCGGCTGGAGCGATCGGCCCGCGTCGTGGCTGGAAGGGTCCGGCACGGAGGCCTGGTTCATCCAGCGGGAACAGGTTAGTCCGGAGCTGTATGCGGAGACCTGGCTGCAGGACGCCTCCGAGGGCCGTGACCGCGAGCTCTACAGGAAGGCCTACGCCGCGTACCTGGACGATTTCGCCTCCCGCGACGTGGAGGCGATTGGCTTTGGAATGATCTGGCTGCGCCGGCCGCAGGAGCCGCGTACCGGAACCGCCCTGAGCCGGTTCGAGGAGATCACGTACCCCATCGAGCAGCCGATCGGTCCACACCTTGCCGCGGCCGTCGAACGCGCCGATTGGCTTGACGCCCACGAACTCGCCGACGCCCACTTGGTGGTGGCCGATGACGTCACCGAGGAACGGCACCAGCGCCCCGGCGCCGAGCACCCCGGCGTCATCTTGCTGCGCCAAGGAGCGGGACTGCGCCGGACAAACCTGTTGAGCACCGAGCTGGCTGGCTTCGTGTCGGCATGTGACGGCGAGTTGTCGGTCCGCCAGCTGATCGGCGCCTTGGCCGCACTGCTGGGTGGAGGGGACGACTTCGACGACGACGCTTTCCGCGCAGGGTTGCTCTCCGACGTCGCGAACCTGGTCCGCGACGGCTTCCTGCTTCCCGCGGCATAGGACTGCCGCATAGGACTAGTGCGGCGGAACCGGCGGCTAAACTGTTCCGGTGAATGAAGACAATGGGGTATCGGCCGGCCCGGCATCCCCGAAACGCCGGAAACGGCCCGGCAAGACGGTGGAGATCACCGACCCCAAAGCGATCCGCGCGCTTGCGCACGCCGCCCGGCTTGAGGTCATCACGGAACTGTATTCCACGCAACTGAGCCGCACGGCCACGGAGCTCGCTGCACAGACCGGACTCACGCCGAGCGCCATGAGCTACCACTTGAGGGCCCTCCAGAAATGGGGGATCGTGACTGCCGCGGACAACGCGGGTGACGCACGCGAACGCCGTTGGAAGGCGGCAGGTTCGGACTTCACCATCAAATCCGGCGGCAACGCACCGAGCCCGGAGATCGCCGTCGTCGAACTCGAACTGGACGCTTTCCGACGCCGGGCCACCGCTTTCACCCGTGCCCGCGGTGAGCGGCGCCAGCGCGGAGAGGCCGCCAACGAGGCAGCCGCCATGGTGCTGTCCAGCGACCTGCTGTACTTGACCCCGGACCAGCGCGCGGAGCTCAAGGCGAAATTCCAGGAGCTCATCCGGTCATATGAGCTCGAAGATCCCACCCGGATTCCCGAAGGAGCGGTGCGAATAGCTACGATGTGGTCGATGATTCCGGACGACCGGACGCCGTCCGCAGGCTGATCCCCACCACCCCCCTAACCTCGCAAGCTCGGCCAGGGAACCCTGGCGTCGTGGGCCCACCAAACGCACGATTCTGCAAAATATGGTGAACTAGGCCAATATGGGCACGAGCCCAAGCAATTCATTTTCTGTAGGAGAACCGTGCCCAGCAAGGCAAAAACCGGCAAGAAACTCGTGATCGTGGAGTCTCCGGCCAAGAGCAAGACCATCGCCAAGTACCTGGGCGAGGGCTTCATTGTCGAGGCCTCGATCGGCCACATCCGCGACCTGCCGCAGCCCTCGGACCTCCCTGCAGAACTAAAGAAGACCTCGGTTGGCAAGTTCGCCGTCGACATCGAACACGACTTCAAACCGTATTACGTGGTGTCTCCGGACAAGAAGAAAAAGGTCGCCGAACTCAAGGCCCAGCTGAAAGACGCCGACGCGCTCTATCTCGCAACCGATGGGGACCGCGAGGGCGAGGCCATCGCGTGGCACCTTTTGGAGGTCCTGAAGCCCAAGGTTCCCGTCTACCGGATGACCTTCGGTGAAATCACCAAGGAAGCCATCCACCGCGCTATGGACAACCTGCGCGACGTCGACAGCGCGCTCGTGGACGCCCAGGAAACGCGCCGCATCCTTGACCGCCTGTACGGTTACGAAATCTCCCCGGTCCTGTGGCGCAAGGTTGCCCGCGGCCTGTCGGCAGGCCGTGTTCAGTCGGTTGTCACCCGCATGGTGGTGGACCGTGAACGCGAACGGATGGCGTTCAAGGCCGCGTCGTATTGGGACCTGACCGGCCAGTTCGGTACGGGCTCCGCGACCTTCAAAGCGAAGCTTGCCGCCGTTGACGGGGCGAAGGTGGCCAGCGGCCGTGACTTCAACGACGACGGCGTCCTCATCTCTGCGAACGCGGTGCACCTCAACGAGGAACTGGCGACGTCGTTGGCAGCCGGGCTGGAGAACTCGGACTTCCGCGTCCGCTCGGTGGACACCAAGCCGTACACGCGCCGCCCGGCGGCGCCGTTCACGACGTCGACCCTCCAGCAGGAGGCTGGCCGAAAGCTGCGCTTCTCCTCCAAGAGCACCATGCAGATCGCCCAGCGCCTGTATGAGAACGGCTACATCACCTATATGCGTACGGACTCGTCCGCGTTGAGCGACGAGGCAGTCTCGGCGGCCCGCCGCCAGGCCGCCGAGCTGTACGGTCCCGAGTACGTGCCGCAGTCTCCCCGCGTCTACGCCAACAAGGCGGCGAACGCACAGGAAGCCCACGAAGCCATCCGCCCCGCGGGTGACTCTTTCCGTACCCCGGCCCAGGTGGCCAACCAGCTGAGCGGTGACGCGTTCCGGCTCTACGAACTCATCTGGAAGCGCACCATCGCCTCCCAAATGGGCGACGCGAAGGGCTCCACCGCCACCATCCGGCTCGGAGCCGTGGCTGCCGATGGCCGGGACGCCGAGTTCTCGGCCTCCGGTACGGTCATCACCTTCCCTGGCTTCCTCGCTGCTTACGAAGAAGGCAAGGACGAGAGCCGCGGCGATGACGACTCCGACGAAGCCCGGCGTCTGCCCAACGTGGCCAAGGACGATTCGCTGACCGCTTCGGACATCGTTGCTGTTGGCCACGAGACCTCGCCGCCGCCGCGGTACACGGAAGCATCGCTGACAGCGGAGCTGGAAAAGCGCGGCATCGGCCGCCCGTCCACCTACGCGTCCACGATCTCCACCATTCAGGACCGCGGCTACGTCCGGAAGCAAGGGTCCGCGCTGGTTCCCAGTTGGATCGCCTTCTCCGTGATCCGCCTGTTGGAGCAGCACTTCACCGACTACGTGGACTACGAATTCACGGCGGACATGGAAGGCGACCTGGACAAGATCGCGAACGGCCAGGAAGCCGGCGCCGCTTGGCTCAAGCACTTCTACTACGGTGAAGACGCCGATCCCGGGCTGCTGAGCATCGTCAACAACCTGGGCGAAATCGATGCACGCGAGATCAACTCGGTGCCTATTGCCGAGGGCATCACGCTGCGCGTCGGAAAGTTCGGCCCGTACCTGGAAAGCTCGCTCCCCACTGTCGACCCCAAGACCGGCGAAGTGGTGGAGTCCGCGCGTGCCAATGTGCCCGAGGACCTCGCACCGGACGAGCTCACCGCCGCCAAGGCCGTGGAGCTCATGGAAACGGCTGCACCCGAGGAACGCGTCCTGGGCAAGGATCCGCACACCGGCCACACCGTGGTTGCCAAGAACGGCCGCTACGGGGCCTATGTCACTGAGATCATCCCGGAGATGACGGAAGAGCAACTGGCCAACCAGCCGGTGGAGTACTACAAGAACGGCAAGCCCAAGCCGCCGAAGAAGCCCGTCAAGGCAAAGCCCCGCACAGGCTCGCTCTTCAAGTCGATGTCCGTTGACACGATCACCCTGGATGAGGCCTTGCAACTCATGAGCCTGCCACGTGTCCTGGGCGAGGACGCCGAAGGCAACCCCATCACCGTGCAGAACGGCCGCTTCGGGCCTTACCTGAAGAAGGGCACGGACTCGCGGTCCATCGGATCCGAGGAAGAGATTTTCACCATCACGCTGGAACAGGCGTTGGAGATCTACTCCCAGCCGAAGCAGCGTGGTGCGCGTGCCGCGGTGCCGCCCCTGGCCGAGTTCGGTCCGGACCCTGTCTCGGAGAAGAACATCGTGGTGAAGGAAGGCCGTTTCGGCCCGTACATCACCGACGGCGTCACCAACATCACCGTTCCGCGCGCCACGTCCCTGGAGGAGCTGACCCGGGAACAGGCCATCGAACTGCTTGCCGAGAAGCGTGCAAAGGGACCGGTCAAGCGCACCACCACGGCCCGCAAGGCACCGGCGAAGAAGGCCACGGCGAAGAAGTAGGGGGGCGCCCGAAATCGTGGGTGTGGGCCCGGGGCTGCGTTCCAGTACGCAGCCCCCGGCCCACACCCACGTAGTGGGTTTCCACATAGCTCGATTGGCTGGTTCCGCGGACTCCGCTGCTCCCAGATGCTGGTGCAGTGAACAGCTACGGAAATGTTGGCCCGCTTGTCCCGGTTGACCCTATTGCGGGGATTTGGCTTCCGCCCGGGAACATGTGGCGGACAGAGGAGCTCCTTGCCGAAGGACTGAGCAAGCGCCGGATCAATGAATACCTCAGCTCCGGCTCACTGGTGAAGGTCCGCACGGGTGTCCTTGTCCGCGGCGCTGTCTGGAAGGGACTCTCGGACGCCGGCCGGGAGCGCGCCCAGTTGGCGGCGTATTGCCATCAGACCCTCCGTGTTACCGCGGACGGGCTGACGTTCAGCCACACTTCCGCCGCCCGTCTGCACCGTTTGTATTTGTGGAGGGCTGATCAGTTGATCCACGTCATCATTCCGTACCGCGCGGCTCGCGCGTCCCACGCCACTGACGTCAGGGCCCATTCGGGCCTCCTCCTGCCCGGGCAGCGGATCGAGATTGACGGGCTTCCAGTGACAACACTCGACCGCGCCGTGCTCGACTGCGCGCGAATATTGAACTATCGGCAGGCCCTGATTCTCCTGGATCACGGCTTGAGGCGCGGATGCAATCGTGAGTGGTTGGAGTCAGCCTGCGCCGATCTGGTCGGTGCCAGGGGAGTCGTTGCTTTTCGAAAAGCCCTGACCTTCGCAAACCCATTGTCAGAATCCCCGGGGGAGACCTTGACCCGGGACGCCATCGCCAAACTCGGCTTTTCGGATCCCGTGCTCCAGTTGCGGGCCCAAACACCGCGTGGCGCCTACAGGTTCGACTTCGCGTGGCCACACCTGCGGGCTGCGCTCGAATTCGATGGCAAGGCAAAATACTTCGACTACAAGCCAACTGCGGAAGTGATCTTCGAAGAACGGCAACGGGAGAAGCTGCTGACTGAGCAGGGCTGGCGGATTCTCCGCATCGGTTGGAAAGACCTCTTCGACGAACGCGGCCTGAAAGTACGTCTGCTCAGGCTTCTCCGGGGCTGAGATCGTGGGTGCGGGCCGGGAGCGGCGTTCCGGGACGCAGCCTCGGGCCCGCACCCACGAACTCGACGGAGCAGCGGCGGCGAATTGCGTCCGGCAGGGGAACCGTGATCGAGTGGAACCATGACAGATCAGCCGGAAGCCCCGGAATCCCTGCCCTTGAACGATCTTGAGTCCAAGCTCGCAAAGGCCGGGCAACCCGACGCGAACCCGGTGGACGTCATCCTGGCCTTCCTGAACAACGAGGTGTACATCCTGAGCGCGGACTCGTTGGATCAGCCTGACGCCGCCGTGGAGCCGCTGGTGCTCGCCAATTCGGAGGGTCAGCCCGTCCTCGCGGTATTCAGCCACCCGAGCCGGGTGGAATCGCGCTTCCTTGAGGCCGCGCCCAACGTTCTGGGCACCCACGGCTCCGCGATTCTGGACAGCATCGGCGACGAACTGGGACTGGTCATCAACCCGGGCAGCGAGCACGGCTTCGAGATGGGTCCCGAGGGCATTGCGAACGTCCGCCGTGATTTCAAGCGCACGGACGAAACGGACGAAGCGAGCGCCTCGGCCGCGGATGCGGAGTCACCCACCTCCGGACCCCAGGACTAATTGATCGGTCACCGGGATGAATCGGCGGTCGTACTTGCTCCACACGCTTCGAATCGGGGAATAATGGCAGAATGCGTCTTGGCGTCCTAGACATCGGTTCCAACACCGTCCATTTGCTCTTGGTGGACGCGCATCCAGGCGCACGCCCGGTGGCGTTTGCCTCCCACAAGCGACCTCTCTCGCTGGTTCAGTTCCTAGACGCCGAGGGCAACATCAACGACGCCGGGCAGCACGAGCTGATCGAATTCGTCCTCGAAGCGTGGGAGTTCGCAGCCCGCCACAAGGCCGAGGACCTCCTGGCTTTTTGTACCTCGGCCATCCGTGAAGCCACCAACGGCGCCGAGGTCCTTGCGCGCGTGAAGCACGAGACCACGGTGACCTTGCAGGAACTGACAGGCAGTGAAGAAGCGTCCATGACGTTCTTCGCGGTCCGGCGCTGGTACGGCTGGGGCGCGGGTCCGATCCTGGACCTGGACATCGGAGGCGGCTCGTTCGAAATGGCGTTTGGCCAGGACGAACTGCCTGAACTCGCGGTGTCAGTCCCGCTCGGTGCCAGCCGTCTGACGAGGGATTGGCTCCACGACGACCCGCCCACGGCCAAAAGCGTCAAAGCGTTGCGCAAGTACATTCGCCAGACACTCAAACCGGTTGTGCGCGAGTTCAAGCAATTGGGCCGGGCCAACCTTGTGGCCGGAACCTCCAAGACCTTCCGTTCGCTTGCACGCATAGCGGGCGCGGCCCCCAGCGGCGCCGGTCCGTACGTCAAACGCGAACTTCATGCCACGGACCTGGGCCTTTGGGCGCAGCGTATCTCGGCCATGACCGTCGAGGACCGGCTGTACCTCCCGGGCGTCTCGGATGCCCGGGCTGCGCAGATCCTTGCGGGTGCGCTGGTCGCCGAGGCCGCGTTGGAAATGTTCGAATTTCCCAGCATGGAGATCTGTCCTTGGGCCCTGCGCGAGGGATTGATCCTGCGCCGGCTCGACCAGCTGGTCTTCGACGGCCCGCTGGCCCCGGCTCCACATGTCGGGCTCGGAGACGCGGCACCGGTACCGCGCCTGGGCGCCAACACCGCAACGGCCGCGACAGCCGCAGTACCCATACCCATCCCCAGCGCCGGGAGGCAGGCCAACTAACATGAGCACCGACGTCGAGCACTCCGAAGAAGACACGCCAAGGATCCCGGTGGCGCTGTCCAGCGCTTCTGTCTATCCGCTCAGCGTCCATGACGCCTTCGCCGTGGCCCAGGACCTGGGGTACGACGGCGTCGAGGTGATGGTGACCAACAACGCCACGAGCCAGAACCCGGATGCCCTCATCCAGCTGAGCCATCGCTATGACCAGCAGATCGTTTCGATCCATGCGCCCACGCTGCTGTTGACCCAGCAGGTGTGGGGTCCGGCGTGGAACAAGATCGAGATGTCCTGCCAGATGGCGCGCGAGGTGGGCTGCAACACCGTGGTGGTCCATCCGCCCTTCCGGTGGCAGTCGAACTATGCGGAGAACTTCTCTGCCGGTGTGCGCGAGATCGCCGCGATGTACCAAGTGCATATCGCCGTAGAGAACATGTACCCGTGGCGCGTGCGCGGCCGTGAGGCGCTTGCCTACCTTCCGCACTGGGATCCGTTGGGTCAGGATTACGACGACGTCACGTGGGACTTCTCGCACGCCGCCACCGCGGGGGCCAACAGCCTTGAAGCGATCCGGGCGCTCGGGAGCAAGCTGCGCCATGTCCACCTCACGGATGGTTCGGGCTCGGGCAAGGACGAACACTTGATTCCTGGTTACGGAACCCAACAGTGCGCCGAGTCGCTGCAGTATCTCGCGTCCACCGGATTCGAAGGCACAGTGGTTGCCGAGATTTCCACGCGCAAAGCCAAAGTTACCGGGGAACGCGAGGAGTGGCTGGCCGAAACGCTGCGCTTCGCCCGTCAGCACTTAGGGGCGCCGCTTGTGGGAGCCTTCGAGATTTAGCCTCGCCACTCAAGACGACGACGGCGGGCGCGTGCCCGCCCTCGAACCGCCGCCTTGAAGTCGAACGGCCGCCTTAAAAGCGAAAGCACCGGTGGCAAACGGGAAAATGGGGGAAAACCCGTTCAGCCACCGGTGCTTTGTGGGCGGACATCCCCATGCCCGCCTCATCACTCGCACCCTCAATGAGGTAATTACCAAGTTACGGAGCGATATTGGGCGCAGCCTGCAATAACCTTGGGAACTAGCTGGGAATCCTGGGCGGCCTCTTGAAAGCCCGGCTCGATCTGCGGTGGCGCAGCGGAACTGGCATCATGGAGCCATGAGCAACCGAATCGCATTCCTTGGCTGTGGGTCCATGAACGAGGCCATTCTGGGAGGCCTGCTGGCTGCCGGAACGGATCCGTCGGACGTCGTCGCTACCGTACGTCGCGCTGAACGCGCCGCCGAACTGGCTGAGCGCCACCACGTCATGACCATCGCCGGAGCCGAGGAACCAGACAACAACAAGTTGGCGACGAAGGGCGCCTCGGTTGTCATCCTCGGTGTCAAACCTGTGGGTATTGCGGACCTCGCCCGGGAAATCTCAGGGTCGCTGGCCAAGGACACCATTGTGATCAGCGTTGCCGCCGCCGTGTCGATCGCCCAGCTGGAAGCAGCCCTGCCGGCAGGGCAGCCGGTCATCCGGACGATGCCCAACACGCCCGCCAAGCTCGGGCGCGGGGTGGTCTCCGTTTCGCCCGGAACCAATTGCACCCCTGTGCAGCTCCAGCAGGCCAAGGACATCCTCGCGGCCGCGGGCACGGTTGTGGAAATCCCAGAGGAACAGGTTGATGCCCTGTCCGCCATCAGCGGCTCAGGCCCCGCGTACGCGTTCTACCTGGCCGAGGCGATGGCTGCCGCCGGCGTCGAACTCGGCCTGGATCCCGAGCTCTCCCTCAAGATTGCCCGCGAGACCGTTGCAGGTGCGGGGTTCATGCTCGCCGAACCGGGCGCCGACCCCACCGCCCTGCGCATCGCGGTGACCAGCCCCAACGGCACCACGGAACGCGCCATTGCGGCATTCAACGACCGCGGCCTGCCTTCGATCATCGCCGACGGTGCACGCGCCGCGGCTGCCCGGGCAGCGGAAATCACCCAACAGCTCGGCTAGCAACCCACGGCGCTGCGGTCCGGCAAGTTACGGCCGCGCGGCGAAGCGCTCAAGCAGGTCCACGTGCCCGGAGACGATCAGCATGTCGCGGCCGGATACCTTAGTGTCCGGGCGGGCATAGGTGAAGTCCTCGCCCGGGGACTTCACGCCAACAATGGTCACGCCGTACTTGGAGCGGACCTTGGACTCATCGAGCGTGAAGCCCACGGTTTCCTTGGGCGGGTACATTTTCACGATGGCGAAGTCGTCGTCGAACTCAATGAAGTCCAGCATGCGGCCGGAGACCAGGTGTGCTGCACGGACGCCGGCGTCGGCCTCCGGGTAGATGACATGGTTGGCGCCGATGCGGGTGAGGATCTTGCCGTGCGAGGCCGTGATCGCTTTCACCCAGAGGTGCTCAATGCCCAGATCCACGAGGTTCACCGTGATGAGCACCGAGGACTCGATGGACGTTCCCACGCCTACCACGGCAGAGCTGAAGTCCTGTGCGCCGAGTTGGCGGAGGGCATCGATGTTGGTGGCGTCGGCCTCGACGACGTGGGTGAGCACGGGGGCCCAGGTCTGGACAAGCGTGCGGTCCCGCTCAATGGCCAGGACTTCGCGTCCCTGCTTGACGAGCTGCTCCGCAGTGGCTGCACCGAACCGGCCCAAGCCGATCACCAGGACGGGCGCGTTGTGCGCCGGCCGGTTGGGGGCGCCTGTTGAATTAGCCAATGATCGGCCTCTCTTCCGGGTAGTGGAATAGCTGCCTGCGCTGGCGGAGGGCCAGGGCTGAGGCAAGGGTTATAGTGCCGATGCGGCCGGCGAACATGAGGGCTGCGAGCACGTAGACCCCCGACGGCGGCAGTTCCGCGCTAAGGTTCGTGCTGAGGCCAACGGTTGCGAAAGCCGAAATGGTTTCGAAGAGCACCCGGTCCAGGCTGGCGCCGCTGATGGCCAAGAGCAGGAATGCCGATACGCATACCAAGGTGGCGCCCGCGACGATCACCGAGATGGCCACTCGCATGGTGCCTTCGGGAATCGTGCGGCCGTAGACCTTGACGTCGTCGTCGCCCCGGGCCTCGGCGATGATGGCGAGGAACATGACCGCGATGGTGGTCACCTTGATGCCGCCCGCCGTCGACGCCGAACCGCCGCCGGCGAACATGAGCGCGTCGGACAGGAGCCTCGTGGTGGAATCCATGTGCGCCTGGTCCACGAGGTTGAAGCCGCCGGACCGTGTCATGACCGAGGCGAAAATGGAATGCGTGATCTTGTCGCCGACGCTCATGTTGGCGATGGTGTTGGTGTTGTCCCACTCCATCAAGGCCCACAGGGCTGCGCCGGCAACGAGGAGGATCAGGGAAACCTGGATGGTGAGCTTGGTGTGGAGGCTCCACTTTTTCCAATTCAGGCCGTGCCGTCGGAGCACCAGCATCACCGGGAAGCCGAGGCTGCCGAGGAACACTCCAACCATGAGCGGTACAAGAATCCACAGGTCGGTCTCGTACGGCACGATTCCGTCGGAGTGGGGCGTGAAACCGGCATTGTTGAAGGAAGACACCGAGTAGAAGACTCCATGCCAGACGGCTTGCCAGAAGTCCTCTCCGAGTGTCACGAAGCGGGGAATCAAGGCGATGGCCAGTACGGCCTCGATCGTCACGGACGTGGAGATGACGATCCGCAACAAGGTGCCCACTTCGCCCAAGCGTCCGGCGTTGTTCATGGCCTCCTGGGCAATGAGCTTGCCCCTCACGCCCAGCCGTTTGCTGACCATGAGCGCCAGGAGGGATGCGAGTGTCAGGGTTCCCAATCCACCCACGAAAATAGCCAAGATGATGACGAGCTGGCCGAAGAATGTCCAGTGCGTCGCCGTCGACACAACCGTCAGACCGGTCACGCACACGCTGGATACCGCGGTGAACAGGGCCTGGTGGATGGGAGTGACCGCACCGTCGGCCGATGCCGCCGGCAGGGAAAGCAAACCGGTGAAGAAGAGAATCGCGACGACGTATGCGGTGAGCGCCAACCGCGCCGGTGAGGAGTTGGCGATGTTGTCGATGAAGTCACGGATGCCTGTGAAAATCCACAGGCTTTTCCGCTCCGGCTGGACGGTTTGCCAGCTGGCCGGGTCCAAGGACCTCGACTGGCTCTGAGTCATGGCAGTGCTGTTCGCTTCTGGTTGATTGATTCTGCTTTCCTGAGTAGTAAACCACTAATCGCCTGTTGTAACGGGGCAGCTGCGTCCTGCCGCTCGGGTAGCCTGTCATTGATGACTTCCTGGGCAGGCCTCCGTCCATCCCCGCTGCCAACGACGGTGGCGTGGGATCCCGCCATGACCGCATACGATTTCGGTCCATCGCATCCGATGGCCCCCGCGCGGCTTGAACTGACGGCCAGGCTCGCCTCGTCACTCGGACTTTTCGACCTGGAGCACGTTTCCGTCCAAGCGCCGGAGGTCGCGTCCGACGTCGAGCTCCGGGCAGTGCACAGCGCCGAGTACATCGCCGCGGTGCGGCGGGTCAGCGAAGACCCGACGACGCCGGACCCCGAACGCGGGCTCGGCACCGACGACGATCCCGCTTTCGCCGGGATGCACGAAGCAAGCGCCCGGCTTGCCGGCGGCTCGCTCCTCGCGGCCGAGGCAATCCTGTCCGGGACCGCGGTCCGCGCCGTCAACTTCGGCGGCGGCCTGCACCATGCCTCCCGCGAGCGCGCAAGCGGTTTTTGTATCTACAACGACGCCGCACTCGCTGTGCAGAGGCTGCTCGACGGCGGTGTCCGGCGGGTCGCGTACATCGACGTCGATGCCCACCACGGCGACGGCACGCAGAGCATCTTCTGGAACGATCCCAGGGTCCTCACGATCTCCCTGCACGAAAGCGGCCTCTCGCTGTTCCCGGGGACCGGCTTCGCCAACGAGACCGGCGGCCAGGACGCGCTCGGAACGGCCGTCAATGTGGCCTTGCCTGCATGGACGGGCGACGCCGGGTGGCTGCGGGCCTTCCACGCAGTCGTACCGCAGCTCGTTCAGGCCTTTGAACCGGAAGTCATCGTAAGCCAGCATGGTTGCGACTCCCACAAACTCGATCCCCTGACGCACCTGAACCTCAGCGTGGACGGCCAACGCGAGGCGGCCACCGCCGTCGCGCGCCTCGCCGCGAGGTTTTGCGAGAATCGATGGATCGCCACCGGGGGAGGGGGCTACGACATTACGGGAGTGGTACCGCGCACGTGGAGCCATTTGATCGGCATCGTGGCCCAACATCCCATCCAGCTGACGGCTCCGGTCCCGGAAACTTTCCGCAGCCATGTCAGGGAAAAATACGGGGACGCGGTCCCGGAACTCATGGGCGACGGCGTGGACACCTGGTGGCGTTCGTGGGAGGTCGGTTACGACCCCGCCGACGCCGTTGACCGCACGATCATCGCCACCCGCAAGGAAATCTTCCCGGTTTACGGCCTGGATCCCTGGTTCGACTGACAGCTTGGTCGGCCCCCCAGGGCAAGGCCTGGTCAACGCCGCGCCCCTGCGAAATAGTTGATGCCTTTTGACGTATATGTCGCTAGGGTGGGAGGCATGGTGACTGACGACGTATTTGCCGTCATTGCTGAGGCGACCCGGCGTGACATTCTGGTTTCCCTCCGCTCTGGGGACAAGGCAGTGGGGGAACTGGTGGAGGAGCTCGAAGCGAGCCAGCCCACCATCTCAAAGCATTTGAAGGTGCTCCGCGAGGCGGATCTCGTCAGCATGCGCGCACAGGGGCAGAAACGCTACTACGCGTTGAACACGAAGCCGCTCGCCGGGGTTGCCAGCTGGCTGGAGACCTTCGACGTCGGACCCGCCAAGCCCGCGGACCAGGCGGCCGCCCCGGCCCGCAACCCCCGCTCCGGTTCCGCCGGCCAGCAGGGTGCAGGCGCCGCGAAGGAGGAGCAGCTCACGCAGCCAGACGGAGAGCCGCAGCTCGCTTCCCAGGCGGGCACCGACGTCGAGCGCTCGCCTGAGACCGTCCCCGCGTCCGGAACCGTTGCCCCGGCAGCGGGAACTGACGACACCAGGCCGCAGCAGATCGGCCGCACCGTAGGCCGGGCAGCCACCAAGGCTGCCGACCTCTTGGCGAACCTGCCCAACCTGCCCAACCTGCCGAAGTTCGGACGGAAGAAGTAGCACCCACCTTGCTGAAGGGCGCTGAAGGTTACGCTCCCAGCAGCCGCACGTGGTCCGGGTTGAGCTCGGAGACCTTGGTGACTCCGAGCAGCGCCATGGTGCGGGCCATGTCCTTCTCCAGGATCTCGATGGTGCGGTCCACGCCTGCCCGGCCGCCGGCCATGAGCCCGTACAGGTAGGCGCGGCCGATCAGGGCGAAGTCCGCACCGAGGGCAAGGGCAGCCACGATGTCCGCGCCGCTCATGATGCCGGTGTCCAGGATGACGGCGGCGCCGCTGTTGTCAGTTTTGAGCGCCGCGGAGATCTCGGGAACGAGGTGCAGCGGAATCGGTGCCCGGTCCAGTTGGCGGCCGCCGTGGTTGGAGACCACCACGCCGTCAGCGCCGTGGTCCACCACCTTACGGGCATCTTCCACCGTCTGGATGCCCTTGACCACGAGCTTGCCCTTCCAGGTTTCCCGCAGCCAGTCCAGGTCGTCGAAGGTCAGGGTGGGATCGAACATGGAGTTGATGAGTTCGGCCACGGTGCCCGTGTAGCGGGAGAGCGAGGCGAACGTCAACGGCTCGTGCGTGAGGAAGTTGAACCACCAGGCGGGCCGGTACGAGGCATCCAGGACGGTCTTCAGCGTGAGTGCCGGCGGGATTGTCATGCCGTTGCGGACATCCCGCAGCCGGGCGCCCGCGACGGCGGTATCCACAGTGACCATGAGGGTGTCGTTTCCGGCCTTGGCGGCGCGCTCGATCAGTTCCAGGGAACGGTCCCGGTCGGTCCAGAGGTACAGCTGGAACCAGTTGCGGCCGTTCGGAGCCGCCGCAGCCACGTCCTCGATGGACGCTGTGCCCATTGTGGAGAGGGTGTAGGGGATTCCGGCGGCTTCGGCCGCCTGGGAGCCCGCGTACTCACCCTCCGACTGCATCATGCGGGTGAACCCCGTGGGTGCGATCCCGAAGGGAAGCCGGGATTCCTTGCCCAGGATCCCGGTCCTGAGGTCGATGCTGGAAACGTCGCGCAGGATCCCCGGCCGGAACTCGATGTCCTGGAAAGCCTGACGGGCCCGGCGAAGCGTGATCTCGGCCTCAGCTGCACCGTCCGTGTAGTCGAAGGGTGCCCGGGGAGTGCGGCGCTTTGCCATGTCCCGAAGCTCCCAAATGGTGGATGCGCGCCGCAGCTTCGCCGCGTTGCTGAAGTCGGGCTTCTTGAACTTCATGAGCGGCGCCAGGTCCGCGTATTTGGGTATCCGGCGCTTCAATGCAGGTGGATGTCCGACGGCGGCGGGTGTGTTGGCGGCGGGTGCGTTGGCGGTTGGCGCGGCGGCGGTGCCGGCCGGGGGAGGAGTGGCGGGCTGGACGGTCTGCGTCATGGTGGTGCCTCCGGTGTGCTGTGCGGTTGGACCGCACTCTATGCCATGTGGTCCAACCACATCAAGTATTATGTAGGCATGAGAACGCACGAGCTCGTCCTGGGTTGGATCGAAAAGCAACTGTCCGACGGGCACTTGGTGCTTGGCGGGCGGCTCCCGGCCGAGCGTGCGTTGGCCGAACAACTGGAAGTCTCGCGGACCTCGGTCCGCGAAGCCATCCGGATCCTGGAAGCCATGGGCTTGGTGCGGGCGGGAGTCGGTTCCGGAAAGGATGCGGGCACGGTGGTCATCGCGGAACCCGCCGCAGCACTCGGTTCAGCGTTCCGGCTCCATGTGGCCACCCAGCATTTGCCTGTGGCCGACATCGTGGAGACCCGGGTCCTGCTGGAGTCGTGGGCGGTGTCCCGCGCGAAGGCGGAGGCTCCGGAATTGGCCGAAGCGGCGAGGCTGCTGGACGAGATGGAGGTACATCCCGCCGTCGACGATTTCATGGCGCTGGACATCGCTTTCCACCTGGCGTTGGCGGAAGCTGCCGGGAATGCCGTGGTGAGCACCATCATGGGCTCGCTGCGTGAAGCGATCGAGGGGTATGCTGCGGCGCTCACGGCCAACCTGCCCGATTGGGACCGCACCGCCGATCGCCTGCGGTCGGAGCACCGGGCCATCTTGGCGGCAGTGAACGACGGCGACGGCGGCCGGGCAGCGAAGCTCGTTGCCGACCACATCGAGGGGTACTACCGGGAAGCCGGGCTGGGGCAGCGGCCCGCGGAAAGCGCCGCGGAAATTCCCGCGGAAGCTACGCCTTGACGGGTCCGGTGCTGCCCCTGAGTTCAAGCCGCGGCGGGAAGTAGTTCGTGGGCGAAGCGGCGTCGTTGGTCTGGATCTGCTCCCGCATGCGGCGCCACGCAAGGTCCCCGAGATCGGAGATCGGCACGGCGGCAGTGGTCAGCGGAGGCATGGTGTAACGCGCGAACGGCATGTCGTCGAAACCTGTGAGCGACAAGTCTTCCGGCACGCGGATCCCGCGCTCGTTGAGTCCGCTCAAGAGGCCCATCGCAGCGACGTCGTTGAACACCAGAATTCCCGTAGCGCCACACGAGGCGACCGCATCGCTCGACTCGAATCCGGCGTCGTAGGTATTTCCGCCAGGATGGTACTGCAATTCGATGTCGGGGTACTCGGCTTTGAACTTCTCGAGTCCCCGCAGGCGCTGCACGTTGGATGCGCTGCGGTCCGGTCCCGTCAGATAAGCCAGCTTGCGGTGTCCCAACTCGACCAGGTGCGCGGCAAGTTCCTGGATGCCCTGGCCATAGTCCACCACCAGGCTTGGAGTCGGGACGGACTGGGTGATCCGGTTGATGAGGACCAGTGGGTGGAGGGTCGGTGCGAGCTCTTCAAGCTCCTCATCGCTCATGCGGGGAGCGCAGAGGACCACGCCGTCGCAACGCCGCCGGGCTTCGCCGGCCAGGATTGCCTCTTCGCTCCGGACCTCGGAGGAGTCCGCGATCAGGACGCGGTAGCCATCGCGGGCCGCGGCAATGCTGAGCCCGCGGAGAATGGCCTGGAACGTGGGGTTGGACAGGTCCGGAACCACGATTCCGATGGTGTCCGTTTTGCCCAGGGCCAGGCTGCGGCCTACCGGGTTCGGCTTATATTTCAGTTCGGAAGCGGCTGCCCGGACGCGGGCGGCAATGTCCGCGTCAACGGTTGTGTTTCCATTCATGACGCGGGAAACCGTGGCATGCGAAACGCCGGCCATGGATGCCACATCTGCGATGCCCACCCGGCGGGTATACCTTCTGCCTGGCATGGTTTCCTTCCTGGAGTTGCTGCCGCGCTGCTCCAACTCCAACGCGGCGAGGCCCGTGCTTTGAGGTGAAGTTTATAGTGCGTCGGGAAACGGTTTCCCTTGATGTCGTTGCATTTCGATTTGCGGGCATCCGGAGCCTGCCGCTATGGTTTGGCTATGACTAACCGTTGGTATGCGTATTTTTCGTTGGCTCTGGAGGGGCCCGCGTCTAACTGACACGCATCCAACTTTCCTTC
This sequence comes from Arthrobacter alkaliphilus, assembly GCF_021483235.1. Lineage (GTDB taxonomy): Bacteria > Actinomycetota > Actinomycetes > Actinomycetales > Micrococcaceae > Arthrobacter > Arthrobacter alkaliphilus. The sequence goes on along the minus strand of NZ_JAKEEC010000012.1, from coordinate 41,963 downwards.
AGAGCCAACAGGGCAGAGATCATTCTCTGCCCTTCGCCATTTCCAGGCGGGCTCTGAGCAGGGTCCGCTCCTCTCCGGAACAGGACCCCCTACATGACCAGCATCGCCGCAGAGCCCACTACCCGTAACGCGTCGCTAGACTCCGACGTCGAGAATCCCGGCACGCAGTCGACGTCGAACCTTCGCGTCAGCCGCTTCGAGCCGCTCCCGACGCCGCAGGAAATCAGCGCTGAACTACCGCTTGACGCGAGGTCCTCCGCCGTCGTCGAGCGCGGACGCGACGGAGTGCGCGCCATCATGGACGGCGTGGACAACCGCCTCTTGGTGATCGTTGGCCCGTGTTCCATCCACGATCCGAAGGCCGGCTTGGAATACGCGCGCAGGCTGGTCAGCCAGGCGGAGAAGCACAAGGAAGACCTGCTCATCGTCATGCGGGCATACTTCGAGAAGCCGCGCACCACGGTGGGCTGGAAGGGGCTCATCAACGATCCCCGCCTGGACGGCAGCCACGACATCGCCGCCGGACTCCGCGCCACCCGCGGGTTCCTGCAGCAAGTAACCGCCCTCGGCTTGCCGACCGCCACCGAGTTCCTCGAACCCATCAGCCCGCAATACATGGCCGACCTGGTGGCATGGGGTGCCATCGGTGCGCGGACCACTGAGAGCCAGATCCACCGCCAGCTCGCCTCCGGCCTGTCGATGCCGATCGGTTTCAAGAACGGGACCGACGGCGACCTCCAGGTTGCGATCGACGCCTGCGGCGCCTCGGCGGCACCCCAGGCATTCCTGGGAATCGACGGCAACGGCCGCGCCGCCCTTGTGGCGACCTCGGGCAACCCGGACACCCACGTGATTCTGCGCGGCGGGCGCAAGGGGCCGAACTACTCCGCAGACCAGGTGGCCGCCGCGTCGGAGAAACTCTCGGCGAAGGGACTGAACCCGAGGCTGATCGTTGACGCCAGCCATGCCAACAGCGGCAAGAGCCATCATCGCCAGGCCGAAGTGGCCTTGGAAATCGGTGCGCAGTTTGAAGACGACGCTGCCTCGCCGATCGCCGGCGTCATGCTGGAGAGCTTTCTTGTTGGCGGGGCTCAGAACCTCGACGTGGAGCGGCAGGCGGCCGGAGAACAGGAGCTGGTCTACGGCCAGAGTGTCACCGACGCATGCATGGAATGGGACGTCACGGTGTCCGTCCTGGAGCAATTGGCGGCCTCGGCCCGCAAACGTCGGATGGCTACTTCCAACTAGCCGAAACGTGGCCGCCAGTTGGACGAAAGACTTTCACTTTGGTACCAGCAGCCTCTAGAGTATCTAGCACATGGTTGTTTGATGGCTCAGCATCGGCACACCAGGTAATGAACGCTGGGGGTTCGCCGCTAACCGCTGAGAGCAAAGGAATATGGAGAAATGTCCGCAGAGACTAACTTCTCGAATGCGCGTTTCATGACAGTGGCCGAAGTTGCCGAAGTCCTCCGGGTTTCCAAAATGACCGTGTACCGTCTGGTCCACTCTGGAGATTTGCCGGCCGTCCGATTTGGACGATCGTTCCGGGTCCCCGAAGAAGCCGTGAGCCAGTACCTCAAAGGCGCGGTTGTCGACGGGCACTCCGAGACGGCCTGAGCCCCCACTGGTCCCCCGCAAGGCCAGCGGTCATTGGGTGCCTCCGATAGGCGGTACCCTGTTAAGGAACGTTTTACGTCATTGTAAGAATCTGTCCGTTGTAAAGTCTGTTGCTCAGTTCAAGGACCTCACCCAGCAGACAGAATCTCAATCTAGTTTGGTAAGGAACTTACGTGGGTTCAGTTATTAAGAAGCGCCGCAAGCGTATGGCCAAGAAGAAGCACCGCAAGCTGCTTCGCAAGACTCGCCACCAGCGTCGCAATAAGAAGTAGAGATACTTCCTTCAGCGTGAATGCCCGTTGCCTCCCGAGGCGGCGGGCATTTTGCGTCTCCGCCCCGCCGACGCCCGGTCAGGTTTGGCGGGTGTTTGGGTGACGCCCGGTCACCTTTGTCGGCTTTTTGGGTGACGCCCGGTCAGGTTTGGGGGCTCTTTGGGGCGACGCCCGGTCACCTTTGGGGGCCTTTGGGGCGACGCCCGGTTACCTTTGTCGGGTGTTTGGGCGACGCCCGGTCACCTTTGGGGGCTTTTTGGGCGACGCCCGGTCACCTATGTGGGGCGTTTGGGTGACGCCCGGTCAGTCCCGCTTTGTGACAGTCGTAGGGATCCCTTGTTCGTTTAGGATGTTTCAGACCACTTGAAACTACGACAGGCCCTGGGCGGTTGCGCGCAATCGCGGATCCGGGTTTCTGCACGTGAAGGAGTTGGGCAGATGGAGAAGGCGACGACGACGGACCAGAGCCGGGAACAGGCGAGAGTTCGTGCCTTGGACTCGCTTCAGCTGATGGGGACGGCGCCGGAGGAACGGTTCGACAGGATTACCAGGATCGCCCGTGAGCTCTTCGACGTTCCCATCGCCGCACTGAACCTTCTCGATGAGCGCGAACTGTTCGTCAAGTCCCCCGGCGGCGCGAGTGCGGCGACCCGGCCACGGGCCGAGACTTTCTGCGACGTCACCATCAAGAGCCCGGAACTGCTCGTTGTTCCGGACGCCGCGTCCGATCCGCGGTTCGAATCCTATCCCGACGTCGCCGGCGGCCGGGGCGTGCGGTTTTACGCGGGCCGTCCCCTGGCACTGAACGGCGGCCACCGGGTAGGGACCTTGTGCCTCTTCGACACCAAAACCCGGGAACTGAGCGCCGCTGACCGGAGCATGCTCGATGAGCTTGGCGCCTGGGCCGAGGCAGAGCTGCAGGATTCCCTGGACCTGGACCAGGCCCGCGACGTCCAGCAGGCCCTGCTGCCGGCAACATCCCCGGGGGCTCCGGCCTACGAGATCGCCGGGGCGTCCCTGCCCGCACGCGCCGTGGGCGGGGACTTCTACACCTGGACCGATACCGGGGATGGCCTTGAGGTGACCCTGGCAGACGTTATGGGCAAAGGCGCCGCGGCGGCACTGATGGCGGCCACGGTCCGGGCGACCATGCTTTCGGTCGGTACTGGGGAACCATCGGAAGTTATCCGTCAGGCCGCAGCAGGCCTTGGCCAGGACCTTGACGCGACAGGTGTCTTCGCCACAGCGTTTCAGGCCCGGCTGGTCCTCGAAACCGGCCTGCTGGACTACGCCGACGCCGGACATGGACTCACGCTCGTCGTCTCACCGGACGGGACCCACCGGCAGCTGCGGGCACCGGGCCTGCCCTTGGGACTTGGCGGTTCCGGTAGCTGGAAGAGCCGCTCGACACGACTGGACCCCGGGGACGTGCTGGTGATGTTCACCGACGGCCTGTTGGATCTGTTTGGAGGCACCCTTGAGGGTCTGGATGCGATCGCCGGACTTGTCCATGACAACCCGCGACCGGCCGCGCTGATCGAGGCAGTCCGGAACGCCGCGGCCGGAAAGCAAGAGGATGACATCACGGTGGTCGCCTTAAGGCGCGCAAACTAGGTCGCGCCGTCGGTATTGCCGCCGTCCCTGGTGTCCTTTAGCCTGCGCTCGGGTGGGCGGGAGTGCATTGCTGGCCAGTGCCGTACAAAAGCCAAGACGGCAGGGCCTTGGTGAAGGCATCCCGGACCGTCGGGACCTTGGTGGCAGTCCAGTCGACCTGAGCTTTGACTTCGGTCTCGTATTTGTCCCATTCGAACCAGTTGACCATCTTCAGGTCCGGGAAGCGCGTGGTGATCTCGGGGGAGAGGACCTGGTTCCACCAGGTCTGCTTGATGGCCAGTGCGTCGGTGGCGTCGCGGCTCGTGTTCACGAGCGCGGCCGTTTCGGCGATCGCGACCGGCTTGGAGTGGTTGACCCCGTAATTGGTGTAGAAGTCCGGAACGCCGAGGTCGTTTCCGCCCGCGCCGTTGTAGGTGCCGGTGAGTTGTTGTACGAACTTGTCCGGCTCCGGAACCACGTTTGCACCCCACGGGTAGGTATTTCCCCAGTGATACAGGGACATGCCCACCCAGTCCACAACGTCGTCGCCCGGGTAGTACGGTGCGTACGGGTCGTCGTTACCGTCCAGAACGCCGTCGTGGTTTGTATCAAGTGCCGTGAAGTCGGCGGTTCCCTTTGCCGCCTCGAATTTCCCGCCCGCGAAAGGGTAGCCGCCGCCGTAGTTCGGCGCCCACATTGTCGCGCTCGAGGGCGCTGCGTGCACCGCCGCCGCGAGCTTGCGGAAAGCGGCGATGTACCCGGTTGGCTGCTCGCCCCATTCGTACCAGGAACCGTTCATCTCCTGCCCGAAGCGGACAATTACTGGAACGCCCGAGTCGTTGATGGCGGTCAAAAGAGCCTGCAAATCCTTCAGCGGCGCATCAGAGACTGAAGCCAGCCCCGCGTGCGGCTCGAGAGTCAGTAGCAGCGTCGCACCCTGGATACGGACTTGGTCCGCCGCGCCCTGGATATTCTTCCGCTCCGTGTCCGTGAAGGGGAAACCGGAAAAGGAGACGGCCACGCCCGGGTGATGGCCGAGGTTCCGGGCGTATTCCGAGAGCTGTTCATGGCCCCAGTCCAGATTAACGCCGAAGAGCACACCCGGCGCGGACCCGGTCGGGCGGGCCGGAACCGGACACGATGACGGACTACCCGACGGCGACGTCGCACTCCCGGAACACCCCGCTACTGCCAGGACCGCGGCAAGGGCCGCCACCACTGCGGCTGCCGGTATCCGTCGCTTCATCTGCTGCACTCGACAACCCTACAAGCCGGTCCCTTTCAAGCTTCGCATTGCCTTCCCGCAGTGGGGACGCTCGGTCACGATTGTCGGGTGTTTGGGGGACGCTCGGTCACGTTTGTCGGGTGTTTGGGGGACGCTCGGTCACCTTGGTGGGGTGTTTGGGGGACGCTCGGTCACCTATGCGGCCGGCTGCCGGAACCATCCTTCACATCGAGTGCACTATGGTTGTCGGTTCTGGGGTGAGAGGTGACCGGGGGTTGGGGGTTCTGGGGTCAGAGGTGACCGAGGGTTGTCGGTTCTGGCGTCATAGGTGACCGGGGGTTGGGGGTTCTGGCGTCAGACGTGACCGGGGGTTGGGGGGTCATAGGTGACCGGGGGTTGGGGGAGTTAGACCCTCGGGGTGCGGAACTTCGCGAAACCCCGCCACAAACCGTAGACGGCGCCTCCGACGGTCGCGGCCTTGAGCCCGAGAGTGGCTGCCCGGCGGCCGGAACGGAAGTCATAGACAGGCCAGTTGTTCTCGCGCGCGTGGCGGCGAAGCCCGGAATCGGGATTGATGCACACGGGGTGGCCAACTAAGGTGAGGAGCGGAATGTCGTTGTGCGAATCGCTGTACGCCCAGCAGCGCTTCAGGTCCAGGCCCTCCTCGTCCGCGACGCGCTGCACGGCCACGGCTTTGGCCGATCCGTGGAGGATCTCGCCCACCAACCGGCCCGTATAAGCGCCTTCCTCAACCTCGCCCACGGTGCCCAGGGCGCCGGTCAGGCCGAGCCGGGTGGAAATCACGGTGGCAACTTCGATTGGTGTGGCGGTCACAAGCCATACCTGCCGGCCAACACGCAGATGTTGTTCCGCCAGGGCCTTGGTACCGGGCCAAATCCGCGACTCGATCATCTCGTCGTAGACCTCTTCGCCCAGCTCCTTGATATCGGAGACCTTGATCCCGGCCGCTAGGATCAGGGCGGAATCCCGGACGGAATGGACGTCCTGCATGTTCTCGCCGCGGAGCACGAACTTGAATTGCTTCCAGGCGAAGCCCGCGGCCTGGGAAAGGGTGAAGGCCTTGCGTTCGTACATCTTCCGGGCCACATGGAAGAGGCTGGCGCCCCTCATGAGGGTGTTGTCGACGTCGAAGAATGCGGCTTCGCCGTGTTGCTGCGTTGCAGCCGGCGCGGTGGCCACAACGGCGTTTTTCTCGACGGGCATGTCTCGAGTCTAGTCATTCACCCGGCCGCCTGCCGTTCGCGACGGTTGTTCCGACGCTGAAGAGATACCGTTGAAGCATGCCGAATCCCGACGTCGTACTCCTCACCAAAGCCGACTGTCACCTTTGCGCCGCGGCGCGTGACGCCGTCGAACGCGTGACCTCAAGCCTTGGGCTCACCTGGACGGAACGGTCGATCGACAATGACCCGGTGATGCGAGAGCGCTACGCCGAGGAGATCCCGGTGGTGTTCGTGGACGGAATCCAGCGCGATTTTTGGAAAATCGACGAGGCACGATTGGTGCGTGTCCTGAAAAAGGCCATCGCCGCCTGAACATGCGTGCTGTGCTTTGTTGGCAATAGAGTGGGAAAACAAAGCGACGCAATGGAGAAAAACGTGACTGCGCTGGAACCGTCCGCCGAGGCCGTACCCGGGGACAAGGAGTCTGCCGCGAAGCAGATACCGCCCGCTGCTGTGGCCCGGATGACGCTTTACCTGCGCGCCCTGAACTCCTTGCTGGGCGAAGGCGTGGAACGGGTTTCCTCCGAAGCGTTGGCCGAGGCGTCGGGCGTCAGCTCGTCCACCTTGCGCAAAGACCTCTCCTACGTCGGCTCCTATGGAACGCGGGGCGTGGGATACGAAGTCCAGTATCTCAGCCGCCATATCGCGGCGGCGCTTGGCCTCACCCATGATTGGAAAGTGGCCATTGTGGGCGCCGGCAACCTCGGCAAGGCCTTGGCACGGTACGGCGGCTTCGAATCGCGCGGCTTTGACGTGGTGGCGATCCTCGACGCCGACCCCATGGTCATCGGGAACGAAGTGGGCTGGCTGCGGGTCAGCGACGTGGCCAATCTTGAATCGGTCCTTCAACGGACCGGCACCAACATGGTTGTCCTGGCCCTCCCGGCCGCGGTGGCGCAGGACGTCTGCGACCGCGTCATTGGCGCAGGCATCCGCAGCATCCTCAGTTTTGCACCGGTGCTGCTGCAGGTTCCTCCTTACGTGAATCTGCGCAAGGTGGACATGGCCACCGAGCTGCAGATCCTGGCGTATCACGCACAACGGGCGCAGACTCCGGGCCAGGCCGTTTAGGCAGGGCCGGGTCCGCGCCCGTCGTTTTTTGGTCCTCAGGACTGGTGGCCGTTCGGCTCCGGCCTAGCGCCCGTACGGCGGCTGGCCGTAAGGATTGGCAAACGGCTGGGCTTTCCGGAAGTACGGTGCCGACGCCGGCAAGTAAAGCAGCACGATCGCGGCGATGCCCAAGAGGATGGTGATGGTGCCGATGCCGATCTGGGTCAGGCCCAGGAGGGAAATTCCGGCAAAGACGGTGCCCAGGATACGGGCCCAGTTCTTCCCCTTGCGGACATTGAACGCAACCAGCGCATAAAGCCCGGCAAAGATCACCGAAAAGACAACCACGAAGGTGACAAGAACGCCGACGAGGCTGTTGATGTCCATACCTGAAGTAGCGGCGCCTCGCGCGGACAGGGCCTGAGCGAGCATGTTCTTGCCAGCCGGCGAGTTCAGCGAAGCGATGCTAATGGGAATCCCGACCAAGGTCAGTACACCGGCGGCAATCATGAGCCAGAAGGAAATGTTGACCAGTTGCGGGACCCGGGAGGACGCCGCGGGCTGCTGGCTCGGCCATGTGACCGGACCGCCCTGGCCGTACTGGGGTGCGGAAGGCTGGCCGTACTGGGGCGCCTGCTGCCCGTACTGCGGGGCTTGCTGGCCGTACTGCGGGGCTTGCTGCCCGTACTGGGGTGCGGAAGGCTGGCCGTATTGCGGGGTCTGCTGCCCGTACTGGGGTGCGGAAGGCTGGCCGTATTGCGGGGTCTGCTGCCCGTACTGGGGAGCGGAAGGCTGCCCGTATTGCGGGGTCTGCTGCCCATACGGAGGAGCGTACGGCTGCTGGGGTGTCTGCTGGCCGTATTTCGGTTCCTCGGGGGTGGGATCCTCGCCAGGTGTGGACGGCGGGTACGGAGGGGTGCTCATGGCATTCCTTTGCGTGTCGACTGCGGATATGGCTGCCGGGTGCAACATGCCCTGCCCCCAGCTCGGCTTAAGTCCACCGTACCCCGGCGGCACTGCGCTGGTGATGATTCCCGGCAAGAATTCTCGCCCGACGGGCCTCGGCGGATCTCCCATGAATCGTCTACGGACAAACGGAAGGCCGCGGTGTCCTTCAAGGACCGGCCGCGGCCTTCAGCTTGAGATTCCGGTGTGGAACGGGGTGGCTAGACGGCGCCCCTCGCGGACTTGAACCAAGCCTGCGAATTGGGCAGCCACATCAGGACCGTTGCGACCAGGCTGATGACGAAGCCGAACCAGTTGCTGCCCTGTCCTCTTGCCATCGCTCCGCCGACGATCGAGAGGATCAGGGAAATTGCGGCGATGACGGTCAGCGCGAGGCGGGCCCACTCCATGCCCTCCTTCATCTTCATGGCGAAGACGATTTGGGCGGCCGCCACAACCAGCGCTATCAGTACCAGAAGGAGGACGACGACGGCGACATCCGGCGCGAGCGTGAACAGCACAATGGAGCCAAAGAGGCCGAGCAGGGCACCCAAGGCGCCCAGGAGTCCACCAATGAGCCAGATCCAGTAGGAGACCTTCAGCTCCGTCGGCATGCCGGTGACCTTGAACATGCCGGAAAAACCGCCCTGGGGCAGGACATCGTTGAAGTTCTTCGGACCGTCGGTCGGCATCTCGAAGCGGAATCCTTCGCCGTGCCCAGCCTGGCCTTGCTGCTGGTATCCGGGGGAGGGCTGCTGGTATCCGGGGGCGGGTTGCTGGTAGGCGGGGGGCGCTTGGTAGGAAGGAGGTGCTTGGTATTCCTGCGGAGGTTGGTAACCCGCAGGAGGGACATTGCCGGGCTGCTGTGGTTGGGCTCCGGGCTGCTGAGGCTCAGGAGCTTCGTTTGGGTTACTCATGGCATCACTTTAGACCTGAGGTTTAAGGATTCATAGGAAATTCTTGGCTAATTTGCCGGTAAGTATCGGCTTTTCGGCGAAGAATGGGCGGCTGATACCGCGGCAAAACGGCGCGGGCGAAACGGTGACACCGCGAGCAAAAACGGCGCCTCCGGGGCTGCACACGTGATGCAGCCCCGGAGGCGCCGTTCAGTCGGGAAACCCGGGATTAGGCGGAAGGTGCGATGAAAGCCAGTTCCAGGTTGATGACAACCTTGTCGCTAACCAGGACGCCCCCGGCCTCGAGGACTGCGTTCCAGGTCAGGCCGAAGTCCTTGCGGCTGATGGTGGTCTCCCCGGAAACGCCTGCGCGGGTGTTGCCGAACGGGTCAACGGCCATGCCGTTGAACTCGGTCTCGATGGTCACCTCTTTGGTGACGCCCTTGATGGTCAGATCGCCCACGACGTCGAAACTGTCGCCGTTGGCCTTGACGTGCCGGGAGACAAACGTGATCTCCGGGAACTTCTCCACGTCGAAGAAGTCCTCGCCCTTGACGTGGCCGTCGCGGTTGGCGTCGCCCGAGTCGAAGCTGGCGGCCTGGATGGTCGCCGTGACCTTGGCGTCAGTCAGGCTGCTGCCGAGTTCAAGGGTGGCCTCTGCCTCGGTGAACTGGCCGCGGACCTTGCTGATGCCTGCGTGGCGGACGGTGAAGCCGATTTCGCTGTGGGAGTTGTCGAGGGTCCAGACTCCGGTGACGACGTTTGCGGGAAGTGTCATGGGGTTCTCCTTAGGAAGGTGTGATCGTAGCTTCATCGGTCGTTCGGCCACACTTAGTTGAAGTGTCAACCGAACCTTGCGTCCAGTATAAACATGCAAACGCATCTTTTATTCCACCTGCGGGGAACATTTCGAGGAAAGTTTCAGTTCTACGAAACGTAGAAGATTTCAGATCGCCCGCCTTCTTTGAGAAACTGGTAAACATGCCCCAAGCAACTGTCCATCTGCTCCGCCATGGCGAGGTCTACAATCCCGACGGCATTCTGTACGGCAGGCTGCCCGAATTCCACCTCTCCGAACGCGGCCGCGAAATGGCCAAGATGCTTGCCGACCACTTCGCTTCCCGCGTCGCGCAGGGGGCGAACATTGTCTACCTTGCCTCCTCACCGTTGACCCGCGCGCAGGAAACCGCCCTTCCCACTTCCCAGGCGTTGGACCTCGAGGTCCACACGGAACCGCGGATCATCGAGGCGGAGAACCACTTTGAAGGGCTCAAAGCCAATACCGCCGAATTCATCAAGCCCAAGCATTGGCTCGAGTACCGCAATCCGTTGCGTCCGTCTTGGGGCGAGCCTTACCGCGAGCAGGTCGCCCGGATGCGTGCCGCCGTCGAGGACGCCCGGCTGAAGGCAATCGAACTTGGCGGCGACGGCGCCGAAGCCATCCTCGTCAGCCACCAGCTTCCCATCTATGCGACGCGCCGCAGCGCGGAGGGCAGGCCGCTGTGGCATGATCCGCGCCAACGCGAGTGCACGCTGGCGTCCCTGACTTCCTTGGTGTTCGACGACGGCAAGGTTGCCCGGGTGGACTACAGCGAACCCGCCGCGGTGCTGCTGCCCGGTGCCGCGAAGACGTCCGGAGCATGACAATGGACGGGAACACCACTAGCCGCAGGGCCAGCGGCCTGAAGATCAACGCAGCCCTGGCCTCCCGCCGTAGCTTCCTTGCAGCCGGGGGAGTAGCCCTTACTGCCTTGACGATGGGCCTGTCCGCCTGCGCGCAGGAAGACGCCCTGGCCAAGCAAGCCAAAGCCGGCGATAACAAGAACTACGTCGCCGGCGACGGCTCGGTGACCGAGTTCGCCGCAGCGGACCGCAAGGCCGCCGTCGGGATCAAGGGCACGTTGTTTGACGGAACCGCGGTGACGCCGCAGGACCTCCTGGGCAAAGTAACCGTCCTTAACTTCTGGTTCGCCGCGTGCGCGCCGTGCCGGGTTGAAGCGCCGATCCTTGAGGAACTGCACCAGGAGTTCAAGAGCAAAGGTGTCCAGTTCTACGGCGTGAACCTCCGGGACGAGAAGGCTACGGCCGATGCGTTCGACCAGACATTCAAGCTCACGTACCCCAGCTTCAACGACAAGGACGGCGCTGTGCTGCTGTCCGTCTCCGGCATCGTTCCCCCGGGCGCGGTGCCCACTACGCTTGTCCTCGACAAGCAAGGCAGAGTTGCTTCGCGCGTCCTCGGCGAGATCGAGAAGAGCACCCTCAAGGCCCTCATCACCACCGCGGTTGCCGAGTAGGTGGCCCGGACAGCGTGAACAGCCCTTTCGCCGAAACCATCCTGAGCGGTTCCTTGCTGCTGGCCATTCCCGTGGCTCTGCTGGCCGGACTCGTGTCCTTCCTGTCGCCATGCGTGCTGCCGCTGGTACCTGGCTACCTTGGCTACGTGACCGGGCTGAGCGGCGTCGACCTCCAGAAGCAAAAGCGCGGGCGCATGCTCGCGGGAATCGGCCTGTTCGTCCTCGGATTCTCTGCCATCTTTGTCCTGCTCGGCGGCGCGTTCGGGCAGTTGGGGACTCTCATCACCGGCCCGCAGAACGCGTGGATCACGCAATTGCTGGGCGTGCTGGTGATCGTCATGGGCGTCGTCTTCCTTGGCGGGTTCGGGTGGTTGCAGCGTGACGCGAAAATCCATGCCAAGCCCCCGGCCGGGCTGTGGGGTGCTCCTTTGTTGGGCATCACGTTCGGACTCGGCTGGGCTCCCTGTATTGGCCCCACCTATTCCGCGGTCCAATTGCTGAGCCTTTCGGGGGGATCGTCCGCTGCCAAGGGGGCCCTCCTGGCGTTCATCTACAGCCTTGGCCTTGGCATCCCCTTCCTGCTGATCGCCCTCGCGGTCCGCCGCGGGATGGGTGTGATGTCCTTCTTCCGCAGGCATCGCCTCGCGATCCAGCGGCTGGGCGGGGGCATCCTGATCCTCTTGGGAATCCTGATGGCCACCGGAGTGTGGAGCGCCTGGGTTACCGGGCTGCAGTACTGGTTCCAAACCGATGTGAAGTTGCCGATCTGATGAGCGAGTCCGTGCCAGGTAAAGAGAAGTCCAAAAAGTCCGCCAAAGCCGAGGCGGCACTGCCCGTCCTGGGCATCGTAGGCATGCTGCGCTGGGCCTGGACCCAGCTGACCAGCATGCGTACGGCGCTGTTCCTGCTGCTGCTCCTGGCCGTCGCGGCCGTTCCGGGCTCGTTGTTCCCGCAGCGTCCCGCGAACCCTGCGATCGTGACGCAGTACATCAGCGACCACCCGGACTACGGCAAGCTCCTGGACTCCGTACAGCTCTATGACGTGTACTCCTCGGCTTGGTTCTCGGCGATCTACATCTTGCTGTTCATCTCCCTGATCGGCTGTGTCACGCCGCGAGCCATCGCCCACTACAAGGCAGTGCGCTCCCAGCCGCCGCGGACTCCGAAGCGTCTTTCGCGCCTCCCGGAGTACGGCACCTTTGTGCTGCCCGCCGACGCCGGGATCCCGGCGTCGAAGGCTATCTCCGACGCCGCCGCGGTGCTGAAGAAGCGCGGCTACCGCGTGGAGGTGCGCGACGTCGACGCCGCCATGCCTTCCTTGGGTGCCGAGCGCGGTTTCCTCAAGGAAGTGGGAAACCTCGTGTTCCACGCTTCGCTGATCGGAGTGCTGATTTCGGTGGCCGTCGGCGGACTCTTTGGCTACAGCGGCCAGCGCATCCTGGTGGAAGGCGACACCTTCGTGAACACCTTGGTGGGCTACGACCAGTTCAGCCCCGGCACCAACTTCCAGAGCAGCTGGCTGCAGCCGTACTCGATCCAGCTGAACAAGTTCGACGTCCAGTTCGACCGCGAATCCCCGGCCCACTTCGGCCAGCCCATCGACTTCTCGGCGGACGTCACCACCAAGGAAACGCCGGACGCTCCTGCCAAGAAACAGGTCCTCAAGGTCAACGATCCGGTGTCCCTCGGCGACACCAGCATTTACCTGACGGGCAACGGATACGCCCCGGTGGTCACCGTCCGGGACGGCGCCGGCAACGTCGCGATGCAGGGACCTGTCGTGGCCAAGCTGCAAGGTGACAACTACTACTCGTCCGTGGTCATCAAGGTTCCCGACGCCAAGCCCGATCAGCTCGGCTTCGCAGGGTTCTTCCTGCCCACGGCAATGCAGACGGACAAGGGCGTCGCCTACAGCGGCGATCCCTCGCTCTTCAACCCGCAGTTGAACCTCAACTCGTACTACGGCGACCTCGGCTTGAACAAGGGTGCCCCGCAGAACGTCTTCGAGCTCGACGTCGCCAAGCTGACCCCGCTCAATGGCCGCGGCATGGCGGACAAGGCCATCGCGCTCGCCCCCGGTGGCACCTACAAGCTTCCGAACGGCAAGGGCAGCATCACCTTTGACGGCGTCAAGAAGTACGTCGGCGTCGACATCCACCACAATCCGGGCCAGGCCACCGCGCTCGTGTTCGCCTTGCTGGCGGTCGCCGGACTGATTCTTTCCCTCTACCTGAACCGCCGTCGTGTCTGGGTCCGCACCGGAACCCACGACGACGGGCGCACAATGGTGGAGTACGGCCTCCTCGCCCGCGGAGAGGACCACCGGCTGGCCGGCGAAGCTGCCGCGATCCGCGAACTGCTGCAACGAGAATGGCAGCTCTCCAAAGAGCCGTCCACCGACACCGTTTCTTCCCCAACCTCGAAGGACCAGTAATGTTCCCCATCAACGAAACCATGGGCCAATACAGCGAGCTTTTCATGCTGCTCGCGGCCGGCACCTACACGGTGGCGTTCATCGCTTTCGCGTGGGACCTCGCCAAGAGCAGCAAAATGCTGAAGGCAGTGGACCTGAAGGCGGCCTCTTCGGTGCCAGCCGAGGCCAAGGTTCCGGTCGCCGTCGGGCGTGCCGGTGGAAACGACGTCGGCGGTCCTGCCGGCAGGACCGAGCGGCCGACGTCGGCGGTCACCTCCGTCAACCAGACCGCCGGCGGTGACATGAAGTACGCCGCCGAGCGCCGCATTCCCGCCCGCGTGGCCGTGGCAGTCGCGATCATCGGCGTGGCAGTGCACGGCGCCGGAGTCGTCACCCGCGCGATCGGCGCAGGCCGCGTGCCGTGGGGCAACATGTACGAGTTCCTGACCACCGGCGCGTTCCTGGTGGTTGCAGTCTTCCTGCTCTCGCTCATCCGCCGCGACCTGCGCTTCCTTGGCACGTTCGTGCTGGGCCTCGCGGTGATCATGATGGTGGCCGCGTCGGTTACGTACTGGACCCCTGTGGGCCACTTGGTTCCGGCGCTCCAAAGCTACTGGCTGGTCATCCATGTCTCCATCGCCGTGATGTCCGCCTCGCTGTTCACCCTGACGTTCGCCATGTCGGCGCTGCAGCTGCTGCAATCGCACCGGCAGAAGACCCTGGCGGCCGGCGGTGTGGACAAACTGGGCTTCCTGCGGCTGGTACCGAATGCGTTGAGCCTCGAAAACCTGTCCTACCGCATCAACACGGTGGGATTCGTGGGCTGGACCTTCACCCTCATGTTCGGCGCCATCTGGGCGGAAAAGGCCTGGGGCCGCTTCTGGGGCTGGGACACCAAGGAAGTCTGGACGTTCGTGATTTGGGTGGTCTACGCCGGCTACCTGCACGCGCGCGCCACCCGCGGTTGGACGGGAACCCGCGCCGCCTGGTTGTCGATCGCGGGATACCTGTGCGTGATCTTCAACTTCACGGTGGTCAATGTGTTCTTCAACGGCCTGCACTCTTACTCGGGGCTCTCGTAAGTCTGCTCGGGAGGGGCGCCTGACCGTCCTGACCCTTTTTGACCAAACCACGACGGCGACACTCCGCACTTGCGGGCGTGTCGCCGTCGTTCGCGTTTCAAAAGGGGTCAGGAAGATTCGGTAGAGCCTGTCAGCTGGTGCTGTCGCCGGTGTCGTCGGCCTTGGATTCGCCCTTGAGCTTGCGTTCCTTGGCCTCAAGTTCGGCCTTGAGTTTCTTCAGCCGCTCGGCCTCGGCCTGGTTGCGGCGGCGGACCTCCAGATTGCGGAGAAAGTCGGGGTCGTCGTCGGGGGCAACGGAGTGGCTCGCGGGCTGAGGGGCGGCCCGGAACTTGTACGGACGGCCAATCAGGAACCAGAGAACGGCGCCGAGGACCGGCAACAGGATCATGACGACAATCCACGCGGGTTTGGAAATTCCCCGGGTATCGCGGCGGTCGGTGCGGATGACATCTACCAGCCCGTAGACGAACACGAGGAGGACAACGACAGCGGCAGCAACGCGAAGCATACCGTCAAGTCTAGTCGTCGTCGGGTTCGGCGAAAGCTGCACGATCAGGGCGCAATCAGGCTGCGAGGGTAAACTTGATGCGTGGCTTTCCTCAAATACTCCCTGATCCGCCTGGCGATCTTCCTTCCGCTCTTCGTCCTCTTCGCCCTCCTGCAGACAGGGTTGGTGCTGGCAGCGATATTCGCCGGCCTCATCGCTTTCGCCATTAGTTACCTGTTCTTCCAGAAGCAGCGCGACGCCGCCACTGCCGCCATGCGCGAACGTTTCTCCGGGCGGGCCAAGCCCATCCGCTCCGCATTGGAGATCGAGGACGCCTCCATCGAGGACCGAATGGTCGACGAAAACCCCACGGTGAGGGTCGAGAACGACCGACGCCCCAAGGAATCCTAGAAGGACGCCCGGTCACTTATAACGGGTTTCCCGCGGACGCCCGGTCACATCATGTGGGGTCCCCCTTGGACGCCCGGTCACATCATGTGAGCGAGCGTCGGGGGAAACCGGCCTGGATGTGAGTGAGGGTCGGGGGAAACCGGCCTGGATGTGAGCGAGCGAGGGCCGGGGAAGGACGCCCGGTCACCTAAACCGCGTCTCCCGCGGACGACCGGTCACTTATAACGGGTTTCCCGCGGACGTCCGGTCACATATCTGGGGTTTCCGTCGGACAACCGGCCCGGATGTGAGCAGGGGTCGGGGGAAACCGGCCCGGATGTGAGAGAGCGTCGGGCGAAGGGCCCCCGGATGTGAGAGAGCGTCGGGCGAAGGGCCCCCGGATGTGAGAGAGCGTCGGGCGAAGGGCCCCCGGATGTGAGTGAGGCTTAGAAGCCGTGGGTCAGGATGAGGCCTAGCGAGAACAGCAAGCTGTAGCCGAGGTTGATCATTCCTGTTTGCTTGAGGACCGGGATGAGGCTCTTGCGCTTCCGGCCGTTGACCATAAGCCAGGCCGGCATGAGGCAAGCGGGGATCAGCAGCAGCACTATCAGCATCCACGGCTTGGCGGGCGCCAGCACCACTACCAGGAGGATCGCGACGGCAAGCATCAAGACGTAGCTCTCGCGGGCGTGGCGGTCGCCCAGCCGCACCGCCAGGGTCCGTTTGCCAGCGGCGGCGTCCGTCGGGATGTCGCGCACATTGTTGGCCATCAGGAGCGCGGTGGCGATCAATCCCGTGCCGATCGCACCGATAACGGCCGGAAGGCTCACCTGCCCGGCCTGCGTGTAGGTGGTGCCCAGCGTTGCGACGAGGCCGAAGAAGACGAAGACGAAGAGGTCGCCCAGACCCATGTAGCCGTAAGGGTTCTTGCCGCCGGTGTACCCCCAGGCGGCCAGGACGCAGCCGATGCCCACCAGGATCAGCCACCATGCCTGGGTAATGACCACCAGGATCAGGCCGAAAATCATGGCCAGGCCGAATGCGCCGAATGCAGCCCACTTGACGTGGTCAGGGCGAGCCGCGCCGGAGCCGACCAGCCTGAGCGGACCAACACGGTCCTCGTCCGTGCCACGGATGCCGTCCGAGTAGTCGTTGGCGTAGTTGACGCCGATCTGCAGCAGCAGCGCCACGACGGCTGCGAGGATGGCGTTCAAGGGCCGGAAGGATTGCAGCTCGTAGGCGGCTGCCGTGCCGATCAGCACCGGCGCGATCGCGGCCGGCAGGGTGCGCGGGCGGGCGCCTTGAATCCATTGTGCAGCTGTTGCCACGTTTAGTACCTCGTGTTGTTTCGCGTTGGGGGAAGGCAGATGGCGGTCAGGGAGGACGTGTTCTATTCTCCCTGATGCACCTGGGCGAGAAGCTCGATCATCGCGAGCCGGTCAGGCTTTCCGTTGGGGAGCATGATGAGGGAATCCGCGTTCAGCACCGTTTTGGGCGCGAGGGCCCCCAGCGCCGCCTGGGCGCGGGATCTGTACGAAGCGACGGCTTCCGGGGAGGTGTCCTCGACGGCGACATAGGCAGCCACCGCCTGGCCCCACTCACGCGAAGGCACCCCGGCCACGAAAGCCGCCGTGACGCCGTCGAACTTTTCCAGCTCCGCCTGGATGAACGCTGCGGAGGCTTTCACGCCGCCGGTGATGATGACGTCGTCGGCGCGCCCGAGCACCGTGAGGGTCCCGTCGTCGGCGAGCTCGCCTAGATCATTGGTGCGGTACCAGCGGGTGCCGTCCTCCTCGAAGAACGCCTCGGCGGTCGCCTCGGGCGCGTCGAGGTAACCGGAGGCCACGGTGGCGCCGCCCAGGAGGACGCGGCCGTCGTCGTCGAGCATGACCCGCACCCCCTCGATCGGGCTTCCGTTGTACACGCAGCCGCCGCACGTCTCGGCGGACCCATACGTGGTGACGATCTTCAGCCCGGCGTCCTTGGCGGCGTCCAGCAGCGCGGCGGAAGCAGGCGCGCCGCCCAGGAGGATGGCGTTGAAACGGCGCATGGCCGCGAGGGTCCGAGGCGACGGCGAGTCCAGGAGCCGCTGCAGCTGCGTCGGGACGAGCGAGGTGAAGCGGATGGTGTCCGTCAGCTCCTCGGCGGCCTCGGTGAAGGCCTCCGGGGTGAAGCCGTTTGAGAGGTCCATGACCCATGGCCGCGCGCCGGCGAAGAGCGAACGGACCAACACCTGGACCCCGGCAACGTATTGCAGCGGCAAGGCCAGGAGCCACTGTCCCTCGCCGCGGAGCGCGATGGCCGTGGCCATGGATGAAGCAGCAAGCTGGTCGACCGTGAGGACCGTGGCCTTCGGCGTGCCCGTGGAACCGGAGGTGCGCACCACCAGTGCGGCGTCCTCGAAACCGGGCGTTTCAACGGGCGCCGCATGCGGGGTTCCATCCTCTGTGACGAGGATTTCGACGGCGGGTCCCTCACCGTGGAGGGCGGCGGCCAGGGCTTTCAGGACAGGATCGATGTTCACGGGCGGGTCCTAGAAGTAGTACGGAAAGTTGGACCAGTCCGGATCGCGCTTCTCAAGGAACGCTTCCTTGCCCTCCACTGCCTCGTCCGTCATGTAGGCCAAGCGAGTGGCCTCCCCGGCGAAGACCTGCTGGCCGGCCAGGCCGTCGTCGGCGAGGTTGAAGGCAAACTTGAGCATGCGGATGGCTTGAGGGGACTGCCGCGCGATGTCGGCGGCGTACTCCAAAGCGACTTCCTCCAGCCGCTCGTGGTCCACGGCCTCGTTGACGGCGCCCATGCGGACCATGTCCTCAGCGGAATACTCACGGGCCAGGAAGAAAATCTCGCGCGCGGCTTTCTGGCCGATCTGGCGGGCCAGCAGCGCCGAGCCGTAACCGGCGTCGAAACTTCCCACGGTGGCATCGGTCTGCTTGAACTTCCCGTGCTCGCGGGAGGCGATGGTGAGGTCGCTGACGACGTGGAGTGAGTGGCCGCCACCGGCAGCCCAGCCGTTCACGACGGCGATGACCACCTTGGGCATGGTCCTCATGAGCCGCTGGACTTCCAGGATGTGCAGGCGGCCGGCCCGGGCAGGGTCGATCTTCTCCTGCGTCCCGCCGTCAGCCGTGTCTTGGACCACGTACCGGTAGCCGTCGCGGCCGCGGATCCGCTGGTCCCCGCCGGAGCAGAAGGAATGCCCGCCGTCCTTGGGGGAGGGGCCGTTTCCGGTGAGGAGCACTGTGGCGACGTCCGGAGTCATCCGTGCGTGGTCCATGGCGCGGTACAGCTCGTCGACAGTGCCGGGGCGGAAGGCGTTGCGGACCTCCGGGCGGTTGAAGGCGATCCGGACGGTGGGAAGATCCCTTGTCACTTTTCCGTCGGCGTCCCGCTCGACCTGCCGGTGGTAGGTCATGTCCTGGAAATCGTCGAAACCGGCCACGTTACGCCAGCGCGATGGGTCAAAGACGTCGGAAACCTTGGCGGGGAAGTCGTTGCTCACCCTCAGAGTCTAGTAATCCCCTCAGCTGATGCAGAACTCGTTGCCTTCGGGATCTGCCATGGTGTGCCATTCGTGGGGCCCTTGCTTGGCCGTCCACAGGTATTTCGCGCCCCGGGCTTCCAAAGCGGCACGGACGTCGTCCTTGCCCTGTCCGTTGAGCCGGACGTCCCAGTGAACGCGGTTCTTGACTGTCTTTTCCTCGGGAACGGTCTGGAACAGGAAGCGGCGGCGGGTGTCCTTGTCCTGGTCTTCTTCCGGGCCGATTGCCGCGCCGTCCTTCCACACGAGTTTGCCGTTGTGCGTGGTGGTTTCTTCTTCCGTGGCAAAGCCTTGATCCACCATGGACCGGATGAACGCCTCGTCCTGGGGTTCCACAATCCACTCGAGCGTCTCGGCCCACCAATCGGCGAGGGCATGCGGATTCTTGCAGTCGATCACTACCTGAAAGTTCAGTGCCATGGACTGAACCTACGACGACGGCGCGTGGCGGGGAAGTGCCTGGCGGACAGTTCCGGTCCGGATGTGGCGGGGTTTAGCCGCCGAGGAGTTGCGGCGGGACCGCGTAGATCACGACGACGGCCAGCAGGTTCTTGGCGGCATGAACGAAATAGGAAAACATCACGTTGTTCCCGGTCCAGACGTAGACGGCCACAAGGACAACGCCCATTCCGAGGTACGGGGCCACGGCGGGAAGCACCAGGCCCTCACGTCCCACCACGTGGATGGCGGCGAAACAAAGCACGGACAGTGCGCAACATAGCCAAATATTGACGCGACGGGACAGCTTGCCGATGAGCAGGTGCCGGAAAAGGTATTCCTCCACGAAAGGCCCCAACACCACCAGCAAGGGCACCACGAACCAGGCCGGGAGCTGCAGGACCAGGGACTGGAGGCCCAGCTGGTTTTGCGACGCTTTGGCCGAGCCGGTGACTGTCACCAGGACGGCGGTGATAACCAGCATGGCCACGATCGCCAGCGGAATCATGGCGAGCGTGAACCACGGACGTGTGGACAGGATCAGGAGGTCGCGGCCTATGACGCGCCACGAAGCGGCAACGGCGAACAGGCCCACGCAAGCGTAGAAAGCTAGGTTGATTGCGAAGACGGTAGTGCTGGGATCGGGGAAGACGTGCTGGACGAAAGTCGTCACCGGGGCCGTGGCGAGGCTGAGGACGGCTGCCAACGAGACATAGAGTCCGAAAGCCGCAGCGTCCAATCCCGTGAAGCGGTATAGCCTGCCGGCCGGCGGAATGTTGCCCATAGGTCCAGCGTAACGCCCCTCTTTGTTGCCCGCGTCACGATCCGCCGAAATCACCGGGTACGATGGTTTTGCCGGATTTACCTTCGACGCTTCCGCGTTTTTGCCACTGATTCGACTTGCCAACAGGCTTAAAGCTCGAATTCCTTGTGCTGATGCGCGTGAAGCCGAGGCCGGAATCTTCTCAACCCACAAGGAACAGCTGTGTCTCAAAACACCACAACCGACCTTCAGCGTGAGCCGGGAACCCTGGCTGCGCCCAGTACCGCTACAACTTCCGAAAACCTCAGCGCCGAGGGCTACCAGAAGACCCTGAGCCGCCGCCACGTCACGATGATCGCGATGGGTGGCGCGATCGGCGTCGGCCTCTTCATGGGAGCCGGTGGACGGCTCGCTTCCACGGGCCCGGCCCTCATTTTCTCCTACGCCATCGCCGGCGTTATCGCCTACCTGCTGATGCGGGCCCTCGGCGAACTGATCATGTACCGCCAGACCTCCGGCTCCTTCGTCAGCTACGCCGGCGAAATGTTCGGCAAAAAAGGCGCCTACCTCTCCGGTTGGATGTACTTCATCAACTGGGCCATGACAGGCATCGCCGAACTGATCGCAATTGGGCTCTACTTCCAGTTCTTCTTCCCCAACGTCCCCGTTGAGCTGTCCGCCATTGCCGCACTGGTGCTGCTGGTGGCCGTTAACCTGTTCAGCGTCAAGGCCTTCGGCGAATTCGAATTCTGGGCGTCCTGCCTCAAAGTCGCCGCGATCCTGATCTTCCTCGCCGTGGGCACCTTCATGGTGGTCACGAACGCGCAGGTCGGCGCCGGACATGCGTCTCCGACCAACCTCTTCGCTGCCGACGGCGGCATGTTCCCCAAGGGCGGCCTGGTGATGATCCTGGTCCTCAACGCCGTGATCTTTGCCTACAACGCCATCGAGCTGGTCGGCATCACCGCCGGCGAGATGGAGAACCCGGAACGCGAAGTGCCCAAGGCGATCCGCGCCGTCGTGCTCCGCATTGTGGTTTTCTATGTCGGTTCCGTGACGCTGCTGGCGATGCTCCTGCCCTCGGACCAGTACCACGCAGGCACCTCTCCGTTCGTCACGGTGTTCGGCCAGATGGGCTTGCCGTGGATGGGCGACGTCATGAACATGATCGTCATTACGGCCGCCCTGTCTTCGTGCAACTCGGGCCTGTACTCGATCGGCCGCATTTTCCGGACCATGGCCAACAATGGACATGCCCCTCAGTGGCTGACGAAGATGTCCACGCGCCACGTGCCCTACGCCGCCATCCTCGCCATCGGCGCCGTCTACCTCGTGGGCATTCTGCTCAACATCTGGTTGGGTGGTTCGCACGCCTTCGACCTCGCGCTGAACACGGCCTCGATCGGCGTCATCTTCACGTGGGGCTCGATCTTCGCGAGCCAGATCGCCTTGCGCAAGAAGAAGGGCAACGTCTCCAGCCTCCCCATGCCGGGTTCGCCGTGGACCAGCTGGATCGGCCTGGTCGCCCTGCTGGCCATCACCGTGCTGATCGGCATGGATACCATGACGGACAAGGCCACGGGCGAGGTGTTCCTCCTGGGCCTCTGGACCCTGGCCACCATCCCGTTCTTCGCCTTGGTGCTGTGGCTTGGCTGGCAGAAGGTCAAGAACAACGAGCCGAAGAGCGAGCTTTTTAGCTAGCGGGGCCCGACGACGGCGGTCGCCTCCTTGGTGGGGCGGCCGCCGTCGGGCATTTAAACCCTGAGGTATCTCGCGAAGTGCTCCTCGATGCGCTGCCACGCTTCCGGAGCGGCGGCCGGATCGGGTTTGATTCCCATCACCCGCATCAGGGGCCGTAGGGGCCGAGGCCCAACTGGCGCGTCGTTCATGAAGCCGTGGCCCGCCGTCGGGAATTCCTTGACGTCGTGCTCGATCCCGAGGTTCGTGAGCGCAGCCTCCAACTTCGCGGCCGCGCCAGGCATGGTCCGGTCCTTGGCTCCGTAGTTGGCGACCACTGGACATGCCCCTTCCAAAGCGTGCTCGAGGTCCCGCGGCAACTGGCCGTAGTTCACGGATGCGGCGTCGAAGTCATCGTGGGCGGCGAGCAGGGCGAATGCGCCTCCCATGCAGAACCCGATGACGCCTACTTTGCCGGAACACCTGGCATCGCCGCGGAGCCAGGACCGCGCCGTCGCGATGTCCGTGAAGGCCCGGCCGGTGCCCGACATGATGGACCGCATGGTCGCCACGAGGCAGCGCCTCGCGCCGCCGTCGCTGAAGAGGTCGACGGCGAGCGTCAGGTAACCAGCCTCGGCAAGCCGGTCTGCGTGGCGGCGCATCACGCCGTCGAGCCCGAACGCTTCATGGATAAGCACGACGCCGGGAAACGGACCTTCGCCGTCGGGCTCGGCGAGGTAACCCTGCAGTGTCCGGGAGCCTCCTGCTGCCGCGCTTTCCGTGCTCAAGTCGATGTGCGCCATGGTGCAATCCTGCCAGAGCGCGCAAGTGTCATTGTCAGCTGTCTTTGTCAGCGGTCGCAGCTAGGCTCGATGCATGGACCACAGCACCACGCCCAGCCAGCCCCGGATTTCCCCGATCACGCTCGACGGGCTCCGCGACGATGCCGCCCCGGACTTCCAGCGCGGGGAACGGTACGACGGCGTGCGTCTCAACCGTGCCGACGCCGACGGTGCGGAACTGAGCGGAGCCGATTTCATCGAGTGCGAATTCAACGGAGTCTCCTTCAACGAAGCCCAGCTGCGCGGCGCGACCTTCCGGGACTGCATCTTGAATGAGCCCTACGCTCCGGTATTCACGGCGGCGCGCAGCTCGTGGCGTGAAGTGGAGATCAGCAACCCGCGTTGGGGTTCGGCGGAGATGTACGAGGGCACCTGGAACTCGGTAAAGATCGACGGCGGCAAGCTGGACTTCCTGAACCTGCGGGGATCCAAACTCACGGACGTAGTGATCACGGGCTGCATCATCAACGAACTGGACCTCGGTTCCTGCACCGCGACGCGTGTGGTGCTCAAGGATTGCACCGTCGGGACGTTGGATGTCTCGGGAGCCAGGCTCAAGGATGTGGACCTGAGAAGCTCGGACTTCCGGATGATCAATGGACTCGGCGGCCTGTCCGGGGCAGTCGTCGATGATTACCAGCTCAGCCTGCTCGCACCCTTGTTGGCCGGACACTTGGGCATCCGGGTGATCTGAGTGACGGTTGACCTGTGAGCGGCTCAGTGTAATCTTTATAGAACGAACGGTCGGTAAATTATTCGCCGATCCCGCTCCCTTCACTAAGGATGATCCCATGGTCGAGGCTTTTCTTGTTGGCGGTGCCCGCACCCCTGTAGGCCGGTATGGCGGCGCGCTCTCAGCCGTCAGGCCAGACGACCTCGCGGCCCTCGTGGTCCGTGAAGCCGTGGAGCGGGCCGGCGTCGATCCCGACGCGATCGACGAGGTCATCCTCGGCAACGCCAACGGAGCAGGCGAGGAAAACCGCAACGTGGCCCGCATGGCCACCCTCCTCGCCGGATTTCCCCTCCACATCCCCGGCATTACGGTCAACCGCCTGTGCGCCTCCGGAATGAGCGCCATCATCATGGCCAGCCACATGATCAAGGCCGGAGCGGCGGACATCGTGGTGGCAGGCGGCGTCGAGTCGATGAGCCGGGCTCCGTGGGTGCAGGAGAAGCCCACCACCGCCTTCGCCAAGCCCGGCCAGATCTTCGACACGTCCATCGGCTGGCGCTTCGCCAATCCCCTCTTCACCAAGGGCGAGCTGTCCCGCGGCGGCAAGATGACGTACTCCATGCCGGAAACTGCCGAGGAAGTTGCTCGCGTCGACGGCATCTCCCGCGAAGACGCCGATGCCTTCGCGGTCCGCTCGCACGAACGTGCCCTTGCTGCGATTGCGGGCGGCCGCTTCAAGGAGGAGATCGTGCCGGTCAGCGTGAAAACCCGCAAGGGCGAATCCGTGGTGGACACCGATGAAGGCCCGCGCGAGGGGACCACCATGGAGGTCCTCGCCGGGCTCCGTCCTGTGGTCGCCGGAGGTTCTGTAGTCACGGCGGGCAACTCCTCCTCGCTCAACGACGGCGCGTCGGCAATCATCGTCGCGTCCGAGGCTGCCATCGAAAGGTTCGGCCTCACTCCGCGGGCCCGCATCATCGACGGCGGCTCGGCCGGCTGCGAACCGGAAATCATGGGCATCGGCCCCGTTCCGGCTTCCCGGAAAATTCTGGACCGTTCCGGACTCACGGTCGGCGACCTTGGCGCCGTCGAACTCAATGAAGCCTTCGCGACGCAATCGCTCGCGAGCATGCGGCGATTGGGCCTGGATCCGGACATTGTGAACAACGACGGCGGTGCGATCTCTTTGGGGCATCCGCTGGGTTCCAGCGGCTCGCGTATCGCGATCACCTTGCTCGGCCGCATGGAGCGCGAGTTGGGCGCCACCGACCGGAAGATCGGCCTCGCGACCATGTGCATCGGCGTCGGGCAAGGCGCGGCACTCCTCTTGGAAGGCGTCTGATGTCACTGAACGGCGACTTCACCACGCTCCTTGTCGAGGAACGGGACGACCGTGTCACGGTGCTCCTGAACCGGCCCGAGGTCCGCAACGCGATCGACCAGCAGATGGTGGATGAACTGCACCAGGTGTGCGAGTACCTCGAGCGCGAGCCCAAGATCCTGATCATTGCCGGCGTCGACGGCGTCTTTGCGTCAGGCGCGGACATCGGCCAGTTGCGGGAACGCCGCCGCGACGACGCATTGCGCGGCATCAACTCGACCATCTTCGTGCGGATCGCGAAGCTGCCCATGCCGGTCATCGCGGCCGTGGATGGCTACTGCCTGGGCGGCGGCGCCGAACTGGCCTACGCCGCGGACTTCCGCATCGGCACGCCGAGCCTGCGGATCGGCAACCCGGAGACAGGGTTGGGCATCATGGCCGCCGCAGGGGCCACGTGGCGCCTCAAGGAACTCGTAGGGGAGCCGGTCGCCAAGGAAATCCTCTTGGCGGGAGCGGTTCTCCGCGCGGAAGAAGCCCTGCGCATCAATCTCATCACCCAGATCCATGAAGCCCCCGTGCTGATGGAAGCGGCGCACAACCTCGCCGACCGGATCAGCCGGCAGGATCCCTTGGCCGTGCGGATCACCAAGTCCGTGTTCCACGCTCCGGCCGAGGCACACCCGGTGATCGATACCCTGGCCCAGGGCATGCTTTTCGAATCGCAAGCCAAGTTCGACCGCATGCAGGCATTCCTAGACAAGAAGAGCGCCAAGCAAAGCAGCGGCAAGCAGTCCAGCGACAACCCAGACAGGACCTGAAATGACAACAACGCCCGCTATTCCGCATGTTGTCGGTGTCCTCGGCGGTGGCCGCATGGGCGCCGGAATCGCCCACGCTTTCTTGATCAAGGGCGCAACCGTGATCGTCGTCGAGCGCGACCATGAATCCGCCGCCGGCGCCCAGGGCCGCGTTGCCGATGCCGTGGCCAAATCCGCTGCCCGGGGCACCCTGGGCGGGACAGCCGAAGAAACGATGGCAAGGTTCAGCACCTCCACGGACTACGGTTCTTTCGTCCATTGCGGGCTCGTGGTGGAAGCCGTGCCTGAAGACTATGAGCTCAAGGTTTCGGCCCTCAAGGCCGTCGAGGAGCACCTTTCCGCCGACGCCTTCCTCGCCTCCAACACCTCGTCCCTCTCCGTCACGGGCCTCGCCTCGCAGCTCCGGAGGCCTGCCAATTTCGTGGGCCTGCACTTTTTCAACCCTGTCCCGGCTTCCACGCTCATCGAAGTTGTCCTGGCCAAGGAAACCTCACCGGAGTTGGCCGCGACGGCGAAAAGCTGGACCGAGGCACTCGGCAAGACCGCCGTCGTCGTCAATGACGCACCAGGCTTCGCGTCCTCGCGGCTTGGCGTCGCGATCGCGCTTGAAGCGATGCGCATGGTGGAGGAAGGCGTGGCCTCGGCGGAGGACATCGACGCGGCCATGGTCCTGGGCTACAAGCACCCGACCGGACCGCTCAGGACCACGGATATCGTGGGCCTCGATGTGCGCCTTGGCATTGCCGAGTACCTGCATTCGACGTTGGGGGAGCGCTTTGCCCCGCCGCAGATCCTGCGCGACAAAGTGGCCCGCGGCGAGCTCGGACGGAAGACCGGCAAGGGATTCTTCGAGTGGGCTGACTGATGTGTAGTTCCTGCGTCTAGTCGTCCAGTTCAAAAATGTCTTCGACGCTGACCTCGAAGAACTTGCCCAGGCGCAGGCCCAAGGGAAGGCTCGGATTGAACCTGCCCTTTTCGATCGCAATTACTGATTGCCGTGAGATGCCGACTGCCTGGGCAAGTTCTTCCTGCGAGAGATTCTTCGAAGACCGGAGTTCCGCTACCCGGTTCTTCATTGAGCGAGCTTCTTCAGGATGATTGCGTGCCGGATGAAATACATCACGATCAGCGTCACCAGCAGGACAATCGTCATGAATGCCGGGTGCGCGTAGTCACCAAAGATCAGGAAGGACGCACCGAAGGCGGTGATGAGGACGAGGGCGTCATAAAAGACGGCCGAGGAAGCCCTGAGTGCCACCTCACGCTCGATCCCCTCCGCGGAGTCCGAACGGACCATCATCGCATTCTGTTTCTTGGCGACCATCACCGCGGGGCCTGTGAAGATAACTACACAAACCATCAATACCCGGGGGACAGCATTCCATGGCCCGTCCTGAACGGCAGCACTCCATGCGGCCAGCACTGCGATAAGTGCAAGAGCGACGGCAATTACGGCGAGGTATTTCAGGGCCAAGGAGGAGCTCTTCATGAATGTAAAGTACGCTTTACATTCCACTTTCGCAAGGAAATTGGATGGGTCGGCTTGGCCAAGTCGTTCGTGAGTGAGCCGCCCGGTTAAGCTGGCGGGATGACCCGCATCGAACCCGTGACCCTGGATGGCCGTTTTGTAACCCTCGAGCCATTGAGCCCCGAACACCACGATGGCCTCGTGGATGCCGCGAAAGACGGCGAGTTGTGGAAGCTTTGGTACACCTCGGTCCCGACGCCGGAAGGCATGGGCGCCGAGATCGAGCGCCGGCTGGCACTCCAGGAGCAAGGGTCCATGCTGCCGTTCGCCACCCGGTTGAAGGCGAACGGCAAGCTCATCGGCATGACGACGTACATGAACATCGACGCCGCCACCCCGCGCGTGGAGATCGGCTCCACGTGGAACGCCGCCTCGGCACACGGTAGCGGCAGCAATCCCGATTCCAAGCTGCTGCTCCTCCGCCACGCTTTCGAAACCCTTGGCTGCCCCGCCGTCGAATTCCGTACCCATTGGCTCAACCACCAATCGCGCGAGGCGATCGCCCGTTTGGGCGCCAAGCAGGACGGCGTGCTCCGGAACCACTCACGAACTTCCGACGGCGTGCTCCGCGACACCGTGGTCTTTTCCATCCTCGAACACGAATGGCCGGCGGTACGTACCGGCCTCGAGTTCCGGCTGTCGAAGCGCGTCCCCTAGTAGCTCACCCATCCGGCCTGTGGTTAGCTGTCCGGTATGGATGGGATCACGACCACTTCCACGCCGTCGGACGTCCATTGGGACGGTGCGGTGAACGCCTGGCGCATTGCCGGAGGCGTGTATCGCATGGGTCGGCGGGAATGGGTCACCGACGCCGGGTGGCAGCAAATGTTCGACGCCGGCATCCGCACTGTGATCGACCTGCGGACCGCTCGCGAGCAGCAGCCCAGGGAGGTTGATCCCGAGGTTTCGGCTGAAGCGACCTCGCGGTTCGACATCGTCCATTGCCCAACCGAGGATCCGGAGAAAGAGGAGTTCACCGAGCTCTTTGGTCCGTACCTGAAAGACCCGGCGCACTACGCCGAATATCTGAGGCTCTTCCCCGACAAGGTTGCCCTGGTCTTTAAGGCCATAGCCGCAGCCCGTGGCGGAGTGGTGGTGCACTGCGCCGCCGGCCGGGACCGGAGTGGAATCGTCGCCGTGATGCTGCAAAAGCTGGCAGGCGCCAGCGACGAGGAGATCGTGCGCGGTTACCAGCAGGGGATGCGCGGGATCAACGAACGCCATCGCTATCATCGCGCTCCGCATGCCCATGACGCATTTCTGGAAGAGGATGCGCTCGAAGCGTTACTGGCATCACGGTCCGTGAGCCTCCTGGAATTCGCGCATACCCTCGACGCCTATGCTTTCCTCTCGGCGAACGGTGTCTCCGCGGCCGAAATTGCCGCCATCCGCGCCAAGCTCGGGGTCCGGGCGGACTAGCTGAGGCGGGCACGCGCCGTCGTGACCTTCTTTGAATTTGGGAAGCGCCTGCGACACGGCGACTCGCCACATTTCAGCGCCGAATCGAGGCAAAGAAGGTCAGGAAGGGCATCGTCCCGTCACACGCCTAGTGTGCAATCGGGCCTCTCATGTATTCTGGATTGTATTACCGAACGGCCGGTCAGTAATTTGCGGCCGTTCAGTCCGTTTCGTGCCCGTGCCTTGGAAGGACCCGTCGACGATGACCAGTACCGCTGTCGCTCCGGAAGCCACAACCGTTGAAACCGTGCCCAGTTTCGTCCAAGGCGAGTGGTGGACCCCCAGCGCAGACCCCGCCGCCGGCGTCCCCGTCCGCGATGCGAGCACGGGCGAGGTCCTTGCAACGGTCAATACCGAGGGACTGGACCTTGCCGGCGTCGTGAACTACGGCCGCACGGTAGGCCAGCGTGAGCTTGGCAAGCTCACCTTCCACCAGCGGGCCCTCAAGCTCAAGGAACTGGCCCAGTACCTCAATGGCCGGCGCGAAGAGTTCTACGCATCCTCCTTCAAGACCGGCGCCACCAAGATCGACTCGATGGTGGACATCGACGGCGGTATCGGCGTGCTGTTCACTTTCGGTTCCAAGGGCCGCCGCGAACTTCCCAACTCGCAGGTAGTGGTGGACGGTCCCATGGAAGTCCTGTCCCGCGACGGTTCGTTCGTCGGCGGGCACATCTACACCCGCATCCCGGGCGTCGCCGCACAGATCAACGCCTTCAACTTCCCCGTGTGGGGGATGCTCGAGAAGTTCGCGCCTGCGTTCATCGCCGGTGTCCCCACGATCGTCAAGCCCGCCACCCCCACCGGCTACGTCGCCGCCGTCGTAGTTAAGGCGATCGTGGACTCGGGAATCCTCCCGGAAGGCTCGCTGCAGCTCATCTCCGGGTCGGCCCGCAACCTGCTGGACCACCTCGACTACCGGGACCTGCTCGCCTTCACCGGTTCGGCTTCCACCGCCAATTCGCTGAAGTCCCACACGAATGTAGTCCAGGGCGGCGTTCGCTTCACCTCGGAAACCGACTCCCTCAATGCCGCCATTCTCGGACCCGACGCCGTGCCCGGCACGCCCGAGTTCGACGCCTTCATCAAGTCCGTCGTCACCGAGATGACCGTTAAGGCCGGCCAAAAGTGCACTTCGATCCGCCGCACCATCGTCCCCGAAAGCCTCGTGTCCGACGTCGTTGCCGCCATTGGTGCGCGCGTGGACGAACGCGTCGTGCTGGGTGACCCGCGTGCCGAAGGCGTCACCATGGGCGCCCTCGCGTCCCTGGAGCAGCTCGCGGACGTGCGTGCCGCCGTGCAGTCAATGCTCGACGCCGGGGGCGAGCTTGCGTACGGGACGCTTGATTCGCCGTCGGTCACCTCGTTGGACGGGACGGTGGGCGTCGTGGAGGGCGGCGCATTCATGTCGCCCGTGGTCCTGAGCTGGGCCGATGTCGACGCGGAAGCTGTCCACTCGCTTGAGGCGTTTGGTCCGGTGTCGTCGGTGATTGGCTACACGGATCTCGACGACGCCGTCCGGCTAGCCGCCCGCGGTGGTGGCTCCCTCGTGGCTTCCGTGTGCACCAATGATCCTGCCGTCGCGTCCGCGCTGGTCACCGGGATTGCCGCGCATCATGGCCGCGTGCTGATGCTCAACCGTGAGGACGCCCGTTCCTCAACCGGCCACGGTTCGCCCGTGCCGCACTTGGTCCATGGCGGACCCGGCAGGGCAGGTGGCGGCGAGGAGCTCGGCGGTATCCGCTCCGTCATGCACCACATGCAGCGCACCGCGATCCAGGGCTCGCCCAACATGCTGACCGCCGTGACCGGAGTCTGGCACACCGGCGCGGACCGCAACTTCACCCTGGAAACTGAAGGAACGCACCCGTTCCGGAAATCCCTGGCAACGCTGCGGATCGGCGACGCTGTCCGCTCCGAACTACGCCAGGTGGCCCTGGATGACATCTCGGCTTTCGCTAACTCCACCGGCGACACCTTCTACGCCCACACCAACCAGGAAGCAGCCGAAGCCAACCCCTTCTTCCCGGGAATCGTGGCGCACGGGTACTTGCTGCTGAGCTGGGCGGCCGGACTGTTCGTTGAGCCGGCTCCGGGTCCCGTCCTCGTCAATTACGGACTGGAGAACCTGCGTTTCATCACTCCCGTGGCGGCGGGGGATTCGATCCGGGTCACGCTCACGGCCAAAAAGATCACGCCGCGCGAGACCGACGAATACGGCGAAGTGGCCTGGGACGCCGTGCTCACCAACCAGAACGACGAAATCGTGGCCACCTACGACGTGCTCACCCTCGTGGAGAAGTAGCCCCGGTTTCCTCCTCCCGGACGCCCGGTCAGGTATGTGGGGTTTTTCCCGGACGCCCGGTCAGGTATGTCGGGTTTCCTCCCGACGCCCGGTCAGGTATGTCGGGTTTCCTCCCGACGCCCGGTCAGGTATGTCGGGTTTCCTCCCGACGCCCGGTCAGGACGGACTTTCCGATCCCGCGCGGCGTAAGATTTTTTGCGTAGGAGGTGGCGACATGAACCTAGCACTCAGAACAGCCACAACCGTCTTGCCCGTTGACGACGTAGCCCGAGCCCGCAGCTTCTACGCGGAGAAACTCGGCCTCCCGCACCGCGGTATGACGTGGGATGGAAACTATTTGTTCGGTATCGACGGCGGCACCATGCTGCAGTTGATGCCTGTCAAGGACGGCATGCACTCTACGCATACTGCCCTTTCCTTTGAAGTCAGTGACATCGAACGGACAGTCGCCGAGATGGAGGCTAACGGGGTCGAATTCAGGGACTACGACCTCCCGGACCTCAAAACGGAGCACCATATTTGTACGACGGACGCCGATCGGTGCGCCTGGTTCATGGACACGGAAAACAACGTTCTGTGCGTTCATGAAAGCTTGGGCGTCCAAGCCGAATACCAGCTCTGAAACCCATTCCCGAAACCGAACGGAACGCCTCCTCACTTCAAGTGAGGAGGCGTTCCGTCATTTGCCGCGGGATGTGACCGGGGGTTGGGGGATTTGCCGCGGGATGTGGCCGGGGGTTGGGGGAAGTGCCGCGGGATGTGGCCGGGGGTTGGGGGTCGGGCGTTAGAGGCAGGGGGAGCGGGTCAGCGGGCCTGCGCCGAGGCATGGAGGCCGTCGAAGGCCATGGTGATGACGTCGTCGGCGAGGCGCTCGGGCGAGAGGGAGCCACCGGGCTTGTACCACTCCACGATCGAGTTGATAGTCCCGAACAGGAGCCTCGTCACGGTGCGGGGGTCGATGTCCTGGCGCAGCGTGCCTTCTTCACGCGCGGCGGAGATCAGCGCAGCCACCTTGTGATCGAAAGCACGACGGCGTTCCAAGGCGTCCCGCTCGATCTCCGTGTTCCCGCGCAAACGCAGGAGCAGCGTGACGAACGGAAGCCGCTCCACCAGAACCGCGATGGTTTGCCGCAGCACGAACTCAAGCCTGGAATCGGCAGGACCGGACAAAGCCTCGGGCTGTTCCAGGATGGCCTCGAGCCCACCCAGCGCGTGCTCAAGGGCGAGCTTGAGGAGATCGCCTTTGGACGGTACGTGGTGGTAGATCGCAGACTTTGAGATCCCGAGGTTTTCGGCCAAAATGCCCATGGAGGTCGCATCGTAACCGTGCCGGTTGAAGACGTCGACGGCGATGAGCAGCACCGATTGCTGGTCGTATCCGGGGCGTCCCCGCTTGGTTGCTGTTTCACTGGGCATGCTGGTCATTTTCTCACGAACGGTCGGTAGACCCAGGAAGGTTACTTCTTGGGTCGCAGGTCGTAGACGCGGCGCAACTTTCCGTTCGACCGCTCCAGCGATCCTGGCTCCACGACGTCCACCACGCACGAAGAACCCACGTGGATCTTGATCTGCTCCTGCAAGGTGCGTGCCGCCGTCGCGCTCTGCTCGGCGGATACGGCGTCCCGCCGTTCGATGCGAACTGTCATCGAATCCATGCGCTTGCCCTCGGGGCGCGTCAGCTCGAGCTGGAAGTGCGGGCTGAGCTCGGGGATGCGCAGGGCGATTTCCTCGATCTGCGAAGGGAAGAGGTTCACGCCGCGCAGGATGATCATGTCGTCGCTCCGGCCGGTGATGCGGCCCATGCGGCGGTGTGCCGGACGCGCGGTGCCGGGGAGCAGCCGGGTGAGGTCTTTGGTGCGGTATCGGATGATCGGCAGTGCTTCCTTGGTGAGCGAGGTGAAGACAAGTTCGCCCGGTTCGCCGTCAGCCAGCACCGAACCTTCCCCGCGCTCGGGATCGAACGGGTCGATGATTTCGGGACGGAAGTGGTCCTCCCAGATGTGGCAGCCGTCCTGGGTCTCCACTGCCTCGCCGGCGACGCCCGGACCCATCACCTCGGACAGTCCGTAGATGTCGCAGGCCTTGATGTTCATGGTGGTCTCGAGTTCGTGGCGCATCTCCTCGGTCCACGGTTCGGCGCCGAGCACGGCATACTTCAGCGAGGTCGACGCCGGATCGACCCCCATGTGCGCCATGGCGTCGGCGATCGTGAGGAGGTAGGTCGGCGTTGCCAGGATCACGTCCGGCTGGAAGTCCTGGATGAGTTGGATCTGGCGTTCGGTCTGGCCGCCGGACATCGGGATAACGGTGCAGCCGAGCGCTTCAGCTCCCGCGTGCGCGCCCAGTCCGCCGGTGAACAGGCCGTAGCCGTACGCGTTGTGGACCTTCATGCCCGGCCGGACTCCGGAGGCGCGGAGCGAGCGCGCCACCAGCGAGGCCCAGTTGGCGAGGTCGTTCTTCGTGTACCCGACGACGGTGGGCCGCCCCGTGGTGCCCGAGCTCGCGTGGACCCGCGCAACTTCGTTCTGCGGCACTGCGAACATGCCGAAGGGGTATTCCTGGCGGAGGTCTTCCTTGGTGGTGTACGGGAACTTGCCGAGGTCGGACAGTTCGCGGAGATCGGAAGGGTGGACGCCGGCGTCGTCGAACTTGCGCTTGTACAGCGGGACGCGATCGTACGCGTAGGCCACGGTGTGTTGGAGGCGGCTGAGCTGCAGCGCCTCGAGCTCGTCGCGGGAGATGGTTTCTTCGCGATCCAGCTGTGCGGGGCTAAGCGATACGTCGGGAGCGGCGACGGTGTTCTGTGTCATGGTGTTCCTACTTCTTGGAGATGGTGCGGCTGCGGCCACGGAACTCTGCGATGAGTTCGCCATAGCTGCCAGGATCGTCGGGGGAGCCGACGGCGGAAGGCTCGCTTGCGTCGGCGGCGAAGATTTGGATGTCGTACAGTCCGCTGCGGCCGTTGTTGGCGCGACGGTTCGCGACGGCGGTGATCACCTGGCCTTGATAAGCCGGCTTGAGGAAGTTGATGTCGACGCCGGCCGCGACGGTTATGGTGTCGGCTTCCGACGGCGAGGGGTTGGCGGGGTTGCACGCCATGGCGAACGCGGAATCGGCGAAGGCGAAGATCATTCCGCCGTGGGCCATCCCGAAGCCGTTGAGCATTTCCTGCCGAAGCTTCATGCGGACGGTGGCGTGGCCGTCGTCGACCTTGAGCACCTCCAGGCCCATCCATTCGGAGGCGTAGTCGTTCTTGAGGATCTGGTGCTGCGCTGCACCAGAAAGGGTGGTCTCAACCATGCGTCATTGCCTCCAGCTTTATTTACCGAATGTTCATTAGGTAATCCCAGTTTGCTTGAACTGTCAAGGGGTGGCCGGGTTACGAGATGGGCTCGAAGGCGAGGTAGTAGCCTCGAGGAATGCCGCATATCGAACTTCCCATCCGGACCCCGAGGCTTGTACTTCGCAGGTTCGAGGCCACCGACCTGGAGCGATTTCACGCCTACCAGTCGTTGCCCGAGACGGCGCGGTTTCTGCTCCGGCAAGAATTGACCCTCACGCAATCGATGGAAGTGTTGGGGCGGTACGCCAACTTCACGTTCGAACAAGAAGGCGACTGGTTG
This sequence comes from Arthrobacter alkaliphilus, assembly GCF_021483235.1. GTDB lineage: Bacteria > Actinomycetota > Actinomycetes > Actinomycetales > Micrococcaceae > Arthrobacter > Arthrobacter alkaliphilus. The sequence goes on along the minus strand of NZ_JAKEEC010000012.1, from coordinate 7,462 downwards.
TGCCTCGCCATAGAGCGCGCGGACGTTCCGGGGCTGCTCGGTGAGGTGGTGCTGAAGTGGTTGCCGGGCACGGGGCAGGGTGAAATCGGATGGATCCTTGCGCCGGAAAGCCGGGGCCAGGGTTATGCCGCAGAAGCCGCCGAAGCCCTGCTCCGCCTTGGTTTCGAAAGCCTCATGTTCCACCGGATCGACGCCAAGCTTGACGCCCTGAACACCTCGTCGTCGGGAGTGTGCGAGCGGCTCGGGATGCGCCGCGAAGCCGAGCTCGTGGACAACTGGCACTATAAGGGCAAATGGTCCACCGAGGTCATCTACGCCATACTCGACTCGGAGTGGCGGGCGCGGAAAACGGACTTACCGTGACATGCGGGAGAATAGCGGGTACGGCCGGTGTTAAAGTGGGCTGAGCAGGGGTAGATCGGGGCGAAAAATTGGGCGCATCGGGCGTTGCTGTAGTAATCGAGGATGACGATGACATCCGTGAGGTAGTCCATGCTGTCCTGGAGGCATCGGGTCTCGAGGTTTACGCTGCCGGAAACGGCGTCGACGGCGTAGATGCGGTCCGCCTGCACAACCCCGACGTGATCACCTTGGACCTTGGCCTGCCCGATATTGACGGGATCGAAGTCACCCGACGCGTCCGCGAGTTCAGCGACGCCTACATCATCATGCTCACCGCCCGGGCGCGTGAAGTGGACACCCTGCAAGGGCTGGCCATCGGCGCCGACGACTTTGTCACCAAGCCCTTCCGCCCCCGTGAACTCCTGGCCCGCGTTGAGACCCTCCTTCGCCGGCCGCGCGGCAGCAAGCTTTTGAGCAGTTCCGGAGGGAGCCCGACGGCGGAGCTGTCGCAGGCCTCGGCGTCGAGCTCGCCAACCGGACCCACACCGGTGCTTCCGGCCGCTGATGCTTCGGCCTTGGAACACAATGGGCTTTACCTGGACGTGGCCACGCGGACCACCCGGGTGGGGACCGAAGAGGTGCAATTGACCCGCACCGAGTTCGACCTCCTCCAGGCCCTCATGGAGGCCGGGCGCGTTGTCCGAAGCACCACGGGGCTTGCCCGCTGGCTCCATGCCAAGGAGTACGAAACCGGCGGCTACGTCAGCGAATCCGAAGAGCGCGCCATCCAGGTTCACATCGCAAATCTGCGGCGCAAGCTCGGTGATTCGGCGCAGTCACCGCGTTGGGTGGAAACCGTGCGTGGCGTCGGATACCGCCTGGCCGCAAAGTCTTCGGAAAACTGAAGGCAATCTTTAGCGAACCTTTAACGAGGCTTCTTACGCTGGGAAAGTCAACCTCGGACTTTCACCGCTCAAGGAGCATCGCATGAAAAAATTCGCCGCAACACTGCTCATGACGGGCCTGCTCGCCATTGGCGGATTTGTCACCCCTGCCAACGCAGCTCCGAAGACCACGAGCACAACGGTTACGACCGTCCCCGTTGTGACCGACCCGGTCCACTACGCACAGGTCGGTTGGTGGCCCAACTAATCCCCACCGGCACCGTCTCCTCGGCACCTTGCCGGGTCGTCCGGCGTCGGCGCCTGCCGTTCCTAACCTTGTTTGCGGCGGGCTGAAGCCGAAAATGAGCGGACTCGCCGTGTCGTGAGGACCTTCCCGATCCAAACAAGGTCAGGACGGCGCCAGGCCGGAGTCATTGGCGGCCGGCGTGGCTAGGCTCGCCGTACCGAATTCCCCAGGTTTGCCGCGGCTGCGGCCCGGAATTGGGGGACTCGCCGTGTCGGAGGGGCCTCCCGGACCCAAAGGTGGGGAAGTTGCTACGCCACCCGCGCGGTTCCTGATCCAAACACGGTCAGGACGGCGCCAGGCCGGAGTCGACGGCGACCGGCGCAGCTTGGCTCTCCGTATCCAGCGGCAGCCGGACTGAAACCGTCGTTCCCACGCCGAGGGCGGACTCGACGTCGAGCCTGCCGGAATGGCGTTCCACAATGTCGTGCGCGATTGCCAAGCCAAGCCCGCTCCCGGGTATGGCCGCCGTGGAAGCGTTTGAGGCACGGAAGAACCGGGTGAAAATCTGCTCGATTTCGGTTTCGGGGATCCCGACGCCGGTGTCCTCTACGCGCACCACTACGCTCGGAACGGTGTCCGGATCCGAGGCGATCCCGCTGCTCACGGCAACGTGGCCGCCGTGGGGGGTGAACTTGATCGCGTTGCTGATGATGTTGGCGAAAACTTGCTCGAGCTTGGCTTCGTCGGCCTGGACAGTCATGGTTCCCGGCGCGTGCGTCACCGTGAGGGACAGGGAACGGGAGTCGGCGAGTGGTTGCAAGGTCGAGACGACAAGCCTGAGCAGGGTGCCCACATTCACGGGGCCCACCTCGAGGTCGCCGGAAGTGTCTTGGTGCGAGACGGTGAGCATGTCTTCGATCAGCCGCCGGAGCCGCTCGGCATTGCGTGAAATGACGTCGACCATCCGCTCGACACCCGCCGGCAGGGGCCCACCTGCGCCAGTGCGCATCATGTCGAGATAGGCAGTGATGGAGGTCAGGGGAGTTCGGAGCTCGTGGTTCACGGTAGTGAGGAAGTCGGTCTTGGCCTGGTCGAGTTCCTGGAGCTTGTACATGACCTGCTGTTGCGCGCCGATCAAGTGGATCTGCATCAAGCCGTAAGCCAAGTTCCCGGCGACGTGTTGAATCAGGCTTATTTCGGCCCGGGTCCATTCCTGCGCCGAGTCCGGGCGCGCGATCCAGATGACCCCGAGAACCAGGTCTCCCTCACCTACCGGCACCACAACAGAGGCCGACGGCGCTCCGGCACCACCCGGCGCCCCGGCACCAGCCGGCGCTCCCGCACCACCCGGCGCCCCCGCACCAGCGGGCGCTCCCGCACCACCCGGCGCCCCCGCACCAGAGGAATCTCCCGGGGTAACCCGTCTCGGCAGCGACTGCACCTCCGCTTCCGCCCACAAACGCTCCGCCAACTCGAACGTGGAGGTTTCGTCGGTGAGTTCACCCGGCAATACTCCGGGCGCAAGTCCCGAAGCGTTCCATTCGGCGCTCACCTGAGGCACCCGGGAGTCCGGGAAGGTGGTGAACCAGACGTGTTCCGCGCCCAAGGCCTCGCCGATTCCGTCGACCAGGTGCCGGGCAATTTGGTCCGGATCAATGGTGGACCTGATTGCCGCGGACACCTTCCTCAGGCTCTCCCGCAGCGACTCGGCTTCCGCGCGGCGGCGCGTCCGTTCAGCAGCGCGGGCAATCAGGACCAGGGCCCGGTGCGCGCGAAAGGCGGGAGGCTGGCCCCTGTAGGCAAAATCCGCAATAGTCCAGGCCTCCAGGGCGGCAACATCGAGCTCGTCCTCGGGATCCAACACGAGCAGGACCGGGACGCCCTTCCTGGGAAGGAACTCCCGGAGCGTGTTGTCCACCACCAGCACGTCGATCGGTTCGCTTTCGACTGCGGCCGCAAGCGAATCGGCGTCGTGCGCTGAACGAACTATGAACCCTGCCGCGGCGAGCGCTGCGACCGTCTCGGAGTGGCGGACCGGATCAGGGTCGGCCACCACGGCCCGGTTTGGCACCGATGCATCGTTGGTCAAGCTACGCTCCTACTGTCCGGTCCGGTCCGCCTGGAAGCCTACTATCGAGAACCTTACTTGAGACCGGCCCCCGGCAGCAGTTCGACGGCGCCGAGCGAGTCCGCGACGAAGGCGTAGTCCCACGCGCGCTCGCGCCATTGCACGTACCTTCCCGAGGCGCCGCCGTGTCCGCCGTCCATCTCGATCTTCATGACGATGGGAGCGGTGCCCGTGGTCTCGGAGCGCAGCACCTGGACCCATTTGGCCGGTTCAACGTAGAGCACGCGGGTGTCGTTGAAGGACGTGACCGCTGCGATCCGCGGGTACGAAACGGCGCGGATGTTCTCATACGGCGTGTAGGACTTCATGTACTCGTACACTTCGGGGTCGGTGATGGGGTTGCCCCATTCTTCCCATTCGAGCGCGGAGAGCGGCAGCTCAGGATCCAGGATGGTGTTGAGCGCGTCCACGAAAGGCACCGCTGCCACGATCGCCGCGTACTTTTCCGGCGCGAGGTTGGCCACGGCGCCCATCAGCAGGCCGCCTGCCGAGCCGCCCATGGCCGCGATCCGATCCGGTGCCACCCAGCCGGACGACGCCAGCCAGTCCGTCGCGGCGATGAAGTCCGTGAAGGTGTTCTTCTTGTTGAGCTTCTTGCCGTCGTCGTACCAGCGCCTGCCGAGCTCGCCGCCGCCACGGATGTGGGCGATCACCATGACGATTCCGCGGTCCAGGAGGGACAACCTCGCCACGCCGAAGCCCGGATCCATGCTGACCTCGTAAGAACCGTAGCCGTACACGAGGCCCGCTGCGGTGGAGTTCCGCTCGACAGAGGCGTGCCGAAGAACGGACAGCGGCACGCGCGTCCCGTCCGCCGCCGTCGCCCATTCCCGGGTGGCAACGTAGTCGGAGGCGGTGTACCCGCCCAGCACAGGGCTTTCCTTCCGAAGCAGCAGCTCGCCCTGCGGCAGCGCGGCGGTGGGCAGCACGAAGTCGTATACCCGCGACGGCGTGAAGTAGGACGTGTAGCCGATGCGGATGACCGGAGCTGCATAGTCGGTTCCACCCACGCCGGCCGTGTACAGCTCCTCGTCGAAGGCGGGCTCCACGGCCGCCCCTTGTGCGGCGGTCCCCAGCCCGGCGAGGGGAATGACCTGCACGCGTTCGATCGTGTCCTGCCGCACTGACACCACCAGATGCGTCGAGGTGACGCCCGCGCCGTTGACGCGAACGGCGTCGGAATGCTCGACGACGGTGCGCCAGTGCTGCTCGGCCAGCGGCTTGGCGAACTCGGCCGGGTCCGCGATGGAAACCATCGAGTTGACGGCATCTTTGTTATGGGTCAGGAGGATGGTTTCGGCACCGTCAAGGAGGAAGGGCTCGGCCTCGTAGAGGATGTGCTCGTCGCGGGAAATCACGGTGGACAGGCCGGCGTCGTAGTCGTCGAAGCGCAACAGCCGCGTCTCGCTGAATTCCGAGCAGCCGATGCTCAACACGAGGTGCCTCCGGTCGGAGGAGAGCTCGAATCCGAGCCACATTGCGACGTCGTCCTCTTGGTAGATGACCTCGTCGGCGCTGACGGGCGTTCCCAGGACGTGCGATTTCACCTGGTAGGGGCGCCAGGAATCGTCAACTACGGTGTAGAAGATCCGGGTCCCGTCGGGGGAGAAAGCCACACCGTAGAAGATGTTCTCGATGACGTCGGGCAGCAGTTCACCCGTGCGCAGGTCCTTGATGCGGAGCGTGAAGCGTTCCTCGCCGGAGTTGTCCACGGCGTAGGCGTAGAGGTTGCCGTCCAGTGTCACGGCAGTGCCGCCAACGGAGAAGAACGGCTTGCCTTCCGCCTCGGCGTTACCGTCCAGCAGGACTTCTTCACCGGCCAGTTCGACGCCGGGTTCCACCGCCGGCGGGGTCCAATCAGCCACCGGGTTGCCTGAGTTCGCGGCCCGGACACGGCAATGGATGCCATACTCCTTGCCCTCCACGGAACGGGTGTAGTACCACCAGTCGTCCTTGCGGCTGGGGACCGAAAGGTCGGTCTCCTGCGTTCGCCCCTTGATTTCCTGGAAGATCGCCTCGCGCAGCGGTTCCTGGTGTGCCGTGACGGCTTCCTGGTAGGCGTTTTCGGCCTTCAGGTGCTCGACGACCTCGGAGGATTCCTTGTCCCGCAGCCATTCGTAATTGTCCACGAAGACATCGCCGTGGTGCTCGCGGGTGTGCGGCACCTTCTTGGCGACGGGGGCCGTGGGGCTTTCGGCCTGGGAAGGGTGGGCGGAACCGGAAATCTGGGTCATGCTCTCAATATATAGAGCCTGGCCGACGCCGGTGCCCGCGTTCGCTGCGGGGGTAGCGGTGAGCGCCTAGGTACAGGTGAACTGGCCCGTCACCGGGGTGCCGGTCCAGGTGTTGCTGGTGCCGGGGACCGGATACTGGTTCTGGACGGTCCAGGTCCAGGTGCCCGTATGGGCTGTGATTGTCGCTTTGTAAGTATTGCCGCCGCTTTGCGTGCTGGTGCCGGTGAACACGGCGGTTCCGCCGCTGGAGACGATGAAGACCCCGGTAAAGCGAGGATCCGAAATGGCCCAGGACGTGACGGTGATGGTGAGGTTGGAACCTCTGCAGCTTGCGCTGACGGTTGCCGTGGACGCCGGGATCGAGGCCGAGGAGACAGGAAGGCTGGCGCTCGCTGCACCGTTGAACGCAGCCTGCGCAATGCCCGGAGCGAAGACCAGCACCGCGGCCGCCGCGAGGACCGCGGCGACGCGACCCAACGCAGGCGTCTTCGCGACGTCGGCGGTGCTCCGGCTTCTACGCAAGGTCAGCGGCTTTCTGTCAGGCCCGATGGTCCATTCTTACCGCTACGCGCAGTAAGGGCAGAGCATTCGGTTCGGTTCTGTGAAAAGGATCTTACGCGGCGCGTCGGGCGGTGTGACCACCCAGGGCTTTCTCCAGCTGCGGCTGGTGCTGGCGTACGAGTTCCCCCGCTCGAGCGGCTGCTGTGTGATCGGTCATGACCAAGGCATGTTCAAGGCGTACGCAGTGCTGTTCCATCCGGAGGGCCCCGACCATCGATGAACTCGTCTTCAGGCTGAGTACCGCGTCCATGGCCAGGTCATCGTTCCCGGTGCTCAGGGCGTGGCTGATCTTGTTCACACGCTGTGGAAGCAGCTTGGCGTAGGAGGCCGCGAACTTCTCGGCGGCTTCCTTGCTTTTCATTTCCCGCGCCAGCCGCTTGAGCGGGCGATGGTCAAACGCCGGAAGGGGGCTCGCGGCGGTGCCGGCGTCGTCGTCGCCAGCGGGCTTCTTCCGCCAGATGGAGACGAGCACCATGACCACAATCGCGGCCGGAGCGCCGTACATCAGGACCTTCAGGACAACTGGATCACGAAGGACGCGGATCGCGTTGCCGAGGTACGGGACGGTGAACACCTGGCGGTCAACCTGGCCGCCGGCCAACGTTGCTGTCCAGGGATCTGCGCCATTGTTCGCGTCGCCCTTGGTGCGGACGGTGGCAGTGCCTTGGCTGTTCACTGCCAGGTCGATGATCCGGTGGGTCTCCACCCGCTGGTCATCCACGGGAATGTGGTACGTGATGATGTCCCCGACCTTCAGGTCTTTGACCGCGACGGGAACGGTGACAACCACGTCGCCCGGGTTGATCAGCGGCGACATCGAGCCGGTGAGCATGGTGCTGGTCTGGTAGCCGAGGACGCGGGGCCCGACGGCGAGGAACAGGAACGCAACCACGGCCGCGACGGTCATCGTTGTGCTGATGACGCTGACCATTCCCCGGGCAATCCTTGCCGGAGTGGTAGCAGTCCGGGAGACCCGCCGGTGGCGGACTGGTGATGCGGTCATGGCTGGGTCTTCCTTTCTGTGGAAGCCCTCCGCCGTCGGTGCATGGGGGGCTCGACGGCGGAG
>NZ_JAKEEC010000011.1 GCF_021483235.1 Arthrobacter alkaliphilus | reverse complement strand
AACGGCACCGCCTACACGTTCACGGTCACGGCCACGAACGCCGTCGGTACGTCGCCGGCGTCCGCCCCGTCGGCTCCGGTCACGCCGACGGCGCCGGTTCCGGGAGTCGCGAACGGCGGGTTCGAATCAGGGCTCACGTCGTGGAACACTGGCGGCGTCAGAGCGCCGGTCGCCTCCACCGTCGCCCACACCGGCACCGGCTCTGCGCTCCTCGGCGTCGCCTCCGGAGCCGAGCCGCTCGGAGACAGCAGCCTGTCCCAGACCGTCACCATGCCCGCCGCCGGGACGTCTACGCTGTCCTTCTGGTACCAGCCACACNTCGGCGTCGCCTCCGGAGCCGAGCCGCTCGGAGACAGCAGCCTGTCCCAGACCGTCACCATGCCCGCCGCCGGGACGTCTACGCTGTCCTTCTGGTACCAGCCACACACCGCCGATGACACCTGCAACGGCACCACCTGCCAATACGACTGGATGGAAGCACAAGTCCGATCCACCAGCGGCACCACCCTGGCGAGCTTGTTTAAGCTCTGCAACAACAACGGCACCTGGACCCAGCTGACCGCCGACCTCTCCGCCTACAACGGCCAGACCGTCGTGCTCTGGTTCAATGTCCACCTCGACGGTTCCAGCCCTGCCGACGACACGTGGATGTACCTCGACGACGTCACGCTCACCAATAGCCAGGCGACCCAGACGGCGCCGGCCGCACCGACAGGTGTCACAGCGACGGCCGGAAACGGGTCCGCAACTGTTTCCTGGACTGCCCCGAACAACGGCGGCTCCGCGATCACGTCCTACGCGGTCACCCCGCACGCCGGCTCCACGACCCTGGCGCCGGTCACCGTCACCGGGAACCCGCCCGCGACGACGGCGAACGTCACCGGGCTGAGCAATGGCACCGCCTACACCTTCACGGTCACCGCCACGAACGCCATCGGCACCTCACCGGCGTCGGCCGCCTCGGCGCCGGTCACCCCCACGGGAACCACAACCTCGACCATCACCAACGGTGGATTCGAGTCCGGGCTGAGCTCTTGGGTCACCGGGGGCGTCAAAGCACCCGTGGCCTCCACGGTTGCCCACACTGGGGCTGGCTCGGCGCTCCTCGGCGTCGCCTCCGGAACCGAGCCACTAGGGGACAGCAGCCTGTCCCAGACCATCACTGTTCCCGCCACCGGGACGTCTACCCTGTCCTTCTGGTACCAACCCCACAGCGCGGAAGACCCCTGCACGGGCGCCGCCTGCCCGTACGACTGGATGGAAGCACAGGTCCGCACCACCAGTGGCGCCACCGTGGCGAGCCTGTTCAAGCTCTGCAACAACAACGGCACCTGGACCCAGCTCACCGCCGACCTCACCGCCTACAAGGGCCAGACCATCACCCTTTGGTTCAACGTCCACCTCGACGGCTCCAGCCCTGCCGACGACACCTGGATGTACCTCGACGACGTCACCCTCACCAACGGCTGAGTGTTTATGAATTCCTGGTGGCGGCGAACATGCGGCGAAGCGTGAAGAAGCAACCCAAGGCGCCGAAGAGCAGTGCCATGGAGAAGTCGCCCACGTAGCTCTTCAGGAAATTCGGGTTGTGGGCCAGGTTGTAGTTGATCAAGTCCCATGGCTTGGAGCTAGCGATCAAAGACAAGGGTTGGCTATTGATGTACTTGGCGGCGTCCAGCCAGACTCCCGATACAAACGACAAGATCGCTGTGGCAGCCGTGATACCCGCTACCACCCACACGCCTTTTCTGCTCAGCCCGCCCGCTCCCATCACATAGAAACGGGCAGCCATCGCTGCAGCAGCGAAGGTGACGAGCGATGTCATCCAGCCGAAACTCCAGATGACGAGCCATAGCGCGACGCCGATAGGGAGGGCTGCGAGGGCAAACAGGGTGCCTCGGACCACGTTTTCGGCGGCTCGGGTCGAGCCGGCGGGCGGCCATGCCGGTGCCTGGGAATGGTTGGCTTCCGGATGCCAGGAGGGAATCTGCGGGCCGGAGGATTCCGGGGCGCTGATTCCGAACTGAGGCCGTGGGCGCTGCGTTGCGCCGTACGCGTTGCTGCCGGGCTGCGTGTTTTCCGGCAGGTTGGTGCTTTCGGTCATGTTTCCCCCAATATGGACCGCGGCGGCGATCGTCTGGCTCATCCTCGCACGCAACAGCGGAATTTCGCCAGCATGTGGATCGAATGACTTCCTCGGCGAGTTGCAGGCCCGGGGAGAGCTTGGGACCCTTCTAGCTGGCCTCGAGGATGTTCTTGAGGTTCTCCAGGTCCTTGCGCATGGCCCTGCGCATCATGGGCGCCATGATCATGCCGGCCAGCACGGAGAAGCCGGAGGGTTCACCCATGTTCCGGAGGCTCATCCGGGTGGCGCCACCCTCGTCGAACCAGGCGTAGGTGGTCTGCATCGGGAAGGGCCCTTGGCTTGTACGCATGGTGAGTTTCTCGCCGGGGACAAGCTCGGTGATTTCGTAGACATAGTCCAGATTTCGGCCCAGGAACCGCGCCGTGAAGGCAACCCTGGAGCCGACGGCGAGGGGCTTGGGCGTCCGCCACTGTGCGGATCGGATATTCACGTACCAGACCGGGGCATTGTCCGGATCGGAAGCATAACCAGCCACGATCTCGCGGGGCCGCTCGATGAGTATTTCGGTCTGGACGTTCACCATGCCCCAACTATCGCAGAACGCTCCTGCCGGGCGGTATTCCGGGTTCAATCTCCACATAGTAGATCGGCCCTGCGCCAGGGGAGTGGAGGCGGTGTTTTGGATGACGGATGGGCCGGTAACCATGACCGAAGGGGTCGCGGACTGTCACTCGTTCAAGGTGATCGAGCCGTGCGAGGAGGGTATCGACGTCCCGGAGCGTCGCGGCGTGTGTCTCCGCTCCCGCTGCATTCAATACCCAGAGGGAGCTGGTGGCGGTGCTGGCACGCTCCAGGGCAAGGGTTTCAAATATTCCAGCCAGGAGCGCATCGAGCGTTGTGGGGTAGAGGCGGAGCAGGCGATGCGCCTGTGGTTCGCGTCGCCGGTCGCTGATCCAGGCCTGGCGAAGCCAAGTGAATTCGACCTGCCCGAACGAGGATCCCAGACTGAGCTTCCCGCCTTCTTCCAACGTCAAGTGGAAGTTGTTGCCAGCCCGGTCCAGGATGCTGGCTGCTTCGTCAACGTACTCAAGGTCCTCCAGCATGGCGGTTTCGGACGGATAGTAGGTGAAGGCACCGAGCTCATCGACAACAACGTAGTCCGCATCCGCGCCGGCAGGCCCGGAATCGTCGGCCGTTCCACTGGCGGGGTCATTGCGTTTCAAGGTGGATTCAACTCCTGCGGAGGGACAGCCCAAAGCCCGAATTGCTTATCTTCATCAGACCACCAAAGCGCGCCGCCGTCGTCGGTCCTTAATGGTTTCCTAACGCCGGCGGGTGGAGATTTGGGTCCGCCGATGACGCCGGGTGTCCAGAATTACGCAACAAAGGCATGTTGTTATTAGAGTAAGGGTTGCCTTGCCTATCTCGTGGCCGTTCTGACTCGTCGGACCGTTGTGCATGAAGGGTAGGGCTGCCCCCAACCATTCCGGTTCCTGCCGGAGCCCTTGAAAGGCCCCCCTATGAAATTCGGTATCAAACCCGCCGCGGCCCTTGCCGCCGCCACGGCCACGTTGCTGGCACTTTCGGCGTGCAGCGGCGCACCAAGCGGTACTTCCACGGCTGGCGCGTCGGGAGACGGCATCGTCGTGTACAACGCCCAGCATGAAAACCTCACCGGAGCATGGGTGGAAGCCTTCACCAAGGAGACAGGAATCAAGGTGACGCTCCGCAACGGGGACGACCTTGAAATGAGCAACCAGCTCAGCGAGGAAGGAAAGAACTCTCCAGCGGACGTCTTCCTGACGGAAAACTCCCCGGCCATGGTCCGCATCGCGAGTGCCGGGTTGCTCGCCCCCGTGGACCAGGCAACCCTCAGCCAGGTTCCGGCGCAGTACCGTCCGTCGACTGGCGATTGGACGGGCATCGCAGCCCGCTCCACCGTGCTGGCCTACAACAAGAACAAGCTCAGCGAGGGCCAGGCTCCCAAGTCCCTGATGGATCTCGCAGACCCGTCATGGAAGGGACGCATCGGTGCGTCCACGGGCGGCGCCGACTTCCAGGCGATCGTCAGCGCGATGCTTGCGCTCAAGGGAGAGGACGCTACCCAGAAATGGCTGGAAGCGGCCAAAACCAACTTCAAGTCCTACAAGGACGACACTCCGGTTCTCGCCGGCGTGAACGCAGGCGAAGTTGACGCGGGAATTTTGTACCACTACTACTCCTTCGTGGACCAGGCCCAAACCGGAGAGAACAGCAAGAATGTTGGTCTCCACTACTTCAAGAACCAGGACCCGGGTGCGTTCGTCAGCGTCTCTGGCGGCGCCGTCCTGGCATCCAGCAAGAAGCAGGCCCAAGCCCAGCAGTTCCTGAAGTTCATCACGGGCAAAACGGGCCAGCAGGTCCTCCAGAACGGTGACTCATTCGAGTACACGGTTGGCTCCGACGTTCCAGCCAACTCGAAGCTTGTTCCCCTCAAGGACCTTCAGGCACCTTCCGTGGACCCCGCCAAGCTCAACAGCGAGAAGGTCACCGAGCTGATGACCAAGGTCGGGCTTCTCTAGGCCCGGACGACCACCGTGGCGCGCGACCGGCGACTGCCGATTGTCTGGGCATCGTCGGCCGCGCAGCCTCGGGCGGGCAAGGATGGGGAATGCATCAATGAGGCCGCCGTCTACGTCTTTTGCGTCCAGTCGGCGCTGGGGCTTGTGAACAAGCCGGCGCTCCTCCCGTCCTAGGGTGTTCTCACCTCCGAGAACGCCGAGGAAATACCCAGCAATATAGTGCGTACGGGGTTTTGAAGCGGGTTTCTGTCAAAGTAGGTGCCATCGCACCTGCATTTGTGGAGGCGACGGAATACAGAACAAATTGAAGGTCCCCATCCAAGACCTGATCGATTCAGGTGTACTGAAACCGGTGAACCCTAAATAAATCGCAGAACGCTTAGAGCGCTCCTAACATCGGAAGCCGTAAATCCTGACTCGTATAGTTTGAGCGGAGACGTTCCCAACGAGTGCCTCTGCCTATTGCCAGAGCTTGGTGGATGGTCCGTTTTCTATTCCGAGCGCGGTGGACGTATCGGTTATACAAGCTTCGAAACCGAAGACGAAGCGTGCGACTCCATGGCACGCCGGTTGTTGGCTGATCCCGGAAATCGGTTGGGCTGACGAGGTTAACGGTGATTCAGACCCGGGGTCTTTCGGCCAGTTGGTAAGCTTAGGACCCAGGAGCATCGCCGGCACCTGGCCATATCCCCAGCGGTCCCTTCAGGAACCGGTCTAAATGTGATGGCTCGGGACGGGCATAGAAGACCTGCGCTCCGGGGAACTCTGTCGGCGTGCCAAAGCTTGGAAGTCTCCGCACTGCCATCCGACCTCTTTACCAACGGCTATGGGATCGTTACATGGTGACTAAGATCTGCGACGGAAAATTGATCAATGGACCGACCGCCTACAGCCTTCTGCGCCTAAGGTTCAGACTGACCACTGTCGCTCTGATACTCCTTGCTATTCTTCTAATCCTGAGTCGTTCCGGAATGCCCCAGTCGTGGTTCACCAACCTTATGGTCCTTGTTGCATTAGGGAGCGTTATACCTGTAACGGTGCTGGTAGGGCGCGTGCCGGCTCGCGAGCGCGCGGAGAAAGAAGCCGGGTATACGACGTTGCAGCAGGGTGCCAAAAATTTGGAACAACGTGATCCCTATCTCGGGCGCGTCATCCGAAAGCCCGGTGACGATTATCTCGACAAGACTCAGTTCCATGACATCATCCGACCAGCGAAAGACGAGGTCGAGAAACGCTCGCGGAACTAAACAGGTTACCCCGCGGCAGCAAGGCGGCGGGCACACATTGTTCAACTTTGAGCCTCTCTGGTCTTGGCAGCATGCCGCTGTTGGCCCCTTCCGATTCGACTCAGGACCCACGCCGTGACTCGCTATAGCCCTACTCACCTACCCCCTAGGACCGTGAGCACCACCATCGTGGGGCCAATTGGTGAACCTGCGGTCATGATTGAGTCCCTGCCCGTTTCGGCGGGACAGCACGTCACCGTGACATTCGAGGCTGTTGGGCCGCGCTGGCGGCAGGGAGTATTCATAGCGACGGCTGGTCGGTTGGAAATTGCGGGCACCTCGAGTCCCTCTCTGGTGCTTTGGAGTGACTCAGCACCTGCATCTTCGACGATCACCGTCGTCGAGACCGACGGGCGATTGGTGTTCTATAACGTTTGGGACTCCGGACGAGGTCGCAAGTTCGAATCTCAAAGCTTCACGTCAGGAATGCTGGTCGAGCCGCTCGCCGATGGGTCGTCTAAGTACTCATGTGCTGATATCGGCACCGAGCCAGATTTCAGTCGAATCGTCTTCCGGGTGCGGATCGAATGACGAATTGGTGGTTTCGTCATGGTCGTTGACGTTGCAACGGTTCTGGGGTCGTTCCGCGCGTTCGAGGAGCCGAAAGTGGGGCTCGGTGGCAACCCATTCAAGTTGGGCTGTTCCCTATCCACACCGGCTTCGGCGACGGAGATTGATGCGTACTGGCCTGGTGGAGTGCCAGATGAACTGCGTCAGCTTTGGTCAGCGAGTCGAAACGCACGGCTCTTCGAGGATGTCGAGTACGGGCAATGGGGTTTGGTTCTGTTGTCCCCTGAGGACGCGGCAACTCGAACGGTCGAGTTTGGTGCGGCACGACCAAATGATGCCACGCTGGCCGACATCGTGATCGGCGAGTTCTTAGGCGATCTGGACCTCCTAGTCATGGCAGCGGATGGGACCGGAGTGCTTGTTGCCCTACCTTTGGATCCTCGAGAGGACTGGTATCGAGCTGCGCCGTCGATGGCTGCCTTCCTGCTGCTATATCAAGAATCCCTGGGCGAAAAGTATTGGGAAAGCGGCACGACGCCGGGTTAAGCTCACCGGCCAACGCCGCCCCTCACTGATCCGGGAGCAACCAGCCGTCGGCGATCAATAGTTCCCGGAGCGCGGGCCGGCTAAGTGGTTCCGGCCCGCTCTGGGCTTTGCGGCGGACGGAGACGAGGAGCTTCTTGACGCCATCGGCGCTGATGCCCAAGGTTGCGCCGACCTCGGCCATCGTTCCGCCCGATCCGCCCAGGTACAGCGTCACGGCTTCGTGTTCGCGCGGGGTGAGCCGGATCCGCGGCCCGGGGACGTCAAAGACGCCCGCAAGCTCAGGCAGCACGAACTTCTCGCCGCGCGCCGCGGCGAGCACGGCTGTGGTGAGCACTTCGGCTCCCGCTGTCTTGGGAACGTAGGCCAGCGCCCCGGCGTCGAACGCCTGGCGGATCACCAGCGGGGTCGCAAGGGAACTGCAGACCACCACTTGCGACCCCGTGGAGAGAATGGCCTGGATCTTGGAGCGCAGCGGGATCCGGTCACCAAGGATGATGTCCACGATGACGACGTCGGACAACTGTCCCAGCGAGGCGGCGAGCTCGGCCCAGGAACTGAACCTGCCCACCACCTTCACCGCGGCCGCGTTGGCCTCCAACCAGGAAGCAAGGCTCTCGCGCAGCAGTGCGTGATCTTCGAGGATGTCCACGTGGATCTTTGGCGCTGCCACTTGGAACCGGCGCCCGAACATCCCCACTTGGTGTTCTCCTTATGGTCGACGGATGCTGATCGCCAACCACTCTGCCGTGCCAGTCGCAAGATCCCGCCCTGCAGAAGAACAAGAAATCCTCAAGATTCGTGCACCGGGGAACACCGGGACCCCCGAAGATCCTTGCGCCCCCGAACCCCGCCACGTAGCTTTGAGGAAGCGGACGTATGCGTCCGGGGGCATCGGGTTTGAAGCCGGTGGTCAGTCAGATTCAGAGAAGGAACATGGCCGTGGCAACAGGTATTGTCAAGTGGTTCAACGCCGAGAAGGGTTTCGGCTTCATTGCCCCCGACGACGGTTCGGCGGACGTTTTTGCCCATTACTCAGCGATCGCCACGAGCGGGTACCGATCACTGGACGAGAACCAGAGGGTCCAATTCGACGTCGTGCAAGGCCCTAAAGGCCCCCAGGCGGAGAACATCCAACCTCTCTAACAGGAGACGAATCAGGCACGTTCCGCAAGCAGCCGGCCCCACTTCGGCGCCAGCAATGGCGCCCCGGCAAGCTTGAGGCAATACCACAGCGTGACCGCCACGGAATCAAGCACCGGTACTCCGGTGGTTTCCTCCACGTCCGCCGTGATGTTGGCGCCGTACAGGTTCGTGCACAAGTAAATGAGCGCGTCCGGGTTCGAGGATGCAAGTTCCAAGGACCCGGGCATCATTTCTGCGTCCGTGACCCGGGCGAAGGATTCGTTGTTGCTCAGGTCCAGGTGGCGATGGTCCACGGTCTTGATGCCCTCGCGCTCGTAGGATTCGATGATCGCCTGGTTGACGTCCCCGGTGTAGGGCGTGAACAGGCCGATCCTTTCAGTGCGGAACGTCTTGAAGGCCTCCAGGTATGCCAGTGTGGAGGTCGTTGCGGGGATTCCCGTGGCCTCGGTGATTTCGCGGACAAGAGCTTCGTCGTGCCCTGCACCGAGCCAGGAACCCGAGGTTCCGTTCCATGCGATGACGTCCACGTCGGCGGTGGCGAGCAGTTCGGCTGCCTCCCGCATGACGGCCGAATCGAACTGTTTGTCCGAGGATTCGTCGAGGGCGATCCGGGTGACAGGGATCCGCGTGAAATGGACGGTGACGTCCTGGCGGTCGCCGAGGATCCGGTAGCTTTGCGGCTCCAGGCAGGTGTTGGAGGACGGCACGATCATGCCGATCCGGGTGGGGCGGTTGCTTGAAGGCATGGGGGCTCCTAGAGGGAAGTAGTGGCGGGAGCGGATACAGCGGCGGCACCGCTGGAAAGCGCATCGCGGTGGGCGGCGAAGCCGTTGCGGGCAACGAAACGGCCCACGGGGCCGGGATCGTGGAAACCGCCGTCGTCGACCACTACTCGCCCGCCGGAGACGACGACGGCGGGCCAGCCGCTCAGCGTCTTCCCTTCGAACGGCGAGAAGTCAGTACCCATGTGGAGCGCGCCGCCGTCGACCTCGCGTTCCTCGGCGGGATCAAAGATGACCAGATCGGCGTCGAACTCTGCCGCGATGGTGCCCTTGCCGGGCACGCAGTTGATCCGTGCGGGGCCGGCCGAGAAGACCTCGACAAAGTCCTCCACCGTGCTGTCCGGAGCCATCGCGGTGAACGTGACGGCCATGCGGGTCTCGACGCCGGGGAGCCCGTGGGGCATGAAACGGACGTCATCGGTGCGCTCGCGCTTTTGCGAGAGGTCGTAGCAGGAGTGGTCAGAGGAGACCGTGTGGATGGCGCCGGCTGCAAGGCGTTCCTTCAGCGCGGCCACGGTTTCGGCGCTGCGCATGGGCGGGCAGCAGGCATACCATTCGGGGAATTTTGAGCCGTAGACGGTGTCATCCAGCGTGAGGTAGTGCGGGCAGGTTTCGGAGTACGCTTCCTGGCCGTTTGCCCGGGCCTCGGTGACAAGGTCCACCGCCCCCGGCGTCGACTGGTGCACGAAGTAGACCGGCGCGCCGGTATACCCGGCCATGGCGAGAGTCTCCTTGACGGAGATTTCCTCGGCGAGTTCCGGACGTGTCGAATGCAGGTGCTCGATGCCGATCCGGCCGTCCGCGGCGTGCTGTTCCGTGCAGTCGGCAATGATGGGATCGTGCTCGGCATGGATGTACGTCAGTCCGTCCAGGCGCACCATTTCGCGCATGACTTTCAGGATGGTGTCGCCGTCGGCCATGGTGGAGCCGCGGTTCGTGGTGTACATCTTCACCGAGCGGACGCCCTCTGCGGCGAGTTGTTCCAGCTGCCAGGGCACGGTCTCGTCCCAGGTGACCACGGAACCGTGGAGTGCGACGTCGCAGCGGGACTCTTCCGCGAGACGCTTCTTGTTCAGGACGGCGTCCAGCGGGGACTCCTGGGCGTCGCGCGGAATGCCGAAATCGATGATGGTGGTGGTTCCGCCCCACAGTGCGGCGGTGGAGGTGGTGCGGTAGTCGTCGAGGGTGCGGTAGCGGCCGGTGACTTGGGCTACGTGGCAGTGGCCGTCCACCCCGCCCGGGATGACCAGCTTGCCGGATGCGTCAATGGTGCGCGAGGCCGCAGGGACGGGTTCGGAGGCGTCGAGGAGCCGGGTGATGCGGCCGCCGTCCACCACTACATGGGCCGCTTGCCTGCCAAAACTGTTGACGACGGTGCCGTGGGCGATGACGAGATCATGGATGGTCACGGTGTCCCTACTTTCCGGCCGAAACAACGGCTGGGGTGCCTGTTGCGGAAGCTGCGGACTGGATGGCGGCCAGGGCGGCGTCGAGGTTTTCAGAAAGTCCCTGGCGCCGTTTGACGGGTGGCGGCGCAAAGGCGCCTTGGCGGTGGAAACCGGACTGCAACGCCACCACGGCTTCCGCCATGCGGATGCCGGCCGAGATCCCGTCCACGACGGGAACGGGGATCTGTCCCTCGAGTTCGCGGGCGAGTCCGGCGAGCGGGGCACCCGCCAGGATGACGACGTCGGCGCCATCCTCGGCGACGGCTTGCCGGCTCAGTGCCAGGAGGGTTTCCTTGAAATCCTGCTGCACAGTTCCGATGCCCTTGAGGCTTTGGTTGATGGAGCGGATGGAGGCGAGACGGCTTCCCAGTCCGAAATGTTCCACGCAATCCCGGTACCAGGCCGTGATCCGGTCGGAGATGGCGATGATCGAGAAGCGCTGGCCTTGCAGGGCGGCGGCGCACAAGGCCGCCTCGGTGATGCCGATGACCGGCACGTCGGCGAGTTCCTTGAGGGCAGGCATCCCGGGATCGCCGAATGCGGCCACCACGACGCCGTCGATGCGGTCCGCCGCTGGATCGTCGCCTTCGACGGGAGCGGCACAGTATTCGGCGATGATTTCGGCGACGGCCCCGGCGGCGATGAGGGATTCGAAACGGGTCTCGATGTATTCGACGCCATGTCCGGCGGTGCGGACGATCAGCTCGGTGACAGTCCCCGCCGACCGGCGGGCTTCGGTGTCGATCAGCGCAGTGACATCGGTGCTGATGTTGGGATTGATGACTAGCAATTTCATGGTCTTTTGCCTTGCAACTTGAGTTCTGTGGCGGGCTCGTTCCGGGGGAACTGCTCGCGGTACTTTCCAATGTGCGACGCCGATTGGGCTGCGGCGCGCTCGGGATCGCCGCTGGCGATGGCGGCGTAGAGATCGCGGTGCTCCTGGATCAGTTCCGGCAAATCATCAACGTGGCGGAAGAGCCAGTGCATGCGGCCTTGGAGCGGTTCCAACGCGGTGCGGAGGAAGCCGTTGTTGGCGATGGCCGTGATGGCATCGTGGAATTCGCTATTGGCGCGGTGCGCCTCGAGGATCGAGCCTTTCGCAAGGAAGCGGCTGGCGTCATCGAGGAGCCCCGCCAGGTGCTTGAGGTCCTTGTCCGTGGCGCGGGCAGCGGCCAGGCGGCAGGCGAGGACTTCGAGTGATTGGCGGACATCGAAAAGGTCCTCAACGTCTTTGGGGCTCAAGCCCGCCACTTCGGAACCGCGTGAGGCCCTGTCCCGGATGAGGCCCTCCTGCCGCAGCATGCGAAGGGCTTCGCGGACGGGGAGCCGGGACACGTTGAATTCGGCGGCGAGGTCCCTCTCCACCAGTCGGGTGCCGGGCGCGTAGTGGCCCTCGAAGATTCGCGAACGGATGGCGTCCCGTACGGCTTCCCGGAGGGGACGGTCCGCGGCGGACGTGTCTTCTGCAATCAGCATCTTTGCTCCATTCGTGTTTCGGTGGGTCCTATCGCCCGGCAACCCGGAGGCGCCCGGCGGTGCGGCGGTTCAGGACCGCACGGCCGGTCCGGTCAGGCGAGTCAGACCGGGAGTCGCTTGTTGTAATCCAATGCCAGCACGGAGATGCCCATGATGGCCGCGGACCCAACGAAGTACAGCAGTGCCCAGGTGTAGGAGCCGGTGGCCCCGACAATCAGGCCTACCACAATCGGGGTGACGAACCCGGCGATATTGCCGCTGAAGTTCATGGCGCCGCCCAGGACGCCGGCGTTGGTGCGGCCGCCGAGGATGGCCGGGATGGACCAGAACAGTCCCACCCAGCGGAGGAAGAACAAGACCACCGAGAGGAGCACGACGGCGGTGATGGGGTCTGCGACGACCGTCACGCCAACCAGGCCGCCGACCACCACGACGCTGGAGATGCCGAGCAGGGTACGCATGACTAGGTTGGCCGAGCCGCCGGCTGCCCGCCACTTGTCAGCGATCGTGCCGCCGAGGATCTCACCGACGAAGCCGGCGCCGAAGATCACGAACGTGGACCAGCCGATGGTGTTCAGGTTGAAGTGCTTTGCCTGGGCGAGGTAGAGCGGTCCCCATGTCAGCAGGCCGTAGAACACCCCGTTGAATCCCAGCCAGCCAAAGCACATGGCCCAGAATGAGCGGAACTTCAGGTAGGGGAGGAGTGCGCGCTTGCCCTTGACGCCGTCCTTCGTGGCCTCGGCGTCCTCTTCGGCGTGGGAGGCCTCGATGTAGTCGGCCTCGGCGTCGTTGACGGCTTTGTGGTGGCGGGGGTTGTCCCGGACGTACCACCAGACCGCCAGGCCCATGAGGATAGTGGCGATACCGGCGATGATGAACGAAGAGCGCCAGCTGCCGGTGGAAGCGATGAGCCAGGTGATGAGGATGCCGCCCAGTCCGGCGCCGAGGGGTGCACCGGCGTCAAGGATCGTGGCTCCGCGGCCGCGTTCTTTCTTGTGCATCCAGATGGCGTTGAGCTTGCCTCCGGCCGGCATCACGCCTGCCTCGGTGACGCCGATGCCCAGCCGTGCGATGAACATGCTCAGGAAGCCGCCGGCCAGGCCGGACGCAGCGGTTGCGGCGCCCCAGCCGATGCACGACGCGGTGACCACCTTGCGGGGACCGAACTTGTCGATGAGCAAGCCGACCGGGATCTGCATGAGGGCATAGGTCCAGAAGAATGCCGAGAGAAGGAGTCCGACGAGCTCCGGGGCCAGGTTGAATTCCTTTTGGATGATGGGCAGTGCCACGGAGATGGAGCCGCGGTCGATGTAGTTGACGGAAACGAGGATCAGGAGCAGGACGAACAGCTTCCAGCGGACGTTGGTGCGTCGCTGCACGCCGTCCTTGCCGGTGCCTCCTGTTTTTCCTTGGGTTGCGCTTGTTGTGTCGGTGTTTTGGAGAGACATAGCTTCTCCTTCGGGGGAGTTCGGGGAGCGGGGAGGGTCTTGAACGTGGGGCGACGGGTTGCCGGCTTGTTGGACCCGATTTGGGATCCCGTATTGGGATCCCAAAATCAAAAGTAAATGTGACGCGCCCCACCGTCAAGGCTTTTGGTATACGAATCGTAGAAACGGAATGTGACCGGGTTCCAAGCCTGGCGGAATGTCGGCTCGATAATCCCTGCCGCGCAGGGTATGGGATACGAAGCGGATCTTGAGCCGTCGCGGGGACCGTGCTTAGTCCCGGTCCTTCGATCCGGTGCTCCGGGTGTGCGCCAGGATTTCCGCCAGCTCGGCAAGCCGATGTGCGCGTGCCGATTCCGCCGGCGTGAACGGCTCGTCCGGCCTGGAGAACAGGAGCGGGCCGTGCCATGCGGTCGGAATCTTGAGGAGCGTCGTGGAGGGCCCGACGGCGGCGCCAGCCTCGACCGCAGGACCTTCCCGTCCCGGAGTGACGACTTTCGCCGAGAGGAGTTCCGCGACCGCCATTGGCAGTTCGTGCGGATTCTCGGCGATCCGCGCGGCGAGGCTCAGTGCCTTGGTCTGGCCGTCCGCCATGGCGAGTGCCGTGGTCGGCCATGCGTGCGAATCGCGGCCGCCGCCGTCGTCGAGCGCTGCCAGCAGCTCATGCTCGCCGAGGTGGCCAGGGGCGGACAGCACGAATTCGTCCATGCCGGCTCCGTCCATGGGGTGGACATGGATGCCGAGGATGTTGATGTCCGCCCTGGCGAGCGATTGGGTGATGCGTTGGAGGGAACCTGGCTGGTCGCGGAGCACCGTCCTCGCCCGCCAAAGCGCCGGGGCCGAATGGAGCATCCTGCGGTGGCGGAGGGCGCGCGCATGGATCCAGCGCCGCAGGATCCTGGCCGCGGAGGGCTCGGCAGCCCAGATGACGAGGACCGTTGCTGTCACGGTCAGGAGGAGCACCTTGGCCACGTAAGGCAGTTCCGTCTCAACAACAACGGCGTGGACAAGAAGTTCGACGGGCAGCATCACGGCGATTTGGGCGACGGTTACCCTGGCCTTCGGGGCCTCGGGCATCTGGCCGCACACTTCGCAGGAGAGCTCAGCGGTAACGGAAGTCTTCTTGTCCGGCGTCATGGCACCTATCGTGCCCGGCCCCTGTTTCAGCCGGATTGCGCCTGCGTCAAGATCTGTGGCGGTATTCGTGGAGCCGGTTCGGCGCCGACCGGACGCGCCGAACCGGCGGCAAAGCCCGAAGCCTAGCGGGCGTTCTCGTTGCTCTTGTTGGCCGCGGCAAGCTCGGTCAGGAGGTCGCGGATTTCAACCAGCAAGGCGGTGTCGGCCGGCAGTGGCTTGTCTTCGGGCTCTGCGATGGCGGCGCGGCGCTTGGTCAGTTCGTTGATCTTGTTCATGGGCGCGACGAAGATGAAGTAGACCACGGCGGCGGTGATCAGGAAGGTCAGGAAGGCGGTGATGACGGCGCCGAAGTTGACGAAGGTCTTCGGGTTGTCGGGCCAAATGGAAAAGCCGAGTCCCTGGGCGTTGACTCCGCCGGCGGCGGCGATGACCGGGTTGACGATGTTCGTGGTGAATGCAGTGACAAGGGCTGTGAATGCGGTGCCGATGACGACCGCGATGGACAGCTCGATGATGTTGCCGCGAAGGACGAAGTCCTTGAAACCTTTGAGCATGGGTGACCTCCGGTGAATGGGACAGGCGATATGGCCGGAATGAGCCCCGGCCCGGCTGGTAACGACCTACTCGACACTATCAATCGAGTTCCATGGAGCGGGTCATGGTCCCTGTTGCATAACCGTCATACGCCTCGGCTCTGCTCCATTCAACGGAAGCTGATCCGGCTGCCTGGAGCCGCCCGGCGTAAGCTCGTAGCGGATGCCAGTGCCGCCGTCGGGAAGTCATAGTTGAGCAACACACGGCGCTCAAGAGAAGCAAGCAGAGGCAGGCAATCCAATTTGAACGCCCTGGCAGAGATGTTCAGGATCGGTCCCGGAAACAAGGACCATCACCCGGCTTTGCGCTGTGCGGTGGGTGTCTTCCTGCCATTGATCATCCTTGTGTTCTCCGGACGGCTGGACCTTGTGGTGTTCGCCAGCTTTGCGGCGTTCACGAATATCTACGGCCGGAACGAGCCGCACAGCCACCGTTTTCGAAGCCAGCTCCGGGCCGGGTCCCTGCTCCTTGGCATCATCCTGCTCGCCACCTTGACGGCCAGGGCCGGGCAGGGCTCGGACGCGTATGTGTGGATCCTCACGCTCGGCACCACATTGGTTGCCGCATTGTGCTCGGTGGTGACCGCGCTGTGGCGGCTTCGCCCGGCAGGTTCCCTCTTCCATATCTTCGCTTTCGCGGCGATCGCCTCGGTACCCCGGCAGCCGCCCCTCTGGGAAGCGATGTTGGCTGCGGTTTTGACTACGGTGTTGGCGTTGCTGATCGGCATGTCGGCGCGGTTAGTCCCCAGCCACCGGACGCCGTGGAAGCCGCCGCCGGCGCATCGGTTGTTGCCGCAGGAAATCCGGGCAGCTTGGCTGGAAGGCCTGGGCTACTTCGTGGCTGCCGGTCTGGCCGGAACGCTTGCGACGTTGGCCGGGCAATGGCTCGGGTTCGGACACGGCTATTGGGCGATGGTGGCGGCAGTGGTTCCGTTGGCGGGTCGCAGCACCCGGCATCGCGTGGAACGCGGAATCCAAAGGATTGTGGGGACGTTGCTCGGCTTGCTGGCGCTGGCAGGAATCCTCTGGCTCGGGCCGGCGCCATGGCAGATGGTATTGGTGATTGCCGTATGCCAGTTCGGAGCAGAGCTCTTCATTGCGCGCCAATATCTCGTGGCGCAGATCTTCGTCACACCGCTCGCCCTCATTTCCACCTTGCTGGTGGCCGATGTTCCGCCCGGGAGCTTGCTGCGGGACCGCATTGTGGAGACGGTGATCGGGGCCGTCGTCGGCGTCGCTGTGGTCCTGGCGCCCGCTGCATGGCCGCGGGTCAGGGAACTCACGTCAAAATAGGCGTTTTCGAATCCCCGGCCTTGTGGGAACTTATGTAAAGGAACTTACGTTTCCACATGCAGCAATCAGCATATTCACCGGGAGAACGCGCGATGCTTCCAGCAGACAACACTTTGACCACTATCGACCGTATCCAGAACCTGATCCTGGAGAGCGCCGACTTCGAGGACTTCCTCAACGAGCTGGCGCGGTTTTCGGCCCACCAGGTGGCGGGCGACGGCGATGACGCACTCTGTGGGATCACGCTGCTGCGCGAGCGGAAATCAATGACGATTGGTTGGAGCAGCGACGAGGCCCGCGAAGTGGACGAAATCCAGTATTCCTTGGCCCAGGGACCGTGCTTGACGGCTGCCGAGGAGGAAAGGGAAGTCTACGTCCCGGATCTTCTTGAGGAGAACCGGTGGGGCCCTGACTACGCAAACGCGGTTGCATCGCACGGACTGAGGTCGGTGTTGTCGTTGCCTTTCAACCTCGAGGGAGAAGCCAAGGCAGCGCTCAACCTGTACTCCGAAGCCCCTTACAAGTTCGACGAAAGGGCCGCGGACCGGGCCCGCGGATATACCCGGGAGGTATCGCAGGCCTTGCGCCTTGCCATCCGGTTCGCCCTCCACGCAGACAGTGCAAAGAATCTCCGGGCGGCCATGGAGTCCCGCACAGTCATTGACGTGGCGATCGGAATCGTCATGGCGCAGAGCCGCTGCAGCCAGGAGGACGCCGTCCGGATCCTCACCGAGGCCTCCAGTAACCGCAACGTCAAATTGCGCGATATCGCCAAGTCCCTGGTGGATTCCGTTGACGCGGCGGGCACCCTGACCCACTTCGAAGAGCCACTCAAAGAGCAGGTTCAAGAGCCTGGCCGCAGCCGGGCTGGGTGAGTCCGGGCCGCCCATCCGTCTAGGGGCGGGTGTACAACGAGGTTTGCACGGGATACGCTTCTTGAGGTTGAGCCGTCGGCCATAGACACCTCTTTTGGAGTACCTATGGACCGTAGATTGAACGCCCTCGTAAAATTCGATGTCTCCGCGGACGCAGTTGAGATAGACGTCCGGGGGAGCCTGAACCAGGACTCCCGTTCCGCGCTCGTGCACATTGTCCGCCGGATTCGGCGCATGGGCATCACCTCCCACATCAGAGTAGGCTTCTCGCACGCCGCGATGGTCGAATCGCAGGCGCTGGCGGGACTCCGCAACGACCTCAATGCAATTGGCGGCGGAGCCACGGAGGTCGGCCTGCCTGCCGGATCCGGAGTTTCCCTGGAATTTATGGACAAACCTGACAGCCTTACGGTGGCGACCGAGACGGGAACGAAAGCTATGGAGATCAGCGGCGAATTCGCGGCGTCAATCGATTCGGCGGGACTTCACCCCTTGGAGAAGTACTCCGATGAAGAACTTCTTGCTGCCAGCGATTTCGCTTTCGGCCTGCTGGACCAGCCGAGCACATCTGCCTCCCCCGTAGTACTGGCCCATTATGAGGCAATCGGCATGGAGATCTCGTCGCGGGAAACCAAGGATGCGCCGGCGGAACCAGCTGAACCGCGCTAAGGCTGAACCGCGCTAAGCTTTAACCCACCGTTGAATGGAATCCGCGCGTACTGGGCGGATAAGATCGCGCGGGAAGTGGGGAAAGCGCAGTGGCCAACTCGGCATCCGGTGATTCCGTCGTTGATCGCATCGTCCGGATCATCGAGGCGTTCCCTGAAGGCTCCACGTCGCTGCGGCTTTCCGAGCTCGCTGAAACAGCCGGCTTGCCGCTCACAAGCGCCCATCGCCTGGTCCGGCAGCTCGCCGGCCACGGGTTATTGCAACTGGCTCCCGGCGGAGATGTCCGCCTGGGCCTGCGGCTGTGGGAACTCGTCAACAGGAATTCACCCACCTTGGCCCTCCGGCAAGCGGCACTGCCCTTCATGGAGGACATCCAGCAGGTCCTCAACCAGAACGTGAACCTCGCCGTGCTCGACGGTTGGGAGGCGTTGTTCGTGGAGCGCCTGTCCCGCCGGGGCTCCGTGGCGAACCGTGCCCGGGTAGCCGGCCGGATGCCCGTTCATATTTCCTCGGCCGGGCTGGCGCTGCTGGCCGGCCAGTCGCGGGAACAGCAGGCCGCGTACCTCAAGCAATTCAGCGACCCCGAGGCTAAGGTAACGGCCGACGTCGTCCGTAACCTCTTGGCTGAAACCGCGCGGCAGGGGTACGCGCAGCTCGCGGGCGTGGTGGATCCGGACACGTGGGGAATCGCGGTGCCTGTCGTGGACGGCAGCCGGCGCACGGTAGCCGCGCTCGGCGTCGTGGTTCCCCTCGCCGAAATGCGCCTGCAGGCCTTGGTTCCTGCGCTTCAGACCGCCGCCCGCGGAATCGGGCGCCAGCTCGGCGGGCAACGGAACGCATCAAAGCCTTCCGTTCAACGGAATTGAGCTAACGCCGGGGATGCGGCGCGGGTCACACTGATCAGCAGACCACCGCAGCCCTCCAGGTGCCGCGCCGCAATGAAGCGAGGAATACCATGCCACGCAAGATCATCACTACCCAGGTGGCCATTATGGGCGCCGGCCCTGCCGGTCTCATGCTGTCCCACCTGTTGTCCAAGTCGGGGATCGAATCCACCGTCATCGAAGTCCGCAGCCACCAGCAGATCGCCGAAACGGTCCGGGCGGGCATCCTGGAGCACGGCTCCGTGAACCTGCTCGTGGACAGCGGCGTCTCCGACCGCGTGCTTCGCGACGGCGACAGGCACGACGGGATCGAACTGCGCTTCAACGGCGAAAGCCACCGGATCGACTTCAAGGAGCTTGTGGGCGAATCGGTGTGGCTCTACCCGCAGACGGATGTTTTTGTTGACCTGGCCGCGCGACGCAAGGCCGACGGCGGTGACGTCAGGTACAGCGTCACTGACACTGCCATCCACGATCTCGAAGGCAGGCCTAAAGTGTGGTTCACCGACGCCGGGGGCCAGGAATTCGAGATCCAGGCGGACTTCCTGGTGGGCGCTGATGGTTCCCGCAGCCACTGCCGCTTCCAGATTCCCGAGGCAAACCGGAAGTGGGGTTTCCACGAATATCCCTTCGCTTGGTTCGGCATCCTTGCCCAGGCCCCACGCAGCTCGGACGAACTGATTTACGCCAACTCCGGGAACGGCTTCGCCCTGGTCAGCCAGCGCACCGAGAATGTGCAGCGCATGTATTTCCAGTGCGACCCCAAGGAAAACGTGGCGGATTGGGACGACGAGCGCATCTGGTCCGAATTCCGCCGCCGCGTCAACGGAAACGGCTTCGAACTCAAGGAAGGGCCGGTCCTCGAGAAGATGGTCCTGCCGTTCCGCAGCTTCGTCCACACGCCGATGCGGCACGGGAACCTGTTCCTGGCCGGCGACGCCGCCCACACCGTCCCGCCCACCGGAGCGAAGGGGCTGAACCTGGCACTCCACGACGTCAAGGTTCTTTTCGAAGGACTCGATTCCTTCTACTCGAGCGGCTCGAGGGAGCTGCTCGAGTCCTACAGCGACCGTGCGCTCGAGCGGGTCTGGAAGGCCCAGCACTTCTCCTACTGGATGACGTCCATGCTGCACACCGTTCCCGGTTCGGACGACTTCGGCGTTGCCCGCCAGCTTGGCGAGCTCCGCTCGGTGGTCTCCTCCCGCCACGCCCGGGCATACCTTGCGGAGCAGTACACAGGGTGGCCGGCAGGGAAGTAGCTGCTGCCGGCGTCGTCAGGCCTTCTCCGTGCCGTGGGGAACTTCGCCCGTCGTCAGGTACCGGATACCCCAGGTGGCCTCCCATGACTCGCCGGGTTCCAGCCAGCGCAGGCCTTCGCCGCTGTTGAAGGCATTGGCCGGCGCCGTCATCGGTTCAACCGCGACGGCGGTCACCATACCTCCGGTGGCGGCGAAGTCCGTGGTGGTGAAGGCCTGGACGTAGCTGAAGGAGGCATCCATGAACAGCTGGACCTGGCTGACGTCGGGCGCTTCCAGGTAGTGCAGGGAACTTCCGTCCTCCTCGCGGCGGACACCGCTCCAGGCGTCGTCGAGGTCAACTGAGCCAACCAGCCGGCCGGCGCGGAGATCATATCTGGTTCCGGTGACGTCCGTGGTGATTCCGCTGGGGTTCAGGCGTTCGTCCACCTCGATGTGGGTATCGGCGTTGATGTAGAGCGTGAGTTCCTCGGTGGGTACGTTGCCCAGGCGGAGGAAAGGGTGTGCGCCGAGAGCGACGGGGGCGGGACGGGTTCCGGTATTTTCCAGGCTGTGGGCGACGAGCAGCCCGTTCTCCACGACCTGATAGCGGACTGACGTCGACAGCTCGAACGGGTATCCCGGTTGCGGCGAGATCCCCGCGCCGAGCGTGATGCTGTCCGGGGTGCGGGCGCTGACCTGGTAGGGAGTGCGCGTCAGCAATCCGTGCAAGGCGTTGCCGTTGGCCGGTTCCGTGATGTCGAGTTGCTGGGCTTCGCCATCGTAGCTCCAGGTGCCGCCAGCCACCCGGTTTGGCCAGGGAACCAGGACCCAACCTGCGCACCACGGAGGTTGGGCGTCGGCGGGATAGTCCTGGACCAGGGCCACCCCGTCGACCTCGAGTTCCCGCAGGCTCGCGGCGATTTCGGTCACGACGGCGCGCTGGATGCGGCCGCCGATGCTGGCCATGAGTTCAAAGTGCGCGCCCATGGGCGAATTGTCATCGGACATAGTCGACCTTTCCCATAGGAAGCGCAGCCAAGGCGCCTGCGGGATCCGAGAGGAACTGCGCGAAGGCCAGTTCGGCGGCTCCGATCATCATGAGATCCGAGCCGAGGGCGGCGCGGTAGGTCTTCACCTGGTCGGCGGGTCCGTCCATCGCTTGGGACCGGAGCAAGCTGTCCAGCTTCCCGGGAGACAGCGCGTGCAAGACGCCGAGGAAGCCATCCAGGACAATCGCTTCAGGATTGAAGATGTTCACGGCATTCCGCAAAGCAATGCCAAGGAACTCAAGCTGGCGTGCCACTTCCGCGTCCACCGTTTCGCTGCTGTTCCGGCGGAGCGCTTGCTCAAGGTCACCCGCGTCGCCGCCGCCGATCCCGGCCAGTTCGAAAAGCGACGACTGCGAGACTTCGGTCTCAAGGCAGCCGGTGGCTCCGCAATGGCACGGTTTGCCCGACGAGCGGACAAAGGTGTGCCCCAGTTCTCCGGCGTAGCCGGATGTTCCGCGAAGCAATTCCCCGTCGGCTACGATTCCGCCGCCGATTCCGCTGGCACCACCGTTGAGGAAGATCAGGTTCTTTTGGCCCGCACCCGCGCCGAAGAGGAGCTCGCCCTCAGCGCCAAGCGATGCGTCGTTGGCCGCGTGGCACGGGTATCCGGTGGCTTCGCCGAGCATCCGGGCGACGGGTTCATCACGCCAGCCCAGATGCGGCGCATGCCGGACCACGCCGTCGTCGCGGTTGACGAGCCCCGGCACAGCGATGCCCACGCCCATGACCTGGTATGAAGCGTCCAGCTCGGACCGCATTCCCTCGATCACGGCAGCCGCGATGTTCACGGCTTCCTTGGCGGTGGGGATCCGCTCCGTGTCGAAACGGATCTTCTTCTGGACCTTCCCGCCGAGGCCCACAAGACCGATGGTGACGGCATCAATCTCCGGGTTGACCGCAAGCGCCGCTATGGACGGCCGGGGGTGGACGATCGGGCTGGGCCTGCCCACTTGCGCCTCACCGGACGGCGCAGCCTCATACACCACTTCCAAGTTCACGAGCTGCCCAATCAACGCACCTACCGTGGAGCGGTTCAGGCCGGTCCGCTTGGTCAGCTGGGCGCGGCTGAGCACACCGTTGTGATGGACAAGGGAGGTCAGCAGCGCCAGGTTGTTTCGCCGGGACGGATCGGGCTCGCTGATGGCGACGGTATTTCGGGTGGGGGAGGGCATCATCGCGACAATATCAGCTCCCAAACACTGTTCGGTCCAGGAAGTCGTTGCGGAACTTTCCGGACGGATCGAGACGCTCGGCAAGGGCGATGAAGTCGCCAAAGCGAGGGTATAAAGGCGCGACGGCGGCAGCCCCGGCGTCGAACAGCTTGCCCCAGTGCGGCCTCGCCGCGAACGGAGCAAGTTCCGCCTCAAGCAGCGGCAGGATAGCTTCGACGGCCGGCTGGTCCTGCCGCCACGTGAAGTGCAAACCGATGCCGTCACGGCCATAGTTGGGGCTCAGCCAAAGTTGGTCGGCGGCCACAGTGCGGATTTCGCCAACCAACAGCAGCGGAGTCACGACGGCGGAGAGCCCGCGCATGGTGCGGAGGGCATCCACGGCGTATTCACGGGGGATGAGGTACTCGCTCTGAAGCTCGTCGCCTTTGCTGGGAGTGAATTCCATCCGGAAATGGGCCAGCCGGTCGGACCAAGGCCCGGCAATGCCGAGCTGCTGCGTGCAGTTGCTGCCTGACACGCCGGGAAGGGGGTGCCGGGCGTCAATTGCAGGGGTGCCGCCGAAGAAGTCCGACATTTCCAGCGCCGGGCCGCCGGTGCGCCTCTTGATCCACGCCTGGCCCACCGTCTCTCCGCTCCAATCGGTGAACAGGCTGACGCTATACCCGGAGGAGGTTATCCGGTCGAAGTTTTCCAGGACGGCGTCCCAGCTGAGGTTTTCGAACACGCTCTGGGCGACGTCGAAGCTTGGGCGGATGTCCAGGGTCAGTTTGGTCACGACGCCAAGTGCGCCAAGTCCCACCACCATCCCGTCAAAGTCCTCGTCGCCGCGGCGCACCCTGAGAGTGCTGCCGTCCGCGGTCACCACTTCAAGGCCCGCGACGGCCGTGGCCAGGTTCCCGTTGGCGTCACCGGATCCGTGCGTGGCGGTTGCGACCGCTCCCGCCACCGAAATGTGGGGGAGCGATGCGAGGTTGTGCAGGGCGAAGCCTTGGCGCTGGAGTTCTGCCGCCAAGGTCCCGTACCGTGTGCCGCCGTTGACCGTGACGGTCAGGTTCGCGGCGTCCACCCTGATGTCCGGATCGAGCCGGTCCAGCACCACGAGGGTGCCGGCTGTGTCCGCGATGGAGTTGAAGGAATGCCTTGAGCCCAGCGCGCGGATCTTCCTGGCGCCTGCCACGAGGCCCTGGAGTTCCTCCACGCTGGACGGATGCGCGAGTTGTGGTGCCCGGTAGCTGTAGTTACCTGCCCAGTTGCGTTCCGCCACCAGCTGATCAGTCACGCTTGAACCCCTTGTTCGAGGACCCGATGGCCCTATTTGATGTTCACAACAACATAACTGTCGGATCGCCCATGCGCTAGGTCTTCTCAGAACTTTACATCAGCGAAATGGAAAAACTTAGAGCGCTCCATGTGGTTGACATCACGGAAATCCATAATATGTTGGATAGCGAAACAAACACTTTCGACTGCACGATCGACTACCTGGAGCATCAATGACGATTCAGCCCACCCGTGAAGACAAGTTCTCGTTCGGTCTCTGGACCGTGGGTTGGGAGGCGCAGGACCAGTTCGGTTCAGCCACCCGCCCGCCCCTGGACACCGTGGAAGCCGTCAACCGGCTCAGCGACCTTGGCGCCTACGGCATCACTTTCCACGACAATGACCTGTTCCCGTTTGGCTGCTCGGCTGCCGATCGCCAGCGCGAAATCGACCGCCTGCAAGGTGCTCTCAAGGCCACCGGGATGATCGTTCCGATGGTCACCACAAACCTCTTCAGCCACCCCGTCTTCAAGGACGGCGGCTTCACGAGCAACGACCGGGGCGTCCGCCGCTTCGCCCTGCGCAAGGTGCTGGACAACATCGACCTCGCCGCTGAACTCGGCGCCGAGACCTTCGTCATGTGGGGTGGCCGCGAAGGCAGCGAGTACGACGCCGCCAAGGACATCCGCGGCGCGTTGGAACGGTACCGCGAGGCCGTGAACCTGCTGTGCGACTACGTCACGGACAAGGGCTACAACATCCGCTTCGCGATCGAACCGAAGCCGAACGAACCCCGCGGCGACGTCCTGCTCCCTACCCTGGGCCACGCCCTTGCCTTCATCGACACCCTGGAACGTCCCGAGCTTGTGGGAATCAACCCCGAAACCGGGCACGAGCAAATGGCCGGCCTGAACTTCACCCACGGCATTGCCCAGGCGCTGTACCAAGGCAAGCTCTTCCACATCGACCTCAATGGCCAGCGCAGCATCAAATTCGACCAGGACCTGGTGTTCGGCCACGGCGACCTGCAGAACGCTTTCTCCCTGGTGGACCTGCTCGAAAACGGCGGTCCCGACGGCGGCCCGTCCTACCAGGGCCCGCGCCACTTCGACTACAAGCCGAGCCGTACCGAGGACATCGCCGGCGTGTGGGACTCCGCGGCCGCGAACATGCAGACTTACTTGCTGCTCAAGGAGCGCGCCAAGGCATTCCGCGCCGACCCCGAGGTCCAGGAAGCACTGCAGGCTTCACGCGTGGCCGAAATCAACGAACCCACCCTGAATCCGGGCGAAGGCTACGAACAACTGCGTGCGGACAAGTCCGCCTACGAGGACTTTGACGCTGATGCCTACTTCGGCGGCAAGGGCTTCGGTTTCGTGAAGCTTCAGCAGCTCTTCATCGAGCACCTCCTCGGAGCGCGCTGACCCCGTGGCCGCCGCTTCCTTGAACCTTGTTGCCGGAGTCGATTCCTCCACTCAAAGCTGCAAAGTGGTGGTGCTGGACGCGGAAAGCGGTGCGCTCGTCCGCTCGGGCCGGGCGGCCCACCCGGATGGAACGGAAGTCCATCCGGACGGGTGGTGGCGCGCGCTTTCAGAAGCGTTCAACGACGCCGGCGGCCTGGCCGACGTCAGGGCGCTGTCCGTAGGCGGCCAGCAGCACGGCATGGTGCTGCTGGACCGCGACGGCAACGTGGTGCGGCCGGCGTTGCTGTGGAATGACACGCGCTCGGCCGGGTCGGCGGAAGATCTCACCGCGGAAGTAGGGGCAGAGGACTTCGCCCGGCGGACCGGTCTGGTGCCCGTGGCTTCGTTCACCATCACGAAGATCCGCTGGATCAGGGACCACGAACCCGAAAGCATGGCCAGGGTGGCCGCCGTGGCGCTTCCCCACGACTGGCTCACCTGGCGACTGCGCGGTTACGGCCCGGCCGGCTGCAGCCCGCTGGGACCAGACCTGGACGAACTCACCACTGACCGATCTGACGCCAGCGGGACCGGCTACTGGAGCCCACTGACCGGACGCTACGATCTGGACTTGTTCAAGCTGGCGTTCGGCCAGGACGCCAGGGAGGCATCGGGCGGGTCAGCCACGGCGGCGCCTGGAGTGGTCGTCTTGCCCCGCGTGCTTGGCCCGGGGGGCACCGCAGGCCGCGTGCACCCGGAGTGTTTCTCAGGTCCTGGTGGAGGCAGCGCTATTGAAGGCGGGATCGTGCTCGGCGTCGGAGCCGGCGACAACGCCGCAGCGGCGCTTGGACTCGGGGCCAAACCGGGCGACGTCGTGGTGTCCGTGGGTACCAGCGGTACGGTGTTCGCCGTCGATTCTTCCCCAGGGAGCGATACGAGCGGGACAGTTGCCGGCTTCGCGGACGCGAGCGGGGAGTATCTGCCCATCGCAGTCACGCTGAACGCCGCCCGCGTGCTCAGCTCGGTTGCGTCGCTTCTAGACGTCGACTTCGACGAGCTCTCCAGGCTCGCCCTGGAGGCCGAGCCTGGCTCAGGAGGGGTGGTGCTGGTTCCGTATTTCGAAGGGGAACGGACTCCAAACCTGCCGCACGCGAAGGCCAGTTTCCACGGCCTCAGCATTGCCTCGACCACAAGGCCGAATATCGCCCGGGCTGCTATCGAAGGCATGCTGTGTGGACTCGCCGGAGGCTTGGACGCGCTGCGCGGCCAGGGGGTCCGTGCGGAGAGGTTGCTGTTGATCGGGGGAGCTGTACAGAACCCTGCCGTGCAACGGGTCGCGGCACAGGTTTTCGACGTTCCCGTGGTTGTGCCGACCCCCGGCGAGTACGTTTCGCGGGGAGCTGCCGTGCAGGCAGCGTGGGCGCTCGCGGGCCACCGGCCGGATTGGCCTGTGGCCCTGGATGCCACACCCGAACCTGATTTCCGGGCTTCGATCGGCCGGAACTACAGGAAGGCCAGTGCCCGCGCTGATAGCGGCAACTGAACCAGCGGCAACTGGACCGCCCCGTGATTCCCTAAGCCGGTAGCCACGGCGCGGTCCAAATGGCAGACAAGCTCGGATCCTTGAATGATGATGTAATTCACGCACTCAAAAACAGGATCCTGGAGGAAAAATGGCCGCCACGCCGGCGCCCGGGAGAGTGGGCGATGTCCGAAGGCAGAACCTGGCACTCGTACTCGCCGGGATCCAAAGGAACGGCGGAGCCACGCGGGCGCAGCTTGCCGCCGAAAGCGGCCTGACGAAAGCCTCCGTTTCGAGCCTTGTCACCGACTTGCTCGAATCAGGCCTGGTGCAGGAAATAACGGCTACCCGCGATGGCGAACGCGGACGGCCGGGAACCGGTCTGGTCCTCAATCCGGCCCGCGGCGTTTTGGCCGCCGAAATCAACGTGGACTATCTCGCGGTGGGAGTCCTGGACTTCGCGGGGGAATTGGTCTTCCACGAAACCTTGGAACGGCACAACCGTGGAAGCCGGCCCTCGGACCTCATGCCGCTCCTCCTCGCCATGGCAGAGCGGGCAGCGACTATGGCGGCCGACGCTGGCGTCGAACTTCTCGGCGGGGAACTGACCGTGCCCGGATTGGTGGATACGGAACGCAATGTGGTGCTCGCCGCGCCGAACCTGGGCTGGGCCGACGTCCGGCTCTCCGAAGAGCTGCCCAGGCTGCTGCCCGAAGCACCCTTCGGTGTAACCCTCTCCAACGAGGCCAATAGCGCCGCGCTTGCGGAGCTCTGGTTTGGGCACGGCGCAGATCACGGCGCAGGTCATGGCACCAACGGGAGGTTCCGGGACTTCCTCTACATTTCCGGCGAAGTGGGCGTCGGCGGCGGGCTGGTCATAGCTTCCCGGCTTTTCGCGGGTCCGCAGGGCCACGCCGGTGAGATCGGGCACGTCGTGGTGCACCCCGACGGGCCGCTGTGCGCCTGCGGCGGCCAGGGCTGCCTCGAAACCTTCGCGGGGCAGGAGGCCATCTATGCCTCCGCCGGAATAGACAGGGGCTCGACTGCAAAGCCAATGGATGAACTGCTGAGCCACCTTGCACAGGGCGCTGAGCGGGCGGTT
Source organism: Arthrobacter alkaliphilus (assembly GCF_021483235.1). Lineage (GTDB taxonomy): Bacteria > Actinomycetota > Actinomycetes > Actinomycetales > Micrococcaceae > Arthrobacter > Arthrobacter alkaliphilus. The sequence continues at coordinate 90,467 of NZ_JAKEEC010000011.1, read as the reverse complement.
TCAGCAGTGCAACAGGCGGGGCACTATCTCGGAATCGGGGTGGCCTCGACTGCCCGGGTGGCGAACATCTCCGCCGTCGTGCTGGGCGGTCATTTCGCCGCGCTCGAGGAATGGATCGCTCCCGCTCTGCGCGGGAGCCTTGACCGGCACGCGCCGGGATTGATCCCGCCAGAAAACCTGGCGTTCTCCGGACTGGGGCGGACTGGGGCCCTCAGGGGCGCCGCGGCAACCTCAGTCCGGAGAATTTTGAGCCAGGCCTACGAACTGATTCCCTGAACCTCCGCGAGCGGGGTAGCCAGGGCGGTCAGCTCCACGAGGTCCGGCCGGGCAACCGTGCTTTCGATCGTCACCGCTGAGCCACTGTGGGCAGATGCCAGCACGGATTCCATGACCTCCAGGGCGTGGAACGCCAATTGGCCGCCCGCGCGGGGTTCAGCCCCGGCCGGCGTCGCGGCGAGGTCGGCGATCCCGAAGCCCCGGCCCGAATCGATGTAGCCAGCCGAGACCGGTAGGGTCTGCCAAGAGTCGGAGCCAAGTGTGAAGAGCTCGACATCGCCGTCGAAGTGGTTCGGATCCGGCACAACGAGGGACCCCGCCGCACCGTGGACCTCGATGTTGGGCGACTTGGTTTTCACAGCGTCGAAGCTCATCACCAGTGTTGACAGTGCCCCGGAGGCATGGACCAGGACACCGGTCACGTGCGAATCGATGGCTACCGGAATCACCTCGCCCTCGCGCGGACCCGAACCAATGGTGCGTGTATTCCGGGTGTGGCTTGCGGCTCCAATGACCGAAACCACCGGGCCCAGCAGCGTGACGAGGGCGCTCACGTAGTAAGGACCCATGTCCAGGAGCGGTCCGCCGCCGGGCTGGTAGTAGAAGTCCGGGTTGGGGTGCCAGCGCTCGTGTCCCGGTGTCACCATGGTCGCCGTGGCCGAGATCGGCGCACCGATCAAGCCGTCGTCGATCGCTTTGCGGGCCGTCTGGATTCCGGTGCCGAGCACCGTATCCGGTGCGCAGCCGACCACGACGCCGGCTTGCCGTGCCGCGTCGAGCACTTGCCGTGCCTCGGCGGTAGTCGCGGCGAGGGGCTTCTCCCCGTAAACACTCTTGCCGGCGGCGATCGCCTTCAAGGCGATCGGCGCATGCGCGGCCGGAATGGTGAGGTTGAGGACGAGCTCGACGTCGTCCGCCGCGAGGAGTTCGTCGACGGTCACCGCGCGGACGCCGTCGTAGGAGTCTGCCACCGCCTGGGCGCGCGCGGGATCGAGGTCCGCCACAGCCACCAATTCGATGGCCTCCAATCGGCGGAAGTTTGCGAGGTACTGCGCGATGATGGCGCCGCAGCCGATGATTCCTACCCTTAACGGCTTGCCCACAGCATGCCCCTTTCGATGATCGTGCGGACGTTGCTGTCCTGGAGGATTTCTACGCGGTGACCCGGGGTGCAGACGAAGATCCGTCCCTCGCCCCACTGCCGGGTCCAGATGGCTGGTGAGGTGACTTCCCGGTTCCAGGGGTCCCACTCCCTCACCTTCTGCGTGGTGGTGGCGAGGACGTCGATGTAGTCGTCGGACAACACCCAGTACTGCTCGGTGACCAAATCGAAGTCGCCGATGCCCTTGGTGATCGGGTGGTTCGCGGCAGCCGGGAGCATGTTCACCGTGTAGGGCACGTAATTGTCCGACTGCTCGCCGATGCGTTCATCCGGATGTTTGCCCGGATGGCACGCGAACTGGCCGCCGATGAGGTGCAGGTAGTCCGAGTTGTTTCGGTAGGAATCAGCGATGCCGCCGTGCCAGCCCGCAAGTCCGGTGCCGTTTTCGACGGCGGTGCGGAGCCCCTCGAATTCCTCCTTCTCGATCGTGGACATCGTCATGCATTGCACAACCAAGTCCACGCCGGACATATATGCCGAATCGGCATATACCTTTGGGGATTCTTCCACCCGGACGTCGTAGCCGTTCTCCTTGAGGAACGGGATGAAGAGTTCTGTGGCTTCGAACGGTTGGTGGCCATCCCATCCGCCACGGACCACCAGGGCGGTCATCTTGTCAGTCATGGTTTCCTTTGCATAGAACTGCGGCCGGTCGGCCGAAAAACGAAATGGTCAGCGGCTTGAGAAAGCGGCGTCGAAAGCTGCGACTGGAGGGGCGATGGCCGCGAGTTCCCGGACCATGGCCAAGGATTGCGGCGCGCCCACAAGGCGGTCCATGCCCGCGTCTTCCCACTCGACGCTGGTTGGCCCTTCATAGCCGATGGCATTGAGGGTGCGGAAGATCGGCTCCCAATTCACGTCACCGTGGCCCGCTGTGACGAAGTCCCAGCCCCGGCGGGGATCCGCCCACGGCAAGTGGGATCCGAGCCGGCCATTGCGGCCGTTGAGCTGGCGAATGGATTCCTTGACGTGCACATGGAAGATCTTCGGCGCGAAATCCTGGAGGAACATCACCGGATCCAGGTCCTGCCAGATGAAGTGGGACGGATCGAAGTTCAACCCGAAGCTCTCCCGGTGCCCCACCGCTTCGAGGGCACGCTTTGCGGTCCAGTAGTCGTAAGCAATCTCGGAGGGGTGGACTTCCAGTGCGAAGCGGACCCCCACCTCGTCGAAAACATCAAGGATCGGATTCCACCGATCCGCGAAATCCTGGTAACCGCGCTCGATCATCACCTCCGACGCGGGCGGGAACATGGCAACGGCCTTCCAGATTGAGGAGCCCGTGAACCCGGTGACGGTGTTGACGCCGAGGCGTGCCGCGGCCCTGGCCGTGTCCTTCATTGCCTCGGCAGCCCGCTGCCGCACCCCTTCGGCGTCGCCGTTGCCCCACACTTCGTCGGAGAGGATGTCCCGGTGGCGCTCATCGATGGGGTCGTCGCACACGGCTTGGCCTGTGAGATGGTTGGCGATCGCGAAAACCTGAAGGCCGTTCTTTTCCAGGATGTCGAGGCGTTCTTGGACATAGCCGTCGTCGACGGAGGCGCGGTGGGGGTCCAGGTGATCGCCCCAGCAGGCGATCTCGAGCCCGTCGAAGCCCCATTCGCCCGCGAGCCGGGCGACCTCTTCGAAGGGCAGGTCGGCCCACTGGCCGGTGAATAGTGTGATGGGTCTTGTCATGGGGATTCGCTCCTAGACTTTCTGCCAGCGGCTGGACTCTGCGGCGCTGGCTTCAACGGCGGCCAGCACTTTTTGCACTTGCAAGGCATCAGCGAACGACGGCGAGGGCTGCTCACCTGCGCCGATCGCGGTCACGAGGTCCACCACTTGGTGCGTGAAGCCGTGTTCGTATCCGAGGCCGTGCCCGGTGGGCCACCAATTGCCGACATAGGGGTGCTCAGGTTCCGTGACGAAGATCCGGCGGAACCCTGCGTCGGGCGATTCGGCCGCGTCGTAGAAGGACAGGACATTCATGTCCTCGAAATCGAACGCCAACGATGCCTTGGTGCCGTTGACCTCCAGGCGCATGGCGTTCTTCCGTCCCAGCGCGAAACGCGTGGCCTCGAAAACCCCGACGGCGCCCGCTGAATTGCCGCCGCCGTCGAACCTTGCGCTGAAAATGGCGGCGTCATCGACCGTGACCGTGCCGCGCGGCGCATCCGCGCCGACGTCGCCATGGCCGCCCAGTCCCACGAGGTCTCCGGCCAACGGTCGCTCGTGGACGAACGTTTCCAGGAGCGCGGAAACGCCTGAGATCTGCTGCCCGGTGACCCACTGCGCGGCGTCGATGCTGTGTGCTCCGATGTCGCCCAAGGAACCCGACCCGGACTTGGACTTGTCCAGCCGCCAGGTCATGGGAGCGTTTTCGTCACTGAGCCAGTCCTGCAGGTACTGTGCCCGCACGTGCCGGATGGTTCCCAGCCGGCCTTCTTCGACCATCCGCCGGGCCAGGGACAACGCCGGAGTGCGGCGGTAGCTGAAGCCGCACATCGAGAGCACGCCGCGTTCCGCCGCGGCTTGGGCGGCCTCGGTCATGCGCTCCGCCTGCTCCACCGAGTTGGCCAGGGGCTTCTCGCAGAGCACATGCTTGCCGGCCGCCAGGGCCGCGATCGCGATCTCCTCGTGGGTATTCCCGGGGGTGCATATGTCGATCAGGTCGATGTCGTCCCGCTCGACGAGCCGGCGCCAATCCGTCTCCACCGAACCCCAGCCGAGCTTGCCCGCAGCCGCCCGCACGCCTTCTTCGTTCCGGCCGCAAAGCGCTGTGAGCTGCGGATCCAGCGGAAGGTCGAAGAACCGCGGCGCTGTCCGCCAGGCGTGGGAGTGGGCGGCACCCATGAATGCGTAGCCGACCATGCCGACCCGCAAGGGCTTTGCCGTAGTCATTGTGTTTCCTTTCATGCTTGCTCGAAGCGTTGGCTACTTGCTGAATCCTGCGGTCAACCCGCTGAGCAGTTGGCGGCGGGCCACCACGTAGATCACCAGCAGCGGCAAGGTGGCGAGGACCACGGACGCCAGCACGGCCGGGATGTTGACGCTGAACTCGCCCTGGAACGTCCAGAGGGACAGCGGCAGGACGCGGGTGGACGGGCTTTGCGTCAGGATCAGCGGGAAGAGGAATCCGTTCCAAACGCCGAGGGCGTTGTAGATTCCCACGGTCACGACGGCGGGACGCGTCATGGGAAGCGCGAGCCGCCACATCATGGCCCAGTCCGAGCAACCGTCGAGCCGCATGGACTCGAACAATTCATTGGGGACGTCCCGCAGGAAGTTGCTCAGGATGAGGACGGAAATGGGAATGGCGAACGCGATGGAGGGCAGGATCAGCGCCAACAAGGTGTCATAGAGATGCGCCTTGGTGATCATCCAGTAGATAGGAATGATCGTGGCGTGCAGCGGGATGGCCAAACCCAGGAGGAACGTGTTGTTCGTCCAGGTCAGGAACCGGCCCTTCCCTCGCACGATCGCATACGCGGCCATGAAGGAGACCAGGAGTGCCGGCACCACGCTACCGATTGTGACGATCAGGCTGTTGGAGAAATACCTGGTGAAGTCGTTGTCCAGGACCAGTTTGAAGTTGTCCAGGGTCGGTTCGGTGGGCGGCATCATCGGGTTCGAGGTGAAGAACCCGGCCTGGTCCTTCAGGCTGGTCACTACGACGTAGTAGATAGGGACGATGATGATCGCCAGCCAGAGCCAACCGCCCAGTCCGCCCAGGTAGTTGGGCCGGAGCCGTCCGGGACCTTTGGCGCCCTTTGATCGCTGACCGTGCTTGTGGCCGTGCTTATGGCCTTGCTTGTTGCTCAGAGCGGTCCGCCTTGCCGGCGGCGCGGGAACCTGGGTTGTGGAAGCCATCAGGCACCTTCCAATTGACTAGCGTTGCGGTTCTTGCCACCGAGCCTTTGCAGAAGGAGCGCCAGGGCAAGGCCGATCACCACGAGGATGACGCCCAGGGCACTTGCCGCTCCCATATCGTTGGCCTTGAAACCGGTCAGGTACATGTGCAGCGGCAGCAGCCGCGTGGAGTAGCCGGGCCCTCCGCCGGTGAGGACGAAGACGAGGTCGAAGTAGGCCAAGGAGCCGACCACCATAAGGGTGGAGGACGTGATGATGGTGTACTTCAACTGGGGCAGGGTGATGGCGAAGAACTGCTGGACGCGCCCAGCGCCATCGATTTGCGCGGCTTCGTACAGCGACGCCGGGATCTGGCGTACACCGCCTTGGTAGATGAGCGTGTGAAACGGGACAAACTGCCAGGCGATGACGAAGACGACGACGAACAACACCAAATCCGAGTTGCCGAGCCAGTCCTGGGCGAGGAATGGAAGGCCCAAGCCCGGACCGAGCCCGAAGTTCGGGTCCAAGAGGGCCTTAAAAGCGATGGCGACGGCAGCGGAAGACAGCAGCAGCGGCACGAAGTAAAGGACGGCGAGGGCCGCGCGGTATTTCTGGGACGCGGACGTGAACACTCCGAGGAGCAGGCTGATGGGGGCTTGGACGATGAACGAGAAGAACATGATCTTCGCGGTGACCCACAGGGCGTTGCCGGTGACGGGGTCGGTCAGGACCGTAGTCCAACTGGACAAGCCGTCCAGCTTGATTTCGCCCAGCCCGTCCCATTTGGTGAAGCTGAGGAAAAGCACTCCGAAGAGCGGGATGATGGCGAAGATGAGAAAGAAGACGAGGGCTGGTGCGGCCAGCCACCCCGACGGGCCCTTTTCAAGGACCCGCCGGGAAGAACCGGTTGAGGTAGACACTGGCTACTTTCCGATCGTTGCGTTCATGCTTGAGACGAACTGATCGGGGCTGATCTTCTTCAGGAAGATCTGGTCCAGGTTCGCCAACATGGCGTCTCCCTGGGCGGGGCTGAGGGCCTGGTCCCAGGAGAGGGTGAAGGTCGGGGCGTTCTTGGCCATGCCATAGACGTAGCTGAGGAAGTCCTTGTCCGGCGATGCGGCCAATTTGCTTTCGATTCCCGTGATCACGGGAACTGCCCCTGAGTCGATCAATGCCTGGGTGTCGGCGTCGGTGAACATCCCGCTCTTGACGTAGTCGAGTGCTGCCTTCTTTTGGCTATCAGTGGCCTTTGAAGAGATCGACCAGAAGTTGGACGGATTGCCCACGACGTCGGCAGGATCGCCCTTGCCGCCGGAAACCGTCGGGAAGGTGGTGAAGCCCAGCTTGCCACCCTTGACGAAGCCAGCGGCATCCTTCTTCATGCTCTGATAGATCCACCCGCCCTGCAGGATCATGGCGGCCTTGCCGGTGTAGAGGAGGGCCTGGTCCGCGTTGCTGTCGGCGGCAATGGAAGAGAAGCCGTTGACGAAGCCGCCTGCGTCCACGAGTTCCTGGATCTTGGTCAGGGCTTCCTTGACGGCCGGGTCGGACCAGGCGCCTGGCTTGTTCGCGGCGATGTTCGCGAAGACCTCGGGTCCGCCGATGCGCTCAACGAGGTATTCGAGCCACATGAGGTCCGGCCACTTGGACTGGCCACCCAAAGAGAAGGGTGCGATGCCGGCTGCCTTGAACTTCGGCACCAGGGCCATCAGTTCGTCCCACGTCTTCGGTGCCTGTGCACCGATCTTGTCGAAGACGTCCTTATTGAAGTACAGGACAACGGGCTGCACGTTGTTGTTGGGCAGGGCATATGTCTTACCGTCGATCACGCCGTTCTTGAGCACGGACGGCAGGTAGCGGTTCTTGACATCGGGGTTTGACGCTACGAAATCAGACAGGTCGGCAACTTGGCCGGCGTCCACATAGGACTTCAGCACGCCGCCGCCCCAACCGTAAATAAAGGTGGGTCCCTGGCCGGCGCCGACGGCGGTGCGCACCTTGGTCTTGTACGCGTCGTTCGCGAAGAAGTCGAGCTTGATTGTCTCGTCTGGGTGGGCTTTGTTCCATGCATCGATGGACTTCTGGAGCACGGGCTGGTTGCCGCCCGTGAGGCCCCACATGGTGGCCGAATCTGCGTTTCCTGCTGAACTTGCCGGTCCGCTTGATCCGCAGGCCGCGAGTGAGATCGATACGGCCGCAGCAGTGACGGCGATCGCTGCTGAGCGCAACGCGAGTTTTACCATTGCAATTCCATTCGTCCTCCGGGCTCGACGCTGATTGCCCGGCTATTGGTTTCGGAGTCCGGCCCTCGGGGAGCGAGGCCGCACTGCCGCTGAATATGCTTGACCCCAAATCTCGAAATATTTCGAAGATCTTTTCGGTCCGTTAGGCAAACTTAGCTGTGGTGTGGATCACCGTCAAGGTGCTTCCGGCATAAAGTTCAACTCATTTACGAAATGACGTTTGACTCTTCCTGCTGCACACCTCAGACTTGGGTCAACGAAATATTTCGAAAGAGTTGAGGATCCATGGCCAGCAATGAGAGTCCCGCGAAGGTGACATTGGCCGCCATCGCCCGGGAAGCGGGCGTCTCGATGCCGACCGTGTCCAAGGTGGTCAATGGACGCGAAGACGTCGCCGCTGGTACCCGCGCCAAAGTCCTGACCGCCTTGGAGCGGACTGGATACAAGTCACCGCTTCAGCGCAAGAACATCGAGACCCGCCGGCCGGTGGTGGAGGTAGTGTTCGACACCTTGAATTCGGCGTATGGAGTGGAAGTGCTCAATGGCGTGATGGCACATGCGGCCGCCTCCGACGTCGAGGTCCTGCTCCACATCACGGGCCAGCAGTCGGCGTCGAAGTTGAGCCTTGAGCAACGGGCGCAGCGGATCGTCGAAGAAGGCCGCAGCGGCATGATCGTGGTGACCTCTGCGTTCAGTTCTGCCCAGCTGGATCCATTTCGACGGCGGCAGATACCTATCGTTGTCATTGACCCGCTCAACCCGCCGCCCGGCGACGTGGTCAGCGTGGGCGCCAGCAACTGGGCGGGCGGCAAAGCTGCAACAGCCCATCTGCTGGACCTGGGGCACCGCCGGATAGCGTACTTGGGTGGACCGGAAGCAGCGGAGTGCAACCAGGCCCGCCTGCACGGCTACATGGCGGCACTGATGGCGAAAGGGGTGCCCGTCGAGGAGCGCTACATCCTCTCCGGACCCTTCCGCTCCGAACACGGTGTAACGGGAATGAAAACCCTGCTTCAACTCGAAGAGCGCCCAACGGCCATCTTTGCCGCCAGCGACAGCATCGCCTTGGGCGTGCTCGCCGAGGCGCGGCGGCAAAAGATCCGCATCCCGGACGACATCAGCGTGGTGGGATTCGACGGAACCTACCAAGCGGAGGAGTCGGTGCCGCCGCTGACTTCCGTGTCCCAGCCACTGCAGGAAATGGGCCGGGCCGCCCTGCGCTTCGTGCTTCGCCAAATCCGCGGTGACGCCTTGGACTCGCGGCGCGTGGAACTCGCCACGCATCTCGTGGTCCGCGAATCAACGGCCCCGCCGGCGTCGGTGCAGTGAACCGGCGTCGACGGTGCAGGCGAGTCAGTGGTGGACGCTGGTCCTCTTGAACCGTCCAGGGACCTCCACGTAGTAGACGGATCCCGCGGTGGGAAGGAAGAACCGGTGCCCCGCGTGCCGGATGGGCTGGTAGTCATGGCCGAAGGGGTCATGCACTGTGACCCGTTCGAGGTGGTCCGAATGTGCGAGGAGGCTGTTGACCTCCTGGAGCGTCGCCGGGTGGGTTACTTCGCCGTCTGCCTCCAGGATCCACGGTGCGCCCGAGGTCCTGCCCGCGTGTTCGAGGTAGAGCATTTCAAATAGCCCCGAAAGGAGGGCCTCGAGCGTTGTCGGGTAGAACCGCTGCAAGGGATGGCTCTGCATGTTCCTCCGCTGGTTGTTCGCCCACGCTTGGCGGAGCCAGTTGAATTCAACGGTGCCCAAGGAGGGGCCCAGGCGCAGGTGCCTGTCACTATCCATTGTCAGGCGGTAGTCGTGGCCGGCCCGGTCAACAATGCATGCTGCCTCGTCAACGTATTCCAAGTCGTCGAGCATGGCTGTCTCGGACGGGTAGTACGAGAAGTCACCGACGTCATCCACCACCACATAGTCGTTCATCATGACGCCAACTCCTGCGAGGGACTCGTCCACGGCCCGGGTGGCCGTGGATTCCTCCCTCGATCAGACCACCGAATGGATCCGCCAGAAGCGGTCTTAATGCTTTCCATATACGGCCGGCCGGAGTTTTAGCGCTCTCTTAACGGCTCAGTGCCTTCCGACGCCCGGTCACATCCGGCGGTATTTCCCACGACGCGCGGTCACGTCTGGCCGTGTTTCCGGCGACGCCCGGTCACGTCTGGCGGTGTTTCCCACGACGCGAGGTCACATCCGGCGGTGTTTCCCACGACGCGCGGTCACGTCAGGTGAGCGGACGATTGAGCTCAAGGGCCGAGATCTGACCGAGGGTCGAGGTTTTGCACGCCATATGTGAGTGAGCGTCCGTGCCCGACAACGCGCGGTCACATCTGGCGGTGTTTCCCACGACGCGAGGTCACATCCGGCGGTGTTCCCGACGACGCCCGGTCACATCCGGTGGTATTTCCGACGACGCGCGGTCACGTCTGGTGAGCGGACGATTGAGCTCAAGGGCCGAGATCTGACCGAGGGTCGAGGTTTTGCACGCCATATGTGAGTGAGCGTCCGTGCCCGACAACGCGCGGTCACATCTGGCGGTGTTTCCCACGACGCGAGGTCACATCCGGCGGTGTTTCCCACGACGCGCGGTCACGTCAGGTGAGCGGACGATTGAGCTCAAGGCCCGAGATCTGACCGAGGGTTGGGGTCTTGCACCTCATCTGTGAGTAGGCGTCCGTATTCGGCGACGCCCGCTCACATCCGGCGGTATTTCCCACGACGCCCGGTCACATCCGGTGCTCAGCCGACGTGCACCCAGGGCCGCCGCGTGACGTCGGGTTCGGCTTCACGCAGGACTTCGCGGGTGACCGGAGCGATCTCCCCTTCGCCGAGGAACAGGAACTTCAGGAGATTGATGACCGGGTTGCCTTCGGTCCAGCGGAAGTAGATGTGCGGCATGAGACCAGTCACGTCGCGGATGTGGAGGAGCACCGAGGCGATGGTGTTGGGGATCACGGGGCCGTGGACTTCCAGGATCTGGTATCCGTGCCGAACCACGCCGTGGACTTCGAGCGCCGTTTCGAAGTCGGAGGAATCGTCCACGATCACTTCCAGGAAGAGGGCCTGCTGGTCCAAGGGCAGGTGGCTGACCTCAATCGCCGATGTCAGCTTCTCACGGTAGGCCTCGGCCGTGATCCTGCGCGGTTCATGGGAGATGATCGCCAAGGGTCCATCCAACGCATTGGACATGAACTCCAATGCCTGGCGGTCCAGGTGCACGTGGGTGGCGTGCAGTTCAAAGGAACGCCGGATCCTGGAAAGCAGGGAGATCACGATGATCCCGACGATAAAGATCGCCGCGATCCGGATGCCCTCGGGACGCTCGAACATGTTGGCGACCGTGGTGTAGAGGAAGACCACTGCGATGACGCCGAATCCGATCGTGCGCTTGCGCTCCCTGAAGCGGCGTGCCGAGAGCGTCACCGCCACGGCTGCCGAGGTCATCAGGACCAGCACGCCGGTGGCGTACGCGCCACCCTGGGCGTCGACGTCGGCGTTGAACAGGAACGTGATGAGGAAACCGATGAGGGTGAACACCAAGACCAACGGGCGCACTGCTTTGGCCCATTCGGGGGCCATGCCGTAGCGGGGGAGGTAGCGGGGAACGAGGTTGAGCAGCCCGGCCATGGCCGAGGCCCCGGCGAACCAGAGGATGGTGATGGTGCTCAAGTCGTAGACGGTGCCGAAGCCCACTCCGAGGTATTCGTGCGCGAGGAAGGCAAGCGCACGGCCGTTTGCCTGGCCGTCAGGCTGGAACTCCTTCTCCGGGATCAGCACCACCGTGATGAAGCTGGTGGCAAGCAGGAACGAGCTCATGATCACCGCGGCTGACGTGAGCAGCCTCCGGGCGCCCTTGATGCGGGCCAAGGGTTTCTCCTCGGTGTCTCCCGGCGCCCCTTTGATCTGCGGCATGACTGCGACGCCGGTCTCGAAGCCCGACATGCCCAGTGCCAGTTTGGGGAAGACCAACAAAGCAATGCCGACAACCAGCAGCGGGTTTCCATGGGAGGCGGACAATGCGGCCCACCAGTTGGTGACCGCGACGGGGTGGGAAAGGACTTCAGCCATCGTGACCAATACGAGCACGACATTCAGGCTCAGATAGACGACGACGAGGGTAACGGCGACCCCGATCGCTTCCTTGAATCCCCGCAGGAACACGGCCGCGAGCAGTGCGAGCAGGAACAACGTGACCGCGACATTCTGTCCCTGCAACCAGTTGGGAGCAATCGGGTTCTGGATCAGGTGGGCGGTGGCATCCGCTGCGGACAGGGTCATGGTGATCATGAAGTCGGTCGCGGCGAAGCCCAGCAACACGAGGACGAACAACTTGCCCGTCCAGCGGGGCATCAAGCGCTCCAACATCGCGATCGATCCCTCACCGCGGGGGCTTTCGCCCGCAACCCGGTGGTACACCGGAAGGGCGCCAAGCAACGTGAGGCCAACCAGGACCAGGGTGGCGATCGGGGAGATCACGCCTGCGGCGAGTACGGCAATGGCCGGCGCATAACCCAGGCTGGAGAAATAGTCGACGCCGGTGAGGCACATGACCTGCCACCAGGAATGCTTCTTCAGATGGGCATCGCCCACCGCGCCAGGGCCTTGGTGCGTGCCTTTGGAGTCCTGGAGCCCGAACAGCAGCCATGTCCGCAAAGAGGCCATACCCCCGGGCCGTGGGGCCGAGGGATCAGCCGGGGGCCTGCTCAAGGTAGTCATGGTGTCCTTTCCGCGCGACGCGCAGGCACCGCGATCATTGCTGAACATAGCACCGTGCGCAGCTGTTTTCGCTGGTTGAAGCCGATCTTGATGAATCCTTAACAGCAATGTCCGCCGGACCATCATGCGCCCGTTAAGACGCCGTCAAGATTCGGACCCGCCGTGTTAAGGAACCATCAGGAACCGATTTTCGCCGCCTCCCAAGGAGTTGACTGACATCAGCCCCGCGAACGGGGCACGAATGAAAGGACGTTCCAGTGGCCGACGTGGCTGTTGTGGGGATCTTCGTGGTGTCCATGGGGATCGTGATGTGGATTGCCCGCCTTCTGGGCAAAATGATCGACGGCGACGGGCCGGTGAACGGGCAATGAGCGCTGACGCCATTATGTGGCTGGTCCTGTTTGTCGCGGGCCTGTGCCTCTTCGGTTACCTGTTGGCCGTGTTGATCCACCCGGAAAGGTGGTGATGGCGGATGGTTTTCAGTGTTGCCTCGTTCATTACCCAAGTGGCCGTCCTGTTGTTGCTCCTGGTGTTGGTGCACAAGCCGTTAGGCATCTATCTCGCCCGCGTGTTTGAAGGTACAAAATCGACGCGCGTGGAGCGGGTTTTCTACAGGTTGGCCGGAGTAGACCGGAACACTGAGCAGAGTTGGGCAATCTACCTGCGCAGTGTTTTGGTCTTTTCTTCGATATCGATCCTTGTGGTGTTCCTGCTCCAGCGCCTCCAAGGCGTCCTGCCTGGAAACAATTCCCTGCCTGGCGTAGATCCGTGGACCGCCATGAATACGGCCATCTCCTTTGCTACCAACACCAACTGGCAGGTGTACACCCCTGAGGCCACCATGGGTATCTTCGTCCAGATGTGCCTGCTGGCCGTCCAGAACTTCCTGTCTGCCGCCGTCGGAATCGTGGTGGTGGTCGCACTGATCCGTGGGATCGCGCGAACCCGGACGGACAGGCTGGGGAATTTCTGGGTGGACCTCGCCCGTACCTCGTTCCGGGTTCTGCTTCCGATGGCTGCCATCGCTGCCATCGTGATGTTGATTGGCGGCGTCGAGCAGACTTTCTGGTCCACCGACGTCACCAACCAGGCAGCAGGTATCACCCAGACGATCCCGGGCGGACCGGTCGCATCCCAGGAAGCCATCAAGATCCTGGGCACCAACGGAGGCGGCTATTTCAATGCCAACTCAGCCCACCCGTTCGAGAACCCGAACGTCTTTATCAGCCTCTTCCAGGTCTTCCTGATCCTGCTCATCCCCTCGGCTTTGCCCTACGCCTACGGCCGCATGGTGGGTGACCAAAGGCAAGGTTACACGGTTGCCGCTGTCATGGGCACCCTCTGGCTTGCATCGACGGTCTTGATGGGCTGGGCTTTTGCCGGCGCTGAAGGAACTGCTACTGCGGCCGCGGGCGGTTTGGGTGAGGGTTTTGAGCAACGTTTCGGCGCCGCCCAAAGCTCGATCTTCGCCACGGCCACCACGCTGACGTCCACGGGTGCCATCAACGTCGCCCACGATTCCATCCCGCCCATGGCCGGCGGGATCACCATGCTGAACATGATGCTCGGCGAAGTGGCCCCGGGTGGCACGGGATCAGGTCTCTACGGCCTGCTCATCCTCGCCATTGTTTCGGTCTTCATTGCCGGACTGATGGTGGGCCGCACCCCGGAGTTCCTGGGCAAGAAGATCGGACCCCGGGAAATGAAGCTGACGGCGATGTACATCCTCGTGACACCCACCATTGTGCTGGCCACGGCCGGGGTGACGGTCCTGCTGCCGGATGCCATGGCCAACGCACCAGCCTCGGGGCCACACCAGTTCAGCGAAGTGCTGTACGCCTTTACGTCGGCCGCGAACAACAACGGTTCGGCCTTTGCAGGGATTACAAGCTCCGGCCCTTACCTGTCCTCGGTGATTGGGGTTGCGATGCTGCTGGGCCGGTTCCTGCCCATGGTGTTGGTGCTGGCCTTGGCGGGATCCCTCGCCAAACAACCCAAGATCCCGGCATCGTCCGGCACCGTCCCCACGCACGGTTGGCTCTTCGGTTCCCTCTTGCTCAGCGTGACCGTCATCATGACCGCTTTGAGCTACTTCCCGGCCCTCTCCCTGGGCCCCCTCGCAGAAGGACTCCTCAAATGACCAAGTCCGGTACGGCATTCGCCAAGGACACCGCCCAGACCTACGCGGACGGCAACCCCCTGGGCACGCCGGGGGAGCATAAACACCACACCAAGGCACCGGCCAAGCTGGACTTTGCCAGCATCAGGACTGCCCTGCCGCTTGCGGTCAGGAAGCTGGCACCCCGGCAGATGATCCATTCCCCGGTCATGTTCACTGTGCTGGTGGGCGCGGCCCTGTGCACGGCCATCTGCATTCTCAAGCCGGCTGTGTTCGGCATCGCGGTGACGGTCTGGCTCTGGCTGACCGTGCTTTTCGGGACCCTGTCCGAAGCCATCGCAGAAGGCCGCGGCAAGGCCCAGGCAGACAGCCTGCGCGCCAGCCGGAAGGGCGTGGTTGCCAGGCTTCAGCTGGCGGACGGCACCCTCAAGGAAGTGCCGGGGACGGAACTGCGGAAGAACGACGTCGTGATTTGCGAAGCCGGGGACGTCATCCCCTCGGACGGCGAAATCATCGAAGGCCTGGCGAGCGTTGACGAATCCACGATCACCGGTGAGTCGGCACCCGTCATTCGCGAATCCGGCGGGGACCGCTCCTCAGTGACCGGCGGTACCAAAGTCCTCTCCGACCGCATCGTCATCCGGATCACGGCCGAGGCGGGCGAAACGTTCATCGACCGGATGATCAAGCTCGTAGAAGGGGCCGTCCGGCAGAAGACACCGAACGAAATTGCCCTCCACGTCCTCCTGGTCTCCCTGACCATCGTGTTCCTTGCAGTCACCGTGAGCCTGGCACCCTTCGCTTCCCTGGCGGGCGCAACGCCGTCGCCGATTGTCCTGGTGGCGCTGCTTGTCTGCCTGATCCCCACCACCATCGGCGCGCTCGTTCCGGCTATCGGCATCGCGGGCATGGACCGCCTGGTACAACACAACGTGCTGGCCACGTCCGGCCGGGCCGTGGAGACTGCCGGAGACATCACGACGCTGCTGCTCGACAAGACCGGGACCATCACCTACGGCAACCGCCGCGCGGTCAACTTCTTCCCGGCGCACGACGTCGACCGGAAGGAACTCATTGAAGCGGCCCGGCTTTCCAGCTTGGCCGACGAGACACCCGAGGGCCGTTCCATCGTGGAACTCGCGGAAGAAAAGGGCATCGGCGGGCCGGACTTGGCTGAGCTCCTGAAAAGCTCGGAGGACTTCGCTGTGGTTGAGTTCAGCGCCAGCACACGCATGAGCGGCTTGGACTTTGACGGCCGGAAGATCCGCAAGGGCGCCGCGACCGCCGTCGCCAAGTTTGTCGCCGAGGCCGGCGGCCAAACGCCCGCCGAGGTCGATCACAAAGTGCAGGAAATCTCCGCCCAGGGCGGCACCCCGTTGTTGGTGGCCGGTGTGGCGCACGACGGCGGTGCCCGGGTCTTCGGCACGATCCACCTCGCCGACGTGGTCAAGCCGGGCATGCACGCCCGCTTCGCCGAACTTCGCCGGATGGGCATCCGGACCGTGATGATCACGGGCGACAACCCCATCACGGCCAAGGCGATCGCCGCGGAGTCCGGCGTCGACGACTTCGTTGCCGAAGCCACGCCGGAAGACAAGCTGGCGGTCATCAAGGATGAACAAGCCCACGGCCGCCTGGTGGCCATGACCGGTGACGGTACCAACGATGCGCCGGCGCTCGCCGCCGCGGATGTCGGCGTCGCGATGAACTTGGGAACGCCGGCGGCCAAGGAAGCTGCCAACATGGTGGACCTGGACTCCGATCCCACCAAGCTCATCAACATCGTGGGCATCGGCAAGCAGCTACTCATCACCCGCGGTGCCCTGACCACGTTCTCGGTGGCGAACGACGTCGCGAAGTACTTCGCCATCGTCCCGGCGCTGTTCACGGGAACGTTCCCGGGCCTCGGCCTCTTGAACATCATGGGCCTGGCGTCGCCGTCGTCGGCTATCTTGTCGGCGGTGATCTTCAACGCTTTGATCATCATCGCGCTGGTTCCGCTCGCACTGCGGGGCGTGAAGTACCGCGCTGTTTCGGCCAACCAGGCACTGGCCCGGAACCTGGCAATCTACGGGCTCGGCGGCCTCGTGGCACCTTTCATTGGGATCAAGCTCATCGACCTGCTGATTTCCCTCATCCCCGGTATCGGCTAAAGGAGACAACCATGAACACACTTTCCGGCTATCTTCGGCAAGCAGGCACTGCCCTCCGATTCCTGCTCCTGGCCACCGTGGTCCTTGGATTGCTCTACCCGCTGGTGATTTTCGGCATCGGCCAGGCAGTTGTGCCGTTCCAGGCCAATGGCTCGATCGTGAAGGACCCGGCCGGCAATCCCGCTGCTTCGGCCCTGATCGCGCAGGTCTCGGCGGACAACTCGGGCACCCAGAACCCTGCATGGTTCCACGCGCGCCCGTCCGCCGGCAAGTGGGATACGTCCAATTCCTCGGCGAGCAACCTGGGGCCCAACGATTCCAAACTGCTCGACGCCGTCAAAGCGGCTCGCACTGCAATTGCCGCTGCCGAGGGGGTCAAGGAGTCGGACGTACCCGCCGATGCCGTGACGGCCAGTGGATCAGGGCTGGATCCGCAGATCTCGGTCGCCTATGCCCGTATCCAAGTGCCCAGGGTTGCCAAGGCGCACGGGCTCAGCCCCGAGGCGGTGCAGGCAATGGTGGATCGGCGAACTGTTACGGGTCTTGAGGCCTTCTGGGGGCAGCCGTCCGTCAACGTCACCGAGCTGAACCTGGACGTTGCCGCGGCCGCGCCGGCCAAGTGAAGGAAATCCGCCACATCGGCATGGCCGGCCTTGCGGGCAACCGGCGCGTTCAACAAGTGAAAGAATGACCACATGGCACGGGCAACGTTGCGCATTTTCCTCGGGGCAGCCCCGGGGGTAGGGAAGACCTACGCCATGCTTGAAGAGGCCCACCGATTGAGCGGGCGCGGTGAAGACGTGGTGGTGGCCTTCGCCATGGACCATGGACGCAGCGACACCCGTGCCTTGATGGACGGACTGGAAATCATCCCGCCGCGCACCATCGCGTACCGGGACACCAGCTTTGAAGAGATGGACGTCGACGCGGTCCTGGCACGCAAGCCGGGCACCGCCGTCGTCGACGAATACGCACACTCGAACATTCCCGGGAGCCGCAACCCCAAGCGCTGGCAGGACGTCGAGGAACTGCTCGACGCCGGCATCAACGTTCTCTCCACCGTCAACATCCAGCACTTGGCTTCCCTCGGCGACGTCGTGGCTGCCATTACCGACGTCCGGCAGGCCGAGACAGTGCCCGACGACGTGGTGCGGCGCGCCGACCAAATCCACCTTGTGGACATCTCACCGGAGCTCTTGCGGCAGCGGCTGGGCGACGGCAAGATCTATTCGGCGGACAAGATCGACGCCGCCCTGTCCAACTATTTCCGGATGGGCAACCTGACGGCGTTGCGGGAACTGGCGCTGTTGTGGCTGGCCGACCGGGTGGACGAAGGGCTCGCAAAGTATCGTTCCGAACAGGGGATCGAGGCGAGCTGGCCCGCCCGCGAACGTATCGTCATCGGCCTGACAGGCGGCCCCGAAGGGGAGGTCCTGGTCCGCCGCGCCGCGCGGATCCTCAAGCGCGTCAACGGCGGCGACTTGCTCGCGGTGCACGTCCGAGCCGCGGATGGCGTCGCGTCGGAATCTCCCCAGGCGTTGGAAGCCCAGCGCCTTTTGGTCCGGGAGCTGGGGGGCAGCTACCACACGGTGGCGGGGGAGGACCCGGCGAAGGCCTTGCTCGACTTCGCCCGCAGCGTGAACGCAACGCAGATTGTCGTCGGCATTTCCCGACGCCGCAGCCTCGTCGCCCGTCTGACCGGCCGGGGGATCGGCAACAGGGTGGTGCGCGACTCCGGCGATATCGATGTGCATATGGTTTCGCATCCCCTGGGCGGTCGGGGCGTCGACCGTCCACGGCAACGGGACCTTGGCCGTGCCCGGGTGATCGTCGGCTTCGCGATGGCAGTTGTCGTGCCGGTTCTTTTGCAGCTCCTCCTGGCCGCGAGTCCCTCGCACAGCATCGCGACGGCCGTGCTCCTCCAGCTGACCGGCTCGGTTGCCGTTGCCTTGGTCGGCGGGTTGTGGCCCGCCCTGCTCGGTGCCCTATGGAGCAGCCTGTTGGTGAACTTCTTCTCTATACCGCCCGTGGGAACCTTGACCATCAGCGACCCGGACAACATCCTGGCGCTGCTGGTTTTCGTGGGCGTTTCAGCCGCTGTTGCGGCCGTGGTGGACGTCTCGGCCAGGCGCTCAAAGGAAGCCGCCCGCGCCCGTGCGGAGGCCACCACCCTCGGTGATCTCACCCGCGGGGCGTCGAGCGCCGAGGACACCGTCGAAGGACTCTTGAAGCAGGCGCTCGACGTGTTCCAGATGCGCGGCGCCGCACTGTACCGGGCCGGGGCCGCGGGCCCGGGGGGCGGCGGGGCTGCCGACGGCTGGCGCCTCGTCGCCAAAGCCGGGGAGGCGCCGCCGGGCTCTCCCGACAGCGCGGACAACATCGAACAGATCGACCCCGGAACCCGGCTGGTCCTGTCAGGCCGCATCCTGCCAGCCAGCGATCGTCGCCTACTCAGCGCCTTCGGCGCGCACCTCGCGGCCCAGCTCGAGCGGCGGCAATTGGCCGCGAGCCGTCGCGAGGTCATGCGCCTGGCTGAGAGCAACACCATGCGCACCTCCATCCTGCGCGCCGTTTCCCACGACTTGCGGACCCCACTCGCCGGCATCAAATTGGCCGTGGGCGGCCTGCGGCAAAGCAACGTCCACTACACGCCCGCGGAGGAACAGGAACTGCTGGCGACCATCGAGGAATGCTCGGACAGGCTGGACGTGCTGGTGGGGAACCTCCTCGACATGTCCCGCATTACCTCGGACTCCGTGGATGCATTGATCCGCCCGGTGCGCTGGTACGAGGTGATCCCCGCCGCGCTCCACGGCATACCTCCGGGACGGGTCCGCGTCGAGCTGCCGGGCAACATGCCGGAGGTCGACGCCGACTCCGGGATGCTGGAACGCGTCATCGCCAATATCGTTGAGAACGCCATCAAGTACGCTCCGGACTCCGATGTTGTGCTGGTGGGAGCCGCGGGCGGGTTCAGCTCCTCCACCTTGGACGGGAGGCCGTCCGGAGAGCTGCGCATCATCGACCACGGCCAAGGAGTCCCGGCCGAAAGCGTGGTCAGGATGTTCCAGCCATTCCAGCGGCTCAACGACGTCCCCTCCACCACCGGGGTGGGTTTGGGGCTCGCCGTGGCCAAGGGGTTCACGGAAGCGATGGGCGGCACCCTCACTGCGGAAGAGACGCCGGGCGGCGGCCTGACCATGGTGATCCGGCTGCCACTGTCCACCGGGGTGGCGTTCCCGCACGAGGAGGCCCAAGCTCCCATGGAAGCTCAATCGGTTCTTTTGGAGCGCCGCCACGTGGCGCCCAGTCCGGATAACGCCAGGGAGGCGAGATGAGCAACGTCCTCGTGGTGGACGACGACCCGCACATCGTCAAGGCCTTGCGGATTACCCTCCAGGCCCACGGCTACACGGTGGCCACCGCGTCCGACGGCGAATCGGCCTTGCGCTCCGCAGCCCAGCAGCCGGTGGGGGTCCTGATCCTCGACCTGGGGCTGCCGGACATCGACGGAACCACTGTCATCTCCCGCTTGCGCGAATGGAGCAGCGTACCCATCCTGGTCCTCTCCGCGAGGCACGGCTCCGACGACAAGGTGGAAGCCTTGGACGCCGGCGCGGACGACTTCGTCACCAAGCCATTCGGACTCGACGAGCTCCTCGCCCGCCTCCGTGCGATCCTCCGGCGCACCGCGGAACCAGGCGAAGAGCCTCCCGTGCTGGTCACTGAATCGTTCACCGCGGACCTTGCCATGCGGCGTGTCACGCGCGGGGGCGAGGACGTCCGGCTGACGCCGACGGAGTGGAGGATCCTGGATCTTCTCGTCCGCAATCCGGAGAAGCTGATCACCCAGCAGCAACTCCTCAGGGAGGTCTGGGGCCCGGCCTACGCGAAGGAAGCCAATTACTTGCGGGTGTACATGGCGCAGCTCCGGCGGAAACTCGAATTGGAGCCCGGGAACCCGCGCCACCTGATCACCGAATTAGGGATCGGGTACCGGTTCATGCCCTGACGGGTACGGGCGCACAGCCAGGTTACGACGGCGGCAGCAGCCCCGTGAGCTTTTCTTGGGCCTGTTCCACGGCGGCCGTTTGGACGGGAACCGCCAATGTGATGCGCGTGATGACATTTTTCGAAGCCGATTCGAGGACGTACTCGGTACTGGAGGAGAGCTGGTTCCGGGCGTACCAAGCGCGTTGCCCCGCTTGCACGGGCGTCGGCGAGATCATCATCCGGGGCAGCTCCACTTTGGCGAGGGCGGCAGCGTCCGGGTAGACCGTCGTCGTGATGGTCAGCGCGTTGTTGGGGTCCGGGTCTTGGCCGCTCGGCACGGTCACCAGGCTGAAAATGCAACTCGTTTCCTTCACGCCCTGGTTTTCCGTGACGGATTGCACGGCCGGCTGGAGCTGGGAGGCGACGGCGCCGAGCTTCTGCCGGGCCTCCTGGACGCCGGGAACCTGGCAGGCTTTGGCGTCTGGCGTCCCTATGGTTCTGCCGTCCATGGCGGTGGTGCCGGGGGAAGCCGTGACATTGGTCCTTGGCGAGGCCGGCGCAGTGCTGGGCGCGGTGCTGCCAGGGCCCGCCGGGGTGCCCTGGCACGCAGTCAGCAACACGCCGGCGAGGACGATGGACAGCGGAAGTGCGGAGGCGCGGATCCGCTTACCAGAAGATGTCATAGCCTACCCCCATCACGATCCGGTCCCCGGCCTGCGCGGTTTGCATGAACTGCAACAGGTCCGGGTCGTTGAATGCCAGGCAGCCCCACGTGGGTTTGTTGTTGCCGTGCATGAAGATCGCGAAGCCTGCGTTCATGACGATGGACGAGTCCGGCGGGCGGTTGTAGTTGATGACCACGCCTTGGCGGTAATCGTGGGTGGGACGGGTGGCGAAGTACCACATGTTTTCGTCCGGGAAAATGTCCGAGCTGGATTCGAAGTACTGGTTGTAGTTTCCGTTCAACCGTCCGCCCCAGCGCGAGAACTGGTTCAGCGTGCGGTAAGACAAGGCAGTTCCCGGATTGCCCAGGCCGAATGCTTCGGTGACGGTGAAGGAGCCGGTGGGCGAGAACGCCTGCCACGTGGGCCCGGTCGCCACACCCGGACCCGCGAAACCGGACTCTCCGTCTGAGCCAATGGCGCCCCACTCCTTCACGTACTGCCCGTCGCCTGGCCTGCGGACACAGGTGATCATGGACACCTGGGTCGAACCGTAGGAGTCCGCGATAGCCAAGGACACCCGTTGCGCGCCCGCAGTGGGGTACTTCACGGCACCGGAGTTCAGGGCGTGGCAGTAACCCGCGGTGGAGATCGTGTACCGGACACCTCCGCCGCTAATCCACTGAAGCTGCCCGAATTGGAAGCTCTGGCTGCAGTTCCCGGCGCCATCGCAGGCCTCTGCAGTCATCGGGTACCCAATCACACTGTCCTGGGAATGGCGGGAATCGTAGAAGCCGCCCAGACCGCCCCAGACCGGCTCAGTGCCGGCTCCGATGGCAAAATAGATCTTTCCGCGCGCGAACTGCTGCATGCAACCGCCGAAGCGCAGGCCGCACTGTTCCTCGCCGCGCGGGGCGCCAAGGTACCCGTACATGCCGCCGAGGGATGCGAAACGGGCATTGATCGCGCCAATGACGGAGAACGTCCCGTACCCGGGGACGAAGTAGATCGCGCCATGCTGGAAAGATTGCGCGCACACGTTTCCGGAAAGCCCGCATTGCTCGTCGCCAACCGGATATCCGAGGTACCCGTTGGAGCCGCCGAAGGCCTGGTAACGCCCATTGATTGCGCCCCACACGCCGAAAGTGCCGTACCCGGGGACGTAGTAGATGGAACCACGCTGGAATTGCTGGCTACACGCGTTTCCCCGGAGCCCGCATTGCTCGTCCCCGATCGGATAGCCCAGTCCGCCTGCGTCCGCGCCGAGCGTTTGGTAGCGCGCATTGATCGCGGCCCAAACATAGAACGTGCCGGTTCCGGGGACGTAGTAGATCCAGCCCTTCTGGAATTGCTGCCGGCACGCGCCGCCGGGGAGCCCGCATTGCTGCTCGCCGATCGCAGGACCGAGTGCACCTGCGTCCCCGCCTAAACCGTCGTGCTTTGCGCCGATGGAGCCGGGAACAGCGAAGCCGGACGCGTGCACGGCCGGAGGTGAAGCCGGAGCGGGAGCCGTGGTCTCAGCGGGCGTCGGTACGCCTGGGTTACTGGGCGAGGGCCCGCCGGTCCCGGTCGGCCTCGGAGTCGGGGCATTGGTCGGTGCAGGAGACGCGGAAGGTGCCGGCGACGCGGAAGGCTCCGGGACCGACGTCGGGGGCGCGGTGTTGCTTTGCGGCGCGCCGCCGTCCACGGGGCCCTGGGAGGTTGCCGGGGACGCGGAAGGTGACGGAGCGGGGGTCGCCGGGGAAGGAGTTGCCAGCGCCGGGGCGGGCAGCAACGCCAAGCAGAGCCCAGCCGTCAAGGCGGCCCCGAAGCGGCGGAGCTGGACACGGCTGGATCGGATTGGCTGCAAGGCGGAACGGGAAGGGCTGCGCCTGCTGAAGGTCCCGGGGTTTGCGTCTATCTCAGAAATTGGCTTCTCCTCTACCAGCGCACTCAACCGTAGCCACCGCCCTTCAGGACAGTGGCCGCAGTGGTGCGACCGCAAAGAGAACCATCCCCCGAGGCACTGGACGGGCCGGGAAGGCCAGCAGAAACCGCCAGCGGCCAACCAACAACCCTGCGGGCAGGACGGACGCCGCCAAGCTCGCTGATCGTGACAATACAGCCTGCGACAGACTCTGGGTAGGCAGGCGCGCCGGTGATCTTGGCGGCGGGTGAACTGGACAGTTTCGGTAGAGTCGAAGCTATGACTCGCCGAAAGGTTCCAGCCGCAGCCGTCGCGCTCCCTTTCGTGTTGTGCCTGATCGCACTTGCGCCCGCGGAGACCGCAATGGCCGCACCCTGCGACCCCCAAGGCCTTCTAGGGGTGGTTGGCGTGTGCTCTCCCGACAACTCCCCGTCTCCCCGCCCAACGGGAAAGCCCGCCCCGTCGGCCACTGCCGCCCCACCGGTGCAGCCGCAACCTCAGCCGGATCCCGGCGTCGTGCTTCCGCCGCGCGGCGCGTCAACGCCTTCGACGGCGGCGATCGTGGAGCCGGATCCTACTCAGGCGGCGCCGCCCGCCACCACCGCGGCCGCAGCGCCTTCACCGATCCCTTCGAGCCCGAGCCCGTCGACGCCACATTCAACGTCTGCAGCGGCAGGCGACCCGGGAGCCCCCAACCAGGGCGACCGTCCCGTCGCTCCGGCAGTTTCACTTCCCGGGATCCTGTTGGCCTTCGGAGGCACGCTGATTGCCGCGGGCGGACTGGTAGGCCTCAAGAGATATCCGCCGCTTTAATCCCTCATTGAGTCTTCCTCGGGGCAAGCATTTGCGGGTCGTCCGGCTTGACGTCCTTGGAAGTGCGGTTCTTCGGCCGGTACGGCATGATCGGCTCGGACGCGAAACGTCGCGGGCCGCTCCACATGGAGGGCGGGGCATCGATCGCATAGGCAAGGGCGTATGCGACCTTTTCGTAGTTGACCCGCCAGCCCCTGAAATGGGGCCAGGCTTGCTCGGCCGTCACCTCAACCGGGTAATCGACAGTCCGCATAAGTTCCACGGCAGCTTGAAAGTCCTCAAACGTCACATCAAGTTCGGAATCGGGATCTGGGTCTTCGTCGACCGGGATACGAATGGCCCGGGCCACCTGGTTCATGCAGGTGAAACCCATTCGAAGGACTAGCCGCGCCCGTGTGTGCGCGACAGCCCCCGGGCTCAGGGAAAGCTGCAACGCGGCCGCGTCCATGACGCTGAGGAGGGAGTTGAGCCAGTTGGATTGCGATGAAGGCGAACGGAACCATACCAACGTGAGGTAGGTGCTGTGTGATTCGGCCACATCCGCAGCCCATCGCTCCCAGGTTCGATAAAGATCGCTGAGTTCGCTGGTGCTCGTTTGGGCGGCCATTCCGAACCGCGTGCGTACCAGAAGCTCCGGCCCCCATGACGGTGAACCGGCCCTCGATACCAGGAGCGTTACCTCGGCCTCCCGCCTGTTGAAGGCCGCATAAAGCGTAGGGAGGTACCCGATCTGCAAAGCGATCACGATCAAACCGGTGTACGCGGCTGCGTAAACCAATATCGTGTTGCCGACATTCGATGGCGCGGCGTAGCCCAGCGTGAACATCGCCGATCCGGCCTCGCTTGCGGCTTGCCAGGGATCACCGTCGACGAATGGAAGGAGCAGGAGACTGAATGACAGGTCGAAGACGATCACCCAAACCAACAGTCGGACGAACAGCGCCATGGGAGAATGCCAGGCAAGGATCCGGTCGCGTACTTCGTACGAGGCCACGGGCTTGGTAATAACTGTGAATATTTTCGCAGTGACCAGATGGGTCGCCCGTGAGAGGTTGCTGTGCAACGGCCGCGGCACGATCAGCGTTCCGATCACGCTCATCCAGTTCAGGAGCAAGCCAAGCAACCCGACCGAAAAACACGCCCACACGATTATTGTCACTGTGCTCTTTCGATAACGCCGGACACCAGTTAGCTATTGACCGCGGGAACGGACAAAGCAGGTGAGGCTCGTATCATTCATTCCGCCCTCGGATCTTGTCAAGGGTGACGGTTTCCGTGGGGCGGCTCGCCGGCTTGTTAGGATCGCCGCATGGAGTCGAGCGTTCCTGACAGCCCGAGCGTGGTCCCCCTCGTCCATCTTGTTCCCCGGCTCATCCCCGGTGCCGAACCGCCGTCGGAACTGCTCTTCCAGCGCCGGCTCGGTCCCGCTGGCCGGGCCATCGTGGCTGGCATCTTCGTCCTCGCCACGATGACCTGCGGGTGGCTCGCCATCGAGTTGTGGACCTCCCATACGCCCGGCTGGTGGTTCAACGCCCTGTTCACGGTAATGTTCGTCGGGCTCCTGATCGGCGTCTGGGCCGGCTTTGCGTCCTCCGTGAGGAACGGCGCACGGGAGCGGGCGACCCAGGACCAGTGGAAACGGGCGCGAACGACCGCCCGGCCGGTTCGTGGAAATGTCGCCTCCAGGCACGTAGGGCTCTCGGAAGACGGAGGAGTCTCATCCTTCTCCTTGACCATAACTACGGACCAGCCGGGCGTTGCGCCGTTCGAGGCTGAATGGAACCGGCCCTCGGGGAGTTCAGCAGACCTTCTGCAGTCCCAGGTCCCGGGCATAGGCTCCGAGGCCCGGGTCTGGGTCTGCGGCCAATCCCGGTCGGATCAACAGGTCTTCGCGGTGGAAGTCGCCGATCCGACGGTTGCGCTATACAGGGCGCACTAGCCCCGCCGCTCAACCGCCGCAAGAATGGCCTCGCCTAGTTCCGCCGGCTTGGTGAACTGCGGCCAGTGGCCGGTGGGCAGGTCCATGAATTCGATGTCCTTGATGCGGGCGAGTTCAGCCACGAAGGGGTGGCCGGATTCGATCCATTCGCCGAGCAGGCTGGAAGGAAACTCGCAGGCGATGATGGTGGCGGGGACGTCGTAGCGGCGCACGTCGTGCAAGCGCTGCTTATCAGTGGTGACGTTTTTTGGCTCCGGGATGGCGCGGGCGCGGAAGGCGGCCCGCATCTCGTCGTCGAGGTCCACGAGGTCCTCATTTTCGAACAGCTCCCAAGGTGGCAAGGGCACGGAATCGCCCTCAACAGGCAGCTCGTCGTTGATGACACCGCCCTCACCAAGCGGTCCACTGTCAACGTAGACCGCCCGGACCACACGGTCCGGGCGGGCGTCGACGGCGCCATGGATGATGGCGCCTCCCCCGGAGTGTCCCACCAACACCACGGGCTTGCCAACAGCGTCGACGGCCGCCACGACGGCGTCGATGTGATCCCTGAGCCCGATGCCGGACCTCGGGGCGTCTACGGCCTCCAGCCCGGGCAGCGTGAGTGGGTGGACCGTGTGCCCCGCAGCAGTGAGCGGAGGCGTGACCTCCGACCATGAAGAAGCGTCCAACCAGAATCCGGGAACCATGATGATGTCCATGCCGGTACCCTACGATGGGCCACCGACAGAATGAACCCTCGCGCGTTGTCCGGCATGCCAGGGCGCGTCAAAAGGTCACACTGCCGCGGTCCTGCCCGATCGAAGGAGCGGTGCGAAGAACGCGGCAAGTTCCGCCGTCGCGGTCAAGGGCAAGACGTTCGCGACATACTGGTCGGGCCGCACCACCACCACGACGCCCTTGCGGTCGAGGCCGCGCAACTCGAAGATGTCCGCCGAAGGATCGCTGCCGTAGACGTTTTCGAGGTACGTGAGCCGGAACGGTCCGACCTGCGGTTTGAACGCCTCCGGCACCGCCCCGATGTCAACGCCCGCATGCTCTTGCTGGTAGATCACCTTCACGTCGAACCACGCGTCGCGGTCGGCGCCCGACGGCGTTGCGGCCAGCGGCGAGTCCGGCGAGTTCGCGATCCACTCGGCGAAGTCCGCGACCGGTGAGCGTGTTCCCGATGGGTCCGTCCCGGCCCCGCTTGCGTCCGCGAAGACGTAGATCCGCCAGCGGCCATCCGCGGTGGCCTGGTGGCCCAGTTGCACTGGATTCGTGTCGCACACCCGCACCACGGGTGCCGATTTGAAGCGCTTGCCGATGGTGAAGCCCGTGGCCAAGCCTTGGTGTGTCGGCTCGGCGGTGATGGCCGAGGGGGCGTAATGGGTCATGAAACCGGCGGGGAACTCCGCGGTGCTCACGTAGAAGCGCTCCAACTCGGTGGGATCCTCGAACTCCTCGGGCTTCTTCGCCATGAGTGTGGACCACTCTTTGTCGAAGTCGATGAGGTTCTTCGCCACCACTTGGCGGTCGGCGGAGTACGTGGACAGCAGGCTCTCCGGGCTGCGGCCTTCGAGTACGTGTCCGAGCTTCCATGCCAGGTTGAAGCCATCCTGCATCGAGACGTTCATGCCCTGGCCGGCCTTGGCGCTGTGCGTGTGGCAAGCATCGCCGGCAATGAACACACGTGGGGTGCGGGTGCCGCGCTCGTGCGGCAGGACGTCGTCGAACCTGTCTGTGAGGCGGTGGCCCACTTCGTAGACACTGTGCCAGGCGACGTTACGCACATCGAGCGTGTAAGGATGCAGGATTTCGTTGGCCTTGGCGATGATTTCTTCGATGGTGGTGTTCCGCACGGAGCGGTTGTCGTTCCGATCCACCTCCCCGAGGTCTACGTACATGCGGAAGAGATGGCCGCCCTCCCGGGGAATCAACAGGATGCTGCCACCGGCGCCGGACTGGATGGCGCACTTCGTGCGGATGTCCGGGAAGTCCGTGACCGCAAGGACGTCCATGACGCCCCAGGCGTGGTTGGCTTGGTCGCCGGCGAGGGTGCATCCGATGGACTCCCGCACCTTGCTCCTGGCGCCATCAGCCCCCACGACGTACTTGGCCCGGACAACGCGTTCCTGGCCTTCGTGGGGTCCGGAGGTGTGGAGAAGGGTGACCGCGACGGGGTAGTCCCCCTGGTCGGTGACCTCGAGGCGGCGGAACTCGTAACCGTAGTCGGGGGACATGCGGGTAGGTGAGTTCGCCATGAACTCTGCGAAGTAGTCCAGCACGCGCGCCTGGTTGACGATGAGGTGCGGGAATTCGCTGATCTCTCCCGTCGGGTCATCGAGGGCGCGCGCGGTGCGGATGATGCGCGAAGGGTCCGAGGGGTCCGGCTTCCAGAACGCCATCTCGGTGATCCGGTAGGCCTCGGCGATGATCCGCTCCGCGAACCCGAAGGCCTGGAACGTCTCCACGCTCCGGGCTTGGATGCCGTCCGCCTGGCCGATCGCGAGCCTGCCGGGGCGCCGCTCAACGATCCGGGTTGTGACGCCCGGGAACTGGGACAACTGCGCGGCGGCGAGCATGCCGGCGGGTCCGCTGCCAACGATGAGCACGTCGACTTCGTCGGGAAGCTCGGCCGGACGGTCTATTCCAACGCCGGCTGCCGGCTGGATCCGTGGGTCGCCGGAGACATAACCGTGGTGGTGGAACTGCATGGACTTTCCTCACCTCATTGTGGGGTTGTTCAATTATGGAACTGTAAATTCTTTATCTGAACCTTGATCTGAATTCATACTGTACGGCAGGTGTGACGCGGGCTACAAGGACGGCGCCCGAAAGAGGGGGTTGACGTCTCCAAACTCCCGCGCCATAGTTTTCGTATACGATTTCGTACTCGATGAGGAGTGATCTTGGAACCAGTCACCGACCACATCCTGGCAGGAGCCCGCAAGGTCATCGCGGTACATATCAACTACCCCAGCCGGGCAATCCAGCGGGGCCGCACGCCGGAACAGCCGTCGTACTTCTTGAAGCCACCGTCGTCCTTGGCGCTTGGTGGCTCAGCGGTGGAGCGTCCGGCCGGCTGTGAACTCCTGGGCTACGAGGGTGAGATCGCGTTGGTCATGGGCAGGCCGGCTCGGCGGGTCGGCCTCGAGGATGCGTGGAGCCACGTCGGGTGGGTGACGGCAAGCAATGACCTTGGTGTGTACGATCTCCGCTACGCGGACAAGGGCTCCAATCTCAGGTCCAAGGGCGGCGATGGCTTCACTCCGGTGGGCCCGGCACTTATCCCGGCAGACGCCGTCGACCCCTCCGCGCTGCGGGTCCGCACTTGGCACAACGGCGAACTCGTCCAGGACGACACCACCGAAGACCTGCTGTTCCCTTTCGCGCGCCTCGTCGCCGATCTTTCCCAGCTCCTCACGCTCGAACCCGGCGACATCATCCTGACCGGCACCCCCGCCGGCGCCTCCGTCGCCCAGCCGGGCGACGTCGTCGAAGTCGAAGTCACCGGCGGTGAGTTCAGCTCGGGTCGTCTCACCACCACGGTGACGGAAGGTACGACGCCGTTCGCGGACTTCGGCGCCAGGCCCAAGGCTGATGACACCCAGCGGGAGGAAGCGTACGGTTCCCGTGAAGCGGCCGGGCTCCCTGCCGCCGTCGTTCCGGTCCTTGCGCCGGAACTGAAGAAGAAGCTGGAGTCCGTCGCCACGGCCACCCTGTCCAGCCAGTTGCGCAAGCGCGGGCTCAACAACGTCAGCATCGACGGACTGCAGGCCACCCGCCCGGACCGCCGCGTCGTCGGGCTCGCCCGGACGCTTCGCTATGTGCCCAACCGGGAGGATCTGTTCAAGATCCACGGAGGCGGGTTCAACGCCCAGAAACGGGCAATCGATTCCGTGAATGAGGGCGAGATCCTGGTCATGGAAGCCCGCGGTGAGAAGGGCACCGGGACCGTGGGCGACATCCTCGCCATGCGTGCCCAAGTGCGCGGTGCCGCGGCCATCATCACCGACGGGGGCGTCCGCGACTATTCGGCGGTCGCGGGACTGGACATGCCCACTTACTTCGCCAATCCGCACCCGGCCGTCCTGGGGCGGCGGCACATCCCGTGGGACACGGACATCACCATCGCCTGCGGCGGGGCGACGGTCCAGCCCGGGGACATCATCGTGGCCGACTCGGACGGGATCCTGGTGATACCCCCGGCCATCGCCGAAGAACTGGTGGACGAGTGCATCGAGCAGGAGAAGGAAGAAGCCTTCATCTTGGAGATGGTCAAGCAGGGCAACAGCGTGGACGGGCTCTACCCGATGAACGCCCAATGGCGTGCCCGCTACGCAGAGTGGGTAGGAACGCACGGTGACTGAAACCGCCGTCGGGAGCAAATCCGAGCAGGCCTACGCGGCCGTGAAGGCGCGCATCGTGGAGGGCACATACACGCCGGGGTACCGGCTGGTGCTCGCCAAGATCGCAGAGGACCTCGGCGTCAGCGTGGTCCCGGTCCGGGAAGCCATCCGCCGCCTGGAGGCCGAAGGGCTGGTGAAGTTCGAACGCAACGTCGGCGCCACGGTCTCCGGGATCGACCCCACCGAGTACCTGTACACGATGCAGACCTTGAGCATCATCGAGGGCGCGGCGACGGCGTTGTCCGCACCCCTGATCGATGCCGTGGCCATTGCCCGGGCCCGCGCGGTCAACTCCGAGATGCGGGACTGCCTCGAGCATTTCGACCCTGTCCGCTTCACCGCGCTGAACCAGGATTTTCACAGCGTGCTCTTTGAACACTGTCCCAATCCGCACATCCTGGACCTCGTACACCGGGGCTGGAACCGGCTCGCCTCGATCAGGGCCACGACCTTCCGCTTCATTCCGGGCCGGGCCCAGGAATCCGTGCAAGAGCATGAAGCACTGCTCCAACTCATCGAGTCAGGAGCGGACGCCGACACCATCGAACAAGCCGCCCGCCGCCACCGCGCCGCCACCCTCGACGCGTACCTCGCCCAGAGCAACGCGGGGTCACTTAGCGCCCATTAAACCGCCCAACATGGGCCGTAAGTGACCCCGCGTTGCACCAAAGAAGGAAGAAACAATGACGTTCACCGCACCGGCCACCGCCACCCACTACATCCCGGAAAACCTGCCTACCCACATCCAGCACTACATCAACGGCCAATTCGTAGACTCGGTCAGCGGGAAGACCTTCGATGTCCTGGACCCGGTGTCCAACACCAACTACGCCACCGCCGCCGCAGGCCAGAAGGAAGACATCGATCTTGCGGTCGCTGCGGCCCGCGAAGCCTTCGTGAACGGTCCATGGCCGAAGCTGAAGCCCCGCGAGCGTGCGACGGTGTTGAACCGGATCGCCGACGCCGTCGAAGCCCAGGAAGAGCGCCTCGCCGAACTGGAGACCTTCGATACCGGCCTGCCGATTACCCAGGCCAAGGGCCAGGCACTGCGAGCCGCCGAGAACTTCCGCTTCTTCGCGGACCTGATCGTGGCCCAGTTCGACGACGCCATGAAGGTCCCGGGATCGCAGATCAACTACGTAAACCGCAAGCCGATCGGCGTCGCAGGCCTGATCACCCCGTGGAACACGCCGTTCATGCTGGAGTCCTGGAAGCTTGCCCCCGCCCTGGCGACGGGCAACACCGTGGTCCTCAAGCCGGCCGAGTTCACCCCCTTGTCCGCGTCTCTTTGGGCGCAAATCTTCAAGGACGCCGGCCTGCCCGACGGTGTGTTCAACCTGGTCAACGGCCTGGGTGAGGAAGCCGGCGATGCCCTGGTGAAGCACCCGGACGTGCCGCTCATTTCCTTCACGGGCGAGACCACCACGGGCCAGACGATCTTCCGCAACGCCGCGGCCAACCTCAAGGGCCTGTCCATGGAGCTCGGCGGCAAGTCCCCGTGTGTCGTGTTCGCCGACGCCGACCTCGACGCCGCGATCGATTCCGCCCTGTTCGGGGTCTTCTCCCTCAACGGGGAACGCTGCACGGCCGGCTCCCGCATCCTTGTTGAACGGGCCATTTACGAGGAGTTCTGCGAGAAGTACGCCGCCCGTGCAAAGAACATCGTGGTAGGTGACCCGCACGATCCCAAGACCCAGGTGGGTGCCCTCGTCCACCCCGAGCACTACGCCAAGGTCGCGTCGTACGTGGAGATCGGCAAGTCCGAAGGCCGCCTCCTCGCCGGCGGGGGACGGCCGGAAAACCTCCCCGACGGGCTCAACAACAGCAACTACATCGCTCCCACGGTGTTTGCCGACGTTGCGCCCGACGCGCGGATCTTCCAGGAGGAGATTTTCGGTCCCGTCGTCGCGATCACCCCGTTCGAGAACGACGAAGAAGCCCTCGCCCTCGCGAACAACACCAAATACGGCCTGGCGGCCTACATCTGGACCCGCGACCTGACCCGCGCCCACAACTTCGCCCAGAACGTCGAAGCCGGCATGGTGTGGCTCAACAGCCACAACGTGCGGGACCTGCGCACCCCGTTCGGTGGCGTCAAGGCTTCGGGACTGGGCCACGAGGGCGGCTACC
The DNA here is from genome assembly GCF_021483235.1 of Arthrobacter alkaliphilus. GTDB lineage: Bacteria > Actinomycetota > Actinomycetes > Actinomycetales > Micrococcaceae > Arthrobacter > Arthrobacter alkaliphilus. Next base: position 58,127 of record NZ_JAKEEC010000011.1, on the reverse strand, counting down.
GCTCCATTGATTTCTACACGGACCAGCAGGCGGTCCACATCACCCTCGGAGCTGTACATACCCCCAAGTTCGGCGCCTAAGACAGAGTTGAAGAGAGACCACCATGACCAACTTCGTTCCCACCCCCACAGTCCCGGCGCCGGACATCGTCCGTTGCGCGTACCTCGAACTCGTGGTCACCGACCTGGCCAAATCCCGCGAGTTCTACGTTGACCTCCTCGGCCTTCACGTCACCGAGGAAGACGAGAACGCCATTTACCTGCGCTCCTTCGAGGAGTTCATCCACCACAACCTGGTCCTGCGCAAGGGGCCGGTCGCCGCGGCCGCCGCGTTCGCGTACCGGGTGAAGTCGCCCGCCGAAGTCGACGCCGCCGAGGCCTACTACAAGGAGCTCGGCTGCCGGGTGGAGCGCCGCAGGGACGGCTTCACCAAGGGCGTGGGCGACTCCGTCCGCGTCGAGGATCCGCTGGGCTTCCCCTATGAGTTCTTCTACGAGGTGGAGCACGTCGAACGCCTCACCCAGCGCTACGACCTGTACTCCGCCGGGGAACTGGTGCGCCTGGACCACTTCAACCAGGTCACCCCCGATGTTCCGCGCGGCCGCAAATACCTCGAGGACCTCGGCTTCCGCGTCTCGGAGGACATCAAAGATGCCGACGGCGTGACGTACGCCGCGTGGATGCACCGCAAGCAGACTGTGCACGACACCGCACTGACCGGCGGCAACGGCCCGCGCCTGCACCACATCGCGTTTTCCACCCACGAGAAGCACAACATCATCCAGATCTGCGACAAGATGGGCGCCCTGCGCATCAGCGACCGGATCGAACGCGGCCCCGGACGGCACGGTGTGTCCAACGCGTTCTACCTCTACATCCTTGACCCGGACGGCCACCGCGTGGAGATCTACACCCAGGACTACTACACCGGCGACCCGGACAACCCCACCGTCACCTGGGACGTGCACGACAATCAGCGCCGCGACTGGTGGGGCAACCCCGTGGTCCCGTCCTGGTACACCGAGGCCTCCCTCGTCCTGGACCTGGACGGCAACCCGCAGCCGGTCGTTGTCCGTGAGGAAAAGAGCGAAATGGCCGTAACGGTCGGTGCCGACGGCTTCTCTTACACGCGCAAGAGCGACGACGGCGACGCGTCCGGACCCGCCGCCGCCGAAGGCTTCAAGCTCGGAGCGCAGGTCTAAGCCGATGCTTGACCCGAAGACGATAGAAACCATTGCGGATGAGCTGCTGGAAGCCGGGCGGAGCCGGACCCCTGTTCCCCTCCTGACTGCCCGGTACCCGGAGATGACGGTTGAGGATTCCTACGCCGTGCAGCGGTTGTGGCGCAGCCGCAACGAGGAAGCGGGCCGGAAGCTGGTGGGCCGCAAGATCGGGCTGACCTCCAAAGCCATGCAGGCGGCGACGGGCATCACGGAACCGGACTATGGCGCGATCTTTGACGACATGGTCCTGGAAACAGGCTGCTCCATACCCTGGGACCGGTACACGCACCCCCGGGTGGAGGTGGAACTCGCGTTCGTGCTCAAAAAGGACCTGTCCGGGCCGGGCTGCAGCATCTTCGACGTCCTGAACGCCACCGACTACGTGGTTCCGGCCCTTGAAATCCTGGATTCCAGGATCGAGATGGAAGGCCGGACCATCGTGGACACCATCTCGGATAACGCAGCGATGGGTGCCATGGTGGTGGGCGGACGCCCGGTCCGTCCGGACGCCGTCGACCTCCGCTGGGTGTCGGCCATCCTGTACAAGAACCAGACCGTGGAGGAAACCGGCGTCGCCGCCGGCGTCCTGGACCATCCGGCGAACGGCGTGCACTGGCTCGTTAACAAGATCGCTGCGCATGGCGACGGGCTGAAGGCGGGAGAGATCGTCCTCGCAGGCTCCTTCACCCGCCCGCTCTGGGTGTACAAAGGCGATACCGTCCACGCCGACTATGGACCGTTGGGAGCTGTCACATGCCGGTTCGAGTAGAGCCTGACCGCACATTCCGCGAGGCCTTGGCTGCCACGGACCGGCCCCTTGCAGGGATGTGGGTATGTTCCGGCAGCCCGTTGATCGCCGAACTGTGCGCCGGAGCCGGCCTGGACTGGCTCCTCATCGACGCCGAACACAGCCCCAACGGCCTCGAATCCATCCTTGCCCAACTCCAGGCCGTGCGCGGCTACCCGGTCCAGGTCGTGGTCCGGCCGCCGGTCAACGACGCCGTGCTCCTCAAGCAATACCTGGACCTCGGCGTGCAGGACCTGCTCATCCCCATGGTCAACTCCGCCGCGGAAGCCAAGGCCGCCGTCGACGCCGTGCGCTACCCGCCGCACGGCGTCCGGGGCGTCGGCTCGGCCCTGGCCCGCGCCTCACGCTGGAACCGCATCCCGGACTACCTCGCCCGGGCCGCGGAAACCATCAGCGTCACGGTCCAGATCGAAACCGAGGCCGCCGTCGCCGCGGTGGAGGAGATCCTGGCGGTCGACGGCGTCGATGCCATCTTCCTCGGGCCCTCCGACCTTGCGGCGTCCCTGGGCCTGCTCGGCGAGCAGGAACACCCCAAGGTGCGCGCCGCCGTCGAGCACTGCCTTTCCGCGGCAAGGACCGCGGGCAAACCGGGCGGGGTCAACGCCTTCAACGAAGCGACGGCGCGGGACTATATGGATGCCGGTGCCTCGTTCGTGCTGGTCGGCGCGGATGTCGCGGTGCTTGCCCGCGGCACTGAGGCCCTCGCCGGCAAGTTCATTCCCACAGCCCCCGACGACGGCGGCGCTCCCTTTGGCGGGACAGGTGACGTCCGGCCGAGCTACTGAGCTAGGTAGGTAGTCGCCACTCTTCCGGGCGTCCCCGGGCGGGACTAGATTGGATATCCCGAGGCCACTCGGGGTCGGTCGATGAGGGGGTCGGCCGCAACTTCAATGGAGCATGCCGTGGTCCCGCAACCAGATCTCAATCCCAGTCAAGCCGCAGCCATCGCCCAACCGCCGGCTGCACGGCATTCAGGGCCTGCCGAGTACGATCTCCGGGCGGTTTACGTCCCGCAGTCCGGGTTGTTCCTGGACGACGAGGGGCGCGAATTCTTCGTCACCGCCGTGGAATTCTGGGAGCATGCGACCGTAGTCAGTCTCTGCTGGAAACGCAGGCCCGTGGCAGGACAGGGAAGTCCGCCCCTCGTCGCCACGGATGAGAACGATCGGGTGCTTGGCGTGAAGCGCATCTGGAACGTCGGCGCGCGCTCGATCCAACATTTCGAACCGATCTCATCCTCGGCCCGCGCATTGACGGTGCTCATCGCCAGGAAAACAGGAACCCAGGAGCTGTTCAGTTGCAGGACGCCCCAGGCAAAGCCTGACGCAACGGTCTAGGGTTAGGGACACCGCCCGCTGAAGCTCCCCACCTTTGGATCCAAACGACGACGGCAACCCGCGCCACGTAGCGGGCGGCGCCGTCGTCGGGCGTGAAAAGCGGGGAATTCCAGCGGACGTCCGGTGACACCGCGGGCGGCAAACCAGGACACTGCACGCCTGAGCACTGCCTAGCCTGCCTGCCGGACTCTGCGGGTGGTCCTGCGGATATGATCCGGCGTCAGGCCGGTCAGCGAGGCAAGTTCAAGGTCATCGCAGGCTTGGGTGCGGAGCGCCGCGACAATCAACGTTTCCCGCTGTTGAGTGATCTCGTCGCGGTGCCTTTCGGCGGCTTTGAGTTGCTCGCTTTTCGCCTTGAGGGCATCCACATGTGCGCCTCGCGGAAGCCCACTCGGGTGCAGGTCGTCGTAAGCCAAACCAATGGTTCGGACAGCGCGAATGTTTTCCCCGGTCACCGAGGAAATTGTGGCCGGAGTGAGCCCATCTTCAAGGGCCTGGGCGATCATCTCGTTGCGGGCAGCGGTCAATGTTCGGATGGCGCTCGAAGCGTGGGACAGGAGTTGCCTATGCGCCGCGAGGGCGTGGGCGAGCCTGGCACGCTCCCCTTTGGCCGCAGTTTGGGGCCGGGCTGGAGCATTTGCCCGGTAGGTGTATCTGCCGGTGGCTGATGGGCCCCGAAGGGAGCCGGATTGGGCTGGCATTTTGTCCCTTTCGGACTCTTCGCTGACTTTTCTGATCTATGAAATCTAGGCCGCGTTCGCAGGGCCGCGGAAATACCAATACCGTGTGAACCCATAAGGAAAGTGCATGGCAAGGGCGACGAACGGGTTCGCTTTGAGGGTAGCTTCCAAACGCCGTTCGCTGTATCGTTTCGCGTAGTACCTGAAACGGAGTAGGCAATGGCACGAAACAACACGGAAGTGGCGTGGGCCGATCCGGCGCTGCTGATCCTCACAAGCCTCGCGGGCGGTCCCAAACATGGCTACGCGATCATCCAGGATACGGAAGAACAAGCTGGCATAACGCTCGGGCCCGGGACGCTTTACGGAGCGTTGGCCCGCTTGGAAGAACGGGGCCATATCCGCGCCCTGCCCGGTGAGGACCGCCGACGTCCTTATGAACTGACGGCCAGCGGTTCCGCCGTTTTGGCGCAGCGCCTGAAGGCGATGCGGAACTTGGCCAGCCAAGGGCTTGCACGGCTTCGGACGGCCCAGCCGTGAGGCGCTTTGCCCGGCGGGTGCTGCGGTGGTACCCGCCGTCGTTCCGTGCCCGTTACGGCGATGAGCTCGACGCGTTGGTGGACAGCCTCTCTGGATCAGCGCGGACCACGGCTGATTTGTTGTGGGGTGCTGTCCGGGCATGGCTCCGGCCGGCCTTTCCCGGAGCGGACGGAACCCGTCGAAGGTTGCTAGCCAGTGTTTCGACCACCTGGATCGCGTGGTGCGCCGGTTTTTTGGTCGCACCCGCAGCGAACAAGGCGCTGCTTGACCCGCCCGGTGCCGGTACGGGCATGACCGTTCGCATTCTGCTGTACTGCGGCCTAGGGCTGTTCGCGGTCGGTTGGCTGCTTGCGTTGGCCGCCGCGATCCTCTTGCTCGTCCGGGCGGTCCTGCCGGTAAGCCGGTCACGGGCCTGGTTTGCCCTGAAACCCCTGCTTCCAGCCGTGGTTCTGGGGGTCATCGAGGCAGCCCTCATGCTCGCACTGCTCCTGATGAGCCAATCGAACGCCCTCACGCGGAATCCAACGATCGCGTCCATTGTCTTGACCGCGTGGCTCGTCGGCCTGGCAGCCTTCTTGGGCTGCCTGGGCATAGGGGCTGCGGTGAGCCTCCAACGCCTGGAGATCAAAGCGTCGACGCTGCAGATACCGGCGTTGCTCGCCGTGCCGCTCGCACTGATCCTCGCAACAATGAGCGCGTGCGACATTGCGGCAGTGATCCTTGCCGGCGACGCAGCTTTGTTCGGCAGCATCGTTCCTGTCATCGTCGTGCTTGCAGTCGCGGGCACGGCGTCAATGGTGGCATTGACCAGTTCCGCCAGGGGAATTCCGGCCATCCGCCACGCCTAGGCGAAGTCGGTCCGCGCCTCAGTGGCGCCGAAAAACGTTGCGTCGGGAGGGCCCGACGCCGGGCGTTCAGTCCTCGTGCAGTGCTTGCGTCAGGTGGTGCGTGGGAATCCGGTCGCGGTCATACGTGATTTCCGTGTAGCCGTGCGGCTCCGGCCGGCCGTCTTGGCCGAGGTTGACGAACACGATTTCCTCGATGGTCAGGATACTCTCGCGGGTGATCATGTTGCGCACCTCCGCCCGCATGGTCAGTGATGTCCGGCCGAAACGGACCGCCGTCAGGCCCATCTCCACCAGATCGCCCTGGACGGCCGAGCTGACAAAGTTGATTTCAGAGATGTACTTGGTGACGGCTCGGCCATTTCCAAGTTGGAGGATTGCATAGATTGCAGCTTCCTCGTCGATCCATTTCAGCAGGCTTCCACCGAACAGCGTGCCGTTGGCGTTGAGGTCCTCCGGGCGTATCCACTTTCGGGTACGGAACGTGATGTCAGCCTTTTCCATAATGCGAGATTAGCTGAGGCCGGGCGCCTGCGTCTCCTGTGGCGTGCCATGCCCGGCTCGACTCCGTAACATGGATACGGTGATGACGATCGACAAAATCCACCGCAGCGCCGGGTTTGGCGCCCGGCTGTCCGGCTTGGACCGCTGACCATGCCACCGGTGGATGCCGTGCTGGGTGCCTGGTCGATGAACTGGCCTGCCCTGGTCGTCCTCGTTGCTTCGATCGCACTGTATTCAAAGGGCCTGATTGCTGCCAAGCGCCGGGATATCCGCTGGCCCTTCTGGAACTCTTTTGCCTTCTTCGCTCTTGGCCTGGGTAGTTTCGCGGCCCTGAGCTTTGGCTTCCCGGGAACCTACAGCCATGAGCTGAGGTGGGCATTCACCCTCAAAGTGGCGTCCTATCTGTTTGTGGTGCCGCTGTTGGTAGGCCTGGGCAAGCCGTTGACCCTTGCCCGGCAGACCCTTGGTCCGGTGGGTTCGGCCAGGCTGGAAACGGTCCTCGGGCATCGGCTCGTCCGCATGCTCAGCAACACACTCGTCGCGGCCCTCCTGGGGCTGGCGATGTTCACACTGTTCCTGACCCCGTTCTTCTACGTACTCCGGACCGACCCCGCCGCCGATGTCATACTGACTTTGCTCGTGCCGGTCATGGGACTCCTCATGACCGTTCCGATCATGGAAGACGGCGCGGGACGCACCTCGTCGCTCATCGTGGTCGAGTTCATCTTTGTCTTCATCGAGCTGCTTGCCGACGCGGTGCCCGGGATCCTGATGCGACTCAGCCCGGACATTCTCGACGGCGCCGCCTCGGTCGCGGCCAATCGGCCGGCCTGGTTCCCCTCGCCGTTGCGCGACCAGCAAATTGCGGGGGACCTGATGTGGTTCCTCGCGGAGATCGTGGACCTTCCCCTCATCATCCTGATGTTCGTCCGCTTCTCCCGGACCGACAAGCACGAGGCCAAGAGCTTCGACGACTTGAGCGATGAAGAAATCGAAGCCCTGAATCGGGCACATCTGGGGCAGGGCGGCCGCGGCCTGGATTGATCCGCGTGCCGGGGCTCACGCCATCGCAGTGTGCGATGCGCTGTGCGAATCTATCGGCTTGGCGTAGCACTGCGAGTGGCTCGCATCGGTGTAGGGGCCGAAATTGGGCACCGCGGCGAAGCCGGCGCTTTCGTAGAAGCTGCGGCCGTCCGATTGGGCCGATCCCGCTTCCGCTGTGATCATGCTGAAACCGCGGGCGTGTGCCTGCGCCTCGAGCGCGGCAAGGATTGAACTGGCTACTCCTGAGCCCCTGGCGTACGGGACGACGTAAAGCCGCTTGATCTCCGCGGTTTTGGCGTCCAGGATCCTTAGCCCTCCGCAGCCCAAGGGCTGGCCTGAGCACTTTTCATAGGCGACGACGAAAACGGCTGTATCGGCTTCCGACGGCGCGGGTCCGGGCTCGTGGTCTGAGTTCCCGAAGCGGGCGTCCAGTTCCGCTTGCTGCGCCGCGCGGAGGTCTGCTCCCACCGGGTTTGCCCAGGTTACCTGCCTGATGTTGAGCCGCGGATTGGTCTGCATCGAAACCTCTTTCGCCGGAGGGGGTTATGCATACCAAGCCTAGGAAGCGGCGGTTACCGCGGTGTTTCCTCCGCGTAAGCGTCCGGAGAATTACCGGGGCGTGGATGCCCGTTCCAGGCAGCCGTCATTCGACGGCGTCGCCGGCGGGATCTTCGACCGTCCGGTCGGCCAAGGCGAGTCCGCCAACGGGGCTTTGGTCCCAGTGCAGCAGGCGCCAGCCGGTTTCCGGATCGCCGTCGACTGCCACGATTCCGGTGTTCTGCAGCTGGTGGGTGGCGGCGAACTCGCGGCCAACATCCGCGGCACGGCGCCCTGCCCAGCAGCGGATCGCCGCACCATGGCTGACCACGACGGCGGTTTCGTCGCCGGACGCGGCAACTTTGGCAATGGCAGCGTCGTAGCGGGCGAAGAACTCGTGTCCATCGCCGGCGCCCGGCATGCGGACGTCGAGTTTGCCGTCGGTCCAGTCGAAAACGGTGCTCATGTACCGGTGGTGCGACTGGTGGTCGGTGAGTTTCTCCAAATCCCCGGCCTCAATCTCCTGCAGGCCGTCCAATACGGTGGCCTCGAGTCCGAGGGCTTTTGCGAGCGGGGCGGCCGTCAACTGCGTGCGGATCAAGGTCGATGCGTAGATGGCCGTGATGTCCTCGTTGGCCAGGGAGCCCGGCAGCGCAGCGGCTTGGCGTTCGCCGAGCTCTGTCAGCCCTGGACCGGGAAACGCCGTGTCCAATTGCCCCAGGACGTTTCCGGGGGTTTGTCCGTGCCGGATAAGCAAGAGCCTCATGATTTCAGCCAATCAGGCCCGGCACACGAGTGCCGGGCCGACATGCCGCCCGTCCCGCAGCACCGGGTTTTTCACTTCAGGTGGTCCACCAACTGGTCCGCGATGCCGGTGTACTTGCCCGGAGTGAGTGCCAGAAGGCGTGCCTCGGCGTCGGGAGACAGTCCCAACCCGGAGACGAACTCCTGCATGCGGGCGGCGTCCACCCGCTGACCGCGGGTGAGATTTTTGAGGCGCTCGTACGGGTTCTCCATGCCCTCGACCCCGGCGATGGCCTCGGCGCGCATGACCATCTGGATCGCCTCGCCCAGGACTTCCCAGTTGGTGTCGAGATCGGCTGCCAGTACTTCCTCGGCAACGTCAAGGGCTTTCAGTCCCTTGGCAACATTCGAGATCGCAAGAAGCGAATGTCCGAATGCAACGCCGATGTTGCGTTGCGAGGAAGAGTCGGTCAGGTCCCGCTGCCAGCGGGAGGTAACGAGCGTCGCGGCCAGGGTGTCCAGCAATCCGTTGGAAATCTCCAGGTTTGCCTCGGCGTTTTCGAAGCGGATCGGGTTGACCTTGTGCGGCATGGTGGAGGAGCCCGTGGCGCCTGCAACCGGGATCTGGCGGAAGTAGCCGATCGAGATGTAGCTCCAGATGTCCGTGCAGACGTTATGCAGAATGCGGTTGAAGCGCGCGACGTCGGCGTAGAGTTCGGCCTGCCAGTCGTGGCTCTCGATCTGGGTGGTCAGCGGGTTCCATGTCAGTCCCAGTCCCTCTACGAAGGAGCGGGCGATGGCCTGCCAGTCGGCACCGGGAACGGATGCCACATGCGCGGCATAGGTGCCGGTGGCGCCGTTGATCTTGCCCAGGTACTGGGTCTTGGAAATGCGGTCCAGCTGGCGGTTCAGGCGGTGCGCGATGACTGCCAGTTCCTTGCCAAGAGTGGTTGGGGTCGCGGGCTGGCCGTGCGTGCGTGAAAGCATGGGGACTGCGCGGTTTGCCTCGGCCATTGCTTCGATTTGCTTCACGAGTGCCGTTGCGGCGGGCAGCCAGACGTCCTCGACCGCGCCCTTGACGCCCAGGGCGTAGGAAAGGTTGTTGATGTCTTCCGAGGTGCAGCCAAAGTGCACCATGGCCGTCAGGTTCTCGATGCCGATTGCTGGCAGTCGGCGCCCGATGTAGTACTCAACCGCCTTGACGTCGTGGACAGTGACGGCTTCGATTTCGGCAAGTTCGGTGACCGAGGCGGCATCGAACTCGGTGACGATGGCGCGGAGCTTCTCCTGCTGTTCAGCAGTGAGCGGCCCGGCGCCGGGAAGCACGTTGTTGCTGGTCAGGTGGATGAGCCACTCGACCTCGACGGCCACGCGGTCGCGGTTGAGCGCGGCCTCGGACAAATAGTCGACCAAGGGAGCGACAGCGGAGTGGTACCGGCCGTCCAGCGGGCCCAGGGCGATCGGCTCCGGCGACGCGGCGAGGGCCAGGCGTCCAGAGGGCGTACGGGTAACAGCTGTGGCGACGGTTTCAGGCATGAGGCAATTCTTTCATGAACTCGGCTCGCACCCTTAGCCGGACTTCCCTATGTGAATAACGTCGCTTCTGCCCTCGCCAGCCGCGTCTCCTGCAGGTTATCCACATAGCCCAACACGGCGGTTCCGAGCCTCCCGGGCACAACGTAGCGTCGCTCCCACAACGTCATCGGACATAGAGGAGGAGAACGTCATGAGCGGCATTCTTATGGCGGCCGGAGTGACGGAGCCGGACGCGCTGCAATGTATTTCACGAGGCGTGGAGATCCAGAAACTCGGATGGCGGATGAGCGTCTGCGCCGACCAAGCCGATTCCGTTCTTGCCAGGCTCGCGCAGCTGCAACTCGAGCAGTGGGAGTCACCGGCCGGCAATGCCTACCGGACTACGCTTGCCCTGCAGGCCGCCTCCCTCCGACGGGGGCGTGATTCCTTGCGCGAGTCCGCCGCAGCCACCCTCCGCCATGCCCAGAAGGTGGCAGCGAAGCCCCAGCCTGGCTTCTGATGGCCGAGGTCGCTCCTCCAGGCGCGGGCGGAGCGCCGCACCCGCGAACACCCGGGCCGGATGGCCCATTGCGGATACGCGGCGGAGTCGGCGGAATCCGCTTCCAATTCGAAGAGCTGCTTGCAGGTGCCGCCGCGCTGGACGGACTGGTGGTCCAACTGCAGGCCATTGAAGTGGAGGCTGAAGCGGTGAAGGTGGCTCTCTTCCCGCACCAAACCTCGTCCTACACGAGCGGAAGCGACGCCATCATTGCCGTGGGAGAGAGCGGCCGGGAGATTGGACGCGTCCGCGAACAGCTTCAGCGGATCGGCAGCGATGTCAGGGCAAGCCATCGTGAATACGAGTTCGCGGAAGCGCATGCGGCGATCAGGTTGCGGATGGGCTGGGGAATGCCTGCCACCGCGGCTGGTCCGGCTCCGCTGGACCTTGGCTTGAGGGGCGCCACGGAAGGAGCTGTCCGGGACCTAAACCGGATGATCGGGCTGCTCGTCGGAACACCGCCGGCGATGGTCAACCTTGCAGGGGTCGCCGTCGGGCCCGCTGACGTCGGTGCAATCCTCAGAACGATCCTCGCGGTCCCCGCCTTGGCTGTCCTCAGGCCACGGCCCGTTCTCGTCACCCGGGGAGAGACCGCCACCAAGAGCGTGGACCTCTCGGCAGCAGGAATGCTCCGGGAGCTGGATCACCTCGGCACAACTTCAGAGGGCGATATAGAAGTGGTGCAGGTCGATAAGGACGGCGAACGCGCCTGGGTGGTATTGATTCCGGGCACCCAGCCGGGTAGTCCGCCGGGAGGCAGCAATCCGTTGGACGAAGCCGGGATTGCGGAAGCGCTGGGTTTCAACTCGATGGAGACCGGCAAGGCCATCCGCCAAGCGCTGCTCGAGGCAGGCGCGTCTGCCGGCGAATCGGTGGTGGCAGTTGGCCACAGCCAAGGCGGAATCCATGCCATGAACCTGAGCAGGGACAAAGCGTTCCTCGCAGACTATGACCTCAGGTTTGTGGTGACGGCCGGGTCGCCGGTCGGCGGGATCACCCCGCAAGCCGGCATCGGAAGCCTGCACCTGGAACACGAACAGGATTGGGTTCCCGGAGCGGAAGGCAAAGCGAATCCGGACACGAAGGACAGGGTGACGGTCACCATGACCAATCCCGTGATCCTGGAACCAGGTGAGGACCAAGGAATCGGGCCGGCGCACAAGCTCTCTCGCTACGAGGAAGGGGCAAGGCTGGTTCAGCTCAGCTCCGATCCTTCACTGGCTGCTTCCACGGCCGCCCTCGGGGGGATACTGGGCGCCGGTGGAATGGCCAAGGTGAGCCGGTTCAAGCTGACCCGCGAAGCACCCACGGGTTCCGCTGGGAAGGCGGGCGCCGCAGGACGCGCTGCGGGCCGTTAGTCCCGGTTACCGCCTGCCGCCAGGAATCCAGCTGGCCACCATGGAGATCAGGCTGATGATGATCGCGGCGAGAACCGCGGTCCAGAAGAACCGGTCGATGGTGAGGTGCACTGGCGTGTAACTGCTGAGCCAAGCTGTCAAGGACAACATGGCCGCGTTGATGACTATCGTGAACAGGCCGAGAGTGAGGACCGTGATCGGAAGGGAGAGCAGCTTGACCAGTGGTCGCACAAAGGCATTGACGATGCCAAAAATGAGTCCTATGAAGAGATAGGCAAGGACCAGACCCAAGGTGTCGCCGCCTTGAGTGACGCCCGCGTTGCTTACCGCATTGGTGGTTGCCGACGACGAAATATGCATCCCCGGCAGAATCCAGCTGGCAACCCAGAGGGCCAGCCCGTTGATCAGGACACGCACAATGAATGAACCCATACGCCCATGCTTTCACATGGTCCGGATGCGTCACGCGGTGGCCAGGGAACGGCCAGCATCGCCCGAGGCCCTGCAAGTAGGCTGGTGCCATGAATTCTTCTGACAACGCACCGGAGGGCGTGCGTCCCCGTCCGGTTTTGGACAGGCTCCCCAAATACGCTGCAGGCAAGCCGCCCGTAGCGATCGAGGGCCTGACCAGTTACAAGCTGTCGTCCAATGAAAACCCGCTGCCCCCGATTCCCGCTGTGCTCGAAGCGATCGCCGACCAGTCGGACATCAACCGCTACCCGGATCCGCTCTCCACGAAGCTCCGCACGGCGCTCGCAGACTTCCTGGGAATCCCGGCTGACGACGTTGTCACCGGAGCCGGAAGCCTCGGAGCCCTGAATCAGATCCTTTCCACGTTTGCCGGACAGAACCACGACGGCAAGGCTGACGAGGTGATCTATGCCTGGCGTTCGTTCGAGGCTTACCCGATCTGCGTAGGGTTGGCCGGGGCTGAGAGTGTCCAGGTCCCGTTGCTTTCCGACGGCCGCCACGATCTCGAGGCCATGGCGGCCGCTGTCACCGTCCGCACCAAGGTGATTTTGCTTTGCACGCCGAACAACCCCACCGGTCCGATCCTCACCGCCGAGGAAACCGAACGGTTCATCCAGTCAGTGCCGGCAGGCGTCGTGGTTGTCATCGATGAGGCTTATCAGGAGTTCGTCAGGGACGAGAACGCCGTGGACGGTATCAAGTTGTACCGCAAGTACCCCAATGTCGTGGTCCTGCGAACGTTTTCCAAGGCCCACGGCCTTGCCGGGCTTCGCGTTGGCTACAGCGTTTCCGGTCCGGATCTGACCCAGCACCTGCGTGTTACCGCAACCCCGTTCGCGGTTTCCCAAATTGCCGAGCGCGCCGCAATTACTTCCTTGGCGAATTTCGACCAAGTTGTTGAAAGGGTACAAACCCTGGTCGATGAACGGGACCGGGTTACCGCCGGACTCCGGGAGCTGGGATGGTTCGTTCCCGAGGCCCAGGGCAACTTCGTGTGGCTGAATCTTGGCGAGGACAGCGCCGAGTTTGCCGGACTTGCCGCCGAGCGTGCGTTGTCCGTGCGGGCCTTCGGCAACGAAGGCGTCCGGGTCAGCATCGGAGAAGTCGAAGCCAATACGCGCTTCTTGGAACTCTGTGCGTCCTATACAAAAGCACCGCGGCCTTCCTAGCGGTTAACAAATGCCCCTGCGTCCCTTACTGCGGATAAAGTAAGGGACGAAAGCAAAGATATGCCGATTCCGGAATGCATTCCGGAATCGGCATATATCAGCGAATATTGCTCAGCGTCAGCTGCGGCAGGCAAGGAGACGGAATGGGCGCACCTCAATTGCCCACACCCGGGATCAACGGAACGGGACTGGAACAGCAGTCTCCGGCGGGAGGCGCTTCAAATGATCCCGCTGCCGACATGATCCAGCTGCTGGGGCCGGACGGCAAGCTCGGGACGGATCCTATCTTCTCGGACTACGCCAAGCGCCTTGATCCCGAGCAGCTCCGGGGTTTCTACGCCGACATGGCCAAGGTCCGCCGCTTCGACCAGGAAGCCACGGCCCTCCAGCGCCAGGGCGAGCTGGCCCTTTGGGTTCCCCTCACGGGGCAGGAGGCCGCCCAGATCGGTTCCGGGCGTGCTACCCAGCGGCAGGACTACATTTTCCCCACATACCGGGAGCACGGCGTCGCGTTGACCCGTCATGTGGACCTCGCCGAACTCCTGAAGCTCTTCCGTGGGATTTCGAATGGTGGCTGGGACCCCACCGAGAACAACTTCCACCTCTACACCCTCGTGCTTGCGGCCCAGACGCTGCATTCGGTTGGCTACGCCATGGGAATCCAGCGTGACCAGAAGCTCGCGGAAGCCCATGGCTCCAACGATCCCAAGGCCGCTGTTGTGGCCTACTTCGGAGACGGTGCAAGCTCTGAAGGCGACGTCCACGAATCCATGGTCTTCGCGGCGTCCTACAACGCCCCCGTGGTGTTCTTCTGCCAAAACAACCACTGGGCGATTTCAGTCCCCACCGAAGTCCAGACCAAGGTTCCGCTGTTCAACCGCGCCAAGGGGTACGGCTTCCCGGGCATCCGGGTGGACGGCAACGACGTCATCGCGGTCCATGCGGTCACAGAGTGGGCGCTTGAGCACGCACGCGAAGGCCGCGGCCCGGTACTCATCGAGGCGTACACGTACCGCGTCGGTGCCCACACCACCGCGGACGATCCCACCAAGTACCGCGAATCCGCCGAGGAGATTTCATGGCGGGGCAAGGATCCCTTGGATCGGCTGGAGAAGTACCTCCGCAGCGAGGGCCTCGCCGACGACGCGTTCTTTGAGCAAGTCCGGGTTGACGGCGACAAGCTCGCAGCACACGTCCGCAGCACCACGCAAAGCCTGCAGGGTCCCGACATCCGCGAGTCGTTCGCCGGTGTCTATGCCGAGCCACACCCGCTCGTGGCCGAGGAACTCGCTTGGTTCGAGGAATACTCCGCCGGATTCGAAGGCGCCGAGGCAGAAGGGACGGGCAACTGATGACCACCATGACCATTGCCAAGGCCATCAACGAAGGCTTGCGCGCCACGCTCACCAACAACCCGAAGTCCTTGCTCATGGGCGAGGACATCGGGCCGCTGGGCGGTGTCTACCGGGTAACCGACGGGCTCGTCAGGGAGTTCGGTGCGGACCGGGTCGTGGATACCCCCCTGGCTGAGTCCGGCATCGTCGGCACGGCCATTGGCCTGGCCTTGCGCGGCTACCGTCCCGTCTGTGAAATCCAGTTCGACGGTTTTGTGTTCCCTGGCTTCAACCAGATCACCACGCAATTGGCCAAGATGCACTCGCGCAGCGGTGGCAAGCTGACAGTTCCCGTGGTCATCCGCATTCCCTACGGCGGCGGCATCGGCTCGATCGAACACCACTCGGAATCGCCAGAAGCGCTGTTCGCCCACACGGCCGGCCTGCGCATCATTACTCCGTCCAATGCCCACGACGCCTACTGGATGATCCAGCAGGCCGTTGACTGCACGGACCCGGTCATCTTCTTCGAACCCAAGCGCCGCTACTGGCTCAAGGGCGAGGTGGACACCGAGAACCCGGGACCGGCGTCGGACCCGTTCCAAGCGCACGTGCTGCGCGAAGGCTCCGACGCCACGATCGTGGCTTACGGGCCGCTGGTCCCGGTTGCCCTGGCAGCCGCGGCGGCGGCGGAAGAGGACGGGCGCAGCATCGAGGTGATCGACCTCCGCTCGATTTCACCCATCGACTTCGACACCGTCACAGCTTCCGTGAAGAAGACAGGCCGCTTGATCGTTGCGCACGAAGCACCTACCTTCGGCGGGATCGGCGGCGAGATCTCTGCGCGGATCAGTGAGCGGGCCTTCCTGCACCTGGAGGCTCCGGTGATCCGCGTGGGCGGCTTCCACATGCCTTATCCGGTGGCGAAGGTGGAAGAGGACTACTTGCCGGACATCGACAAGATCCTTGAAGCCCTGGACCACTCCCTGTCCTACTAGCCGCCCCTGATTGCATCCGCCGCCAAACGGACGGACCAGCCGAGATCGAGGACCCAAGTGACTGTTAAGAAATTCAACCTGCCGGATGTCGGCGAAGGCCTGACCGAGGCGGAAGTTGTCTCCTGGAAGGTCAAGCCCGGTGACACCGTGGCCATCAACGACGTCATCTGCGAGATCGAAACCGCCAAGTCCTTGGTGGAATTGCCGTCCCCGTATGCGGGCACCGTGGCGGAATTGCTCGTTGCCGAGGGCGTCACGGTTGAAGTAGGAACGGCGATCATCGGAATTTCGGACAACGCGCCGGGAGAATCGGAGCCCGCGCCGGCCACGGCCTCACCGGCGGTCGAACCGGCCCCCGCCTCGGCGGCAGTAGCGGCGCCGCCCGCGGAGCCTGCTGCCGAACAGATCGTCGAGACCTTGATGTACGGCAAGTTGCCTGACGACGCCGGAACATCCGAGGGCGGTCCGGCCGCCAGCCCGTTGGTTGGCTCCGGCCCCAAGGCCGACGCCGTCAAGCGTCGCCCGCGCAAGCGTCCCGAAGGTGCAGCTCCCGCGGCGCCGAGCACGGCACAGGAACCCGTTGCCGAGCAGCCCGCAACCGCGGCGCCGAGCACGGCACAGGCAACCGCCACCGCAAGCCCCGCAACCGCAAGCCAAGCGCCGGGACCCACAAGGCTCGGCGTAGCTGTCAGCGGCCTCGTCAACCGGGTCCTGGCCAAGCCTCCCGTGCGCAAGATCGCCCGTGAACTCGGGATCGACCTGGCCGACGTCGTGGCCACGGGAGCCCGCGGCGAAGTGACCCGCGAGGATGTGGTCAGCTACCAGTCGCAGCGCGATGCCGAGGTGGACAAGGCAGACAAGTTCTGGGCGGCCTCCAGGAAACCGCAGGACCAGCGAGTGGAACGGATCCCGGTCAAGGGCGTCCGCAGGGCCACGGCCAAGGCCATGGTGGAGTCGGCCTTCACGGCGCCGCACGTGAGCATCTTCGTTGATGTGGACGCCAGCCGCACCATGGAATTCGTCAAGCGGCTCAAGGCCTCCAGGGACTTCGAGGGCATCAAGGTGTCGCCGCTGCTGATCCTCTCGAAGGCCGTGATCTGGGCTGCGGCGCGCAATCCCAGCGTCAACGCGACCTGGGTGGAGAACGCCGACGGTAACGGCAACGCGGAGATCCACGTCAAGCACTACATGAACCTGGGTATTGCAGCGGCTACGCCGCGCGGGCTCATGGTGCCGAACATCAAGGATGCCCAGGACCTTTCCCTCAAGGAATTGGCGCTGGCCCTGAACGAGTTGGCCAGCACGGCCCGGGCGGGCAAGACCCAGCCTTCACAGATGCAGGGCGGCTCGCTGACCATCACGAACATCGGCGCCCTGGGCATCGACACTGGAACGCCCATCATCAACCCCGGTGAGGTGGCGATCGTTGCGTTCGGCACCATCAAGCAAAAGCCTTGGGTGCTCGACGGCGAGGTGATCCCCCGCTGGATCACGACGCTGGGCGGTTCGTTCGATCACCGTGTGGTGGACGGGGACCTCTCCGCCCGTTTCATGGCCGACGTCGCATCCATTCTCGAAGAACCGGCCCTGCTGCTTGACTGAGCGGCAGGTCGCCCGGGTCCTGACGGAAGTCTTCCAGCCGCCGGCCGTCGTCGCGGTCTTGCTGCTTATCAGCCCCGCGGTGGATCCGGGGTTTCCGGGGACCATATGGTTCGGTGTCCTGGCGCGCTCTTTGTCTGCGTGCTGCCGCTGGCCCTCATTTTGGTCCTGGTTCGGCTTGGTAGGCTCAGCGACCACCACGTCAGCGACCGCAAGGACCGCGTGCCCATTCTGATGCTTGCGCTCGTGTCCGTGATCGCGGGGCTGGTGGTCCTCAACCTCATTCACGCGCCGGCAAGCGTGTCAGCGATGATCCTTGCGCTGATTGGCGGCATCACGGTGTTGGCTGCAGTAAGCCTCGCGTGGAAAATCAGCGGTCATGCCTCGGCAATTTCGGCGGCCGGAGTCATCGTGGCCCTCATGTTCGGGCCGGCGTGGTTGCCGCTGATGCTTCTGGTTCCTGCCGTCGGCTGGTCCCGCGTCGTCCTGGGGGACCATACCCGCGGCCAGGTGGTCGCCGGCTCGCTGTTCGGCGGGGTGGTCATCGCGGGACTTTGGTGGGTCCTGCGGGGTTGGCTGAGCTAGTAGGACGTGTAGCTGAGCGCGAGGTCGCGCAGTTGCTGGTCGTTCATGCTGCCGATCATCCCCAATGACAGCACCATGGCCAGGGCTCCGACCGCGAGCATCGCGGAAGCAACCACAAGCAGCAACTTCCAGTCCGAGCGAAGGATGCTGCGGAACGTCTCCGGCATCTGGAGGAACGGGGAGATCATGTTCGGAGCGCTGTCCACTGAGCCGTCGTCGAGAATTGCCACGATCCGGTCATTTGCCCGGTCGAAGCGCATGGAGCTGATGTGGTTGCCATGGCGCGCGAGCAGGATGTCGTGTCCGACGCGTTGGCGCGGCTGCAGAGTAAGCAAAAGGGATCCCCTACGGGTCGATGTGATGGGCGGCTCGCGCCCTTGGGGGCCACTCCAATTTTATCGGCGGCGCCCTGGTGCCAAGGCCCAAAACGGCCCGGAATCAGGGTGAGACCGCCCACCACACCGGGTGATCCCCGTCAAACGACGGGGGTCCGGGAGTCCCTTACGGTTCGTCTGTCTTGGCGATGTAGACGTCGCACGGTGCATTGTGCGCCACCGAGTTCGCAACACTGCCGAGAACCCTGGCGAGGCCCTGCATGCGGCGATTACCGACCACGATCACTTGGGCGCCCACCCGTTCGGCTTCCTTGACCAAGGCCTCTCCGGCTTTGCCGAAGACGGCCCCGTAGCTGGTGGTCAATTGCTCGGAGGCGAGTTCGGCGGCGACTTTGCTGGCCACCTTCTCCGCGGCGTCGGCGTCCGAGAGGATCCACTTGTCGCCGCCGCTTTCGACGACCTCCACGTGGGTGCCTTCAAAAGCGGTGATTACGCGCAGCTCCGCACCCAGGGCGGTCGCCAAATTCTTTGCCGAATCGGCGGCCCTTCTCGCCGTCACGCTGCCGTCGACTCCGACGAGGACTATTCCGCTCATATCTCTGCTCCTTTGCTGATGACATCAATGGCTTCTTGCAAGACCGGCGCCAATCGGCGGACGCCTTCGGCGATGGCCTCCGGTGGCACTGCGCTGAAAGCCAACCTCAGTTTGTTGGATGGTTCGTCCGAGTGTGTGAACGCCGCGCCGGGGATGAACACGACCCCCGCCTCGATCGCCTTCTTAAGTAGCGGATACGTGTCAACGCCCTCGGGCAGAGTGACCCATACGAAGAACCCGCCGTCCGGCCTGGTCCAAGTGAGCCCGGAGGGCATGTGCTCTTCGAGCGCCACCAGCAGGGCATTGCAGCGCTCCTCGTACAGGGCCCGGTAGGTGTCAATCTGCCCGCGCCAGTCATAGTCGCGAAGATATGCCGAGATGATCATCTGGTTCAGGGTGGGCGGGCACAAGGTCACGGCTTCCGAAGCCAGGTAGAAGCGCCGCTGCAAGTGCTCGGGTACAAGGGCCCATCCGATGCGCAGCCCGGGGGCAAAGATTTTGGAGAACGAACCCATATAGATCACGTCGTGCTCATTTGCAGCCCGCATTGGTTCCAATGGCTTGCCGTCGAAACGCAGGAGGCCGTAGGGGTTGTCCTCCAGCACGAGAATATTCGCTTTGCTGCATATGTCGACGATGCGCTGCCGCCTCGCCGGAGCAAGCGTGATGCCGGACGGGTTGTTGAAGTTGGGGATCGTGTAGAGGAACTTGATGGCTTTGCCCTCGGCCTGGAGCGCCGCGATCTTGGCTTCCAGGAGTTCCGGAACCAAGCCGTCGTCGTCCATGTCCACGGCCTCAACCTGGACCTGGTACGCCTCGAAGGTGTTCAGCGCGCCCACGTAGGTGGGGTTCTCCACGAGGACCACGTCGCCGGGATTGCAGAAGACCTTGGTGGCCACGTCCTGCGCAGATTGCGAGCCCGCGGTGATAACCACGTTCTCCGGCCGGGCGTCCAGGATGCCCTCGGCGGCCATGATCTCGCAGATTTGGGCGCGCAGTTCTTCGGTGCCCTGTCCGCCGCCGTACTGCAGCGCCGTCATGCCCTCTTCCGCGATGATGCGCGCGGCGGTTTGGCCCAGCTTGTCGAGCGGCAGGGACTGCAGGTAGGGGTTTCCGCCGGCGAGGGAGACCAGCCCCGCGCGCATTGAAATGTCGAACACGTCCCGCACGGCGGACTGCTTGATGTTGGCGGCGCGCTCCGAGAAAAGTCCCTCGTGGCGGTGGGCGGCAGTTGCTGCGCGCTCAATTGCGTCGATTGCTTCCGCGGGCAGCTCGGGCCCGGCATCCAATGTTTCGTGGGTCACACTGAAAGGATACTCCCCGGAGTTGCCAAATGAGCAACGGATGTTTCATCCCGATTTCGGGATTTGCGATGCGAATTGCTTTACGTCGGGACACGGGAAGGCTGGAATAGAGCCATGACGACGCATCCCGAACTCGACTCCATGGCTCTTCGCTTCCACCAGCTCCATGCTGCGCCGCATGCACCGTTGGTATTGGTGAATGCGTGGGACGCGGCATCTGCGCGCATGGTCGAGGCGGCGGGCGCGACGGCGGTGGCCACCTCCAGCTCGGCTATCTCCTGGAGCCTGGGGTACCAGGACGGGAACCACCTTCCGCGGCACCTCGCGATGGAAGCGCTGGCCCGGATTGCTAAGGCCACCCGTTTGCCTGTGACCGCGGATATCGAGACGGGGTACGGCCGCACCGACGAAGAACTCCAAGCCACCGTTCGGGCAGTGCTGGACGCGGGTGCCGTCGGAATCAACATTGAGGACTCGGCCGAACAACCACTGAGCGATATCTCGGAACACTCCAAGCGCATCGCGCTGATCAGGCGGACGGCTGACGACGCGGGCGTCCGGCTGTTTATCAATGCCCGAACCGACACCTACTGGTCCGGAGAGTTTCCGGATACTGCGTACGAAGAAACGCTGCGCCGCGCAGAGGCCTACCAGAATGCGGGAGCGGATGGAATATTCGTGCCCGGGTTGGCGGATCTCCATGTCCTGCACGAACTTTCCCGGCGGATCAGCCTGCCTCTCAATGCGCTGGCGGGCGTGGGCTCGCCCTCGCCCGGTGAACTGCACGACGCCGGTGTGCGGCGAATCAGCATCGGCGGCGGCACAGCCAGGGCGGCGTATGCGGCTGTTTCCAGGCTGGCCGTTGAAATTCTCGGCGACGGAAACTGGTCGGGGCTCGCCGCGAGCCGGAGCTACGCGGACATGGACGCGATCTTCGAGTGACCCGGCTTCAGCGCAAACTCAGGAGATCCGTCAGGGCATTCCCGTCGATGTAGATCTCGGCCTGCGACGCGCCCGTGGCCGCCACCGCGGTTTGCGCCAGCTGCGCCTCGATCCGCGGGGTGTCACACACCCCGCCAGCATGAAGTGAACCGCTCAGGTTCACGACGGCGGTGGTGCCGTCGAGATAGCCCGAAACATAGCGCAGCGCGGAGCCCGAGAGTGCGTTGTACAAACCTGCCCGCGACGCCGCGCCGTCCGGCGGCGCCAACAATTGCCCCATCGCCATGGCCAGCACGTCGCTACCCGAAGGAGCGGTGACGTGGACTGCCACGAGGCTGTCGCCACAGCCGAACCGCATGCCGTGGCTGCCGCCGTCGCCGATCGCCACGAAATAGACGGAGGTCCCGGTAGATTCGCCGGTGCTGGGAAGCGGCATCTGAACCGACCCGCTCGCCGGTTCTTGCGGGCTGGCCGTGGTTGGGCGCGACGCCGTGGTTGGCCGCGAGGCCGTGGTTGGTGCGTTGACATACGGCGGAGGCGCCGGGAGGGGTGCGGGAACCGGCCCGGCTACGGGCTCCTGAGTCGACTGGATGAAGCCGGGCGAGGCTGGCCACGCGGAGCGTGACCCGGCCGGAGCGCCGCCGTCGGGGGAAGCGCAGCCAGCCAGGCTGGGAGCGAGGGATAGCCACAGCGCGGCGATCGCCGTCGTGCATTTCACGCCGCGTCCGATCCGCATGACAGCTCCCGAACTTGTCCTGATGACCCCTGGTCCGTAACTCAAGGTTACGGGCGGGCATGCGGGCGGAGACCCCTTGGACCATGACGGTTCGGCCTCAGCTCAGTCACGGATTGGTAGCGGTGCCTGGCCATGCGCGCATAAAAATGCCCCCGCCCAGCCTCGCGGCGGAACGGGGGCATCTCCGCAGGATTATGCGGCAGCTTCTTCATCCTGAACGGCAGTCAGCGGCTCGAAGATGGCCTTGATCTGCTCAACGACTTCGGCGTCGTCCTTCGGGTGCAGTTCAGCGAAACGGATCATGGAGCCGGGAACGGCAAGCTTGACGTCCTCGAGAACCTTGGCGCCGGCGATGCCGGCTGCCTTGCGGGCCTCGTCCTGTGCCCAGACGCCGCCGAACTGGCCAAAGGCGGTGCCGACGACGGCGGTCGGCTTGCCTGCCAGCGCGCCCGCGCCGTACGGGCGGGACAGCCAGTCGATGGCGTTCTTGAGGGATGCCGGCATGGTGCCGTTGTGCTCCGGGGTGACCAGCAGGATCGCGTCGGCCTGTTCGGCTGCGGCGCGGAGGGCTGCGGCTTCGGCGGGAACCTGGCCTTCGACGTCGATGTCTTCGTTGTAGAACGGGATGACGCCGAGGGAGCCGTGGATCTGTACTTCAACGTTTTCCGGGGCGTTGAGTTGGATGGCTTCGGCGAGCTTGCGGTTGTGGGAATCGGCACGGAGGCTGCCAACAAGGGCGAGAACGGTGTTCTTGGACATGGGAACTCCTTGGGTGTGGCCGCGGGCGGAGCCGCGGACGCTCGGTTTTGGAGGCTTTTGCTGCCTTCGTAGAGTCTAAACGGACTGCGGTCCGCTTAATATTCCCATGGCTAGAATGTTGCTGTGAGCCTCATCCCCATCCGGCCCGGTTCGCCTTCCGGAACGCAGCCGGAGCGCAGTGACGCCGCGCGTAACCGCGAACGGCTCCTCCAAGCTGCCAGGGATCTCGTGGCCGAACACGGAGTGGACGCCGTCACGATGGACATGCTCGCGTGCCGGGCGGACGTCGGGAAGGGAACGGTCTTCCGGCGTTTCGGCAGCCGTGCAGGACTCATGATGACCCTGCTGAGCGATGCCGAAGCGGAATTCCAGCGCAATTTCATCTTCGGTCCGCCGCCGCTCGGCCCCGGAGCTCCACCACTTGAACGCCTTATTGCTTTCGGCGAAGCGCGCATCAGATATGTCGAAGAGTACGGCGAGTTGGCGCGTGCAGCGGCAGAGCATTCCCCGCAAAACCGGCACGACGCCCCGCCGGTGGTTGTGTGGCACCGGCACATCGAGATGCTGCTGCGGGAAGCGGGCCTTGACCGCGATCCTTGGCTTCTGGCTCTCTCCCTCGGCGCCACACTGGATCCGGAGCGCATGCTCCATGCCCTCCACGCCCACCGGGTCGCGCCTGAGCGCCTGGCGGCGTCATGGCGCGAGCTCGTCACGCGATTGCTGAAAGACTGCTGACATAACCTTCGCCGTGCCATTCACGCCCGGTAGCGTAGCGGCATGACCCCCGCACCGATCCGCACCGCCGTCGTCGGCTTTGGCCTTTCAGGCAGCGTCTTTCACGCGCCGTTCATCGCGGCAAGTCCCGCGTATTCCCTCGACGTCGTTGCGACTTCGGATGCAGGCCGGAAGGCCAAGGCCCAGGAGCGGTATCCCGGCACGCGGATCGTGGACGGTCCGGATGACGTCTTGGAGCTTGCCGACGAGCTGGACTTCGTGGTGCTCGGCACGCCGCCCGCGACCCATTACCCGCTCGCGAAAGCAGCGCTGGAAGCAGGGCTCGACGTCGTCGTGGACAAGCCCTTCACGGTGACCAGCGCTCAGGGGCAGGAACTGATCGAGCTGGCGGCGCGGCTGGGGCGCGTGCTCACCGTCTACCAAAACCGCCGCTGGGACGGCGACGCCCTCACCGTGAAGAAGCTGCTCGACGCCGGGACGCTCGGCGAGATCATGCGCTGCGAGGCTTCGATGGAGCGCTGGGCGCCCGAAATCAGCAAGGCGTGGAAGGCCGGTGCCACGGTGGACGACGGCGGCGGGCTGCTCTTCGACTTGGGAAGCCACCTGCTTGACCTCGCCGTGCAGATGTTTGGTCCCTCCGAAGTTATCCACGCCGAAATCCTGTCCCGGCGGCCCCAGGAAAAAGCCGACGACGACGTCTTCCTGGTCCTTCGACACGCTTCCGGTGTGCTCAGCCACGTCGCCATGAACGCCAACAGCCAGCTGCACGCTCCGCGCTTCCGCATCCTGGGCCGCAAGGGTGGGTTCGTGAAGTTCGGAATTGATCCCCAGGAACCATTCATCGTGGCGGGCGGGCTGCCCACCGATGGTGATTACGGCGTCGATGATCCGCACAACAACGGCACGCTGGAAATCGACGGCGTGCGGACCACGGTACCCACCGAACGTGGCGCCTACCAGGAGTTCTACCGCATCCTTGCCGAGAAGATCGCCGACGGCGGTGCTGCGTCCACTTTGCCGCTCCCCGTGGATCCGGCGGGACCAGTCGCGGTACTGGAGCTGATTGAGCAGGCCAGGGCACTCGCCTGAAAGTTTTTTTGGATCGGGCGTAACTTCGCCGGGATCCCCAACGATGTAAGGGGAGTGTGGGCCACGTCCGCACTGATCGTCCGGTAGCGACAAAACCGCTGCCGGAACAGTCCCAAAACGTTTGTCGGAGGGTTTCATGTCCTTGTTCACTGTCCTTGCCACCAGCAAAATCGCCGCCGGCGTCCTTGCCGCCGGAGCTGTCGCGGTTGGCGGAACCGGCGTAGCAGCCTTCAACGGAGCGCTTCCCAGCGATCTGCAGAAGAGCGCCCACGAGATGCTCGGTGCCCCGGCTCCGACCGGATCCAAGGCAGCCGAGTCCCCGGAGTCCAAGGCTGCTGAAGCGGTCCAGACTGCGACGTCCAAGGCAACTGACGCTGCTGCCGATGCAAAGTCCAAGGCCGCGGGCACCGTCAACGACGCAAAGTCCAAGGCCGCAGGCGCCGTCGACGACGCAAAGTCGAAGGCCGCCGCTGAAGCTGCTTCGGCCAAGTCCGCCTCGGCTGAGGCATTCGACCTCTGCACCGCTCTCCTCAACGGCGGCCTGAAGGGTGACGCCAAGGTGCCCGGTTACTCGTCACTGGTAGTCGCTGCTGGCGGCGAAGCCAACGTCAACGCACACTGCGCTACCGTCGTGAGCGAAGGCAAGGCTGCCGGCCTGACGGCTGACGGCTCTGCTTCCGCCAAGGCCGACGCCAACGCAAACGCCGCCCTGCCCGCCGCACCGGCTGTTCCCGCGGTACCGTCCGCACCGGCCGTTCCTGCTGTACCGGCTGTCCCGTCGCAGGTGCCCACCGCACCTGTGCACGTGCCGTCCGATTCTGTTACCCCGTAACACTGCGGCTACCCTTGAATGGCGGGGCTCCTTGGCTGAATGACAAGGGGCCCCGCGACGCAACAGACTGCGGCAGCGGTCGTCTCCTAGGCCAGGGATGATGACCGCGCTGCGTGGGATGGAGGGGTCGCGGGTGCTTGACCCTTTGGCTGATGAATATTTGCAGGCGGACAAGGAAGATCCCGCGCTGCTGTTCACGGCTGCCTACAACGAGTTTTCGGGACCGGTGTTCGGATACCTGCGCGCCCGCGGCGTGGACGACCCGGAAGCAGTAACCCAAGACGTGTTCCTTGCTCTCTATCCGAAACTGGAGTCCCTCCGCGGAGGCCTCCAAGGGGCCAAGACCCTGCTCTTCTCGATAGCGCATGCGCGAATGGTGGATCACTACCGTAAGCGGGAACGCACCCCTGATTCCTCGCCGTACGAATCCGACCTGGATTTTCGGCGCTCGCCTTCGGCCGAGGAGCAGGCATTCGGGCATGGCGCAGGCCTAGGGGTAACAGAGCTACTGGCCGACCTTAATCCCGACTACCGGGAGGTCCTGGCCCTACGGGTCGTGGCTGACCTGTCGTTGGAAGATACAGCGGAGATCATGGGCAAGTCCCAAGGAGCCGTAAAGCAGTTGCAGCGCAGGGCATTGAGTGCACTGAGAGAACGTGCACTACTAAGGAATGGCACATCATGAGCGAAACATCCGCATCTTTCGGCGAGCAAGGCGTTGACCGCCTGCTTGCTGAAGCCGGGCTCGACGAAGCGTACGAGATCCGGGCAGAGCTGCTTGAACTTCGCGCCCTTGCGGGCGTCCGCCCGCAGCCTTCAGAGGCTGTACGAGCGTTGATGGCACCCGGCCGGCTGGCAATCGTTCCAGCAGACGGCGCCGCGCCTGCCGAAGCCGGCACCCCCGTGGAGCCGGCTTCCCGCGCCACGACTGCACCCGTTGACGAACTGGCCGCACGTCGCCGCAAAAAGGGACGCCTGACCTTTGCCGCCGTCGCCGTCGCCGCTTCCCTCGCAGCAGGTGCCACTGCAGCTGCAGCGTCGGAGGGCGGTATTCCGGGAACGATCGAGCACTTGGGCGCCATGGTGGGATCGGTGGTCTCCCAGCTCGCCCCCGGATCAGGCACTAAGGCTCCGCAGCAGCCGGCACCCCGCCAGGAGCCGGTCCCGGTTCCCTCCCGGGAGACAAGCATTCCCTCATCGCCTTCTCCGGAGTCTTCGGCGCCCGGGACCCAAAGCAGTGCGCGTCCATCACCGCACGCCACTCCAGGCACTACCGCGTCCGGTTCCGCGACGGATCCGCGTAATGGACTGCCTGACATAACCGAGGGCCACCCGGGCCCCATCACGGTCCCGACGCCGGCCGTCCCGGCGCCCACGCTCCCGTTGCCCCAGCCCGTTCCTTCGGAGATTCTCCCGGTCAATCCGGTGAAGCCCTAATCAGACGCCCTCGCAGATATCGCGAGCTTTCACCCGACGCTCGGTCACAAATACGCCCGATTCCTGCAACGCTCGCTCAGAAGATGTGAGCGGGCGTTGGAGGGGACGACGACGGCGGGGTGCCGCTTCCCGTGGAAGCCGTACACCGCCGTCGGGCTCTCTAATCCGCGCCCGTTTTCGCCCGACGCTCGGTCACAAATACGCCCGATTCCTGCAACGCTCGCTCAGAAGATGTGACCGGGCGTCGCGAAAAGAACCAAGAGATCTGACCGGGCGTCGCCAAAAACACTGACAGATGTGACCGGGCGTCGGAGGCGACGACGGCGGCGGGGTGCCGCTACCCGGTGAAGCCTTAGCAGACGCCCTCGCAGATATCGCGAGCTTTCACCCGACGCTCGGTCACCAATACCCCCGATTCCTGCAACGCTCGCTCAGAAGATGTGACCGGGCGTCGCCAGAAACACCGGCAGATGTGACCGGGCGTCGCCAAAAACACCGACAGATCTGAGCGGGCGTTGGAGGGGACGACGACGGCGGGGTGCCGCTTCCCGTGGAAGCCGTACACCGCCGTCGGGCTCTCTAATCCGCGCCCGTTTTCGCCCGACGCTCGGTCACAAATACGCCCGATTCCCGCAACGCTCGCTCAGAAGATGTGAGCGGGCGTTGGAGGGGCCGACGACGGCGGGGTGCCGCTTCCCGTGGACGCCGTACACCGCCGTCGGGCTCTCTAATCCGCGCCCGTGTTCGCCCGACGCTCGGTCACAAATACGCCCGATTCCCGCAACGCTCGCTCAGAAGATGTGACCGGGCGTCGCGAAAAGAACCAAGAGATCTGACCGGGCGTCGCCAAAAACACTGACAGATGTGACCGGGCGTCGGAGGCGACGACGGCGGCGGGGTGCCGCTACCCGGTGAAGCCTTAGCAGACGCCCTCGCAGATATCGCGAGCTTTCACCCGACGCTCGGTCACCAATACCCCCGATTCCTGCAACGCTCGCTCAGAAGATGTGACCGGGCGTCGCGAAAAGAACCAAGAGATCTGACCGGGCGTCGCCAAAAACACCGACAGATGTGACCGGGCGTCGGAGGCGACGACGGCGGCGGGGTGCCGCTACCCGGTGAAGCCGTAGCAGACGCCCTCGCAGATATCGCGAGCTTTCACCCGACGCTCGGTCACCAATACCCCCGATTCCTGCAACGCTCGCTCAGAAGATGTGACCGGGCGTCGCCAGAAACACCGGAAGATGTGACCGGGCGTCGCCAAAAAAACCTCCAGATCTGACCGGGCGTCGCCAAAAACACAGACAGATGTGACCGGGCGTCGGAGGCGACGACGGCGGCGGGGTGCCGCTACCCGGTGAAGCCTTAGCTGACGCCCTCGCTGATATCGCGAGCTTTCACCCGACGCTCGGTCACCAATACCCCCGATTCCTGCAACGCTCGCTCAGAAGATGTGACCGGGCGTCGCCAGAAACACCGGCAGATGTGACCGGGCGTCGCCAAAAACACCGACAGATCTGACCGGGCGTTGGAGGGGACGACGACGGCGGGGTGCCGCTTCCCGTGGAAGCCGCACCCCGCCGTCGTCGCTCTTTAGTCCGCGCCAGCTACACGCGGAGCGAAATTAAGCCGCGACCAAGCTGTGCCAGTCGGCGACGAGGGGCAGGTTGTGCGCCTCCGACACCGAGTGGTGCGCCACGTGGCCTCCGGCGATGTTGAGGCCGGCCGCGAGGGCGGGGTCGCGGTCGAAAGCGGCCCGGACTCCCAGGTTGGCCAGCGACACCGCGTAGCGCAGCGTGACGTTGGTCAGAGCGTAGGTGGAGGTGTTCGGAACGGCGCCGGGCATGTTGGCGACGCAGTAGAAGATCGTGTCGTGGACCTTGTACGTGGGTTCCTGGTGCGTGGTGGGGTGGGTGTCCTCGAAGCAGCCGCCCTGGTCCACTGCGATGTCAACCAGGACGGAGCCGGGCTTCATGCGGGACACGAGCTCGTTGGTGACCAGCTTCGGGGCCTTGGCGCCCGGGATCAGCACGGAACCGATGACGAGGTCGGCGTCCACCACGGACTTCTCGATTTCGTATGCGTTGGAAGCAACCGTCTTCAGGCGACCCTGGTAAAGGGCATCCAGTTCACGGAGGCGGTTGATGTTGATGTCCATGATGGTGACGTCGGCGCCCAGGCCCAGCGCCATGGCTGCGGCGTTGGTACCGGCAACACCGGCGCCGAGGACAACAACCTTGGCCGGGCGGACACCCGGGACACCGCCCAGCAGCACACCCTTGCCGCCGGCCGGAGCCATGAGGGAGGAAGCGCCGACGACGACCGACAGGCGACCGGCAACCTCGGACATAGGAGCCAAGAGGGGCAGCGCGCGGCCATCCTGGACGGTTTCGTAGGCGATGGCCGTGACGCCGGAGTTGATGAGTTCCTGGGTCAGCTCGGGCTCAGCGGCCAAGTGGAGGTAGGTGAAGAGGATCAGGCCCTTGCGGAAGCGGTGGTACTCGGCCTTGATGGGTTCCTTGACCTTCATGACCATGTCGGCGCGTGCCCAGACGTCGTCGGCTTCGGCCACGATTTCGGCGCCGGCAACCGCGTATTCCTCGTCCGTGATGCCGGAGCCCAGGCCTGCGCCCCGCTCGACCAGAACGCTGTGGCCGTGGGTGCGGAACTCGTGAACGCCGGCGGCCGTGATAGCGACGCGGAATTCGTTGTTCTTGATCTCTTTGGGGACACCGATGATCATTTGGGCTCCATCTTCGAAAGGCTTCAACGGCCTTTTTCTCTGCGGGGGACTGTGCATCCAGAATAAATCCGCTGTGAGCCAGCCGACAGGAAAGGCGACCGTCGCCGTTGCTGGCTTCCGCGGAATTCCGGAGTTTTTGCGGCGAGCAGCTCGACATTTGTCGATCTTGGAAGCGTCAGGTGTCGCCTAGTGTTGGTGGGGCGAAGTAGTGTTTTCTCCATGCAGCAAGACGTGGAGAAAATCGTCGAGGATGTGGCACTCAAGCTGGGCCGCGGCCTCTCCCTCGAAGACCTCGACGGCGTGCTGCTTGCCTACAGTTCCAACCAATCCCACGCCGACCGCGTGCGCGTGAATTTCCTCCTGAGCAAGCGTGTGCCGGTGGACGTCAGCGCATGGCAGCTCTCGCACGGCATCGCAACCGCGGTGCGTCCCGTCGTCGTACCTGCCAATGACGAACTCGGGATGGTGGGGCGCGTCTGCGTCCCGCTGCTGGTGCGCGGATTCCGTGTGGGATACCTCTGGGTCCAGCAGGACCTTGACGAGCAGACCGCGACGGCGATACTCGCCGAATTGCCGGGCGTCCGGGACGAGTTGGACCTCCTTGCGGGGCTGCTGCTCGATTCCAACACGGCGGAGTCGGAGTTCCGGCGCCGCCGTGAGCAGGAATTCCTGGCCGCATGCCACGGCGAATCCAACGCGGTGGCGGCCGTGGCGGGATGGAAGGAGCTCCAAGGCCGGGGGCCGTGGCAGCTGGTTACCGCGCTCGATGCTGAGGACAGTGGCGGCGTTTCCGATCCTATCGCCGCAACCCTGACACACCGTTCCGCCGCTCTACAGGCAACTATCGGGGTTGATTCCGTGCTTTTCAGCGCCGGCACGGAGACGCACGCGGTCCTGCTGTTCCGCGAAACCGGCGGACGGGCAGAGCATGCCCAGGTTCTGGTCCACTATCAGCTGGAGCTCGCCAAGCGCGCCGGCCGGAAGGTTGACCGCGTCATCCTCGGCATCAGCGAGCCGTTTCCG
Source organism: Arthrobacter alkaliphilus (assembly GCF_021483235.1). Taxonomy (GTDB): domain Bacteria; phylum Actinomycetota; class Actinomycetes; order Actinomycetales; family Micrococcaceae; genus Arthrobacter; species Arthrobacter alkaliphilus. The sequence continues at coordinate 27,748 of NZ_JAKEEC010000011.1, read as the reverse complement.
GCGATCCGCCAGCTGGGCGGGGCGTACCGGCAGTCGAAGCTCGCGGCCCAGGCTGCCGCCGTCGATCCTCCACTGGGCGAGCTCGTGGACAGCCGCTCGGCCGGGATCTACCAATTGTTCGAACAGCTACAGGCGCCCGGGGGCTGGGACGATTCCGGATCCGCGCACTTCCAGAAGATCGAGGACGCCGACCGAAACGGCGAGCTGCTGCCAGTGCTCGAACTGCTTTACGACAGCGACGGCTCCGTGCAGGACGTCGCCGCAAGGCTTCACCTGCACCGCAGCAGCATCTACAACCGGCTGGCCCGGGTCCGCCAGCTTATCGGTGCTGATCCGCTGAATGGTGCCACCCGGCTCGAGCTCCACGCAGCGCTCAAGGCGCGCCGCTGGGCACGAAGACCGCGGATTTGAAGCGTTGGTACCGGAAGCCGCGCTGGCCTACTTGTTGAGCTGCCTCAGCTGAATGCTGCACCGCCAGCGGTCCTGCCGGGGTTGGGTCATGTTCGCCCGGGTGTTCCGGCAGCACCGTCCGTGCCACTCGACGGCGAATATCCGATGCCCTCCCATCCTCACGGGAGTGCCTGGGTTGCTGCGTCCAAAATCGACCCCAGATCGCCCGGTTGGGTGGGCGTTGGACTCGGGGTCGGGCTGGACGGGGTCCGCGGCTTCCAGGAACCTGTGGGTCCGGGAGAGGGGGTGCCCGTCTGCGGCGGCGTTGGGGATGGGGATGCCGGCCCGGTCGGACCCGGGCTTGGTGCCGGCGCAGGTTGAGTCCCCGGAGGTTGAATCGTCACCGGAATGGAAGGAACTGGCGCCGGGGTGGTGGGGATTGGGGGAAGGGCCGACGGGACAGCGGGAACCTGGACGGAGATCGATGGCGCCGAGACGCTCGACGGTTCAACGGCTGCTGGTCCTTGCGGTGAATGCTGCGCCGGGTCTGCGGCCGACTGGCCGGCCTTGGAGCTTGCAGTCGATGGTGAAGGTGATGCCGAGGTGCCGAGAGATGTGCTTGGCATCGTGGAAGGGGCACCCGATTGCGTGGAGACTTGGCTGTCTGAGCTAGGGGAGCCCTGGGCGCCCGACTCGTGGCCGAAGAAGGGCATCTCGAGGGCTTGTCCCACGGAGCCGGCGGCCAGCAGGATGCCTACGGCACCTGTCACGACTGCCATTCGGTTGCTCATCGTCCGGACGGCGGCGGCCTTCTTCAGGACGGCGTGCGGTTCCCGGCTAAAGGAGGAGCCGGCAAGGCTGGCCGGAGCGACGCCGGTGCGGGTTGCCGGAGCGAGGCCGGCAGTTGCCGGAGCGACGACGGCGCGGGTTGCCGCGGGAGGAGCCACCGTCGGTATGGCTTCGGTGGCTGGTTCAGTTGCAGCGGGAGTAGGGGCGGCAGGAACCGTGGGTATGGCCGCGGTGGCTGGTTCAGGAGCCACCGGAGGAGCCACTGGAGGAGCCACTGTCGGAATGGTCGCGGTTTCGCCGGCGCTGGAACCCAGCTCCTGGGCAGCCCGCTGCCGTTCGGCCGCGCGGGCGGCCGCGCGCGTGGTGAACGGCGCCGTCGTCGTCGGCGTGGCCGCGGGGGTGGGTGCCGCCGTCGACCTCAGCGGGTCGGAAACCGGCGCAGGGACGAATGGTGCGCTGTCTTTTGCCCGACGGCGTCCGGTCGGTTTGGTGCTCTCGCGCGCCATTTGGGCACGGCGAGGCTGATCCATGGTTGGGGACATGGTGGTTGCCTCTCAACGCCTTCGAGGTTAGCTGTCGGGTTCGGACGAGGCCGTCCGGCCGCGCATGGCGGCTTCACCCCAAGGGCCTGGAATGGGCCCGGAGACTCTGGGTCCCCCGTCTCTGCCGCGGGTCTGGCGGGATTCCGGGGTGCGGCAGAGCTCGGCGTCAACCCGGAAGCGGCCCGGTGGGGATTGGGCCGCCCCTCGACGTTACAACAGCCGGCATGCAAAGTCACATTTTAATAACGGGGGAATCTCCCCGGTTTCCATGCGCCGGGCAGCGGCACAGAATCGTGCGGCACTCAATCCCGTGAGGCTCCCTACTCGTCGTGCCCCTGGTCCATGCTCATCTGGTCCTCGGCGGGTGGGGTTTCTCCGGGCGGCACGCCGCCGCCCGGCTCGAGTCCCGTGATATTTCCGTTAAGCGGATCGGGATTCGCGGAGGCGGCGGCATCCTCCCGTTCGTCTCCGTCCCGCGCGTCTCCGGGTTCGTCAGCACCTGGCGCTCCGAACGTCTTAGGATCGTCTTCGGGGTCATAGCTGGTCATGGCACTCCTTTCCTAAGCACACTTAGTTCTGGGCCGTCCGGCCAGCGTAGTCTCCGGGACGGTAGCCCGGCAAGTGGATGGGAATTAGGCCTCCGGGGCCGGGGAGACGAAGCTCTTGATGGCATCGGCCACGGCCTTCGGTTGCAGGTGCTGGACGACGTGGCCACACCCAGGTATTTCTGAAAGGCGGCCGTCAGCCGCGGCTCGGGAAAGCCTGAGCGACCAGTCGGGCCCTGCCACGGGGTCACGTTCGCCGCGCAGCACAAGTACCGGGACTTGAAGGTCTGCCACGCGCTCCAGGGTGGGGTAGGCCATCATGACCGGGAGCTCGGTAAAGTACCAGCGGACCCCGCAGCGCAGATAATCCGTGAGTACGATCCAATTGGATGACGGGCTTTCGTGAAACAGTCCGTCGATGGTCAGCGCGAGCGACTGCCGCCCGACGTTCTTGTGCCGGGAATCCACCACGGGTCCCATAAGCACCAGCCCGTGGACCGCATCGGGTCTGTGCAAAGCTGTTTCGATGGCGAACTGAACGCCCATGGAATGTCCCACGAGGTAGTAGGAGTCGATCCCGAGGGACTTGAGGACCGCTGCGACGAACGCTCCGTAGTCCGCGACGCTCAGCCGGCTTTCGGGTTTGGGCGTACCTCCGAATCCCGGGAGGTCCAGGGAGTATGTTGGCCCCGACGCGGCGAGCACGGCATGGAGCCGCGCCAGATACCTATGCGAAACACCGATCCCGTGGATCAGTACGTAGGCCGGACCGCGGTTGGCCGGGCCGGGGCCGGGCTGGACACGACCGTGCGACGCGCCAGGCCACGCGGTCCAGATCCGCCCCCTGAGCCCGAGGGCCTCTACTTCAGTCGAAAACAACTTTGTCAGCTTGGCGCAACCTCCGGCCCGTCCTCCTTGTTATGCTTCTGGGTTTCTAGCCAGGCCATGATGTCCGCGAGCCTGATGCGGCGGTGCGTCCCGCGGTATTCCACCGGGATCTCGCCACGGTCGGTCATGTTCCGCAGGTAGGTGTGCGAGATTCCAGCGAGCTCGGCGGCCCTCGATGTCGTGAGCATTTCCTCGACGCTGCTCACCGTCACCGCCTCGCCGCGACCCAGCCTGGTAAGGAGGTCGACGACGGCGTCCCTCGCCTCATCCGGCAGCCGGTGCACCGTGCCGTCCACGAAGACGGTGATGTCGTTGCTGTCCTGGAGTGAGCGTGCCAGGGTCCGGGCGTCGTCCGCGGGCAAGCCAGGCGTAACGCGGGGAGCTATCAATGCCATGGCAGAAGCCTAGCCGTGCCCGGGGCTGTGCGGTTACGCCGCCGTGTTAGATTCACGCCTATGGTCAACTACCCCGCCCATCCGGATCCCGCGCCAGCCGTGGCCGCGGCAATCGACCTGCTGGTGCGGCAAGGCTACGACGCTACATCGGTGGAGGACCTCGCCGATGCCGCCGGGATCAGCCGGAGCACGTTTTTCCGCAAGTTCGGCTCCAAAGAGGACATTGTTTTCGCTGATCACGACCGTATTTTGGTGCGGGTTCACGACTTCCTTGCGGGAACGACGGCGGATCCGTTACGTGCCGTGGTGGACGCCGCGCTCCTGGTCTTCGGCCACCACGTGGGCAACCGGGAAACTTCCCTCGCCCGGTACGAGCTTCTGCATCAAGTTCCTGCCCTTCGTGACCGTGAACTCGTGATGGCGCACCGCTATCAGCGGGCTTTCAGGGACCATCTCCTTTCAGCCCTGCCCGAGGGTGAAAACCGGGAACTCACTGCCGTCGCCTTCGCGGCATCGGTGGTTGCAGTGCACAACAGCGTCCTGCGCCAATGGCTTCGGGCCGTTTCCGCTGGCGGGGAGGAACGCGGAGCCCCCGAGGTGTCGTCCCGGCTTGCTCGCGAACTGGGCGCATTGGCTGCCACTTTTGCCGGGTCTCCGGTTAGTGCCGGTGGTTCCCCGCACATCGAACCAACGCGCCCGGCCGTCGTGATCACCGTCCTCGACCGTTCAGCAGGCAAGGACCAGATCCTCCAAGCCGTGAGTGACGCCCTGGCTTAGGGGTGACATTGAGTTCCTTGACATGAAACTGAGTGTCAGCGCATGCTGGGAGTCGCAGATCGCAAACCCGAAGCGAGGATTCCCATGACGATGACGTCCGACAGCACCTCCGAAGAACTGGATGCTGTTTTTCCCACCGGCACCATGGAACCCGAGTATGTCCTGAACCAGTCGCTGGACCCTGACCCGGCCTCGGTTTTCAAGGACATAGACCAAGAAGACCGCGCCTACTGGGACCGTGCGCGGCATTTTGTCCAAGACGAAGTGCTCCCGGTCATCGCGGGGTACTGGGAGCGCGCGGAATATCCGCTGCACCTGGTGAAGCGCCTGGGTGAACTTGATCTGCTGCGCGACGGAATCAACGTCGACGGATTTCCGGCCATGAGCAAGACCGCCGCCGGACTGGTCACCATGGAACTGAGCCGCGGGGACGGCTCCATCGGCACGGTTGTCGCGGTCCAGGGCGGTTTGGCACTGCGGTCGGTGGCCGAATGCGGTTCCCCCGAGCAGCACGCCCGTTGGCTTCCAGTGCTTTCCCGGGCAGAGGAATTCGGCGCCTTCGCCTTGACCGAGCCGGCACACGGTTCCGATTCAGTAGGACTCGAGACGACTGCGACGGCAGTCGAAGGCGGCTATGTGCTCAACGGTGAAAAGAAATGGATCGGCAACGGTTCGATCGGCGGGCTGACGGTCGTCTGGGCCCGTGGCGACGACGGGCAAGTTCACGGATACCTGGTTCCGCAGGATTCCCCCGGATACTCCCCCACGACCATTGAGGGCAAGCTGTCACTCCGGGCCATCTGGCAGGCCCATATCCGCCTCGAGAATGTCTTCGTCCCGGCGGAAAACATGCTCCCGGGTGCCCGGAGCTTCAAGGACACGGCCCGGGTGCTCCTGGCGACCCGGCTGGGAGTGGCCTGGTCCGCCGTCGGGCACGCCACGGCCTGTTACGAAACCGCGGTGCAGTACGCGGCCCAGCGCCGGCAGTTCGGCCGGCCGCTGGCAGCCTCCCAGATTGTGCAGGAGCGCCTTGCCCGGATGCAGTCCGAACTCGCCACCATTCAGCTCATGGTCATGCAGATGACCAAGCTGGACGAGGCGGGCGTACTGACTCCCGCGCAGGCGGCCCTCGCGAAGTTCACGTGCACCCGGACAGCGCGCAGCATCGCCTCGAACGCGCGCGACCTGCTCGGCGGCAACGGGATCCTGTTGGCCAACCGCGTGGCCCGGCACTTCGCCGACATCGAGGGCATCCACACCTATGAAGGCACGGAAACCGTTCAAGCGTTGATTATCGGACGCTCGATCACGGGCATCTCCGCCTTCGCCTAAACCGCCTACCCCCGGACGCGGCGGGCCTCGCTACTCCGCGTCGAGGTCCGTTTCAAGCAGCGTCACGAGGGAGTCCAGCGCGGCGTCGGCGCCATCGCCCTCTGCACGGAGCACCACGACGTCACCCTTCGCGGCGCCGAGCGTCATGAGCGAAAGGATGCTGGCGGCGTCGAGCGCGTCGTCGGCAGGCGAACCGGCCATCGCGATGGTCACTTCAACCGGGGATTCCCCCGCGGCTTCGGCGAAGATCGCCGCCGGGCGGGCGTGTAGTCCGGAGCGGCTGGCGATAGTGGCGGTGCGTTCGGGCATGGTGTCTCCTTGTATGCGGGGGGCGGTACGGCGGGATCAGAGCCCGAGTTCCTCGAGGATCGGCAGTTTGGCCCGGACCCAGGCCTTCGCGTCGAGGGCATCGGGAGCGCTCAGAGCCAAGCGGGCCAGCTCCTGCGCCTGTTCCAACGTCACCGTCTTGAGAACGGTTCCGACGGCGGCCAGCGAGCGGGCGGTCATGGACAGTGTGGACACACCCAGGCCAACCAGCACGACGGCGAGGGCGGGGTCCGCAGCAGCCTCACCGCAGACACCGATTGGCTTGCCGCTGCCCTCTTCCGCCGAGCCCGCCACAGTCAGCTGGACAAGGCGCAGAACAGCTGGCTGCCACGGCGTGTTGAGTTCGGCGAGGGGGCCGAGTTGCCGGTCGGCGGCCATGGCGTACTGGGTGAGGTCGTTGGTGCCGAGGGACGCGAAGCCCACGTGTCGCAGCACCGACGCCGAGGTCAGGGCCGCCGAGGGAACTTCCACCATCACGCCGGGAGTCTTGATGCCAGCGGCATCGCACATCGACGCGAAGCGGGCAGCCTCGGCCGCCGTCGAAATCATGGGTGCCATGACCCAGACCTCAGCCTCTGTTTCGTCGGCCGCTATGGCGATGGCCTCAAGCTGGCGCCCCAAAACTCCGGGTGTGGTGAAGTCGGTGCGGTAGCCGCGCACGCCGAGGGCCGGGTTGGGTTCGGTGGCGTCGGTGAGGAAAGGGAGCGGTTTGTCGGCACCGGCGTCAAGGGTCCGGAGCACCACCTTCTTGCCCGGGAAAGCGTCGAACACGCCCCTGTACGCGGCGGCCTGTTCCAGCACCGTCGGTTCGGTATCGCGTTCCAGGAAGCAGAATTCGGTGCGGAAGAGACCCACGCCCTGGGCGCCCAATGCGGCGGCTGCCGCAGCATCCTTGGCCCCGCCGACGTTGGCGAGCAGGGGCACCAAGTGGCCGTCCGCCGTCGTGCCGTTTCCGTCAAAAACCGCCAAGGTTGCGGCGTTCGCAACCCACGCGAGGGCGGCCGTGCGGTGTTCTTCGGTGGGTTCGAGGGATAGTGTGCCGGCGGCGCCGTCCACGAAGACTTCGGTGCCGTCAGGAATTTCGTCGACTCCGCGGGCCGCGACGACGGCGGGCAAGCCGAGCGAGCGCGCGATGATCGCCGTGTGGGACTGCGGGCCGCCGCCCGAGGTGACCAGTGCTGTCACGACGGCGGGGTCCAGGGTGGCAGTATCGGCGGGAGCGAGGTCTTCGGCCACCAGGATGAACGGGGAGTCCGACGCCGGGATCCCGGGAGCGGGGACTCCGCGGAGTTCGGCGACGATCCGCGCGCGGACGTCCAGGACGTCGGTGGCGCGCTCGGCCATGTATCCGCCCAGGTTGTGGAGCATTTCGGATACGGAGGCGCCGGCTTCCCAGATGGCGCGTTCGGCTGAGCTGCCGTTGTTGATGAGTTTGATGGCCGACTTCAGGAGCATGGTGTCCTTGGCCATGAGCGCGGTGGCCTCGAGCACGGCCTTGCCATCTCCGCTGGCCTTGTCCGCGCGTGCCTTGAGCTCGTCGTGGACCGACTGGGCCGCAGCTTTGAGGCCCGCGACGGCCTCTTCCGCGGTGGTGGAAGCGGCCAGCAGCTCGCCCGAGGGCGGTTCGCTGACTGGTTTGGGCATTTGACGGATAGTGCCAATGACGCGGCCCGGGCTGACGCCTACTCCTTGGAAATTCTGCACTGAAATCCTCTGTTCCTGCTCTTGGATCCGGACCCACCGGCTGCGGCGCCTCGGGGCTCGAAAAAATCTCTTGTGACTCACTTCATATAGCGTTGCTATAGGTGCTAGGGTAGCGGCTATGAGGTTCGATGACCAGCTTCCGCCGAAAACTCGGCTGCTCCGTGCGGCTGCCGAGTTGCTGGCGAATTCGGACGGGTCACCGATCTCTACGCGCCAAATCACCAAACTTGCAGGCGTCACGGCGCCCACGCTCTATCACCATTTCGGCGACAAGGAGGGCTTGTTCGACGCCGTCGTTGCAGCCGGTTTCGAGGAGTACGTGGCGGGAGAACGGGACTTCGCACCCTCTGGGGAGCCCCTTGAGGACGTCCGCCGGATGTGGGACAACCACGTCCAGTTCGGACTGACCCAGCCGCACCTTTACTTGGTGATGTTCGGCAACATCCGTCCCGAAAGCAGGCCGGCCATCGTGGCTGATGCCGAGTCGCTTTTGGAGGAGATGCTGAGCAAGGCGGCCATTGCCGGGCAGATCAATGTATCCCCGCGTGAGGCGGCCAGGAGCATCCTGGCGGCCAATGTGGGAGTCACGCTCATGCTCATTGCAGAGCCTATGGAAGACCGGAACCTCGAACTCTCCACCATGACCCGGGATTCCATGATTTCCGCCGTGTCCACGGAAACAGCCCGTGGCGCCGCAGCAGATGACTCCGGCAAGTCATCAGTTGTTGTTGCGGCAATCGCGCTGAATGCGGCACTCCAAGCGTCGCATTCAGACCAACTATCCAGTTCGGAACTGAAGCTGTTCCTTGAATGGCTTCACCGAATTTCCAGCAGCTCCTAGAGCTGGGCCTCTTGGGTAAATACCGCTTGAGGTAGATATCGACTGATTCCGCGTTGATGCGGGACCCACGTTAGGAATTCACACAATGGCAACAGCGTCAGTTGCGAAAGAGCGCACCAGCGTGCGCGTTGGTGTCCAAAAGTTCGGAACGTTCCTCTCGGGCATGATCATGCCCAACATCGGGGCTTTTATTGCATGGGGCATCATCACCGCCCTGTTCATCAAGACTGGATGGCTGCCCGTCCCCGTACTCGGCGGCTTCGGCAACGACGCTGCCGGTGCGCCTAACGTGGGCCTTGTCGGCCCCATGATCACCTACCTGCTGCCGCTCCTGATCGCTTACACCGGCGGCCGGAACGTCTATGGTGCGCGGGGTGGCGTCGTCGGGGCGATCGGTACCATGGGCGTGATCGTCGGCGCCGGCATTCCGATGTTCATCGGCGCCATGATCATGGGCCCCCTCGGTGGCTGGACCATGAAGAAGATCGACTCCATCTGGGAGGGCAAGATCCGCGCCGGCTTCGAAATGCTGGTGAACAACTTCTCGGCCGGCATTTGGGGCGCCATTTTGGCCCTGTTCGGATTCTTCGGCATCTCGCCCGTCGTGCAGTCCTTCAGCACGGCTGCGGGCAACTTCGTCCAGTTCCTGGTGCACAACGGGCTCCTTCCGCTCACCAGCATCTTCATCGAGCCCGCCAAGGTTCTCTTCCTCAACAACGCCATCAACCACGGCGTTCTGACCCCGCTCGGCATCCAGCAGTCGCTGGACCAGGGCAAGTCGATCCTGTTCCTGCTTGAAGCCAACCCCGGTCCGGGTGCCGGACTTCTCCTCGCTTACATGTTCTTCGGACGCGGCGCGGCGAAGGCCTCGGCGCCGGGCGCTTTCATCATCCAGTTCCTCGGCGGGATCCACGAGATCTACTTCCCGTATGTCCTCATGCGTCCGCTGCTGATCCTCGGAACCATGGCTGGTGGCATGACGGGCATTGCGACCCTTGCAATCACCAATTCCGGCCTTGTGGCTCCCGCAGCCCCGGGATCCATCTTCGCCGTCATTGCCCAGACATCCCGCGACAGCTATGTGGGCGTCATCCTGTCGGTCATCCTGGCGGCGACGGTCTCGTTCCTCGTCTCCTCATTGATTCTGCGGACCACGCACCACAGCGACGAGGTCGACCTGAGCGAAGCCACCTCCAAGATGGAGGAAATGAAGGGCAAGAAGAGCTCCGTAGCTTCGGCCCTCGTGGGCTCAGGCGGCACTGCCGTCCTGACCAAGCCCATCCAGAACATCGTTTTCGCATGCGACGCCGGAATGGGCTCCAGTGCAATGGGCGCCACGGTGTTGCGCAACAAGATCAAGGCGGCTGGCTTCCCCGAGGTGAAGGTGACCAACGCGTCCATTGCCAACTTGAGCGACTCGTACGACGTCGTGGTCACGCACCAGGACCTGACAGAACGCGCCCGGCCGGTCACCTCCAGCGCCGTGCACGTCTCCGTGGACAACTTCATGAACAGTCCCCGGTACGACGAAATCGTCGACTTGGTCAAGAGCAGCAACGCCGGTCCCGGCGCTGAAAGCCCCGCGCCTGCCGCCGGTGCCCACGCGGCCGAGCCGGCCGCCGTCGGGGGCAAGGAAGTCCTTCTCCCCGAAAGCGTCGTCCTGAATGGCACCGCGACGGACCGCGATTCCGCGATCGACGAAGCCGGCCGGCTGCTGCTGGCGCGCGGCGCGGTGGACATGGCCTACGTCCACGCCATGCACGAGCGCGAAGAATCCGTGTCCACCTACATGGGCAGCTTCCTGGCCATTCCGCACGGCACGAACGCGGCCAAGGACCACATCATGCATTCGGCTGTCTCGTTCGTCCGCTACCCCGAGGGCATTGACTGGGGCGGCAAGCAGGTCAAGTTCGTCGTCGGCGTCGCCGGCATCAACAACGAGCATCTCCACATCCTGTCCTCCATCGCCAAGATCTTCACGGACAAGGCGCAGGTAGCCAAGCTTGAGCAGGCAACCTCGGTGGAGGAAGTGTTGGATATGTTCGGAAAGGTCAACGCATAGTGAAGGCAGTCCATTTCGGGGCAGGGAACATCGGACGGGGATTCGTCGGCTTGCTGCTGCACGAGGCCGGATATGAGGTGGTCTTCGCCGATGTCGCGGATGCTTTGATCAGCCAGCTCGCCGCAGCGTCCTCCTACGAGGTCCACGAGGTCGGCGAAAACGCGGCGGTCAAGACCGTGTCCGGGTTCCGGGCCCTGAATTCGGGCACCGAAGAGGCCGCCGTCGTCGAGGAAATTGCGACGGCGGACCTCGTCACCACGGCGGTGGGGCCGCACATCCTCAAGTTCGTGGCACCGGTGATCGCGAGCGGCATCGCGGGCCGGTCGCCGTCGTTGGCTCCGCTCCAAGTGATGGCCTGCGAGAACGCGATCAACGCCACGGACCTCCTGCGATCCGAAGTGGAAGCCGCTTGGGACGGCGCCTCGGGCGACCTTTCCTCTGCCGCTGTGTTTGCGAATACCGCGGTGGACAGGATTGTGCCCAACCAGGCGCCGGGCCAAGGCCTGGACGTCACTGTGGAAACCTTTTACGAGTGGGTCATCGACCGCACGCCGTTCGCGGGGAACGCGCCGGTGATCCCCGGCGCGACCTTCGTGGACGAGCTGGGTCCGTATATCGAACGGAAGCTGTTCACGGTCAACACGGGGCACGCTTCGGCCGCGTATTTCGGTTACGGTGCCGGCTTGGAGAAGATCTCCGACGCGATGGCCGACGCCTCCGTGGCTGCCCGGGTGCGCGCGGTGCTGGAGGAAACCAAGCAGCTTCTCGTGGCCAAGCACGACTTCGCCGAAGCTGAGCAGGAAGCGTACGTGCAGAAGATCCTGTCACGCTTCACCAACCCGTACTTGCCGGACACCGTGAACCGGGTTGGTCGTGCTCCGCTCCGGAAGTTGGGCCGGCACGAACGGTTCATCGGCCCCGCTGCGGAACTGGCCGAGCGCGGAGTCACCCCCGTGGCCTTGCTCGACGCGATCTCCGCTGCCCTTCGTTTCGACGACGGGGCAGATGACGAAGCCGTGGAACTCGCCCGGATGCTTGCAGAGATGGACGCAGCGGAGGCGGTTGAGCGCATCACCGAACTGCCGCCGTCGCACCCGTTGTTCCCGCAGGTGCTGAAGCTCGTCGAAGCCCGCAAGGCCGAGGCCTAGGGGAGAACGCTCGCTCACCCTCCTCCACGTGATGTGCAGGAGGGTGAGCTTTTTACTTGATATTTAGGGTGCCTAACTGTTAGGATACCTAAATATGAATACCAGCCCAGTTGACGACGCGCTCCTTGCCCTCGCCCAATCCTTCAGGGAGGCTTTGCGGCAGAGCGTCTACGTGATGCGCCGCCTCGATTCCGAAGAGCAGCTCAGCTCCGCGCAGCTCGGAGTGCTCAAGATGGCGCTCGACGGCGGTGCCCGCGTCGGAGGGATCGCCCGGAACCTTGGGGTCAAGGTCCCCAGCGCCACGGAACAGATCATCAAACTTGAGCGCGCCGGACTGGTCAGGCGCGAAGCCGACCCGGACGACTCCCGCGCTGTCCGTGTCGCCGCGACGGCGGCAGGGCGTGCCGCCGTCGAGAACGCAGACCGTCGCCGCAACGAATACATCGCAGGGATCCTCGGGACCCTGGGCCAGGCGGAACGCGACGCCGTGGAAGCCGCGCTTCCGGTGTTCGACAAGATCAACAACTCATTGCAGAACCAAGCCAGGAACTAGGAGAGCAGTCCATGAAAGGCCAGCTCGCAGACCAACTGCAGCCAGCGGAAGAAACCCTCGAGGCGGAAAAGGCCTCATTACTCAGGCAGCCCAAGGCTGTGTGGGCCACGGCGCTTGCCGCCGTCTTCGCCTTCATGGGCATCGGCCTGGTGGACCCGATCCTGCCGGCCATCGCCAAGAACCTCCAGGCCAGCCCCAGCCAGGTGTCCCTGTTGTTCACGAGCTACTTCCTAGTGACCGCAGTCGCGATGCTCGTGACCGGCTTCGTCTCGTCGCGGATCGGCGGTAAGAAGACGCTCATGATCGGGCTTGCCCTGATCGTCGTGTTCGCCTCGCTGTCAGGTATGTCCGGCAGCGTGGGTGAGCTGGTCGGATTCCGCGCCGGATGGGGTCTCGGCAACGCGCTCTTCGTGGCCACCGCGCTCGCCGTAATTGTCGGCGTCGCGAGTGGCGGAACCGGAACTGCGATCATCCTTTACGAGGCCGCCCTTGGCCTGGGCATCTCCCTCGGCCCGTTGCTCGGCGCCCTGCTCGGTGGGTGGCAGTGGCGCGCACCGTTCTTCGGAACCGCGGTCCTCATGGCCGTGTCGTTCATCGCCTTGCTGGCGCTCCTGCCCAAGACCCCGGCGCCGGCGACGAAGGCCCGCTTGCGTGACCCGCTCCTTGCCTTGGGCCACAAGGGCCTTCGCACCACCGCGGCCAGTGCCCTCTTCTACAACTACGGCTTCTTCACCATCCTGGCCTTCACGCCCTTCATCCTGGGAATGGACGCCTACGGTATCGGTGCCGTTTTCTTCGGCTGGGGTGTGGCTGTGGCCGTTTTCTCGGTCTTCGTGGCACCCGTGCTGCAGCGCCGCTTCGGCACCACCAACGTCCTGGTCGGCACCCTTGCGGCCCTCCTGCTCGACCTCGTGGGGCTGGGACTTGCCGCGGGGCACTCGGTGACGGCCGTCGTCGTGCTCGTCATTGCGGCGGGTGCCCTGCTGGGAGTCAACAACACCCTCTACACCGAACTGGCCATGGAGGTCTCCGATTCGCCGCGTCCCGTGGCGTCGGCCGGTTACAACTTTGTGCGGTGGATGGGCGGTGCGCTGGCTCCGTTTGCCGCGGCGCAGCTGGGCGAGCACTTCGGCCCGCAGATTCCCTTCTTCGCCGCGGCCCTTGCCCTCGCATTTGCGATCCTCGTCGCTGCCGGCGGCCGCCGCTTCCTCAAGTCACACGAACCGCACCTCGTGTAGGGGGCTACTTCGGTTCCGTGACCACGAGCTCCGCGGGAATGTGCCCCTTCGGGACGAACAAGGTCTCGGCCTGTTCGAGGGACATGCCGTTGGTCTCGGGCACCTTGAACATGACGAAGAAGAACGACGCCGCGGCGAACAGTGCGTACATGCCGTAAGTCAGCGGCAGCGAACCCGCCGCCATGATCGGGAAGCTCAACGTGATGGCGAAGTTGGCGATCCACTGGGCTGCCGCGGCCAGGCCGAGCGCGCGGGCGCGGATGCGGGACGGGAAGATCTCGCCCAGGAGCACCCAGACCAACGGTCCCCAGGAAGCTCCGAAGCTGATCACGAAAACGTTGGCGGCCACGAGGGCCACCGGACCCCAAGCGCCGGCCAGGGACACGGCGGAACCCGTTCCGGTCGCGGAGGAGAACGCCAGGGCCATGGCACCGAGGGACACCGCCATGCCGATGGAACCGGCCAGCAGGATGGGCCGGCGGCCGATCCGGTCCACGAGGGCGATGGCCACGAGCGTCACCAGGATGTTGGTGATGGACGTTCCCACAGAGATGGCCAGGGAGTCCTGCTCGTGGAAGCCGACTGCCTTCCAGAGGGTAGTGGAGTAGTAGAAGATCACGTTGATGCCCACGAATTGCTGCAACACCGACAGGATGATGCCGATCCACACCACAGGCTGCAAACCAAATGCCTTGCCTCGGAGCGAGCCCTTCTTGGTGGAGAGTTCGTCTTCCTTGATTGAGTCGCGGATTTCGCGGATGTGGCGTTCGGTGTCATCGCCGGGCATCAGGGTGTCGAAGATCGTGCGCGCTGTGTCTTCCTTGCCGTTAAGGACAAGGAAGCGCGGAGATTCGGGGAGCCGGAAGGAGATCAGGCCGTAAACCGCGGCTGGCGCGGCACACGCGATGAACATCCAGCGCCAGGCCTCGATTCCGAGCCACAATGCGTGGTGGGCGCCGCCCGCGGACGTCGCGAGGAGGGCGTCGGAGAGCAAGGCCGCGAAGATTCCGGTGGTGATCGCCAATTGCTGGAGTGACGCGAGCCTGCCGCGGACCTGGCGAGGCGAGATTTCCGAGATGTAGGCCGGCGCGATCACCGATGCGAGGCCGATGCCCAGGCCGCCCACAAGCCGCCAGAAAACCAGGTCCCAAATGCCGAAAGCCAAGCCCGTCCCGATCGAACTGACCAGGAAGAGTGCGGCGCCAAGCTTCATGGCGGGGATACGGCCGTAGCGGTCCGCCACCTTGCCCGCGAGATACGCTCCTGCCGCGCAGCCGAGCAACGCGACCGCCACGGCAAAGCCCGTGACGGCCTCGCTCAGCATGAACTCATCCTTCATCGCATCGACGGCGCCGTTGACCACGGATGAGTCGAAGCCGAAGAGGAAACCGCCTACCGCTCCGGAAACCGCCAGGCCAATTACCTTGCGTGGGACTCCGGAACGGCTGTCGGAGCTGGATGTAGGCATGGCTCTCCCTTGAGGAAATGTTGTGGGTTGTGCGGCGCGGTCGTCGTCATTGGCTGGTTCCGACGGGGACGCCGGTGCACTCGCGCTACACAGTGTGGCACGCTGTCGGCGTGACTTCCAGTCAGCGGGCCAGCCACACCGCAAGCGTCACGCAATGCGGACTTTTGCGCCGCCGTCGGGCACTCCGCCGCACAAATCCTGGAAACGACAACGGCAGGCAGTCCAAAAGACTGCCTGCCGTGACGCGGTTCGGAATCTTAGTGGGCGGAAACAGCTTCCTTCGCTGCCGCCTTCGGATCCATGAGTTTCTTGTTCGGCAAAGCGAACGTGATGAGGAATGCCAGCCCGGTGAGGGCCGCGGCGGTCAGCATCACCGTGTCGATCGACTGCGCGAAACCTTCAAGGATGGGCCGCGTGAGCGTCGGGTTGGCGTGGTGCAGCCAGCTGGTGTCGTTCAGCGAATCGTTCGAGGCGCCGTTCTTGAAGAAGTCGTACAGCTTGGCGTTTGCCGGATTCGTGGCCACCGCAGGGTCCTTGAGCACCTTGAGGTAGTCGGCGCTGCCGATGGCGTCCTTCATGCCCGAGGCGATCTTGTCCGCGGCCAGGGTGAAGAGCATCGAGATGAACACTGCGGTTCCCACGGCGCCGCCCATGGAACGGAAGAACGCGGCGGTGGACGTGCCAACGCCCATGTCCTTCGGAGGCACGGAGACCTGCATGGCCAAAGTGAGCGGCTGCATGCAGAAGCCCAGGCCGATGCCGAAGAACACGGCGATCAGGCCGGGAACCCACAGCTCGGTGTCCACGCCCAGGGACAGGCCCATGACGACGGCGGCCCCGGTCAGGATCGCCGTGCCGAGGATCGGGAAGATCCGGAAAACGCCCGACGCCGAGATGGTTCGTCCCGCTGTGATGGAACCGAACAGGATGCCCACCGTGAAGGTGATCATCATGAGGCCGGCTTCGGTGGGGGTGAGGCCCTTGACGAGCTGCAGGTACATCGGGAGCATCGCGATGGCCCCGAACATGCCGATACCAATGATGAAGTTCAGCAGGGAGGACAGGCCGAAGGTGATGTTGCGGAAGAGCCGCAGGGGGATCAGGGCGTAATCGCCGGCACGCCGCTCGACCAGCAGGAACGCGATGATGCCAATGACACCGAGCCCGTAGCAGATCCACGAGTTCACGGAGGTCCAGCCCCAGGTGCGGCCTTGTTCGGCGACGAGCAGCAAGGGGACGATTCCCAGGGTGATGGCCGCAGCGCCCCAGTAGTCGATCTTCTGCTTGATGTGCTTCACGGGCAGGTGCAGGAAGAAGAACACCACAGCCAATGCGGCCAGCCCGATGGGCAGGTTGATGAAGAAGACCCAGCGCCAGCCATCGAAGCCAAGGATGTTGGCTGAGCCTGCGAAGGCCCCGCCCACCACGGGTCCGAGCACGGACGAGACGCCAAAGACGGACATGAAGTAGCCCTGGTACTTGGCGCGATCCTTCAGGGCGACAATGTCGCCGATGATCGTCAATGCGAGGGCCAGCAAACCGCCGGCGCCCATCCCCTGGATGCCGCGGGCGATGGCGAGCTCCGTCATGGAATGCACGGAACCGGCGTACAGCGAGCCGGCGAGGAAGATCAGGATTGCGGCGAGGTACAGCGGGCGGCGGCCGAAGATGTCGCTGAGCTTGCCGTACAGCGGGGTGCTCACCGTGGAGGTGATGAGGTAAGCCGTGGTGGCCCAGGCCTGCAATGACAGGCCGTCCAGGTCGTTCGCGATGGTGTAGATGGACGTGGACACGATGGTCTGGTCCAAGGAGGACAGGAACATGCCGAGCATGAGGCCCACCATGACGGTGAGCGTCTGACGATGTGTCAGGACCTCACCGGGTGCCCGTACAGGCGTGGCGTTGGACATTGCTTCTCCAAAGGGGATTTAAGGGACTAAGCAGGATAGTTGCTTTCAGTAACTATCCTAATCGCTCCCGTATTCCCTGTCGTACCCCATTAGCGAGAAAAATGTCACCGTTCCACGAGAATCCCGTCGGGATCGCAGTAGATAAGGTCGCCGGGCTCAATATGCACTCCGTCGATCACCAAGGGGATGTCCACTTCCCCGCGTCCCACCTTGGAGCTTTTCTTGGGGTTGCTCCCGAGGGCCTTGACGCCCAGAGGCAGCTTCGCGATCGCAACGCGGTCGCGGATGGCCCCATTGATCACGACGCCGGCCCAGCCGTTCGCGACGGCGCTCTCGGCGATCATGTCCCCCATGAGGGCCGTGCGCAGGGAGCCGTAGCCGTCCACCACCAGCACGGCGCCTTCGCCGGGCGTCGCCAGGACGGTCTTCACCAGCGCATTGTCCTCAAAGCATTTGATGGTCCGAACAGGGCCGTTGAAGTGGGAAACGCCGCCGAGGTCCTGGAACTGCAGTGAGATCGACTCAACGTCTTCGGCATGCTCGTCGTAGAGATCGGCGGTGTTGATGGGGTTCCTCGGGCTGTTCATCTTTGATCCTCCTCGGTCCGTTGGAGTTAGCCTAACGCCTCCGCCCTTCCCTCGGCGCTAGGCTGAATTCACACGTCAAGACGCTAGGGGAGCACCGTCATGAGCACGTCCGATCTGTCCGGTTCATTGCCTGAAAGACCGCTGGCGGATACTTCCCTCGATCGCACGCAAATACCGGGCCCGACGACGGCGCTCGCCGAGCCCGTGGCGCGCGTACGATCGCTGTGGGTCACCGGAGTGGTGCTCGTCAATGTGGGTATCAACGCCGCCTTCTTCGGCCCTCTCCAGGTGTTGCTCGGGCAGCAGGCCATCCACTTCGACGAGGGCCAGAAGGAAGCCATCCTTGCGCTCGTGACGGGATGCGGGGCTGCTGTGTCCATGGTGGCGAATCCCCTGTTCGGGGCGTTCAGCGATCGGACTACCTCCCGCTTCGGACGGCGGGTCCCTTGGGTGCTTTCCGGTGCCATCCTGGGTACTGCCGCGTTGCTTGGCCTGGCGGGAGCTCCCAACGTGGCGGTCATGACTATTCTGTGGTGCCTCGTCCAGGCCGGCTGTAACGGAGCCTATGCGGCAATCACGGCGGCCATTCCGGACCGCGTGCCTGTGCCGCAGCGTGGCTCAGTGGGCGGTCTCGCGGCCATGGGCCAGACCGTGGGCATCCTTATCGGCGCGGTGATCGCGTCCGTGGTCTCGGGGAACTTCGCCCTCGGCTACGTTGTGTGCGCCGCAGCGCTGCTGGCCGGCGTCGTGCTCTATCTTTTCAAGAGCGGCGACGTGCCTCTCGCTCCGGAAGCCAGGCCGCCATTCAGGCTGTGGACGTTCATCAAAGGCTTCTGGATCTCGCCGGTCAAATACCCGGACTTCGCGTGGGCTTGGTTGACCAGGTTCCTGGTGAACGTGGGCAACCACATGGTCACGTTGTACTTGCTCTTCTTCCTCAAGGATGCCGTGCATCTCGAGGACACACAGGGGATCAGGCCTGAGTTGGGGGTCCTCATCCTGACAGGCCTGTATGCCGTCATGGTGATCATCACGAGCGTGGTGGGTGGTGCCATTAGCGACCGCATGGGCAAACGCAAGCCGTTGGTCATTGCTTCCTCGGCTGTCATCTCGGCTGCTGCCCTGATC
This sequence comes from Arthrobacter alkaliphilus, assembly GCF_021483235.1. Classification (GTDB taxonomy): domain Bacteria; phylum Actinomycetota; class Actinomycetes; order Actinomycetales; family Micrococcaceae; genus Arthrobacter; species Arthrobacter alkaliphilus. The sequence continues at coordinate 9,124 of NZ_JAKEEC010000011.1, read as the reverse complement.
CTCGCGTTCGAACCCACGTGGACGGGGGCGATTGCGGGCGCAGTTGTGCTCGGCGTTGGCTTTGGGGCGTACCTCGCGGTCGACTTCGCCCTCATCTCCCAAGTGCTGCCCGCGGCTTTGGACCGCGGCCGGGATCTTGGGGTGATCAACATCGCCAACTCTTTGCCGCAAGTGATTGCGCCACCGATTGCTTCCTTTTTCGTTGTGCTTTGGGGCGGCTACGTCTCGCTGTATGTGGCCGCCGCAGTCATTGGCTTGCTGGGGGCAGTATTCGTGGTGAAGATCAAAGGCGTCGCCTAGGCTGCGGAATCCGTTTTCAGGGAACTGACAACTTACTGCCGTATTATGGTCGGGACGCGCTCGGTCTTTGGGGGGGCCGCGCAAGCTCCCCGAACGAAGCCCAAACCAACAGAACGCCGGAAATGTCCGAACCGAACTCCTTGGAACCGTATTCGCTGGACCTGGCCGCCGGGTTGCCCCAAATGGCGGCTGCTCCCACGACGCCGCGACAGCAGTTGCGCTACGCCCGGATATTGAAGACTGCCGCGGGATTCGCCCAGCGGCAGTTCGATACCGTGAGCCTCTCGGATGTATCCACTCGGGCCCACGTTCCGCTCGGGACGCTCTACCGTTACTTTCCGTCCACCGTCCACCTGATGCTCGCCGTCTACCGGCAGCAGCTCCGGGAACTGAACGGCGCCAAGCCGGCATCTTCGAGGTCCAGCCAGCAGGAGCTCACCGGTCTCGGGATGGAGATTTTCCACATGCGGGTCATGCAGCCCGCTGTCGAGCACTGCCTTTCCCGCACCTGGGACACTCGCGATGGTGACATCCCCGCACTCTTGCGCGATATTGAGGCGCTTTCTGCCGACATGGTGGCTGCCGCGATCGGTGATGCCGGGAGGGCCCGGATCTTGCTTCACGTCATCAGCGGTCTGGTCCAGTCCGTCAAATGCCGCAGACTCTCGCTATTCGACGCCGAGAAGGACCTCAAGAACGCGTGCAAGTTGATCGCGGAAGCGTAGTTTTCGCGGAAATCGCCGTAATTGGTCTAGACCACAGCGACCAAAAGTATGAGTTTACGACTGGATGTCTCTAGTCTTCCTATCAGGCCCCTGCCTACCAAGGCAGGACCCAAGCGGCTAGCAGCCCATATCCGCAGGAGTTTCACCGCCCGGACCAGCCACCCTTGGTCCTGCACCGAAGCCTCTATACCTGCCCGAATTGTGCCGTGGGTTCACGGCTAGCCTGAGGAGACAACGACGTGTCCGTCGAGACCATCACCACTGAACAGAATGTGACTGCCCTTGCGCTGAGCGAAGAGGAAATTTTCGCCGCCCACGAAGGCGGCAAGCTTTCCGTGTCCAGCACAGTGCCGCTATTGAACAAGCGGGACCTTTCCATTGCCTACACTCCCGGCGTCGCAGAGGTGAGCCGCGCGATCCACGCCAACCCGGAGCTTGCACGCACGCACACCTGGGCAGAACGCCTCGTTGTGGTGGTCAGCGATGGCACGGCGGTCCTCGGCCTGGGCGACATCGGGCCCAGCGCTTCCCTCCCTGTCATGGAAGGAAAGTCCGCACTGTTCAAGGCCTTTGGCGATCTCGATTCCATCCCCTTGGTCCTCAACACCACCAACGTGGACGAAATCATCGAGACCCTGGTCCGGCTGCGTCCGAGCTTCGGCGCCGTCAACCTCGAAGACATCGCGGCTCCGCGCTGCTTCGAACTCGAAGAGCGCCTCATCGAAGCCCTCGACTGCCCCGTCATGCACGACGACCAGCACGGCACCGCCGTCGTGGTTCTCGCAGCGCTGACCAACGCCGCCAAGGTGACCGGCCGCGAGCTTGAGGGCCTGAAAGTTGTGGTCTCCGGTGCGGGTGCGGCAGGCATCGCCGTCTCCGAGATCCTGCTGGCCGCTGGAGTCAAGGACGTCGTCCTGCTTGATTCCAAGGGCATCATCAACTCCGAGCGCGCCGACCTGGTGGCGGATTCGGGCAGCGCCAAGGCACGCTTCGCCCAGCGCACCAACCCGCGCGCCCTCTCCGGCGGACCCGCGGAAGCACTGGACGGCGCCGACGTCTTCATCGGCGTTTCCTCGTCCAAGCTGGCCGAGGAGCACTTGAAGCTCATGAATGAGAATTCGATCGTGTTCGCCCTGTCCAACCCGGACCCGGAAGTCCTGCCCGAGGTCGCCGTCCAGTATGCGGCGGTCGTGGCAACCGGCCGGAGCGACTTCCCGAACCAGATCAACAACGTCCTGGCCTTCCCCGGAATTTTCCGCGGAGCCTTGGACGCCGGCGCGCGCCGCATTACACCGGCCATGAAGATCGCCGCGGCCAGGGCCATCGCCGCGCTGGCCGAGGAAGAACTATCCGCCGAGTACATCGTGCCCAGCCCCCTGGATCCCCGGGTTGCCCCTGCTGTCACGGCGGCGGTTTCGGCAGCTGCTGAATAGCCCCCGCGCCTAACCCAACAAGCCGACGACGGCGACGCTCCCGTGCTGGGGAGGGTCGCCGTCGTTTTTTGGTTTCGTCGCAAACGCCCGGTCACCTTTGGGGCATTTTCGGCTGACGCCCGGTCACCTTTGGTGCTGTTTCGACGGACGCCCACTCACGTTTGGTGCTGTTTCGACTTGACGCCCACTCACGTTTGGTGCTGTTTCGACTTGACGCCCACTCACGTTTGGTGCTGTTTCGACGGACGCCCGGTCACCTTTGGGGGCCTTTTCGACGGATGCCCGGTCACGTATGTCGGCGTTTTCGCAAACGCTCACTCACCTTTCGCGTTGGCTCTAAGGCTGAATCAGCTGGCTTCCCGGTGGAGATCGGACGCTGAAGGGCAGAATCTGCGTCGACGTGTCCCGGGCCGTGGATAGGGTGGCTCACATGGAACAGACACTGAAAGTTGCACGGCAATGGGGCGCCCCAGCGGCGGCCGTCATTTTCTTCGCGCTGTGGTGCGTCATCGAGGTTGGAAACCTGGCCCCTTGGATTGACCATTGGGCCGAATTGTGGCCACCCATCCTTCAAAGATTCGCGATAGCAATCCTCAGCGCCTTGGCCATTGCCGTCTCGGCATGGCGATCCGTACTTTCTCTGGGATTCACGGCTGTCTTGCTTGTAGGACAGTTGGCATACTTTTTTCCTCCGCCGTATTCCAACGATTGGGCCGTATATTTGGGTCCGTTCATCGGCTTGGCGTTTTCCATGTGGACCGCGAGGGGCCGCCTGCGCCTTGCCATAGCGGGGAGCAACGTCGCTTTTGCCGGCGTAATGACGTTCATCATGCTGTCTTGGCGATACGGGAGTGGTGGCGATGGCTGGTTTAGACCGCTCTTCATGGGAGACCGGGGCGCCCTGAGCAACTATGGCTGGCAGCTCTTCCTATTCCTTCTTCTCATTGCCACAGGCTGCGCGGCCGTCGGTATTGCCTTGGCTCTTTATGAGGATCGGGGCAAGCTATTCCAGTCAAAGGTCCTCGCGCAGGCGAACCTCAAGGAGGCCGAGGTGGAACTCGTCGTGGAGCAGGAGCGCACGCGGATCGCCCGGGACCTCCACGACGTTCTGGCACACTCGCTCGCAGTGATCGCCGCACAGGCGGACGGCACGCGCTATCTGAGCCAGGACCAACCTAAGGCGGTTCTCGACGCCTTGGAGAACATCGCCGTATCCGCCCGCCACGCCCTAGTGGACGCCCAGCGTGTTATTGAGGGAGTGCGCGACGACGGTCTGGTGGCACCGCAGCCCAGGCTCACCGACGTCGGCCCCCTTGTCGAGCGGATGCGTCAGGGGAGCCTCAAGGTCCAGCAGAGTGAAACCGGCACCCCGGTGGAGCTTGGCGCGGGACAGCAACTCGCAGTTTTCCGGATTGTGCAGGAATGCCTCACGAATGCCCTCAAGCACGGCGGACGCGGCACGGCCGTGCGGATTCACTTCGACTGGAGCGGCCCGGGGTTGACCATGCACGTCGCCTCTGACTTGCCGGCGTCCGTTTCGATTGGGGGGACGGACGACGGCGATGCCACCGAGCGCCTGGGACGCGGCATCCCCGGAATGCGCGAGCGTGCCCACCTGGCCGGCGGCTGGCTCAGTTCCGGGCCCGACGGCGAGCAGTTCCGTGTGACGGTCTTCATCCCCTATGGCTCGCGCCCGGCTGCGCCCCTTCCGGAAGATGGGATGGACGAGGAACCCGTTCCGTCTGCCAAGGCGCCGGAGCATGAGCCGGCCTTGGCTCTTGAGGGTGCGTCGCCGTCGTCGAGCATTGCGCAGGAAAGTGCTGGACGTGGCTGACACACCCATCATGGTTGCTTTAGTGGACGACCAACCACTTTTTCGCTCCGGCATCCGCATGCTGGTCCAGAGCCAAGCAGACATGTATATGGCGTGGGAGGCAGCCGACGGGGAGCAGGCCGTGGAGCTCGCGGCCAACCAGCGGCCGGACGTCATGCTGATGGACCTTCGGATGCCGGTGCTGGATGGAGTCGAGGCCACGCGCCGCATCACGGAGGAGGCCGGCGCGGCCGGGGTGGACAAGCCAAAGATCATCGCCCTGACCACTTTCAACAGAGACCAAGCCATAGTTGATGCCGTTCAGGCAGGCGCGAGCGGGTATTTGCTCAAGAGTGCGGAACCGGAATTCCTGCTGGCCGCCATCCGGACCGTATATTCGGGATACTCAGTGATCGCGCCTGGTTCGGTTCATGAACTCTTCCAGCACGCAGCGCGGACGGTGCCGGTCACAGGACCGGACCTCGCAGTGCTGGACGAGCTGTCGCCACGCGAGCGTGATGTGTTCCTGTTAGCCGCCAAAGGCTTGGGCAACGCCGATATGGCGCAGAGCCTGTTTGTATCCGAAGCCAAAGTGAAATCCCATCTTCGCAATGTCCTCACCAAGCTTGGGCTGCGCACGAGGCTTCAACTCGTCGCCTTCGCTTATGAACGAAGGCTTCTCGGCTGAATAGAGGCCATAGGTGACCGGGCGTTGGGGGTTTGGGTGTCGTAGGTGACCGGGCGTTGGGGGTTTGGGCGTTATAGGTGACCGGGGGTTGGACACCCGCCGCACCCCGGCGCAAAGGCGGCGGCCGTTCCCGTTCGGGACGGCCGCCGTCGTTCAACTGCAGGATGCTGCAGAGTCAGGGCGCTACATGGCGCGGCCCTTCGACTCCTCCCTTACGTCGCGTCCAAGCCAAATGCCAAGGCCAACCATGACAACACCGAGAACCAGGTGCAGCCAGTCGTCCGCGGCATTCATGGGTACGAAGTCAGCGCTCATGTTCGACATGGTGATGAGGCCGTAGATCCACAGGACGAGGTAGATCGCACCGCCACCGATCAGGTAGCCGCGCGCCATCCTTGCAGACCTCGCGAAGTACAAGCCTGCTACGCCGAACAGCAAATGGACAATATTGTGCAAGATGGAAACTTGGAAGATTCCAAGAAGCATGGCGCCCGAGTCATGTCCCGCGAAGGTCATTGCGCCGTAATTGCTGGTGATGCCGGGGATAAATCCCAAGACGCCAACAGCCAGGAAAACCCAGCCCAAACCAAGTGCTGTGTTGTGAAGCGTCGGCCCCATTGCGTGGTGCTGCGCGGGGTGTGAAGCAGTAGTCATAGCTCCTCCCGATCACGATTTCCATCGGCCCTTCAAATGGAGGGCCGTATCGCGGCAAGGGAGTCGGAACCCTGCCGACGGAGATATCATACTCCCGAAAACCCGGGAAATAGAGGGGAAGGGCCGGGACGAGCACCGCTAGCATGGTTCTGTGATGCCCAATTCTGCGACGCTTCATCCTGCGATGGCAGGGCAACCGTGAGTGAGCCATCGGCTCCCGGAATTCGCGGCGCGATTTTCGTGGATACCAGGGACATCACGCCATTCCGGAACGGACATGTCCGCACATCTGTGGGTGGAATGGCCGAGGGCTTGGGCGGTGCGATTCGGGGCGTTCTCAAGGGAAAGGCCGCTGGCCGGATCGACGTCGCGGGGGATGTTCCCAGGCTCAAACGGCTGGCCGGCAAGACCGCCAGATCGGTGTACGACGCGGTCTTCACTAGCACTGAGCCGGACCGGCTCATCACCTTGGCGCGCGCCTACCCTGGCTGGGCGGGCCTCTGTTACGTGATTGCCGGGCTGCTTGTGTACAAACACGGAGGATACCTCCGGGCGTCGGAACTTCTACAGCGGGGCCTGGCGGTTCGGATCGACGACGCGGCCAGCCAGTTCTCCGCAAGCTACCTTCGCAGGGTGGTTACGCGGGTCGAGGTGGCGGAGCGGATCGACGTTCCGGTCCTGTTCAGCGAGGAATCCGTTTTCCTTGCCCTCTCGCACTGCTTCCGGGAGACGGGCCAGACTGCCGAAGCCATGGAAGCCCTGGCCAGTTTGCCGCCGTCGTTGCCCTCCGCCTTGGCCCGCTGCACCGCAGCCGCAGCGCTCGACCGGCACGCCGACGTCGTTGCTTGGACGGAGGGGCTGCGCAATACGGACGACCTCTCGGCGGCGCTCCTGCTGATTCGGGCGCAGTCGCTCAGGATGTTGGGGGAGAGGGAAGCAGCGCAGGCCGCTCTCGCGGAGGTCCTTCGCAGGAAGAAGACCAGCCTCGCGTTGCGCAACGACGCCCTCACGGACTTGGCTTTGTCGAAGCTTGAGGCCACGCGGCGGGTGCCCAAGCTACGTCCTCCCATTCCCCAAGTGGTTTTGCGCCGGAAGCAACGCAAGCCGGAAGGGGCTGACGATCTGGACGCCGTCGACGGGATCCGCAAGGACGTCGAAGTGCGCCGGCTGTGGAACAAGGACTTCGGCGAACCCGGCGGCTAGCCGGCTTCAGCGCGGCTAGTCCCGAAGCGCGCGTAAAACTCCGCGAATAGAAACCCCGACGGCGCCGACAAGCGGGAGCAGCATGGCCAAAACAACTATGGTATTTGGCCGGAAAGCCACTCGTCCATTGGCACGACGGGAGTAGACCCCGAACGGAAGCACCAAACCGCCTCCTCCGCCGCCTGCCGCATTGGTTCCGTCGCCGCCGCCTCCGAACCCAAAGGACACTAGGGCCACCGGGATCACTTCCTCCCCGCCGATCTGCACGGGCGGACCGTAGGCCCTCGAGACGCCTAGTTGTTTGAAGGACTCTATAAGGTTGGAAAAGTCAGTGGACATGAAGCCGACGATAGGTCGCCTCGCCAAGGAACACCAGAGGCATCTTACTGAGCCCCTGGCCGCGGCGTTACTGGAGCATCGGGAGCAGCTGTTCGCCAAGCAGGACGGTTCCGAGGCCCATCATGATGATGCCGCTCGCAAGGGTCACCACGCGTGCGGCGGACGGCCGGGACTGCAGGAGCTTTCGCGAGGTCAGGGCTACCGCCGTGTAAATGATGCCGGCGAACAGCACGAACGTCAGGCCGAGTACTCCGGATTGGACCGGCACGGGAAGCGACGCCTCCGGACTCACGAACTGCGGCACCAGCGCCAGGAAGAACAGCAACCCCTTGGGGTTGATGCCGCTCGTGCCCATGCCCTGCAGGAAGGTGCGCAACTGGTTTCGGGACTGCCCGACGGCGTCATCCGCACTGAAGCTTGCGCCGCGCCACGAGCGCGTGGTGCTCACGCCTAGCCACAGCAAGTAGGCTGCACCCGCGATGGTCAGCCAGCCAAGAAGTCCCGGAACCCCCGTCAAAAGGGCCGCGAGTCCGGCCACCAGGAGGACCGTATGCACCACGTAGCCGCTGCATAGGCCGGCCACGGCGGGGAGGAAACTGCGCTGCCGCAGGCCTGCGGCAATCGAATATGCCCAATCGACGCCCGGGGTGCACGCCAAAGTGACGGCGACTATCGCGAAGGCGAGGAAAAGCTGGGGATTCATTGGTGTCTCCTGGCTGGCGGTTACACCTTGAACTTTATGGAAAATGGCCCCATAAGTGTTCCCATCTTTAGCTCGGCTTGCCGTCGTCTCGGTAAGATATTTGCGTGATTGACGGAATCGACAGAACTATTTTGCGCTATCTCAAAGAGGATGGCCGAATGACCGCAACGGCGCTCGCGGCCAAGGTGGGTTTGACCGTGGCTCCGTGCCATCGGAGGTTGCGGGATCTCGAGGCCTCCGGCGTCATTCGGGGGTACAGGGCAGACATCGATCCGGGCGCGATCGGGCTGGGGTTCGAGGCGATCGTGTTTGTGACCCTGCGCCAGGCCGACCGGGTCACCATGTCGGAGTTCGAGGATCGGGTAGCCGCGATCCCCAACATCGTCGAGGCTCAGCGACTCTTCGGCTCCCCGGACTACCTCCTGCGCGTGATCGCCGCTGATCTCACGGCCTACCAGCGCTTCTATGACGACCAACTCTCGGCGCTGCCTGCCGTCGAGCGCCTTAACTCGACCTTGGTGATGAAGAACCTGAAATCGAACGCCGGGCCGCCTGTTTGAGGTCGGGCTCCTCGGTGGGCGGGTGGGCGGGCTCCACGGCGGGCCGGCGGGCCGGTGAGTGTCGTTGGATGCTGCCGGGGCTGATGCTGCCGCTCGGCTGGGACGGTGCCGTGCCTGAGGCTGCCGTGCCTGACGCTGCCGTCCGGCTGGAACGGTGCCGTGCCTGAGGCTGCCGTGCCTGACGTCGCCGTCCGGCTGGAGGGCGAGCCTTGGGTTTGCAGAAAAGTCCTGCGGTTTGTTTCATGAGTGGGGTTCTTCGGGCTTATTTTGTCGGGGGTCCCTGGAAGAGTTTCCTTATGGACGGCATTCAGGGAACCGAGCGGATCGGGACGGGCGCGCCTTCGGCCGGCGCTGGCCTGGATGCTGCTGTCGCGGGTGGCCGGAAGCCAGACAGCTGGAGGCCGGGTGGCCGGACTGTCCGCGTGCAGGAGCTCGTCGACGCCCTGAAAGCGATCCGGCCGCTATGCACGGCACCTAACGGCGGTGAAGCCGGCAGCGCGGATCCGCTCGGCGGTGCGGAATCGGGTGCCGAGTTGATTGACCAGTTGCGTGCTTTGGAGGATTTGAAGTCCGCGGCCGCGGCCGCGCAAGCGCGGATCGCGGTGGCTTTCGACACTGTCCAGCGCAGGGCCGACGCCGATCTCGGTGTTCCGGCGGAGGAGCGGGGCCGCGGGGTGGCGGCGCAGGTTGCTTTGGCGCGGCGGGA
>NZ_JAKEEC010000010.1 GCF_021483235.1 Arthrobacter alkaliphilus | reverse complement strand
ATCGTCACCAAAACCCTCCAACTCCTCGCAGCAAAGGGCCAAGTCGACCCGAGCGCGCCGGCCCAGGCAATCGAGAAGTACAGTCTCCTCGATGTGAATGCCGGAACCACCGGCGGAGCAGGCGGCGAAAGCTAAGCGCCCAGCGAAGCGAAACCAAACCAAGCAACATCTCGACGGCGGTCCGCACCGAAAGGCGCGGGCCGCCGTCGGGCTTTATCAACCGGGTTCAACAACCGCCGCCGCGGCAGCAAAAGGCGCGGCCATCGCGTGACGCCCATCAATCGCAGTTGTAGCCTTCTCACAAATGGAGCTTGCCGATGATGCGCCGTATGCTCAAGGCATGGCAGAGCCGACTCAAATCCCCGCTAAACGCAAGGCGGCCGCGCGCACGGTAACACCGGAAAAGGCCGAGACGCTCAAAAGGCTCCGCGCCAATGTCGGGCAACTATCCACTACCACGATGCGCAAGCTAGAGAAATCGTTGCCTTGGTACAGCCGGCTAAGCTCGGACGAGCGTTCAGCCCTGGGCCTCGTTGCCCAAAACGGCATCGCTGCCTTCGTGACATGGTACGAGCGCCCGAGCTCGCCGTCGTGGATCCTGACGGACGTCTTCGGGAATGCCCCTACTGAGCTAACCCGCTCGATCAGCCTGCAAAAGGCCCTCCAGCTGATCCGGATCGTCGTCGAAGTGGTGGAGGACCAGGTCCCGGTGATCGCACCCGAAGCCGACCAGCCCTCTTTGCGCGAAGCAGTACTGCGCTATTCGCGGGAAGTGGCATTCGCCGCCGCGGACGTCTATGCACGCGCCGCCGAGTCCCGCGGTTCCTGGGACACCAGGCTCGAAGCCCTGATTGTGGACGCCATTCTCCGTGGCGAGAATACCGACGCACTTCGTTCCCGCATCGCTGCCCTCGGCTGGAAGGCCCAGGAGCGCTTCACCGTGATGGTGGGCAACTCGCCGTCGGAACCAAGCGCAAGCTACGTGAGCGAATTGCGCCGGACCGCCGGACGCTACGCGGAGGACGCCCTGGTTGGGATCCAGGGAGACCGCCTCATCCTGATCCTCGGCGGCGTGCAAGACCGCGACACCGCGTACCTGAAGCTCAGCGAACTATTCGCCCCGGGAGCCGTGGTGTACGGACCCGAGGCCAGCTCCCTGCTGGAGGCAAGCAGCTCCGCCCAAGCTGCCTTTGCCGGGCTCACCGCTGCCAAGGCCTGGCCTTCGGCACCGAGACCGGTAGCCGCGGACGATCTCCTCCCGGAAAGGGTGGTCTCGGGCGACGACGCGGCCCGCCGATCCCTCATCAAGAACATCTACCGGCCGCTGCTGGCCGCTTCCAACGGCCTGGTTGAGACCCTCGGCACCTACTTGGAACTCGGCCATTCGCTTGAGGCAACTGCCCGTGAGCTGTTCGTCCACGCGAACACCGTGCGGTATCGTCTCAAGCGCGTCTGCGACGTCACAGGGTGGGATCCGCTCCTCCCGCGCGAGGCTTTCGTGCTCCAAACCGCTTTGGTTGTGGGCAGGCTTTCGGCCCAGCCAAAGGCGACGTCGGAGCGTCACGGTGCCCGATCCGCGGGTTGAACCGTTGTAGACTTCCTACAAACTGACCCAGTGAGCTTGGTGCACGCAAACACCAGTAGTTCACGCGGCAATTTGGAAAGCTGGTTACGTGCTTGCAATCGTCTGCCCTGGACAGGGCTCCCAGACCCCCGGATTTTTGGCCCCTTGGCTGGAGCTTCCTTCCGTAGAAGGCCATCTGGCCTCCCTGAGCGAAATCGCAGGCATCGACCTCAAGGCCCACGGCACCACCTCGGACGAAGAAACCATCAAGGACACCGCCGTCGCGCAGCCCTTGATTGTCGCCGCGGGGCTCGTAGCAGCGAAATCGCTGTTCGACGTCGAACTCAGCACGCTTCCGATCGTGCTTGCCGGGCACTCGGTCGGGGAAATCACGGCCTCGGCGCTTGCGGGCGTCCTGAGCGAAGAAGAAGCCATGACGTTCGTCCGGGAGCGTGCCAACAGCATGGCCGCTGCCGCCGCCGTCACCCCCACCGGCATGAGTGCCGTCGTCGGCGGTGATCCCGCCGAGGTGCTCTCCGCCATTGAAGCCGCGGGCGCAACGCCCGCGAATGTCAACGGCGCCGGCCAGACCGTCGCGGCGGGCACGTTCGAACAGCTCAAGGCACTTGCTGAAAACCCCCCGGCCAAAGCAAGGGTTATCCCGCTGAAGGTGGTCGGAGCATTCCACACCTCCCACATGGCTCCGGCCGTGAGTGCGCTCGAAGCACTGCGGCCCTCCCTCAAGCCGCAGGCTCCCACGGTTCCCCTGCTCTCGAACTTCGACGGCCAGGAAGTCACCGACGGCGGCGCCGCCCTCGAAAGCCTGATCGCCCAGGTTTCGCGCCCGGTTCGCTGGGATCTCTGCATGGAGAACCTGGTACAGCGCGGAGTCACGGGCCTTATCGAACTGGCACCGGCCGGCACCCTGGCAGGCCTCGCCAAGCGCGGCATGCCGGGCGTGAAGACTGTTGCTGTCAAGACGCCGGATGATTTGTCCGCCGCACTCGCACTCTTCGCGGAATTGGAGGGAGACGCATGAGCGCCCCCGTACTCAAGCAGGCGCCCACGAACGCATACTCACGCGTTATCGGCATCGGGGCGTACCGCCCCGACATCATGGTCACCAATGACGACGTGTGCCAGTGGATCGACTCCTCAGACGAATGGATCCGGCAGCGCACGGGTATCGTGACCCGTCACCGCGCCGCCGCCGACGTCAGCGTCATCGACATGGCCGAAGGAGCTGCCCGCGAGGCGCTCGAGCAGGCCGGCATTGAGGCTTCCCAGCTCGGTGCGGTTATCGTCTCCACTGTCACGCACCCGTATGCCACTCCGTCGGCGGCTGCCGCACTCACCGACCGTTTGGGCGCCACCCCGGCACCCGCCTTCGACATTTCCGCCGCATGCGCGGGCTACTGCTACGGCATTGCCCAGGGCGATTCCTTGGTCCGCTCAGGCGCGGCTGAATACGTCCTGGTGGTCGGCGCCGAAAAGCTGTCGGACGTCATCGACAACCACGAGCGCACCATTTCCTTCCTTCTCGGCGACGGCGCCGGGGCTGTTGTGATCGGCCCGTCCGAGACGCCCGGCATTGCCCCGTCCGTCTGGGGATCCGATGGCAGCAAGTGGAACGCGATCGGCATGACGCATTCCCTCGACGAAGTCCGCAACCTTGGCGAAACTGCCCGCCACTCGGATGAATCCGATGATCAGGCCATTATTTCCGCAGCGCAGGACGTCTGGCCCACGCTCCGTCAGGACGGCCAGACGGTGTTCCGCTGGGCCGTCTGGGAAATGGCGAAAGTTGCCCAGCAAGCCCTTGACGCAGCAGGGATCGAAGCAACGGACCTCGCGGCGTTTGTCCCCCACCAGGCGAACATGCGGATCATCGATGAGATGGTCAAGAAGCTCAAACTTCCCGAAACCGTGATGGTCGCCCGGGACATCGCTGATGCCGGAAACACTTCCGCCGCCTCGATCCCGCTGGCCACGCACCGGCTCCTCAAGGAGAACCCGGAGCTCAGCGGTGGCCTTGCCTTGCAGATCGGCTTCGGTGCCGGACTTGTCTTTGGCGCCCAGGTAATCGTTCTTCCGTAGTTTCGGACTGCGCTTAACTTCCAATTGAATAGTGCTTTGAAACAAGCCGTATCCGCGGTTTGCCCCCATTTCCGGCAATAGCCGGCCCAACAAGAAAAGGAGCCAACTATGGCTAGCAACGAAGAAATCCTGGCCGGCCTGGCTGAAATCGTGAATGAAGAGACCGGCCTCGCCACCGAAGCCGTGGAAATGGACAAGTCCTTCACCGAGGACCTGGACATCGACTCCATCTCCATGATGACCATCGTCGTCAACGCTGAAGAGAAGTTCGGCGTGCGCATTCCGGACGAAGAGGTCAAGAACCTCAAGACCGTCGGCGACGCCGTCAACTTCATCTCGAACGCACAGGCCTAGTCCGGCCTCCACTGTGCCGGGCTTCGGGTGCGCCCTGTTGCATCCGAAGCCCGGCACAGCTGCTATATCTCCCAGAGTTTTTTCCCGCCGCCCCAGTGAGAACACCACGCGGGTCGGCTGGTCCGACAGAGAGTGATCTCATGGCACGCAAAGTAGTGATTACCGGTCTGGGCGCCACAACGCCCATCGGCGGCGACGTCCCCACGATGTGGAAGAACGCGCTCAAAGGGGTCTCCGGTGCCCACACACTCGAGGATGAGTGGGTCGCCAAGTATGACCTTCCGGTCCACTTTGCCGCCCGGTGCTCGACGCCGGCCCTCGAGGTCCTGAGCCGTGTTGAAGCTAAGCGCATGGACCCCTCCACCCAGTTCGGCGTCATCGCCGCGCGCGAGGCATGGGCAGACTCCGGTCTCACCGAAATCGACCACGACCGGCTCGCTGTGGCATTCGCCACCGGCATTGGCGGTGTCTGGACGCTCCTCGACGCTTGGGACACCCTGAAGGAGAAGGGCCCCCGCCGCGTCCTTCCCATGACGGTCCCCATGCTCATGCCTAACGGCGTCGCCGCCGCTGTCAGCCTTGACCTTGGTGCCCGCGCCGGTGCGCACACCCCGGTTTCTGCTTGCGCATCGGGCACCGAAGCGATGCACCTCGGCCTGGACCTCATCCGCTCGGGAAAGGCCGACGTCGTCGTCTGCGGCGGCGCCGAAGCCGCCATCCACCCGATGCCGCTCGCCGCGTTTTCCTCGATGCAGGCCCTCTCCCGCCGCAATGACGATCCAGAGCACGCTTCTCGGCCGTACGACCGCGACCGCGACGGCTTCGTCATGGGTGAAGGCGCCGGCGCCTTGGTCCTTGAGGCCGAAGAGCACGCAATCGCCCGTGGAGCGCGGATCTACGCCGAGCTCGCTGGTACCTCGGTCACGGCTGACGCCTACCACATCACGGCGCCGGACCCCGAAGGCCTGGGTGCAACCAGGGCTTTGAAGGCCGCCATGTTCGACGGACGCATCCAGGCCGAAGACGTGGTTCACGTCAACGCCCACGCCACCTCGACGCCCGTCGGCGACAAGCCCGAGTACACGGCGCTCCGTGCCGCGCTGGGCGCCCAGGTCGACAATGTGGCGGTCTCCGCCACCAAGTCGCAGATGGGCCACTTGCTGGGTGCCTCCGGGGCCGTGGAAGCCGTACTGACGGTTCTTGCCGTGTACGAGCGCCAGGCTCCGTTGACCATCAACCTTGAGAACCAGGATCCGGAGATCCCGCTCGACGTCGTCACTTCCGCACGCTCTTTGCCTGCCGGTGACATCGTCGCACTGAGCAACTCCTTCGGCTTCGGCGGCCACAACGCCGTCATCGCCGTCCGCAGCGTCTGACAGTCGCAGCGACCTCGAGGCACAAGAGGAGGGCCCCACCGCGGTGGGGCCCTCCTCTTTGCTATGGAGAAACGGTCTTGGGGTTTTCCCTTGCCGGCTGGCGTCCGCTAGCCGGGCCGGCGTCCCCTAACCGACCTGGTGGAGCCAGCGCACGGGAGCGCCCTCGGCGGCATGCCGGAACGGCTCGAGTTCTTCGTCCCAGGCCTCGCCGAGCGCCAAGGAAAGCTCATGGTAAACAGCGGCAGGATCACCGGCCGCTGCCTCGTAGGCGTACCGGATACGGTCCTCTGTCACCATGATGTTGCCGTGGACATCGGTGACGGCATGGAAGATACCCAGCTCCGGCGTGTGCGACCAGCGCCCGCCGTCCACGCCTTGGCTCGGCTCCTCGGTCACTTCGTAGCGAAGGTGTGCCCACCCTCGCAGTGCCGACGCCAGCTGGGCGCCCGTCCCGGGGACTCCCGCCCAAGAGAGCTCGGCACGGAACATTCCGGGCGCGGCAGGTTGGGGGGTCCACTCAAGATCGGTCCGCTTGTCAACGACCGATCCGATGGCCCACTCAACGTGAGGGCACAACGCAGTAGGGGCCGAATGCACGAACAGGACACCGCGGGTTATTGCAACAGACATTCCATCCTCCATAGCTGTAGGTACGTCTTCCCCAACGACCTCCGCCTGGATGAAATAGTGCTGCGCCGTGACGCGCTGTTCCGGCCTCCCTGCCTATCTATGATTTTCCGCGCGGGAAGAACATTCAAGTCTTGGTTGAAAGTTTCCCCGCAATGCTTTCATTTTGCCGTACGGACCGGAATTACGCCAGTGCGATTCATGGACGGATGGATTTCCTCGTTCGGGCCCTTCGAAGTGGTGTATTGTTTCCGGATCCCTAGGCGCGGGGATGGGCTTGTTGATAGCTTTTGCGCAGCCGATCGACGGAGACATGGGTGTAAATCTGGGTTGTTGCGAGGCTGCTGTGACCAAGAATTTCCTGCACCGCACGGAGGTCGGCCCCGCCGTCGAGCAAATGGGTGGCAGCTGTGTGGCGCAATGCATGGGGTCCTGTCGCCGCGGTGTCCCCCAAGGCCGTCAGGAGATCGTTGACCACGCTCCGAGCCTGGCGCTGGTCGATCCGGTTGCCCCTTGAGCTCAGGAAGAGCGCCGGACCGCTTCGCTCGGTCACCACGCGTGGGCGCCCCCGGCGAAGCCAGTCGTCGACGGCGAGCGCAGCCGGAGCGCCGTACGGAACGGTCCGCTCCTTATTGCCCTTGCCGAGCACACGCAGGGTGCGGCGGTCCTGATCGAGGTCATCGATGTCCAGGCCGGCAAGCTCGCCGACGCGGATCCCTGTTGCATAAAGCAGTTCGACGACGGCGCGGTTTCGCAACGGCATCGGCGAACCATCCTTTGCTGCCTCGGACAGGCTGTCGAAGATCCTGGCCACCTGCTGTTGGTGAAGTACTCCAGGGAGTGTGTGGTCCCGCTTGGGGGCTTGAAGACGGATCGCCGGGTCCGACGCGATGAGTTCTTCCCGCAGCGCCCAGGACGTGAATGCGCGGGCCGTCGCGGCGTGCCGCGCGAGCGTTGCCCTGGACCGGCCGGATTCGCTTTGTGCCCCCAGCCAACGGCGGAGGGTGCCGAGCTCCAGATCTGCGAGCTGTCCTACGCCCTCCGCGGCAGCGAAGCGCAGCAGGCTCTCGACGTCGGCGATGTATGCCCTCACAGTATGGGCCGACCTGGCCCGTTCGCTTTCGAGGTAGCGCCGGAAGTCCTGAATGGTCCGGCTGAATGCTTCGGGGAGCGGATTGTCCTGCACCCTTCCACTGTGCCAGCCGCGAGGCCGAGCGGCCGGCATCGCCACGTTCCGGCCGACACGGCTGGTGGCGTTTCGTCCCTCACGACTGGTGGCGTTTCGGCTGGCACGATCCTGGCCATCGTCACCGTTGACGTATGGACTTGTACATCCTGTAGTACAGCCACAGCAGCAAGCCTTGCCAGACCGCGAAGAGCACCCAAAGCCATACCGGGACATGGCCGCCTTGGACGAACAGGACGGCCCCGGCGATCAGAAGGAGACCGATTTGTTGTCCGATCACGAACCTCGCGGGCTGCGCCGTCGACTTCGTCATATGCACATCATCCCTTCTCGATGGACGGGTCCAGGGCGACTATCCACAGAAGGGACGGTCCCTATGGTGCCCGATCGACCCTATGCAAACGACCCTACGCAAACTTGGCGCTAACTGATAGTCGACTACCAATGATTTAGTCCTGTTTCTTCGATCTTTTCCACGCGCCGCTCACTGAGACCGCCAAACCCAACAGGCCCAGGCGTCCGAGCCCGGCCCTGACGGATTCGGGGCTGAGCCCTGCCACGACCGCGAGCTTCTCTACCGAGCTGGTTGAACGGACGGGCAGGGCATCCAGCAGGATCAGGTCCTCAAGAGTGAGTCCGTCGTGGTCCGAGGCGGCCCCGTCCTTGTCGCCGACGAGCCCCTCGCCGCTCGTTCCGGCCAGTTCAGCGATCTCGCCGACGTCGGTGACGCACACGGCGGCGCCGTCCCGCAGAAGCCGGTGACAGCCCGCGGAGTTGGCGGAGTGAATGGAGCCGGGAACGGCTGCGACGGTCCTGCCGATGGATTCGGCGTGGTGTGCGGTATTGAGCGCGCCCGAACGCCAGCGGGCCTCAACCACAACGGTGACAGCCGCCAATGCTGCGATGATCCTGTTGCGTTGGAGGAACCGGTAGCGCGTGGGCGCAGAGCCCGGCGGAACCTCTGCGATGACCGCCCCCTGGTTTGCCACCGCACGAAGCAAATCCTCGTTCCCGGAGGGGTAGTACCTGTCCACTCCCCCGGCCATGACAGCGATGGTCGGCATGTCTATGGTGCCCCCGGCCAAGGCACCGCGATGCGCATGGGCATCCACCCCGTACGCGCCGCCCGAGACGACGGTGTAGCCGCGCTGGCCGAGGCCGTAGGCGAAGTCGCCCGTTACCGAGGCGCCGTAGCTCGTGCTGTCCCGTGAGCCGACAAGGGCCACGACCCGCCGAGCGGGTGGAAAGTCCAATTCATGTCCGCGCGACCACAAACACAACGGCTCGTGCAGGCCGAGATCAGTCATCTGCGCTGGCCAGGCCGGGTCGTCCGGAATGATCATGCGGCCACCAAGGCGGTGCACGGTGGCGAGGTCCCGTTCCGGGGCCAGGTACTTGATCCTTGGCGCCCACCGGCGTAACGCCGCAGCCAATTCAGCCCCGGTGGCAGAAAGCCCGCTGTCCACCAGCAGGGAGGCCACCTCCTGCCCAAGACCCGGCCCTGCTGCAATCTCGCCGGTCGCAACTCTGAGACCGTCAATGGCCCCTGCTGCTTGAACCAGCGCCAGCCCGGCAGCATCCTGCGGCTCCATCAACCGCGACAGTGCCGCGCGGGCCATTCGCTCCCTTTTCCGTTCCGGCGCGTCCGTAGTGAACGGTTGGCAATGTTTAGTCATGGAGTGTCCTTTCATGCGGCAGCAACCGCCTGCCGCAAGCCGAGCGCTTGCCCAATGTCGTCGCTGCCGGGCTGGTCCCGGTGTCCCAAGGTCGGCGAGCGTCCATGCCAAAGCAAGGACACTAAATCAGCAGATAATTACCCAATGGACAAAGAAGGACAAGGCCATGGACACCACCCAGCAAACCAGCAATTTTGTCGATCCCGGCGCGGACTACGGCTTGGACATCGAACGCGCCACGATGTTCATCGCCAACGCCAGGGAATGGGCTGAATCCAGCCCTTACCGTGAGATTGAGCGCAACTCGTTGGGCTGGAACATCCTTCGGGCTTACGCCCAAATATCAACGTCGCGACTCCAAGCCATGACCGGCCGGGAGAGGTACGGAATTCTCATGGTCGTTCAGCCCGGATTCCTGTTTCGCACGCCCCGCCCCGCCTGGGCGACGCGCACTTATTCACTGAGCGACGAAACCGGCGATGTCTGCACCCATGAAATGCGGATCTCCCCCAGAACCACAGCGTTCGAGCTGATTCTCGAACAGACGGACTGGGCCGACCCCGCAGGCGAGCTGCACATAGGCGAACCGGCCGTTTACCTGTACGTCGGAGATGACCGCCGGCCGCTAAATACGCATGAACTGGCAACCCTCGCCAAATCCGCCACGGCAGGGGCTGTACAACTCCATCACGCGCTGAGAGGCTGAGCCATGGGTTTCGTCTTCCGCAAGCGCATCAAGGCCGGGAAAAATACCGCCGTGAATCTGTCCAAGTCTGGCGCGTCAGTCTCGGAACGTGTCGGTCCAGTGACCATCAGCAGTCGCGGCCGGGTAACCATCCGCATCCTGCCCGGTTTGTCGTTCAGACTAGGAAGACGACGTTAGCTCTCAGGACTTGCAAGCCCGCTGTGCGGCTCAAGGATGGGAACACTCGGTCGGAAGCTGCAATTTTCGACCGCCAGGACAGTAGTGGACACGGGGCGGCCAGATCCCATCCAGTCTGCTCGCTCGAACACGTTGCCCTCGAAACGGCATTCTCGGAAAAGGACCGGCCCATCGCCAGCGCTGACAAAAAGATTCCCGGAATTGAATACGCATTCAATGAATTTAACCGCATGGCCATTCGTAACAATTGTGAGGTCTGATCCGTCAAGCGTTACGCGCCGGAATACAATTGAGCCGCGTTCCTCAGGCTGAACCTGAATTGCCGGGCTGCCAAGGGAGAGTCTCATTTTACCGCTACTGAGCGTGGCATCACCGACATGAAGCGTTCCCTTGAAGCTGAGAAAGTTCTCCAGTGAAAGGGATCCGCCGTCGAGCACGACACGCGAAATCGCAACGAACCGTGAGCCCTTCGACGCCTGGCTAATCGTCAGCTGGCCGCCTTCGCGCAGCGTTATTCCCTTGATGCTCGGCATCTCCCCAGGATTGGTCAAGGTAATCGACGACCGTCCCCAATATTTCTTTTCGGGTGTGTCGCCCTGCAGGCGCGCCATTAGCACATCTAGGGTTGTCGTCCTGACATCAGACTGAAGAGGGTGGGCGGAACGGAAATATGCGGCTAGAAGGTCGATACAAACTTGGCGCTCGTCATGGTTACCAATCTCCGCCCAGTCGTCGGCCAAGGCCGCCAAGCTATAAATGCCGGCGAGCTTGATCGCCAAGTGGTCCGAACCCAGCTGTTCCGCAGTCTTGACATACCGTGAGCGCAGCTCAGCCGTCACGGAGTCCCTGCGCCGGTCCTGGTCCAAACCATGCTGCTTGTTTGCTAGTTCGAGGGCCTTCGCTGCTGTTTCTTGTGCTTTCGACGCAGTTAGATGAGCCTCGGCACCGATCCGCTGAGTCTCTTCTGCGGTCTGCTGCCTCCGGTATGAGAAGAACAGCGTCACCCCGACGCCCAGGGCCGCGCCGGTCGTAACGGCGTTTCGGATTATCTCAAACCACGTTTCCTGGCTCATCCGGGGGCTATGGAAGAAGGGGATGAGATCCTTTGCTTCATACGCCGCGAAAGCCCAAATCAGGGCACCAACCGTACCCACAGAGGCCAAGAAACCCAACAGAAAGACGCGAGAGAGCTTCATCGGTGGGCGCGGCGCGGCATTCGACATAGGCAAAACTTTAGGCCTTGGGCTACAGATCCAAAAAACCGCGTTCCCCGCGCCTTCGCATGGTGCACCGTCGCCCTATGATATGGCCATGACTGCAATTGGGGGCAGCGCGCGGCCCAAACGAAACAGCACGCTTAGATGGTTACTCGTGGCCGTGGCGGCGCTGATCGCGGTCTTGGTGGCCCAGTGTTCAATCGCACTTGCCAAAGACCCCAGCAAAACCCCGTTGGATATGACTGACGGGGCCGCTGCCGGGAGTTGCATCGGGGAACTGCAATTGGAGTACCAAGCTCACGGCAAGCACATCGTCGGCAGAACCGAAGACTTCACAGTGACGTCACGAACCGACACGCGCATTGCGCTTGATGGGAAAGTAACGCTCGTTGACCTCAACACGGGCGGAAGCTTCCGGCGTATCGACTGTGTTGTCGAACGAGGCAAGGACGGCTCGGTCCATACAAGCCCGACCGTACGCTGACTTTCTTAACTCGCCCAGACCCAAAGCAGTGCCGCCCGTGGAGACCCTTACACGGGCAGCACTGCCTTGTTCGAGGCGCTGGCCCGAGCGGTGAAAGAGTCCGCCCGTTTATTGGGCCATCGTTCCGTGTGCCGGATGTCTGCGCCCGACACACGGCGGCGTTGACGCCCCCTTAACCGTCCCTCACGGGCCGGTTGCCCTTTGGTGCCACGGGCTTGGTTTCAGAAGCAACAAGTTCGCTGTTGCCCTGCCCGTTGGCTTCCTGGACCGCCGCCGCGAAATCAGGAAGAGCCTCAGCGGGCACAAACACGACTTCAAGGCCGGTTTCAGGGTGAACACAATAGACGTAGTCCCGCGCAATGCTCCTGCCCTTGAACGGAACACCGTCAGCCAGGTCATCGTTTTTCAGCATGATTCGCTCTCTTCTCCTACCTGTAAGGCAACGCCCATGCCGGCAGCGTTTCGCCGGGCATGAACACCACGGGTTTGCCGTTCGGGTCTGTCAGGTTCATGATGCGGCGGGCGTTCTTCGGGGGCGGGTCAACAATGGGCGTGCCATTGCGCAACCGCACCCGCTCGTGTTCGCTGATTGCCTCATTCCGCAGATCCCCGGGTAGGTCCGGGAAGCTGTGGACGGGCCACACGCGCAATGTCATGGCTTACAAGCCTCCGAGGTACCGGTAAACGGCAAACGCGCTCGTGCGGGCCGGTTGCACGTCGCCGCGCCATGTTGCAACGAAACCAAGTTGGCCAAGTTCCGCGTACCGCTCTTGAAGGAACTGAATCCGAAGCTCCATGCGCTGCCCGATGATCAGTTCAGTCCAGTCCCCAACGAACGCATCAGCGGCAATGCCGGTCATGGTGCCTTGGGTCATGCCGCTGGCGACTTGATTGGACGCGTAAAACGGAAGATCCCGGAGCGCGTCCGGCACACGCAGCGGCTGGTTCGTAGTGTCCTTGAACTTGGCATACTTCTGCTGAAGACGCGTCGGCAAGATCAGCCCCGTAGGCTGCTCGTTGAGGTTCTCGACCGTGAAATCGAGATCAATAAGCTCGTCATAGCTCGTGATCGTCGTGCCGTTCGCAGCACCGCCGCCCAGCACGTTGGCCGGCCGGTTTGCGTTGAGCGCAGCCAGGACGCCACGCGGGTTAGGCGGCGTCGGAAGGTTGATCGAACCAGCACCCGACGTGATACCGCCGTACAGCGCCACCTTGTCCAGCATCAGGCCAATCGCTTTGCCGATGCTGTTGAGCACCAGCTGATCCGCGTTCGGGGCATCCTCGAACCATTCCAGGGACATCGTGACAAGCGCGTTCATGGACTTCGCGGTGAGCGTCACGTTATCGAATGTGGGGTCCGAAGCCGCGATAGCCGAACCTTCAGCGCGGAACGCGGCCGTAACGTCGCCCGTCAGGCGCCCAACCTGGACCGTGTTGGCATCCATCGGCAGCAGCGTGGCCCCGGCCTTTAGGACCGCCGCGTTGTTCCGGGCGATGTCGATGATTTGCGAGGACCAGACGGTAGGCACAACGGCCGAAGCGCCGGTTGTCGAGAGGCTGCGCAGGAATTCGGCGGGACCGCCAAACGTGGCCATTGCCGCCTCGTCGCCCAAGCGCCGGTTCTCGCGGTGCGCCATAACCAGTTCATGCTCACCGAACAACTGGTTCGACCGGAGAGCAGGGGCCCCAGTGCCCAGATTCACAAACTTGGCCGCCCGGGCTTCCGTGCCGCCACCGGCAAAGGTCTCCTGGGCACGGCGGTACTGCTCGTTGAACTCGGCGGCACGGTCCAACTGCCGCTCAATCGAGTCGCCAGCTTCCATAATCCGTTGGAACTCGGCCTCTTCCGCGTCAGAAAGCTCTCGCTTCTCCGCTTCGGCCGTTTCGATCAGAGCGGCCGCAGCAGCCTTAAGCTCTGCCTTTCGCTCGTTCAGCATTTCACGCATGGTCTTGGGCATTGGAATCACACTTTCAAAACGAGTGCACACGCAACGGGGGCACCATAAATGATGGGGAAATTTGGCACGTACGTGCCACTGGTGGTCCCAGGTGCGTTTCGCGCTGCCTGCTAGTGCCGCTCACTAGTTGCCGCGCCACGGTGGGAAGGTGGCCTCGCCCCTGCATCCGCCGCTGCGACTCAAGAAGAAATCCGGGAGGGGTGCGTTTCGCGCTGCCCCGATCCGCCGGACTTTCGGCCTTCTCTTGCCTCATATTCTACTCTTTCTACTCTTTCGAATGACAACTATGTGATTAGTCACTGGTTCCCAAACTTGCGTAGCCCGTTGACGAAATCCTCAGCCTCATCACCCACGGATCTCGGCTCAGGAACACGAGAAACGGCACCATCAGGGCGGATCTGCCCCAGAAGCCGCACCAATCGTGCAATGAGCGGGGATAGCCGTTCAGCAGGCGCGTTATCGACAGCCCTGGCCGTTCGGATCGCCAAAGCCCGCAACGTGCCCGACCAAGGCGGCGTGAACGCCGCAGATTCGTTCAACTCGCGCCGCACCACCCGTTCGACCGGCCCCCGGACGGGACTAGGCAAAGCCGCCTTTGCCTTCGCCCGGCCGGCCGCGTTCCGCTCCCGGTGCCCGGCACGGCAGGTATCGCAACGGCAACCATTGCGGTACCCCGTAGCACCATGCTTGAAGCCCGGCTCCGTACGGATCACACGCTCCACGGAAACCACCCCGCCACAACATTTTTGCGATTTTTCGGAGAGAGAGAACGGATGACGGCGCGGTCGTCCGTTCGCCCTGCCTCAAAAAACGGGAAGCCTCTCGGTCCGCAGTGTTCGCGGAAATCTCCCCCAAGGTCGAGTCCGTGCACCGTGATGTGCGGGGTCATGGTGTGTTCCCTGCTTCAAGCTTCAACGTGGCGGCAAGGACCCGTGCTAGCTCGGTCTCGGCCCCGTTGAGCCGGTCATCACTGGCCAACGCGGCGATGACCGAAACGGCCGCGAGCATCATGGAGTGTGCTTGCCCTGGCTCGGTGGGCTGAAGTGCCACGAAGCCGTCAACGTCGGCCGTGCACAATGCGCGTGCCAGCGCGATCACTCGCCGGTAGTCGTCGGCTGGAAGTGCAATGGGTTCAGACCCGCCTCGGTCTGCTGGTGTGGTGATCATGAAGTAATTTCCTTTCCTTGGAAGATCACACGGTTTCTGGAACTCGCGACTTGCTTGCGTTCCACTCGCAGTCCAGACAGATTGCCGAACCTTTAGTTGCCTGCCCCTGACTCAACCGTCCATTGCAGCCGGGACTCGAGCAGGGGTCCCCTTCCACCAGCGGTCGATTAGGACTTACGTCTGTCATTCCCCACTGCCTCTCAACCTCGGGATTCACAGAACCGACCGAGGAACTACTTCTGTTAAAGGCTTCCAGTCCCTCTGGGTTGCCAGATGGGTTCCCAGCTGGGTTTTTCCTCCCCGAAATTCCGGGGTTTTTGGTTTCGGTGGCCTGATCGTCGTTTCCACCTTCAAAACCCATGTTGGTTTTCTGCTGGGTTTTCTGTTGGGTTTCGTCTTGGGTTCCCGACTGGGTTTCTGGCCGTGCCCACGTCTCCCGGTTCTTTTTCGGACGCCCGCCGTTGCTCCCGTTCTTCCGGCTAATGGCTTGACGCCTCATAACCTGCTCGGCGGTCGGCTGGTATTGCGCGTGGTGGAGGATCTCGTAATAGGAGCCAAAGTCGGTCCACCAGCCCTTTTCAACAAGCTCACCTGCAGCCTCTGGGCGCTTGCTGAATCTTGGCAGATCCTCCTTAGGTATCCGGCAGTCCAGCAGCTTGCGGCCGTTCCAAACGAGAGCCTCCGTATGGAGCCGGAAAGCGGCGTCGGTCAGGCCCCAGCAGTCGTCTCCGTAATCATCAGAGAACTTCGGCCAAGTCATCGTGTCACCTGCTCCCGCGCGGCTTTGCGTGCCCAGCGTCGGCAGACGCGGCCCAAGCCGGAGTGGAGTGATTCGGCTCCGCTGATGGGTGAACCGCACTCGCGGCACTTGCCACAGACGACGTACCCGCATGTAGCGGCGAACGCCTGGACCTCAGCCCAAATGGCGGCGGGCGGCAAGTTCCGGGCGACGGTCAGTGCCTCGTGCGACAATTGTCTGGTGGAGCGTCCGTTAGGCAAATGCGGGCGCTCCACGGCCGGCATTCCGGCGTGTTGCTCTGGCGTCGGAGCCGGATTAATGGCATAGTCAACAGTTGGGTCACCCCCAAGACCTAGCAACGCGCCCGGCCCCCCAGCTGGGCGCGTTGTGTTTTTCATGCTGCATCACCGCGCGCAGAACGGAATAGCCCGGACAACCGCGCCATTTGATCGGTGGTCAACTCGGGCCAGCTATTAACGGTGCGCTGGATCTGCTCTTCAAGCGAGAGCGCTTTTAGGTTCTGCCGTGCTGCAATGAATTCCGGATCATCATCCGGACGCGAGCGGGAAAGTGCGGCTACACGGCCGCGTGCTGCGGCGACGGGCTTGGAAATCGCGGACATTTGAGGGTGAACCTCCGGGCATAACTACTGCTCGGGCTGGAGACCCGACTTGCCCGTGTTTGCTTGAAGCAGTTCACGACCCGCGATAACTCTTAGGAAACGTTCGTCTCCTAGCTACCTACGTAGCTTATCAGGTAGGTAGGACAAATCGACTTTGGACACTCCGTCCGCGTGCAGCTTCTCCATGATGAAAACCACATCCACGTATGGCAAGTCTCTTTTACGGGGGCAGGTTGGACACTTCATCGGGATAGTCGGGGCCAACTCTCCGGATGGAAGTATCACAATGGGGTCACTACCACCAGGCACCCATCCCCCGCGCTTTGCGGGCCGGATACCGCGTATTTTCAGGCGTTCCATGGCGTTCTCCACCAGGTTCGACCCTTGACCGCGATCCGGTGTAAGGGTGATTGTGTAGAGCTCGCGCGAAGTGTGGCCCCTTTTATCAGTGCAGATGAATTTCATCTCAATGTCGTCCTGCATCATCTCTCCTTTTAGGGATGAGTTCGACGGTTGAAGAATCGAATTTGCGGACGCCTCTTCCAGGCGGATGAATGACAATCCGCATGAGGATATGGAGCACGGCCCGCTGGCGGGACACGCTAAGCGACTCCCACGCTGCCCGCACATCCTCAGCCGCCAACAGCGGCCCCAGAACGTCCAGTCGGCCAGCGTCGGCCAGCATGGACTCAATCGTGGCGAGCTTTGCCCGTCTCTGCGCCGTCACCGCATGGAACTGGCTTCTGCTCATCCGGTCGTTCGCGAGGTCCACCGCGTCCGCGTCGAGCTGCTCCCGCAGCCCCACCGCTTGCGCCCGCAACTCTTCCGCGTCAGGACGGTTGTCATCCTGCATCAGCCGTGCAGCGTCCGGGCGGGACAAGATACCCACGACAACCGACTCCACGTACTCTTCAACGGGCTCTGCACGGCGTGCGAAATGCCCCATTGACGCCGAACAGCGGTATGCGCGCACACCCCGACGAGAAGCGCCACCTGCGTGAACAGGAGCACCACAGACGCCGCAGCGGGCCAGCCCGGACAACAGATAGCGTCCGCCAGCCTTGCCGGACACTCTCGCCGGATTCTTCAGCACGGCCGTGACAGCAGCGAATCGTTCCTCCGAAACGATGGCCGGCCATTTGGCATCTGCCACTATCTCGCCCTTGTAGACGCGCTTGGCGATATTTCGGGGATTCAGGAGAACAACCCTGACGGAATCTGCGCGCCATAGTGATGGTTCACCTTCATGTCCCGCCTTGTATCTCCGCTGTCCGGTCGTGAACCCCTGGCTATTCCACGTCCTGGCGACCTCCCGCAGCGAGGCACCGTAGAGGACCGAATCGTAGGCAGCCTGAATGGCCGCAGCCTCAGCGGGCCGAACCGTCAGCCCGTCAGGTTCATAGCCGAACGGGCGACGGCCACCAACCCAGCGCCCCTGCTTCGCCGCCTGTTCCGCTGCACGCACCTGCCTCTCTGACTTCTGCTCAATCTCGAACCTCGCCACGGACCCTAACTGGTCTGCAACCAAACGTCCCGCAGCGGTAGAAAAGTCGAGTTCCGGACCCTTCACGAAGGCCAGTACAACATTCTTTCGCTGGCAAAGCTCGTAGAGCCTCAGTTCATCGCGCCGGTTGCGTTGCAGCCTGTCGAGCGCCCACGCGAGCACTACGCCAACCTGCCCGGACTCAACCGCCGTCAGCATGGCCTCGAATCCCTTTCGGCGCTTCTTGCCAGCGGCACTCAGGTCGTTGTCCACCTCAGTTGCCACAACTTCCCATCCCCGGTCTGATGCCAATTTGAGGCAGTCCTCGCCCTGCCGATCCACCGCTGAGCGTTCGTCGGTTCGGTCCTGGGAAATTCGGAGGTACACAAAGGCTTTCACATCTGCTAGTCTAGCATCCTGGGTAAGCGCAAGACTCTGTCATAGCCGCGCGCCGTGAGGATTCCGCGCTCCAACGAGGTGTCCAGGATTTTGGTGGTCGCAGAAGGGAGGCGCAGCTCGCCGCGCAGTACGCGCCCGGGAACCTGCGAATTGGTTTCCATTCCTAAACTCCCAAGGCGTTCGAGTTGCCGCGCCCGGGCGGCCTGGACCCTCCCGGCGACGGTAGCGGTGTCTTCCTCGGTGCCGGACTGCCCAAAGTCCGCGAGGGATACACGTTCCACTTGCAGTTGGATATCCACCCTGTCCAGCAGCGGCCCGGACATGCGCCCGAAGTAGCGGCGCCGCATCACCGGGGTGCAGGTGCAGTCGACTCCTCTGCCCGTGGCTTTCCCGCAAGGGCACGGATTCGCCGCAAGGACCAGCTGGAACCGGGCCGGATAAGCGGCAGTCCCCGCCGAACGGTGGATGACCAATTCACCGCTTTCGAGTGGTTGCCGCAGGGCATCCAGGACACGGCGTTCGTACTCGGGCGCCTCGTCAAGGAATAGGACGCCGCGGTGCGCCCGTGATGCCGCCCCGGGACGCGGCAGACCGGAACCACCACCGATGATTGCGGCGGCCGTGGCGCTGTGGTGCGGATTCTCAAAGGGCGGCCGGCGCAAAAGCTGCACCGAGTCAACATGGACTGCCGACAGCGAATGGATTGCCGTGACTTCCATGGCTTCCCGGTCCCCCAGATCCGGCAGCAGCCCCGGGAGCCGTTCGGCAAGCATGGTCTTGCCCGCACCGGGAGGACCGCAAAGCAACACATGATGCGCCCCGGCCGCCGCTACCTCCAAGGCGCGCCGGGCATCGCCCTGTCCCGAAACATCACAAAGATCCGGAGCAACCGCGGCCCCGACGTCCTGATCTCCGGCAACGTCACCGTCGGCCGGTTCATAATCCAAGGCCAGGTCCTGCGGGTTTGCCCCGAAATCGAAGGCGAGGCGGGCCAAGGTTTTGTAGCCGCGGACCACCGCGCCCGGAACCAACTCCGCCTCGGCGGCATTTGCCTGGGCGACCACAATCTCCGGATGGCCCGCTTGGACCGCGGCCATGACCGCTGGCAAAATCCCACGGACCGGCCTCAACCTGCCATCCAGGCCCAATTCGGAGATAAAGACCGTGCCTTCAGTGGAACGGATATCACCAGCAGCGCGTAATACTGCCATGGTGATCGCGAGGTCGAACCCTGAACCTCGCTTCGGCAGCGAAGCAGGAATCAGGTTCGCGGTGATTTTTCGACGGCTCAGCGGGATGCCCGAATTCTGCGCCGCAGAACGGATGCGCTCCTTTGCCTCGTTCAGGGAAGCATCCGGCAGCCCCAGGAGCACGAAACTTGGGAGTGTCTGGCCGATGTCCGCTTCGACCTCAACGATGTAGCCGTTCAAGCCCAGCAAAGCGATGGAGTAGCTCCGGCCCACGCCCACTAGCCCACACCCCTGAGGTGCTCGAGCTGCGGCTCCCCCACCCCGTCGTCGATGACACCCACCACGTCCACGCGACGGCGCGCGGCGCGCACCTCGTGATCACGGCACCACGACAAAGCCAGCCGGTGGAGCCGCGCGAGCTTGGCAGCTCCAATGGCTTCAAACGGATGCCCGTATTCGAGGTTCCTCCGGGTCTTCACCTCGGCGATCACCAACGTGTCGCCGTCGAGCGCCACGATGTCGATTTCGCCCTGGGGACATCTCCAGTTGCGGTCCATAATCCGCATTCCCTGGGTTTCGAGAAACCCGGCGGCCAGCTTTTCGCCGTGCCGGCCCAGCAAGTCTTTGGCTTTCATGGCCACCTCCAGTACCAGCCTGGAGGTGGCGGGAACCCAAAGTCAGAGGCCAGCTGCGCTATGTGGGAAACTCCGCCAAAGAGCCTATGTGGAGGAAAAGAGGTCGCGGGTCCTAGTTGCCCAGTTCCTAGTTGCCCAGGTTGCCGAGATCTCCCAGGTCGCCGTCCTTCGGCAAGGAGAGCTCCTCGCTGCGGGGCAGCTCTTCGACGTTGACGTCCTTGAACGTAATGACCCGGACGTTCTTCACGAATCGGGCCGAACGGTAGACGTCCCAAACCCAGGCATCCTGGAGGGTCAGGTCGAAGTAAACCTCACCGTCGGCGCTGCGGGCCTGCAAGTCAACGTGGTTCGCCAGATAGAACCGGCGTTCGGTCTCGACAACGTAGCTGAACAAACCAACGACGTCGCGGTATTCGCGGTAGAGCTGCAGCTCCATGTCGGTTTCGTAGTTCTCAAGATCCTCGGCACTCATAGATCCATCTTGCACCATGGAGGGCGCCCACGCCGCCACAGCAGTAAGCGGCCGGCGTAAGCGGGCAACGAAAGCGGATGCTACAGCAGGTTCCAGCTTGTCCGGTGGTAAGGCGTCGGACCGGACAGACGGAGGGCTTCGCGGTGGAAGGACGTGGCATAGCCCTTGTTCTCGTTCCAGCCGAAAGCCGGGTATTCGTCATGCAGCCCCACCATGATGCGGTCCCTGGCCACCTTGGCAAGCACGCTGGCGGCCGCCACGCTGAGGCAGCTCATGTCCGCCTTCACCCTGGTGTGCACCGGCGCCTCGCACGCGGGCACAGACGTCTCGACGTCGAACAAGGAACCTTGGTCCTGCGGCGAGAGCCAGTTATGGCTCCCATCAAGGAGGACCAGGTCCGGTTGTATGCCAGACGCGAGGATCTCGAACCAGGCACGCGTCCCCGCCAGCCGTAAGGCGCCGATGATTCCCAACGCATCGATCTCCGCCGAACTTGCGTGGCCCACCGCCGACCCCACTGCCCATTCACGTACCAGCGGCTCCAACCGCTCGCGGTCTTCCGGCTTGAGGAGCTTGCTGTCGCGGACATCGGCGATCAAACCGTGGTCCCTGAGGTCGACGACGGCGATTCCCACCGACACCGGTCCCGCTAGGGCGCCGCGGCCTACTTCATCGACACCGGCCAGGAGCGTGACCCCTGGAGCGAGGAAACCCTTTTCGATGTCCAGGGTGGGGACCTCAGGAGCGTACTTCGCCCGCGCTGCGGTCTTCCGCTGCGTTCGAACCGGCGTAGCCGCTCCTGCTCCTGCCGGAACCATCATTTGCCCGCTGGAGCCGTGGGTGAAGCAGTGTTCTGGGGCGACGGCGCAGGAACGTTGCGGAAGACCTCGGAGTGGTTGTCGAGGATCCGCCAACGGTTGATGGGCCACGCAATAACCGTGGCTTTTCCTTCGACATCGGAAATGTCGATAAAACCACCATTGACGGACTGGTGCTCGCGGGAGTCGGCCGAGTTATTGCGGTTGTCACCCATAACCCAAATTTTCCCAGCAGGGACCACTACATCGAAAGACTTGGCGGTGGGAACCTGCGCAGGATTGATGTAATTCTCATTGAGGACCGTGCCGTTGACGCTGACCCGCGCGGAACTGTCGCAGCAGGAAACCCTGTCGCCAGGCAGCCCGATCACGCGCTTGACGAGGTGCTGGTTGGTGTCGTCCGGAAGCAGCCCGACGAAGACCAGTCCATCCTGGAACCATTTGAAGGGTCCGGCCGTGGTCTTCGCCGTGGGCGGCAGCCATCCCTTCGTGTCTTTGAAGACCACGATGTCGCCGCGCTCCAGAGCGAAAGGTTTCGGGACCAGGAGGTTCACGAAGATCCGGTCGTCGACGTCAAGGGTGTTGACCATCGACTCCGAGGGAATGAAGAACGCACGGAACAGGAAAGTCTTGATGAGGAAGGACAAGACGATGGCGATGACCACCACCGTGCCGATTTCCCTGAGCCAGCCGAGGAAAGGACTGCCGTGGGTTTTAGCGGCAGCTTCGGTCCGACCGCTTTCGCCCGATTCCACCCCCGAACCCTGCCGGGCGGCGCGGCGCGGCGACTCGTGCTCCGGTCGGGCCGCCGTCGAGCCAGCCGCGCTCCCCTGGGACGCCTCGCCGTCACCGGCGCCAAGATCCATGGCGGGAGCGGACGGTCCGTCCAGGGGCCGGGCGTCGCCGTCGTGCCGTTCCGGCGTGCCGGGAGTTGTGTCGGGCATCTATTGTCCGTTCTTCGAGGTTGTAGCGGCCTTCGCAGGGCGAGGCAGTTCTGCAAATCTATCAAGCGGCCAGATAATCCGGACCGGACGCCCTATGACACGTTCCAGCGGCACCATCCCTCCGCCGGGCGCACCCAGAAGGCCGCGCGAGTCGGCCGAGCGTGAGCGATGGTCCCCCATGAGCCACAATCGGTCATTCGGAACGATGACGTCGAATTTCTGTTCACTCGGCGTGTCGCCCGGATACAGATAGGGTTCCTCAAGCGGCTGACCGTTGACTGTGAGTTTTCCGTCGGTGCCACAACACGTGACGTGGTCTCCGGGAAGCCCGATGACACGCTTGACGTATGTCGTGTCACTTCCCGTCAGGCCCAGCCAATGGCCACCGGCGGCAATGGCGTCGGCAAGCGGTCCCTTGCCGCTGCTCAGCGGAGCGAAGGTTCCCCTCCCGTCGAAGACCACGATGTCGCCATGGCGAATAGGTTCTGCGCTGAAATCGGTCCGGGACACCAGGATGCGGTCCCCCGTGCCCAGGACCGGTTCCATGGACTCGGACGGGATGAAGTAGACATCCAGCCATAAGGACCGGACAAGCCCGCTGATGGCTACGGCCAGGAAAAGCGCGAGCAAAACAAAACGCCAGCCCCTCTTACGGGGCTGGCGTTCTGCATGGTCCATGATTCGTTTCCTGTTGCGTTGCGGATCTCTCCGGCGCAGGCCGGACACGAATCCAGGACCCGCTGTTGCTCGAAAGAACTACTTGCCGGCGGCGAAGTCGCGCTTTTCCTTGATCTTCGCGGCCTTACCACGCAGGGCGCGCATGTAGTAAAGCTTGGCGCGGCGGACGTCACCCTTGGTGACGACCTCGATCTTCTCGATGATCGGGGAGTGAACCGGGAAGGTACGCTCTACGCCGACACCGAATGAGACCTTGCGGACCGTGAAGGTTTCGCGAACGCCGTCACCCTGGCGGCCCATGACGAAGCCCTGGAAGACCTGGACACGGGTGTTCTTGCCTTCGATGATGTTCACGTGAACCTTGATGGTGTCACCCGCGCGGAACTCGGGAACATCGTTGCGCAGCGAAGCTGCATCTACGCTATCGAGGATATGCATTGATCCACTCCTGGTGAACGCCACAGGTCATCCACTTTGGGTCACGGCGGGCAAGCCCGGGGCGCGAGGCCGGCCGGAAATTACCGCCGAAGATTTTCAGATCCGGACCGCCACTGATTGGCGGCTCCGGGGTGTCAGGCTGTTGGTAACGCTCCCCCTGTGGCAGGCGCGAACCCAGTAGACACAAGGGTTAATTCTGCCACACCCCGCGAATTCCGGCGAATCCCGCGAAACCGGCCCGATTTTTGCGGCAGGACGGCCGATGCAGTGCCCGACGGCGGCCGGCTCAGTCCGGGAGCCCGCCGTCCGGGCGGCGCCGCAACCGGCCATCTACGACGTCGTACCCGAGTTCCCCAAAAGCCGCGCGGTCCGCGCGTGACAGGTTTCCGGCGTCGAACTCTTCGAGGAGGTCAGGGCGGCGTTCGGCCGTGCGCCGGAACTGTTCGTGGCGGCGCCACTGGGCGATCTTGCCGTGGTTGCCGCTCAAAAGGACCGCGGGCACCTCACGATCGCGCCATGATGAGGGCTTCGTGTAGACCGGGTACTCAAGCAGGCCGTCCGAGTGGGATTCCTCCACCAGGGATTCGGGATTGCCGACGACACCCGGGAGTAAGCGTCCGATGGCCTCGACCATGGCCAGGACTGCGACCTCGCCGCCATTGAGGACGTAGTCGCCCAAGCTGAGCGGACGGACGGTGAAATGCCCTGCCGCCCATTCCATGACGCGCTCGTCAATGCCTTCGTAACGGCCGCACGCGAAGACAAGCTGCTCTTCCTCGGCGAGTTCGCAAGCGAGCGCCTGGTTGAAGCGCTCCCCCGCGGGCGACGGAACAATCAGGACCGGCTTCTTCGTTGGTCCATGCGATCCGCCCTCAGTGTCGGCGCCCCCGGCTGCGGCAATGGACTCCAAGGCCTGGGCCCAGGGTTCGGGCTTCATGACCATGCCGGCGCCGCCGCCATACGGGGTGTCGTCCACCGTGCGGTGCTTGTCCGTGGTGAAGGTCCTCAGGTCATGGACGTTGAGCTCCAAGAGTCCGTCCTGACGGGCTTTGCCTATGAGCGAAAGCTCCAGTGGCGCCAGGTACTCGGGAAAGATGCTGACGACATCAATGCGCATCTAGGCGTCATCCTTGGTCTCAGCGTCGTCCTCTTCCGCGTCGGAACCGGACGCGTCGGTGTTCAGTTCGAAGAGCCCGGGCGGAGGCGTGAGCACCACGTACCCGTCCTCGAGGTTGATCTCAGGCACGATCTCTTCCACGAAGGGCACCAGGATTTCCGCGCCTTGCGCGTCTTCAATGACCAGCAGGTCCTGGACGGGCATGGTGTTCAGCGCGGTCACCTTGCCAACGGTCTGCGAGCCGACGCGGACCTCAAGGCCCACGAGCTCGTGCTCGTACCAGCCTTCGTCGTCGTCCTCCTCCAGCTCTTCGGTCTCGATGAACAGCTTCGCGCCCCGGATTTCCTCCGCCTGGTTGCGCGTGGAGATCTCTTCGAAACCGAGCAACAGGATGTCTTTGTTCCACCGAGCGCTGCTGATTGTCAACGGACCGGCCTTCGCGGGTTCGACCACGAATTCGGTGCCCGGGACGAAGCGATCGCCGGGGGCATCGGTGAGCACCTGGACAGTGACTTCGCCGCGGATTCCGTGTGGCTTGCCGATTCGGGCAACCTGGAGCTGCATGGGGTTCCTCTGATTTCTTCCCTGGGGCCGGTCTCGGGGCCCAAGGCTGGGTTTGCTCGTAAAACAATCCGGCCCCTCCACCATAATCTGGTGAAGGGGCCGGATCTAAGACAAGTATTGCTGAGCGCGTTTACCGGCGACGGTCGGTGTCGACGACGTCGACCCGGACCTGCTCGCCGCCCGCCAATGCCGCAATCACAGTGCGCAAAGCACGTGCGGTGCGACCCTGGCGGCCGATCACCCGTCCGAGGTCGTCCTGGTGAACGCGCACCTCGAGGGATTCCCCGCGGCGGTTGTTCTTGGCACTGACCTTGACGTCCTCAGGGCTGTCAACGATCCCACGGACCAAGTGCTCGAGCGCTTCTGCCAGCAACTTACTCAGCCTCGGTGGTCTCTGCTTCAGCGTCAGCTTCGGTTGCTTCCGACTGCTTGGCCTTCTTGGTGATGGCTTCCGGAATGATGACGGAACCCTTCTCCGGTGCAACGAAAGCAGGCTTCTCGACCTTGGTCTTCAGCGTGCCTTCCTGGCCCGGGAGACCCTTGAACTTCTGCCAGTCACCGGTGATCTTGAGGATCGCGGCAACCTGCTCGGTCGGCTGCGCGCCGACGGACAGCCAGTACTGTGCACGCTCGGAGACTACCTCGATGTACGAGGGCTCCTCGGTGGGGTGGTACTTGCCGATTTCTTCGATCGCACGGCCATCGCGCTTGGCGCGGGAGTCCATGACAACGATGCGGTAGTACGGTGCGCGCATCTTACCGAAGCGCTTAAGGCGAATCTTTACGGCCACTTTTGTGGTCACTCCTGTTTCTGAAACGGGGTTGAACCCCGCGTTCTGCACCCGTGGGGCGGGCCATACTTGAGGGTTCCAAGGACAGGATGCACGCACGGAGAGAGGGGCCGCGCGGATCGAGTACCTGTCCATTGTGCCAGATGGCGGACAGTAATTCGAACACGCGGCCCGCGCGGCGGTTTCCTGCGGGGTTACTGCTCGGCAGACCAGACGTAGAGGCCGCCCCGCTCAGCCTTTTCGACGTCGCTCGCGAGGGCCGCCAACTGCTGGACGTACTGGCGGGCTTGCTGGGCATCGAAAGGCATATCCTCTTGGGCGGCCCAACGTTCGGCGACGTCGTCGAGGATGTTTCCCTCCCCTTCGGTCTCATAGCTCAGGAGCTCAGACAAGGCACGCACCATGGCTTCGGGTACGCCCAGCAAGGCGTCGCTGGTGACGTCCACCAAGGCAAGCTCATAGTCGGCGCCGCCCGCGTGCACGGCCGTGCCTGCGAGGTCGCCAAGTTGTTCTACTTCGAAATCGCTGATCCCGGGGATCCGTACCGCGGCGCCGGATACGTCACTGCCCTTCTCCAGGGCAGCGGCCCTCTTGAGTGCTTCATCGTGGGTGGCAACAAAGATTTCAGCAAAGCCCATGGAAAGTACTCTCATTCGTTCGTGCCAACGGGGCGGCGGCGAAGCAGCAAAGTACGCGCCACGCCGTCAGCGCTAAGTCTAACTTGCGAGGGGTCCCCGGCTGAGCGAAGCGAAGTTGGGGAGCAAGTTAGACGCTAACTTGCGAAAGTCAGACGCTAGCGGACGGCGACGCGCAGCCGGTTGCGCCAAGGATCCTCGAAACGCAACTCCTGGCCGGTGTGGTGGGATGCGATACCGGCAACCTTGAGGCGGTCGGCGAGCGCGCCGACGTCGTCTCCTGACGGCACTTCGATGACCACCTCGCCGAGGCCGAGGGTGTCCTTGCGCGGACCCGCACCGCGGCTGTTCCAGACGTTCATGGCCATGTGGTGGTGGTAGCCGCCCGCGGAAACGAAGAGGGCCTGCCCGTGCCAGCCGGCGGTCTGCTCGAAGCCCAGGGTATCGACGTAGAAATCGTGCGCGGTCCGCACGTCGCCTACCTGGAGGTGGACGTGCCCGACGCCGGCGCCCGCCTCATGCTGTCCCGTCACGGCAGCTTCGCTCAGGTACTGCTGGAGGTAGCGCTGCGGCGGGAGCGGCAGGCTGTCCATGACGACCGAACTGCCGTTCCACTCCCATCCGGCGCGCGGCTTGTCGTAGTAGAGCTCGATCCCGTTGCCCTCCGGGTCGGTGAAGTAGAAGGCTTCGCTGACTAAGTGGTCGGCACTGCCGACGAAGGCGTGGGGTTCGTACTGCGCGGCCGAGGCAACGGTTGCAGCGAGCGAGGATTGGTCTTCGAAGAGCAACGCGGTGTGGAAGAGTCCGGCCTCGCCGCGGCCCGGGATCTGGAGCCCGGAGGCGGGGGCGAGGTGCACCAACGGCTTGCCCAGCCGGCCGAAGTAGAGCCCGCCGTCCTGTTCGGCGACGACGTCCAGTCCCAACGCCCGCTGGTAGTAGTCGCCCATGAGCTTCATGTCCCCCACTTTGAGCATGACAGTGCCCATGGTGAGTTCGGCAGGAAGGAGATCCTGGCTGGATGTGGTGGTCATGTGAAACTCCCCGGCTCGTTGTGGCGCCGCCTTTCGGCAACCTCTACATATCTAAATTACTTGAAGCTTCAATTTATTCCTAATGCCCGGCGATTCTGGAAAGGTGTCCCCTCAAAACAGTGCATTGCGGCCGCAACACGGTCTCAAGTGACGCACGGGGATCCGCTGCATAGAGAACGACGTCGGCACTGGCGCCTTCGCTGATGCCGTCGGCACCCAGCCACTCGCGGGCGGACCAGCAGGCGGCATCGAGGGCGGAGGCCGCCGGAAGGCCCGCCCGATGCAGTTCCAGAACCTCCTCGCCGATCCGGCCATGTTTGATGACGGTTCCGGCGTCCGTTCCCGCGTACACCCGCACCCCCGCTTCAAACGCCTCAAGGACCCGTTCATGCCGGCGCTCCCATAACGCGGTCATATGGGCGGCGTAGCGCGGAAACTTGCGTTCTGCCTGCTTGGCAATGTCCGGGAAGGTCGCAATGTTGATGAGCGTGGGGACAATCGGCACGTCCTGGTCCAGCAACCGGGGAATGTGGTGCGGCAACAATCCGGTGGCGTGCTCGATGCAGTCGATGCCGGCGTCGAGCATGTCACCGATTGTCCCCTCGGCGAAGCAATGGGCAGTCACCCGTGCACCCTCGTCGTGCGCCGCAGCGACGGCGTCCTTGACGACGGCGGCCGGAAAGGAGGGGCCGAGGTCCCCGGCGGAGCGGTCGATCCAATCCCCCACGATCTTGACCCAGCCGTCTCCAGACCGCGCCTGCTTACGGACCGCCTCCACCAGGTCCTGCGGCTCGACCTCTTCGGCGAGCCCGGGAAGGTACCGGCGCACCCTCGCTATGTGCCTGCCCGCCCGGATAATCCTCGGCATATCCTCCCGGCGCTGCAGCCAGCGCGTATCGCTCGCGGATCCGGCGTCGCGGATCAAAAGAGTCCCGGCGTTCCGGTCCGCCGCCGCCTGCAGGCGGGCAGTCTCCTCATCGACGGCACCGCCCTTGCCCAAGCCGACGTGGCAATGCGCGTCGACCAGCCCGGGCAACACCCAGCCGTCCAGGACGGCGTCCGGCGCGGCCGCCGGCCGCAGGAAAGTCAGCCGTCCGTCGACCGCCCAGAGGCCGCGCAGTTCCTCGCCCGGACCCGTGAGGACG
This sequence comes from Arthrobacter alkaliphilus, assembly GCF_021483235.1. GTDB lineage: Bacteria > Actinomycetota > Actinomycetes > Actinomycetales > Micrococcaceae > Arthrobacter > Arthrobacter alkaliphilus. Next base: position 90,435 of record NZ_JAKEEC010000010.1, on the reverse strand, counting down.
GTGCCGCTGAATTCGATAATTTCCGCCATGATTCCACCCTAGACCCCGCCGTCGGTGCCGTCCCGGTCACATCTGTCATCAGCACTGACGGCTGTGGTAGCTTCGTCTACGACCACACGGGGGCCCTCGCAAGGGCTGAGATCAGGCTGACGCTGCCTGCGACCGTCGAACCTGTCCGGGTAATGCCGGCGAAGGAAGTGAGTATTCAATTGAGCACCCAAGAAACACAGCTGAGCCCTGCCCAAAATGAAACCGCCCAAAACGGATCGGACCAAGCGGTGACCCAGTCACTCAAGTCCCATTCCCTCGCGTTCCTGGAGGATGCCGAAACGGGAATCCGAGTTCCGGTGACTGAAATCGCCCTCGAACCGTCCCCCAACGGCAAGGCCAACGCCCCTTTCCAGGTGTACCGGACCGCCGGACCAGGGAGTGATCCCGTAGTGGGCCTCGAACCGTTCCGCAGCGAGTGGATCGCAGCCCGCGGCGACACTGAGGCCTACAGTGGCCGCGAACGGAACCTGCTCGACGACGGCAAGTCGGCGGTGCGCCGCGGCGCCGCGTCCGCGGAGTGGAAGGGGGCACAGCCGGTGCCCCGCCGCGCCGTCGAGGGTAGGACGGTGACCCAGATGCATTACGCCAAGCAGGGCATCGTGACCCCGGAAATGCAGTTCGTGGCACTTCGCGAGAACTGCGATGTTGAACTCGTCCGCAGCGAAGTCGCCGCTGGCCGCGCCATCATCCCCAACAACATCAACCACCCCGAATCCGAGCCGATGATCATCGGCAAGGCGTTTCTGGTGAAGATCAACGCCAACATTGGCAACTCGGCCGTCACCAGTTCAATCGCCGAGGAAGTAGACAAGCTGCAGTGGGCCACGCAATGGGGCGCCGACACCGTCATGGACCTGTCCACGGGCGACGATATCCACACCACCCGCGAATGGATCATCCGCAACTCCCCCGTGCCGATCGGCACCGTACCCATCTATCAGGCCTTGGAGAAGGTCAACGGCGAAGCCAACAAGCTCACCTGGGAAATCTTCCGCGACACCGTCATCGAACAGTGCGAGCAAGGCGTGGACTACATGACCATCCACGCCGGCGTGCTGCTGCGGTACGTGCCGCTGACCGCAAATAGGGTGACGGGCATCGTTTCCCGCGGCGGCTCCATCATGGCCGGCTGGTGCCTTGCCCACCACAAGGAGAACTTCCTCTACACCCACTTCGACGAGCTCTGCGAGATCTTCGCCAAGTACGACGTCGCGTTCTCGCTCGGCGATGGACTTCGCCCGGGCGCGACGGCGGACGCCAACGACGCCGCCCAGTTCGCCGAGCTCGACACGCTGGCCGAGCTGACCCAACGCGCCTGGGAATACGATGTGCAGGTCATGGTCGAAGGCCCGGGCCACATTCCGTTCCATTTGGTGCGGGAGAACGTGGAACGCCAGCAGGAACTGTGCAAGGGCGCCCCGTTCTACACCCTGGGCCCCCTCGTCACCGACGTTGCGCCGGGCTACGACCACATCACTTCCGCGATTGGCGCCACGGAGATCGCACGGTACGGAACCGCGATGCTCTGCTACGTCACTCCGAAGGAACACTTGGGCCTGCCCAACAAGGACGACGTCAAAACCGGTGTGATCACCTACAAGATCGCAGCCCACGCCGCGGATCTCGCCAAGGGGCATCCCGGCGCGCACGAACGCGACGATGCGCTGTCCAAGGCCCGCTTCGAGTTCCGCTGGCGTGACCAGTTCGCACTATCGCTGGACCCGGTCACGGCCGAAGCCTTCCACGACGAGACGCTCCCGGCGGAGCCTGCGAAGACAGCGCACTTCTGCTCCATGTGCGGGCCGAAATTCTGCTCCATGCGCATCAGCCAGGACATCCGCGACGAATACGGCTCGGCGGACTCCCAAGCGGCGATCGCGGAAATGTACAGCGGAATGCGCGAAAAGAGCGAGGAGTTCCTGGCCTCCGGAGGCAAGGTCTACTTGCCCGAACTCGGGGTTCCCGCCGGAAAACCCGGGGCGACGCCGGGAAACCTGAGCTGATCAGGAAGCTTGTACTGATCCGGCGCGGCTGACATCCGCGATGAAGGAGCGGATGATCCGGTCTCCTTCAACCGAGTCATGAGGCCGGTGCCCTCCGGCCGCAACGCGGTGGAGGGCACCGGTTTCCTGCAAGTAGCCGGCGATTTCTTCGTAAAGGGGTTCCCAACCACCGGTCAGGACGAGGGTAGGGACTCCCGGCACGATGTGCAGGGGCGCTTCCCACGGCGGAGCCTGCAAGCGAAGGCGCCGAGCGGTACGACGGGCTTCCGGGGTGTCGAGCACAGCCGCCTCTGAAGAAAATGCCCTGCGGACGAATTCGCGTTGGTAGTCGTCGTCGCTGAGATCGTGCCGGACGCGGAACAAGGGTTCCATGAGTGCCCGGTAAGCCGCCGTGGCGGGCAATTCAGCCGTCAAGGAAAGACAAGCCGGTTCTACCAGCACGAGGGACCGTACAAGGTCCGGCCGCTCCACAGCAGCCAGCATGGCTGAAATCGCGCCCTGCGAGTGTGCCACCACATGGCCTCCGCGGGCGGAGCCTGGGGCCGGCGCAAGCTCCCGGGCCCCGAGGCACTCGAGGATGATCTCCACGTCGGCGGCAACATCGGATTCCAACGGCTCGGCCTGCGCGTCAAAGCCATGGCGTTTCAGGAACAGCGCATCGTACGCAAGCGCCATGCCATGCTGCTTCGGCCAAGCGGCGGCGCCGAAGGTGCCTGCTCCGTGGACAAACACGACGCGCTGATTTTGCATTCTTCCAGCCTATGGCAGAGGACCGACAACCCGGCCAGTCCCCGCCGCAGGGTAGCCGACGGCGGGGCGCGGGACGGCTACTTGCCGCCGAGGAACTTGTCGAAGCCCTTGGGCAGGTTCAACTGTGACGGGTCGAAGTCTCCCGAAGGCTGGCCGAATGCCGCGCCGGTGCGAACGGAGTTAGCCCGCTTGCTTTCGGCGTCGCGCAGTTCCTGGGCTGCCTTCGCGGGGTTTCCGGAGCGGGCCTTCTTCTTCGGCGCACTCTTCTTGGCCTTGCGGGAACCGCCGCCGAGGCCGGGCATCCCGGGAATCCCGGGCATTCCGGGCATTCCACCGCCCTGGGCCAGCTTCTTCATCATCTTCTGGGCCTGCGCGAAACGCTCCAGGAGGCCGTTGACCTCCGAGACGTGGACACCCGAACCGCGGGCGATGCGGGCACGACGGGATCCGTTGATGATCTTCGGGGCCAGACGCTCGTGCGGAGTCATGGAGCGGACAATCGCCTCTACGCGGTCGATCTCGCGCTCGTCGAACTGCTCGAGCTGCTGGCGGATGTTCTGCGCACCCGGCATCATCATGAGCATCTTCTTCATGGAGCCCATGTTGCGGATCTGCTGCATCTGGGCGAGGAAGTCGTCCAGGGTGAAGTCTTCCTGGTCGGCGAACTTCTTCGCCATCCGGGCCGCTTCTTCCTTGTCCCAGTTCTTCTCGGCCTGCTCGATGAGGGTGAGGACGTCACCCATGTCGAGGATGCGGGAGGCCATGCGGTCCGGGTGGAACAGTTCGAAATCGTCCAGGCCTTCGCCGGTGGATGCGAACATGACCGGCTTGCCCGTGACGGACGCGACCGAGAGGGCGGCACCGCCGCGGGCATCGCCGTCGAGCTTCGACAGCACGACGCCGGTGAAGTTGACGCCCTCGTCGAAGGCAACGGCCGTGTTGACCGCGTCCTGGCCGATCATGGAGTCGATCACGAACAGCACTTCGTTCGGGATGATGGCCTGGCGGATCCGGCGCGCCTGGTCCATCATTTCGGCGTCGACACCGAGGCGCCCCGCGGTGTCCACGATCACGATATCGTGCAGCTTCTGGCGGGCTTCGTCAACGCCGGCGCGCGCGACGGCGACCGGGTCGCCCGTGGGAACATCCAGGTCCGAGGTGGTTCCGGGGTGCGGGGCAAATACGGGGACGCCGGCGCGTTCACCGACAATCTGGAGCTGCGTCACGGCGTTCGGCCGCTGAAGGTCGGCGGCAACGAGCACGGGGCTGTGACCTTGCGCCTTGAGCCATTTGGCAAGCTTGCCCGCGAGGGTGGTCTTACCGGCACCCTGCAGGCCGGCGAGCATGATGATGGTGGGGCCGGTCTTCGCCAAGCGGATACGACGGGTCTCGCCGCCGAGGATCTCCTGGAGCTCCTCGTTGACGATCTTCACGATCTGCTGGCTCGGGTTCAGGGCTGCGGAAACCTCGGCGCCCAGGGCACGCTCACGGATGCGGCCGGCGAACTCGCGGACCACGGGAACGGCAACGTCGGCGTCCAAAAGGGCGCGCCGGATCTCCCGGACGGTGGCGTCGACGTCGGCCGCGGTGAGGCGGCCCTTGCCACGGAGATTCTTGAAGGTTGCTGTCAACCGGTCAGAGAGTGAATTGAACACGCGCCGTGCACTTCTTTCAATGGTCTACGAATGGCGGCCGTTCCGACACACCAATGTCTTGACGATTCCTGCCCCAAAAAATCTGACTCAACTGAGGGACTCGACTATCTAGGGTACCAAGACGCGCCTGCAAGATGGCATGCTGGCACAGTGACCAGCAAAACGACAGTGAAAACGTTGCTCATCCTAGGTGCCTCCGGAGATCTCACGGGCCGATTGCTGTTGCCGGGCCTTGCCAGGCTCGTGGCAAGCGGCCGCGCGGACGGCCTGAAGCTCGTCGGGGCGGGATCCGACCCCTGGACGGCCCAACAATGGAAAGACCGGGTGGGGGGCGCCTTCGAGGACGCAGCCAAGGCAGCGAATGCCGAAGGCAAGAAGGCGATCGCCGCACTGGAGGAAAGTACCGAATACCATCAGGTGGATGTGACGGCGGACGGCGAGCTCGGGACGCTCCTTGCCGGGCTTGAAGCACCGATCGCCATCTATTTCGCTTTGCCTCCGCACATCAGCCAGAAGGCCTGCGAGGTCCTCACCGCAAAGCAGCTTCCGCCCGGAACGAGCCTGGTGATGGAGAAGCCCTTCGGATCCAGCTCCGAATCCGCCCGGCAACTCAACAAGACCCTCGCCGCTTTGGTCCCCGAAGACCGCATCCACCGCGTGGACCACTTCCTCGGCAAGGCCACCGTATTCAACATCCTGGGCTTGCGCTTCGCCAACAGCTTCCTGGAACCGGTGTGGAACCGGGACCACATCGAGAAGGTGGAGATCATCTTCGACGAAGACCTCGCCCTCGAAGGGCGTGCGCGCTACTACGACGGGGCCGGCGCCCTCAAGGACATGATCCAGAGCCATCTGCTGCACGTCATGGCCCTCTTGGCCCTCGATGCGCCATCCACGATCGGCGAGCGCGACCTCCGCGACGCTATTTCAACCGTGCTGCGGGCGAGCAGCATCAACGCACCCTACAAGAAGTCCACCCGACGGGCGCGGTACACAGCCGGCCGGATCGGTGACCGGGACGTCCCGGACTATGTCGCCGAAGCGGGCGTGGACCCTGACCGGAAAACCGAGACGCTCGCAGAGGTCGAAGTGGGAATCGACAACTGGCGCTGGAAAGGCGTCCCCTTCTTCCTCCGCTCCGGGAAGGCATTGGGTTCGGCGCGGAAAGAGGCGATCGTCACCTTCCGGCCTGTTCCGCACCTGCCGACCGGATTCGAGGGCGTGGACGCCCCGAACCAGCTGCGCATCGGCTTTGGTCCCGACACTTTGCAGCTCGACGTCGACGTCAACGGTCCCGGAAACATCTTCTCCCTCGATCGCGTGACGCTCAATGCAGAACTGAACACGTCCGATCTGCTGCCCTACGGAGAAGTGCTGGAGGGCGTCATCACAGGTGATCCGCTGCTCTCGGTCCGCGGCGATACCGCAGTCGACTGCTGGCGGATCATTGAGCCCGTGATCCAGGCCTGGGCCAAGGATTCGGTGCCGCTCGAAGAGTACAAAGCCGGCGGGCCCGGTCCCGCGGACTGGCCCACCGCCGTCGGGGGCTAAATCAGACGGCCACCTTTCCGCGGAAGCACGCACGCAAGAGGACCGGGCACCTTTCCAGGTACCCGGCCCCTCTTGTGCATCGGCCTTTCGCATCGGCCTTAGATGGCTGCTGCGCCTCGCTCGCCCGTGCGGACACGGACAGCTTCGTAAACGTCCACGGTCCAGACTTTGCCGTCACCGGCACGGCCGGTATTCGAAGAAGCAATCAGGACATCGAGGATGTCGTCTGCTTGCTCATCGGTGGCCAGGACCTCCACGCGGATCTTGGGAAGCAGATCCACGTTGTACTCGGCGCCGCGGTACACCTCGGTGTAACCGCGCTGCCGGCCGTAGCCGCTGGCCGCGCTGACCGTCAGTCCCTGTACCCCGTATGCTTCGAGGCCCTCGCGGATGGCGTCGAGTTTCTCCGGGCGGACGATCGCTGTAATGAGTTTCATGCCTGGACACTCTCCTTGCCTGGTACGGATGCTTCGTCGGCTGCTTCGGACGATACCTTGCCGGTGATGAGGTCGTGAAGGGGCTGGAAGCTTCCGCCGTGGGCGCCGACGCCGAACTCGTAAGCGGTCTCGGCGTGCAGGCTGAGGTCCGCACCGGCGACCTCCTGGCGTTCGGAGATGCGGAAGCCCATGAGCTTGTGGATCGGGTAGGCGATGATGAACGTCATGACGCCGGTGAAGACGATCGAGCACAGCGCCGCCAGGGACTGTGCGACCAACTGGGTGGCATCTCCGCCGTAGAACAGGCCCGCAGGACCCTGCGTGGGTGTGGCGAGGAAGCCGATGGCCACGGTGCCGATGATGCCGGACACGAGGTGGACGCCGACAACATCGAGCGAGTCGTCGTAGCCGAGCTTGAACTTGAGGCCGACAGCGAGGGCCGAGGCAACGCCGGCGGCAACACCGAGGGCGATGGCGCCGAGCGGGGACACGTTGGCACAGGCCGGGGTGATGGCAACCAGGCCGGCAACGACGCCCGAAGCGGCTCCGAGGGAGGTGGGGTGGCCGTCACGGATGCGCTCCACGATCAGCCAGCCGAGCATGGCGGCAGCCGGTGCGACGAGCGTGTTGATCCAGATCAGGCCGGCCTGCTGCACGGTTGCCGCAGCACCGGCGTTGAAGCCGAACCAGCCGAACCAGAGGATGGCCGCACCGAGCATGACCAAAGGCACGTTGTGCGGGCGGTGGTTCGGGTCCTTCCCGAAGCCCTTACGGTTGCCGATGATCAGGACGAGGATGAGGCCAGCCACACCGGCGTTGATGTGCACCACGGTTCCACCGGCGAAGTCGATGACGGGAGCGAAGGTCTGGCCGAACCAGCCGGTCGACGAGAAGAGGCCGCCGCCCCAGACCATGTAGGCCATCGGAGCGTAGACGAGGGTGGCCCAGATCGGGGTGAAGAGCGTCCACGCCGAGAACTTTGCCCGGTCCGCGATGGCTCCGGAAATCAGTGCCACAGTGATGATCGCGAACGTCACCGCGTATCCGACGTGGAGGAGGTCTGCCGGATCGGTGAAGTTATGCAGGCCGAAGTGGCTGAACGGGTTCGCGAAGATCTCGAAGAAGTTGTCCGTGTTGCTCGTGGACATCGAGGCGCCCCATAGGACCCATACGAGGGTCACAGTGCCGATGGCGATGAAGCTCATCATCATCATGTTCAGGGCGGCCTTGGCACGGGTCATGCCGCCATAGAAGAATGCCAGGCCCGGGGTCATGAACAGCACGAATGCTGACGCGACCAGGAGCCAAACGAGACCGGCGGTGAAGTCCATGTCTGCGTCCTCTCTGCTTTAGATGCGGGCTGAGCCGCCTGTCCCAACGCATTTGCGTTCTGCATAAGAGTTTTGCGGGGCAGTGTTTCACCTGCGAAGGTTTTAGATTGCGAAGCTGTTACAAGAACTTCTCGAAGGTAAATGGTGCATATCACCCTTGTTACGGATATGTTTCGTCAGTTCCGCATTCTCCGCGTTCGTACTACCCAGAGGACCCCGACACCATGACGGCAAGCCCCGAATCCCGCGCCAATCAAGGGGCGAGGGCCGCGAAGGCTGCATTGCCACGCGACATCAAGGTGATGTTGGCGGCCGCGTTCCTGATTGCACTGGGTTTTGGCCTCGTCGCGCCGGTTCTCCCCCAGTTCGCCACGACATTCGACGTCGGGGCAACGGCCGCCGCGGTGATCGTAAGTATTTTCGCCCTCATGCGGTTGGTCTTCGCTCCGGCCGGGGGCGCCCTCATGGGCCGCTTCGGCGAGCGCCCTGTCTACATCGCGGGCTTGCTGATTGTTGCCGCGTCGACCGCTGCCTGCGCCTTCGCGCAGAACTATTGGCAGCTGCTGGTCTTCCGGGGCCTTGGCGGAGCCGGTTCCGTGATGTTCACGGTTGCGGCGATGGGCCTCTTGATCAGGCTCGCCCCGCCGGAAAGCCGCGGCCGGGTCTCCGGCGCGTACGCCTCGGCATTCCTGATCGGCAGCGTCCTGGGGCCCGTGGTTGGCGGGTTGCTCGCCGGTTTCGGCCTGCGCGTCCCGTTCCTCGCCTACGCGGCAGCGTTGGTCCTGGCGGCCTTGGTTGTTCGCACGCAGCTGACGGGGAGTTCAGCGGGAGCGAGGCAAGGCGGCGCGGCCGGGCCGGCAGTGGGCATGAAGGAGGCGCTGGGTGATTCTGCCTACCGGGCCGCCTTGTTCTCCAGCTTCAGCAATGGCTGGGCGACCTTCGGCGTGAGAATGGCTACTGTCCCGCTGTTCGCAGTGGTTGTACTGGCCGGAGGCTCCGCCTCGGCGGGTTGGGCGCTGGCGGTTTTCGCGGGAGGGAACGCGCTTGCCCTGAGCTTCTCGGGCCGCATGGCTGACAGTTTCGGCCGCAAGCCCATGATGCTGCTGGGCTTGGCGGTCACCGGCCTCGCCACCGCGAGCATCGGGCTTACCGGCAATCTTCCTGCGTTCTTCGCTGCCTCTGCGGCTGCCGGCTTCGGCTCAGGGTTGCTGAATCCGGCCCAGCAGGCCGCGGTCGGGGATATCATCGGCCGTGGCCGCTCCGGAGGCAAGGTGCTGGCGGCTTTCCAGATGGCCTCCGACGCCGGAGCGATCGTGGGCCCGGTCCTCGTCGGCTTCGTGGCTGACGGTGTCGGCTACGGCTGGGCCTTTGGCGCAACCGGCGGCATCCTCCTGCTCGCCGCCCTCGGCTGGTCCGCGGCGCGTGAGCCGATGCCGAGCCGCCCGGAACCGATCGACTCCCCAGACTGATTCGCAGTTGATGCCGTTAAGGGGCTTCGAAACGGCATCAACTGCAAGCCAGGCGGGCTTAGTTGAGCAGGGCGTCGACGAAGGCTTCGGCCTCGAACGGCGCGAGGTCGTCCGGGCCTTCGCCCAGGCCGACAAGCTTGACCGGCACACCGAGGGCCTTCTGGATCGCGACGACGATGCCGCCCTTCGCGGTGCCGTCCAGCTTCGTGAGCACGATTCCCGTAATGTTGACCACCTCGGCGAAGACCTTCGCCTGGTTCAGGCCGTTCTGCCCGGTGGTCGCATCCAGTACGAGCAGGACTTCGTCCACTTCGGCCAGCTTCTCGATGACGCGCTTGACCTTGCCGAGCTCGTCCATCAGGCCGACCTTGTTTTGCAAGCGGCCGGCGGTGTCGATCATGACGACATCCGCTTCCTGCTCAATCCCGGACTTGACGGCTTCATAGGCGACGGACGCCGGGTCTGCGCCGACGATGTCCGACCTGACGGTCGCGACGCCCACCCGCTGGCCCCACGTAGCGAGCTGCTCGGCGGCCGCCGCGCGGAAGGTATCGGCCGCGCCCAGCAGGACGTCCTTGTCTTCGGCGACGAGAACGCGCGCCAGCTTGCCGACGGTGGTGGTCTTGCCCACCCCGTTGACGCCGACGACGATCATGATCGACGGGTGGGCGCCCTTGCGTTCCACGTTCAGGCTGCGGTCCATGGTGGGGTCCACGAGCTTGATGAGTTCCTCGCGCAATAGTGCCTTGACGTCCTCCGGGTCCCGGGTTCCCTGGACCTTGACCCGTGCCCGCAGGGCATCGACCAACTGCATGGTGGGCTCGGTACCGAGGTCGGCAAGAAGGAGCGTCTCTTCGACCTCGTCCCAGACGTTTTCGTCGATCTTGTCGCTCGAAAGCAAGGCCAGGAGGCCCTTGCCGAGAATGCTGTTCGATTTGACCAACCGCGCGCGAAGCCGGTTGAGGCGCCCTTCGACAGGCGCGGGAGTCTCCACCTGGATAAGTTCCAGTCCGGCAGCGTCGTCCGGAACGTCGGTCTCAGGTACGGCGAGGTCGGCGGGGTCGACGCCGGGCCGGGGCGCCGTGCGCTCCGGCGCAGGCCCGGGGGCGTCCTCGATGATCGTTCCGCCGCCTGCCGGCGCTTGGTCTGCGGGGTCGTTGGCGTCGCGCGTTCCAACGTAAGTCGAGGAGGACTTCCGCGCCTTGAGCAGGACAGGAATCAGCCCTCCGACCACCACGATGGCAGCGACAATGGACAAAATAATGGGGAGGAGATCATTCACTCCCCTAGCTTCTCACAAAGCTAGACCTCGGCACCGAGCCGCTGGCTGATGACGGTGGACACGCCGTCTCCCCGCATGGTCACTCCGTAGAGGGCGTCCGCGACTTCCATGGTCCGCTTCTGGTGCGTAATGACAATCAGCTGGCTGCTCTCGCGCAGCTCTTCGAAAATCGTGATGAGCCTGCCCAGGTTCGTGTCGTCCAACGCGGCTTCCACTTCGTCCATGACGTAGAACGGCGACGGCCGCGCCTTGAAAATCGCCACGAGCAGCGCGACCGCCGTCAACGACCGTTCGCCACCCGAAAGCAAGGACAGCCGCTTGATCTTCTTGCCGGCGGGCCTTGCCTCAACCTCGATGCCGGTGGTCAGCATGTCATCGGGGTCCGTCAGCACCAACTTGCCTTCACCGCCGGGAAAAAGCCGGGCAAAGACGTGGTCGAACTGTTTGGAGGTATCGGCGAAGGCCTCGGCAAAGACCTGCTGGACGCGGTTGTCCACTTCCTTAATGATGTCCAGAAGGTCCTTGCGACTGGATTTGAGGTCTTCCAGCTGCGTGCTCAGGAACTGGTGGCGCTCCTCGAGTGCGGCAAATTCCTCAAGCGCCAGGGGGTTCACCTTCCCCAGGGCGGCGAGGTCCCGTTCTGCCTTGCGCAGCCGTTTCTCCTGCTCGGCCCGGACAAAGGGAACACCCTCGACGATGGCGTTTCCGTTCTCGTCCACCGGCGCGCGGAGTTCGGCCCACTTGTCAGCGGCAGCGGCGGGCACGGGAACCGGCTGATCCGGACCGAACTCGGCCACGAGTTGTTCCGCCGACAAGCCAAGCTCCTCGATCGCCCGGGCTTCCAACGCCTCGATCCTGAGCCGTTGCTGGGCCCGCGCGAGTTCATCGCGGTGGACGGAATCCGTCAGTCCCGCCAGCTCCTGGGCGAGCTTCTCATTGCTGCTCCGGACCTCGGCGAGTTCCTTTTCGCGCTGCTCCCGGACGGCCTCGGCGAGGTCGCGCGCGCGGGCCGCCAAGTCCACGGACACGTCAACGAAACGCACTGCCTGTTCGACGGCGGAAGCAACGGCGGAAGCCCGTTCGGCCTGGGCTTTGCGGCGCAGGGCCCTGCGCGCGGCTTCCTCGCGCGCCCGCCGTTCGCTCGCGGCGGCCCGCTCCAGGGAGGCGGCCCGGTTGCTGGTGGCCGCGAGCTGCTCCTCAGCACTCCGCAAGCCCAGCCTGACCTCCATCTCGCGTGACCGGGCTTCGGTAGCGGCCCTGGCCAGGGCATCGCGGTACTCCGTGGAAGGCTCTTCCTCCTGCGGGGCCTCTTCTGCTGCCGCCAGCCGTTCCGCAGCAACCTCGAGGGACTCCTCTGCCACCGCGATGTTCAGTTCGGCCTTGGCCAGGGACTCCGCCATTCGATCGCGCTCCGCCACTGCGCTGCGCAACTGGGAATTCAAATGGCCAAGCCGTTCCGCGACGGCAGCCAGCCGGGCATCCGAATCGTGGAGTTTGTCGAGCGCCGCGTTCGTCCGTTCCTGGGCTTCCGCCCGGCGCGCTTGGGCTCCGGCCAAGGCGAACTTTCCCCGCTCGAGACGGGCGGCAAGCTCGCGGAGCCGGGTGTCGGCGTCGTCCACTGCGGCCTGGACTTCAAGGAGCGACGGCGCCGAGGCCGATCCACCGTCCACCGTCAGTGCCGTGAAGACGTCACCTTCGCGGGTCACTGCTGTAAGCCCGGGGTTGCCGGCGACGAGGCTGGCCGCCGCGTGCAAGTCGTCGACGACGGCGGTGGACGCCAGGAGGGCCATTGCGCCCCGCGCTTCGGGGGCGTCGGCCGTAACCACCTCGGCAGCCCAGCGCGCGCCGTCAGGCAGGGCGGGCGATTCCGGCAGGCCGGCCTCGGGCCCGGCAGCCGGCACGGCGCCCGCCACCAGGAGCGAAGCGCGTCCGGCGTCGGCGTCCTTCAACAACCGCATCGCGGCGACGGCCCCCGCGCTGTCCGCCACCACGACGGCGTCGGAAGCACTGCGCAGTGCCGCGGCCACGGCCGTCTCGTACCCGGGTTCCACCGTCAGGAGGGAAGGCAGCGAACCCAGCACCCCGGGGTGGTCGGCGGACAAAAGCCGCGAGGAGCCGTCCTTGCGGTTGAGGCCAAGCTGCAAGGCGTCGCGGCGGGCGGTGAGCGCGTCGCGTTCGCGCAGGTCATCGCTTTCGGCGGCTTTCAACGCTTCGATCTCGGTATTGATCTCGTCAAGCAGGGCGCTGGCGTCTTCGTATTCGGCGTCCAGGCTTTCTTCGCCGTCTTCAACGCCTGCCACCTGCGACTCGAGCGCCGTAAACTCCATTTGCGCTTGGCGACGGCGTTCCTCGCCAGCGGCCAGCGATTCCCTGAGCCTGCCACGCTCAGCCTCGGCCGCCTCGGCCCGGGAGCGTGCGGCGGTCAACTGACCGACGAGTTTCGCAAGCCCTTCACGGCGATCGGCGGCCGCCCGCAGCACGGCCGTCAGGCGCTTGTCTTCGGCCGCAGCCAAGTTCTCGGCTTCTTGCTTCGCTGCTGTGGCCTCGAGCAGGGCCGCTTGCTTCGCCAGGATGTCGTGCTCAAGTTCCGCCTGTTCCTGCCGGACCCGGGCGGCCTGCCGGTCCAGATGGTCCGGGTCGCGGCCTGAATCCGGGGCAGCATCGGAGGCGCCGAGGAGGCGGCGGCGTTCGGTCGCGAGCGATCCCAGGGCGCGCAGCCGGTCCCTCGTTGCGGACAGCTGGTACCAATTGTCCCTGGCTGCATTGAGCCGCGGCGTCGCCTCAGCGGCGAGCTGCTCTAGGCGGATCTGGCGCTGGCGGCCTGCGCCGAGTTCCGCTTCCACCACTTCGCGGCGCTCTTTCAGTGCCGCCTCGTCGGCGACGTCCTTCTCCAACGCGCGGGTGTGCGTGACGAGATCGTCCGCCAAGAGCCGGGACTTGGCGTCACGGACATCGAACTGCACGGTCTGGGCGCGGCGGGCTACCTCGGCCTGCTTGCCCAGCGGCGTGAGCTGACGGCGGATTTCCGCCGTGAGGTCACCGAGGCGTTGCAGGTTCGCTTGCATGGCTTCCAGCTTGCGGACCGTCTTTTCCTTGCGGCGCCGGTGCTTGAGGATACCTGCGGCTTCTTCAATGAATCCCCTGCGGTCCTCGGGCGTGGCGTGCAGGACCCGGTCCAACTGCCCCTGCCCCACGATCACATGCATCTCCCGACCAAGGCCGGAGTCGGAGAGCAATTCCTGGATATCCAGGAGGCGGCATGGCGAGCCGTTGATGGCGTACTCGGAACCGCCGGTCCGGAACAGCGTGCGGGAGATGGTGACTTCGCTGTATTCGATCGGCAGGGCGCCGTCGGCATTGTCGATCGTGAGGGCAACGTGCGCGCGTCCCAGGGGCGGACGCCCCGATGTGCCGGCGAAGATGACGTCTTCCATTTTTCCGCCGCGCAGGGTCTTGGCGCCTTGTTCGCCCATGACCCAGGCCAGCGCGTCCACCACGTTGGACTTGCCTGAACCGTTGGGACCAACAACGGCGGTGACGCCCGGCTCGAAGTCGAACGTCGTGGCCGACGCGAACGACTTGAATCCCCGGACAGTCAAACTTTTCAAATGCAAGGTGGTTCGGATCACTTTCAGTGGCGGCAGTGGCTGCTATACGGCCTAAATCTACTGCCCGACGGCGGAAATCCCCGGATTTTCGGGCCAAACGGGCGAACCGGTTCTACCAGCGGCCGTTGCGGGGCTTCGGCTGGCAGACGGGACACGTGTGCGAGGACCGGTTCATGAATTGCTCGCGTCTGATCACACCCGGAAGCCCTACGGCGGAACAGCGCCTGCACGGCTCGCCCGCACGTCCGTAGGCATCAAGGGACCGGGCGAAATATCCGGAAGCTCCGTTGACATTGACGTAAAGCGAATCGAAGCTCGTCCCGCCGGCCGCGAGGGCGTCCCTCATGACTTCCTTCGCGGCGTCGATGAGCCTCACGGCATCGGCCCGCTTGAGGGTGTCCGTCGGTTTGGCATAGTGCAGCCTGGCCCGCCAGAGCGCCTCATCGGCGTAGATGTTGCCTATTCCGGAGATGACTCCCTGGTCCAGGAGGGCACGCTTGAGGCCGGTCTTGCGGGCCCTGACCTTGCGGTAGAAGTCGTCGAAGGAGAAGTGCGGGTCCAGCGGATCCCGGGCAATGTGCGAGGCCTCTTCGGCGATTTCCGGCAGGGGCGTCTCGCCTTGGCCGCCGGGGCCGCGGTCGGAGGTCGGCACAAGGGAGGTGACAAACAATCCTCCGAAGATCCGTTGGTCCACAAACCGCAATTGCGCGGGCATACCGTCGGAGCTGCTGAGGTGGAGACGGACTTTGAGGTGCTTCTCGTCGGGGACCGCGGGATCCTGCATGAGGAGCTGCCCGCTCATGCCAAGGTGCGCCATGAGCGCTACGCGGGGCATCACTTCGCCGCGCGCGGCCTCGCCGAGGGGTTCCTCGCTCCGCAGGGGCATCCACAGGAACTTGCCGCGGCGGACCACATCCAAGACCGTGGAGTTCTCGAGGTTGCCGATGAAGTCTTCGGTGCCCAAAGCGTGGCGGCGGATGGAACGGGGGTCGAGTACCTCCACGGCCGTGATGGTCCGGCCGCGCAGCCAACGGGCCAGGCCGCGGCGGACCACTTCGACTTCGGGCAGTTCAGGCATCTGGAGAGTCAGGCGCTGTGCGCGGCATCAGCCTGCGAGCCGGCTTTGCTGCTCGCCGCGAGCTTGCTGTTCAGGGTGCGCCACGCATCCGCGGCGGCTTCCTGCTCGGCTTCCTTTTTGGAGTGCCCGGTGCCTTTGCCGTAGGCGGTGCCGCCGATCTGGAGCACTGCTTCAAAGCTGCGCGCGTGGTCCGGACCCGAGCCTTCGACTGCATAGTAGATGGATCCCAGCTGGCGGCTCGCGGCAAGCTCCTGCATGCTGGTTTTCCAGTCGGTGCCGGCGCCGAGGGCTGCCGCATCCTTGAGCAAAGGTCCAACGAGGCGCATGACGAGCTGCCGGGCAGTCTCAATGTCGTTGGAAAGATAGGTGGCGCCGATGAGCGCTTCCATGGTGTCGGCAAGAATTGATGACTTGTTCTTACCGTCGGTGAGCCTTTCGCCCTGCCCGAGGTAGATGAATTCGCCGATGCCAAGATCCCGGCCGATACCCGCCAGTGCGCGGGTGCTGACGACGGCGGAGCGTCGCTTAGCCAGTTCGCCTTCCGGGAGTTCCGGGTTGTCGCGGTACAGCGAATCGGTCACGGAAAAGCCAAGGATTGAGTCGCCCAGGAATTCGAGGCGCTCATTGGTGGGAATCCCGCCGTTTTCATACGCGTATGAACGATGTGTCAGAGCAAGACGAAGCGTCTCGGCGTCAATGGAGACACCGAGACGCTTCAGAAGCTCTTCAGTTGAAGACATCCCTGTCAGCCTTGTGGCGGATTTAGGCGTCTGCGACCTTGCGGCCCTTGTATTCAAGGAACAGCGCGGTCCCGGCAGAGTCGGTGACGACCTTTGCCTGGTGCGGCAGGCTGTAAACAACCTGGCCGTTTTCGACGGTCTTGACCAGGTTGGGGGCAGTTGCCTTCCACTGGGCACGGCGGGCGCGTGTATTCGCGCGAGACATTTTCCGCTTGGGAACAGCCACGGCTATCTCATTTCTCTTTTAGTCAACACTTACTAATCAGTTTGCCGGTCGGTCTTAGCCAGTTCGGCTAGGGCAGCCCAGCGAGGATCCAGGACCTCGTGGTGGTGCCCCGGCTCGTCTTCCAGACGCACTCCGCATTCTGAGCAAAGGCCCTGGCAGTCTTCCCGGCACACCGGCTGGAACGGCAGCATGGTTACAACCGCGTCCCGCAACACCGGTTCAAGATCGATTAGATCGTGCTCGACTCGACGTTGCTCTTCATCGTCTTCTTCGTCCGAAAGCTCGACGCCCTCATAGAAGAAAAGTTCTTGCACATTGGCCTCAAGGTCATACGCAAGGGGATCCAGGCATCGTCCGCATTCGCCCTTGACTTCAGCGAACACAGTTCCAGATACCAGAATTCCTTCGTGTACGGCCTCAAGCCTCAGGTCGAGCTCGATATCCGAGCCTTCCTGAACGCCAATGAGCGCCACGCCAAGGTCACTTGGCGCGGGTACATGTTCCGTGAAGGTCCGCGTGCTACCCGGACTACGTCCGAGATCCTTGACGTCAAGCGTCAAAGGCGAACTTGCATCTCGCTTAATGAGAACTCCTGTAGAACATATGACCGACGTACCATCTTAGCCTGAACGCGCCAGCTGACTCAAACCGGCTCAGTTAAGACACGTTCCGCCCGAGGTACCGATCCAGCTTACCCGGTGCGGGGCCGCTCCGCTGCCGACCCGCCAGCGAGAAGCCTCTTGAGCACCGATTTAGGCACGAAATCCGAGACGTCGCCGCCCAGGACGAAGATTTCCTTGATGAGCGTCGAGGACAAATGCAGGTAGTGGGCCTCCGCCGGAAGAAATACGGTCTCGACGCCGGACAACTGGCGGTTCATGGTGGCCATGGGAAGTTCATAGTCAAAATCCGAGGACGAGCGCAAGCCCTTCACGATCGCCGAGATTCCCCGATGCCGGCAGTACTCGGCGAGCAGTCCATCACCCATCGGCTCCACGATGATGCCCCGCAAGGACGCGAGGGTCTCCCTGGCCATATCCATGCGTTCTTCGAGGCTGAATCGGTACTTCTTCGCGTAGTTCGTGGACACCGCCACGACGACTTCATCGAACAAGCCGGCGGCCCGTGCGATGACTTCCAAATGTCCGTTGTGGATGGGGTCGAAGGAGCCAGGGCACACAGCGCGTCTCATGGTTTGAACCTACCCCATCCGGGGCCGCAGGCACTATGGCGATACCATGGCTGGAACGGCGGGCCGGACGAGCCGGAAGCCAGCACCCAGGAAAGGCAGCCCCACAGTGACGAGCCCGGCCTCCCTCAGCCAGAACACGTCCGCCGCACCTTGGCAGCGAGCCGCCAGCGGCGCCAACCTGCTTTCGCCCGACGGCAGCCTCGGGGTGACCATCTTCGAAGAAATGACCACCTTGGCCATGTCCACCGGCGCCATCAACCTGGGCCAAGGATTCCCGGACGAGGACGGCCCCGCGGAAATCAAGGCGGCAGCGCAGGCGGCCATTGCAGCGGGAGCCAACCAGTACGCTCCCGGCAAAGGCATCCCTGAACTGCGCGAGGCCGTCGCAGCACACCAGCAACGCTTCTACGGCCTTACCGTGGATCCGCAGACGGAAGTGATTGTGACCACGGGCGCCACTGAAGCCATCGCCGCCTCATTGCTCGCGTTCGTAGAACCCGGCGATGAGGTGCTGACCTTCGAGCCCTTCTATGACTCTTACGGCGCCATCATCGGACTTGCCGGCGCCACGCACGTGACCGTTCCCCTGCTGGCGCCGGACTTCCTTCCGGATCTGGACGCCATCGAGTCGGCATTCAGTGAGCGGACCAAAGTTGTACTGCTCAACAACCCGCACAACCCCACTGGCGCTGTCTTCCCCCGCGCCGTGCTCGAACGCGTCGTGGAACTCGCCCGCAAATATGATGCAGTGATCCTCAGCGATGAAGTCTACGAGCACCTCACCTTCGGGGTCCGGCATCTTCCGGTCGCCGGTATCCCCGGGGCAGCCGAACGGAGTGTCACGATTTCCTCGGCCGGCAAGACCTTCTCGTTCACGGGCTGGAAGATCGGCTGGCTCAGCGGACCGGCCCACCTTGTGGCGGCGATCCGCACAGTCAAACAATTCCTCAGCTACAGCTCCGGCACACCTTTCCAGACTGCGATCGCAACTGGCCTCGCCCTTCCGGACGAGTTCTTCAGCGGCATCGCGGCCGCCCTCCAGCACAAGCGGGACATCCTGGCCGAGGGGCTGCGGGCCGCCGGCTTTGGCGTCTACACGCCGCAGGGAACGTACTTCATCAACGTGGACACCGCTCCCCTTGGCATCAGCGACTCGGTGGACCTGGCACGAAGGCTTCCGGGGCTCGTAGGAGTGGCCGCCATCCCGGTGCCGGTGTTTTGCCACCCGGAAGGTGCCGAAAGGACGCGAAGCCTTCTCCGGTTCGCGTTCTGCAAGAAAACCGAAGTATTGGAAGAAGCGGCCGCCAGGCTCGCCACCTTGCGGGACAAGCTCTGACCGCGTCAGCCGGGCGGTATCACGAGGGACGGCGCTTCCTGCGGACCACTGGCCAGCATGCAGCAATCGAAGCCGACACGCTGATTGACGGCGCCTACATCCTGCGCATCGGCGACGCCGAGCAATCCCACGTCAATCTCGAGGAACCGCAGGAGATCTTCTACGAGTACCTGCGCAGGATCGGGCACGTCGTGGATTTGGTCGCCCCGGCCGGGAAAGCCATTACCGCGCTTCATCTTGGCGCGGGGGCCTTGACCCTGGCCCGGTATATCCAGGCGACGAGGCCCGGTTCGGAACAGCACGCCGTCGAACTCGAACGTGAATTGCTCGACTTCGTCCTGCAGAAGCTGCCAATGCCGGACGGCACCCGCTTGGAGACCCACATCGGCGACGCGCGCGAAACCCTCGCCGAGCTGCCCGCGGACCTCGAGTTCGACGTCGTGATCCTCGACATTTTCTCCGGTCCCGAGGCTCCGGCGCATATCGCCAGCCAGGAGTTCTACGAGGAGGCTGCGGCGCGGCTCCGGCCAGACGGAGTGCTGATCGTCAACGTCGGCGACGAAGCCGCCCTGACCCTGGTCCGCAGCCAGACCGCGGCGATGCGCCGGGCGATGCCGGACGTTGCCGCCTTCGCCGAAAGCGGCATGTTCGCCGGCCGCTACCCCGGCAACATCATCCTGGTGGGAACGCGCCGGCCATGGCCGGCCGACTGGACGGCCGAACTCCTGGCCCGGGGGCCGCATCCGGCGGCCGTGCTGAGCGGAGTGGATCTGGACCGGTTGTCCGGATCCTAGACGGGTTCGGCGAACCAGAGCTTCGTTTCGCCGTACTTCTTGTCGGCGAACCGTTCCAGGGTCTCCGGCCAGTCCGGTTCCGGGGACCGCGAAGAACGCTCGACGACCACCACCGCGCCTTCGTCGAGGTGGAAGGCGAGCTTGGCGAGGACAGCCTTGAGGGAAGCCTCATCCAAGGGGTATGGCGGATCCAGGAACACCAGGTCCCAGAGCACGTCATCCGCGGCACGTTCCAGGAAGGACTCCACTTTGGAACGGACCACCGAGACGGTCCTTCGCCCCAGCCCTTGGTTGGCCATGTCGGCGTTCCGCTGGCAAACTTCCGAGGCGCGTGCGTCGAACTCCACGAGTTCGGCAGAGCGGGCGCCCCGGCTGGCACTTTCGATGCCGAGCGATCCTGAGCCTGCGTAAAGATCCAAAACGCGGGCGTCGTCGATGGCGTCGAGTGCCTCGAGCCGCGAGAACAACGCTTCCTTGACGCGGTCCGTCGTGGGCCGCGTGGCGTTTCCGGGGACGCTGACCAGCGGGTTGCCACCCACCACGCCGGCTATGATCCGGCTCACCGGCGAACTCCCGGGGCGGCGCACACAGCTGTGCCGTCAGGGATCGATTCCTTAGCCGCGTTCAAGGAACGCCTCCTTCTCGGGGTTCAGATATTCGTCGATCGCGGCAGCCAAGGCCCCTTGGCCCTCCAGCCCGGGATCGCTGGCGACGAGCAACTGGGCATCGTTGCGGGCCCGGGCGATCACGTCCTCATGCTCCAGGACCCGCAACAGCTTAAGCGTGGAGCGCCCACCGGATTGGGAAGCGCCGAGGATATCGCCTTCGCGGCGCAGCTTGAGGTCTTCCTGGGACAGCTCAAAACCGTCGGTGGTGGACGCGACGGCGTCAAGGCGCCTACGGCTCGGATGGCCGGGTTCAAGCGTCGTGACCAGCAGGCAGGTGCCCGGAAGGCCGCCGCGGCCTACCCTCCCGCGCAACTGGTGGAGTTGCGAAATGCCGAAACGGTCAGCATCAAGGATCACCATCAGCGTGGCGTTATGGACGTCCACACCCACCTCAATGACCGTCGTGGAGACCAGCATTTGGGTCTGGTTGGTGGTGAACGAGCCCATGGTTTCGGACTTGAGTGCCGGATCCTGCCGCCCGTGGAGGGGCTCTACCCGGACGCCGCGCAGGGCGGGCTCCTGGCTGAGTGCTTCGACGACGGCGGTCACCGAGGCGAGCTCGCGAGCGGAGCCCTCCTCCGAAAGGTCGGCATCGCTTGGTTCCGCTTCGCCCGGGCTGAAGTCGCCGTCGTCGTCGTCTCCGATCTTGGGACACACGACGTACACCTGGTGGCCGGCATCGATCTCCTCCCGCGAACGTTTCCAGATCCGCGCCGCCCAGCCAGGGTTTTCGGCGAGTCCGACGACGTGCGTGGAGATGGGCGCCCGGCCCGCAGGGAGTTCGTCAAGCACGGACGTCTCGAGGTCGCCGAAGACAGTCATGGCAACAGTGCGCGGAATCGGGGTGGCCGTCATCACCAGCAGGTGGGGCGGCCGGTTGGCCTTGGCACGCAGGGCGTCGCGCTGCTCCACTCCAAAGCGGTGCTGCTCGTCCACCACGATCAGGCCGAGGTCCTGGAATGAGGTTTTGTCGCTGAGCAGCGCATGGGTGCCGATCACAATGCCGGCGTTGCCCGAAGCCGCATCCAGCATGGCCTGTTTGCGGGCAGCAGTTGGCATGGACCCGGTCAGCAAGGCGACCTGGACCGACCCGGGGCCGTTCCCGGCATCGGCGTCCAACAATCCTGCCCCGCCGAGCATCCCGGCACCTCCGAACAAACCGTCGCGGGCCAGCGGGCCCAAGGTCCTCCGGATGGACTCGAAGTGCTGAGCCGCGAGGACCTCGGTGGGGGCAAGCAGCGCGGCTTGGCCGCCGGCATCCACCACTTGCAGCATGGCCCGCAAGGCGACGATCGTTTTTCCGGAACCCACTTCGCCCTGGAGCAAGCGGTTCATCGGCGAGTCCTGTGCCAGCTCGTGGGAAAGTGTCTTTCCGACAGCGGCCTGGCCGGCCGTCAACGTGAAGGGAAGCTGCCGGTCGAAGGCGGCAAGGAGCCCTTCGGGCACGGGCCGGCGAGCGGTGGCCTCCTCGGCAGCCAGCTGGGCCCGCCGCCGCGCCAACGCAGTCTGCAGGACCAGTGCCTCCTGGTAGCGGAAGCGGTCACGGGCGCGCTGCCAGTCCACTGCCGTCTCCGGAGAATGGATCAGCCGGTACGCCTGCCCAACCCCCAGGAATTTCTCCCTGGACGTGATTTCGGCGGGCAGCGGATCCTCGATGCGGTCCACGTCGATGGTGTCCAGCAGCGTGGTGATGACCTTATGGATGGACCAACTGGTGAGTTTCGCCGTGGCCGGGTACACCGGAATGGGCATGGCCGCGAGCTTTTCCGGATCGATGGAACCGGCGACTTCCGGGTCCTCGTCGAGCAGCATGAAGTCCGGATTGGTCATGCCCAAGGATCCGCCGTAGCGGCTGACCTTGCCGGAGAACATCACCCTGCGGCCGGGTTGAAGCTCATTCCGGGCGCGGAAGCCGTTGAAGAAACTGATCTTCAACGTTCCGGGAACCTGCTCGCCGCTGGCCTCGTCCGTGACAACGACGTCGGTCAACGACCCCCGTCTTGCCCGCATTTGCCGGGTTGAATTGGACAACACCCTGGCGATGAGGGTGGCCTCTTCGTCCAGCGGCAATTTGCTGATGGGCGTCAGCTCCCCGCGGCTCAGGTAGCGACGCGGAAAGTAGTTCAGGAGTTCCCCGACAGTGTCCAGGCCAAGGTGCTTCCCGATGACGGACGCCGAGCGTTTGCCGATCCTCCGCTCGAGCGGAAGGTGAAGCTCAGTATTCATGCCCGTGCTGGCCTGCCGGAAGGCCCGGGTCGCGCGGCACCGAGAGCTGGCTGACGGAGATGTCGGTGGGCTCGCCGAGTGACCGGATGACGGCCACTGCGGGTTCGGCATCCGGAACATGGACATGCACGCGCCAGCGGTAGCTCGCCTCTGCGGAGTCTTCGTCGTCGTTGTCCTCGGCGTCAGTCCGTCCCGACGAGCCGGGCCCCTGGCTTGCGCTGCCCACCTGGCTCATGATGACGGAGTCGCCGAGTTCGTCGAGCCGTTGGCGGAGTGTGGCGGCTGCCAGCGGTGAAAGGCTGATGGTGCACATGACCTCGACACCGTCGTCGTCGGGCATTCCGGCATGGATGTGCGGATCCTGCACGTCGTAACCGTGCAGCCCGTCCAGCAGCTCGTGCTGGAGTTCCTCGCCAAGCACAGCCGAACGCAGGCAGTCCAGGATCAGCAACATGCCCACTCCGCCCGCATCCACTACGTGCGCGGCATGCAGCAGCGCGAGTTGGTCCTCCGTTTGCACCACGGCATCCACCGCGGCGTTGACGGCGGCGTCCAAGGCAAGCCCGAGCGCCTGGTTGCTGTCGTCGCCGTTGTGGGCGTTGTCGCATTCCCCTGCTGCCCTGGCGGCGGCTTCGAGGACGGAAAGCATGGTGCCCGGCACCGGCTCGCTCAAGGCAGACCATGCCCTAATCTGGGCCCGGTTCAGGGCGGCGGCGAGCAAGGGAGCGCTGAGGCGGGTGTGGCCCGCCAACGGCTCGGCCATTGCGCACAGAAAGACGGCAAAAAGCGTTCCGGAATTCCCCCGGGCCTGCTCCATGGCCGCCCGTCCGGCCGCGGCCAGGACGGCGCCGACGTCGTTCACCGGTTCGTCGGCTGTGGAACGATCGGCGAGCGATGCCGCGGCGGAGCGGACGGTGAGGTAGAGGTTGGTGCCGGTGTCTCCATCGGCCACCGGGAAGATGTTGATGGCGTTCAGGCGGTCGCTGTGGTTCCCGAGCGTCGTCTCAGCTTTGCCCAGCCACCGCTTCATGGCGTGCGCATTGGCGGCAATCTTAGTCTGCAAAGTGATCCCATCCCACGGTGTCAGCGGGCATCCCCGCTATCCGGACGCCGCTGTGCTGTCCTTCGGCAACGGCCTGGATCGAGCCTATCGCAGTGAAGCCGGAAGGTAACTGAACGCTTGCCGGAAAAGTCGCCAACAGGCCATGGTCCTCTCCGCCGCCCAGCACCCAGTCCATGGGGTCGCGGCCAAGGGGAGACGAGGCAGCTTCCAAGGGGGTGGCGAGGGCCTTGAGGGCGATCGGGTCCAGGTCCACCGCGACGCCGCTGGCTTCGGCGAGGCGGGCGCCGTCGCGCAAGAGCCCGTCGGAAACGTCCATCATGGCTGTTGCTCCTGCCTTGGCGCCCTGCGGCCCCGCGCCGAGGGGTGGCTGCGGCCGACACTGGGTGTCCACGAGTGCGCGCTGGGCGGTGTTCAGCGTGCCGACGGGTATGGTGCTTTCGAGCAGGGCCAGGCCGGCTGCCGCTCGTCCCACAGTTCCGGCAAGGGCCAGGACGTCTCCCGGACAGGCCCCGGAGCGCACCACGGCAGGGAGCCCATGCATTGTTCCGACGACCGCGACGGTCACCGCGATTTCGCGTCCACGGCCCAGGTCTCCCCCGGCAACCGAACAATCGGCAGCCCCCAGGCCGACGATGCCGGCCGACAGGCCGTCCGCAAAGTCCTCAACCCACCGGACCGGAGTACCCGGCGGCATGGTCAAGCTGACCACGAGGGAAACGGCGGTGCCTCCCATCGCGTTGATGTCGCTGAGATTCTGCGCTGCCGACTTCCATCCGACGTCATAGCCAGTAGTCCGGTATCCGTTGTTCCATTCCAGGCGAAAGTCCTGGTCCTGGGTCTGGGTGTCGATGGAAATGAGGGTCCGGCCATCCGGGGCGGCGACGACGGCGGCATCGTCCCCCGGCCCGAGCAGCACGCTGTTGCTGTGGTTCAGGCGCGGAAGGATGCGCCTGAGGAGCTCTCCCTCGGACAGCTCGCCGACGGTCTGTTGTTCTATGGACACAGCTCTACGCTATCGCGAACCACCGACAACACAGGGGCTTGGCCCATGGCCACAGTCACCCGATCTTGGGAACGCCCGCGCCGCGATAGGCTTAATCAATGCAACAAACGAAAGCCGCCGGGTACGTCCGCGCCCTCTGTTCCGTGGCAGCAGCGGCGGCTTCGGTCCTTACCCTCTCAGCCTGCTCCCCCGTCGTCGACGTGAAGCCCGCGGCTGATGCAGCGAACGCCGCCTGTGCTCCCATGATGGTGTCGCTTCCGGACACCATCGGCGACGCCGCCCTGCGGAAGACCAATAGCCAGGCCACGGCGGCCTGGGGAGATCCGGCTGTGTTGATTCTGCGTTGCGGCGTCAACGTGCCCGGCCCCACCACCGATCGTTGCGTCACCGTCAACGACGTCGACTGGGTCATCAAGGAAGGCGACCCGGTATGGACCCTGACCACTTACGGGCGCGAGCCTGCCACCGAAATCCTTATGGACCCGAACAAGATCAGCTCCGCGACGGTCCTTGCCGACCTGGCACCGGCCGCCGCGAAAATCAAGGCTACGCGCAAGTGCATCGGCCAGCCTGAGCTGCTGCAGAACCTGCCCACGAGCACGCCGGGCAAGTAGCAGGGCTCAGCCCTGGCCGTCAGCGGCGGCGGCCCGCGGTCAGCGGCCGCAGCCCGCGGTCAGCGCAGGCCGGTCTTGCGGTTGAGTGCCAGGTAGATGAGTTCGTCGATCAACTCGGCGTAGCCCAGCCCGGAAGCCGCCCACATTTGCGGGTACATGCTCTTCGGGGTGAACCCGGGCATTGTGTTGATCTCGTTGATGATGAGCTCGCCGTCCGGGGTGTAGAAGAAGTCCACGCGGCTGAGGCCTTCAGCCCCGACCGCATCGAACGCGGCGGCCGCGAGCTCACGGACGCGCGCGATCGCTTCGTCGGGGATGTCTGCCGGGCAGCTGAGGGCCGCGGCGCCGTCCTCCACGTATTTGGCGTTGAAGTCGTAGAACTCGTGTTCGCCCGGAGCGACGGCGATTTCGCCCGGCATGGAGGTCCGCGGGGCGGCGGTGCCGCGTCCTTCAAGGACGGCGCACTCGATTTCGCGGCCAACGATGCCGGCCTCGATCACCAGCTTGAGGTCGTGCCGCCGCGCTTCGTCAATGGCGGCGTCCAGGCCATCCATCGAGTCCACCTTGGAAATTCCCATCGAGGAGCCGGCGCGGGCGGGCTTCACGAAGACGGGAAAGCCGAGGCGGTCCACGCGCTTGCGCACCGCTTCGGCGTCGTTGATCCATTCACGGTCCGTGACCGCGACATACGGTCCCACGGTCAGCCCGGCGGCCTCGAAAACTACCTTCATGAAGTGCTTGTCCATGCCGACGGCGGACGCGAGGACTCCTGCTCCCACGTAGCGGGTGTCCGAAAGCTCCAAGAGGCCTTGGATGGTGCCGTCTTCGCCCCACGGGCCGTGCAGCAAGGGAAACACGACGTCCACGGAGCCCAGCTCCTCAGGCACCGCATTCGGTTCCGTCACGATCAATTGGTGTGCTCCGCCGACCTCAGCGAGGGTGACGGTCCTGCCGGAAGGCTCCACCTCGGGCAGGGCCGAGGCGCTCAGCGACCACTGGCTGACGTCGGCGGAGGGGATCACCCACTGGCCGGACTTGGCTATCCCGATGGGGACGACGTCGTACTTGTTTTTGTCGATGGCGCCCATGACGCCGGCCGCCGTCACGCAGCTGACCGCGTGCTCGCTGGATCGGCCGCCAAAGAGCACGGCGACGCGGGGCCGCCGGGGTTCGGCCGGCTCCGAGGATGCGGCAGGGACGGCGGACTCAGCGGTTCCGGCAGGGAGGGATTCTTCGGTCACAGTCAGTAATCGCCTTCGGACTTCAGGGAGCGGGCCAGGAGTTTGGGCCCAAGTTCATCAACGGACAGTTTGCCTTCGAGGACGGCTACTACGGCCGCGGTGATCGGCATGTCGACACCGAGTTTTCCGGCCAGTTCGTAGACAGCGTACCCGGATTTGATGCCTTCCGCCGTCTGGGTCATGCGCTCGGTGACCTGCTCGAGGGTGTGGCCTTCGCCCAGCAAACGGCCGGCCGTGTGGTTCCGCGAGAGCGGCGAGGAACAGGTGGCAACGAGGTCGCCCAGTCCGGCCAGGCCGGCCATGGTGTGCGCCTCGCCGCCAAGGGCAAGAGCCAGCCGCGTAGTCTCCGCGAGGCCGCGCGTGATCACCGAGGCCTTGGTGTTGTCGCCCATCTGCTTGCCTTCGCAAATCCCGACGGCGAGGGCGATCACGTTTTTCACGATTCCACCGATTTCGACGCCCACCACGTCGTTGCTCGTGTACGGGCGGAAGTACGGTGCGGTGCAGTAGAGCGCGAACGATGCAGCTGTCGCTTCGTCGCTGCAGGCCACGACGGACGCCGTCGGTTCCTGTCGCGCGATCTCCATTGCCAGGTTGGGGCCCGAAACGACGGCCACGCGTTCCTGCGGAATGTCGAGTTCCTCGGAAATGACTTGGCTCATGCGCGAATCGGTACCGAGTTCAAGCCCCTTCATGAGGGAAACAACCACCGCGCCGGGGGCCACCAGTGGTTTCCACTTGCGCAGTTGAAGCCGAAGCGACTGCGCCGGCACAGCCAGGATCACCACCCCGGCACCCGCGAGGACCTCGGCCACATCGGTCGAGGCCGTGATGGAGTCGGGCAGCGGAACGTCCTTCAAGTACTGCGCATTGCGGTGCTCCGCGTTGATCTGCGCAACTACTTCTTCCCGGCGCCCCCAAATGCGGATAGCCCGCTCCGCACCGGTCGCGTGTGCGGCATCCGCCAGGACCTTTGCGAATGTAGTGCCCCAGGATCCCGCGCCGAGCACGGCCACAACACCTTTGTCGGCACCTTTGTCGGCGACAAGGTCTTCCCCGGACGTCACTTCGGCCCGTCCGTACCGTTGGTGCCCGGGTTTCCTTCAGTCGCTTGGAAGCGGCCGTGCTTCGCCTGGTTGTGGGCGGCCGGGTCCCACCGTTCCTTGGGCGGTTCTTCCCCGCGCAAGGAAGCAAGGAGATCCGTAATGGCATCCATGATGATGTCCGTGGCCTCAATCAGGGTGGCCCGGTCCAGCGGCCGGCCCTGGAAAGCGCTGAGGTCCACGGGATCGCCTACCAGGATGCGGGAGGTCTTCCGCGGGAACACATGGAAGCGTTTGGCGTAGCGGGGGAACACCTCATGGGCACCCCAATGGGCAATGGGAACCACTGGGGCGCCCGTCTGGATTGCCAGGCGGGCGGCGCCGGTGTGGCCCTTCATCGGCCACAGATCCGGATCGCGCGTCAGGGTACCCTCCGGATAGATGATGATGGCGCCGCCTGCATCCACCACTTCCTGGGCGGCCTGCAGCGAACGGTTCGCACCCGTCGTCGAGCGCTCCACGGGGATCTGCCTCGTGGCGCGCAACAGGGTGCCGAGGACTGGAGCCTTGAAGAGTCCGGCCTTCGCGAGGAAGTGCGGCGGGCGCTTCATGTTGTAGAGCATGTGCCCTACAACGATGGGGTCGATCTCCGTGCAGTGGTTCGGAGCAGCGATGAAGCCGCCTGCGGGGAGCTTTTCGGTCCCCTCCCACTTCTTTGCCATGAGGATGTTCATGATTGGTCGTGCGATTCCCGCAAGAACAGCGAACATGGCTCGGCTCTGGGCCGGTTCCTTCAAGGTATCCCCCGTTACTTGGATTCGGTGAGGTCGAAATCGGCGCCCAGGCCGGCGAGCTTTTCGGTGAATCGCTCGTAGCCGCGGTTGATGATGTCGATCCCGGTCACCCTGGAGGTGCCGGTCGCGGCGAGTGCCGCAATAAGGTGGCTGAATCCGCCACGGAGGTCGGGGATGTCGATGTCTGTGCCCTTGAGCGGAGTGGGTCCCGAGACGACGGCGGAGTGCAGGAAGTTGCGCTGGCCGAAGCGGCACGGCACGCTTCCAAGGCATTCGCGGTGGACCTGGATCGTTGCGCCCATCCGGGTCAGCGCATCGGTGAAGCCGAATCGGTTTTCGTACACGGTTTCGTGGACAATCGACACGCCTTCAGCCTGGGTCAGGGCGACCACCAGGGGCTGCTGCCAGTCGGTCATGAAGCCGGGGTGCACATCCGTCTCAAGGACGAGCGGGGTCAGCTTTCCGCCAGGGTGGTAGAAACGGATGCCGTCCTCGCGGATATCCATTCCGCCGCCCACCTTGCGGTAGGTGTTGAGGAAAGTCATCATGTCCCGCTGGGAAGCGCCCTCCACGAAGATGTCTCCACGGGTCACCAAGGCCGCCGAAGCCCACGATGCCGATTCATTGCGGTCTGCCAGTGCCCGGTGGTCGTAGCCACCCAGGTCCTTGACGCCCTCAATCCTGATGGTGCGGTCCGTCTGGACGCTGATGATGGCGCCCATTTTCTGTAGCACCGCGATGAGGTCGATGACCTCGGGTTCGGTGGCGGCACCGCTGAGTTCGGTGATGCCCTTGGCGCGCGTGGCGCTCAGCAGGACCTGTTCCGTGGCTCCCACCGACGGGTACGGAAGGGAGATCTTGGCGCCGTGGAGGCCCTTGGGAGCGGCGATGTGGATGCCACCCGGGCGCTTTTCAACGACGGCGCCAAACTGGCGGAGCACGTTCAGGTGGTAGTCGATGGGCCGGTCGCCGATCTTGCAGCCGCCCAGATCGGGGATGAATGCTTCGCCGATGGCGTGGATCAACGGACCGCACAGAAGGATCGGAATGCGGGAGTCGCCGGCGTGGGCGTCGATCGCCGTGCTCGAAGCCGTCTTCGCATTCTTGGGGTCCAGAGTGAGATCGCCGGTGACGGGATCCTTCTGCACAGTCACACCGTGGAGCTGCAAGAGGCTGGTGACTACCTCGACGTCCTTGATTTCCGGGACGTTCCGCAGCACCGACGGTTCGTTGCCGAGGAGGGAAGCCACCATGGCCTTGGGAACAAGGTTCTTGGCACCTCTGACGGTGACACGGCCAGTCAAAGGGACGCCGCCGCGGATTGTCAGAACACTACTCATCTATACCGGTTTCCTCACGAGTTGACGCCCCCACACTTACGAAGGCTCCAGCTAAGCATAAAAGCTGACGTTACCGATTCGAAATGGCGGGGCGTGGCGTGGACGGGTTTCGCGGTGCCGGATGTGGCTCGGGCGGGCGCGGGAACGTCGATGTTCGCGGGACTTTTCCACATACGACGACGGCGGGCTGGGGACCGGGCGTGGTGCCCGCAATGCTGGAGCCATGCCACCTTTCCGGCCCGATCCATGGATAACCCCGCATTCCGACCCGAACGACGACCACGGAGGGCGCACGGTTGCAAGAATGGCCCGGCGCAACGAACTGGTACGGATCCGCCGGGGCTTGTACCTTCCGGCCAGCCGCTGGACGGAGTTGGAACCGTGGGAGCAGTTCCGCGTCAAAATCCAGGCCGTGAACGACGCTGCCCGCAAGCCACCGCTCTTCTGCGGCCAATCAGCAGCGTCGGTGTGGGACCTCCCGCTGATCGAGGTGCCCGAGGAAGTCGAGACGCTGGTCATGCCGGGTCCAGGCGGCGGCAGGTCCCGGAATGGCATCAGGCGCCGCCTGGCCGTGCCGGATGAGTGCGACGTTGTGATGCTGCACGGCCTCCGGGTTACCTCCATGGAGCAGACCATCGGGAACCTGGCCGCCATGTTGCCCCTTACTGGATCCTTGCCCGCCGCGGATCGTGCAGCATCATTCTGGAGGCAATCGGGACGGTCGCCGGAAGAATTCGGCGAAAGAGTCCTTTCCCGCCTCCGTGGTCTGAGCAATGTTAAGCAACGGCGAGTGCAGCGGATACTTGCGGCAGCTGATCCCGCGTCCGGTTCGCCAGGAGAATCGCTGAGCCGTGCGGTGATGATACTGGCCGGACTTCCTAAGCCCGAGCTGCAGGCGGCGCATCGCGACGCACAAGGACTGATCGGATATTCGGACTTCTACTGGCGGGACCATGGCGTCGTGGGCGAGTTCGATGGTTGGGCGAAATATAGTCGGGGCGAGTTCCTGGCCGGACGCAGCCCGGAAGACGTGCTGAAGGCCGAAAAGATCCGGGAGGACCGTCTAAGGGCAACGGGACTGACCGTGGTCCGATGGATGTGGCCCGCGGCGAAAGACGGGGCCGAGCTCTTGTCTAAGCTGCGCAACGCGGGGATCACACCATGAACAGAACCCGCCGAAACCGGAAAAGCACATCAAAAGGACCGGCGCACCCGCTCGTTCGGGTGCGCCGGTCCTTACAAGGTGCGCCAGTCTTTAGATGGTGCGATAGCTACTGGGTGCGTTTGGGCTTACTGGGTGCGCGCCGGGAGGGTCTTCGGCTTGAAGGAAGGCCGTGTGGCCTCGTAGGCCGTGATGTCTTCCTCATGCTGGAGGGTCAGTCCGATGTCGTCCAGGCCTTCCAGAAGGCGCCAGCGCGTGTAGTCGTCGATCTCGAAGGGAGCCACGATGTTCCCGCACTCGACGGTTTTGGACACGAGGTCCACCTTGACCTGGGTGCCCGGGTGGTTCTCGAGCTCCTTCCAGATCAGCTCGATGTCGTCCTGTGCCACCTGGGCGGCAAGGAGGCCCTGCTTTCCCGAGTTGCCGCGGAAGATATCCGCGAACCGGGAGGAGAGGACGGCTTTGAAACCGTAGTCCTTCAGCGCCCAGACTGCGTGCTCGCGGGATGAACCTGTACCGAAATCGGGTCCGGCCACGAGCACGGAGCCGGCGTTGAAGGGTTCCTGGTTCAGGATGAAGGCGGGGTCTTTGCGCCAAGCGGAGAACAGGGCGTCCTCAAAACCGGTACGGGTGATCCGCTTCAAGTAGACCGCGGGAATGATCTGGTCCGTGTCCACATTGCTCTGGCGCAGGGGGACACCGATGCCGGTGTGGGTGGTGAACTTTTCCATGGGGCCCTCCTAGGCGGCGTCGGTGGTGGTGGATGCGGAGACAGAGGCGGGTTCCAAGTCCGAGGGCGAGCTCAGCGTTCCCCGTACTGCCGTGGCTGCGGCGACCACCGGCGAAACCAGGTGGGTGCGGCCGCCCTTGCCCTGGCGGCCCTCGAAGTTGCGGTTCGAGGTGGAGGCGCAGCGCTCCCCCGGTTCCAGCTGGTCCGGGTTCATGCCCAGGCACATGGAGCAGCCGGCGAAGCGCCATTCGGCGCCGAATTCCTTGAAGACCTTGTCCAGACCCTCTGCTTCGGCCTCCAGCCGGACGCGCGCCGAGCCGGGAACCACCAGCATCCTGACCTTCGGATCCTTTTCACGTCCGCGGATGACATCGGCGGCCGCACGGAGATCCTCAATTCGCGAGTTGGTGCAGGATCCGAGGAAGACCGTGTCCACCCGGATGTCCTTCATCGGCGTCCCTGCTTCCAGTCCCATGTACTGCAGTGCCCGCTCGGCCGCCAGCTTGGCGTTCTCGTCGGCGAAGTCCTCGGGGAACGGCACCGCCTCGCTGAGCGAAACGCCCTGGCCCGGATTAGTCCCCCACGTCACGAACGGCTCCAAGGTGTCGGCGTCGAGGTCCACCTCGACGTCGAAAGCGGCGTCTTCGTCGGTGTGCAGGGTGTTCCAGTACTCGACGGCGGCGTCCCACTCGGCGCCCTGGGGGGCGTGCGGGCGGCCCAACATGTACGCGTAGGTCGTCTCGTCCGGAGCCACCATGCCCGCCCGGGCGCCGGCCTCGATCGACATGTTGCAGATGGTCATGCGCGCCTCCATCGACAGCGCACGGATCGCCGAGCCGCGGTACTCCAGGACATAGCCCTGCCCGCCGCCGGTGCCGATCTTGGCAATGACAGCGAGGATGATGTCCTTCGCCGAAACCCCCGGGCGCAGGGTGCCTTCAACATTGATGGCCATGGTCTTGAACGGCTTGAGGGACAGCGTCTGGGTGGCCATGACGTGTTCTACCTCGGAAGTGCCGATTCCCATCGCGAGTGCTCCGAAGGCACCGTGGGTGGAGGTGTGGGAGTCTCCGCAGACAACCGTCATGCCGGGCTGGGTGAGGCCCAGCTGCGGGCCGACAACGTGCACAATGCCTTGTTCGGCGTCGCCGAGCGAGTGCAGGCGGACGCCGAACTCCTTGCAGTTGTTGCGCAGGGTCTGGATCTGCGTGCGGCTGGTCAGATCGGCGATCGGTTTGTCGATGTCCAGCGTCGGCGTGTTGTGGTCCTCGGTGGCAATGGTGAGGTCGGGGCGGCGCAACTGGCGGCCCGCCAGGCGAAGGCCCTCGAAGGCCTGCGGCGAGGTCACCTCGTGCACGAGGTGCAGGTCAATGAACAGAAGGTCGGGCTGGGCGTTGGCTCCTTCGCCGTCGCCCTTGCGCACCACGTGCGCGTCCCAGACTTTCTCGGCCAGTGTCTTTCCCACGGCCTGCTCCCTTCACTGCGGTTGGCTTGACTACTTCAACTGAACATCAGCGAGCCGGACTGCGCCAGCGAAACAACTTGCATCTCAGATATTGAGACGGCAATATCATTACATGGACAATTCTAGTGGAGTCGGTGTCATCGATAAAGCGGCCCAAGTGCTCGACGCACTTGAGGCGGGGCCAACCACCTTGGCGCAACTTGTGGCAGCAACAGGGCTGGCCCGCCCCACGGTGCACCGCTTGGCGCTGGCACTGGTCCACCACCGGCTCGTGAGCCGCGACATCCAAGGGCGCTTTGTCCTCGGCAGCCGCCTTGTCGAACTCGCCTCGGCGGCGGGCGAAGACCGGCTCATCGCATCCGCCGGCCCCGTCCTCATCCAGTTGCGCGACGCCACCGGAGAAAGCGCCCAGATTTTCCGGCGCCAGGGCGACTGGCGCGTCTGCGTTGCCTCAGCCGAACGCCCGATCGGCCTGCGTGACACGATCCCCGTGGGCACGCAGCTTTCCATGAAGGCCGGCTCCGCCGCCCAGGTCCTGCTGGCATGGGAAGACCACGACCGCCTCTTGGACGGACTCCAGAATGCCCGGTTCACGCCGACGGTCCTGGCAGGAGTACGACGCCGGGGCTGGGCACAGAGCCTCGGCGAACGCGAGCCCGGCGTCGCCTCGGTCTCCGCACCCGTCCGCGGCCCGTCCGGCCGGGTCATTGCCGCGGTGTCCATCTCGGGCCCGATCGAGCGGCTGACCCGCCAGCCCGGACGCCTGCATGCCGAAGTCGTCTGCAACGCCGCCCGGATACTCACCGAAGCCCTGCGCAAGAACAACGACTGAGCGCGATAACAACCCCTGGCGCCTTCGGCCCTACCGCCGTTGTAGGGTGGGCGCATGGAGAGCTTTGCCGTGTTCCTGCGCGGGATCAACGTGGGCGGGATCAACATCAAGATGGCGGACCTCAAGGCAGCCCTCAAGGCGTACCCGTTCACCGACGTCAAGACCTTGCTGGCCAGCGGCAACGTGGTGCTCCGGAGCGCGCTCGACGCCGCGGGAGTCAAGGAACAGTTCGAAAAGTGCCTGCGGGAAGCATTCGGCTATGACGCCTGGGTGGTGGTCCTGACCGCCGAAAGGATAGCCCAACTGGTGGATGCCTGCCCCTATCCCGCCGACGATAAAGCCACGCACAGCTACGTCACCCTCACCTCGGACAAGGCCATGCTGGACGAGTTGTTCGACGCCGGCGCCGCCCTCGGCACCCCTGGTGATGGCGGCGTCGAGCAAGTCCGGCTAGGTCCTGAGGCGTCGGCGTGGCTTGCCCCGGCGGGAGGAACGTTGGACAGCCCCTTCAGCAAGCTCTCCTCGAAGGCCCGCTACAAGGCGAGTACCACCACACGGAACCTCCGGACGCTGATCAAGGTCAGGGACGCCGCAGAAGCTCTCCGGAAGACCAGCTAGCCCGCCGCACGATTCTCCCCACCTTTGCCGAGGAAAGGGCCCGGCGACACTGCGTGTTGCCCCATTCCAGGGCTTTTGTGCGCCAAACCCGGGGAGAAAGCTACGGCGCCCCGATATCGCGAAACAAAAAATCCCCCGGAACCTGTTGGTTCCGGGGGATTCATTGGTGACCCCAGCGGGATTCGAACCCGCGTTACCGCCGTGAGAGGGCGGCGTACTAGGCCGCTATACGATGGGGCCTTGCACTTTGCTGCTGCTTTTTGAATACCGATTCCGGCATTCAAGCTGAATGAGTATTTCACACAATCAGCATTGTTTCAAATCGGCAAGCCGTTTTGAAACTCCAAATTCCCGCATAAATCCGCGGATTATTTAGAGCTGGGATACCAGGACTCGAACCTAGAATGACGGTACCAGAAACCGTAGTGTTGCCAATTACACCATATCCCATTGGCGCTTTTAGGCCGGATTCGCTGGCCTAAACCTGCGCTCCGTGCCCCTCAGCACGAGTAATTACTTTACCCGAGACTTCCGATGCGCACAAATCGAACGCACCCGCCGCGTGCCCGCCCGATCCGCACCTGACCGCGGCCGTGTGGGCGTTCAGCCGGAGGAGCCTCAGGCGAGCAGCCGGGTCAGGGAATCTATTTCGCGCCCGGAAAAATCGGGGGCCAGCTCGCCGGTACGGTTCAGCCAGATGCCCTGCAACCCGGCCGCGTTCGCGCCGTCGGCGTCAAGAAGGCGGTTGTCTCCGACAAAGAGGGTCTCCGAGGGAGTGGAGCCCAAGCGCCGGACCCCTTCCAGGTAAATGGCAGGGTCCGGCTTGGGCACACCGACGGTGTCCGTTCCCACCAGGACGGAGACCCGTGCGAGTCCGGCGCTGTCGAGCTTGACCCGCTGGTAATCGTGGACATTGTTGCTCACGGCACCATAGGGGATGCCTGCAGCGTCCAAGGCGTCGAGGACCGGCACGACATCACTGAAGGCCCTGACATAACTCGGCTGCAGCCGCGAGTAATCATTGAGCCAGGTGTGGGAGTCCTCTCCCCCGAGTTCCACGCCGAAATGCCCCAGCGCAGCGCGGCCACGCAGGAGTCGCTGCTCGTTGAACGTCAATTCGCCGGCGAGGTACCGGTCATAGAAATGCGTGGTTTCATGCGTGAAGATCCGTCCGAACTTCTCCCACCCGGCCTGGTCCAGGCCGGGCAGGAGGTGTTCGCTCACATCACGCAAGGCCGTGGTCATCGCGTATTCAAGGTCAACCAGGGTGTCGTCGATGTCGAAGAGAACACCCCGGACCGTGCCGAATGACTCGTGCAGTACGCTCATCGCGGTGTGCCTGGACTAGCCGCGGAACGAGCGCAGGCGGGCAAGGGAGGAATCCTTGCCCAGGATGACCATGGATTCGAACAGCGGCGGCGAGATCCGGCGGCCGGAGATCGCTGTGCGCACCGGGCCGAACGCGAGGCGCGGCTTGAGTCCGAGATCCTCCACCAAGGCTTGCTTGAGCGCTGCCTGGATGCCTTCTGCCGTCCAGTCCTCAAGGGGTTCCAGCGCAGCGAGCGAGGCGTCCAGGACCTCGCCCAGATTCTCAGGGAGTCCCTTGCGTGCGTCGTCGGCGATGTCGATCGCGTCGTCGGCCTTGAATAGGAACGCGAGCATCTCGGGAGCTTCGCCCAACAGGGTGATCCGTTCCTGGACCAGCGGCGCGGCCTCGGCAAGAATCTCTTCCTGCCGCGGAGTAAGGATCTCCCCCACGAAGCCGGCGGCCCGCAGGTAAGGCACGAGCCTCTCGCGGAAATCTTCCGGCGCGAGCATCCGCACGTGGGTGCCGTTGATGGCCTCGGCCTTCTTGAGGTCGAAGCGCGCAGGGTTGCCCAGGACGTCGTGGATGTCGAAGTTTGCCACGAGTTGCTCCACGGTGAAGATGTCTTCATCAGCGCTCAGGGACCAGCCCAGGAGTGAGAGGTAGTTGAGCAGTCCTTCACGGATGAAGCCACGTTCGCGGTGCAGGAACAGGCTGGATTCCGGATCGCGCTTGGAAAGCTTCTTGTTTCCCTGGCCCATGACGTAGGGAAGGTGGCCGAACTCTGGCATGTACTCAGCCACGCCGATCGCGTAAAGGGCCCGGTAGAGGGCGATCTGCCTCGGGGTGGAGCTGAGCAGGTCTTCGCCGCGGAGGACGTGCGTGATGCCCATGAGTGCGTCATCCACGGGGTTCACGAGGGTGTACAGCGGAGCCCCGTTGGCGCGCACCACGGCGAAGTCCGGCACGGATCCGGCCTTGAACGTGATTTCCCCGCGCACGAGGTCGTTGAAAGTCAGGTCTTCGTCCGGCATGCGCAGGCGCAATACGGCGCTGCGGCCTTCGGCCTTGTACTGGGCGAGTTGTTCCTCGGTGACGTGGCGGTCAAAGCCGTCGTAGCCAAGCTTCGGATCCCGGCCGGCGGCGCGGTGCCGTGCTTCGATCTCCTCCGGGGTGGAGTACGACTCATAGATGTGACCGCCGGCCTTGAGCTTGGCGATGACGTCCTGGTAAATGTCGCTGCGCTGCGACTGGCGGTACGGTTCGTGCGGGCCGCCGACCTCCACGCCCTCGTCCCAGTCGATGCCGAGCCACTTCAACGCCTCAAGCAGTTGGTGGTAGCTCTCCTCGCTGTCGCGGGCCGAGTCAGTGTCCTCGATCCGGAAAATCAGCTTGCCGCCGGTGTGCCGCGCGTAGGCCCAGTTGAAGAGGGCCGTGCGGATCAGCCCAACGTGCGGTGTTCCCGTAGGTGAGGGGCAAAACCGGACGCGGACCGGGGTTTCGGCGTTCACGGCGGGAATGGCGGCAGAGTTCGGCTCAGCAACAGTAGTCATAGTGGTTCCAACTTTACCGCGTGGAACCCTTCCGCTTTCTCCGCCGGAAACGCCCGACGGCGGCCACTCACCAAAGAGGTGAGTGGCCGCCGTCGTACCTTCCGCTTCGGATCGCCTAGCGGCGGACCACTGGGTTGGACAGCCGCCCGATGCCTTCGATCTCGATCTCGTAGCGATCGCCCTCCTGGAGCAGCCCGACGCCGGCGGGCGTTCCCGTCATGATGACGTCGCCCGGGAGCAGAGTGAACGCCTGCGAAACCACCGACACCAGTTCACGCACGCCGCGGATCATCTGGTTGGTGCTGCCGTCCTGGCGCAGTTCGCCGTTGAGCCAGCCCTTGATGGCCAGGTCCTCGGGGTCGAGTTCGGTCTCAATCCAGGGTCCGAGCGGCGCGGAGGTGTCAAAGCCTTTGGCCCGGGTCCACTGCAGGTCGGTCTTCTGGACATCGCGGGCCGTCAGGTCGTTGCCGCAGGTGTAGCCGAAGATGACGTCGTCCACCCGGTCTTCGGGGACGTCCTTGCAAATGCGCCCGATAACGACGCACAGTTCCGCTTCAAACGACACTTCGTCGGAGAACTCGGGCAGCACGACCGGATCGTTCGGGCCGACGACGGAGGTGTTCGGCTTCAGGAAGAGGAGCGGCTGCTGCGGCACCTCGTTGCCGAGCTCCTTGGCGTGCTCGACAAAATTCCGTCCGACGCCGATCACCTTGCTGCGGGGAATGATGGGCGCCAGGAGGCGCACGTCTTCGAGCTTGTGGCGGACCGAAGTCCGCTCGACGCCGTTGAAGAAAGGGTCGCCGTGGATGACAGTGATCACTTCACTGCCGGGCTCCCCTTCGACGACGCCGTAGACGGGATCAGAATCAACAACAAACCGGGCGATACGCATGGTTGCTAGCCTACCGTCCGCGAGCTGCGGGCTCGCGCGGGGCAGCCCGCGCGGTCAGCCGCGCAGGTAGTCCAGTTGGGCCGCCACCGACGTTTCAGCTGCCCACCGCACGGAAGGATCGACGTCGGGATACACCGCATCAGTGACGGCCTGGACCCCGGCCTGCGCACCGAGCCGCGCCAAGGCTTCCCGGATCTGGTCCAGGCGCATCTCCCTGTGCGCCCGGTACTCCCGGCACACGGCGTCGACGGCCGGCAGGACGGGGCCGTGCGCCGGCAACAGCGTCGCGGGACCGAGCTTCTCAAGCGTGTCCAGGCTGGCGAGGTAGTCCCCCAGCCGACCGTCGGGATAGTCCAGAACGGTGGTGCCGCGCCCCAGGATGGTATCGCCCGTCAACACCGAGCCATCGGGCCCGTCGCCCGGAAGGTGGAAGCAGACTGAGTCCGACGTGTGGCCCGGCGTGGCAAGCACCCGGATCTGAACGCCGACGGCCTCGATGACCTCGCCGTCGCGCAACGGTTCGCCGCCGTGGCAGTGGGCCGGATCCGCGGCACGGACGGGTGCTCCGGTGAGCTCGTGGAAGCGGGCGGACGCCTCGGTATGGTCCTTGTGGCGGTGGGTGATGAGAACGAGTTCCACTGTTCCGGCGGCGGCCAGGGCGGCGAGGTGTGGTTCATCGAGCGGGCCGGGATCGACGACGACCACCCCGGCAGCGCCCGGCGCGGAAATAACGTACGAGTTGGTGCCCTCGAGGCTCATGGGACCCGGATTGGGCGCAAGCAGTGAGCGGGTGAGGTGACTGCTGTTGTGCAAGGTGGCGTCATTGACCGGATTCACGTCTCAATCTTGGCACACGCCAATCGGCCTGACCTTGGACGAATGCCCGGGGCCACGAAGCGGGCACGCCATACGACGTAGCATGGTGAAGAGGAACCGGTACGGATACATGGGGACAGTTGCGGAGGAGGAGGCGAAGTGTTGCAGACCCGAACCCGACGAAGAAGATCCCTGCGGACAATGGCGATCGCCATCGTCTGCTTCTCCGTTCTAGGCACCTACAGCGCCTGTTCCTCGGATGCTGGACCCCGGTCCGCGGGCCGGCCCACCGTGGTGATCATCGGAGATTCCCTCAGCACCGGACACGGGACCTCCCCTTTCGACGCCTGGCCCAAGCTGGTGGAGAACGATCCCGGCTTTCGACAGTTCAACACGACCATTGTCAATGCCGCACGGGATGGCGCCGGCTATGTCAGCGTAGGCGAGGACGGATCAACCTTCGGTTCCCAAGTGGACGAGGCCGTCACGGACGGGACGCGCTTAGTACTGTTCTTCGGTTCCGAAAACGACATGGGCACTTCCCCGGGAGAAACCGAGGCTGCGGCTGCACGGGCTTTCGCCTCGGTCAAGTCCCGCGCTCCCCAGGCCGACATCGTGGTGGTTGGGCCGCCGTCATACACGAGCACGCCCGAACCGGAAAGGCTCGACATCCGCGACCAGGACAAGGCGGCCGCACTGCGAGCGGGCGCCGAGTTCGTTGATCCGATCGACCTCGGCTGGATCATGAACGACGCCCCCGACCTCATTGGTCCCGACGGCGACCACCCATCGGCCGCGGGCCAGCAGTATCTGCAGGCCAAGATGGAAGCGCTCATTGGACCGAGGATCCAGCAAGACAAGCCGAGCAACAGCCCGCTTACCGGCTAGCCCGCTCGCCGGTTAGCCCCCTTGCCGGTTAACCCGCGACGGCGACCCGCCCACCGCAGTGGGAGGCCGCCGTCGGACACTTTCTTGGGAGCCGGTGGGACTTAGGCCAGGCGGGTGAGCCAGCCGTGCTTGTCCTCGACCTTTCCGGTCTGGATGCCGAGCAACTGCTCACGGATGGCCATGGTGGTTTCGCCCGCCTTGGCGTCCTCGGAGCCGATGAACTCGGTCTTGTCCTTGAGCACGCCGATCGGAGTGATCACGGCCGCGGTTCCACAAGCGAAGACCTCCGCGATTTCGCCGGAGGCCACCCCGTCGCGCCACTCGTCCAGCGTGATCTTCCGCTCGGAAACCTCGCGGCCCATGTCCTTCGCCACCTGGATGACGGAAGAGCGGGTCACGCCCTCGAGGATGGTTCCGGTGAGGGCGGGAGTGGCGAGCGAGCCGTCCTTCATCACGAAGAAGACGTTCATGCCCCCGAGTTCCTCGACGGCGTCGTCGTTGAACGGGTCCAGGAAGAGGACCTGCTTGCAGCCGTTCTCTTCGGCTTCCATCTGGGCAATCAGGGACGCGGCGTAGTTGCCGCCGCACTTGGCTGCACCGGTGCCGCCACGCCCGGCGCGTGCGTATTCACGCGAGATCCAGATGGACACAGGCTTGAGCTCGCCGCCGAAGTAGTTGCCGGCTGGAGAAGCAATGACCCGGAAGGAGACCTCGCGGGCGGCGCGGACACCCAGGAACGCCTCCGTCGCGATCATGAACGGGCGCAAGTACAGGGCTTCGCCGTCGCCGGACGGAACCCATTCCTTGTCTGCCTGCACCAGTTCGCGGATGGCACCGAGGAAGTACTCCTCCGGCAGCTCCGGGAGCGCCAAGCGGCGTGCGGACTTGTTCAGGCGGGCGGCGTTGGCCTCGGGACGGAACGTCCAGATGGAGCCGTCGGCGTGTCGG
Source organism: Arthrobacter alkaliphilus (assembly GCF_021483235.1). Lineage (GTDB taxonomy): Bacteria > Actinomycetota > Actinomycetes > Actinomycetales > Micrococcaceae > Arthrobacter > Arthrobacter alkaliphilus. Next base: position 49,730 of record NZ_JAKEEC010000010.1, on the reverse strand, counting down.
TATGCCTTCAGGCCCTCGAAGATCTCCTGGCCGTAGTGCAGGACTGCTGCCGAGGGATCCAGGGAAATCGGTCCATAGGCCTCGACGCGGGCACTGTGCCAGCCGCCCTTGCCCTCAGCGTCAACGCTGTAGTCGACGATGACGGTGTTGTCGGTGAAGTAGTCGCCAAATCCCGGGTTTGCCAGGATAGCTGCACGCTCCTCAGCAGACTTCGGGGTCTCCGAGAGCTGCTGGCTGAATTCGACGCCGTGGGCAGTCTGAGTCATGTTTCCTCCAGTCGGCTACCAGGCAGAGCGAACCATCTCTTGGAGGATATGGTTCAGCGACGGACCACGGCAGCAGTAAATAATTCAAGTAAAGCTTACGCCCGGGCGCAGACCCTCAGATGCCAGTACGGACCCTAAAGCGCGGCAGCGATGGCATCACCGATGGCAGCGGTGCTGCGGCTTTCACCGTTGCGGCTTTCGACGTCGGCGACGACGGCGGCTTCGATCCTGCGGGCGGCGCCCGTGTAGCCGAGGTGGTCCAGCAACAAGGCGGCGGAAAGGATGGCGGCGGTTGGATCCGCTTTCTGCTGTCCGGCGATATCCGGGGCGGAGCCGTGGACGGGTTCGAACATGGAGGGCGCGGTGCGGTCCATATTGATGTTGCCCGAGGCTGCCAGCCCGATGCCGCCGGTGATGGCCGCGGCGAGGTCGGTGATGATGTCGCCGAATAGGTTGTCGGTGACGATCACGTCGAAGCGCGAAGGATCAGTGACCATGAAGATCGTCGCAGCGTCGATGTGCAGGTAGTCGTGGGTGACCTCGGGGAATTCCTTGGCCACGGCCTCGACAGTGCGCTTCCACAAGTGGCCTGCGAAGACCAGGACGTTGTGTTTGTGGACAAGGGTGACGTGCTTGCGGGGACGCTCGCTGGCGCGGCGGAAGGCGTCGCGGACAACGCGCTCGACGCCGTGGGCCGTGTTGAGCGAGACCTCGGTGGCAACCTCGTGGGGCGTCCCTCCGCGCAGCGTGCCGCCGTTGCCGACATACGGGCCCTCGGTGCCTTCGCGGACCACGATGAAATCGATGGTTCCAGGGTTGGCCAGCGGACTGCCCACCGTGCCGTAGAGCCGCGAGGGGCGCAGGTTCACGAAATGGTCGAGGCTGAAACGGAGCTTGAGCAGCAGCTCGCGTTCGATGATTCCGGACGGAATGCGGGTGTCCCCCGGCGCTGCACCCACTGCGCCGAACAGAATGGCATCCCGGGTGCGCAGATCTGCCAGGACCTCGTCCGGGAGGGTCTCGCCGGTTTCAAGCCAGTGCTGGGCTCCGAGCTTGTATTCTGTCTGTTCCAAGGCCACGCCCTCTTCGGCGACAACCTTTTCAAGGACCTTGAGGGCTTCGGCAATGACCTCGGGGCCAATGCCGTCGCCGGGAATGACAGCCAGGTTGATCGTTGCGGAGGGTTGCGTTGCGCTCATGGTTTCAGATTGCCAACGCATCCACATTTTGGTCAAAATCGTCTCACGATTCGAGCACGACCCTTCTCCGCCGGACCCCCACTCACATATAACCCCTCCCGGCCGGACCCCCACTCACATATAACCCCTCCCGACCGGACCCCCGGCCACATAAAACCCCTCCCGACCGGACCCCCGATCACATATAACCCCTCCCGGCCGGACCCCCGATCACATGAAACCCCTCCGGGCCGGACCCCCGGTCACATATAACCCCTCCGGGCCGGACCCCCACTCACATAAAACCCCACCCGACCGGACCCCCGGTCACATAAAACCCCTCCCGGACGGACCCCCGATCACATAAAACCCCTCCCGGACGGACCCCCACTCACATAAAACCCCACCCGACCAGACCCCCACTCACATAAAACCCCACCCGACCAGACCCCCACTCACATAAAACCCCTCCCGGCGGGCGCGGCTTTCAGGAGGGATTGCCGTGCGGTGACGGGCGATGCGATCACTACGATGTTCTTGCCCCAGAGATCCTGCGTGTAGCAGCTGATCAGGACCAATCTGTTGGGCATGGCCGTCCAGACCGGACTGTCTTTCAACATCGATTTTGTGTACGTCGTGACGGAGTCGACCTTGTACGTCATCACCCCGGTTGCGGTGGCGACGTCGAGCACGTCGCCGGCGGCGGCCGCCGAGCTCAAGTGGTTGAACGGCGCGTCCAGCCCTTCCCAACTGTGCCCAATGACGTACGTGGTATTCGTCGACCCCGCTCCGGGGGTTCCGAAGGGGCTAAGCCAATACCCGTCCAAGGTCTCCGGCGGCTCGATGCTGGCTCCGCTGGCAGGGTCTGGTCGCAGCGGATGAACCGCCACGTCCAGGCCAACCGCCGGGTAGGTGACCCGTACCGGGGCCGACGCCGCAGGTAAGGGTGTTCCCTCAGCAGCGGCGGCAGCGCCGATTGGCGCGCTGTCCGGCCCGGGTTTGCTCGCCGGAGGCGCCGTCGAAAGCGCACTCCGCCCTAGGCCGGATACAGCCGGATTCCCCGGACCGGATACGCCGTAGACCAGCCAGGATGCAAGCAGACCCCCGATACAAAGGGCCAACAGGAGTAGGTCCCTTGAAGTGATCAGCAGCCCACGGATGGCCACGGGGCGGGACAGCCGCGCGAAGCGGTGATGGGCCATGATCACTCCCGGAGATAGCAGATCAGGTGGAGGGTGCCGCACACTGACTTGCGGCACCCTGAGGAGCTTGCTTAGTGGCTGGCCTTTCGTGCCCGCACACCGCTCCTTACGACTACAACCGCGGCTCCTGCACCGAAGAGGCCAGTCAGACCGGCAAGCCAAGCGGGGATGCCTGCGTCGGCCCTCCCGCCAACGGCCGTCTGGACGTTGTAGCCCGCGTTGGTCATGGGAACCTCGGGCGCGGCTGCAGTGCCGGATGCGGCTCCGGCCGCCCCGGGGTTGGCGGCCGCAGCGGGCGCTGCCGGAGTTATGGCTGCCGGCACCGGCGTCGTGGGCGCAGCGGCGGGCGGGACTGCCGGACTGACGACCGGCGTCGCTGGCTCCACTCGCTCGACAGGACCCGCCGGACTACTTGGAGTCACGGGCGGGCTCGTCACCGGATCCACGGGCGTGTTTGTCGGACTTATCACGGGCGGACTCGTCACCGGATCCACGGGCGGGCTCGGCGGACTGATAACCGGCGGACTCGTCGGACTGATAACCGGCGGAATGACCGGCGGCAGGCCAGCCACCCGGCAACCAGCATTAAGGATGGCAATGTTTTCCGGAGTGAGGTTTTGTCCATGGGGCATGAACTCGCCGTCATTTGCGGGAACGATGTCCTTGGTATCCGTAGTATGTTCGGATAGCGCGGACAAGCTGATGGTCACCTCTACGTAAGGGTTCGACGCCGAGTGCGTGGCATGGCAGATGGTGATCTTGCCTGAGGGAGCAGCGTTTGCCGACACCGTGGCACCCAGCAAGCCCAGGCCCACGACCCCCAGGGTCGCAATAGTTCTTTTCATTTCGGTCCCTCCAACCACATCAGGTTCGAACTGACCGGACTTTGCGGAGTAACTGTCTCCGAGACCCAGGCAAAGCAAGTACGGGAGACCTCAACCAGCGAGATGAATTTTGACAGTTACTCCCCAGAAAGTGCCATCAATTCGCTTGCTTTCAGGCTAGGTTTCGGGCGTCTGGTTAACGCGAGTGGCGGCTACGCGATTAAATGCGGGGGCCGAGGCGTCATGTCCGGGCTGCTACCTGCAAGGGGCGGACCCGCACTCGCCCGTACGTCAGGACCACTTGGAACCGTCGATCGGGCGGCTCCATGCCCCAGCCGGCCCGACGGTTAAATGGAGCGCTCCCTCACCCGGCAGGGTGAGGGAGCGTTTGCCGCAAAGGCGACTTAGGTGACCGGGCGTCCGCTCAAAAGGCGCCATAAGTGACCGGGGGTCCACCCAAAACACGCTATAAGTGACCGGGGGTCCGCCCAAAAGCCGCCATAGGTGACCGGGCGTCCGGCCAAAACACGCCATAGGTGACCGGGCGTCCGGCCAAAACACGCCATAGGTGACCGGGCGTCCGGCCAAAAGGGGCCTTAGGTGACCGGGGGTCCGGCCAAAAGGCGCCCTATGTGACCGGGCGTCTAGGAGTCAGCCGGGGGTCTAGGCGTTAGCCGGCTCTTCGTAACGCGGGAAAACCGGGACCGGGGCCGGGAGCTCTGTGCCGGGGACGATCGGCGTGGCGATGGCCGCGAACTGGCGGGCCTCGCCGTCGGGCTGTCCCAGCACCTCAAGGAGCTTGGCGGCCGACGTCGGCATGACCGGCTGGGCGAGGATCGCCACGATGCGGACAACCTCCAGCGTGACGTAGAGGACCGTGTTCATGCGGGCGGGGTCGGTCTTGCGCAGCACCCACGGGGCCTGCTCGGCGAAATACGCGTTGGTGTCGCCCAGGACGGCCCAGATTGCTTCGAGGGCTCGGCTGAATTCCTGCTTGTCGAAAGCGGCGCGAGCCACTTCCAGCAGTCCGCGGGCCTGGGCCAGCAGTGCGGAGTCCTCGTCCGAGAACTCTCCGGGGACCGGGACCTTCCCTTCGCAGTTCTTGGCCACCATGGACAGCGAACGCTGTGCGAGGTTGCCGAAGTTGTTCGCGAGGTCGGCGTTCATGCGGCCAACGATCGCCTCGTGGTTGTAGCTGCCGTCGGCTCCGAAGGGAACCTCGCGGAGGAAGAAGAAGCGGACCTGGTCCAGGCCGTATTGCTCTACGAAGTCCTTGGGGGCCACCACGTTGCCGAGGGACTTGGACATCTTGACGCCATTGTTGGTCAGGAAGCCATGGATCATGACGCGTTTCGGCAGTTCCAAGCCGGCGCTCATCAGGAAGGCGGGCCAGAAGATCGCATGGAACCGGGAGATGTCCTTGCCGAAGATGTGGACGTCCGCGGGCCAGAACTTACGGAACGCCTCCGAATCGGCATCCGGGTACCCGACTCCCGTCAAGTAATTGGTCAGCGCATCAACCCACACGTACATGACGTGGTTGTCGTTGCCCGGCACCGGGACACCCCAGTCGAAAGTTGTCCGGCTGATGGACAAGTCCTGGAGGCCCTGCTTGACGAAGCTGATGACTTCGTTGAAGCGGTATTGGGGGGCGCCGAACTCCGGCTGCGCCTCGTACAAGGCCAGCAACTTGTCCTGGTAGGCGGACAGGCGGAAGAAATAGCTCTCCTCGGCGGTCCACGTCACTTCGGTGTCGGTAACGCGGGAGTAGCGGACGCCGTCGTCCTTCAGTACCGTTTCGTCCTCGGTGTAGTAAGCCTCGTCGCGGACCGAATACCAGCCCTCGTACTTGGACAGGTAAATGTCCCCCTTGGCCTCCATCTTTTTCCAGAGGGCCCGGGAGGCAGCATAGTGGTCGGCATCCGTGGTGCGGATGAACCGGTCGTAGGAGATCCCCAACGCAGAGTGGGCGGCCTTATAGATCTCGGCATTCCGGTCGACGAGTTCCTTGGGCGTGATCCCTTCCTTCTCCGCCGCCTGGGCAATCTTCATGCCGTGCTCGTCCGTGCCGGTCAGGAACATCACGTCATAACCATCGAGGCGCTTGAACCGGGCCATAGCGTCGGTGGCGATGTACTCGTAGGCATGCCCGATGTGCGGCTCGCCGTTCGGGTACGTAATGGCGGTCGTGATGTAGAACGGGGGTTTATCTGGAGACGTCACTCTACGAAGTTACCTTCTCTTGGAGATGGAAAGACCGGACCGGCCGCATGTGACGGCCGGTCCGGACGCATCGGCTTTAGTTCAATTCAGTCAGCGTATCGCTGAGCCTGACAAGCTCGTGGTCGTGCGAGGCGACCAGTACCGCGATACCGTCGCTGGTGGTGTCCTTCAGGATGCTGATGATGCGGTTGGCCGAAGTGCGGTCCAGGCTCGCCGTCGGCTCATCCACCACCAGGACCCGCGTACCCAGGATCAAGGCCCGGGCGATGGCGACACGCTGGCGCTCACCGCCGGACAGCTGCGCAGGACGGTGGCGCATGCGCCGGCCAAGCCCCACCAGGTCCAGCAGGTCCTTGGCCATCTCGGTGCGCTGCTCCACTTCACCGTCCGGGACGGCCGGCAACAGCACATTCTCCAAAGCGCTCATGCCGTCGATCAGGGCGCCGCCCTGGTCCACGTACCCGATCAGCGCGCGGCGGCGGTCGGCGATTTCGTCATCGCCCATCGTCTCGAGGGAGACTCCCTCCCACAGGACCCTGCCCGACGTCGGAAGCGTCAGTCCCGCCCCCACTGTCAGGATGCTGGTCTTGCCTGAGCCGCTTCGCCCGGCGACGCAGTGCATCTCACCGGCGTGCAGGGTCAGGCTGAAGTCCTCGACGACGGTGACCGGCTCTGCCCCGCCCTTGTCGCCGCCATAGCGGATGGTGATGTTGCTCAACTGAAGGGGCATCCCGTGGTCCGCGGACCGCACGATGGTGTTGGCGCGGGTCTGGAACGACTCCTCGGTGGATTCCGTGGTCGCGGTCAGATCGGGTTCGAGGTTGTCAGTCATTTGACCACTTTCGTTGCAATGGGGATCCAGCAGATGACGGCCACCACTCCGGCCAAAGCGGCCCAAAGTGCGGCATAAGGAGCGAGCAACAGGCCCAGGCCCAGCGCCCCCACGACGCCCAGGATCAGGGCCGCTGCACCGACCAAGGCATTTTCAAAGAAGCGGACCTGCCCCAGCATGTCCGGGTTCCAGCCCATGGCCCGGAGCGTGCCAAGCTGTTCGCGCCTGGACCGGAGCTCGAAGCGACCGGTGACCAAGGTCAGGACCAGGCCGACGAGCACACCGCTCACCGCCAGGATGATGCTCGGCAAAGCGATGGTGGCGGAGGCGAGCCCGCTGAGGGCACTGGCCCCGGCGGCACGCGGGATGTCGATGAGCAAGGCGATCAGCGCACCGACGGCAGCCCCGAACACACCCACGGCAATCGCCAGGGCCACCGAGCTGAAACGGTTTGTGACCAGTTGGCGGTACGCGAACGTGAGGGGTGAATCCACCGCGATCAGGCGTTCATCGTGTTGGGGTTCCTGGTCGACCACGTCGCGGTGCCGCAATTGCTGGGCCGCGATGTAGGCGGCAGCGCAGTAAATGAGCAACACGGACGCGGAAACGATAACAGTGGCCAGGTTCCAGCTCAAAAGGCTCAGCGCGATGCCTGCCACCGCAACGATGCCCGCTCCGATGCCGAACTCTTCAAGGACCCAACGTCGGATCTTCCTTTGGGTCCAGCCCATGGCGCGGAGAATTCCGGCCTCGCTGCGCCGCTGGCGGATATAGCTGACGGTGGAAGCGCCGGTCAGGAGGGTGGCCCCGCAGAGCGTCAGGAAGAGGAGCGTGATATTTGTGCCGGTCAGGGAGCCGGAGACGGCATCGGCGGCATCCTGCCGGACCCAGGACTGCTGGACGGTGCCCAGGGCGGATTCCTTGCCGGCGTCGTCCTTGGAGTATCCCGGAACGAAGATGTTGGCGTCTTCGCGGGCGGAGCCCGCCACGACAGTGGCTTGGAGACCCATGTCGCGGATCTTGGCTGCGAGCTTGTCGACTTCGGGCTGGGCCTGCTTCCAGTTGCCCGGCGCGCTGGCGCGGACGCGGACGGCGTCGATGACGTTGGCGTTGGAATCGTAACCGCGCGCTGCGGCAAGGCCGTAGTAGTCGGTGATGGCGCCTGCGGACTGGCTGACCAGGCCGGTGGCACTCAGCGAGGGCTTGAGGCCCTTGGCTGCTGTGTCATTACCCGAAGCGTCCTTTGTGAGGGTCATCGGGGCCGGGTCGTAGCCACCCAACGGCAGTTTGTTGACGTCGCCCGCTGCCTTCTGGATCTGGGCCGGATCGAACGTGCCGTAGACCATCGGCAGCGGGGTCGCGGGCTTCGATCCGGTGGCAAGGTTCTCGCGGTACGAACGCTCGTCGACCGGCTTGCGCTGGCTCTGGTCGACTATCGCCCCGAAGGCCGACTTTTCGGGCAGCTTGTTGACGGTAACCCAGTCTCCCGGGGTGGCGGACTTGCCGACGGCGCCATTCGCGGACTTTTCGCCGTCCTTGTACTTGGGTGCGGCGGCGAAGTCCGTGCTCCACTGCGCCGGCTGGTACAGGCCTTGGCTGAAGTTGCCCGTGTTACCGAGCAGCTGGCTGTGGTCGGTGGATCCTGGCCATGACAAGGAGAACGGCGACTTCGACACGAAGGGCAGGTAGTCCTTGTCCAAGGAGCGCGATACGGTGCCGACGTCATTGACGACCTTGCCCGAAGCATCGATTTCCTGGATCTGGACCGAGTACTTCAAGTCCAGCGAGGTTCCCTGCCGGACGATCAAAGGAATGGCCTGCGAGGCATCCGTGATCTGGCCGGACAGCTTTGCCTGCTGGTACTGGGTCATGAGGGGGGCCCAGTATTTGAGCTTGACACCCATGAAATCCGGGCCTTCTTGGAGTTCCTGCTGGGTAGGGCTCTTGGCGAAGAGTTGTTCGAAGTAGCGGCCGATCGCGCCGGCGTTGCGGGTGTCGGCCGGCGGCGCCTTTTGCAGCGGTGCGAGGAAGTCTCCGGCCGAGCCCAAAAGGGCGCGTTCGGCGGTCGGGTCGACGGCGACGACCGACTCGGTGACCTGCGGAGCCATGGGCAGGGCTACTGAAAGGTTGAAGAGGTTGTGTTCCGAGCCGCCGGCAGGGGCAGGAAACTTGATGCCGGTCTCCCCCGCGGGTCCGGCGATCCGGATGCTCTTGCCACCGGCAGTCTGCTGCTCTACGACCTGCCCCTTGCCCAGGGTGCCTTCAGCGCTGGTCTGGAAGAGGGTCTGCTGGGATACTCCGTCGGAGCTCACGGCGGTGGCGGTCAAACGGTACTTCTTGGGCTGCGCGGGAAGCACGGATTCCGGCGCGGGCCAGCTCTTGGAGTCCGTCCCGGTCGGATCCCCCGCGGTGGCTCCGCCGGCCAGACCCGCGTTGTAGCCAAGGTAATCCATTGCGTTGAGGCGCGGGGTTTCCAGGTTCTGCGTCACCCGGGAAACGAGGCTGATGGGCGCCGCGACTGCCGCGCCGCTCAGCCCGCGGATCTGCTCGAGTTGCGGGAAGCTGATGCCGCCCTGGCCGTTCGCGATGTCCGGCTGGAGGAGTGCCCCGCCGTCCTTGGCATTCGCCGGCTTGGCCTGGACCAGGATGTCGTACAGGCCGCGGGAGTTCTCATCCACTGTCCGGTTCAGTGCGGCCTGCGACTGGCTCTGGATGAATACGGACAAACACATGGCGACGATCAAAATGGCCGCGGTCAACAGAAGCACACGGCTTCGGATGAACCTCTGGACGGCGTTCATAGGGCTCCCTGAGTCCTGGATTGCGGGTGTGCACACTGCTGTCCCTGGAACCATGCCGAGGCAGTAGGGATCCACCGGGTGCGTGCGAGAGTCATTGGCCGGCCTGCCGCCGGTTCCGGATTTCGGACCAAGCTATTGTAGGCAGACCGGCCAACAATATGTGGCCGATGTGAAGTGCGGCACACTTCTCTAGCTCAAACGGTTCGGATGCTAGTCTTCCAGGTCGACTTCGCGAACCATGTCGGCACCGATGCCTGCCTTGATGGCCTCAAGGACCTGCTGTGGGACCGAGGTGTCGATCGTGAGCAGCGCCAGGACCTGGCCGCCTTCGCTCTGGCGCGCCACCTGCATGCCGCCGATATTGATGTTGTTCATGCCCAGGATGTGGCCGATGGTTCCGATGACGCCGGGACGGTCCGCATACGAAACGACCACGAGGTGCTCGCTGATCGGGATCTCGACGTCGTAGCCGTTGACGCCCACGAGCTTCTGGACCTGCTTGGGTCCGGTGAGCGTGCCGGCCACGGAGATCTGCGAGCCGTCGCTGAGTGCGCCGCGGATGGTCAGGACGTTGCGGTAGTCCTCGGCTTCCGGCGTCGTGATCAGGCGGGTGTTGATGCCGCGCTGCTCGGCGATGACGGGTGCGTTGACGTAGGAGACCTGCTCGGTCACGACGTCGGCGAACACGCCCTTGAGCGCTGCCAGCTCGAGGACCTTCACGTCCAGGCTGGAGATTTCGCCCGCCACCTCGACGTCGATCTGGGTCAGGGAGGCGTGTGTCAGGGCCGTGAAGATCCGGCCGAGCTTTTCGATCAGCGGGATTCCAGGGCGAACGTCGGAAGCGATCACGCCACCGGCAACGTTCACCGCATCGGGGACGAGTTCGCCGGCGAGGGCGAGGCGCACGGACTTCGCTACCGAGACGCCGGCTTTTTCCTGGGCTTCGTCCGTGGAGGCACCAAGGTGCGGCGTCACGATGACATTGTCCAAGCCGAAGAACGGAAGCTCGGTGCTTGGCTCCTTGACGAAGACGTCGATGCCGGCACCGGCGATCTGGCCGTCTTCCAAGGCCTCATGGAGGGCTTCTTCGTCAATCAGTCCACCGCGGGCAACGTTGACGACGTAGGCCGTTTCCTTCATCTTCTTGAAGGCATCGGCGCCCAGCATGCCAACGGTTTCCGGGGTCTTGGGCATGTGGATGGTGATGAAGTCGGACTTCTCCAGCAGCTCGTCCAGGGTGACGAGCTTGACGCCGAGCTGGGCCGCGCGGGCCGAGGTGATGTAGGGGTCGTAAGCGAGGATCTCGGTCTCGAAGCCTTGCAGCCTGGCGGCGACGAGCGCTCCGATGCGCCCGAGGCCGATGATGCCGATCTTCTTCTCGAAGAGTTCGATGCCCGTGTACTTGGAGCGCTTCCACTCCCCGCCCTTCAAGGCGGAGCTGGCCTGCGGGATGTGGCGGGCAAGGCTGAGGATGTGGCCGACCGTCAGCTCGGCCGCGGAGACGATGTTCGACGTCGGGGCGTTGACCACCATGACACCGGCCTGGGTGGCGGCCTTGATGTCCACGTTGTCCAGGCCTACGCCGGCACGCGCGATGATCTTGAGGTTCTTGGCTGCGGCAATTGCCTCGGCGTCCACCTGGGTGGCTGAACGCACGAGGATGGCGTCGACGTCGACGATTGCGGAGAGCAGCTGGGAGCGGTCCGCGCCGTCGGTTTGGCGGATTTCGAAGTCCGGGCCAAGGGCCTCGATCGTGGCGGGGGAAAGTTCCTCAGCGAGGAGTACTACTGGCTTGGTGCTAGTCACCGGTGACCTCTTTAGCTCTCTTTTTCAGGTGGGGTTTTGGTGAAACGATTCTGTGACGACGAAGGCCGGGCCCGGTATACCGGGTCCGGCCTCCATGCCGGGCGGCTTCATTTCGAGCCTATCCCGAACGGCGTTCTGTGTTGAATTGCTACGGCCCCTGCCGCGGCTTCAACGATGCCTTGACTAGCGGGCCGCAGAGCCTTCGACGTAGTCCTCGTCCTGCTGCTGCCAGGAGAACAGGGAACGCAGCTCACGGCCGACACCCTCGATCGGGTGCTGCTCCGCCTTGGCGCGCAGCTCCTTGAATTCGACGGCTCCGTTGTCCTGGTCCTCGATGAAGCGCTTCGCGAAGGCTCCGGACTGGACGTCGGCGAGGACGGCCTTCATGTTTTCCTTCACCTCGGGGGTGATGACGCGCGGGCCGGAAACGTAGTCGCCGTACTCGGCGGTGTCGGAAACGCTCCAGCGCTGCTTGGCGATGCCGCCTTCCCACATGAGGTCAACGATGAGCTTGAGCTCGTGCAGAACCTCGAAGTAGGCGATCTGCGGCTGGTAGCCGGCTTCGGTCAGGGTCTCGAAGCCGTACTGGATCAGCTGGGAGACGCCACCGCACAGGACGGCCTGCTCGCCGAAGAGGTCGGTTTCGGTCTCTTCGGTGAAGGTGGTCTTGATGACGCCGGCGCGGGTGCCGCCGATCGCCTTCGCGTAGGACTTGGCCAGTTCCCAAGCGGAACCGGAAGCGTCCTGCTCGACGGCGATGATGTCCGGGATACCGCGGCCGGCTTCGAACTCGCGGCGCACGGTGTGGCCGGGAGCCTTCGGGGCGATCAGGATGACGTCAACGCCTTCGGGAGCCTCGATGTAGCCGAAGCGGATGTTGAAGCCGTGGGCGAAGGCAAGGGCCTTGCCTTCGGTCAACTTGTCCTTGATGGAGTCGTTGTAGATTGCGCGCTGGTGCTGGTCCGGTGCCAGGATCATGATGACGTCGGCCCATTCGGCGGCGTCGGCAACGTTCTTGACCGTGAAGCCCGCGTCCTCGGCCTTTGCGATCGACTTCGAGCCTTCCTTAAGCGCGATGACAACCTCGACGCCGGAGTCGCGAAGGTTCAGCGCGTGGGCGTGGCCCTGGGATCCGTAGCCGACAATGGCGACCTTGCGACCCTGGATGATCGACAGGTCTGCATCGTCGTCGTAGAACATTTCAGTCACTTGCGTAACTCCTCTTGAGTGGTTTTGTAGATATTGTCTGTGGTTCGGTATCGGGCATTGCGTAGTCCTTAAGCAGCGCCTAAGACGGTGTCTTAGGCGGTCTCTTAAGCGGAGCGCAACGCCCTGTCACTCATGGAGCGGGATCCCCGCCCGACGGCCAAGGTGCCGGACTGCACTATTTCGCGGATGCCGAACGGCTCGAGCACTGAAAGCAGCGCTGCGAGCTTTTCCGGGGTACCGGTTGCCTCAATGACCACCGAGTCTGTGGACACGTCAACCACTGAGGCACGGAACAAGTCTGCAGCTTGGGTGACCTGCAGGCGTGTCGCGGCATCCGCACGTACCTTGACCAGGATGTGGTCACGTTGCACGGAAGATTCTGAAGTCAGCTCGACAATCTTGATCACGTTGATCAGCTTGTTGAGCTGTTTGGTGACCTGCTCGATGAGGTCGCCATCGGCGTCGACGACGACGGTCATCCGGGAAATCCCGGAAACCTCGGTGGGGCCGACGGCCAGGGAGTTGATGTTGAAGGCCCGCCGGGCGAACAGGCTGGACACGCGGGTCAGCACGCCGGGCTTGTCTTCGACCAGAACGGACAGTGTGTGGCGGCTCATGTCTAGTCCTCCTCTTCCCATTCCGGGGTCATGTTGCGGGCAACCTGGATCTGGTCGTTCGAGACTCCGGAGGGGACCATCGGCCACACCATTGAGTTCGGGCTGACCACAAAGTCGATGACCACGGGGCGGTCATTGATTTCCAAGGCCTTCTGGATGGTGGCGTCGATGTCCTCGTCCCGCTCGCAGCGCAATGCGGCACAGCCGTAGGCCTCCGCCAGCTTGACGAAGTCCGGGATCCGGATGGTGTCGTGGCCGGTGTTCAGGTCGGTGTTGGAGTAGCGGCCTTCATAGAAGAGGGTCTGCCACTGGCGCACCATGCCCAGCGAGGAGTTGTTGATGATGGCAACCTTGATGGGGATGTTATTAATGGCGCAGGTGGCCAGTTCCTGGTTGGTCATCTGGAAGCAGCCGTCGCCGTCGATCGCCCAGACAACGCGGTCGGGTTCCCCGACCTTGGCGCCCATGGCGGCCGGCACGGCGTAACCCATGGTGCCTGCCCCGCCGGAGTTGAGCCAGGCGTGGGGACGCTCGTACTTGATGAACTGGGCGGCCCACATCTGATGCTGGCCAACGCCTGCAACGTAGACGCCTTCCGGACCCGTGAGCGCACCAATGCGTTCGATCACCCGCTGGGGAGCGCTAAGTCCGTCTTCCGGCTCGGTCCAACCAAGGGGGTACGTGTCGCGGAGGTTGTTCAGGAACGCCCACCAGCCGTCGAGGTCCGGCGTGCCGGACTGTTCGAAGGCGTTGCGCACGGCCTCGCTAAGTTCCGGAATGATCTCCTTGACGGAGCCGACAATCGGAACGTCCGCCACACGGTTCTTGGAGATCTCCGCGGGGTCGATGTCCGCGTGGATGATCTTTGCATGCGGAGCGAAGGTGCTGAGGACACCGGTCACCCGGTCGTCGAAGCGCGCCCCAAGGGTGATCAGCAGATCGGATTGCTGCAAAGCGGTAACCGCGGAAACCGTGCCGTGCATGCCGGGCATGCCGACGTGCTGGGGGTGGGAATCCGGGAAGGCGCCGCGGGCCATGAGTGTGGTCACGACGGGCGCGCCGGTCAGTTCGGCGAGCTCGCGGAGTTCGGCGGAAGCATGGGCCTTGACCACGCCGCCTCCGACATAAAGGACGGGCTTGCTTGCGGCAGCAATCAGCCGGGCTGCCTCGCGGACCTGCTTGTTGTGTCCGCGCACCACCGGTCGGTAGCCGGGCAAATCGATCTTGGGCGGCCAGGAGAAGGTCATGGTCCCCTGCTGGGCGTTCTTGGCGATGTCCACCAGGACGGGACCGGGACGACCGGTGCTCGCAAGGTGGAATGCCTCGGCCATGACGTGCGGAATGTCGTTGGGATCCGTCACCAGGAAGGAATGCTTGGTGATCGGCATGGTGATGCCGACGATGTCTGCTTCCTGGAAGGCATCGGTGCCGATGACGGACGCCGATACCTGGCCGGTAATGGCCACGAGGGGCACGGAGTCCATGTGGGCATCCATGATGGCGGTAACGAGGTTGGTGGCACCGGGGCCCGAGGTGGCGATGCACACGCCAACCCGTCCGGTAACCATGGCGTAGCCTTGCGCTGCGTGGCCGGCTCCCTGTTCGTGACGGACCAGGACGTGATTCATCTTGGAGGCCATCAAAGGGTCATAGGTGGGGAGGATCGCGCCACCGGGCAAACCAAAAATATCGTCCACGCCGAGTTCTTCGAGCGAGCGGACAATAGCTTCCGAGCCGGTCATCACCGTTGGGGGTACAACGTTGTTCGGCCCGAGTACAGGAGAGAGAGTTGCAGCATTGTCGACGACGGCGTCAGCCGGACGGTCGACCTTTTCCGGAGCCTTGGGGGCTCCAGCGGACTTTGCAGCCATCAGCGAGGGGCTGATCGGCGATCCTTTGCTCATCGGACTCTTCCTTTGGGGATCTTCAATTAGTGAAAGGTACTGCTTGGGTACTGCTGCGATCGCTGGTTGCCCTGCCGTCGGCAATAAAAAAACCCCTCAGCCTTGCGGCTCTTCGAGGGGTTGCGCGTGACGGTTCGTTACCAGTCGGGCTAGGAGGCCACGCGCTTGGTAAGTACGACAGTGCCCACGGTGGCGCCGACTGTAACGAATGCGATCATGCGTTCAGTGTTCCCTCTCAGTGAGATAGGTGTCAAACAAGTGACAGGCTATCTCACCATGTGGACCTCGTTGTCCACGGACTGGGCATGCTCGCTTTTTTGGCGGATTCCGGGGAGCCCTGGCGATGCGGCGGCCACGCCGCATCGCCAGGTAGGAATTACCCGCAGTAGGCGCCCGTCGAGGCGCTGTGCACCAGCTTGGCGTACTTCGCGAGGACACCCTTGCTGAACTTGGCCGGGAGGGGCTCCCAGCCGACCTTGCGGGACTCAAGCTCGGCCTCATCCACCAGGAGGTCGAATGAACGTGCGGCGATGTCCACGCGGATCTTGTCGCCGTCTTTGACGAAGGCGATGGGTCCGCCGTCGACGGCTTCAGGCGCAACGTGCCCGATGCAGAGGCCGGTGGTGCCGCCCGAGAAGCGGCCGTCAGTCAGCAGGAGCACGTCCTTGCCGAGTCCGGCGCCCTTGATGGCGCCCGTGATGGCGAGCATTTCACGCATGCCCGGGCCGCCCTTGGGTCCTTCGTAACGGATGACGACGACGTCGCCGGCCTTGATCTCGCCGTTGTCCAAGGCGTCGAGCGCGCCCTGCTCGCGTTCGAACACGCGGGCGGTTCCTTCGAAGACGTCGGCGTCGAAGCCGGCGCTCTTCACAACCGCACCTTCGGGTGCCATGGAACCGTGGAGGATGGTGATGCCGCCGGTCTTGTGGATCGGGTTGTCCAGCGCGCGCAGGATCTTGCCGTCGAGGTCCGGCGGGTTGATAGAGGCCAGGTTCTCGGCAAGGGTCTTGCCCGTGACCGTGAGGCAGTCGCCATGCAGCAAGCCGGCGTCGAGGAGCGCCTTCATGATGACCGGCACGCCGCCGATCTTGTCGACGTCCGTCATGACATAGCGGCCGAAGGGCTTGAGGTCGCCCAAGTGCGGGATCTTGTCACCGATGCGGTTGAAGTCGTCCAAGGTCAGCTCGACCTCGGCTTCGCGGGCGATCGCGAGCAAGTGCAGGACGGCGTTGGTGGAACCGCCGAACGCCATGGTGACGGCGATGGCGTTCTCGAACGCCTTCTTGGTCATGATGTCGCGGGCAGTGATGCCGAGACGGAGCAAGTTGACCACTGCCTCGCCGGACTTGCGGGCAAAGTCATCACGACGGCGGTCTGCCGAGGGCGGGGCGGCCGAGCCCGGCAAGGACATTCCGAGTGCCTCACCGATACACGCCATGGTGTTGGCGGTGTACATACCACCGCAGGCGCCTTCGCCGGGGCAGATGGCTTTTTCGATGCGGTCGAGGTCTTCGCGGCTCATCTTGCCGGCAGCACACGCGCCCACGGCTTCGAAGGCGTCAATGAGGGTGACTTCCTTCTCCGAACCGTCCTCGAGCTTGACCCAGCCCGGCATGATCGAACCGGCGTAGAGGAAAACGCTGGAAAGGTCGAGCCGGGCGGCCGCCATCAGCATGCCCGGGAGGGATTTGTCGCAGCCGGCCAGCAAAACGGAGCCGTCGATGCGCTCCGCTTGCATTACCGTTTCCACGGAGTCGGCAATGACTTCGCGCGAAACAAGGGAAAAGTGCATGCCCTCGTGGCCCATGGAGATGCCGTCCGAAACGGAGATGGTGCCGAACTGCATGGGGAAACCGCCGCCAGCATGAACGCCTTCCTTGGCGCCCTGGGCGAGTCGGTTGAGCGAGAGGTTGCAGGGGGTAATTTCGTTCCACGAGCTCGCGACGCCGATCTGGGGCTTGGCGAAGTCGTCATCGCCCATGCCTACGGCCCGGAACATGCCTCGCGCGGGCGCGGCGTGGATGCCGTCCGTTACGACCCGGCTGCGTGGCTTGATGTCCGGCTGGTTGTCTGTCGCAATTGGGGTGTGGTCACTCATGGGCACGAGTCTATGACTCCTGCACTGCGGCCAACGAACATCATTGCCGGGTTAAGGCGAATTTGGCCTTATTTCAGCCAATATTTCTTTCAAATAATGGACGCCGATCTCAATATATGAGACATATGTCTCGCTGTCCGCCGCGATCCCAGCTGACAGAATCACTGGCGCGCCGACGGCCACCAATCGATTGACGAACCTAGACAGCCCCGTGACGCGGACGTAACGTCAAATCACGACAACTGCGCCACCCGAAAAGACAGAAGGGCTCCTCCCATGGATTGGTTGATCTGGGTCATCGTCATCGTGCTGATCGTCGCGATTGTTTGGTGGCTCCTGAGCCGCAATAATGCGAAGTCCTCGTCGGCATCCAAGGCCTCGGCGTCGCCGGCAGCCTCCTCGCCGGCCGCCTCCTCGCCACAAATGGACGTCGCCGCAGCCGCCTTGACCGGCTCCGCCCCGCTGGTCGCCGCGAGCGCGACCGCCGATCAAGAGCTAGCCGAGTCGCGAGCTGCCGAGCCCGAACCGGAGCCCGAACCCGAACTCGAACCGCAGGCTGAGCCCGAGCCCGGGCCGAAAGGGTCAAGCAAGTCGAACGGACTCGACGTCGACGACTGGGAGCGCCCCGTTCCTCCGCTCGAAGCCGGGACGGCCGCCCGGGAAGAGTCCTCCGCGGCCGGAACCTCCTTGAACGAGCCTGTGGTCGAGGAGCCCAGGCTCTCGGAACCCGTACTGTCAGAGGACGCGGTCTCCGAGGAGCTTGAAGGCGGCGTGACCGCCGACGACGTTACGGCAGCCGACAGCGCCGAGTGGGAAGCCACCTGGAGCGAAGGCGGCGTCCCGGCGGCCACCGCTCCGGCTCCGGTCCACCACCGTGAATACACCGACGCGCACGCGCCAACGCTCCCCGGTGCCGAATCCGCCGCAGCCGAGGCAGCCGAGGCAGCCGAGTCCGATGGCGAACCGGGCCAAGCCACATCGGCGCGGGGCGGGCATCTTGCCGCCGAGCAGCCGTACGGTGAAGGCTCCGCCGCGGCCGGCCCTGACGGGAGCGGCCCCGAGGGCTACACCGTCAAAGGCAACGCGGACACCATGACGTACCACGATGAAGACAGCCCGTCCTACGACGAGGCCAAAGCCGAGGTCTGGTTCATTTCGAGCGCCCATGCTGAGGCGGCCGGCTTCCGGCCGCCCCGCAGGAACCGCCGCTGAGGACCACAGGGACCTGGACGCGTGGGTTATGGTCCGGGCCAAGATTGCGGCAGCCTGCCTCGTGGTTTTGCTGCTGGCCGCCTGCACAGGGAACGCCCCCGGTGCG
Organism: Arthrobacter alkaliphilus; assembly: GCF_021483235.1. GTDB lineage: Bacteria > Actinomycetota > Actinomycetes > Actinomycetales > Micrococcaceae > Arthrobacter > Arthrobacter alkaliphilus. The sequence continues at coordinate 31,452 of NZ_JAKEEC010000010.1, read as the reverse complement.
GGGCCTTCCCCGGGCAACGGACCCGAGTTGCTCCGGAAGCTCGACCTCAATCTGGCTCTCCCGTGGTCCATCGTGTTCCTCGGCGACGGTACTGGCATCGTCTCCGAACGCGACACCAAGCTGATCAAATCGATCCGGGACGGCCAGGCCACGACGGTAGGTGATTTTCCCGGCGTCGTGCCCGGTGGCGAAGGCGGACTGTTGGGGCTGGCCCTCTCCCCGACGTTCGCCCGCGACCGCCTGCTCTACGCCTATTTCACCGCTGCATCGGACAATAGGGTTTCCCGTGTCCGCCTGGAGCAGGCCGGGGACGGGCGGTTGGGCCTCGGCACGCCCGAACTTGTGTTTTCCGGTATTCCCAAGGCCGCAACCCACAACGGCGGCCGAATCCGCTTTGGCCCCGACGGGTTCCTCTACGTCGGCACGGGAGATGCGCAGCAACCAGAGCAAGCACAGGACCGCAATGCGCTTGGCGGGAAGATCCTGCGGCTTACCCCTGACGGGAAGCCGGCGCCGGGGAACCCGTTCGGCAACACCCCGGTCTACAGCTATGGACACCGCAACGTGCAAGGGCTGGCGTGGGACGCCTCCGGCAGGCTGTGGGAGAGCGAATTCGGGCCTGACGTCAACGACGAACTGAACCTGATCGAGCCGGGCGGCAACTACGGTTGGCCACGAGTCACCGGGGCGCCCGGCCGTCCGGGGTACATCGATGCCAAGGTGGTCTGGCCCTCGACGGCGGATGCCTCGCCAAGCGGTCTGGAAATCGTGAACGGAACAGCGTTCGTAGTCGCACTGCGCGGGCAGCGCTTGTGGACTGTGCCGCTGAGTGGAGATACGGCGGGCACACCCGTGGCATACCTCACAGGCCGGTACGGTCGGCTGAGGGACGTTTCACTGGCACCTGACGGCACACTTTGGGTCCTCAGCAACAACGAAAACCCCGACTTTGCGCTGGTCCTGAAGCCTCCACACCCGTGACGCGCGCAAGGCCCCTGCTGATTTCACACTTCGGCAACTGTCGTGTAGAGTTACATGTCGTTGCGGAGATCAACGAGGGAAGAAAAGCCCCCAGCTGGTCGAAATCGACAAATGCACCTCTAGCTCAATTGGCAGAGCAATTGACTCTTAATCAATGGGTTCCGGGTTCAAGTCCCGGGGGGTGCACCAAAGGGAAGGGCCCTTGAGCGGCAACAGCCGCTCAAGGGTTATTTCTTTGCGTTGTGGCAACAAACAATTGCACCTCTAGCTCAATTGGCAGAGCAATTGACTCTTAATCAATGGGTTCCGGGTTCAAGTCCCGGGGGGTGCACCAAAGGGAAGATCCCTGGATGGCTGAATGGCTGTCCAGGGATCTTTTTGCTTTCTCGGAGGCGCCACGCGGCGCCGCCCGCGCCGCGCCTAATCGGCTGCGGCCACGATGTCGTTTACGACTGCCGGGGAGTGATTGTTCGCCAGTTCGCGTACCAGGGACTGAAGTTCGCGCCGGAGCTTGGCGGTGTCCACCGGCACGGGTGCAAGCACTTCGCGTTCCAGCTGCGCGGCGAGCCCTAGTGTGCGCTCCCCCGACGCGGTCAAACTGACCACTTGGCTCCTGCGGTCGGACACGCTGCGCACGCGGCTGACGTAGCCATGGGCCTCCAGCCTGGTGAGCGTCTTACCCATGGTCTGCGCCTGAACACGGACGATCTGCGCGAGCATCGACTGCGTTGTGGGTCCGTTCGCGGCAAGTACTTCCATGACAATGACCCCGGCATGGGTCAGGTCCATACCGCGCAGTTTCTCGTTCCAGGCGTGCTCCACCAGTCGCGCGGCGGTGGAGAGCAGGCGGCCGGTGGGCCACCGTTCCATATCAGGCATAAAGGCCAGTATATAGACCGCAACGCCCAGATCAGGACCGGAGTGCATTTCGTGAAGCGGCCGGCCCGTCATTAAGCTGGAGGATCGCGAACGCTAGCAAGGAGCACACAATGGCTGAACGACTCGTTCCGGGCGACACCGCCCCGGACTTCACCCTCAAGGACCACACGGGTGCAGAGGTCAGCCTGGCCTCGCACCGCGGCCGCAATACAGTCGTCTACTTCTACCCCGCGGCTTCCACCCCTGGATGCACCAAGGAGGCCTGCGACTTCCGCGATTCCCTCGCAAGCCTTCAGGCTGCCGGTTATGACGTCCTTGGCGTCTCTCCGGATACCGTGAAGGACCTGGAGAAGTTCGCCGCCAAAGAATCACTGACCTTTCCCTTACTCTCCGACGAAGCGCACCACGTGGCCGAGGCCTATGGGGCGTGGGGCGAAAAGAAGAACTACGGGCGCACCTACGAAGGGCTGATCCGCTCAACGATCGTGGTGGATTCCGAAGGCAAGGTGGCTTTGGCCCAGTACAACGTGCGGGCCACCGGTCATGTTGCCAAACTGCGCAGGGACCTCAAACTCGACACGTAGCCGTCTCATAGGCGAGGCACGGGCGCGGCGGAAAGTGATGGCGTGGAACCGCAGGTACAATGGAGGCCGGTATATGACCGGAGCGGGAATCCCTGGACTCCGGTCAGGTCACCGACACCGGCGCGAGTGGTGAAATTGGCAGACACGCAGGATTTAGGTTCCTGTGCCTTCGGGCGTGGGGGTTCAAGTCCCCCCTTGCGCACATTCAGGAAGTGCCCCGGTCCTTGGCCAGGGCACTTCCAGTTTCCAGCCGGGCCCCGGGGCCCTGAACTAGACTGGACCGCGGTCCTGCTGCCGCTGGCCCCAGCCCGTCCAACTGCCTTGAGGGGACAAGATTGGTAAGAAGCAAGCGTCGCCGAATCAAGCTACATATCGGCGCAGGCCTTCTGGCCCTGGCCCTGACATCGTGCACGGTCAGTCCCGGACCGGCACCCTCGACGACGACGGCGGGCGGCCCCGCGGCAGAGCCCGCCAAGACCTTCAACTTCGGTACCCCGTCCATGCCGCTTGGGCTCGATCCCGCTGTGACGAACGACTCCGAGGCCTATCGCATCACCCGGCAGGTGATGGAGGGCCTGGTGGGCGTCGACCCGTCCACCGGCCAACCAACTCCCCTGCTCGCCACCTCTTGGTCCCAAGGGAATGACGGACTCAGCTACGACTTCACGTTGCGCTCGAAAGTCACCTTCCATGACGGCACAGTCTTTGACGCCGCCGCCGTCTGCAGCAACTTCAACCGCTGGTTCAACTTCCCGGCGACCGTGCGTCAGCAGGCTCCGGGCATCGCCTTCAAGAGTGTCTTCAAATCCTTTGCGGACGACCCTTCGCTTTCGGTCTTCAAGAACTGCAAGGCGGCCTCCCCCGACCATGTCCAAATCAACCTGACCAAGCCCTTCACTGGTTTCCTCCAAGCCCTGACCCTTCCGGCGTTCGCGATGTCCTCCCCGAAAGCCATGGCCGATGGCAAGGCCGACGTCCTGGACAAGACCCTGTCAGGCCAGCCGGCGTCGGCCTATGCTTCGCACCCCGTGGGCACGGGCCCTTACGTTTTCTCCTCCTGGAGCAAGGACCGCATTACCCTCACCAGCTACAAGGGCTACTGGGGCGACCGGGGAGAGATAGCCACGGTCAACTTCATACCGTTCGACTATCCGCAGGCCCGGCTCCAGGCCCTGCTGGCCGGAACGATCGACGGATACGACCTCGTCACCGCGGGAACCTTCGACCAACTGGTCAAGAAGGGCATGCAAATCGTCCAACGGGATCCGTTCTCCGTGATGTACCTGGGAATGAACCAGTCCGTGGCGCCCCTCCAGAATGTCGGGGTGCGCCAGGCAATCGAGATGGCCATCGACAAAGACACCCTTATCCACAAGTTCTTCATCGACAACACCTCAACGGCGACCCAGTTCGTTCCCCCCAAGCTGAGCGGGTTCAACAACAACGCACCGGCCCTGGGGTACGACCCCGAAAAGGCCAAGCAGCTCCTGGCAAAGTCCGGCTACAAAGGCGAGGAACTCAAGTTCTACTACCCGCTCAATGTCACCCGTGCCTACCTTCCCACCCCGGAGAAGATCTACGCGGAAATCAGCGCGGAGCTCACCGCCATCGGACTGAACATCAAGCCGGTGCCCGTGAACTGGGACGACGGCTACCTCCAGAAGGTCCAATCCTCCGGTGACCATGCGCTGCATCTGCTTGGCTGGAATGGCGCCTCCTCCGACCCGGACAACTTCGTTGGAACCCTCTTCGGTGAAAGCAACGGCGAGTTCGGCTACAGCGATCCACAGGTCTTCTCAAAGATCGACCGGGCACGGCGACTCCCCGAAGGCGCTGACCGGAACTCGCAGTACCAGACCATCAACGCCCAGATCGCAGCCACCGTCCCGGCCGTGCCCATCGCCTTTCCGATCTCGGCCTTGGCCCTTTCCGACCGCGTCGAGAAGTACCCGGCATCGCCTGTCTTAAACGAAGTTTTTACGAACGTTCGCCTGAAGTCTTGACGTCCCGCCGCAATTTCAGTTATGTGCCCACGCGGGGATATTCTGTGACAGCCAGTGCCGCCGCTATCGGAGATAGATCGTGACCTTCATTTCCAAGACACACCACGCTGACGTCGTCCTCATTGGGGGCGGAATCATGAGCGCAACCCTCGGTGCGTTCATCAAGCAACTCGAACCCAGCTGGACCATCTCCCTCTTTGAGCGACTCGACGATGTCGGCTTGGAAAGCTCCGGACCGTGGAACAATGCGGGCACCGGGCACGCGGCGCTCTGTGAGCTTAATTACTCGCCTGCAGCCAAGGACGGTTCGGTCGACCCTTCCAAGGCCCTCCACATCAACGAGCAGTTCCAGCTCTCCCGGCAGTTCTGGTCCCACCTTGTGGACAACAAATTGATCGGCTCCCCCAAGGGATTCATCAACACTGTTCCGCATATGAGCTTCGTTATCGGCGACAAGCACGCGGACTTCCTCAAGACCCGCTACGAGGCACTCAAGCCCAACACGCTCTTCCGCAGCATGGAATACACGGAGGACCAGGCACAGATCGCCGAATGGGCTCCGCTGATCGTCAAAGGCCGCGACGCCAAGCAGCGCGTTGCCGCCACCCGCGCAGTGGAAGGCACCGACGTCGACTTCGGTGCACTGACCCGCGAACTGACCGGCTACCTCGCCGCCAACGGCGTTGAGGTCAACTACGGCCACGACGTCACCAATGTGAGCAAAGCGTCCGACGGCGGCTGGGACCTTTCGCTCAAGCACCCCGCTTCCGGCGAACACGGCCGGATCCACGCCAAGTTCGTCTTTGTCGGCGCCGGGGGCGGCGCACTCCACCTGCTCCAGGCCTCGGGCATCCCGGAGGGCAAGGGCTACGGCGGATTCCCGGTATCCGGACAGTTCTTCCGCTGCACCGACGAGGCCATCGCAAGCCAGCACAGCGCCAAGGTGTACGGCCAGGCCTCCGTGGGCGCCCCGCCCATGTCCGTCCCGCACCTGGACACCCGCTACGTCGGCGGCAAGCGCTCCCTGCTTTTCGGCCCCTACGCCGGATTCTCCACCAACTTCCTCAAGACGAGCAGCTACCTTGACCTGCCGCTGTCCATCCGTCCAGGCAACATCATCCCGATGCTGGCCGTGGCCAAGGACAACGTGGACCTGACCGCCTATTTGATCAAGGAAGTGGCCAAGCGCCACGACGCCAAGGTGGAGTCCCTCCGCGAGTACTACCCCGAGGCCGACGGCGGCAATTGGGAGCTCATCACGGCAGGCCAGCGGGTCCAGATCATCAAGAAGGACTCCAAGAAGGGTGGCGTGCTGCAGTTCGGCACGGAGGTCATCACCGCTCGTGACGGCTCCATCGGCGCACTGCTCGGCGCCTCCCCCGGCGCCTCGACCGCCGTCCCGATCATGATCGAAATGCTCCAGCGGTCCTTCCCGAAGAACTTCAAGGGCTGGCAGTCCAAGCTCAAGGAAATGATGCCGGGCTACGGCGTCAAACTGAACGACAACCCGGAGCTTGCGGCCGAGTTGGAAGCGAGCACCGCGCGTTCGCTGCAACTTGAGCCTGCCGACGCCGTCCAGTACTAGCAACCGTCCGGGCCGCGGCCGGTTGAAAACACGAGACAGACCGTAGATCCCAGGAGACAGTGCAATGTTCCGGCTGGCAAAACTTTCACTGGCGAACAGGGCACTCATCGCGCTGATCACCGTCTTGGCGGCGGTGTTCGGCGTGATCACCATGTCGTCCCTCAAGCAGGAACTCATTCCCTCGATCGAGTTTCCGCAGATCTCGGTGATCACGTCAATGCCGGGCGCGTCCCCGGAGGTCGTCGACAAGCAACTCAGCCGACCGCTCGAGGCGGCGCTGAACAGCGTCGAGGGGTTGGAATCGACCACGTCGACATCGCGGAGCGGTGTTTCCCAGATCTCCATGGTGTTCGCCTACGGTTCGAACCTGGACCGCGCCCGCAACCAGATCGACCGCGCCATCTCCAACGCGAAGCGTGTGTTGCCCGCCGACGCCGAGCCGCGGTCTTTTGCCGGCAGCATCAGCGACTTCCCGATCGTGTACCTCGCGGTGTCGTCGGACAAGCCCCTTAGCGAGCTCAACACGGACCTGCAGCGATTGAGCGTTCCCCGGCTCCAGAAACTGGACGGGGTCCGCAGCGCCGACGTGACAGGCGGCGCCACCCAGCACATCCTCATCCAACCCAAAGCGCCGGCGATGGCCGCGAACGGCGCCACAATCCAGTCGCTCACCAATGCCCTGAAGAACAACGGAACACTCGTCCCGGCGGGAACCATCGAGGATCAGGGGAAGACGCTTTCGCTGCAGATCGGCAGCCCGGTGGACTCGCTCGACGTCATCAAGGGCTTGCCGCTGAGCGGCGCCCGGAACGGAGCCACGATCGGCACTGTTGCCGACGTGAGCATCAAGGATGACGCCGCCACCTCGATCACCCGGACCAACGGCAAACCGACGCTGGCCTTGTCCATCACGAAGAAGCCCGACGCCGATACGGTCGCCATTTCGCACGCCGTCAAGGATTCCATCGCCCGGATGGAGGCCGAACTCGGCTCCAATGCGCATTTCACCCCGGTGTTCGACCAAGCCCCGTACATCGAGAAATCCATCAAGGACCTCACGACGGAAGGCCTTCTTGGGCTCGGCTTCGCGGTAGCGGTCATCCTCGTATTCCTCATGTCCGTGCGCTCGACGCTCGTGACGGCGGTCTCCATTCCGTTGTCACTCCTGATCACTTTCATCGGAATATCGGCGACCCACTACTCCCTGAACATCCTCACCCTCGGCGCATTGACCATCGCGATCGGCCGCGTGGTGGACGACTCGATCGTGGTGATCGAGAACATCAAGCGCCACCTCAGCTACGGCGAACACAAGCTCGCGGCCATCCTCAATTCGGTACGTGAAGTCGCCGGCGCCATCACCGCATCGACCCTGACCACGGTTGCCGTCTTCCTGCCGATCGCATTCGTCGGCAACCTCGCCGGCGAACTCTTCCGGCCCTTTGCCCTGACGGTGACCATCGCGCTGCTGTCTTCGTTGCTCGTGTCGCTCACGATCGTTCCTGTGCTGGCCTACTGGTTCCTCAAGTCACCGGCATCGGCCGGCGCCGCCGTTGCGGAGCAAGCCCGCGCGGCCGCGCACGAGGCAGAGCAACGCAGCCGCCTGCAGCGCGGCTATTTGCCCATCCTGGCCAAGACCCAGAAGCATCCTGTCATCACCATCGTCGCCGCCGTCCTGGTCCTTGGCGGGACTGCCGCCATGTCCCCCTTGCTCGCCACCGACTTGCTGGGTAACTCGGGCCAGAACAGCATGACCGTCCGCCAGGTCCTTCCCGGCGGCACCAGCTTGGCGCAGACCGACGCTGCAGCCGCGCAGGTGGAATCGGTCCTCCGCGGGATCGACGGCATCAAAGATGTCCAGGTCACGTCGGGCAACGCCCAAACGGGATTCGCCGCGCTCACTTCGAGCGGCGCCTCCAACTCAACGTTCACCGTGGTGACGGACGACAAGGCCGACCAGCAAAAGCTGCAGGACACGGTCCGGTCCCGGCTCGCCAGCGCCTCGGCTCCCGGCAAGATCACTGTGGGTGCGCAGCAGGGCGGCTTGGGCACCTCTTCCAGCGTGGACATCACCATCAACGCGGCCAACTCCGCGGACCTCAAGGCCGCAAGCGACGCGGTGGCGAAGGCAATGGACGGCGTCCCGGGAAGTTCCGAAGTCGCCACCAACCTGGACGCGAGCCAGTCAGTCGTCCAAGTAAAGGTTGATCGTGCCAAGGCCGTCGCTGCCGGGCTGAACGAAGAACAGGTCGCCGGCGTCCTGGCCTCCACGGTCAGCCCCGTCCCGGCCGGCACCGTCCGTATCGACACCACGGACTTCCCGGTGCAAATCGGCGAAGGCACGCACTTCAGCAGCATCGCCGACGTCAGGAGCATTAGTCTCCCGACCCCCGCCGGCCCAGTTCCGCTGTCGAGCATAGCTTCCGTCGACCAGGTGGACACCCCTGTCTCCATCACCAGCAGCAACGGCCAGCGGAGCGCGAAGGTGACCGTCACGCCGTCGGGCTCCAACCTTGGTGCCGTCAGCACTGCAGTTGGCCAGCGGCTGGCCTCGGTCCAGCTTCCGGCGGGCGCCACCGCCACGATCGGCGGAGCCACTACGCAGCAGGCGGACTCCTTCCGCCAGCTTGGCCTCGCGCTCCTGGCCGCCGTCGCCATTGTCTACGTCATCATGGTGGCCGCCTTCAAGTCCCTCATCCAGCCGCTCATCCTGTTGGTTTCCGTGCCCTTCGCGGCCACCGGCGCCATCGCCCTGCTCCTGGTCACGGGCGTTCCATTGGGACTGCCTTCGCTGATCGGCATGCTCATGTTGGTGGGAATTGTGGTGACCAATGCGATCGTCCTGATCGACCTCATCAACCAATACCGGAAGCCGCACGATGGCAGCCCCGGAATGAGCGTCGCGGACGCCATCACCCACGGGGCCAGGCAGAGGCTGCGTCCCATCCTCATGACGGCCCTCGCCACCGTATTCGCGCTGACACCCATGGCTTTGGGCCTCACGGGAGGCGGCGGGTTCATTTCCAGGCCGCTCGCGATTGTTGTCATCGGTGGGCTGGTGTCCTCCACTGCCCTGACTCTCGTCCTGGTGCCGGTCCTCTACAAACTGGTCGAAGGCCGGCGGGAGAAGAAGGCGCTGCTCCGGGCACTCACGCAACGCACCGACGTCGCACACGATGGCATCGCCGGCCATGGTGAGGGCGAGTACCCGGACTGGACCACCGGAATGGTTCCCAAAGTCACCGGGCGCCGATCCGCTTCCGGCCCCGCCGAGTAGGGCTAGACACACCGGGAACAAAATGATGCCGTACCCTGTTGCAGGCAGTGATACATGCAAATGCATCTATCTTGGGATAGACTGTTCGACATAGCCCGGACACCATCCAGGCAGGCAGAAAGGCACATCATGGAGATCGGCGTATTCAGCGTCAGCGACATCACCACTGACCCCACCACGGGCCACACCCCCACGGAGAACGAGCGCATCAAGGCCGCCGTGGCGATCGCCAAGAAGGCCGAAGAGATCGGCATGGACGTCTACGCCATCGGCGAGCACCACAACCGCCCCTTCTTCTCCTCGTCACCCACCACCACGCTGGCGTACATCGCAGCTCAGACCGAACGCATTACGCTCTCGACGTCCACCACCCTGATCACCACGAACGATCCGGTCAAGATCGCCGAAGACTTCGCGATGCTCCAGCACCTGGCGGACGGCCGGGTTGGCCTCATCATGGGACGCGGCAACACCGCCCCCGTCTACCCCTGGTTCGGCAAGAACATCCAGGACGGGATTGAACTCGCGGTGGAAAACTACTCCCTGCTCCGCCGGCTGTGGGATGAAGACACCGTCAATTGGAGCGGCAAGTTCCGCACCCCGCTGCAAAACTTCACTTCCACGCCGCGCCCGCTCGACGGCGTCGCGCCCTTCGTTTGGCACGGCTCCATCCGCAGCCCGCAGATCGCCGAACTCGCCGCGTACTACGGCGACGGCTTCTTCGCCAACAACATCTTCTGGCCCAAGGAGCACTACCAGCAGCTCATCGGCCTATACCGCGAACGCTACGAGCACTACGGCCACGGTGCCGCGGATCAGGCCATCGTGGGCCTCGGCGGCCAATTCTTCATGCGCAAGAACTCCCAGGACGCCGTGAAGGAATTCCGCCCCTACTTCGACAATGCGCCGGTGTACGGCCACGGACCCTCGCTCGAGGACTTCACATCCCAGACGCCCCTGACCGTAGGCAGTCCGCAGGAAGTCATCGAAAAGACCCTGACATTCCGCGAGTACTTCGGCGACTACCAGCGCCAACTGTTCCTGGTGGACCACGCCGGACTGCCGCTCAAGACCGTCCTGGAGCAACTGGACCTCTTCGGCGAAGAAGTGCTGCCCGTCCTCCGCAAGGAATTCGAGGCCCGCAAGCCCGCCCACGTGCCTGACGCACCCACCCATGCATCCAGGGTCGCGGCGTCCGTCACCGCCTCGGCCGCCGAGGCGGTTGCCGATTCCGGCGGGCGGATCCAGTGACCACCACCGCACCCTCTTCGTCCGCCGTGCGCCTCGCCGCCGAAACCTGGGAGTCCTTGTTCCGCTCCCAGGTGGCGGTGATGCGCCGCCTCCAGGCCGGGCAGGCGTTCAAGAAGCTGCCCATCAAGGAGTACGACGTCCTGTTCACCCTTTCCCGCTGCCCCACGGGCAAGCTGCGGCTGAACGAGATCAACGATCACGTCCTGCTAAGCCAGTCCAGCCTCAGCCGGCTGGTTGACAGATTGGAAAAGCGCGGACTCGTGGAGCGCAGCATCGCTCCCGACGACGGCCGCGGGATCCTGCTGGGCCTGACAGCGGCCGGCCACGAGCTCCAGAAGGAGATCGGCCGCGAGCACGTCCGCGACATCGCCGAACTTGTGGCTCCGGCCCTGACAGCCGAGGAGCAGCGCGAGCTTCTTCGCCTGACCGAAAAGCTGCAAGCGTTCGTCGCACACAAGCAGCCCCGCGAAAGCTAGCGGAGGACGACGAGCTTTGCCGGGTCTTCCTCCGGCAGCTCGTCGGCCACCACGGCGGTGACCTTCAGGCTCTTCAACGACAGGCTGCCGCCCACCGTGGACAAGAACGCGGTGTCCGAGGAATCGCGCCCGGCCGTGATGCGAAGCATCGACTCGCGCGGAGCAAGGCCGGTGGGATCGACCACGTACCACGTCCCGTCGATGTGGGCCTCAGCCACGGCATGGAAGTCCATCGGACTCAAACCTGGCGCATACACCGCGGCGAGCCGGGCAGGAATGTCCTTCGAGCGCAAGAGGGCAATGGCAAGGTGGGCGAAATCCCGGCACACACCTTTGCGGTGCAGGAGCGTTTCCACAGCTCCGTCCGTCCCCCGCGAGGATCCGCTGACATAGCGAAGCTCATCGTGGACCCAGCTCCGGACCGCCTGCAACAGCTCGACGCCGTGCAGCCCGCCGAACTCGGCATAAGACGTCGGAAGGAGCCGATCGGACTCGGCATAGCGGCTGGGCCGCACGTAGCGGATGAGCTCCATCCGGGAAGACTCATCGGGGACACCCAGGCCCGTCACCGAGGCGCGGTAATCGACCGTTACCTCGCTGGGTTCGGCGAACTCCATGTACTGGAAACGTCCACCGTGATGGTCCGTCAACTCGGTCAGCGGAACCGCTTCGCCTTCCACCGTGACTGACAGCTCTTCGGTGAGCGATTCATAGCCAGGATTGCGGGCCACGGCGATTGCCATTGCTACCTTGGTGTTGGCTACGGTCTTGAAAACGAGCTGGGCAGCCACGTTGCGTTCCATGGATCTCCGGAGTGTTGCGGCTGGACAACCCGCAAGTTATGCGTAGCTGGCGCCGACGGGCTTCTGTCAACCGTGGTTCTACAGATTGACCTTCAGAGACAATAGCATCCGCTGGACGTTGGCGAATTCCGAACTCTCGTTGACGTACTTCGCGGCCTGGTCCAAGGTGTCAAAGGACTTCGCGGGAGCAACTACTTCGTCCGTGGCGAAGGCGTGCACGGCGGGAACGTCCCCGAAGTAGTAGTTCCCCTTTCCTGCGGGCCCCACCACAACATTCCGCAGCTGGCAGGCCTTACCGTCAGATCCGGCCACGAGGTTGGTGATGCCGTACGAACCAAAGAATTTGTAGCCCTGGATGACCCGGAACACCACGTGGGGCGGGATCATGGAATCACCGTCCGCATGGGGCAGGTCAACAGGCACACTGCTGACCACCGTGTAGGGCCGCTTGGCGGCCGGATCGCAGTCAGCCGGATTGGCCGAGGGCAGTCCGGTGTGCAGGGTCGCCTTGTACGCGCCCTTGGCATCTTTGACCTCGATCTTCAAGGCCCCCGGCATGGAACCGGCGTCAGGGGTGACCGATTGGGCAATCCAGTCACTTGGAAGATCGAAGCTGACCTTCTTGGCCGCGTCCGAGTACGTCTTCCACGCCGAAGCGGTGGCCCCCGCCGTCGCCGTGCTTGGCGCGGAAGGGCCCCCCGAAGCAGTGGCACCGCCCGTCGGCGTGGCCGTACCGGACCCCGACGGCGTGGCGCTCCCGGGCGTCGCACTGTTGGATCCGGCTGTCCAGACCGCACCGCCCTTGCCCTCGGAACTGCAGCCGGCCGATGCGACCAGGATGAGCGCACCGAGGACGGCGACTGAAAACTTCAACGGGATCCGCTTTGCTCTCATGCGCACCAGCCTAACGGCGCAAGCCGCTGCCCCTTGGATCGGATCGGCGTTTCGCCGGTTCTAAGCCACCGACGCACGTCGGGCCGCCCGGTCCGCAGGGTAGGGACTAGGCTGGACCCATGGCTCCCGATCAGTTTGATGAGGACGAAAACAGCGTCGCTGACATCTCCGCGCTGGACATCGCGGACTGGCGTTTGCGCACGTTTGCCTTGTACGACAATGTCCGCAAGATCGCCGTCGACGACCCCTTCCAAGCCCATGTCTATTGGCGGCAGGAACGGGACCGCATGTTCGGAACCCACCCGGCCTCGGCCTTGACTCCGGCAAGCAAGCAGACCTTTTCGGGCTTGCGCACCGCCGACTACGATGCCCGGTTTCGCCGTTATGCCTCCCTCTCGCCCGAGGGCGCAGGCCAGGAGATGAATGTCCAGACCGGAACCGACGGCGTGGTGCCCTTTGTCCGCCTCGGCACCTTCGACCTTGACGAGCTTGGCTCACTGGCAGTGTGGCGCCTGCGCAGCTACGGCGGCGGCATTTTCGTGCCTTTCCGCGATGCCACTGCCGGCAAGCCCGGCGGAAGCTACGGTGCCGGCCGCTACTTGCTGGACACCATCAAGGGAGCCTTCCACGGCCTTCGGGGATCCGGGCAAAAGGAGTTCGTACTCGACTTCAATTTCGCCTACAACCCGTCATGCGCTTACAACGAGGCCTGGGCTTGCCCCTTGGCCGGGCCTGCGAACCGACTGGCCGCGGATATCCCCGTGGGAGAGCTCTACCTGCCCTCCTGACCCCGCGCACTGGCCCTGCAGGCCTACCCGGGCCGCCGAAGCGGTTCAAGGACGTAGGATGTCTTCATGACTTCCTCACGTGCACGCCGGATCGCCCGCGTCCGGCCGCTCTCCCCCGCCTCTCCGCATGAACAGTTCTTTGTCGCGAACGACGCAGTCGACTTCGCTTCAGCTGAAGGCAGGAACTGGACGGTGGTGGACAGCCCGTTCCCCGGCTCGCCGGCAAACGGCGGCAGCCCGGAGCGGCCGGGCTGGGTTACGGGGTCCGAGGTCTCCGAAGATGCGTTCACGTTCCTGGCGCCGTCCGTCCCCGCCAATGTGTTCGGCATGGCCCACAACACCGGGCAGCGGGGCCGGGACCTTCCCGCGCAGGCTTTCCACAAGGCAGCCACGAGCGTGATCGGCCCCGGCGACGCCATCGAGCTCGCCTCCGATGTCGGACACGTGGACCCGGAAGCGGAACTTACGGTCGTCGTCGGGCGCAAGGTCCGCGGGCTCACGCTCGAGAACGCGCGCCACGCCATCCTCGGTTTCACGATCGGCAACGACGTCTCGGCGCGGGACCTGCAGAAGACCGACGAACTGTGGATCAGCGCGAAAAGCCAGGACACGTTCACCCCCGCGGGACCGTGGATCGTCACTGACCTCGACGACAGCGACCTTTCGATCGGTATCGTGCACAACGGCACGGAATTGCGGACAGCCAGCACCGCCGACCTCGGATGGAAAGTGGACGAGATCCTTGTCTACCTCACCTCGTTCATGACCCTGCACCCGGGAGACCTGGTCCTCACGGGCTTCCCGGCCGAATGCGCCAGGATCGAGCCCGGAGACCTTGTGACCTGCCGTGTTGAAGGTATCGGAGAGCTCAGCAACCCCGTTCTCGAAGCGTCCTGGGAGAAATTTCCCAGCTTGATGTGACAGGCTTGAGCCATGGAGCCTCCTGCCGTGCCGACAATTGAGACGCGGCAGACGTCCCCTGCCAGGCCGATAACAAGAAAGCGCCACAAAGGTATTCTTCGCTTTCCTGTGGTCAGGCAGCTCATCCGCTTCACCGGCGTCGGGATCATCTGCACTGTCACCTCGCTGGCCCTGTACGCGCTTTTCCGGCCGTGGCTGGGACCCCAGCCAGCCAACGCCGCAGCATTGATCATCACTTCGCTCATGAACACCGCGCTGAATAGACGGCTGACCTTCAAGATCAGCGGCAACCGGAAGAGAGCCCGTGACCACCTGAACGGATTGATCGTGATCGGCGTGGCATTGGTCATCACCGGCGGGAGCCTTGGCGTGCTGCATGCGTTACGGCCCGAAGCCACGCTTGAGGAAGACCTCTGGACCACCACGCTGTCCGGATTCGTCGCGACGGCCGTGCGGTTCACCATGCTGCGGCACTGGATTTTCCGCCGGGCCCGCCACGTTTGACTCCCCGCTGCCGGTTGAATGGGGGCTGCCGGTTGAATGGGGACAGTCAGCGGCGACCGATCCCCCGGACGCTCCCGACGGCGGCAGCCACGGCTTCGGCGGCTTGCTCCAGCTCCGCAGGCGTCACCGTGGAGTCGAAGCTGAAACGGACAGCGGTGTGGGCCAGCTCGGGCTCAATCCCCAACGCCACCAGGACGGGCGAAGGGGCGTCGGATCCCGCGGCGCACGCAGACCCGCTTGAGCACACCACCCCTAGCCGCTCAAGCTCCAGCAAGACCGACTCTCCGCTGGTGCCGGGGAAACAAAACGACGCGACGGACGGCAAGCGCTGCGAGGGGTGGCCGGTCAACATGGCACCGGGCACGGCCCCTTGGACAGCGCGGATGAAGGTATCCCGCAATTCGGAGACTCGCCCGGCAAGTCCGCCTTGTCCGGCGTGGGCAAGAGTCAACGCCGTGGCCAGCGCGACGGCTCCCGCCACGTTTTCGGTTCCCGAGCGCCTGCCCCGCTCCTGACCGCCGCCATGGACCAACGGCTCAAGACGCAGCCTTCCCTTCGCAAAGAGGACACCACTGCCCTTCGGTGCGCCGAGCTTGTGGCCCGAGATGCTCAGGGCGTCCACTCCCAGTTCCTTGACGCCGATCGGCAGCCAGCCGGCGGCCTGGACGGCGTCCGTGTGGAACGGCACGCCGTGTTCAGCGGCCACTTCCGCGAGTTCCCGCACTGGCTGCACAGTACCGATCTCGTTGTTCGCATACATCACGCTGACGAGTGCCGTCCGTGGACCCAGCACAGCCCTGAGCGCTCCGGCTGTCACCATGCCGTCCCGGTCCACAGGGATCACGTCCACCTCGAACCCATGGACCCGCCGCAGGTAGAGCGCTGATTCTTCGACGGCCGGGTGTTCGATAGCGCTGATGGCGATGCGATTCAGGCTTGGGTCCGCAGCTCGCCTCGCAAGGGCGATTCCTTTCACCGCCAGATTGTCCGCCTCGGTGCCCCCGGACGTGAAAGTGATCTCCCCGGCCCGGCAACCCAGGACCTTCGCGACCGACGCGCGGGCCCCGGACAACGCGTTCGCAGCCGCCTCCCCCAGGCTGTGATGGCTCGAGGGATTGCCGAACTCCCCCGTCAGATAGGGCCACATCGCTTCGAGGACTTCCCTGCGGACGGGTGTGGTGGCCGCGGCGTCGAGGAAAATCATGACGTCAGCCGAGGGCCAGGGACGGTCCCGGTGTCACGTCGAGCGTCACGTCCAGGCCAAGGTCCAGGGCGTTGACACTGTGGGTGAGTCCACCGATCGAAATGACGTCGACTCCCGCGGCGGCGATGTCCGCCACGGTGTTGACATTGACGTTGCCGCTCGCCTCGACGACGGCGCGGCCGCCCACCTGCTTCACGCCGGCGCGGAGCTCCTCGAGGGAGAAGTTGTCCAGCATGATCGTGTCGACGCCGGCCGCCAGCACGGGTTCGATCTGCTCCGCGCGGTCCACTTCCACTTCGAAGTGGGTGGTGTGGCCCAGCTGCGCCTTGGCGGCTTTGAGCAGTGCGGTGAGCTTGGCGGAATCGCCACCGGTCATCACAGCCAGGTGGTTGTCCTTGGCCAGCACGGCATCCGACAAGCTGTAGCGGTGGTTGGCTCCGCCCCCGCAGCGCACCGCGTAGCGTTCCAGCACCCGGAGGCCGGGGGTTGTTTTCCGTGTGTCGGTGATGCGGGCCTTGGTGCCGTCGACCAGCTTGACGAACTCCGCCGTCTTCGTGGCAATGGCACTCATCCGCTGGGCAAGGTTGAGCCCGACGCGTTCGGCGAGCAGCACAGAGCGGGCCCGGCCGCTGACCCGCGCCAGGTGCGTACCGGCGTCGAACGCTTCGCCGTCGGCGAGCAGCAGCTCCACTTCGGTGTCCGGGTCGACGAGCAGCATGGCGTCACGGAACACGGTTCCGCCGCTGAAGACCCCCGGGACCCTGGCATTGAGCACTGCGGTGGCGCGCGCTTCGGCGGGAATGAGCAGTTGCGAGGTGATGTCGCCGCTTGGCGCGTCCTCCGCGAATGCGCGCTCCAGGATGTCCCGGACGGGTGCTGCGGGGAGGGTCAGGCTAGTCATGGACGAGGCTCGCTTTCCGGCGGATGGTGTATCTCTGGCTTGGCTCTTCTGTGTCGGTTCCGGCGACGGCGTCGCTCCGGTAATGCGCCCCGAGCGACCCCCGTCGCGCCCCCGCAGCCCGCACCAGCAATTGCGCGGCGAGGAGCAGATTGGCATCTTCATGCACCAGCGCATCCCCGGAATCAGGAACACCCTCAGGAAGCACGACGTCGGCCCACGCGCCGAGCGCCTCTGCCGCCTCCCGAAGCAACACACCACTGCGGAGAACTCCTGCCTTGGCAGTCATCAGCCGCCGAAGGGCAGCCCGCGAGAAGGGCTCAGGGACCAGTTCAGGCTGCCAGGGGGTGAGTGCCCGAGGCTGCCACGGGGTGAGGTGACTTCCGTCTGACGGTGTCCCGGCAGCGTGCGTAAAGGCGAGGCCGCCCGCGGCCGAGTTAGCACGCAGAGGGATGCCGTCAGACGACCCCAAAGGTGACCCGGTGGTGGGGTCAGCAAGGAACCCTTCAACAGCCCGCCGCCCAAAGACCAGCCCTTCGAGCAAAGAGTTGCTGGCCAAGCGGTTGGCGCCCTGGACTCCGGTGCACGCGACTTCGCCGGCGGCGAGCAACCCGGGCACGGAGGTCCGGCCGTGGAGGTCCGTCACTACGCCGCCCATCCAATAGTGGGCGGCAGGGGCAACCGGAACGGGTTCAAGGGTCCAGTCGACGCCGGCGTCGCGGGTCCGGGCGCTGAGGGTCGGGAAGCGCTTCTCAAGGAAGCCCGGCCCCTTGTCAGTTTCCACGACGCGCGCGTCAAGGAAGACGTGGCCGTTGGGATCGCCCAGTGCCGCAAGGTGCAGGGCGATGCTGCGGGAGACAACATCGCGCGGAGCGAGTTCGGCGTCGGGGTGGTAACGGGGCATGAACCGTTCGCCGTTCGCGTCCACCAGGATGGCTCCTTCGCCGCGGACGGCTTCGGAAATGAGGAGCGGATCGGCGCCGAAGGGAGCTGGTTTTCCGGCAGCGGAGAAGACCATGCTCGTGGGATGGAATTGGAAGAACTCCAGATCCGCGAGTTCGGCGCCCGCCCGCCATGCGAGCGCGAGCCCGTCAGCCGTCGCTACCGCGGGGTTGGTGGTCTGGGCGAACAGCTGCCCGGCCCCGCCGGTGGCCAGCAGCACGGCATCGCCGGATACGCTCTCAAGGCGGCCATTCCGCAGGAATTCAACGCCCGTCACCCGACCCTCGGACTGGATCAGGGACGTTGCCTGGGCATGACCCAGCACCTGGATTTTCCCGGCGTCCTGGGCGTCAAGGACCGCCAGGATGAGTGCCTTCGCGACTCCGGCACCGGTAGCATCTCCGCCGGCGTGCAGGATCCTCGGCGCAGAGTGGGCGGCTTCGAGCCCCAAGGCGGGATCGCCGTCGTCGTCCGCGTCGAAACGGACACCAAAACGCTCCAGCCCCCTGATGTCGAGGCGCGCCTCGGTGCACAGCACCCGCACGGCCTCCTCATTGCAGTGGCCGGCGCCGGCCTTGAGGGTGTCGGTGATGTGCGCGGCGACGGTATCGCCGGGGGCCGGTTCCTCGAGCACCGCCGAAATCCCGCCTTGGGCGAAGAAGGTATTGCTGTCCGCCAGCGCGGCCTTGCTGAGCAGGACCACCTCTGCGCCCGACTCGGCGGCCAGCAGTGCGGAGTAGAGGCCGGCGATGCCGCTTCCGACGACGACGAGCCGCCGCGGCAGCGGGCCGCCGGGAATGTGTTCTGCGCTCATGAGGTTCGATTCGACTGGTTGGTACGGGGCGCGGCCTAGAGCGGCCGTGCTGCGAGCATGCGTTCGAGGGCGATCTTGGCGTTGTCCTTGACGGAGTCATCCACCGTGATGCGGTTGACCACACGGCCTTCCACCAGTTCCTCAAGCACCCAGGCGAGGTAGCCGGGGTGGATGCGGTACATCGTGGAGCACGGGCAGATCACCGGGTCGAGGCAGAAGATGGTGTGCTGCGGGTTCTCCGCGGCCAAGCGGTTCACCATGTTGATCTCGGTGCCGATGGCGAAGGTGGTGGGCTCGGTTGCGGCGGCGATGGCCTTCTTGATGAAGTCGGTGGAGCCTGCGCCGTCTGCAGCGTCAACAACCTCCATGGGGCACTCGGGGTGCACAATGACGTTCACGCCCGGGTATTCAGCCCGCGCCTTCTCGATCTGGCCCACGTTGAAACGCTTGTGGACGGAGCAGAAGCCGTGCCAGAGGATGACGCGGGAATCCAGCAGGGCCTGTTCGTCGTTTCCGCCGAGTTCCTTGCGCGGGTTCCACATGGGCATCTGCTCCAGCGGGACGCCGAGTGCCTTGGCCGTGTTGCGGCCAAGGTGCTGGTCGGGGAAGAAGAGCACCCGCTGGCCGCGCTCGAAGGCCCACTCGAGCACCGTCTTGGCGTTCGAGGACGTGCAGACGATGCCGCCGTTGCGTCCGCAGAACGCCTTCAACGCGGCGGAGGAGTTCATGTAGGTCACCGGGATGACCGGGGCGCGCCCGTCGGAATCAGGCGTAGTCCCGAAGAGCTCTTCGAGCTGTTCCCAGCATTCCTCCACCGAGTCCTCGTCCGCCATGTCAGCCATGGAGCAACCGGCGGCCAGGTTCGGCAGGATCACGGCCTGCTCCTCGTTGGACAGGATGTCGGCCGTCTCGGCCATGAAGTGCACGCCGCAGAAGATGATCGCTTCGGCGTCGGGCTTGGTCAGCGCGGCGTTGGCGAGCTGGAAGGAGTCGCCCACGAAATCCGCGTACTGGACCACTTCGTCGCGCTGGTAGAAATGGCCCAGGATGACGGCCCTGTCGCCAAGGGTCTCCTTGGCGGCGCGGATCCGGGCGTCGAGTTCGGCGTCGCTGGCCAGCTTGTATTCCTCGGGAAGCTGGCCCTGCCGGGGCGTGGCCCGGGGCGCGGCATCGGAGCTGGAAGCACCCGGGCCGTATGCGGGGACACCGGCGAGCGCTTCGGCGAGGTCGTACTCCCATGGGCCTTTGGCCAAGGCGGGGCTGCACGTCGAGCCTGCGGCGGAACGGCCGCTTTCGGCTTCCTCCCGCGTGATCAGCTGGATAGCCGTATTGACGCTGCTCATGGTGTACTCCTGTTGTCTGGCCCGAGGCCGGGCGTGCCGGTGAAGCGGTAGAGGCGGGGCGGGCGGTGTTTTCCGCCCTGGAGGTATTCACCGGTCTCCTCGATTTCCGGTGTTCCCTTGATTTGCCGACGGAAGTTCGCCGGATCCAGCTGACGGTCCAGGACAGCCTCGTAAACTTCGCGGACCTGTGCCAAGGTGAAAAACTCCCCCAGCAAGTGGTAGGCGATGGACCCGTATGCCATCTTGTTGCGCAGCCGCCACAGGGCGTAGTCCACGATCGCGTTGTGGTCGAAGGCCAATTCGCTGAGCTTGTCGGCCCGGAACCACCGGACGTTCTCTGATTCGTCGGCCAGGGCAGCCTCGGTGGGCCGCACGAGGGCCCAGTAGACAATCGAGACCACGCGCTGGGCAGGCGACCGGTGCAGGCCCCCGAAGGCATACAGCTGCTCGAGGTATTGCGGAGCCAGCCCCGTGGTGTCACGGAGGTTCCGGGAGGCGGCATCCTGGAGCGATTCGTCATGCTGGAGCGGACCGCCGGGGAGTGCCCACATGCCTTTGTACGGTTCGCGGATACGACGCACGAGCGGCAGCCACAGCGTGGGACGGCCGGAGCTTTCGCTGGGGCGGAGCGCGAAAATTACGTTGGAAATGGCCAACGACGGCGGGGCGAGCCTGCGCTCTGCGACATTCGCGGAGTTGGCGTACACGGTGTTCACCCCGCTTCTTTGCCGTAAGGAAATTAGTTAAAGTCAAAGTGACTAAAACTAATGGTACGACTGTCTGCGGACGGTGTCCAAATGTTTCAGCCGGCATTCTCCTTGGCCGCAGCTTCCAGGAGGGGCAAAGTGCGCCCTTGGAAATGCGTATTCAGCACGATCACCGAGGACGAACGGAGCACGGTTTTGGTGGCAATGAGTTTGTCCAGCACGCGCTGCAGGTCCGAGTTCGACTTGCCCACCACCCGCACCATCAGGTCCGAACTACCGGAAACGGTGTGGACCTCAATGAGCTCCGGAATCGCCGCCAAGGCTTCGACGACGGCGTCGTGGCCCAGATCCTGGTTGATGGTGAGCGAGCAGAAGGCGACCACGGGATAGCCGAAGCCGGCAGGATCGGGCTGCGGGACCCAGGGGGCAACCACCCCGCGCTCGGCCATCCGGTCCAGCCTTGACTGGACCGTGGCGCGGGCGACCTTCAAGACCCTGGACGCCTCAAGGACGGACGCCCGCGGGGAGTCGGTGAAAAATCGGACAATCTTGGCATCCAACGCGTCCACAACCATCAGTTTTTCCTACTTCATCCCATGAGCTGAACAAATCGCTACGCCATGTCCAGTTCCTGCTCCAACTTGCAACAATCCTCTCACGAGTGTTTTTCGCCACTTCCCGATGGAAGCGGTAAATTCGACAAGTCCCACGAGGACCAGCGAACAACCCATCCACGAGAAGGCGACACGAATGACAACGAAGTCCACCGCTGTTCGACCCGCCGTTCCTTCGCGAGGCCTTGGCCACTCGATGAAGCCGCGCCAGCTCACCATGATGGGCTTGGGCAGCGCCATCGGCGCGGGACTCTTCCTCGGTTCGGGCGCCGGAATCCACGCGGCCGGCCCTGCAGTGCTCATCTCCTACCTCGTGGCGGGGACCCTGATCATCGTGGTGATGTGGGCGCTCGGCGAGATGGCGGCCGCCAACCCGAACAGCGGCGCCTTCTCGGTCTACGCGGAAAAGGCCATGGGCAAGACGGCCGGGTCCACGGTCGGCTGGCTGTGGTGGCTGCAGTTGGTGGTGGTCATCGCAGCGGAGGCGCTCGGGGCGGCAGGGCTGCTGTTTTCCGTCTGGCCTGTGGTTCCCGTGTGGGCGTTGGCCTTGGCATTCATGGTGGCCTTCACCGCGATCAACCTCGCGGGGGTCCGGAACTTCGGTGAGTTCGAGTTCTGGTTCGCCGTCCTGAAGGTCGCCGCCATCATCATTTTCCTCGTCATCGGCGTTGCCTTGCTGTTCGGCTTGCTGCCCGCGGCTGCCTCCCCCGGCTTCGCCAACCTGGGCGGCAACTTTGCACCGTCCGGCTGGTCCGGAATTGCGGCTGCGCTCTTTGTGGTGATCTTTGCCTTCGGCGGCACCGAAATCGTGAGCGTGGCCGCGGCGGAGACGGAGAATCCGGCGCACAGCGTCGGCAAAGCCATCCGCACGGTGGTGTGGCGCATCCTCGTTTTCTACATCGGTTCGGTCTTCGTCATTGCCGCAGTGTTGCCCGCCGACTCCGACCGCTTGAAGTCCCCGTTCGCCGGCGTCTTGGACGTTGCCGGTATCCCGGGAGCCGGCGCGGCCATTACCCTCGTTGCCGTCGTAGCCTTGCTGTCCGCGCTCAATGCGAACCTCTACGGCGCTTCGCGCATGGTCTTCTCCTTGTCCGAACGCGGCGAAGCGCCTGCCTTCCTGTCGCGGCTGCGCGGCGCCCAGGTGCCCATGGCCGCCGTCGGGGTTTCCGTTGCTTTCGGGTTCATCGCGACCATCCTGGAACTGCTCTTCCCCGAGCACGTCCTGCCGGCCTTGCTCAACCTCGTCGGATCGACCTGCCTCGTGGTCTGGGGAACGGCACTCGTGTCCCAGTTGATCCTGCGCCGCCGTGCGGACCGCGACGGAACCGAACTGCCGCTTCGGATGAAGGGGTTCCCCTTCCTCACGGTCTTCGGACTGGCCCTGCTTGGCCTGATCTTCGCCGTGGGCTTCTCAAATCCCGAGAGCGCCGTCCAACTGCTCGGTACGTTCCTGTTGATCGCGTGCATCGCCGTGGCCTGCCGGATCGGTGCGAAGGCCAAGGCCGCACGAAACGCCTGAGAAGGGTGCACAAACTGCTAGGCGATCGCGCTCTTCCGCTGGCCGTTCTTGGCAGTTTGCCGAGCCGCGAATAGGCGGATTGCCGATGCTCCACCCAGTGACTACGGTCACGTCCATGGACTCATCTCTTCCCGCAGTAGCCACGGCCGGCGCCGCGCCCCTGTCCCCCGGACAGCTCAGGGAGCTCTACTCCCTGATGGCTGCCGTTCGCCACCTCGATACGGCAGCCGTCGCCTGGCAGCGCCAGGGAATCATCCCCGGCTACGCACCGGAGCTCGGGCAGGAAGCGGCCCAGGTCGGCAGCGCCTATGCCCTCGATACGACCCTCGACTTCGCCTTTCCGACGTACCGCGAGATGGGCGTCGCCAGGACCATGGGCGTGGACATGGTGGCGTACATGTCCACCCACAAGGCAACCTGGCACGGCGGAATGTATGACCCCGTGGCAAGCCGCCTCGCGCCCATCCAGGCCGTCGTGGCAGGCTCGGTGCTCCACGCCGTTGGGTGGGCCCACGGCCAGACCCTGGGCGGCGGGCATGGAGTGGCGCTCAGCTACTTTGGCGACGGCGCATCCTCACAGGGCGATGTCCACGAAGCCATGAACTTTGCCGCCGTGATGAAAGCACCCGTTGTCTTCTTCGTCCAGAACAACGGCTGGGCGATTTCCGTGCCTACAGAGCGCCAAGTGGCCGGCGGTTCGGTAGCCGCACGAGCCGTGGGGTACGGGATCCCGGGTATCCAGGTGGACGGCAACGATGTGGTCGCCGTCTATAGGGCCACCCGCGACGCCCTCGCCCACTGCCGCGCAGGAAACGGTCCGGTGGTGGTCGAGGCCATGACATACCGCCGCGGTCCGCACTCCACCGCCGACGATCCCGGCCGCTACCGGAGCCTCGACGAGGAGCGCATCGACGCCGGCGAGGACCCGCTGGAGCGCCTCCGCCGGCGCCTGCTCGCAGAAGGCGCAGCCGACGAGGCATTCTTCATGGCCGCCGAACAGGAAGCCCGCGCGGAAGAAGAAGCCATCCGCGCCGGAATCGAAGTCCTCGGCCCGCGGCCCGGCAACGAAATGTTCGAGTTCGTCTTCCAGGAAACCACCCCCGCCCTTGAAAACCAGGCCACCCGTTGGCGAGAGGAGTCCGAACATGTCTGAGAGCACCACCGCCACCCTCGAAGCCGCGGCCGTGGCCGGGACCCGGCCCGTCAGGCTTTCCATGCAGCAGGCACTCAACCGCGCCTTGGACGAGATCCTCGCCACCGACCCAAAAACGGTTGTCTTCGGCGAGGACTGCGGCCGATTGGGCGGAGTCTTCCGCATCACCGACGGCTTGCAGGCCAAGCACGGCGAATCCCGGGTCTTTGACACGCCGCTCGCGGAATCAGGCATCCTGGGCATGTCGGTGGGCCTGGCCATGGCGGGTTTCCACCCCATCCCGGAAGTCCAGTTCGATGGCTTCGCGTATCCCGCCATCAACCAGATCGTGTGCCAGATCGCCCGGATGAACTACCGCAGCCGCGGGACGTTGCCGATGCCCATCACGCTCCGGGTGCCCAGCTTCGGCGGCATCCGGGCGCCCGAACACCACGGCGAAAGCCTTGAGGCGCTCTTCGCGCACGTTCCGGGCCTCAAGGTTGTTTCGCCGTCGGACCCGCACGACGCCTATCACCTGCTCAAGTACGCGGCCTCGCGGCCGGACCCGGTGATCTTCATGGAACCGAAGTCGCGCTACTGGCAGAAGGGCGACGTCGAAACATCCGACGGCGGCACCCTCACCGGCGCCCGCGTTGTCCGGCCGGGCCGCCACCTGACCCTCGTCGCCTGGGGTGCGATGGTAGCCCGGTGCCTGCAGGTTGCCGAACTCGCGGCTGAGGACGGAATCGACGTCGAAGTCCTCGACCTGCGCTGGCTCAAGCCGATCGACGCCGAGGCACTGGCGGCTTCCGTCGGAAAGACGCGGCGCGCCGTCGTCGTGCACGAAGCTCCGCTGACCTCGGGGCTGGGAGCCGAAGTGGCCCAGCTGATCACCCAAAGCTGCTTCGACACCCTCAAGGCGCCCGTCGAACGGGTCACCGGTTTTGACGTGCCCTATCCCTCCGGCGACCTGGAGGATGAGTACATTCCGAACATTGACCGCATCCTCCTGGGGATCCAACGAGTATTGGAGTATCGACGTGGCTGAAATCAGCTTTCCCCTGCCCGACCTTGGCGAAGGCCTCATCGAAGCGACCGTCCTGGACTGGCTCGTGTCCCCCGGCGATCAGGTTGAACGGAACCAGCCGCTCGTGGAGCTGGAAACGAGCAAATCCGCCCTCGAGTTGCCTAGCCCGCAGGCGGGTAAAGTGATCCGTATCCACGGCGCGCCGGGCGAGACCATCAACGTCGGTGAGCCGCTGGTGGTGTTCGAGGTGCCGGACAATACTGCCGGTATCGTGGGCACCGTTCCCAAGGATGACGCACCGAAGCGCCGGGTCCGCCTGAGCGCCGTACTTGATGAGGACTGACACCATGAGCGGCAGGCACACGGAAGAGCACATCCACACGGTGGAAGGAACAGATCCGCACCTGTTCGTGGAGATCCATGAACCTGCCGAAGGCACCGACGCGGAGCTGCGCCCTGTCCTGCTGCTGCACGGTTTCTCCTCGTCCAGCAAACTCAATTGGGGCGACACAGGCTGGATTTCCACCCTCAAGTCCGCCGGCCGGCGCGTCATCACAGTGGACCTTCCGGGGCACGGCCGGAGCAGTTCGCCCGAGGATCTGGACTCCTACTCCCCCAGCCGGATCCGCGCGGACCTGCTCCAGATAGTCGCCGACGCCGGTGCTCGCCCAGTGCGGGCCGGTGACCCCTCCAGCGGGCTCGACCTCATCGGCTATTCCTTAGGCTCCCGGCTCGCTTGGGAATTCGGTGCAACCCAGCCCGAACTCGTGCACCGGCTGGTGCTGGGCGGCCCGAACAAGGAAGACCCCCTCGCATCATTTGACCTCAAGGCAGCCCAGCGCTACCTCGCGGACGGGACTCCGATTGAGGACGAGTCCACGGCCGGGTTGCTCAAGATGGCACAGCTCTTGCCGAGCAACGATCTTTTTGCGCTCTTGTCGCTCATCGAAGCCGTCAAGGGCGAACCGTTCGATCCCGCCGAAGCCGTGCCCCGCATGCCTATGCTCCTGGTGGCGGGCGAGAAGGACGAGCGGGCGGTCACCATGCCGGAGCTCGCTTCGATCGCTTCCCGCGCCGGCGGCATGGTGGAACAGCTGATTGTGCCGGGGCGGAACCACAGCAACGCCATCACGAGCAGGGCGTTCAAGGACGCCGCGGTGGCTTTCCTCGGCGTCTAGGTGCGGAGCGGCTCGGCGGCGCTGCGGCGGCGGCTCGGGGCGGCTCGGCGGCGTTAGCGGGCCAGCCGCTCCGCGTTATGGGTCATGCGCTCCAGCACGCTGACGGCCATGGCGTATTCGTCGATACCAATCCCCATGGAGAGGTCATGCCGGGCTTGTTCAACGAGCTGTTGGGCTTCGGCATGTTTTGCGTGGCCCAGTTCGCTGAGGGTGATGCGGTCGTCCACCATAATGATCATGCCGCGGCCGACCAGAGCGCCGAGTTCGTTCTCGCGGCGTCGCCTGTCGCCACCCCAAAAAGGGTCGAGTATTCCGTCAAGGTCCTCCGGACTCAGGGGTGTCTCGGCCAGGACATTGAGGGTCTGCCACTGCCTCCGGCTGAGTTTCAACCTCGCCAAAGTACGGTCCAGATGCGCCTCCAAAGCGGCGTCCAGGCGTTTGGTCCAGTAACCGATGGGCTTGTTCACACGGCCCATCGTGGCAGCGCCGAGCGGTCCCGGCAAGGAAGGTAGGCTTGATTCAGCTCTGGATAAGGTGGAAGTGGGACGAATGGGCATGCGCTTCAAGGACCGTGCGGACGCCGGACGCCGTGTGGCAGCAGGGCTTCCGCAGCTCCGGCAACGCCCGGACACCATCCTGTTGGGCCTCGCCCGCGGTGGAGTCCCGGTGGCGGCCGCTGCCGCCGGCGAACTGCACCAGCCCTACGGCGCCATTCTGGTGCGTAAACTCGGCATCCCGGGGCGCGAAGAAACAGCGTTCGGCGCCCTTGCCTGGTCCAACGGCAGGATTGTCCGCATCGTCAACCGGCCGCTCGCCGAACGCATGCTGCGGCATGGAATCACCCAGGCTTCGCTCGACGCCGTGGAAGCCCGCGAGCGCGGAGAACTCCTGCGGCGGGTGAAGGCCTACCCGGGCATCAGCTTCGACCTCTCCGGCAAAACCGTTGTGCTCATCGACGACGGACTCGCCACCGGAGCGACCATGCGTGCCGCCGTCGAAGCGGTCCGGGCGGGAGGCGCGGAGACTGTGGTGGCCGCCGTCCCCGTGTCATCTATCGAAGCGCAGGAGTCCATCAGCCGCGTGTGCGATTTCATGATGTGCCTCCACACACCGGGCAAGTTCCACGCCGTCGGCGCGTTCTACGAGCACTTCGAACAATTGACTGACGACGACGCCGTGCGGCTTCTGGAGCGGACGGGGTAGTTGCAAAACCCAAGCCGCCTTCCTTAGCTCAGTTGCATGCGCCCCCGTACATCGGCACTGAAATGGTGGATGTTGTCTCTGCCAGGGGGTCGCTAACCCTGATTACAACGCAGGCGGGTCCGCGCACAAGAATCATCCCCGGAAACTGTGTTCGACGATTCTGGCACCCTTTGACGGAGTAGGACCGGTGGACACCCAGGTTCCCCTCTTGGAAGGCAGGATTGGTTCCCCAATCCCTGCTGGAGACAACCATGAGGACAGCGTCGTCCGGCCCGTCAATGCTCACAATGCGCTCGCCAATCCCTGGCTCCAGGGTGATAGGCGCTTTCCATCCGCCGTACTTGATGCCCGCGATGGTGACAGCGAAACCGTTCAGGTCGTCGGTGATCGGCCACGCAAAACTCGGCGGGCTGCCGGCCCAGGAGCTCGCCGAGACTCCTAGCGCTCGGGGCGTGTCCAATGCAGGAGGTTCCGGCTGGTGATCGGCGTCTGCGCTAAACGCGTCGGGGCACTCGAGGTTCGACGCCAATGTGAGCGTCTTGAGTGAAGGGGATTCCGTTGGTTGCGATGTGTTCAACGGCTCGCAGGCCGAAAGCCCCAACATCGCGCACAGTGCGAGCATCATCCTTTGGCCTGATTTCACTCGGTCAATCTCCCTTGTCATCGGGGACGGCAAGCGGTCTCTATACCAAGATCAGCACGCCGGCCGCCGCGCCTGCAATGCCTTCGACCACTCGAAACGATGACAATGCACGCGCAACATATGACAACGACGGCGGAAGCCGCCGTCGTTATCTCCGCGTGGAGCGCCCCCATCAGTCCGTGCGTTCGAGGAATTCCCGCACGCGGGCGCGGACCGGTTCGCGGTCGTAGCTGTTCACGAGAGCGCCGGCCATGCGGACCGGGTCACCAAAGAAGAAGTATTCGTAGAGGGCCTGGCGTCCTGCGAACGAGGAAATACTCGCATCGAAGGCCAGCTTGAAGAGGCGGATCCGCTCCGGACCTGTCAGGGCCTTCGCCTGCAGGTACAGTTCGATGTCCGGGAGCGCCTCGCTCGCCACGTCGGCCTCTCCGGGGAGGGCCATGAGTCCTGACGCCGAGAATTTGCGGATGATTGCCGGGAAGCGCTGGGCAACCTTGGGATACCAGTTGCGGGCCGCGTTCAACGTAGGCCAGTGCGGCAGGAACACGCCGTCCGGGCTGGGAGCGGCTTGGGCCTCCGCGGCCACCATGAGGGCCTTTTCGATCTCGACGGTCTCGATCAGCTCCGCGATGTCCTCCTGGATGTGCTGGAAACCGTCGATCCCGATGGAAGCGGCGATCTCCGAGGCAAGGCCCAGGAAGAACTCGCTCTTGGCGATGGTCCGTGTGACAACCTGGTGGGTCATGAGGGCGCCGGCGCCGGTCTCGGAATAGAAGGCGTTGCACAACTCGGGGTGGCCGAGCATGAAGATGCGCTCATTGGGGACGAACACATGGTCGAAAACGACGACGGCGTCCATCTCCTCGAAGCGGCTTGCAAGTGGTTCGTCGTGGGTGCTTCCGCCGTGGTGCATGGAGGTCCGGCACAAGTAGCGCATGCCCGGCGCGTCATTGGGAAGGGCGAACGCATACGAGTACGGGGCGTCTTCCGGCGTCGACCGGAGGAGGGTCGAAGGGAACACCAGGAGTTCGTCGGCGATAGGCGCAATAGTGGCAAGCATGCGTGCGCCCTGGACCACGATGCCGTCGTCGCGCTCTTCCACGACCCTCGCCGAAAGCTGGCCGCCGAGCTGTTCGGAGCCCGACACCGAGCGGTTGACCTGCGGCGGAATCAGGGTGTGGGTGGCCAGCAGATCGTTTTCCCGGCAATGCTCGTAATACCTGCGCATGTTCTCGCCGAACATCGGATCGGCCTGGGCGAACCACTTTTCCGCGGCTGCGAGCGCGGTGAGGGCCCCGTTCATGTAGTCGCCAGTGCGGCCCAGGAATCCGTGGGAATACTCGGCCCACGTGCGGATCGCCGCATGCCGGTGCTCCAAGTCTTCCTTGCTCCGCGGAACGAGGAAAGAAGTACTGACGCGGTCCCCGGTGGTCGGAGATTCGTAGGTGAGGGCGTCCGCGTACTTCGGGTCATGCTGCATGTCGAAGAGTTTCGCGTACGTGCGGGCGACGTTCCTGAAGGACGGGTGGTCGGCGATCTTTTCGGTGACCATTTCACCGTCGATGAGGACGTGGGGATTCATCGAGTTGAGCTTGTCCAGGTATTGCTGTCCGGTCCGGATTCCCATGGCTGTCTCCAATGATGGTTGCGCTGAAACGGCATTGCGTGTGATGGATGCCGCGCGGCCGGGTACGGCGTGCGGCTATAGAAGGTCCTCCATTCCCAATTGGCTTTCCGGGATAGTGGTGAAAGCACTGTTGGCGAACGCGAGCGCATCGCCGTTGCGATAGTTGAAATCGACCACTTCGCCCACGTACAGGGTGTGGTCGCCGCCGTCGTACGCCGCCCACGGCTTGCACTCGAAATAGGCGAGGACGCCTGCGAGCCGCGGAGCCGTGTCGCCTTCAACCCACCGCGGTTCGGGTCCGGGACGGCCCGCGAAGTGCAGGGCGAGCTGCTGCTGCTCCGCGCCGAGAATATTGACGGTGAATGGCCGCTCCGCAAGCTCGTCGTGGGCCTTGGAGTTGCGGGCAATGCTGACGAGAACCAGGGGAGGCTCCATCGATACCGAAGTGAAGGAATTGACGGTGATCCCGTGGCGCTTGGTGACGCCGTCGAACGTCACGATGGCGACACCTGTAGCAAAACGGCCCAGGCTGCCGCGGAAATGATGGGCCCTCGGCCGCGTGGTTCGGCTGGGAGAGCCTGTTCCCGCATCTTTGCCGGACTTGGCGATCATCGTGGATTCCTGGGTGAAGATTGTTCCGTGCGTAAATTTGTTCTATATTTGAACTTGTTCTATATTTGAACAACAAATTCTCATACAGAACCCTAGTCTTTTGTGTGCTATTGCACAAGATAGCCGGACAGTGCCGTCAGGCCCCAGCATAGGATGGAGCGCATGATGTCTCCCAGCGCCGCGAAAAGCCTGCAGGACACGAAGGCGACTGTCTCGCCGTCGCAGACGCTCTCCCGCGGAATCCAGGCCCTGGAAATCCTGGCGGCTGCCGAGCGCCCGTTGACCATCGCAGAACTCGCCGCCGCCCTAGGCGTCCATCGCTCCGTGGCGTACAGGATCCTGCGCACCTTGGAAGACCACTCGCTCCTGGTCCGCGACGACGCCGGCCGGGTTCAGCCCGGTCCCGGCCTTGCTGTGCTGGCCCGCGGCGTCTCCCGCGATCTCCAGACGGCCGCCCTTCCGGAGCTGACCCAGCTCGCCAACGCCCTGAACATGACGGCCTTCGTAGCGGTGTGGGACCATCAGGACTGCGTCACCCTGGTCACGGTGGAGCCCCGCCACTCCGCGGCAACCCTCGCGCAGCATCCCGGCACGCGCCACCCTGTGAATATCGGGGCACCCGGCATCGCGATCCAGTCCACCATGAGCGAAGAAGAGTGGGCAGCCCGCGTGCCGGGCCTGCCGTATCGGCCCGAAGCGGTCGAGGCCCGCAGGCTCGGCTATGCGGCCAGCCACGACGAGGTCATCGCCGGTTTGTCTTCCTTGGCCGCCCCCATCCATGTACCGGGCGGCCGGCCCGCGGCCATCGCCGTCGTCTACATCCGCCGGGAACAGGACCAGGCCGCCGTCGGCGAAGCACTGGCAGCGAGCGCGGCCCGCATCGAGTCCCAACTGGCATAACCGACGCCTACTCACCTATCGGACCGAAACCGGCGACGCCCGTCCACCTTCGGGGCCAAACCCGGGAACCCCCGTCCACCTCTGGGGCCACACCCGGCAACGCCCGTCCACCTATCGGGCCACACCCGGGAACCCCCGTCCAC
>NZ_JAKEEC010000001.1 GCF_021483235.1 Arthrobacter alkaliphilus | reverse complement strand
ATTCCACCGTCCGCGAGATCTCCTCGACCTTCCCGGCGAAATCAGCGGCTTCCTGGACCCCAAACAAGCGGGCCTGGGAGAGCGCGGTTGAGCGCAGCGCGTCCATTGCCGCCACCACCGGATCAAGACCAGCGGCCGGGAACCGCACAGCCGCGGCCGGGTTTTGGAGCCGGGCCGGGTCTTGCAACCGGGCCAGGTTTTGAAACCACGTACCGTCCCGGAACCGGGCCCGGTCTTGAAGCAAAATACCGGCCTGGCTTTGGAACTGGGCATGCCGGGCACCGACGGGCTTCAAGCGCCGGGTCACGGGCCGGAGCGTCGCGATCCCGCCATCAGACGTCGCGATACCGCCATCAGACGGCGCGCTCCCGGCGTCGGACGGCGCGTTCACGGTGTCGGGCGGGGCTGCCCGACGTGCCGCGAGTTGTCCGATGCCTTCCATGAATAAACCCTGTCACGGGGGTCTGACATTTTAGGCTCCCGGACTGCCCCTCGGCGCAAAGAAAAGCGAAACAGGGAAAAACCTGCAAAAAATCAGGTGCCAAGCTCCCAATGAACCCGGATCGCCTCGGCGATCGGGCCTTCGGCGACGTCGATTTGGAAGGCAACTGGTGCGGTCCCGGTCTCTTCAATGACGGTGTCGTGGTAGACCCGCCCACATGAAGGACACAGAGTGTAGAGGTCCTCATCCTCGGGCCACGGAGCCAGCCCTGCGGGGACCGGTGTCCCAACTTCGGCGTAAACGGGGACGCCCTGCGAGTTGGCCTGAATCAATCCTTCTTTGCTGACCGTGTTTCCGCAGACGCAGGTGATCGTGGTGACATCATGACCGATGACATCAGCGAATTCAGTGTCCATTTGAGCTCCCGGAGTCAGTAGAGACGTCCTGCTTGTAGCTTATGCCCGCGGATCCCCTCCCGTCCCTGCCCTGTAGCCGCTTTGCCTGGGGCAGCGGTGCCTGCAGCCATCCGCCTAGACTCCTCGGATGGCTATGGATCCTGAGAGTGTCTTCCTCAACGGCACGGTTGGTGCTGGCAAGACGAGCACCGGCGAAGCCTTGCACTCGCTCCTCGCCGCCGACGGAATCAACAACGCCGTGATCGACCTCGATGGGTTTCGGCGGAGCTGGCCTGCACCACCGGGGGACCGCTTCAACCACGAGCTTGAACTGAGGAACCTCCGGGCTGTCGCCGGAAACTATCGCGACGCCGGCGTAAGGAGGTTCATTCTGGCGGGAGTGCTTGAGCAACCCGCGGAGGTGGACCGCTATCGTGCAGCTCTCGGGGGAGGAAAACTCACCGTGATCCGGCTGAAGGCGCCTATCGACATCGTTCAGGAACGCCTCAGGAACCGACACGAGCCCAAAAGTCTGGAGTTGGCCTGGCACCTGGATCGCAGCGTGGAGCTCGATGAAATCCTCAGCAACGTCCGTCTCGACACCCATGTGGTGACGACAGAACGACAAAGCCCAAACCTGGTTGCCCAAGCGGTTCGGGCTCTGGTTGGGTGGTAGAGGTAGCCAACGCACAGCGGGAGGAAACGATGCGATCCAACGAACTGCTGCTCGACGCTTTTGCCCGGATCCGCGACATAGTTGCCGCCACTCTGGACGGGGTCGACGGCGAGGCCCTGGTCCGCCGGCCCGACGGCACCGGAAACTCGATCGCGTGGTTGATCTGGCACCTCAGCCGGGTGGAGGACGTTCAAGTGGCGTCCGCCGCCGGCGTCGAACAGGTGTGGACCTCACAGGACTTTGCCAGCCGCTTCAAGCTGCCGCTGCCCGAACGCGACACCGGCTACGGCCACTCGAGCGACAAAGTCGATTCGGTCCAGGCTCCGCCGGAACTGTTGCTCGAATACTACGACGCCGTCCACAGCCAGACCGAAGAGTTCGTGAAAACGCTCGGCGACCAGGACCTCGATCGGATTGTCGACACCCGCTGGGATCCGCCGGTCACGCTCGGCGTGCGCCTGGTCAGTACGATTGCCGATTGCCTTCAGCACGCGGGACAGGCCGCCTATGCCAAGGGCCTAGGCGGCCTGTAACCTCACGGTCCAACTCAAGCCACGGTCAAACTTGAGCCGCCTCCCGGCGTCTGAAGACCAGCCCCAGGACGGCTGCTAGCGCAAGCGCCGAGAGGACGGTTGCGGACCAGAACCCTGCCCGGCCGCCGGTCAGGAAGTCGCCGGGGATCGCGAAGGCCGCGTAGGTCGAAGCCACGATCGCCAGGCCGACAGCGCCGCCCAGTTGCTGCATGGTCTGGAAGAGTCCCGACGCCGACCCCGCGTGCTCGGGTTCGACGTTGCGGAGCGCGAGCGTCGTGAGCGGCATGAACGTCAAGCCGGCCGAGATTCCAGTGCCCAGCAGTGCAAGCAGAACGAGGGCAAACGGGGTGTCCGTAGTCAGTTGCGTCAGCGGCAAGAAGGCGACGACGCGGAGCGCGGCACCGAGGATGACCAGCCTTACGGCCCCGACGCGCTCGAGGAGACGCGGGACGATCCGCGACATCGCGAAGATGCTGAGCGGCATCGGCAGGAACGCCAGCCCGGTCAGTATTGGCGTGAAGTGCAGATCGTCTTCGAGGTACTGGACCATGAGAAAGAACATCGCCAACATCCCGCCGTAGGTGGCAGCCATCGCTCCCAGCGCCGCCACTCGGCTCGGGCTGCGCAGCAGTTGCGGCCGGAGCAATGGGTGGGCCACCCTCCGCTCGGTGACGGCAAGCACTGCGATCAGCGCGGCCCCGACAGCAAGGCCGCCGATCGTGCGCGGGCTGGACCACCCGACGTCGCCCGCTTGGATGAGGGCCCACACGATGGCGATTGCGCCGCCTGTGGCGGTCACCGCTCCGAGGATGTCGAAGCGCCCGGGACGCCGGGGAGTTTCCGCGACCAGGCGCGGCACCGCAATGAGGACGACGACGCCGATCGGCACGTTGATGAAGAGGGTCCACCGCCAGCTGGTGGTGTCGGTGAGGAGCCCGCCGAGGATGAGTCCGAGCGCGCCGCCCATGGACGCGATGGCTGAGAAGAGGGCGAGCGCCCGGTTCCGCGCGCCGTCGTCCTTTGCGCTGGTGGTGATGAGCGCGAGCACGCTCGGGGCGGCGAATGCGGCGCCCAGGCCCTGGAGTGCGCGCGCGACGACGAGGAGGAGGGGCGAAGTGGCCAGGCCGCCAAGCAGTGAGAAGAGCGTGAAGGCCGCGACGCCCACCAGGAAGGTGCGACGGCGGCCGACGACGTCCCCGATCCGTCCGCCGAGCAGCAGGAGGCCGCCGAAAGCGACGGCGTAGCCGTTCAGGACCCAGCTGAGTTCGGCCCGGTCGAAGTGGAGGTCGGTGGCGATGTGGGGGAGCGCGACGTTCACGACCGTCGCGTCGAGGACAAGCATGAGTTGGGCCAGCATGACCAGCCAAAGGCCGATGCTGCTGGCGCGGCCGCGCGGGGTTCCGCTGCTCCGAGCGATCCCGGCGGGTGCGCGTGTGGCGATTGTGGGTGTCATGGGGGTGTCCTGTTCTAGCCGAGGGGGCTGACGTACACTAAGAGGAGAGTTGCTCCGCTTAGAACTATACGGAGACGCTCTCCGTTTTGCAATGGTGTATCGAAAGGTGTTTTCCGTGCGTGCTGACGCTCAACGCAACCGCGACCGAATCGTGGAGGTTGCACGCGCGCTCTTCCGGGCCAAAGGCTTCGAGGCCGTTTCGATGGACGAGGTCGCCAAGGCGGCCGAAGTGGGACCCGGCACGCTTTACCGGCACTTCCCGACCAAGGAGTCGCTGTACGACGCCGTCCTGGAAGCGTGGGCAGAGAAGGTCAACACCGCCGTCGACCGTGCCCTCACCTTGGACGCCCCCGCGCGGGATCGGTTGTTGAAGTGGTTGACGGCCTACGCATCGATGCTGACGGAACACAAGGGCGCCGCCGCGCGGATCACCGCTGCATTGGGCGACCCGGGTTCACCATTTGCCGCGAAGTGCCAGACCTACTTGGGCGCCAATCAGCGCATCATCGAAGCGTTGGACTCCGCCTTGCGCCCCGGAGTCGATGCGATGCAGATCAGCCGGCTCGTCGGTGGCGTTGCCGCAGTGGTGGATAACAGCGAACTTCCCGCCGATGCGGCAGCATCGATGCTCGCGGTAGTCGCTGACGGTCTTATCGCGTCCTGACGAAGGTTCCGCGGTGGGCTGAGTACTCCTGCATGGGCAGTACTCCAAGTGCAGGGCGCCCACTTACGCGCAAATTCGTTAATCAAGTCCAGTAGGGATCACTCAAGGCTGCCCAGAAGCCCGTCCGTAGGATCCGTAGTGAGCCGAAGATGGCTCACTGCCATTGCTTTTGGGACGCAATGTGCGGCAGTACCAGACCCCCGGCAGGGCCCTGATCCATGCCAAGGACGCACATCATGAAAACTACAAAACTCATGGCCGTCGTTTGCCTTTTACTTGCCGGGACAGCCGCACCACTCTCCCCCGCGCACGCCGCACCCATGGAGGCTTCGGGCATCGTCTTGGGCAGCGATATTTCCTGGCCCCAATGTGATGGCGGACTTCCCGCGGGCCAGGCGTTCGGCATTATCGGCGTGAACGACGGCCGGCCGGGCACCGCGAATCCCTGTCTCGCCGAGCAGCTGGGCTGGGCCAGCGGCTCGGCGGGCGGGACTAGCCAACCCGCAGCCGCCGTGTACGTCAACACGGCCAACCCCTCCGAGTACGGCGGGTGGTGGCCTGCCTCCGATGCGGACGTGGTCATGAGCAATCGCAACCCCTATGGGAGCTGCGACGGGACAGCTTCGGCCGCGTGCGCCTACCTCTACGGCTATGGCATGGCCTTCGACGACGTCAATCGGTACGGGGTCAGCGACCCAGCCAAGCGCATGTGGTGGCTGGATGTCGAGACCGGAAATGCGTGGTCTTCGGACACTGTCGCCAACGCCGCGGATATCGAAGGCATGGCCGCGTATTTGCAGAGCATCGGCGCGGCGGTAGGCATCTACTCAACCTCGTACCAGTTCGGGCTAATCGCCGGTCAACTTCATCCTGACAGCAATTTGAACGGGCTCAAGAGTTGGCTTGCCGGCGCGACATCTCCGGAGACCGCAGTGGAACTCTGTTCGGCGCCGCCGCTAACAGCCGGCGGTGTGGTTGCACTCACCCAATTCACCACGGACTTCGACTACAACTACTCGTGCATCCCGCCGGCCCCGGCGCCANCAGCCGGCGGTGTGGTTGCACTCACCCAATTCACCACGGACTTCGACTACAACTACTCGTGCATCCCGCCGGCCCCGGCGCCAGCTCCGGCACCAGCTCCCGCTCCGGCACCAGCTCCCGCTCCGGCACCAGCTCCCGCTCCGGCACCAGCTCCGGCACCCGCTCCGGCAGCTCCCGTTGTGGTCCCGCCGAAGCCCGCGGCTCCGACGCTCACCCAGGACGCCAACGGTAAGAAGAAGCCGCTACAGACCGAAGCGCAGAGCTGACGGTCCCCAAGCGAGGTTCGTGACGCGCCGTTTCGTGACCTCAGGCAACGATGTACCAGACTTAGGGACGTGACCAACCAATCCCGCCCCGGCCTAGCGATCGCTGCACTGAGTCTCGGGACGGCGCTGAACCCGTTGAACTCATCGATGATCGCGGTCGCGCTGGTGGTTCTGCGCCGGGACTTTGCGCTCGACGTCGCCACGGTCACGTGGGTTATTACGTCCTTCTACCTCGCCTCGGCGGCAGGCCAGCCGCTCATGGGCCGCCTGGCAGACCGCTTTGGTCCGCGGAGGTTGTTTACTTTCGGCATGGCGGTGGTCGCCATCTCGTGCCTTCTGGCACCGTTCTCACCGAACTTCGCGCTGGTCTGCGTAGCCCGCGCGCTCATGGCGGTGGGGACCGCCACGGCGTACCCGTGCGCCGTCGTCATGGTCTCGACGCTCAGCCGGCAGGCGAACATCAGCACCACCCGACCCCTGGGCCGCATCCAGATGGCGAACACTTCGGCCGCTGCGGTGGGGCCCGTCGTCGGCGGCCTTTTGGTGAGCCTGGTCGGCTGGCAGGCGCTGTTCGCGATCAACGTGCCGATCTCGCTTCTGGCCCTGGTTGTGGTGCAGCGGGTGGCGCCGCCCGACGTCGGACGCGAAAGCGGCAAGCTCTCAACCCTCCTCCGCGATTCCGACATTCCGGGCATCCTGGCGTTCATTGCCTCGTTGACGCTCGCGATGATGGCGCTGCTCAACGTGATGCCGGCGTACCGCTGGTGGTTCATCGGCGTCGCCGTGGTCCTGGCGGGGCTGTTCGCATTGCGCGAGTTGCGGTTCAGTCCGCCCTTCCTGGACCTGCGGCTGCTCGGCCGGAACCGGCCGCTGCTGGTGTTGTACTTGGGTTTCGCGGTGTTCAGCGCGGTCTACTATTTTGCTTTCTTCGGCCTTCCGCAGTTGCTGCAGCAGGCTGGAAAGTACGACGCCGGCGTGGTCGGCCTGCTGATGCTGCCCCTTGCTGCCATGTCGGTTTTCATGACCCCGGTGACCGTGCGGTTCATTGAGCGGTTCGGCGTGCGGTCCGTAATGATCGCCGGCGTCGTGCTTTTGACGCTGGCTTCCGGTGCGCTCGGAGCGCTGACGTTGTCCTTCTGGCCCCCGTTGGTGCTCGTGCTCACGGCACTAATGGGCGTGCCGTACGGCGTGGTCAGCACGTCGTCCAATCAAGGTTTGTATGTGTCCGCACGGCCGGAAGACAGGGGAGTAGCCGCCGGAATCTTCCAGACGTGCCGATACCTCGGGGCCATCACGGCGACGGTACTTATCGGTGTTCTGTACGGGCCCGGGGTCAACCAGGCGAACTGGGGCCTCATGGTGTTGGTGATGCTGGCGCTGAGCGCGGTGGTGTTCGTGTTGGCCCTGGCTTGGCGGAAACCGGGGGCGGTGGCTTAGCCGGACATTGCGCTGGGCGGACCGGCCAGGCGGGGTCGTAGAATATTCGATACCCCTCTATCAGTTTCGTCGAGGGATGATCTCCGTGAACCGCATGACCTTCGTTGGGCGCTCAGGCGTGGTCTCCGCGATGCTGCTCTCCGGCGCCGCGTTGACGGCCTGCGACGGAGGCGTCCAACG
This sequence comes from Arthrobacter alkaliphilus, assembly GCF_021483235.1. Classification (GTDB taxonomy): domain Bacteria; phylum Actinomycetota; class Actinomycetes; order Actinomycetales; family Micrococcaceae; genus Arthrobacter; species Arthrobacter alkaliphilus. Next base: position 490,617 of record NZ_JAKEEC010000001.1, on the reverse strand, counting down.
TCATGCCGGCTCAATACAAGCTACCGATCCGGTCCAGATTACCGAAGCGGCGCCGCAGAATGGGAAGCTGTCGTCGGCGGCCGACCTCATCACCAAGGAGTTACGCGGCGACCCCAACTTCGGGTCAGTCGCTCTGGAGCAAGGGAAGCTCGTCATCGTGTGGCACGGCCCGGAGAACGACAGCATCTCACGCTTGCGCAACCAGCTCCCTGGTATTGACATCTCGATCCGTTCGGCAGCATGCGTTCCCGGAACTGTCATGGACCGCGCGGGAACCCTTTTGACGGAAGATGCACGGGTCCGGGTGGTTGCTATGGCCAATGACGGATCCCATGTGGTGGTCACGGTCTCAGACAGCGCAGACAGCAGTGCCCTGGCTGCCGCCTACGAAGCGCGCCTCGGCTGCCCGGTCCGCCTGGAGAAGGGGGACGTGGTCCCGGCTACGGGGAAGTGACTGCTCCGGAGCTGGCAACCATGGGAGTTCCCTGTAAGCCGCCTTCGAGTCCTTGACTTCAACTTCGGGCTCAACAAGGGTGGAAGGGACCCATCCACGCGAGACTCTTTCGAATCAGGAGATCCACAATGACTCTTCCCCAAGGTTTCTCTTCAGGCACCTGGTTGTTGGACATGGCCCACAGCGAGATCGGGTTCAGCGTCCGGCACGCCGGCATCAGCAAGGTGCGCGGCCGTTTCACGGATGCAACTGCCGAGGCCCGCGTGCGCGAATCCCTGGCCGACGCGTCACTCCACGCCACCGTCAAGACCGCGAGCTTCGACTCGGGCGATGCGAACCGTGACGCCCACGTCCGCGGTGCCGACTTTTTCGACGTCGAGAAGTACCCGGAAATGACCTTCCGCGCCACGAGCGTAGAGGGCGACGGCGAGGACTACACCCTCACGGGTGACCTCACCATCAAGGGGATCACCAAGCCGGTGGAGCTGGAAGTCGAGTTCACCGGCGTCGCGGTTGATCCGTTCGGCGCGACCCGCGCCGGGTTCTCCGCCGAGTCCGAGATCAGCCGGAAGGACTTCGGGCTGACGTGGAACGCCGCGTTGGAGACCGGCGGTTTCCTGGTGAGCGACAAGGTGAAGATCAACCTCGAGGCTGCCCTTGTAAAGCAGACCGAACCGGTCGCAGCCGAGTAGTCAAAAGCGAACCGGCCGTCGGCTCAACTAAGGGTGTAGGAGTTGAGCGGGCGGCCGGTGCCGCCATACGTGAGGTCCAGCACCAGCAGGCCCTTTTGCTCCAGGACGCTGAGGTAACGCTGGGCCGTCGGACGGCTGACGCCGAGCTGCCCGGCGATCTCGGCGGCGGTGACGGGGCCCCGGGCGGCCCGGACGGCGTCGAGCGCTTTCTGCATGGTGGGCTGCAGGCGCGGTGCCGGGGCAGCGGGCCTGACCCCCGCCGAGCGCGCGTTGTAGAGGCTGTCAATAGTTGACTGGTCGGCAGTTGAAGCGGATTCCAGCTCCTGCCGCCAGTTCCGGTAAGCCTCCAACTGTGTGCGGAGCCGGTCAAAGCTGAAGGGCTTGACCAAGTAGTAGACCGCGCCGCTGGTCATCGCTGATTTGACGGTGTCCAGGTCCTGGGCCGCGGTAATGACGATGCAATCGACGTCGGTTCCGGCCGCCTGCAGGGATCGCAGCATTGAGATCCCGTCCTCGTCCGGAAGATGTACATCCAGCAAGAGCAAGTCCGGGTTGAGGCGCTCGATCGCCTCCCGCGCGGCTGCGGCGCTGTAAACCTCACCGACGCATTCGAAACCCTCAACCCTGGCCACGCGGGCAGCGTGGATTCCGGCGACCCGGAAATCGTCGTCGACTACCAATGCCTTAATCAACGTCTGCGCTCCATTCTTGCCCGCGACGGTGCGGGCTTCCCCTGCAGTTGATGCGACGGCAGAAAATGCACAAAACGTGCACATTTGCGGCTAAGGCGCACAACTTACTGAAGACTTCTGGCCCGAATGCTGCCTTCCTAAGCTTGTCACAGTTGCCGTGATCTACATCACGAATTCGAGGGACTCCCAATGGAGGGATTCCAAAGACAGAGAGGTCTTAGCAAATGAATTCCAACTATCCCAACCGGCCACCCGTGGCCCTAAAGGGGGCGGAGGTCGCCGCGGGCATCGATATCGTCGGGTTGACCAAGCGTTACCTGACTCCCAAGGGCGAGACCTTCACTGCGATCCGCGATGTGACGCTTAGGGTCGAACCCGGCGAGTTCTGCGCGATCGTCGGACCAACGGGCTGCGGCAAGTCGACCACCCTGGCCCAGGTATCCGGACTGGAGCGGCCAAGCACTGGCTCGGTGCGGGTCCACGATCAGCTGGTGGACGGCATCACCGACGGCGTCAGCTACATGTTCCAGGCGGACGCGCTCTTCCCGTGGAAGACCGTTCTCGGAAACGTCTTGATCGGCCCGGTCCTGCGCGGGACGCCCAAGAAGGAAGCCACGTTGCTCGCAAGGGACTGGCTGCGCCGCGTGGGCTTGGCCGGCTTCGAGGACCGTTACCCGCACCAGTTGTCCGGTGGCATGCGCAAGCGCGTCGCCATGGCGGCGGCGCTGATCAACAACCCGCGGATCCTGTTGATGGATGAGCCGTTCGGTGCTCTGGACGTGCAGACCAAGGCCATCATGCAGAACGAACTGCTGGCGCTCTGGGAAGAACTTCGCCCCTCGGTCCTGTTCATCACGCACGACCTCGACGAAGCCGTGGCGCTCGCAGACAAGGTGGTCATCATGACCAGCAGCCCCGGCACCATCAAGGATGTTTTCGAGATCGATCTGCCCCGGCCGCGTGGAGATGTCCAGAAGATCCGGCACGAGGAGCGGTTCCTGGAGCTGCAGGGCCAGATCTGGGAGTCCCTGAAGGACGAGGTCACCCGCGCGTATGCGCGCACATCAGGAGCAGCAGCATGACAACCCTCACGCATAGTGAAACACGCAAGAGCGAGCAGCCAGTGGAAACCGAGACAGCAATCAAGAACCTAGGCCGGACCAAGGCCCGGCGACGCAACGCATCGATCTGGATCGGCCGCGCGGTGCTCGCCGTCGTGGTGGTGGGCGGTTGGCAGTGGTTTACCACGGTGGGCTGGGTGGATAAGTTCTTCTTCGGCCAACCTTCGCAGATCTGGGACGCCCTGATCAAGCTCTTCACGGAAGGTACGGCTTTCGGCAGCATCTGGGAAAACCTCTGGGTCACGGCCCAGGAGGCATTCCTCGGGTTCTTCCTCGGCACGTTCGTCGGAGTGGTCCTCGGGATTCTCCTCGGCTCGAACAGATACCTGTCCGAAGTTGTGGGCCCGTACATCCGGATCGTCAACTCGATTCCCCGTATTGTGCTCGGCTCGATCTTCATCGTCGCATTCGGCCTCGGGACGTTCCCGAAGATCCTCCTCGCGGCCGTCCTCGTGTTCTTCGTGGTCTTCTTCAACGCTTTCCAGGGCGTCCGCGAAGTGGACCAGAACCTCGTCGCGAATGTGCGGGTGCTCGGCGCTTCACCGTTCCAGGTGGCGATGAACGTGACCATACCTTCCGCCATGACGTGGATCATCGCGAGCCTTCATACGGCATTCGGCTTCGCTATCATCGGCGCGCTGGTCGCCGAGGTGCTCGGCGCCCAGAAGGGGATCGGCCTGATCATCAGCCAAGCCCAGGGCACCTTCGATCCGGACACCGTCTTCGCCTGCATGGTGATCATCGCCGTCGTCACGCTCGCGGCCGAATACCTCATCGGGCTCCTTGAGCATAGGCTCCTCAAGTGGCGGCCGCCAAACCGCTCTGAAGCCCAGACCATCTAGTTTTCACCAACGTTCCCACCCAACCCCAAAAGCTCCAGGATCCCCTGGGCTGACAGAAGGAAAACACCAATGATGAAGCGCAGTATCTTTGCGGTTGCCGCTGCCGGAGCAGTCGCGCTCAGCCTTTCGGCTTGTGGCGGCGGAGCCCCTGCGTCGAGCGGAGGTTCGGCTAGCGGCAGCGCTGACGCTACGAACTCCGGCCCCATGCCCACCGTGAAAATGATGATCGGCGGCATCGACAAGCAGATCTACCTGCCGTACAAACTCGCCGACCAGCTTGGCTACTACAAGAAGTACGGCGTCAACATGGAGCTCTCCACCGAGACTGATGGCGGCGTCGGCGCCGAAGAAGCAATGGCCTCCGGCCAGGTGGACATGTCCGGTGCCTGGTACATCCACACGTTCGACTTCCAGTCCAAGGGCAAGAACATCATCAACATCGTCCAGCTCTCCGGAGCTCCGGGCGAGCGGATCATGTGCAGCCCGAACGCCAACGTCCACTCTCCCGCGGACATCAAGGGCAAGAAGATGGGCGTCACCGACCTTGGATCCGGAACCGACTCCCTGACGCAATTCATCGCCTCCAAGGCCGGACTCACTAAGAAGGACTACACCACGTACAAGGCCGGCGCCGGCGCCACGGCGATCGCAGCCATCAAGACGGGCGCCGCCGACTGCGTCATGACCACCCAGCCCACCGTCGCAGCGATGGAGAGCCAGGGAGTTGCGCAGTCCGCCATCGACCTCGCGACAACCGACGGCGCCACGAAGGCTGTCGGGGGCAACTGGCCGGCCGCTGGCGTCATCGCCAACGCCGACTGGGTCAAGTCCCACGAGGACGCCGTCCAGCGCGTCGTCAACGCCCTCGTGGACACGATGCACTGGATCAGCACGCACTCTGCCCAGGACATCGCGGACAAGCTCCCCGCCGACTACGTCCAGAACAAGAACGTGAAGAAGGAGGACTACGTCAAGGCGCTTGACCAGGACAAGGGCCAGTTCCTCCCGGATGGCATCATGCCTGCGGGCGGCCCGAAGACCATCGCCGCCATGGAGCAGACCCTCGGAATGGACACCTCGAAGATCCCGGTCGGTGGCACCTTCACCAACAAGTACGCCCAGGCCGCGCTCAAGCTCGAGGGCTACACCGCCACAACGAAGCCTGCCGGCGACGACGGCTAAGCTCTTCCTTCAATAGATAGCCCCCCAAAAAACAATCGGCCTGCGTGGTAGTCCACGCAGGCCGATTGTTTTTGTTTCTTGTCAAAGGCGATGATCACCGCAATTGGGTATCGGGCTTGAACCTTGTACGGCGGAACGTCCAGGTAGTGATCCAGAGCAGAACAACGACGATCAACGTCTCGGTCCCGTTCGGAGCAACGCCGAACAGCAAGTAGACAAGGTATGGAATGACAAACACGAGCACCGCCGTCGCTGACGCGGCAACGACAAAAGCACGACCAGTCATCTGGCAGACCTCCCTGACGATCCGATCGGGTCTCCACGCAGGCCGATCGTTTTGTTTCTGTACTTTGCGGACCCGCGGAGTTAGAGGCGCCGCGTACTGCTTCGATTCCTCGTTAGCCATTCCTCGGATTCGAAGAACTTTGCTAGCTCCGGTCCTGCATTCTCGGAGATGCGTGCGTTGCCATCGGTCAAATCAAACAGGGGAAGGTAGCCCTTTTGCTTGGCTAAATCATTCGCTATTTCGAGAACCGACTTTTCCTCAGTTGATACCGGGTCACCGCTGATCACTCGCTCGGCTATGTGCTCGCACCCGGAAACTTGCAGTATGACCATGAGGTCGACACCCCGATGAACCGCACACCAGTTTGAGGGAACAAGCCGAATGGGACTCGACGCCAAACAGAATCAAAGTCACGGGCTTGGGAACGCAAGAACGGCAGTTCGGCGGAGCCGAGGGCTCGTGGCACACAATTCGTGGCATTCTCAGAGGCATGAGCATCGAAGCGAACGCTGTGCTCGATCCTCCCGAGCACTGGCTCGACTCCTGGGCGGGAGGGGCCTCTAGCTACTCAGAGTCGGACCGACATAGGCCAACCGAGTGGTTTCTTAGCCCGGACCGTCAGGAGTTCCTGGAGGGAATCTTTGCCATGATCGATGAAAGTAAAGACTTTTGTCCGCGTATCTCGTCAGGACTTAGCGGTACCGATAGCGGCACCTTCTGCGTCAACATAAATATCATGGCGATCAACCAGAGTTTCGCAGCTTGGGCAGAAAACTACAGCCCGGATGACCTCCTTGTTCGATCTTTCGTTAGGGCCCTCTAGGGGCAGATGCATAACGACACTGGGCAATCAGACGCTGGGCAATCATCCGCATAAGCAAGGGCGGCCACCATGGATACCATGGTGGCCGCCCTCGCTTGCCGAGGTTCGAGAAGAGGTATGGGCCTAGACGTCGATGGTGGCCATGTTCGGGTAGCGGGCTCCGGCTGTGGAGCCGGCAGGCGCGAGCTCGTCCAGCCGCTGAAGGTCTTCAGGAGAGAGCACGACGGCGGTGGCCCCCAGGTTCTCTGCCAGGCGTTCGCGCTTCTTGGTGCCGGGGATCGGGACGATGTGCTCGCCCTGGGCCAGCAGCCACGCGAGGGCCAGCTGCCCCGGGGTGCAATGCTTCTGGTCGGCTAGTTCCTTCACCCGGTCCACTAGTTCGAGGTTCCGTGTGAAGTTCTCCCCTTGGAAGCGAGGGGAGTGCCGGCGGAAGTCGTTCTCGGCGAAGTCGTCCTCGCTGCGAATTTGGCCGGTCAGGAACCCGCGGCCGAGGGGGCTGTAGGGAACGAACCCGATGCCCAGCTCGGCAAGGACCGGGAAGACTTTCGTTTCGGGTTCCCGTTCCCAGAGGGAGTATTCGGTCTGCAGGGCGGTGATGGGATGGACGGCGTGGGCGCGGCCGAGGTGTCCTGCGCGGCCTCGGAGAGTCCCAGGTGCCGGACTTTTCCGGCCGGGACCAGTTCGGCCATCGCCCCGACGGTCTCCTCAATGGGGACGGTCTTGTCCACCCGGTGCTGGTAGTACAGATCGATGTGGTCGACGCCGAGGCGTTGCAGGCTTGCGTCGCACGCGGCGCGCACATACTCCGGCTTCCCGTTGATCCCAACCCAAGAGCCGTCGTCGCGCCTTTCGTTTCCGAACTTCGTGGCGAGGACTACGTCTTCACGGCGACCGGCGATGGCCTTGCCCACCAGCTTTTCGTTGGTGAACGGCCCGTACATGTCCGCGGTGTCCAAAAGGCTGCCGCCGGCGTCGAGGAAGTCGTTGATGGTGGCAATGGATTCGCGTTCATCCCCCTCGCCGTAGAACTCGCTCATGCCCATGCAGCCGAGGCCGATGGCAGATACGGTCAATGAACCAAGCGTGCGGTTTTCCATGGGGTTCTCTCCTCTAGGTGGCAGAACGTGCTGGATAGCACGACGATGCTCAGAGAAGGGTGCGGGTATGGCCACTATAGGCAGGTCGGTGGGGGTCGGGGCAATGCACTCAGTAAATTGGTGTTGGAATGCGAACTAGCCGTCCGGCTAATCGACCGGAAAATCGGGAAGCAGGGAATGGAAATGAGCGATACGGCGCTGTCCGCCGCGGAGGGTGTCGGCACGGTGACCGCCCGCCTTCGGGTGTGCCTGCCCGACCAGCAACTCCTCGAAGCCATGGAGCCTTCCGCCGACGTCGAGTTCGTGGTGTGGGACCTGACGGGTCCTGCCCCGGCGGACAATTTCGACCTGCTGGTGCCGCCCTACATGGGCCGGCCGGATGCGCTCGCGGCGCTGGACGGCGTGCCGGTCCGGCTGGTCCAGAGCCAGTCGATAGGGTACGACGGCGTCGCGGACGTTCTGCCGTCGGGTTGCGTTTTCGCCAACGCGGCTGGAGTCCATGAGACGTCGACGGCGGAACTCGCCGTGGGCATGATGATCGCCAGCCAGCGTGGGATTCCGGACTTCGTGCGAAACCAGGCAACCGGAACCTGGGCCAACGGCCAGCGCCCCAGCCTGGCGGACCGCCGTGTGCTCTTGGTCGGCTACGGGGGAGTGGGCAAGGCCATTGAAGCCAGGCTGTTGCCGTTCGAAACGCAGGTGACGCGGCTGGCCAGCCGGGAGCGGGACGACGAAAACGGCCATGTCTTTGGCATCGATGCGCTGTACGAGCAGTTGCCCCTCCACGAGATCGTGGTGGTCAGCGTGCCGTTGTCCGAGCACACCCGCAAGCTGGTGGACGCCCGGTTCCTCGCGTCGATGCAGGACGGTGCGTTGTTGGTCAACGTGGCGAGGGGCCCGGTGGCGGACACGGAAGCGTTACTGCGGGAGACGTCGTCGGGCCGGCTTCGTGCCGCATTGGACGTGACCGACCCCGAGCCGCTGCCTGCCGACCACCCGCTCTGGACGGTGCCCGGTGTGCTCATCACGCCGCATGTGGGCGGAGCAAGCTCGGCAATGTTCCCCAGGATGGTCCGGCTGATCAAGAAGCAGATTTCGTTGCTGCGGGCAGGGGAGCCGCCCGTGAACGTGGTGCTGGGCAAGGAATCGGTGGGCAAATAGCGGTTAGTGCTGGTCCGCCATTTCCTTGACCTTCGGCTCCGACCAGCCGGCTTCTTTCCGCCCGGGCGGGTAAGCGTGCCGCTTGCCCGTCAGCGTGATGACGAGTGCGACGACGACCGGCAGCGCTGCGGCGACGGGCACCATGAGCGGGCCGGCCAGCACCAGGGCGGCGGAGCCGTAGAGCGCGCCGATGGTGATGCCGAGTTGGATGGTGAGCACGGTGAGGCCGTTGGCGGCATCCCGGTATTCGCCGCCGGCGCGCAGGATGGCGGCCTGGTTGTAGATGCCGATCGCGCCAAGGCCCGCGCCCCAGACTGCCATAAGTGCAATGGCAGTGGGCATGGTTCCGCCCCCGAGCGGGAGGAGGAGCATAGCGATGGCGATTGCCGCCGTCGTAATCAGCAGTGAACGGCGGGGTCGCGAATCCACGGTGATGCCCGCAACCCAGATGCCGACCAGGCCGGACGCGCCGAGGACGGTGAGGGAGAGGCTGATGGCGTAGTCGGGCAGCCCGGCTTCGCGGATGAACGGCGCGATGTAGGTGAACAGCGCGAAGTGGGCGAGCACCAATAATGGCCAAGCGATGGCCACTGCTTTCACGCCGGGCTGGGCGATGGCAGTGCGCATGGAGGGTCGAGCGGCGTCGGAGGTCCGGCGGACCTGGGGAAGCAGCCAAAGCGCAAGGCCGGTCAGCAACAGGCCGAAACCGGCCAGGAAGAGGAAGGCTGCGCGCCAGCCGAGGACTGAACCGAGGGCTGTGCCGACGGGAGCTCCGATGGCCATGCCCAAGCTGTTGCCGCTGAAGACGATGGCGAGGGCCTTGCCTACTTTGTCGGACGGGACCACGCGTGAGACGAACGGTGCCATGGTGGTCCAGAGCAGGCCGTGCGCCAAGCCCCCAACGAGTCGGCCGCCCATGGCCGCGGCGAAGTTCGGTGCGAGGCCGACGAGCACGTTGCTCAACGCGAAGGTGAGGACGAGCGAGACGAGCAGGGTCTTCCGCGGGACCCTGGCCAACAGCCGCGCGGCCGGGATCACCGTAACTACGATGACGGCGGCATAGGCCGCAGCGAGGTACCCCGCCACGGGCTCCGACACCTCCAAGCCGACGCTGATCTGGGGGAGCAGGCCCGACGTCAAAAGCTCGGTGGTGATCGCGGTGAAGGCGATGGTGGCAAGGACCAGCATCGCGGCGATCGGGAAGCGTTTGGGCGCAGGCAAGGGCAGGGCGGAAGACATGGGGGAGTAGATCCATTCAAAAGGGTGGGAAGGAGGACGGCGCCTATGCCAGAGTCCTTCGTCCAAGCTACCCGTTTTGTTTTGCGTGAGGGAGGGTCTGTGAGGGCTAGGTTGGGGGAGCCGGGTTGCCCAACGCCTTGCGAGCGGCTCGCCCTGAATCTGGCCGTCACGGCAGATGAAATGCCGGTGGGCGTAGGCAGCACGGCCGTCCGCCAACAGATCATCACCGGGCTGCGCGATGCCGCGGGTGAAGCGGTGTTCGCATGGCGCTCCGTCGGGCTGCCGACCGGCGGGTATCTGGATCTGCGCACCGGACAGGCATCTGGTTACAGCCGCCACCGACCCGATGATCGTCGGGAAGGACACCGCGGGATGAGCTAGCGATCGGGAGCGCTTCGGATTTGGCTGGCGGTGATACCGCAAATTGACAGCGGTCGTTTCCCTGCTTTTGGTGACCGAGTTCCATCCGCGGTTAGCCGCGTATTCCAGCTGCAGGAGGGCGGTTATGTTCGTGTACTGCTCCAGAGGTGGTGCCCAAGTTCCACTGTTGGGCGCCTCAGGGCGATCGTGGATGCCACCGGAGGTCGGGAGTATTTGCGCCCGCCTGATCAACCTTGCCGGAATGGGCTTGGCGGTGCCATGCAAAGTAGCCGCGTGATCGCTCGTCGTGAGCCCGACATTTACGACCGGCGAGGCCCTCTATCCGGGCACTGACCTGCTTGGACGCCGGCTTGCACGCTTGGATGAGGCCTGACTCGTCGACGACGATGTAGCCGAGCTCGAACAGCGCGTCGCAGCCGAAGAGGCAGGCGAGCATGGACACGTTTCGAGTGTCCATGCGTTCCTTCTCCGAGCAGTCCTTACGGGGCTTGATGTGAGCGGCGACCAGTAGTTGTTCCGGGAAGGAATGACCACAGATCGAACAGGAGCTGCCCCTGAGCAGCAGTTGTTGGTTCCGTAGGAAGCGCTGCTCTGTGCGAATTGCCCCTAATGTCCATTTATCGCTCGGACCACCGAGGTGTTGGTCGGCCGACGCAGCCTCGGGCGGCCCTTCACAAGGGCCGTCAGTGATCTCCAGCCCAGCTTTCTGCAACAGCTGCAGGGCACCTTCTCTGGACACGTCAAAGAAGTAGCCCCTCATCGGCGTGCCTTTTATGGTTAGGGGGCGCTTTCCGGGAGGCAAAATGTCGCGAATGTCGTCCCATGGGATGTGGACTTCACGGACAGGGTCCGTTAGCACGAGCCTCCCCTCCGTGTCGGCGGGCTCTTTGTACCCACGTGCTGGTGGATATGCCAGCACTGGCAGCGTTGCTGCCCGGCTGATGCCGCGGATCGCGGGACGGACATAGTGCAGGACGATGTCACCTGGTCGGACGTCGAGCAAGGTGTCCCAGAAAGCATTTCGTTGTCCTATGCTGCCTCGCAGGGGTGCCCACAGCGTCCCGTCGGGAAAGACGTCCCGGAAGTTCTCCGATTGGCTAGCCCACCAGAAATTCGCTTCACGAGTGACGGATATCTTCATCGGAACAGGATGGGAGCTGCTGGTCATGTACTCATTCATACTGCATAGCGGCCCGTCCATTAGCTGACGACGCCGTAAGATTCGAGGGGGCTTCACGACGCTCAAGAGTGATGCGGTTCGCGCACTTTCCGCCGGGCAGTTTCGCGGGCAGGGAACGTGGCTCGATGAGGTCCGAAATGGCGAGGCTGAGAGAGAACATCAGCGACGCGCTGACTGCCAGTATTTGATTGCCCGTGAAGGCAAATCGAAATGGTGGTGTGTGAATTTGCCGCTCCGGGGTTCGTCCCGCGGATGCTCGTGGATCGGGACCTCGGGTGATTCAGGGCCGATGAGCGAGTGTTCACGGCGATGCCGTCGGCCGAAGGCCTTTGTCGACGACGCCTACGCGGCGTGAGGGTGGCCGCCACAGAGCGCACCTGCACCAGCACCGGGCTCCGTCTCGTCGCCGCGGACAGGGAAAGGCGTTCCGGGTCAGTCCAGCCTGTGCATCGGCTATCCGTTACTGTTGGTGCAGCGAGATGTCGACGATGTGAAGGGTGGCAGCAGTGACGATGGGGGCGAGTGAAATCAGGGTTGACGCGTGGCAGGTTTCCGCATTTGAGCAGGCGCGGTCATCGGGGACTTTAATCGTCTCACCTGAGTACCAGCGGCGCCCAGTATGGGCATCCAAAGACCAGATGCTGCTAATCGACTCGATCGCTCGGGGTGTCCCCATCGGCGCGATCACGCTGTACGCCGACTCCTCACAGGGATATGACGTCTACGAAGTCATTGATGGAAAGCAGAGGCTGACTTCGCTCCTGAACTTCGTCGGTGACAAGCTCACGATCAAGACCTCATATATCGAGAAGGCTGGTCTCGATGATGACGAATTCGACGTTGCGAACGATGAGGTTACGGTCAACTACCACGATCGGCTGTACTCCGACTTGGAGATCCAGTACAAAATGAGGCTGGGGCAGTACCAGATCCCGATCTTCCTTGTGCGGGGCGATCGATCGGCCGCTATTAGATCTTTTGCCCGCATGAACCGAAGCACTTACTCTTTGAAGCCCCAAGAGATCCGGAATGCCTTCTTTACGGGCACCGCTTTCCTCCAAACGGTCATCGACTGCATCAACGACCTTGATGTAGCTGCGTTCGGCGAGAGTGGCACGTCGGCTTCTTCGCTTCTCGTCAAGATGGGCGGGATCTCGGCTGGATCATGGGACCGCATGCAGGACCTGCAGCTGATCTCTGAACTGCTGGTCCTTGTGCTCCACGACGTGCAGCACCGACGCGACTCGCTCGACGAATTCTACGGCCTATACCGCGATCCGAAGGGTGACGCTGCGAAGAAGCTGGCCGACGCCACCAAGCGGCTCCGTGCAATCCTCCTGCAGATCTGGCAACTGGCCCAAGAGACCAGTCTGCAGGCATACCACTTCCCTTCGTCCTGCGAGCACGACCTCTACGGGTTGGTGGGCGCACTGCACATGCGTGGGCCCTTGAGTAAGCCACAGATGGACAGGTTGGGCAAGGAGTTGATTGACGTGGTGTCGGCATTTCGCTCCGAGACCGAGAAGTACGTGGATAAGGTCCGCAAAGGCGAGACTCCTTCGCCGGGGGAATTCGAACCCCTCGTGGAGCAGTACGGCCGTGGGTTCCTGGGCGGGCAGACCAACTCGAAGGCCCGCCGTCAGGAGCGCATAGATGTCTGGGTCGAAGTCATCAACGGCATGGTATCGACACTCGACGACAAGTCCGCCTTCACCGAGACACAACGGCGCCTAATCTGGGCGCATTCGGCCGACAAGATTTGTGCTAGGTGCGGCGAGGTTGTCGAATGGGACGGATTCCACGCCGGGCATAGACTGGCCTGGTCGCTGGGTGGGCGGACCGTGGTCGAGAACGGCCAAGTCGAACACGCCGTGTGCAACGTGTCTGCTGGTGCCACCGGCGTGTGACCTTCGGGCTCGTAAGGCCGGGGAGGTGCTCCGCTCTATAGGGGGCTAGGAGCACCACGACCTTTCGAGGCCGTCCGATTTTTGGGGCTCGAGGCCGGCCCGAGGTCAGGGTTCGGCGCTGGAGCGCTTCTTGGAGCAGGCGCGGATGTCGGTGGCGGGGGGGCCAGACGCACGGGGCGCGCGGCGGCCGTTGCGGGACTTGCAGTCGGCTTCCCGGCCAGTCATGTGGCGACGGACGTCGTTAGTCTGAGCCGTTGAAAGTTCATGCCTATGACGGGCTTGCTGCTCATGATGCGTGCCCGCTTCAATTGTCCCCGTGATCATCTCAACAACTCATCTCATCATTTCGCCGTAGTCGGTGTCCTCGTCGTCTTCCGGGCACTATCGTGTGTCGCGGAAGAGGTCTGTGCAGGGCAGGATGGAGGTTATGGCGGACTTTATGAGCCCGGAGCAGCGAAGCGTCCATATGTCCAAGATCCGGTCCAAGGACACCAAGCCGGAACTCTTGCTGCGTCAGAAGCTGCATGCCTTGGGATACCGTTATCGTCTCCATGATCGTCGGCTGCCCGGACGACCGGACCTAGTTTTCGCCGGCCGGGGGAAAGTGATCTTCGTTCACGGGTGCTTTTGGCATGGCCATAGCTGCCCCGTCGGATCCCGTCTGCCAAAATCCAATACCGAGTTCTGGTCGGCGAAAAGAGCCCGGAATCAGGAGCGTGACGCACTTCAGCTCCCTTTGCTGGCGGATCTTGGGTGGGAGGTCCTTGTCGTGTGGGAATGCGAGGTGAAAACGGACCCGGAGCTAATCGAAAAGGTCAAAGGGTTCCTGAACCGTTAGCAGCGGATCGACCGGACTGCTGGCTACTGGAGATGTCAATCTGACCGGGCGAAGGTCGTGGTAAATCGGGCGCGGGAAAAGCTCGTCGAAGTGTTTCTTGTTGATCTTAAACAGTGGGCCGCGTTCACTGACCCTTCCATGTTTACGAAAGATCAGGTGATCAACGGTGATGGTCCCGGCAGCCAGCATCGGGGCGACCTGCTGGAGGATCGGTTTGGTTGTTTGCATGACGGATTTGAAGTGGATGGATTCGATTCCGCCTTCCTTGCGGGATTCGGCCTGAACCCAAAAGGTGTCGGCGTGCTTTTCTGCCAGCGCCTCCCGGAGTCCGTCAAGCCGCCAGGTGACGGGATGAGGAACCGCGGGATGGGTCGAGGTTTCGTGGAGGAGCCCCGCCTTTTCGTCCACGTGGAGGCCGAGCCCTTGTGAGTTCACCACTTTGGAACTGACGGTGCAGTACAGCTTGAAATCTTCTTCACGTGCGTAGCCGAACTCGTCGAGCATGTCCCGCGAACTCTTGAGCTGGCTGATGTCCCAGTCGGGGACTTTTGCGAAGAGGGTTTGGCTGCGACTTGATGCCCCCGCTCGGGTGGATTTGATTTCCACGCCCTTGTAGTCCGGAGCTTTGCGGGAGTTCGCCTTGACCCCCAACTCGCTTTCAAGAAGGTGGCCCACGCCGGTGTCGCCGGCGCGGATTGTGGGGATGAATCCCCGGGCGGAGATGCCTTGAAGCATTTCGAGGAGTTCTTCGAAGACGCTTTCTCGTCCGCCGACCAGAGGTTGGAGCAGTTGCCGATAGCCGCCCAGTTGGTGGGCAGCGCTGCTGAACCGGACGTGCGTGGCATTAAGGACCCAGATGCGGTCCGTTGCCCAGACGCTGACGAGGATATCCCCGGGCTGGCAGTATTGCTTTAGCCTTGAGAACCAGACCCGGGGGTCGCCGTTCTTTGTGATGGGGCGGTACAGGCTCGCCGGCGCGTCAATAACGTCGCCGGCGAGCGTAATAATGCTGGCGGGGACCATCCGCTTCGCATCGGTTCCTTGAGGCTGGGCATCGTAGTCGTGGATGCCCTGTCCCTTGAGGAATGCCCTGTACTCGGCGGTGGCATCCATGATGCTTTTGCCCAAACCTGTTGAGGTGGGTTCAAGTAGTCCAAATTCCAGGCTGTAGCGGGTGAGGAAGCCGAGGTTTTCTACCTCAAGGTCGGTCAGTTCCCTCACTGCGTGTTTCCCCCAAAAGTGCGGCTATGCGGTTTCCTACCGCCAAGGATAGCCAGGGGGAGACGGCGTTTCCTACTTGCGAATATTGGGGTACTTCCACGCGACGACGGTGCGCTCCAGTCGTTTCCTTGCCGAGGAATTCAAACCCGGCGGGGAATCCCTGGAACCGTGCCAGTTCACGGACGGTAAAGATCCGCGGTTCTACCGGGTGGACGTAATCGTCGGGCAGCGTCACCACGGTCCGTGCCGGCTGGTGCCAGCCCAGCACCTTTTGGGAGTGCTTCTTCGTGGCAAGCTTCTGTACAAGGTGGCATAACTCGTCCAACGTCTGCGCCAGCTCGGTCCCGTCAGGAGCAATCGCTGGCAGCGGGGCGTCCACGAGTTGCGTCTTGGCGTAAAGGGCCGCGTCCGATTCCGGAAGCGCTGCGGCGCGGCTAATGATCCGCTGGTCCAGCCCGCTGTTTGCCAGATACTGGTAGAGCCGGAACCGCTCGGTCGTCCGCGCAGCATGATTTCGAGGGACGTGGTTGCGTTCTTGCGCGGCCGGTTTCCGGCGCAGCTTCCAAGCAGGGCTCCGCATTTCGCGCTGGTAGTCCCGGTTGCCAGTATTCCTCCCCTTGGGCGCATGTGGCGAAAGGTCCGAGATCGCCTGTGCAACTGTCCTGACGTTCTCCCGAGACACCGTCGGTACGGGCGCGAGGTCAGGAAGTGGGTAGGACAGGTTATCAATGAAATCCGACTTCCAAAGTTTCCCGGTCGATGTGACCTTCTTTGCTTTGGCGATGTCGGAACGGAGGGCGATGATCATCAGGCGGGGCCGGTGCTGGGGGGCGCCGTAATGCATGGCGTTGGCTTGGACGCCTTGGACAACATATCCGGGTTCCGTTTCGGCCAACGCGATCTGCAACTGCACGAAGGAAGATTCGTCTTGGGAGCTGAACTTCTGGTTCATGCCGACGACGTTTTCGATGACGACGGCCTTCGGCTTCGTGCGCGCCACGAACTCCAGATACTCCCAGGGGAGCTTATTTCTAACGTCTTCAGGGTTGCGTCGGCCTGCCAGCGAAAACCCTTGGCAGGGCGGCCCGCCAACCACGAGGTCGATTCCCTCCGCTTCGAGGCCGTCCATCAGTGCGTTTTCGCCTAACAGCACGTTCAGTTCGCGGACCAGGACCCCCCGACCTACTTGATCTGCGACAGGTGAAGCAAGGTAGCGGTTCCATGCAATCGGATCCGACGCGTCATCCACCAGATTATGGAAGAACGTCCTTGCCGCCATGTCGGATTTCTCCACTGCGACGACAAGTTCACCTCCCGCGCGTTCGATACCAAGGGAGAGGCCACCACAGCCGGCGAAAAGGTCAACGTATTTCATCACCCATCCATTCTGACGTACCGGTCCGACAAAAGTCCAGGCGACTGCCTGGTCGCATGGCCTCAGGGTACCTTCACCAGACGCGAGTTGGTCGAAAGAGGGGCGTCGGAGCCCGTCATTGCCGTCAAAGCTAGCGACGCTCAGGAGCGAAGGGCCTTTAAAGGCCCGTTCGTGGGCCGCCTGACCAAGTTGTTTCCGCAAACGTCCTTGGTAGCTAGGGATTCGAGTAAGCGGGCGTGAGCGAGTGTTCGTAACCTTCGTCGGTTGAGTGTGGTGCATACAGTTCACTTCGTCGAGGTTCCTCGCGTCATAGCCTGTCCCAACGGCCGGGCTCCTTGTAGACAAGAACCACAGTGTCGATGCTGGCTGAAGGACTTGCCGATATCTTCTCCGAGTCTCCTCAGCGATAGACCTTGGGCGAGGTACGCGGCTGAGTGCGCCGCCGCAAGCCGTATGGCGGAGCGACGCTGCGCACACTCAAACCTACGGATCTGCGCCGCCTTGCGATTGACCCTCAGGAAGCCAGGAATCTCCTCCAAGGCCGTGGACTTCCAAGGCGATTTGATTCCCATCTGGCCGCAGCCAGATGTGCCACGGTTAGGGCGGCCAAGGCCATCCCAGTCCAAGCCAGGCTACCGGTCAACACCCAGAGTGCAACCACGTCTCCGATGGATGTCAAAGTTCCTGTCTTCCTCGTTCAATGCCCGGTGAACCCTATTTGCCCCTGCGCGTGAAGACACGGATCCAAAGGGTAGCGGCTTTCTTCCTTGCAGAGGAGGTTTACTGAGTGGCCGCGCGTCAGGAGGGCAAAGGAGCATCTGGAGCCTAGTTCGATACTCGTTTAACGGCTGCAGCGTCTAAACGAGTATCGGCACAAGACATGTAGTGGCCTGCGTCGCCGCGCACAACGCTCTCATGCGGGTGGCCCGCAGGCTCGCAACCCGAAGGAGCAATCCGGCGGAGAAAATCCTGCGAAGGCACAAGCTGACGAGGTTCGGGCTCGTTTCTTCATTGCCGGTAGTCCGGCCTGTCGGCAGCTAGGGTCCGAATCTTGGATGCATGCCAGGGTAATCGGACTCTTGGTAGGGTCTGCAACATCTATTATGTGCGCGTCCGTGGTTCGAAGGCGGACAATCGACAGGCGGTGACAAGGAACTCAAACGTGGAAATCTATGTCAAGAAATTTCCGAGTAAGTTCTGGATCGGCCGAAATCTCACGGTCAACATGGTTCTGTATGCTTCCCGCAAACTTTTCGCTGAAGTTATTCGTCAGAAAGTCTGAAAAGCCAGTTGCAACCCCCGGTTTTGTGGGCTTCCCCCAATAGTTTCCGCCGGAAAGGCCAAGTACTCGTGTAACAGGAACTTTACCTACCTCAAACTTAGAACCCCTATTTGTCGGAACCGTCATGAATGCATACTTGATAGAACTGTCATGAAAACTTTTTGGGGTTACGCCATTGCGACCCAGCTGAATCGAACTCACGTTTACAAATGGCATGCTTCGATAGATGAGATCCCAGAGCATGGGAATCTGCGCGTTATCATTCCAATTCGTTTTGCATTGAACAATCGCGACCGAACAGGCAAGCGTATCTTCTTTGATTCGATGATCTATTTTTCCAATGGTCAATACGTCGGTTGACTGAGGGTCAACGCCGGGTACCGAGTAGACAACCACATCGGACTCCGTGGTCGTCGAATATCCGTGAAGCGTGACGGAAATTGCATCCGTGATAATAGTCGGTGTGTTTGCTTTGGTTCGCTTGGCTGCCAGCAGGTCCGTGCCATGGCATACAAAATTCAGGTACCAGGTGATGAAGCACTCCCAGACGACGCCGCCGACTGATACGTCCTGCTGTGTTCTTTGGGGATGGTCAGCGCTGGACATCGTCGTGGCTTCCGATAGCTGCTCCGCCCTTATGGCCGCCGGCACGGCGAGGAAAATTTCGCTCAGGCGGTTACCTAACAGATATATATCTTCGCCGGAAGGGTCGTCCACTATGTATTTCGCCATTTCGTGTCGAAGGTGTGGCCAAGTCTCTCTAAAAGAACGAATTGTGAAAAGCCTTGACATCATTTTCATGCGAAAAATATCTACCGGACCGGGCACGAGTCTCCATTAGCTGATGAAATTCTTGGTAATGGTCTATATTGTGTGGCACGCGGCGTCGACCATCATTTGGATCCATATTACGCTATGTTGCTGCTTTCAAAAAAGGCCGAGTGATCCACAGGCGTAATATTTGCGTATTTGCGGTGCATCGGGAAGGGAATCAGCCGCGGGCCGTTCACCCAATACAGTGTTCATTGCACCCGATTAGTAGAGGCTAGGGTCTTGATGGAGAGCCTGCGAGCACGGAGCAACCGGTATAGGTAATCCCTGTAATCTCACGTTCATGCATTCAGGGCGGCTACGGAAACAACTCGCCGCCGCGAAGATCGGTCATCCCACCTACGTTCATGTATGCCTCCAAGCCATCTCGACCGATACGCCACACCCGATCCAACCGAGAAACGAGGCGGGGTTGCTGTCGCGGCAAGGGCGAATGATGATACTGCCGGGGCAGGTGACGACAGATTTTGGCTGTTCGCCCGGTTTCCCTTAACCGTTAGCGCACTCTCACTTTAATGGGCGCTGGGCTCCATTTTGCCAGAGGCTGTATTTGCAGTTTGGAGTGCCCGGCGCGACGGCCTGCTGCGCCCCGTAACCCATCCCGGCTGGCGAGCGCTGCGCACCCGCCGTCGCTCGCCGAAATAAAGTCAAATCGGTTGACATGACGTAAGTCACTTTTTATATGCTGGAATTGGTCAAGCAGCTGGCTTCTCGACGTAATTGCGAGGAGGTCAGTCATGGCACCGATTAAACCCAGTCGCCCCAATGTGCATGGTCGAAGGGCTGGCCATTTCGACGTTCGCGCCGTACAGCGCGGGCCGTCTTGGGCGCAGGAAGCCCCCAGCGACCCCTTGCGCGGCTTCCTACCCAGGCAAACCGCGATCCAAAAGCTTTTCCGGCGATGGCCATTTGTGCCAACGCGCGAACTGGAACGTATCCGGCAGGTGCTTCTTCACTGCGACGAGATAGCCCCTCCGGCCGCAACCCACCGGCTCTCCGAACCAGGCCAGGCGCTATTGGATCTTGTGGCGGGCGAACTGGAGCGGCGACGCGAATCGGGACAGCAGCAGCCGCCCGCAGCCAGCCCGGCTACAGGGCAGCCCGGACTTCCCAAGCGTTCTTCCGGTCGCCGTCGGGAGGGTCTTGTCTAATGGCAGGACACTTTGAAGTGTTTACGGACGAAACCTGCGGCGGTTGCAGGGTGCGGCTCGTTGACGAGTTCGGCGATGAACTTGCAGTCTCGATTCCCTTTCGCGACACGGACGCCGCAGCCCGGGCGATATATGCCGTCCGTGAGATTGCGGCGAGCGGGCTGGTAGAAGACCACACTTAAGAATCTTGAGCTTAGCGGCGGCCGGGCGCAGCGGCGCTCACTTCTTCGACGAACGCGCTTTAGCGGCCTTCGGCGGAAGAGTCGCAACGTAGGCGAAGGCCTTTTCGAGCCATTCCGCCGTCTGCTCTTCGTCTGCGCTCAAAGCTTCCGGCAAGCCGACGTAGCCACCCATCGGTCGGCCTTCCGGGCCGAATGGGCGCGTTTGGTGCGCGGTTTCGAGGGCCTCCCGGTCGGCGTCGGAAAGCCTGACGCCGATCATCGGACCGAACAGTCCGGCGAACATGTTCCCGTTGACGAAGGCGCCCAGGTTGCCGAACATCGGCTTGACCACCACATCCGGGTTGTCGGGGACCACCGCGCGGAAGTGGTCCTTGTCGGCGTCGGACGGTTTGGGAATCTGCATGTGTCTGCTCCGGGGTCGGGGATCGAAAGCCTGGGACTGCATGCAGCATACGACGGCGGGATGCCGGCTGCCAGCGCCGGCACTGTTCCATGCGAACTGGAACAGTAGAATCGAAGAATGTCGAGTTCACCCGAATCCGAGCCTGCGGAGCAGCAGCTTCAGGGCATTTTGGACCTTCAGTCTGTGCTGGTAGGCGCGGAGAATGGATCCGAGTTCCTTACCGGGCTGTCCCGGCTCGCGGCGGCCTCGATTTCCGATGCTGTGGGCGACGAGGTCGAATGTGCAGTCACCGTCAAAGTGAAACGCCGTCCCCTCACTGCCGCGGGCAGCAGCGCACGCGCCGTCGAGATTGACCGGCTTGAGCAGGCTATCGGTGACGGCCCCTGCATCGCCGCACTGCGGGAGATGTCCCCGGTGATCATCGACGACGGGGCGACCGACCCGCGCTGGCCGGCGCTCACCAAGAAATTCACCGAGATAGGCGTTCATAGCTCCTTGGGGATTCCCATGGAAATCAGCGAGGAAGCAAGTGCCGCGCTGAACTTTTTCGCATCGAAGCCAGGCGCGTTCACCCCGGATGTCTTCGACAAGGCCGTCGGCTTTGCCGCTGCTGCCCGCGACATACTCCACCTGTCCGTGCGCATCGATTCCGCCCACTACCGGGCAGAAAACCTGGAATCAGCCATGCAAAGCAGGACAGCGATCGACGTGGCCTGCGGCGTCATCATGGCGCAAAACAGATGCTCACAGGCCGAAGCGATGGAAATCCTCACCAGGGTCTCCAGCAACCGCAACCGCAAACTACGGGACGTGGCTGCCGAACTGATCGGACAGGTCTCCGGCGACAGCGTGGAAACGCACTTCGAGGGGTAGCCGCCGTAGACTCTGTCCATGTCGAGTCGTGGGGGAGCGAGGCCAGTCCTTAATGGTGCTGTAGCCGCCGTGCTGGGTTTGCTGTTGTCCGGTGACCTGGCAGCGTGCACCTACGAGGGTCCCGACGATCCGGTGCGGACAGCCGCCGCCCAGAAAAGCAGCCGCCCCGCGCCTTCCGTGCCGACGAAGAGCCCGGAGGTGCTCGACGCCGAGAAGCGCAACTACGCCGAATTGGAAAAGCGCCTTGCGGCGGCCCAAAATTCCGCGCTCCTTCGCGATTCCGGACCGGCCGACGGGCCCGGTGTTGGTTTCAGCAAAACGGGCAAGGTGACCACCGCAGGCCGCTACACGGTCTCGGCGGCTTGCGTTGGTATCCCGAACGCACAGATATTCATCTCTTCTTCAGCGCTGAAGGAGATGTTGCGGCTTGATGTTGATTGCTCTGGCGTTTCGACGAAGGTTGTCGAGCTGCCGGAGGGCTACGTTACGGCAGCCCTGATGCGACGCGACCCGAATGGTCCGTGGACGGGAGCGGTCGCGGGAGTGAGAATCACGGCTGAATGAGTCGCACGAAGGGAATCCATTGGTCACGGAGGAGGCGCGCGGAATGAAGCTCCCGCGGCTGCTGCGGATCGTGCTCGGGGTGCTGGCCGCCGTCGTCGTGGCCTTGGCTGTGTTCATCCGTGGGGGTGCCGGCTCTGTCTGCCCCGCGGTCGGGCACGCCTACACCGGTGACGCGGAGTTGGTTTTTGCGCACGAGCCAACGTCGGTTTCGGCATGCTTCGGGGAAGGCTGCACCCCGGCCCCGTTGACTAAGACCCGGGATAACAGGTGGCTGGTGCCGCAATCTTCGCCCTACCTCGTGCCGCCCGTCAGTGTCACTTCTGTCTCCGTGGCTGCGGTGGACTCTTCAGGTGTCCGTATGGCGCACGTCCTGCCGATCGAAACGGAGCCGACCGGGGAGCACCCTGATGGACCCGGATGCGGCGGGCCCGTGCGGTTTAAGCCAGTACAGGTGCCGGGCGCAATGCCCGGCACCTGACGAAGGCCAGCTTGTCTAGCGGCTGGTCTGACCCTGCGGCTCGGTGTGGCTGTTGCCTGGTGCCGCGCGGTTGTGTTCGCGCCGTGCCCAGTCGTCGGGGATCGCGGCTTCCAGGGCGTCGTCAACCGTGACGACGCCCAGAACACGACGGTCGGCATCCACCACAGGGAGGGTGAGCAAATTGAAGTCAGCCATTGTGGTTGTTACTTCAATGATGTCGTCGCCGGGCTGCGCGCTGACGGGCTCGGGGTCGGCCACCTCGCCAAGCATCTTCGTCGGGTCCGACTGGAGTGCTTGGACAAGCCCGATGGCACCGGCGAGCGTTCCGTCCGGGTGGAGGGAATAGATGGTGGTCAGTGCCTCAGGCTGCTGGGTGGTGGCCGTCCGGATGCTGTCGATTGCCTCTGCCACGGTGGCAGTGGCGGGCAGCGCCGTGTAGTCGGTGCCCATCAGTCCGCCAGCCGTTGCGTCATGGTAGCCAAGGAGCGCCATGACCTTGGCGTGCTGGACCGCGGGCAGGAGCTCGAGCACCGCCATCCGACGGTCCTGCGGGAGGTCCATGACAGCATCGGCGGCGTCGTCTGCCCGCATGTGGGCGAGCACGTCCGCGACCTCCGCGTCGCTGCGGTCCTTCAGGATGCGTGACTGGCTGTCGTCGTCGAGCTCTTCGAAGACATCCGCCTCAAGCTCCGGGTCGGTATGCACCTGGGCGAGCAGTTCGTGCTGCTCTTTGCCCGAGGATTCCTCGATGAGGTCGGCGATCTGGGCTGGCTTCATTTTGCGGAAACGCGCCGAGGCCGAGCGCACTTTGCTGGAGTCCTTGTGGCCGATGAGAGGCAGGAATTGGTTCCAGTCGCGCGCAGCGTGGGGTTTGTGCGTGCGTTCGGTGCGGAACCACCGCGGTTTGTGCACGTCGAGTCCGGTGGCTTCCCAAGAGCCGCCGTTCTGGCTGAGTTCGACGTCGTAGGCCTTGACCATGATGGTGCGTTCGGTATCGATGAGCCGGTGTCCGAGGACGTCTTCCTTGAGCAGGACTTCTCCTTCGCGCCGGCTGAACGGGCGGAGGTCCAGCTTGGTGGTGCGCAGCCGGATACGCTCGGCCTCGATGCCGACAACGTCTTCAAGGGTCACGAAAATCTTGTTGCCGCCCACGTCGATGACCAGGCCGCTGAGCGTCGGGTACGCGGCGTCGCGCAGCCGGACGATGACGTCGGCCAGGACGCCGATCTGGTTGTCCTTGGAATCCAGGACGGGCTGGCGAAGGAGGGTTGAAAGCATGAAGCGCTGTGCGCGTGCGGTGTCGTTGGTGGTGCTCATCGCTGGGAGCCTTTCAGGTCATGAGGTTTTGATGGTCCTGTGGTGGAATTTACGCTGTGGGGATTCAGCCGCCAAGAGCGAGCTGGACCACCCGTACGATGACCAGGATCATCGCGATCAGCAGGTAGGCGCGCAGCACGGTTAGGCCGGCCCTGCGGGCGGTGGAGAGTTTCGGCGCCTTCAAGAGCGCCAGTGGCGGCATCCGCCATTCGCGGCGCACCGCGTGGCTGACCGCTTCCCGGGCGGGGCCGGGCCGGAAGGCCCGGTAGACCAAGTAGGCGATGCAACCAAGCAGGCACACGCCGCCGCCGATGAAGATGATCGCGACGATCGTCTCCCCGGTCATGTCAGGGAACAGGACGCTCGAGGTCAGGACGAGTGACAGGATCACCAGGATGCCGATGATGAACGAGGTGAAAATGTTCAGGAATTTGCCGTTCACCCATGGGCCGAGGACCTGCCTGTCGTTGCACAGCAGCAACAGGAACACGGTCGCGGAGGGGAGCAGCACACCGGCAAGAACCTGGACGCCGACCGTCAACAGGCCCAGCGGCGCACCCGGGATGAGGACGATGATTGCCGAGATCAGCAGGATCCCGGCGAAGACGGCGTAGAAGCCCTTCGCGTCGGTGAACTTGCGGTGCAGGGAGTGCTTGAGGCCCAGAACGTCACCAAGGGCGTACGACGTCGAGAGGCCCACCGCCGCGGCGCCGATGATCGAGGCGTCGATCAGGGCGACAGCGAAGAGCACACCGGCGGTCTTGCTGACGTATTTTTCGAGGCCGACGGCGACTCCTCCGGCGTCAGTGAAGTTCCCGAACTCAGGCTGCCCTGCAAACGTTGCCGCAGTGAATCCCATGATCGCCGCAGCCCCGACAACTACGATGGCGATGCCGATCCAGAGGTCTGCCTTTTCGTAGTTGATGAAGCGCGGGGTGATGCGCTTGTCGATCAGGTAGGACTGCTGGAAGAACAGCTGCCAGGGCGCAATGGTGGTGCCGACGATCGCGATGATCAGCAGCGTCACTGTGGACAGCTCTGAACCCTCCGGAACACCAGGGACCACGAAGTCGTGGGCCATCTGGCCCAGGTCCGGGTGGACCATCACGATGATCGGAATGAGCAACAGGGAGCCGGCCACGAGTGTCATGCAGACCCGTTCGAAACGCTTGAACGATCCGGTGGAGGCGGCAGCGATGATGATGGCTGCCGCCACAAGGACGCCGATGACCTTCGGGATGCCCAGGTAATCAAGGCCGAGGCTGATGCCGATGAACTCCGTGACGATGGTGAGGGCGTTCAAGATGAACAAGTCGATGACGCTGAACGCGCCCCAGAACTTGCCGAACCGCTCCAGGATGAGCCGCGCGTGCCCCACACCGGTCACGATGCCGAGCCGCAGGACCATCTCCTGGTTGACGTAGAGGACGGGAACCAGGAGCAGGAGGGTCCACAACAGCGACGTGCCGTAGTTCTGGCCGGCCTGCGTGTACGTGCCGAACGCGCCGGCGTCGTTATCTCCGACCATCACGATCAGGCCAGGCCCGACGACGGCCAGGAGGGTCTTCAGCTTGGCCTTCCAGCCGCCGCCGGACTGCTCCTGGTCTACCTTGATGGTGCCGAAGGCACCCTTGATGTCGCCGACGTGCGCGCTGTCGAGGGCTGCTGTTGCTTTGTGGGCTGCGGGCATGGTGGGCTGTGGACCCGTGTTGATGTTCATGGGCATGGGGTGTCCTTCCCGGGACATGAAGACATCCACCCAGGGCATGCTGAAGGCATGCCGGCTTGGGCTCAGGGTGGAGGTCGCGGGCGACTAGTTGGGGGGAATTACGCAAACGCAGGCCAGGCCGGCGTCAAACACTGGATTCAGTGCCGCGAAGAGGCGGCACCGCTGGATCGACTATGATCACCACTCATTCGGTGACCACCTCCAATCGGCGCTCTGCACAGCCAGGGAGGAGGCCGGGCGTCCCACCCGGCGGTTGCCCCTCCTCGTAAGACCTTTGGCACTTCGCGGCGTAAACCCGGCGTTCCGGGAGCCAATCGGGGCCACCCCTTAAAGCCGGGGGGGCCTGTCCTGACCCGGGGCGTCTCTCGACGTTGGGGGTCGCTGGCATGTTTCCACGAAGGAGCCTCAGCTAACGAACGGCACCTTGCTCAATATATATACCTCATTTGGGCGGTATGAAACAATATAAGCATGGATGCAGATAATGCCGTGTGCGGCCGGGAACCGGACAGCCAATACGTCGAGCTCGCCGTCGAAGTCTTCGCGATGCTCGCCGACGCCACCCGGGTCCGAATCATCCTTGCACTGCGCGACGGCGAATTGCCGGTCAACCAGTTGGCGGAGCTGGTCCACAAGACCCAGGCATCGGTCTCCCAGCACCTGGCCAAATTGCGCCTAGGTCGGGTTGTCACCACAAGGCAAGCCGGAACCCGGGTCTACTACCGCCTCGCGAATGAGCACGTCCGCCAACTCGTCACCGACGCCATCTTCCAAGCCGAACACTCCCTCGAGGGAACGCCCCGCCACCACCACGGCGATATCGTGGGTGAGGCTTGAGCTGCGTGTACCAGAGTGGCACTCCGTAGCAGAGTTCGCACTGTAAAGTTTGGCGAATGGAATCCGTTGTGCTGTACACCCTGCGCGAGGGCGTCGACCGCTCGCGTGTTGTCGAAACGTACCCCCGCCACAAGGCCTACTACGAGGCGTTCCACGCTGCTGGTGGTGGACTCATTTCCTTGGGGCCGTTCCTGTCCGCGGATCAGCCCGCAGGGTCGATGGGGATCTTCACCTCACGCGAGGAGGCGGAGCGGTTCGTCGCCGGCGATCCGTTTGTCACCGAAGGGCTCGCCGACCCGAACATTCTCGAGTGGAACGCCGTCCACCTCGCTTAGGACGCCCGCTCGCGTAGGACGCCCGCTCGCCTAGGAGCTGACTCGTTGGGGGAGCGCGCCAAGGCGTTTCACTGGGGCGGTAGGTTTCGCGACTGGAGCGGCTCGGGGGCCGACGTCGGTCCGGTTCCGTAAGGTTCGGTGCCGTCCGGTGCGGGGCCGTCCGGTGCGTCGACGCGGCCGGGCAATAGCGCGAGCGCAGCCAGTGCGGCGGCGATTGCGATGCCGACGCAGATCCAGAGCGTGGTGGACATGCCGGTCTCGAACGCGTCGCGGACGGTGTCGCCGATCTGGGGCATTTTGGTAGCCACAGCCAGGCCTTGGAAGACTCCCGACTTGACCGTGTCCGCCACGCTCCCGGGCAGGTTCGCCGGGAGGACAAGATGCTGTTGGTAGGCCTGGCTCAGGGCGCTGCCGAGGACCGCGGCCCCGAGCGGGCCACCGGTCTTCTGGAGGGCCTGAAACACCGCGGACGCTTGATTGGACTTGTCTGCAGGGACGTTCCGCAGTGCGACGGATGCCGCCGTGACCAACCCGAGCCCCATGCCGAGTCCTGCGATCGCGAGCCAAACGGCCATGTAGAGATCGCTGGAAGGAGCAGCCATCCTGGCCCCGAGGAAGACGCCTACCGCCATGACCAGGTAGCCGCCTGTCGCAACCGCCTTGGGACCAAACAGTTTCGCCACAGGGTCGCCCAGGGCCGCCGCAACGATGAATCCCGCGATAAGCGGGAGCAGCCGCAAGCCCGAGCCCATCGCATCCTCGTTCCGGACCGCCTGCCAGTACAAGGGCAGGATGAACAACATTCCCACCATCGCGAACTGGCCGATCCACGGCACGATGGTACCGGCGGTGAAACCTCGGGCCCGGAACAACGACGGCGGAATGAGGGGCGCTTGGCCTGTAGCGGCCATGTGGTGTTCCCACCCCGCGACGACGATCAGTGAGATCAGGCCGCCGCCGATCCAAGTGAGCGCCTCGGCGTCTGCCCAGCCGTTGCTGCCCGCACGCACAAACCCGTAGCAGAGTGCTGCCAGGCCGCCCACGCCGAGGATCAGGCCGACCAGATCAAGCGGATCACGCGTATCGGGCTTGGATTCCGGAACCAGCGTCAGGACCAGCACGAATGCCAGCCCGGCCACCGGCACGTTCATCAGGAAAACCCAGCCCCACCAGAAGTTTGTCAAGATCCAGCCACCCAAAATGGGCCCGATCGGCAGCCCGAGGAAGGTGGCCGCCATCATGATCCCGACCGCCTTTCCCCGTTCGGCGGAGTCGAACATCACCGGGATCACCCCGAGGGTGACCACCGCGATCAGCGCGGCGGCGAAGCCCATGATCGCCCGAGCCGCAATCAGCTGGCCGGGCCCGGTGACATATGCCGACCAGAAGGCACTTCCGCCAAAGATGAGCAGCGCGGCCAACAGTGTCTTCTTGCGGCCCGCGCGGTCCGCGATCACGCTCGCAGGAAGCATTCCTCCGGCCACAGTCAGCAGGAATGCGGTGCTGAACCACTGCAGTTCGGACTGGGTCGCGTTGAGGGCCCGGGCCAGTGTCGGCAGAGCCACGGCGAGAATCGTCGAGTCCAAGCCGATAACAAGGGTGGACAGGCTGAATGCCACCAAGGCCAGCCACTTGGATGAAGTACGCATCGCACAACACCGCCTCAAAGAGTCATCTTCTGTTATTTGTCAGTCTATGACAGATAACGCTTCATGCCAATTGTCATTCTTGGTATTGTTGGTTCCATGACGATGGCTGCGAGCGAGGGCCTGCGCGAACGCAAGAAACGCAAGACCCAGAAGGCGCTGCAAGCGGCTGCCATCCGGCTGATGAGCGCGAACGGATTCGCAGCCACCACCATCGAAGAAATCGCAGATGCCGCGGAAGTATCGCCCCGAACGTTCTTTCGATACTTTCCCACCAAGGAAGCGGTTCTCCTGACTGATCTGCAGGACGAGACCGTCGCGGCCTACCTGGCCCAGGCATCCGATGACCTAAGCATCATCGACACCTACGAAGCCGCGCTCACCGCCGTGTTCGAAGACCTCACACCCGAAGAGTGGGCCGTGGAACAGGCCCGGGCCCAACTGGTGGCCAGCACGCCGGAACTGCGCACGACGGTTGGCCTGATGTCAGCACTGCGCCCCCTGGATGACGCGAGGGACTTCATCGCCCGCCGCCTCAAGGCGCCGCCCGGGGACCCGCGCCCGCGCGTCTACGCCGCAATGCTCGTTGCTGCAGCCGGAGCGGCAGTCGCGCCTCTTTTCAACCTCGCCGCCGAAGACGCACCGTTGGATCGCGCCACCTTCCTCGACGCCCTCACGGTGGGGCTCGAGCTTCTCAAAAAAGGATTCCCCACCGGGGTCGACGTGCCGTCCACCCGCTAGGCGGCCCGTGGTTCACCCACGCGCCCCGCGACATACTCCGCATCCACGCCCACCCCGCCGACGACCGAGGAGTAATGCCCCGTCAGCCACGGCAAACCAACAACAAAAAGCCCCGGTTGCTCGGTGACGCCCCGGACGTGACGCGGGTAGCTCCACGCATCCAGAACCGGGATGTCCACGAAGCCAAGGTCCAGTCGATACCCCGTGGCCCACAGGACCGAGGTGATGTTCTCGGCCGCCAGGTTCAGCACTGCAGGCGACGGCGCGGGCAACCAGTCGTCCACCGGTCGCGGCAGTGCAGCGGGTGCCTCGATTCCGGCGGCGGCGATGTAGGCGTCGAGGACCCGGCCCATGCGCTGGGCGAATCCGGCCTCGACTGTTGCCAGGCGTTCGGGGAGGTCGTCCGTGAAGGTGAGTTCGCCGTCGTCGGCTGCTTCCAGGTGGCCGTGCAGCCGAACGCCCTGACGGCCGAGATCGCGGAGGTGGACATCGTGGCCGCCGCCTGTGCCTGACAGCAGGGGGTTGCAGGCGAAGCGCGCCGCCGGGGAGGGCAGCTGCCCGACCGTCAGTGCGGTGATCCCGTACTTGGGCCCGTGGATGCCGGCCTGCAGGAGCCAGTAGAGGATGTCGTGCCCGCGGTACCGGCGGGGCGCCTCCGGACACGTCGACACCGCCAGATGCACCTCACGTCCGACGGCGAGAAGTTCCTCCGCGATCTGGCCACCCGACTGCCCCGTCCCGACAATCAGCACGGCGCCGTCCGGCAACTGCTCCGGATTGCGATAGCCGTGCGTGTGAAGTTGCACAACACTGTCCGGAAGTTTGGCCGCCAATGCCGGGACTTTCGGTACTTGGTAAGCGCCTGTCGCCAGCACCACTTTGTGTGCCCGCCAACCGCCGTCGGAGGTTTCAACGGTGAAGCCGCCATCCGACGTCGAGATCCGTGTGACATTCGTGCCCGTCAGGACCGGCGCCTCAATCCGCCGGGCATACTCGCGGAAGTAGTCCACCACGTCGTCGCGCGCCATGAATGCCTCCGGCTCCGGGCCCGAATACGGCATCCCGGGCAAGTCGAGCGAGAAATTCGGCGTGTTCAGCACGAACCCGTCCCAGCGATCCTGCCACGCCCCACCCAGCGCGGGCCGTCGTTCCAGAACCACGTGCTCGACGCCGGCCCTGCTGAGAAAGTAGCTCGTGGCCAGTCCCGCTTGGCCCCCGCCGATGATGAGGGTGTCGATCTCCTGGGGCTGTTTCTGTTGTGCTGTTGTTGGCGGGTCGGTCTCCATGGGCGGTCCTTCCGGTCCCTTGGCAGAACTTTACGCCGAGGAATTCGGGTGCGGGAGGTGGACAGCACTGTGGGCACGGCAGTGCAAGTTTTTGCCTAAGAATTGCCGAGAATTCGCCCATCGACCGCCAAAGGGGAGCGGCTTATGGGAGCATCGGGCTCGGGGCCTTTCCCGATGAATGTTGGGGGTAGTGATGTTCGTTCCGAATTCCGGGGATCATTTCCGCGAGGATGATCTACCAGTCCAGATCCGCGCCTTGCGGATGCCGCGCTGGGCTGGTGCGGCCCTCGGTGCGGGTCTCGTGCTCATCGCTGCGATAGCAGTAGCCGGCTCGATCCTTGTCAACGACCGCGACAGCACAATCATCCCGTCTTCGGCTGAGGGGCTCATCATTGCGGGTTCAATAGTCTCGGCTATCGCGGGTGCCGTCCTACTTTGGTATGCCGGGGAGTGGGTTACGCTTACGCGCTTCGAGGCAACGGTGACGAGGGCATTCGTTGTCCGGGCCAGGATCGACCGCACCCATCTTGAAGACTTTTACCCCTACCTTCACCGGTACACCAGCCGCGGGGGAGTTCAGTACCGCATGGTGCCGACCTTCACCACGAGGGACCCTTACGACCGGCTCCGGGACCTGCCGCTGCCATTCCTGTCCTACTGGAACCCGGAAGGAGGCGCGCAAGCTCCACTGCCACCGCGCGCCGCATACATTGAGGCCTGGGCCCGCGCGGGCTACAGCCCATACTCAAGAGCCGCAGCCACAGGCGTCGTACCGCACACGCTCTCGGTGCATCGGGAGGCCGTGCGCGCCGGCTTGCGACGCCGTTCGCTCATGTGGGCGATCCTCCTTCCGGTCGTCACTATCGGGCTCGGTGTAAGCCTCGGCCTGGGACTCGGGCCTTTCTCCAAAGCCGTCAGCCATAGCCGCAGCAGCTCCGCCAACCGCAGCTTCGACGCCGAAACGAACCGCGCCGGCATCCGTGACCTCAACGACGCTCTCACTCCCGCCGTCACCACCTTCCAGTGGCGTGCGATGGTGTATCCAGCGACCGGCACGAGGAATTTCACCTTCTACCCGACCCTGCGGCCGCTGCCGTCAGCGCCGTACACGGTCCGATACTTCATCCGTGACCCCGCGCAGCACGGCGCGGATCTCAGCGTTCCGGAGCAGAGGTACGGCCGGATTGTCTCGCAGGGGACAATATCCGCTGTGAACCCCACGATCGAGTTCACGCTTGACCACGGCGACAGCATCTTCACGTTCGAGGTCTATGTCTCTGACGACCACGGGCACACCACGTTCAACTCGGACCTCTATAGGAACCTCGGCACGTTTCCGACGACGATCCCCGCGCCTAATCCGACGCCCTGAGCTGGTGCGATCCTCCGGCAACGGTCCTAGAGTGGGGGCCATGGCTATCGCACGCTTTCCCGTCGTCGTCCTCGATTGTCCCGACCCCAAGACCTTGGCCGAGTTCTACAGCGCCCTGCTTGAGTGGAAAATCGAACGGAACGACGATGACTGGTGGTCCATCCGCGCCGATTACGGAGATTCCCTCTCGTTCCAGAAAGTCGACTCCTACAGGGCGCCCCAATGGCCCGGCCAGGACGTCCCGCAGCAGATGCACCTCGACGTCGTTGTGGACGACCTCGACACCGCGGAGGCGGCTGTGCTTGAGCTCGGCGCCACCAAGCATGAGAACCAGCCGGGTACGACATTCCGGGTTTTCCTTGATCCCGCGGGTCATCCATTCTGCCTCTGCCTGGACTGATCATGCGCACCGGTCCGTGTCGCGTGCAGGCCGTCCGGCAGAGTGTGACGAATTTTGCTAAAGACTAGCCATATCGGCAAACCCCTGTATGCTGGTTCCTGTTGTTGTGTTTGGCATTTGGTAGTTCAGGCAGTTCCCGCGGTCCATCAACCGCGACCTTCTGAAGTAACGGTGGAGAACACCCCACACCGGAGGCCCGACAGTCGGGACAACCTCCACCTTCAGTAAGGAAACTGGAAAAATGGCTACAGGTATCGTCAAGTGGTTCAACTCCGAAAAGGGCTTCGGCTTCATCTCCCCGGAAGATGGCAGCCAGGACGTTTTCGCTCACTACTCCGCAATTAACGCCGGCGGCTACCGCTCCCTCGAAGAGAACCAGAAGGTTTCCTTCGACGTCGAGCAGGGCCCCAAGGGTCCGCAGGCAGTAAACATCCAGGCTCTCTAAGCTTCGGATTTCAAAAGCAGGGCCGGTCAATTTTGACCGGCCCTGCTTTTTTGTGTTTGTACGCTTTCGACGCGCAAATTACCTAGCGACGCGCTAAATTCCTGACGCTACCGGAATTCGCGTAGCGCCAGGAATTTACGGAGTCGCTGCGCCCTGCCCGGCCAGGGCGCCTTCGTCAGGGGATGTCTGGATGCCGCAGGCCGAGCGGCTGTCTTTCGACGCGCAAATTTCCTGGCGACGCGCGAAATTCCTGACGCTACCGGAATTCGCGTAGCGCCAGGAATTTACGGAGTCGCTGCGCCCTGCCCGGCCAGGGCGCCTTCGTCAGGGGATGTCTGGATGCCGCAGGCCGAGCGGCTGTCTTTCGACGCGCAAATTTCCTGGCGACGCGCGAAATTCCTGACGCTACCGGAATTCGCGTAGCGCCAGGAATTTACGGAGTCGCTGCGCCCTGCCCGGCCAGGGCGCCTTCGTCAGGGGATGTCTGGATGCCGCAGGCCGAGCGGCTGTCTTTCGACGCGCAAATTTCCTGGCGACGCGCGAAATTCCTGACGCTACCGGAATTCGCGTAGCGTCAGGAATTTTCCGTGTCGCTCAACCCTGCTTTGGCGATTTGCACCTATTCGCAGGCTATGCCGTCCCCATCCCTGTCCAGCTCGGGCCGGTAGCCGGGTTGCCCGCGATAGATCGGTGCGGCGCCGGCGGCGCGGGCTGCGGTGCAGTTCTTGTAATAAACGGACGAAGGCGCCTGTTGCTGGACCTGCCTGGCCTGGGCTTGGTCTTGTTGGGCCTTCGCTGCGGTCGCATCGGCGTCTGCCTTGGCCTGGGCCGCGGCGTGAGCTGCCGCGGCATCTGCGGCCGCCTTGTCGGCTGCAGCCTTATCTGCTGCCGCCTTCGCAGCCGCTGCGGCCGCTGCCGCACGTGCATCCGTCACTCTCTTGGACTCGGAGCTTTCCATCCAGAGCAAGGCTCCTGCGTCCGATTTTGTACAGATATACACCTTCGGTGGATAGCTCTCAGTTGCGTTCTCCGTCACGCAGGACGTGGATCTCGGTGCGGTAGCCGTTGGTGTGGGAGTGGGTGTCCGAGTTGGCGACGCCGACGCCGAGGTCGATTGGGTTGCACCCGCTTGGGATGTCCCTGGGCTGGCACCGCCGCACGCGGAAAGTGAGAGTGCAGCGGCTCCGAATGTGACGATGGCTACGATCTTGAAGATTGCTTTGCGAGATTTCAGGAAGTCATGCGACGCATGCTTTATCTCCCCGGTGTTTCCGAGCGCGCGAGTATTCATTTATTGCCCCCATGATTCAGTTTTTAACGCGAATGTCAGCAGATCCTAGCATCTCAAATGCGAGAATAGAAAACGTTGTCCACATAGGCTAGAAGGCCTCTTGACGCAAGTCTCGATGGCGCGGCTTGGCTCCAAGATTCGAATCTATGTTCGATCAAGCAAAATAAGATTCGAATAAATATCCACATACGTGAGGTTGGATCTAGGGGTGGCCGCGAAACCCCCGTAGCGTCGTAAGCAAGAGACCGCCACTAGGAGGGCCATGGAGAAACCACCGCGAAACCTCATCTCCGTGGACGCCGGCGGAACACTGAGTTTTGATCGGCGCACACGGAGATGCGGAACAAAACCCCACGTCAGCACACGGAGACGCCTCCCCGCGCACACTGAGTTTCGCCAAAACACCACTGAGATGGCGGTTTCGGACTTTACGGTTTCCCTTGGAACGAGGTTCGTTTGCGCACCCGGGGGATTCAGCAGGAGAGCTTGGGAGCCGGCCTGGCCAGCGCCCTGCTTTGGGCCGGAGACAGTTCGATCGTCTGGACCTCGCTCCACCTAAGGCCCGGGGAGTGCTGGATCAGCGCGTCAGAGAAAGTTGGATCGCGAGTGTTCGATCAGGAAGTTCGGCGAACGCTGGACTACGTTGCTCGCGGAATGATGGTTCGAGTTGTCGGCGCGCCCGGAAGCGGGCGGACGAGCGTAGTGAAAAAAGCTATCGCCGACCTGGAAAATACGGGCGCTACCGTTTATTTCGTTTCGGGACTCCGTTCGCACCGCGAAATACCGTTTGGTGGAATACATAGCCTGAGCCTGGATATTCGAATAGGCCAATTGGGAGTTTTGGGTGTGGCTGACACTCTGGCAAGCAGGCTCTCCAGGCCTGGGCAGCGCGTGCTTGTAGTTGATGACCTTGAGTTCGTCGACGCTGAGAGTGTCGCGGTACTGGACGCTGTCCGGCGTCGGACCGGACGGCCCATGATCGTCACCATGGGCGAGACTTCCATCTACTCGATGGCACAGCCGCCTGCGCTCGGCTCCGGGCCGGAAGCCAGGGTTCTGTTGAATCCGCTGCGCTACAAGCAAGTGAACGAGCTCCTCACAGAAATTCTGGGCGCTCCGGCGGACACCGACACCACTGCCCGGATCCTGACACAATCGGCCGGGAACCCGCGGCTTGTGGTCCGCATCGCGGAAACTGCTTCCCTCAGTGGCTTGATTGTCCTCCGCCACGGTCAATGGCGCATGACAGGGGAGACCCTGTGGAACGAGCACCTCCACGGCACGGCGGAATCTCTCCTCGAAGGACTCGGACCCGACGAACTCACGGGCCTTCAGGCCATGGCGATCGCCGGGACTACACCCCTTGACGTACTTCAACAGGTTGTCCATTCCGACATTCTCGACAGGCTCGAACAGCGCGGTCTCATCTCCGTCGTGGAGGATCTCCACAACACCGTCTCGGCCTCGATCACGCCACCAGTCCTGGCCGACTACTTCCGTGGCCAAAGAGTGCTCACAAGCAGGCGTGTCCTGAAAAGCCGAATCACACGCGCCCTCAGCGGCTTGCCGCAAGAGTCCCATGTTGAACTCAACTCGCCTGATTCGCTGATGAGGGTCCTGGCGGCGCTGCGCCTTGAACGAAACTCGGATGACGCAGCCACGGCACGCCACTTTCATGAGCAAATCTCCGTTGTGGAGCGCCAGCGGTACGAACGGTGGAACGCCGTCAGCTCGGTATCAAATGCTGCGGCACTTCTAAAGATCTACTGGGGTTCGCCCATCGACGCGTCGCGGATTGAGCGTGTCCTTGCACGGACCTTGACCTCGGAAGGAGCATCGTGCGATCTCCTGTTCCTGGCATTTACGAAAGCGCTTTGGTCGATCCATAAGGGCAAAGGACTGGCCTCGGCAGTCGGCGCCCTCAGGAGCTTTGGGGAGGAACGTCCCAAATGGTCTGCCGAGGCCGAAGCGGTAGAACTTTTCCTCGTGGCGTCCTACGACCGGATGCCGGAGAATCTCGAGCAGATCTTCGCGCGCCTGCATGATCGTCACCCCGAAAGCGGCGTCATATCGAGCATCCGGGGCGTTCTGGAGCTCTACCGGTTCAACCCGTCCGCCGCGCTCAAAGCCATCGACACTTCGGGCGGTCCCAGAGGCATTCCGGGAATCGAACCGTTCATACGAGGAATGGCTTTGTTCACCTCCGGACGGATCGATGAAGCGATTGTCTTCGCTCTTGACCAACGCGCAGACGCCCGCCGCAAGCTGGACCAATTCGGGATGGTTGCCAACACCTATGTGGCGGCCCAGGCCCTGATCTACCGGGGCTATTTCGACGACGCCGAGTACCTCATGGGCAGCGTCTTTGCGCTGGGGAGGCCAGGTTTCCTGGTGGCCTCCCTCCACGACGCCATGCTGAGGCTCGCCGGGCTCAGGACGGCAACGTCCGCGATCTTGCCCGCAGCGACCCTTGCCACCCAGGCGCGGCGCGAAACCGAAGACATCGGCCCGCTCCCGGGAACAGCGAAAGGAGTGTACGAGCTCGTCGCCTCGCGGCCCCTCATCCCCGCTGTGTTTGAGGGGAAGGCCGCGAAACTCGTTGAGCGGCAGCTTGAACGCGGCTATATCCTCGAGGCGATCTATTCCGCGCTCTTTTTCACGTGCCTTCTCCCGGGCCGGAAAGTGCTTGAACTCCTTCGGCAGACGTTGAAAGAACACGCCCCGTCCGCTTCACATGATCAGCTTTTGGCAATTGCCGCCGCGGTGGTGGAGGACGACCACCAGATGCTCAGTGTGCTGCTTGAGCATTACGAGCCCGACGCCGATTTCTACCAGGTACGAATGTTGCTCCGCGGCGCCTTCAAACGGCACGCATTCGTGGACAACACCGTCGGTGCGGCCGCTATGGACCGCGCGTACTCCCTGTTCGCGACGCGGTTTCCTTCGGCGGATGAACCCGTCGCGTTTAGTTCCGGAAGCTACTCACCCCTGACTGTCCGGGAAATCGAAATAGCAGCCCTGGCCGGTCATCGCTCCAACCCCGAGATCGCCGAACATTTGGGAATCAGTATCAGGACCGTGGAAAGCCACATCTCCAACGCGCTGCGCAAGACAGGAAGCCCATCCCGGACCGCCCTCTTTGACCTTGTCCGGGATACGTCGCCATTCCGCGAGAAGCGGATGGAGTGAACCGTCGGATCGTCTCCGTCCTACGGGAGGGCTCCTTCCTGCTTGAAGACAAACGAATGCCTGATGGTTAGTTCCTCCGGAAGTGTGTGTGAGATAAGAACCACCACTTTATGCTGTGCCCAGTCGCCGAGCTCATCGATCAGGGCCTCCACTCCACGAACGTCCATGCCATTGAAGGGCTCATCGATAGCGACCACAGGGGTATCGGCCACGGTGCACATGAGCAGCCAGAGCTTTCGGATGTTGCCCGTCGACAGCATCGAGACGGGCTGTTCCACCCAATCCCGCAGTCCATACTTGGCCAGCCGGGCGAGCCCGGCCTCCGGACCGACCTGACGGCTGCGCGCCGCGAAGGCCAGATGATCGTGAACCGTCATGGAGGGGTAGAGTGCCGGTGTCGTCCGGCAGACGCTCCGTACGTGGCGCGCGTCGGGGGAGCCCGCGTCGATACCGCAAAGACGAACACTTCCAGCCCAGGGGTGGAGGAAGCCGCTGATGAGCTCCAAGAGGGTCGATTTCCCGCTGCCATTGCTGCCAGCCACCCGGTAAAGCCCCGGCTGGCCCATGCTGAGGCTAATTCCGTCCAGGACGGGCGAGCCTTGCCGGTAGCCGGCGGTTACAGCATCGATTTCGATCGAAGCCTCAAAAGGCGTTGGTTCAGGCATGAGGCGGCTCCCAGGATCAAGAGGATGGAATAACCCAACAGCAGCACAGTGCTGAACTGGGGGCTGACAACAAGGACGAGCGAGCAAGGAGAAATCAGGAGAAGCGTAAGTAGGCCGTCCATCACATCATTGGACTTGGTGCCGTCAGTGGTGGCTGGCGGACGCGAGAGCGATTCCGCGACGACTCCGGACGCTGCGACGATCGCACCAGCGAGGACAGCGCCGGGAACCGCAATGCCCAGAGCGAGAAGGGTCCCCAGGAAAACGAATCCACCGATGGCTGCCCCCGCCGTGACATATATTCCGACGAGCCGCACAACGATTCCAGCGGCCGAGCAACCGTTCTCCCACGCAAAGCGGTAGTGGTGGAGCTTCGCCGTGGGCCCGATCCGATAAAGCATCGGTTCCGTGACGCCCAGGCTTAGGAGCACGGCAGCACCAATCAGAGTCTTGTCCAGTTCCCCGGGGCCGAGAGCCGACTGCAAGGGAAGGATTCCCCGGGCTCCGAGGAGGATGCCGACGACGGCGATCCAAGCGAGGACGATGGTGGCTATCACCGAGCCCTGCTTGCTGCTCAACAGATCAGTGACTACGAATCGTCCGAACGTCGCCGCCCGTGGTCGGCTGCCGGCCCGCTCGCGGCCGAAGGAAATCCTGAAGTAACTCAGGCGGCGCCAAGCGCGGATGCTCAGGAAAATCAGCACCCCTGACCCGATAGCTACCAGCGAATACAAGACCGGGAGGAAGCGCGCGGGGTCCTCCGCGAGGCTGCCGAGCCGGGAGAACTGAGGCAGGAGAAAGCCCGTAACTGCCCCAAGCAGCAGTCCAAGGATGAGGGCAAAGAGAACGTACCGCCAATGGAGGCCGATCCTTTGCGCAGGTGTTGAAGCGAAATGGAGGACGCAGTAGGCGCACGCACAGGAGGCGAGAACCAGGACGGAGGCTGAAGCGGCCACCACGCCGGCGTAGCCCGATGATTCCTCGAAGAACACCACGAGGAAGACCGCTGCCGAATACCAAAGGATGCCTGTGCGGCGGAGCGCCGGGATCAGACCGTATCTCACCACAACCTGCGAAAGAGGTAGCTCCATCGCCCGGAAGAGCTCCAGGTGCGGTGAGCCGGAGACGGCCAGCCGCCGGCTCGAGACTACCTCAGTGAGGACCGCGACGACGGCGGAGTAGAGGATCGCGAGGAATCCCCAGTTGAGCACGGCGGCCGTGTCGTGACGGAGCGGGCCGTCGCGCAGGACGGACATCATGGTTGCGAATACCGCTGTTCCGAGTAGGACCAAGGCTATTGACCCGAAGACCGCGAGTGCCCTGAAACCGTCCAGCGTGAGCGGCAGACGCATTGCGTTGACCACTTCGAAGGCCCGGAAATCCCGCAGGACTCGGTAATCGGACCGCCGGAGCCCCGAGCTAGCGACCCCGGCGCTCGAAGCCCGGACTGCGAATCCGGCGGGCGGCGTTGCGGTCCTCATCAGTGCCTAGAACTTGCTCCGCGGACTCTTCTTCTGGACTGCGTCCAGGAAGGCCACAACGGTGAGTACGGCGAGTCCGAGCGCACAGACGGCGGCGAGGGCCGACGTCGCGCCCTGGATCGGGACAACCAGTACCGGGCTGAGGGCCGCCGCGTTGGCGAAACCGGCGACGGCGAAAACGGCCGCTTTGAGCGGCAGCCATTTCCCGGCCGGCCCAAAGGCCGCAATCAGCGGGGCCGCGACCCCGAAGACGAGGAGTACGGTGACCATCGTGTTCTTCACGGCCATGGGATCCAGGTTCTTGAGGCCTTCCGGGGCCGGGGAGGCCCACATCGCGCCGGCTGAAACGCAGGAGAATACAGCGACCATGAGGCCCACGATTCGTAGAAGAAGGCTGAAGAGCTGAGGAGTCATTGAGACTTTCTGTCCGTGGGTGGTGGTTGGGGGAGGTCAGCCGATGGCGACTATTGTTGACAGACCAACGGCCGAAAGCACAACGAGGATCTTCCGGCCTGTGGAAAACTCACGCCAATGCCGGTAGAAGATCGCCAGGGCCAGAACGGCCATCGAGGGGAAATAGGCCCAATATCCGGGGACTTCCCGCGGCTGGATGACACCGAAGACCACGCTGAAGAGATTCACCGGGATGGTGGCCATTATGGCGATCACAAAGAACGCCCCGATATTGAAGCGGCCGGCTACTACCGACTTTCCCGGGATGACCCGTTTGTCCAAGAGCGCGGCCAGCGAGAAGTACAAAGCGATGATCACGGCATAGACAAGGAAGAACAAAACAGTGCCTACGGTCATGGAGAGACCGAGCAGACGGTCGTCCCCGATTTCCGAGCGCACGTCCTCCGGAACGTTCGCGCTGAGATACTTTCTGGTCAGGGGAAGCCGCAGTGCCACCAAAGCCATGAGTAGGACGTAGGCTGAGATCCACAAGCTGCGGGACGTGGAGACCCATTCCCTGGTTGCTGAGGGCTCGGGGCGCAACTTTCCGACCTTGGCGACGCTGATGACGGTCTCGGACTCCCGGCCGTCTTCCGTGCTGGTCATGAATTCCTCCTCAGGTCCTTAGCTGGATCACGATGGCCTCGATAACGGCGCCGAGGACAATCAGGACGATGGCGATGAGCAAAGTGCCGAGGGAACGGGCCATGTCGTCGATGAACGACCTCAGGGTTACGGACTCTTTCTTCATGACCAGCCTGCGGGCCAGGCCCGCCACCGGCTGGAATCCCGCGGTCGCCGCCATCACGAGGCCGAGGAACTCGAACGGGACGTACCAAATCACGTCTGCAACCAAGCCGGCACTGCCGACGGAATGCACTCCGAGGGACACGGTCGCCCCGACGTACAGCGCCAGGATTCCGGCACCGAGCAGCGTAGTCAGCCCGAGGGTCGCTACCCCCGAATAGAGCACCAAGGCCGCGCCGATGTTTCGCCCAAGGATCTGGGGGAAGTCTTTGCCGTAGAGGGGACTCCCGCCCATCTCGCGGGCATCGCGGATCCAGGACACGTCCACAGCCGAGTAACCGAAGATGGCTATGGCTGCCATGGCGAGGCCCGTGCTTGGGAGCAGCCATCCAGGGATGCCCCCAAGCACGCGTGCTGTCGTAGCAAGCATCGATTTAGGCGACTGCTTGTGCCCGGCCGATGCGGAAGAGGATGCTTCGAGCCGTTGCGATCAAAGCGCCAGTAATTCCTGCCCCGAAGATCGTGCCGATGACAACGAGGGCCCAGCCTCCGACCTCGATTGCGTGCATGATCTGGGACGCCGCCGCGGCAGAGATGCCCAGGGATCCCGCGATCCATGAAACAGCCAAGCTCGCGCCGAAGATGCCGGTCACGGCCAGCGCCGCCGCTGCCGCAGCCTGAAGGCCGGTCCTCTTAGTCATTGTTGATTCCACTACAACCCCATTTCCCGAGTAGAACGGCCAACGGATTCGATTCGCTGGCCTTGAAAAGCGGTGACCCTCCCCGAAGGAAGGTCATCCACGATTCAGATTCTCTCGGTGAAATTGGCGTCTACGTGTAAAAAACGGAAAAATCCGTGTGCAAAAGGCCGTTTCTCAGTGTGAAAAAGCCGAATCTCCGTGTGCGCGGTGGCCCGTCTACGTGTGTTTCGGGCTAAAACACTGAGATCCGTTTGCGGCCACTTTGCTGCTCAGCATGGTTGCCGGTCCCGAGCCCGCGAACCGTCCAGCCCTCCGCCTGCCATGCCCGCGCATCCAGGACGTTCCGCGCGTCCAGAACCATCCGGCGTCGTACGAGCGAGCCGACGGCGGCGGGGGAGAGGGCGCGGTATTCGTCCCATTCGGTGAGCAGAAGCACCAACTCGGCGCCTTCGAGCGCGCGGGTGGTGGACGCTTCGAAGCGGAGCTGGGGATAGCGCATCCAGGCATTGTTGATGGCCTTGGGATCCGTCACGGTAACGTGGGCGCCGGCAGCGGCCAATTGGAGGGCGACGTCGAGTGACGGGGAGTCACGGATATCGTCGGTGTCCGGTTTGAACGCGGCACCGAGGACGGTGACGGTGCGGCCGGACAGGAAGCCTTTGCACATTTCCCGCGCAACATCCACGGCCCGGGCGCGCTGGGCCAGGTTGATGGAGTCGACCACGCCCATCCACTCATCGAGGGAGGGCACGGACAACGCTTGTGCCTGCGTCCGGAACGAACGGATGTCCTTCGGCAAGCATCCACCGCCGAAACCCAAACCTGCGTGGAGGTACCGGCTGCCGATGCGAGGATCCAGGCCCATAGCCTCGCTGAGCTCGGTTACGTCGGCCCCTGAGGCGTCGCAAAGCTCGGCGATGGCGTTGATGAAGCTGAGCTTCGTGGCGAGGTACGCATTGGCGGCGGACTTGATGAGCTCGGCGGTGGCGAAGTTGCAGACCAGCCGCGGGATCCCGGCGGAAATCAGCGGTTCGTAGACTGCGTCAAGCGCAGCCGTGACGGGGGCGCCCGTTGCTGAGCCCTTGCCGCCCGGCACGCCGTACACCAAACGGTCCGGGACCAATGAATCCTTCACTGCCGTGCCTTGGCGCAGGAATTCGGGGTTCCAGCCGAGCAGCACATCCGGCCGCCGGGCAAGGACTCCGCGGAGCATGTCCACTGTTCCCACGGGAACGGTTGACTTGCCGACGATTGCGGCGCCCCTTGCCAAGTGCGGAAGCAGGCTCTTGGTAGCTGCGATCACATAGGAGAGGTCCGCCGTCTCCGAAGTCTTCGACTGCGGAGTGCCCACGCAGATGAAATGCACCTGGGCGCCGGCCGCGTCGGCGAAATCGGTGGAAAACGTGAGCCGCTTGGTATCCAAGCCGTCGCGGAGGAGTTCGTCCAGGCCGGGCTCGTGGAAGGGAGAGAGGCCCTTGTCCAGTTGGGCGACCTTCTGGACGTCGACGTCGATACCCACCACGGTGTGGCCCATCGACGCGAGGGTAGCGGCATGCACGGCGCCAAGGTAGCCGCAGCCTACAACCGAGATTTTCATGCTGGCAGTCCTTTGCTGGAAGTCAGGGAAATGGTGGTGGCAGGCTTTGCCTGCTGAAGCACAGCGGGTTCCACGAGCGCTTCGCCCGCGATCACTGCCTCGTAGTGCTCAACGAGCTGGGCACTCAGCACCGGCCAGGTCCGCCCTTGGACCGAAGCGAGTGCCGCCGTTCCGAAGGCCCGGCGCTTGGCGTCGTCGCCCACCAGGTCCTGCACGTAGGCCCGCAATTGCGCGAGGTCGCCGGGTTCGTAAAGCCAGCCGGTGCGGGAGTTCTCCACAAGGTCGAGGGGACCGCCGCGGCCGGTGGCCACGACGGGGACGCCCGAGGCCATTGCCTCCTGAATGGTCTGGCAAAACGTTTCGAATTCCCCGGGATGGACGAAGAGGTCGAAGCCCGCCACAACCTGGGCCAACTCCTCGCCGCCCAGAAAACCGGTGAAGAGGGCGTTCGGCAGGGCTGCTTCGAGGGTGGCGCGTTGCGGACCGTCGCCCACAATCACGAGCCTGGTTCCGGGCAGGTCCGCGAGCACGGCAAGGTCCTCCACCTGCTTCTCCACCGCGAGCCTGCCGACATAGCCGATGATGCGCTCGCCGTTGGGCGCGACGGCGGTGCGCCACGCCGTCGAGCGCTTGGTGGGGGAGAACCGCGCGGTATCCACACCGCGGCGCCACATGCCCACCCTGAGGATCCCGCGGCCGCGCAGCTGGTTGAGCGCGAACGTGGACGGGACCAGTGTCCGGTCTGCACGAAGATGGATGTTGTCCACCCGGCTCCACGCCCAGTTCTCCAGCATCGGCAAGCCGTAGCGGCCGGCGTAGCTGGGGACTTCGGTTTGGTAGATGGCAACGGTCGGGATGCCCAGTTGGTGCGCGGCTTGCACGGCCCGCCAGCCCAGGACGAAAGGCGATGCGAGGTGGACGACGTCCGGTGCGTAGTCGGCAAGGATTCTCTTGACCCGGCTCACGCCACCCAGGGCCACCCGCACATTCGTGTATCCGGCCAGGGGCACGGAGGGGAGGCGGTGGATAAATGCGCCGTTCACGACGTCCGAGACAGCAGTGTCCGACGTCGACGGCGCAATCACCATCACTTCGTCGCCGCGCTCCTGCAGATGCTCGAGCACCCGCAGTATGGAGTGCGTAACCCCGTTCATGAGCGGCAGGAATGATTCGGCAACGATAGCGATCCTCACCCCTCCACGGTGTGCGCGGCGGTTGGCGAAGCGGGGGAATGGGCGTGACCGCAAGGGGAAGGTTTGGTTAACAAATCGACGTTGCTTGACCGGGTGTCCGATCTGGTGCGAGGGCAAATGTGCCGCTTCAGTTAACGACGAAGCTGAAAAAGACGGGTAGAAGTCACTCTTATCCGCCGTCGGCGGCCCGATCTATCGTGACCACGGCAGATCCCCCGCGATGCCGCATGTCCGGCCAGGCCGCCTCCTAGAATCGAGCCAGACGCTATGAGAGTCTTCAGTCGTACCAATCCGGTTGACCCGTACCGGACGTTCACCGGGACGATCCCCGGTAAGTGGTTTACCTGGTTTTCCGCCGTCGTGGTGATGCT
This sequence comes from Arthrobacter alkaliphilus, assembly GCF_021483235.1. Lineage (GTDB taxonomy): Bacteria > Actinomycetota > Actinomycetes > Actinomycetales > Micrococcaceae > Arthrobacter > Arthrobacter alkaliphilus. The sequence continues at coordinate 446,566 of NZ_JAKEEC010000001.1, read as the reverse complement.
TGCTTTCGCCGGCTTCACCGCACCTGCAGCCCAAGCTGCCAATCCCACCGTTGTGACCCTGACCTTTGACGATGCGAATGCCGATCAGCTCAACGCCGCGCAGACCATGCAGAGCCTTGGCCTGGTAGGTACGTTCTTCACACCCTCCGGATTCATCAACAACCCCAATTACCTGACGACAAGCGACATGCAGGGCCTCGTTGCGAACGGCAACGAGATTGCCGGCCACACCGTCACCCACCCTGACCTGACCACCGTGACGTCGGATGAGGCAACCCGCCAGATTTGCAACGACAGGGTGAACCTCACAAACCTTGGATTCACGATCACCGACTTCGCTTATCCCTTCGCTGCCGAGAACGCATCCCTCGAAACCATCGTCAAGAACTGCGGCTTCAACAGTGCCCGCAACCTTGGTGACATCCAGTCGCGGTTCGGCTGCGCCGGCTGCCCGCTGGCGGAGACCATCCCTCCCGCCAACCCGTACAACACAGCGGCCCTGGATGAAGTGGATAGCACCTGGACGCTGGCGGACCTCCAATAGGCGGTTACCCAGGCCGAGCCCGCAGGCGGATGGGTCCAGCTCACGTTCCACCACATTTCAGCTACGAGCACGGACCCGTTGAACATCACCCCGACCCTGTTCAACCAGTTCGCCACGTGGCTCAAGTCCAGGCCCGCAACCACCACGGTCAAGACCGTGGCACAAGTGATCGGCGGAACGGTCAAGCCCCTCGTCCAGGGACCGCCGGCACCACCGGAGGGTACCGGCAACCTGATCAAGAACCCGAGTCTTGAAACCTTGGTCAACGGGGCTCCGCAGTGTTGGGCCGCAGCAGGCTACGGCACCAACACGGCAGCCTTCTCCACGGTCAGGCCGGGACACACAGGAAAGGTCGCCGAACAGCTCGTGGTCACCAACTACGTCGACGGCGATGCGAAGCTGTTGCCCACCCTTGACCTGGGCGGGTGCTCACCCACGGCGACGCCTGGGAACTCCTACTCCATCGGTGCTTGGTACAAATCGACCACCAGCACCCAGTTCGAGCTCTACTACCGCATCGGCATAGGTTCCTGGAAGTACTGGACATCAAGTCCTTGGTTCTCCGCGGCCTCGACCTTCCAAAAGGCAACGTGGACAACGCCTCCACTGCCCAGCGGCGCGAGCGGCATCAGCTTCGGGCTGAACCTGTTCAGCAACGGCACACTCACCACGGACGACTATGAGATGTTCGACGTCGGCACCCCGCCACCGCCTCCGCCGCCACCACCGGCCGGCGGCAACCTGGTACAGAATCCCAGCCTTGAAACGGCCGGTACGGGCTCTTTCCCGCAGTGTTGGCAAGCCGGCGGTTACGGCACCAACACCGCCACGTTCAGCACGGTATCAACCGCGCACACCGGTACCAAGGCGGAGAAGCTCACGGTCACTGGCTACGTCAGTGGTGACGCGAAGCTGCTTCCGACACTGGATAACAGCACGTGTCCCCCTGCGGCTGTCGCAGGACACACATACTCGCTAAGGGCTTGGTACACCTCCACGGCAGTCACGCAGTTCGTGGTCTACTACCGCGATGCCTCTGGAAACTGGGTGTACTGGACCTCCGGGCCGTGGTTGCCGGCCGCAAGCACCTACACGCAGGCAAGCTTTACGACGGCGGCAGTCCCGGCCGGGGCCACCGCGCTCAGTTTCGGGTTGAACTTGTTCAGCAACGGAACACTCACCACTGACGACTACGCGATGTACGACAGTGTTGGGGCTCCGCCGCTGGGCTGATGGATCCACGGGCTGAGCAATCTATCTGAGACAACCCGGCTGAGGGCGGCTGACCGGCCGCCCTCAGCTCTGTCTGCTTCTTTACCGCGCCTTTATCCCGCCGGCTTCAGGACGTCCGGCAACTCGTCGACAAACACCGTTCCCGGCGGCTCGTAGTAGATCACCAGCACTTGGTCACCCACATTGAAAACACTCCTCTTGTCGAAGGGATGTGCGTGGAAGGCGCTTGTCCCTCCGAGGAACGGCAGCATCACTTCCCCGACAGTGTCTGGCCCGATACGGCCCGTGACCCTGCCGATCTTGCCCGTCAGGCTCCGATCAACCTCTTTGTGCATCGGTAGCCTTAGGCATCCGGGGCTTTGGTGGGCCGCTTGGGCGGTTCCTTGCCGTTCTTGAGCGCCGCCGTGATCGATGGCAGGTAGTTGCCCACTTGGGACAGGATCCCGCCCACCATGCTGTTGAGGCCGTCGCCACCGTTGAGGACCGTCATTTGCCCCACGTGGCCAAAGGGCTCGGCCGCGGCGGCCACAATCGCAGGCATGTTCTCGGCAAGCTGCTGGGAGATGACTGCCTCCTGGTTGGTTCCGAGTGCCTCAGCGCGGGCCTTGATGCCGTCCGCTTCCGCCAAGGACTTCGCCTTGATGGCCGAGGCCGCAGCGTCGCCGCGGGCCCGGGTGGCGGCCGCTTCGGCTTCACCGGTGATCTTTGTGGCTCCGGCAATGGCGGCGGCCGCCGTGGCGTTGGCCTGGGCTTCGACTTCCACCTTGCGGGCGTTGGCCTGGGCTTCGAGTTCCGTCCGCCGTGCCCGCGCCTCGGACGCACTGATATCGGCGGCCTTCTGGGCTTCCGCCTCGGTGCGCTGGGCATACGCCTTTGCATCGGCGGGCTTCCGGATGGACGTCTGGAGCTTTTGCTCTTCACGGTCCGCCTCGAGCTTGGCCACCTCGGTTTCCTGGACCACCACTTGCTGCCGCGCCGTGGCGTCGGCCAACGGACCTGCCTGGGCGGCGTTGGCCCTCGCGGTTTCGGCATTGGCCTGGGCCGCCGATTGCCTGATCGCCGAAATGCTCTGGGCGTCCGCGATCTGGGCGGCTGCCTCGGCCTCCTTCTCGGCGGCCTCGCGGTTCCTGGTGGCTTCGGCGATCCGGGCCTCCATTTTGACCTGCGCAATGTGCGGCTTGGCCAGGTTTTGAATGTAGCCCGTGGGGTCCTGCAGGTCCTTGATTTGGAGGGAATCGACCACCAAGCCAAGCTTTTCCATTTCGATGCCGCTCGCGCTGCGAACCAACGAAGCGAGTTTGTCGCGCTCGCGGATGATTTCTTCCATGGTCATGCTGCCAATGATCGAGCGCAAATGCCCCTCAAAAACGTTGTAGACCTGGCTTTCCATTTTGGGCTGCTGGCCCAGAAAGCGCCTCGCGGCGTTGGCAATGAAAGGAGGCGCGTCACCGATTTTGTAGATAACCACGCCCTCCACAATCACCTGGATACCTTGTGAGGTCACGCAGTTGACCTGGAGTTCTGTTTCATTGAGCGTGAGGGACAAAGCCCTCACGGTTTGAAGCCCCGGAACCACCAGGGCGCCCTTTCCAGTGACGATTTTGAAATCCATTCCGTCCTTGGTGTCCAGGCTTCCCCGGGTCAGGCCGGAAATGATCAATGCCTCGTTTGGCTCAGCCACCTTCCACATCAATTTGATGAGGAGCCTAATGACGGCGAATGCGACAACTACTCCCAATACGGTGATAAAAATAGGGAGATAAGCAACGAGGTCGAACATGACTGTCCTTTCAACGGCAAGCACCCAAGCGGCTCGTGTAGTCAGTCTGATGCGGTCCGCTCCAAGAGTCCAGCAATTTGTTTAACTGGGTGACGCGACGCGGCCGGTGCCGGTGGCACCCAAGTGGAGATGACGGCGTCGGGCACAAAGAAGGTTGGCACAGCTCCCGGCTTCTTCACCGCAGGAACTGCACCAACCGCTTGTATGGCTATTCAGAATTAGCTGTAGATCGTACCCATCGGCGGCTCCTTTAATCCAGGTATAGCTCAATCCGGGTCAGTGAATGGGCTACCCCGCGTCGTCAGCCAGGTGCCGTGAAAACATCCAGCCGGCGGCGATCATCAGGATGCCCAAGACCATGAACGTCCAGTTGTCGAGCGTGTTCAGCGATAGGAAGTTGGCCGCCGAATCAACGCCGACGCTCAGTCCGTACACACTGAACAGGATGTACAACGCGCCGAAGCCCATCAGGCTGTTGCGTGCGCCGTGGCCGCCCGAGCGGGACATCGCCCAGCCGGTGCCGCCGACGAGGAGCTGCACAATGTTGAGCACCAGCGACACTTGGAACACGCCCAAGAGCATTGCGTGCGAATTTGGCCCGAAGAACTGCAGTTCCCCGTACCGCGTGGTGATGCCCGGAATGAATCCGAGGAGGCCCACCAGCGCGATCAGAATACCTACACCCATGCCGATGTTCTGGAGATCCGTCCGTCCAAAGTGAACACCATGTGCATGTGGGCTTGCGGTAGTCATCGATGACCTCCATCCACTTATTGCGAACAATCCAATTTTACGTCTGCCCCGTGCAAAAAGCGCCCGGAGCAGCGGCCTGCCCCGGCTCCCGACCCGGCTCCCGACGCCCGGTCACATCTCCCGGGTTTTTCCCCGACGCCCGGTCACATCTCCGGGTTTTTCCCCGACGCCCGGTCACTTATGACGGGTTTCCTCCCGACGCCTGCTCACATGAACGACGACGGCGTCGCGGCAGATGCGCGCGGACGTTTGGGTTTTGGGGGTGATACGTGAGTGGGCGTTGGGGGATTGGCGGGCGTTCCGGGCGCCTGCCGGGGGAGCGAGGCACGCCGTGGCACGATAGAACACGATGAAACTGCGCGCTGATCAGACCGGTAACCGTGGCCTGCCTATGCCTTTGTGGCTGCAGGGCGCCCTCGAGTCGGCCCAGGCGGCCATCATCTCGGCGCTCGTGGTGGTCCTGCCGCTGATCGGTGTCTGGGCAACAGACGGCTTCCAGAACCACTCCATCGATTTCCTGGCGCGCTTGGCTGGCCAAACCTGGCTCCTGGTCCATGGCGTGCCGCTGCAGCTTGCCACTGTGAACATGGGTACCGCCGGTTTACCGGGTTCCGGGATGTTGTCCCTTATTCCGCTCGGACTGACTCTGGTCCCCTTCCTCTTGGCTTGGCGTGCGGGCCGCCGGCTGGCTAGGGCCTCCTACACCGACCAGCTGTGGCAGGCCTTCTTCGGAGCGTTGCTTGTCTATGGGGCGTTCGGTGCGGCCACCGGCTTCGTCTGCAGGACGCAGGACATTTCCATCAACATCTGGTTCGCGGCACTGCTTCCGCTTGTCCCGTTCGGTCTCGGCATGGTGGTGGGCGCCCGTCGTGAGTCCGGCTCTTGGAGCAGGCTCATTGGCGTCGACGCCGTCGATTGGCTCGCGCGCACAAGCCAACATTCCCGTTGGGCCGGTTCCTACTTCGGCTCCGCTATCAAGGCCGGATTCGTGGCAATCATGGCGGCAGTGACACTCGCAGCCACGCTGCTCGCCGTCGACATTGTCATGCACTGGACGGACATCATCGCCGTCTACGAAGGCCTCAAAGCCGGCGCCCTCGGCGGGGGCGTCCTGACCATCGCCCAGCTCGGCTACCTCCCCAATCTGGCGGTTTTCGCTTTGGCTTGGTCCTCTGGCGCAGGGTTCTCCCTCGGGGTCGGCTCACATGTCGGGCCGCTGGGCACCGCCGTCGGGCCGCTGCCCGCGATTCCTGTCTTCGGAGCACTGCCCACCGGGCAACTCGACTTCGGTGCCGCGGCTCTCGTCCTGCCGGTGAGCGCCGGGGTGCTGGCCGGCTGGTGGTTCCTGCGTGCGGGGGAGAACCACTTCGACGAATGGCTCTCCATCAAGATCAAGGCGCGGTGGTTCACGGCTCCGGTGTCCACGCTGGTCCTCGCCGCGCTCATCGGGACCGTCGCCGGGGCCCTGGCCGGGGGTCTCGCCTGGCTGGCGCGTGGTTCCGCTGGGATCGGGCGCCTGACCGAGATCGGCCCCGACCCGCTGCGGACGGCAACGTGGATCGCCGCGGAGGTGGGGATCGGCGTCGTGATCGGTTATTGGGTGGGGCCCTGGCTCGAGAGGCGGCAGAAGCTCCGCGAAGCGGATCTCGACGATTCCGTGTACGACGGCGACCGCCGCTAAGGTGCCCGCCTCACCTTGATCGCGTCCCGGCTAGCGCAATCCGGAGGGAATCGAGTTCTGGAAATCGACCTGGCATAAGTCTCTGGCGTGGACCGTCAGCGCGCCTCGTACGCAGTTCTCCAGGGTGGTGATCTGTTGGAAGAACACGACGGCGGTGAGCACCAGCAGGCACATGATGGCCGTGACCAATAGGCCGGAAATCGTGCCGAACAGAATGATGCGCGGCTGCTTGAACCGGAGGGTTCGCACGAGGACCACTACCCCAAGAACTCCCGCGATGGCCGTGAGGATGCCACTGAGCCAGACGTAACTAACGTTCAGGATGTAGACGAAGATGGCGCCAAGAACGGTCAGCAGGAATGTCCTGAACAGCGTGTGGGTGAGGGCAAGCGCTGATTTAGCAGCCTGACTCTGTGGCTGCGGGGTGGGTCTGACGCCGGAATTCATGTTTTCCAGCCTACGCGAGCCCACCATAAGCTAGAGCAATGCGCATTGTTGTCCTCGTCTCCGGCACCGGTTCCAACCTTCAAGCAGTAATCGACGCCGTGAAGGCGGGCGAGCTGGACGTTGAGATCGCAGCCGTGGGCGCGGACCGGCCCGGCACCTACGGCGTGGAACGCTCCGCCCAAGCCGGACTGGACACCTTCGTGGTGGACTTCAAGGACTACGCGGACCGGGCGGATTGGAACGCCGCGCTCACCAAGGCCGTTGCATCGTACGATCCTGACGTGGTGGTCTCCTCCGGGTTCATGAGGATCGTCAGCCCGGAGTTCATCGATGCCTTCAACGGCAAGTACCTCAACACGCACCCGGCACTGTTGCCCGCGTTCCCCGGCGCCCACGGGGTCCGCGATGCCATGGCGTACGGCGTGAAAGTGACTGGCTGCACCGTTCACTGGGCCGACGCCGGCGTGGACACCGGGCCTATCATCGCGCAGGAAGCCGTCGACATCGCCCCGGACGACACCGAGGACACCCTGCACGAACGCATCAAGGTCGTGGAGCGCAGGCTCCTCGTCCGGACACTCGCCGAGCTCGCGGCGGGGAAGCACGCCTGAATCCCACGCACCCCTAGGGACATGCCCACTCTTGACCGCCATTGATGGACATGTCCAGAGCCCTCCGCGGGACATGCGCGCCGTTGGCCGCGAAGGATGGACATATTGCTGATATGTCCACTCTTGGTCGTGGGCAGGGGGCATGCTCAGTCGAGGTCGAGCTGCTTGGTCTCCGGGGCAAACAACGCCATCCACAGCACAGCCACCACGATCAGCCCGCCAGCCAAGGCGAACGACGTGGCCAGGCCAAGCTCGGGCCAGAAGTACGAGGCGAAGACGAGCGGACCGATCCCCGCACCCACCCGGGAGAACGTGGAGGCCCACCCGAAGCCGGAGCCCCGGAGCTCGGTGGGGTAGAGCTCGGAAACATAGGTGTAGAGCACCGGAATGGCCACCTGGATAAGGAAGCCGTACGCGAGGAGCCAGAACACGGCCGCGTCAGGGATGTCCACTACTAATGACACGATCACAAGTGTCAACGCGGACAGCGGTCCGGTGATGGCCAGGATCCATTTGCGGCCCACCTGCTCCACCAGCACCGCCGCGACCACGACGCCCAGGAGCCCGACGCCGGCCATCCCGGCTGTCGTCACGAAGGCCTTGTACTCCTCGAACCCGGCGCCGATCAGGATCCGCGGCATCCACGTCAAGCTCAAGTAGTAGACCAGAAGGATGCTGAAAAACAGGGCCCAGGCCGCCGTCGTGATCTTCCAGTTGAACTGCCAGATGCGTCGCAACTGCTGCCAGGCGCTGCCGGCGGAGAGGCGGGGCGCGCCTTCCGGGGCGGGCAGGCTGTAGGCGCGCGGCTCAGCCCCTGTGGCCAGGACAAGACTGTCGATCACGTCGGCGGCCTCCTGGCGGCGGCCCTTGCGGATGAGGAAGAGCGGGGATTCGGGCACGCTCCGCCTGACCCAGAACACCAGCAAGGCAGGCAACACCATGACGAGCATCGTCAGCCGCCAGTCTGCGAAGGCAGCGACCAGTCCGGCCGAAAGGAATCCACACAAGGCAGCACCTACGGGCCACCAACCGTCCATGGCCGTAAGCACCTTGCCGCGCTGCTTCCGTGGAGTGAATTCACCGACCAGCGCGTAGTCCACCGGAATGCAGCCGCCCAGCCCGAAACCGGCCACGAACCGGAATACGCAGAACCAAACGATGTCCGGGGCAAACGCACCGAGCACCGTGAAGAGGGAGAAGACCAGCAGAGTAGCGGTGAATGCCCGCTTCCGGCCGATCGTGTCCGCGATGGTGCCCCAGACGAAAGCACCCAAGGCCATACCGACCAGATTGGCGGTGCCTATCCATCCGGCGTCGGCGGGCTGGAGGGACCAGTGCTTTGAAAGCAACGGTATGAGGATGCCGTTGAGGGTCACATCCCAGGCATCGAACATGAAGCCGAGGCCGCCGATCAGGAAGATCCTGCCCTGGACCTTCCACCTCCACGGCAGTTCCTGGACAACCTGTTCGCCGCTGGGCACGGTTGTGTAAGTATTCATTTTCCCCTCCTGGGGAAACTCTATCCGTGCTTCTCGATCGCCTTTCGCAGGAACCCACCGGCCTCATCCAAAGCGCTCTTTGCCTGCCCCGGATCGATCCCCGTCAGGATGACAAGGATGGCCGCCTTGACCGATCCGCCGACGGAATCCAGAGCACGGATCGCCGTCTCCGCGTCCACGCCCGTGGCGTGTTGGATAGTCCGTTGGGACCGTGCGAGAAGTTTGTTGTTGGTTGCCCGCAGATCGACCATCAGGTTTCCGTAGGTCTTCCCGAGCTTGACCATGGTGAGCGTGCTGATCATGTTGAGGACAAGTTTTTGAGCAGTGCCGGCCTTCAGTCGCGTGGAACCGGCAACGAATTCCGGACCGACCACGACGTCGATTGCGACATCCGCCAGTTTGCTGATCGGTGAGTCGTGGTTGCAGGCGAGCGACGCTGTGAACGCCCCGCGGCTGCGGGCCTCCTCAAGGGCGCCGATCACGTAAGGGGTGCGGCCTGAGGCAGAGATTCCGACGACGGCGTCGGCCTCGGTCACGCTGATGTCGTGCAGGTCCCGGGCCCCGGCGGTGGCGTTGTCCTCGGCGTATTCCACCGGTTTCTGGATGGCCTGGGTGCCGCCCGCGATGATCCCGACGACGAGACCCGGGGGAGTGCCGAAGGTGGGCGGGCATTCGCTCGCGTCCAAGATTCCGAGCCGCCCTGCCGTTCCGGCGCCGACGTAGAGCAGCCTGCCGCCGCGGGAAAGGCGCTCCGTAACGGCGTCCACCACTGCGGCGATCTCTTCGCTGGCTTGCTCGACGGCGGCCGGAACGCCTCGGTTCTGCTCGTTCATGGCAGCGACCAGCTCGGCCGTGCCCATGGTGTCCAAGTCCTTGAGGGCGGGCGACGCCGCTTCGGTTTGCAGGCCCTCGAGCTCGGAACGGAGTTTCTCCAGCGGGTCGCCCCCTATGGAACCGGATGAAGCAGGGGAAGAGGCGTCAGGCTGTTCCGTCACGGTGAATGTACCTTTCCTGGAGGAGCCCGCGGCGGTGCGCTGCGAGGGCGGCCCCGTCCATGCCGTCGCCGAGTGCCGCAACCACCTCAATCCCAGCCGAAGCGAGGGCGTTGTGCAAGAGCCCGCTGAAGAACTCCGATGTCACGACGCCGCCGAGCAACGCCACCTGCTTCGTGTCGCCGGCGGCGAGGGCCACCGTGTTCACGAGAAGCCTGCACGCTTCGTCCACAATCCCGCGGGCGACGGCGTCTCCCGCCGCCGCTTCAGTCAGGACCACGGGGGCGAAACGGGCCATAGTCCGGGCCGGGTTGTCGGAGGCGGCGAGCCACGCCGGGAGCTGCGCGGGCGAGCCGGCCAGTGCGGCCGCCGCGCCAAGCAACGACGTGGCCGTCCCACCGTCGTGCGCTTGCAGTGCGGCCACAAGGCCCTGCTGGCCGATCCAGCGGCCGCTTCCGCGATCGCCCAAAAGTGGTCCCCACCCGTCGGCACGATGGAGGGTTCCGGCGTCGTCGAAGCGGAAGGCGACCGCGCCTGTGCCGACAATAAGCACCGTCCCGGTTGCGCCGCCCAGGGCGCCGAGTTGGGCGGCGGTAGCGTCCGAAAGAACGGCGGCCGGAACCTTGAAGCGCTCCGAAAGCAGGACGGCGAGTTCGTGCGAGTTGGCCGCGGAGGCCTCGACCCCGGCGACGGCGGCGCCGATTCCCCGCAACGGACCTTCCGGGAATGCTGCCGGAAGCCCCCGCGGCAGCATGGCGGCGGTGTCAGCGAGCAACTCGAAGGCGTGCCCTGCGCCGTTGTCCATGCCCAGGCCGGGGAAGCCATGCTGGTCCGCCGAGCCCAACACGTCATCGCCCCGCCGGAGTTCAACCCGGCACCGGCTCTTGCCGATGTCGGCGACCAGAATCACATCCTCGGAATCCATGGCCCAACCATATGCCGTGGGCGACCCCACGTCTCAAAAAACGAAGGGGAGCCACAACGCGATAAACTCGTGCGTATCCCCAGCAACCGCGCAATCCCGCGATATAAGACGGAGACTTTTGTGAGCTTGACGCAGCTTGACCGTGTTCCCATCCGCCGTGCACTGATCTCGGTTTACGACAAGACGGGGCTGGAGGAGCTCGCGAGGGGCCTGCATGCAGCAGGAGTCGCCATTGTCTCCACCGGTTCCACCGCGAAGAAGATCGCCGCAGCCGGCATTCCGGTCAAGGAAGTCGAAGAAGTCACCGGTTCCCCGGAGATGCTCGATGGCCGGGTCAAGACCCTGCACCCGCGGGTGCACGGCGGCATCCTCGCGGACCGCCGCGTTCCTGCCCACATGGAGACGCTGGCCAAGATGGAGATCGAGCCCTTCGACCTCGTGGTGGTCAATCTCTACCCCTTCGTGGAGACCGTCCGCTCCGGCGCCGCGCAGGACGACGTCGTCGAGCAGATCGACATCGGAGGCCCCGCGATGGTGCGCTCGGCCGCGAAGAACCATGCCGCCGTCGCGATCGTGGTCGACCCTTCGTTCTATGGTCAGGTGGTCGAAGCGGCCGCTGCCGGTGGTTTTGACCTGAAGACCCGCCGTCGCCTCGCGGCCAAGGCTTTCGCGCACACAGCAAGCTACGACACCGCGGTTGCTATCTGGACTGCCAGCCAGTTCCTCGATGAAGACGGCGACGGCGTCATCGACTGGCCCGCCTATGCCGGCCTGGCCCTGGAACGCTCCGAGGTGCTTCGCTACGGCGAGAACCCGCACCAGCAGGCCGCACTTTATGTGGACAAGGCCGCGCCGGCGGGCATCGCCCAGGCCGACCAGCTGCACGGCAAGGCCATGAGCTATAACAACTTCGTCGACGCCGATGCCGCGCTCCGTGCCGCGTTCGATTTCTCCGAGCCGGCCGTCGCCATCATCAAACACGCGAACCCATGCGGTGTGGCCGTCGGTTCGGCCGATGCCGCCGACCCCATCGCCGACGCCCACGCGAAGGCCCACGCTTGCGATCCGGTGTCCGCTTTCGGCGGCGTCATCGCGGCCAACAGCATTGTCACCGCGGGTATGGCACAAACCGTGGCCGGGATCTTCACCGAGGTTGTCATTGCCCCGGGCTTCGAGCCGGAAGCCGTTGAAATCCTGTCCAAGAAGAAGAACATCCGCCTGCTGGCACTCCCGGACGGCTACGGCCGCTACCCGACCGAGATCCGCCAGGTCTCCGGCGGCGTCCTGGTCCAGGAAGCCGACAAGGTGGACGCCGACGGCGACAACCCGGCCAACTGGACCCTCGCCGCGGGCGAAGCTGCAGATGATGCCACGCTGGCCGACCTCGCCTTCGCGTGGACCGCTTGCCGCGCCGCCAAGTCCAACGCGATCCTGCTCGCCAACAACGGTGCCGCAGTTGGCATCGGCATGGGGCAGGTCAACCGCCTGGACTCGTGCAAACTGGCGGTTGAGCGCGCCAACACCTTGGGCGTTCAGGTGGAGTCCGACGTCGAAGGTGCCGGCGGCGCGTCAAACACCTCCGCCACCAGCGCGCCCGAGCGTGCCCGTGGTGCCGTGGCCGCTTCCGACGCGTTCTTCCCGTTCGCCGATGGCCTCCAGATTCTGATCGACGCCGGTGTCCGCGCGGTTGTCCAGCCTGGTGGTTCAGTGCGCGATGAGGAAGTCATTGCCGCAGCCAACGCCGCCGGCATCACGATGTACTTCACCGGGGCAAGGCACTTCTTCCACTAGGTCCACCCGCTCCAGCAAAAAATGGACATGTCCTCCCTGCCCGGGAGGACATGTCCATTTTTGATGGTCAGGACTGGGCATCTTCGCAATATGTCCAGTCCTCGGCACGAACAGGGGGCATGTCCCTGGGGGGTGCCGGAAGACCTAGGACGTGGACGCCAGCTCGTACGCATCCCGGATGACGGAGCCCCAATAAGGCCCGTAGATCACAGCCGGGCCGCCGGGGTAGCCGTAGCTGGTGATGGAGTTTTGGTACGAATCCCAGCCGGAATCCTCCATCCAGGGTCCGCCCGATGATCCACCGGTCATATCGCAGGGAATGCCCTGCGCCTTGAACTGTGGATTGATGGGGTCATCGGTGGCATCACCGGAGCAGCTCTTAAGCGATTGCCCGTCGAACGGCGGCGCGGCAGGGTAGCCGAAGGCCTTGTAGCTGAGCCCCCGGTCCTGGTTGAATTCCACGCCGGACGCGCCAACGACGTCGGCCAAGTGCTTGCCGTTCACTGTGGCAGTAACCGCGAAGCCCGTGTCGTAGCGGATGTCGCCCGCGGTGCGCCACTGGGGCGTGGTGTAGAGGGCTTTGGCAGGCCAGATGCCGTAAGGAGCCTTGCCGTTGAGATAGGCCGGAACGAACACGAAGTTCTTGACAAAGGCTCCTGGCCCCTCGTTGACGCAGTGGCCCGCGGTGGCCACGGTGCTGTCGTTGTCCGATACGACGACGTTGCCGGAGCAGACGTAGGCGAAGGCGCCCATGGTGAAGAAGACCTTGCCGACGTGGTCAATCGGGTCTTCGTCCTGGTGCAGGCTCGTGCTGTTGCTCTTGGCGCTGGCGATCTTCACCGGCGGGCCGGTTTCGACCGTACCGCTGGCAGTGCCGGAGGTGCCCCCTCGTGCGAGGGCTTTGCCGGCAAGGACATCGCCGGGGATGGCCGCTTGCATTCTTTCGGGAGTCCAGAACCCCGTGGGGTCGGTGGTGGTTGTCGCCAGGCTGACGAGCTGCTGCGTCCCAGGCGCTGCGAAGCTCGAAACCGCAGTAGGTGTTGCGGCTGCCGCCCCTCCAGCGGCACAGACGGTCAAAACGGCGGAGGTAATGAGGCTCAGGAGACCAGTGATGGGGAGTGGTTTCTTTGTCATGATTGTCCTGCCAATCGTTTGGCGGCCACGTGTCGTCGGCCACAGTTTGACGCAATGAACCTACTCCGATTTGGCGCGGAGGTACATAAGGTTCGGCCCCGTATGACGGTGCAAAGCCCGCTTGAGGCCTTCCCGGTACGCGCCAATCCTGCCCCCTCAGGTAAGTTAGAGATGTTGAAATCTGCAGACTTCAGGGAGATGCCCCGCCAATGGCAAAGATTATCTATACCCACACTGACGAAGCGCCGATGCTGGCGACATACTCGTTCCTGCCGATTGTGGAAGCTTTCGCCTCAACGGCCGGCGTGGAGGTCGAGACCCGCGACATTTCGTTGGCTGGCCGAATCATCGCCGTCTTCGGTGACTACCTGACTGAAGAGCAGCGGACCAGTGACGCACTGGCCGAACTGGGTGAACTGGCAAAGAAGCCCGAAGCGAACATCATCAAGCTCCCCAACATCAGCGCCTCGGTCCCGCAGCTGAAGGCGGCCATTGCCGAACTGCAGGGTCAGGGCTACGCGCTTCCGGATTACCCGGACAACCCCTCCTCCGACGAAGAGACGGACATCCGCTCGCGTTACGACAAGATCAAGGGCTCGGCCGTCAACCCGGTCCTGCGTGAAGGAAACTCGGACCGCCGCGCACCGCTGTCGGTGAAGAACTACGCCCGGCAGAACCCGCATTCCATGGGTCCTTGGAGCGCCGACTCCAAGACCAACGTTGCGCACATGACGGCGAACGATTTCCGCTCCAACGAGCAGTCCGTGGTCATTCCCGCCGACGACACGATCAAGATCCAGATCGTCCGCGAAGATGGCACGGTCAAGGTCCTCAAGCCGGCCTTCCCCGTCCTCGCCGGTGAAGTAGTGGACGGCACCGTGATGCGTGCCGAGGCCCTGGACGAATTCCTGGCTGCCCAGGTGGTCCGCGCGAAGGAAGAAGGCGTGCTGTTCTCGGCACACCTGAAGGCAACCATGATGAAGGTTTCCGACCCCATCATCTTCGGCCACGTCGTCAAGGCGTACTTCTCCGAGCTGTTCGACACCTACGGTAAGCAGCTCGCTGCTGCAGGCCTGAGCCCGAACAACGGCCTCGCTTCCATCCTCAACGGCCTCGATGAACTCCCGGAGGACGTCCGCGAAGGCATCAAGGCGGCCATCAAGAAGGGCCTGGAGGACGGCCCGGCGATTGCCATGGTCGATTCGGACAAGGGCATCACCAACCTCCACGTTCCCAGCGACATCATTGTTGACGCTTCCATGCCGGCTATGATCCGTAACTCCGGCCACATGTGGGGCCCGGATGGCAAAGAGGCCGATACCCTCGCCGTCATCCCGGACAGCTGCTACGCGGATGTGTACCAAGTGGTCATCGATGACTGCCGGGCCCACGGCGCCTTCGATCCCACCACCATGGGCACCGTTCCCAACGTCGGCCTGATGGCGCAAGCGGCTGAGGAATACGGCAGCCACAACAAGACCTTCGAGGTTGAGTACGCCGGGACCATGCAGGTTGTGGATTCTTCGGGAACAGTGTTGATCGAGCACCAGGTTTCCCCGGGCGACATCTGGCGCGCCTGCCAGACCAAGGACGTGCCGATCCGTGACTGGGTCAAGCTGGCCGTCACCCGTGCGCGCGCCTCCAAGATGCCGGCTGTCTTCTGGCTCGACGAAACCCGTGCCCACGACGCCCAGTTGATCGCCAAGGTCAAGGAATACCTGAAGGACCACGACACCGAGGGCCTGCAGATCGAGATCATGTCCCCGGAGAAGGCCACCGCGTTTACGCTGGAGCGGATCCGCAAGGGCGAAGACACCATCTCGGTGACCGGAAACGTGTTGCGTGACTACCTCACCGACCTGTTCCCGATCCTCGAGCTTGGAACCAGTGCCAAGATGCTCTCCGTGGTTCCGCTGATCAATGGCGGCGGTCTTTTCGAGACCGGTGCCGGCGGCTCGGCTCCGAAGCACGTTCAGCAGCTCCTGCAGGAAAACCACCTGCGCTGGGACAGCCTGGGCGAATTCCTCGCCCTGGCCGTCAGCTTCGAGCACCTCGCCACCACCACCGGCAACGCCCGGGCACAGGTCCTTGCCGACACGCTCGACCGCGCCACCGGCACGTTCCTGCTCGACAACAAGTCCCCGAAGCGCAGGGTGGGCGAAATCGACAACCGGGGCAGCCACTACTACCTCGCGAAGTACTGGGCGCAGGAACTGGCCAAGCAGAACGACGACGCCGAGCTTGCCGCCGCGTTCTCCTCCGTCGCCGAGGCCCTGACGTCCAACGAGGACACCATCACTGCTGAGCTGCTCGGAGTCCAGGGTTCACCTGTGGACATCGGCGGTTACTACCGTCCCGACGCCGCGAAGGCGGAGGCCGTGATGCGTCCTTCCGCAAAGCTCAACGAGGTTGTTTCCACGCTGAAGTAGCTTCGCACCCAGCTAACTGGCTCGTAGTTGTTGTCGTTTTGAGAGGTCATAACGACAACAACTGCGAGCCAGCTGCATTTAAGCGGGGCGAAAGCGGCGCGGCGCGTCGATCCCATCGACCAGATCGGCAAGTACGCGGCCGATAGCCGGGGTGAACTTGAATCCGTGCCCGGAGAACCCGGCTCCGACCACAAGGGGTCCAAAACGGTCGAGCACGAAGTCTTCGTTGGCCGTGCTGGTGTAGGTGCAGCTGATGGGAACCGCCGATTCGGCGTCGACTCCGGGCAGCCATTCGCGGGCGTAGCGGCGAAGGGCCTCCAGTTGAACCGGCTCGGGTTCAAACGTGCGGGCATCAGGATCGGTGACCGGACCTGCGCCATGCCACCCCGCCTTGACCCCTTCGCCCGGCGTGAGCATCCCATAGACGGGGCTGTACCAATAGTCGTCGCGGGGATCGCCGGGGTCCGGGGCATGGTTGAAGCTCGGCCAGAGCTGCGAACCGTCGGTGGGTGTGAAGTGGGCTGGCTGCTCCTGGGTGACCACTAACCGGGGGAGTGGCACGTGCGCACCGAGGAGCTTGCTGGTCCAAGCGCCCACCGTGACGACTACCCGGCGCGCCGTGATGTCCACAGAATCGGTCACGACGACGGCGCGATCGTCGCCGAGGACGCGGATGTCCCGGACAGGGGTGGAATAGGTGAATCGTGCACCATGCGCCTCGGCCGATGCGCGCAGCGCCCTCAGGGCGTCGGCCGCCCGGACCCGGCCCGCTTCCGGCACGAAGAGAACATCGCTGCGGAACACCATGCCCGCCCAACGCCCTGACGCCTCCTTGGCGGAGATGAAGTAGCTTTCGATGCCCCGCTCCGCATGCGCTGCGCGAACTTCCCGAAGGCGGCCAACATTTCCGTGGTTGGCCAGCCCCACAAGATCCAACAATCGCGTTTCGGTCTCCTCTGCGAGCCCGTCCCAGAGTTTCCTGGCTTCGCTGACCAGGGCCAGGTAGTCGTCTTCCGCGTAGGCCGTGTTGAAGTTGCGCGTCGCGCCATGGGACGCGCCCATGTGGTGCCCTTCCTCGAACTGTTCCAGGAGGACCACCGATCGTCCTCGGAGTGCGAGTTGCCACGCGGCAGCCGATCCCATTGCGCCTCCGCCGACTACGACGACGTCAACATCCATCCTGGATTCACCCATCCTGTCCTTCCGCACCAACCCTGAATGGCTAGGCTGCCAGCTTACGGCGGACCCAGGCGGAGAACTGGTCCACCACGATGATCAGGATCAGCACAATGATGATGTGGGTCAGCATTGCGTCGAAGCGGAACGACTTGATGGACTGGTTGATCAGCAGCCCGATGCCGCCAGCTCCCACCAGTCCCAGGACCAGTGATGAACGCACGTTCACGTCGAAGCGGTAGAGCAGCAGGCCGATGAACTGGGGCACCACCATGGGCAGCGTGGCGTTGGCAACCTGCTGGATCCGATTGGCGCCGGCAGTGCGCAGCGCCTCCTGCGGACCGGCGTCGCTCTCTTCCATGGACTCGGCCCATAGCTTGCCCATCACGCCCGTGTTGTGGCAGATCAAGGCCAGCACGCCGGCAAACGGGCCGAGGCCCACCGCGGTGACGAAGATCAGCGCGAAGACAATGTCCGGCACGGCACGGAAGAAGGACAGAACCGCGCGGGCCCCTTGGTAGACGAGCCGGTGCGGAGCCGTGCTCCTCGACGCCAGTACCGCGAGAAGAAGGGCGGACGGAACAGAGAACGTCGTTCCGAGGAGCCCGATCCAGAGCGTCACGAGGGTTGCCTCAAGCCCGGGCCGGACGGTCTTGTCCCAGCTGAGGTCGGGTGGAAACGCGTCGGCCACGAATGCGGCCATGCCTTTCCAGCCGTCCACCAAAAGTCCGGGCTGGAACCCGGTCCCTTGGATGGCCAGCGCGTGGAGGACGACGACGGCGGCGACGGCCACCGCCGTCGCGATCCACCGCAGGGGCTGCTTCGGGCGGATGGGAAATGTACGGGTTTGAACGCTCACGCCGCCGCCACACGGTCCGGAGCGTAGAGGGCATCGAGCCGGGCAGCGTCGACCTCGGACGACGGCAGGTCGAAGGCCAAGGTGCCGTGGAGCAAACCGATGCAGCGGTCTGCGTGCCGCAGGGCGAGATCAGGCTGGTGCAGCACAGCCGCGACGGCCAGATTTTCGACGTGTGCGAGGTCTCGCAGGAGGGCCATGACCTGTTCCGCGGCATGCGGATCCAAGGCGGAGACGGGCTCGTCGGCCAGAACGATGTCGGCCCGCTGACACAGCGCCCGGGCAACGGCCACGCGTTGCTGTTGGCCGCCGGACAGCCGTCCAACCCGGTCGAAGGCCCGGTCCGCGAGGCCCACCCGGTCCAGGCATTCGAGGGCCTCCTGCTGCACGGCGCGGGGAAAGAACACCGGCGAGAGGGAGCGGCCGGTGGGAATCCGGGCCAGCGCACCGGCGCAGACGTTGTCCAAGGCTGTGCGGCGCGGCACCAGGTGGATCTTCTGGAAGATCATGGCAGTCCGTTGCCGTGCGTCCTGCTGTTGGCGCCACGGCAAGGTTCCCACGTCGTCGCCGCCTATCGCGATGATCCCGGCGTCGGGCTGTTCGATCCCCATGACGCACCGCAGGGTGGTGGACTTGCCCGAGCCGTTGGCGCCGAGGAACGCAATGAGTTCCCCGGCGCTGACATCGAAGTCCACGCCCTTGAGGACCGGGTGGTTTCCGAACGATTTCCGGAGGCCCCGTACAGAGAGCAACGGGGAATCCATTACAGGTTCTTCTCCGTCAGGTTCATGGTCTTGGCCAAGTCGAAGAGCGGCTGGTAGTTCTCCTTGGTGACGTCGATCATCGGACCGGGAGGAGTCACGTCAAGGAACGCGCCAACCTTTGCCACGTCGGCGGGGTCCAGGTTGAGGAACGCGTCCTTGACGGCCTTCTTGAAGGCGGGGTCAGCGTCGGGCCGGACGGTGATGGGGTCATTGGGGATGGGATCCGAGGCCCAGATACGACGGAAATCTTCTTGCTTGAAGGTTCCCGCGGCGGTGGCGGTCGCGAGGGTCTGGGTGTTGATTTCCGCGGCGTCAACCTTGCCGTTCTTCAGTGCAAGAAGGGCTTCGGGGTGTCCACCTGTGTAGTCCATCTTGAGGTCGGAATCGGCGATTCCTACGCCGCGAAGTCCGAAACGGGGGAGGACGTCCCCGGACGTGGAACCAACGCTGCCAAGGGCAAGGGACTTGCCCTTGAGGTCGTCGATCTCCTTGATGGGGCTGTCCTTTGCCACCCAGATTCCTGCGGAGTAGCTGCTCAGCTTCTTTTCCGCCGTGGCAAAGGAGACAAGTGGTTCGGCGCCTGCCTTCTGGTTGGCGAAAACAAAGCCGAGGGGCCCAAATTCACCCAAGTCCAGTTTGCCGTTGCGCATTGCCAGGACTTCGGCGGAGTAGTCCTCCACCACCTGAACCTTGACAGGGCAGTTGAGCTTCTTTGAGAGTGCGGCGGCGAGGACTTCGTAGGCGGGAGTGAGTTTTGCCGGGTCTTCATATGGTTCGACACCGAACTTGATCTCGCCCCCGGGGCACGTCGCATTGCTGGCGGCGTTTGCGCTTCCACCCGGGGTCCCGGCGGAGTTGGCGGCGCCTCCGCAGGCGGAGAGGGCGAGTGCCGCAGCGATGGCAAGCGCGGAGGACGTGAAGAGTTTCGTTTTCATGGGGTTCCTTTTACGAAGGGAAGGTTGGGTCAGTAAAGCGGGGAGATGTTGCGGTCTGCGAGTCCGAAGGACAGCGTCATTCCGACGCCGGACGTCACTGAGACGACCGTGACGCCGGGTTGGGTTTCGCGGACCAGGATGGGGGCCACGGAGCTGGAGGCATAGATTCCCTGCCACCGTTCGATGACGTCCAAGGGTGTGCCGATGGCGGACTCGATGTCCTTGTTCAAAATGGTGGTCACGGTTTCATCCATGAACGGTGCCGCCGTGCGGTGGTAGTGGTGCGAGTCCCCGAGGATCAGCGTCCCGTCCGGGCGTTGCGTGAACATCACGTTCGCTCCGATCCGCATGAGGTCGGGACGGTCCCGCTCCACTTCTTCCCGCAGCGCCGCAGCGGCGGGCATGTCCGTGAAGGCCGGATAGCGGAGCATTGAGGTCGCGGTGAGGACCGCCGGTCCGATCGTCAGGCCGGGAGGCTGGGCGGCGCGGGACATTTGCAGGGCACAGCGTTCGATCCGGTGCTCCGCGGCAAGTGAAGGAAAAAGATAGTCCACGTCGTGCCCCACGCAGACGAACACTTGCTTGCCTTGGAAATCACCACGGGAGGTGTGGACCGTTGGCCCGCCGGGAGTGCCTCCGAAGCCGAGCGCGGCGGTGTTCCAATGGATCTTCACGCCGGGCTGGTGGGCGAGCCAGTCGGCGAGCTTGGCGACGGTCGTCCGGGGGTCGACGCGCAGGTCGTCCCGGAGGAAGGCTCCCCCCATCAAGCCGGGCCAGGAAGCCGAGGCCGCATCGCCGTCGTCGGGCGCGGCGCCCGAACTGAGCCGGGACCGCACGCCGTCGGGGGAGAGCAGTTCCACTTGGCCCTCTTCGCGGGCCGCGGACAGCTCCTGAAGCACAGCCATTTCGGCCTGGGTCCGGGCGAGTACCACGGCACCGGACTCGGCAGCCCAGAAGCCGGCAAGCGCTGCGAACTCGAGCCAGTATTTACGGGAGGTTTGTGCCAGTTCGTAGAGCTCGCCGGATTGGGCCGTGACGCAGCAGTGGCCGAAGTTCCTGACGGACGCGCCCACGGCATGGTGGTCGCGCTCGAGGATCGTCACGCTCAGGCCGTTGGCTACGGCGTGTGCGGCGTGTGCAAGCCCGACAATGCCGGCGCCCACGATCACAACATCGGAGCTTGAATCCGTGGCGATCGGACCGTCGGGCGGGGGAGGTTTGATGTTCACGGAATTGACTTTGACCTGCGTGGAAGAAGGAATCAAGCCAGATCGGCACTTGTATATACAAGTTTACGAAGACTTTACTTCTTGCCTCGATGGTTCACGCATTGTTTACCTTCCAGCCCAGAATTGCGAGGCATTCTCCGGAATCAACTTGTATTATCAAGTGGTGAGTATTCAGCAGAACGCACCACTCCATGTCCGCCTTAGCGAGGAGTTCATGCGCCGCATCACGGACGGCACCTGGCCGCCGGGCTCGCAATTGCCGAGCGAGGCTGCGCTGTGCAGGGAATTCGGGACGTCCCGCGGACCCATCCGCCAGGCGTTGGCGTTCCTGCGGGCGGAGGGCGCCGTCACAGGCGGCCGCGGGCGGCCCCCGATGGTGCGCTCGACTGTCCCGTCGCAATCCTTCTCGACCTTCAATTCCTTCACCGAATGGGCCATCGGCATCGGCAAGACGCCGGGGCAGCGAACGTTGGAGGTGGCGCGTCGTGAGGCGAGTGCCGAGGCGGCCGACGCGCTCGGACTGGAGCCGGGTGAGAAAGTGGTGGAGCTGCTGCGCGTCCGCTCCTTGGACGGCGTCCCTGCCATGATCGAGCGGACCAGTTTCGTCCTTGAGGTGGGCCGCTTGCTCTTCGATTTCGACACCGATTCAGGTTCCGTGTTCGCCTTCTTGAAGTCTCAAGGTGTGGACCTCTACAGTGCCCGCCACACGATTGACGCTGTGGCCGCGGACGAGGAGGACGCCGAACTGCTCGAACAAGCGGAAGGGATTCCCCTTTTGCGCGAACGCCGCGTGACCAGCTCGGCCGACGGCACCGCGATCGAATACTCGGAAGACCGGTATTTGCCGGCACTCACCAACTTCACCATCGATAACACCGCGGAACGCCGCGCCGCCTTGGTGCGCGTCCACGCCGAATAGACCCAAGGAACACATGATCAAGCTCGTCGCCTGCGACATGGCCGGAACCACCATCGACGAACACGGGGACGTCTACGTGGCGCTGGCCCGCTGCGTAGAAGAGACCGGCGCAGTCACCACTCCCGAAGGCGTCCAGGAATGGATGGGAGCCGACAAGGTGGAAGCCATCGCCGCGCTCATCGCCATGGGTGGCGGAACTGCAACGCCGGATATTGTCCGGGCAGCCTTTCTCCGCTTCAAGGAGCTACTGGCGGAGTTCTACGAAGAGAACCCGCCGGAAGCGCTCGACGGCGTTGAGGGCGCCTTCCGCGAATTGCGCAGGCGCGGCGTCAAGATTGCCCTGACCACCGGATTCTCCCGCGATGTCGCGGAGCCGCTGTTGGCCCGGCTCGGCTGGTCGCTCGTCGGCGAGGGTACAGCGCCCGACGGCGGCTTGCTTGACGCCGTCGTCTGCTCCGACGACGTGGCTGCAGGGCGTCCGGCGCCCCACATGATCCACCGCGCCATGGAACTGACGGGTGTGATTGATGTCCGCGAGGTGTTGGCCGCCGGTGACACCGCGAATGACCTGGCGGCGGCCAAGAACGCGGGAGTGACGGCGGTCGGCGTCCTGACAGGGAAGCTGGGCCTGCCGGAGCTCTCCGCGCAACCGCACGACCACATCGTGGCGGGAGTCAAGGACATTCCGGCCCTCTTGGCGTGATTCACCACGGCGCTCGGAGCGGCTGCTTTGAGCTGTGCCGCCTGCGTGGAAGATTGGACGGGTGAAATTCCTCCTTCCCTCGCAGACCTCGTCCTCGCGCGGCATCGCGTTCCTGAGGATCGTGTTCGGCGGCCTTTTACTGGTGCACGGAGTCCAGAAGCTGCTCGCGGGGCAGCCCGCATTTGAGGCGACCATCGCTGCGATGGGTGTTCAAAAGGCGGATCTGATGTCCTGGCTGGTCATCTGGGGTGAGACCGGGTTGGGCGCACTTCTGGCGCTCGGCGCCCTGACCCGGGTGGCCGGCTTCCTGGCGGCCCTCATGTACGCGGCAATCTGGTTTGTCACCGAATCGGGCAAGCCGCTGTTGAGCGACAGTCCTGGAATCAACGCTGAACTGCTCATCCTGTATATCGCGTTGGCGTTGGCGTTCGCCTTCATCGGCTCCGGTGCCGTTTCGCTGGACCGGAGACTGTTCGGCGGGAAGCCGGCCCGGAAGGGTCGGCGCTAAGGTTCTTTAGCGCCGACCGGCCTGCAGACCCGCGCGGGCCATGGCGTCCGCGTAGGAACGGCCCATTTCGATGAGCCATTCGGTCTGGCGTTCCTTGGAACCGGCGAAGGCGCGGCCGTGCAGCGAACGCGCCTTGTAAACCTTTAGGCCGCGGCGCCAGATCAGCTGGTTGTCGGTCTTCAGGAGCATCTGCGCCAAGCGGTTGGCTTCCGTGCCGTGTGCGACGATCGCCGAGGCGCGGGGAACGAGTTTGAGGAAGGCGATGAGCGGCTTGAGCCCGGCGTTGACCTGCTCAGGAGTCAGTTTTCCGTTCGCCTCGCCCGGAGTGAACCATGGGTGGGTGTTCCACGGCATCATCCATTCGGGTCGCAGGCCGAGCTGGAACTGCAGGCCCAGCAGCCGGGTGGCGGCGGCGTCGTCGCCCGCCCAGACCACGCCTCGCGGGGAGGCCTCGCTGGTGTTGGAGAACAGGGTGACAATCCTGCAGTCCTCCACCGAGTGCATCGGGTCCACGTAGGGGACCTCGAAGCCCGGGCGGAGCTTGCGGAGGAATTCCACGTGCTCGTTGACAGGGGCGATGTGCGGGGCGAAGAAGGGGCTGTCCGGGACCGCAGGAGCCGCGGCTTCTTCCGCCGGAGCGGGTTCGACGGCAGCGGGCTCGACGGCGGCACTTACGACGGCGGCCGGTTCGGCGGGACTTGCGACGGCGGCAGTCTCCGCCAAGGCCACGACCGCCGTCTTTTCGGCATCAGCAAGCGGGGCATCGGCCGCTTGAGCAGCTACCGGCACCACTTTGCGGGTGATGACCGGGCTGGCCTTGGGCTTCGACTGGGCGGCAGCCTTCTTCGGCGCGGCGACCTTTGCGGCTTCCTTCTTTACAGCAGCCTTTACAGTAGCGACCTTCGGGGCCGCTTTCTTGGCCGGTGCGGCATCAAGGTCATCGTCGTCGTCAAACAAACCATCGAAGAGCTTGTCGAGTTCGTCGTAGCCATTGCCGTAGTCGTCGTCGAGCTCGGGACCCTGCCCGAAACCTTCCTCGTACCGCGAGTCCAGTTCGCTGCGGTAATCCTCGTCGTAGTCCTCGAAATATTCCGGTTCGGCCAATGCGGTCATGAAGGCGCGGGTCTCCTCGGGTCAGGCAGGGGCCGGTTCCGGCGCATGGGGGCACGTCCGGTCAGGGCCAGTTTGTGGGGAGGCTCTCCGGGGTGCCGGTCGAGCCTTTAGATCTTAGCAAGCAACAGGTGGCCTGGCGTCCACCCACCGTTAATCTGACACGGGCGGCACCACAACTCCGGGCATGCAGGAGCCGCGATGCGTCGAACATCACCCGCATGTGGCGTGGGTTAAGACACAAGAGGGCGGGTGGAGTAGACAAACCAGTCCACTCCACCCGCCCGGTTCGGCGTCAGCTGTTCCGCATCACCACTCAGACATGGATGACGAATTGCGCGAGCGCCGCGGCTGCGATGAAACTCGCGGAGAAGGTGAGTGTTGCAACAATGACGGTGCGCCAGTTCAGGGTCTTGAGCGCGTTGACGTCGCGCCCCACGTTCATGCCGAGCAGGGCGATCGACCCCAGGCCCACGTAGAGCGCGTCAAGGTTGTGGGTGAAGGAGACGATCATGCCGCTGAAAGGAAGAATTGGCGCGGTTGCCAGGGTGGCGAGAGCAAGGACCCAAACGCTCGACGGCACGGCCGGCACGTACTTGGCGAAGACGAAGGCCAGGGCGGTCAGGAGGCCAAGGATGACCACGCCGATCACATCGTTGACGCTGGTGGACTTGGTGCCCAGGGCATTGAGGACCACGCCCATGGCGATGCTTGCCGTGAACGCGATAATCCACGTTGAGGGCTTGGTGCGCACCTCGGGGTCCTGGAGCACGGCTGAAACGTCCACTGTGGCCCGGTCCTGAGTCCGACGCAGCTTGGCGGCAACGGCGTTCCCGTCGCGGTCGAGGCGCTTGCCGTCGTCGTTACGGCGGAAGAGGCGGGACCAGAACTTGTAGAGCCGCAGGGACATCGGCAGCGAAAGGAAGGCCCCGGCATAGAAGCCCACCAGGTTCGTCACCAGGTTGGACAGTGCCGCGAGCGCCATAATCTCCGGCGCGTGTCCCGGGTAGAGGATGGACAGGGCGGCGACGCCGCCAAGCATCATGGATCCCGAGCCCAGGCCCAGGCCCAACGCGAGGGCACGCGGATCGAAGATGCCCATACCGCCGAGCAGGCCGGCCAACAGTGAGATGAAAACTGCGCCGAAGACGCTGCCCAGCAGCCACACGGAGAACACCCCGCGGTAGACCGGGGATTTCACGCCGAACCGCTGCAGTGCGTATGCCAGGTACGATTCGCGGTCTATCGCCCAGGTGGCGCCGATGGCCGTCCGGCCCATGCCCAGCGCGACGGCGACCGGCAGGGCGATGATCACCGTTCCAAAGATGTGGCCGACTTCCTGGAGCAGGATGGCCGGGCCGAGGGCGGTCAGTTTTGCGAGTGACGGACCCACCTGGGTGCCGAGCGCCGCGAGGAACATCACGATGCTGACGTTGAGCAACACCGAGGCCACGGCGCGGCTTTGGCCGGACATGGGGCGCACTTTCTGGACCCCGATGACTGCGCCAATCAACACGGCCCACAACACCGGCATGAGTACAATCGCGGTGTTGCCGAGGGGGATCTTGTGTGTTCCGGCCAGGATGGCGACGGCGCAGACGGCTGTGGACAGCAGGATCATCGATCCCCATTGCCGCGCGGTCGGAGTGAAGAGGCGGGTCCCGCCGTGATCGACATCGACCGCGGGCGTATCCACCCCCGGAGTTGTTGTGGATCGGATCTTCATTGTTGTGCACCCTTCATGTGCTGCATGTGGCGAGGGATAAGTAACCCGCCCTTTGGTATACCAAAGATGGTAAGGTGGATCACATTGCAATGCAAGGCAAATCACAAATGCGGCTCAAGGGTGCGTAAGATCCGGCTTTATTGCGTTCGGTCGGTTCGGGTCAGGCTGTGGCCACTGTCTTTTGGAATACCAAATTGGAGGAAAACATGATCATCCAGCTTTCTGCCCGGTACGTCCTCGGCTATGACGGGACCGGGCACGTCATGCACACGGATGGGCACGTCGTGATGCGGGATGACCAGATCATCTACGTGGGGACCGATTACAGCGGTCCCGTCGACGAACGACGGGACTTTGGGCAGAGCTTGATCGCGCCTGGCCTTATCGATCTTGACGCTTTGACGGACATCGATCACATGATCTTCGACTCCTGGCCCTCCGAGGAGATCGCTCCGGGCTTGCAGTGGTCCAAAGACTACTTCCACAACCGTCGCCACGATGTCTTCACCGCGGCACAACGCCAGAGCGTAAGAAGGTTTGCGCTGGCGCAGCTGGCCTTGCACGGCGTGACCACCTACATGCCAATTGCCTCGGAGATCCACAGCTCCTGGGCGGAAAGCTTCGAAGAGCTCAAAGGAATGGCGCAGGCCAGCATCGAGCTCGGGCTGCGCGGCTTTCTGGGCCCGGCGTACCGCTCAGGAGTCAACGTCACCGACGACGACGGCGGGCGGGTGATCCTCTTCGACGAGGAGGAGGGGCGCAAGGGATTCGCCGATGCGGCACGGTTCCTC
Organism: Arthrobacter alkaliphilus; assembly: GCF_021483235.1. Lineage (GTDB taxonomy): Bacteria > Actinomycetota > Actinomycetes > Actinomycetales > Micrococcaceae > Arthrobacter > Arthrobacter alkaliphilus. The sequence goes on along the minus strand of NZ_JAKEEC010000001.1, from coordinate 420,030 downwards.
GATTACGCCGACGAGCTGGGACACCCGTTGCTTACCGGTGTCTTGTTGCCGTGCAGGATCGAGACGCTCTCGGACGAACTGATGCGCAGGACTGCCGATCTCGCCAGGGAACGCAACGCGCTGGTCCGCCTGCATTGCCTCCAGCAGCCCAATGAGGACGGTTTCCTCCTCAAGTTCACCGGTCGCACCGTCTTGGAGCAGCTTGCGGATTCCGGACTGCTCGAGACGCGGCTCCTCATCCCGCACGGGGTTGTCATCGACGGCACGGACCCATCCTCCAGCGCGGAAGGCGGGGCGCTGGACCTGCTGGCCCGGAACGACGTCAGCATCGTCCACTGTCCGCTGACTTCGTTCCACTACTCGGGGATGCTGAAGTCCTTCGACGCCTTCGCAGCCGCAGGGGTCAACATGTGCCTGGGCACCGATTCGTTCCCGCCGGACCTCATCAAAGGCATCGACGTCGGCACGCACCTGGCCCGCATCGCGGAGGGCCGGCGGGATGCCGGCACCGTCTCCGCGTTCTTTAACGCCGCCACCCTGGGAGGGGCTAAGGCGTTGGGCCGTGACGACCTGGGACGGCTGTGCCCGGGAGCGCAAGCGGACATCATGGTGGCATCACTGGGTGACTTCCGTGACGGGGTGGTGGAAGATCCATTGCGCACGCTCATCCTCAACGGTTCCGCACGGAATGTCACCGACACGTACGTTGCGGGCCGATCCGTAGTTGTTGACGGCTCGCTCCCAGGCATCGATCTGGAGGGACTGCGAGCTCAGGGGCAGCGGCTTTTTGGGAAGATGGTTGAAGCCTACGGAGAACGCGACTATCGCCGGCGCGTTTCCTCCGAGTTGTTTCCCCCGGTCTATTTACCGGCAGACGTTCTGGTTCATGACGTTACGGCGTAACGCGCCGCAGTCTCCAGGACTCCGCAGGCTTCACGCGTGAGCTCCTCCGCGGGGCGTTTGCCCTGCGGAGGAGCTGCGTGCGGGCTACTTCCCATTGGGTGGGGAAGCGCTTTCGTTGCCTACGCGCGTGTGGTTGCCCGGATCTTCCGGCTGCCAACAAGCACGATCAGTCCAAGCAGCAGGAGAGCTGCCGCGAACACCAGCCACAGGACATCGAAGCCGGTGCTTGCGAGAACGGCAGTTCCAGCCCCGACAGCACCCGCTGCCGCAGCCGTGAGAGAGCCCGCATTAGCCTGTGCTGCAGTTCCGGATGCAAGGGCCGCCGGCGCCACAACCGAAGGAACTGCCGAGGCCGAATCGCCGAAGCCCTGGGCACTGACCGGCTGGTTTACGGCCGGCTGGTTTACGACGGGCAGCGTGACTGTCGTCGGGTTCGTGGAAGGCAGACCCAGGCCCACCGATGCAATGCCGATCGGCAGCGGCAGGTGCACGGTTCCGATGGATCCCGTACCTGGGAGGATGCCGTTACCTAGGGTGCCGAGCAGGCTAACCGGAGTGTTACCGACGGTGACAGGTGCAGCTACCGGTCCGGTGAGTCCCGCACCCGTGAGGATGCCGGTAACTGGGTTGCCGAGCAGGCTCACGGGAGTGTTACCGACGGTGACGGGTGCAGCTACCGGTCCGGTGAGTCCCGCACCGGTGAGGATGCCGGTACCTGTCGGCACGGTGCCGGGCAGGGTCAGCGAGGTGTCACCGACCGTGACGGGTGCCGTGACGGGTGCAGCTACCGGTCCGGTGAGTCCCGCACCGGTGAGGATGCCGGTACCTGTCGGCACGGTGCCGGGCAGGTTCAGCGAGGTGTCACCGACCGTGACGGGTGCCGTGACGGGGGTGGTGGCTCCCGTGCCGGTGATGGTGGCTGCCGGCGTGGTGCCGAGCAGGTTCACCGTGGTGTCACCGACCGTCACGGGTGCCGCTACCGGTGCTGCCACCGGTCCGGTGAGTCCCGTACCTGTGAGGATGCCGGTACCTGACGGCACGGTGCCGGGCAGGTTGACCGAGGTGTCACCGACCGTGTCGGGTGCCGTGACGGGGCTGGTGGCTCCCGTGCCGGTGAGGGTGGCTGCCGGCGTGGTGCCGCGCAGGTTCACCGTGGTGTCACCGACCGTCACGGGTGCCGCGACCGGTGCTGCGACCGGTCCGGTGAGTCCCGGACCTGTGAGGATGCCGGTACCAGTCGGCGCGGTGCCGGGCAGGTTCACGGAGGTGTCACCGACCGTGACAGGTGCCGTAACGGGGGTGGTGGCTCCGGTGCCGGTGATGGTGGCTGCCGGGGTGGTGCCGAGCAGGTTCACCGTGGTGTCACCGACGGTGACGGGTGCCGTGACGGGTGCAGCTACCGGTCCGGTGAGTCCCGTACCTGTGAGGATGCCGGTCCCCGTCGGCGTGGTGCCGGGCAGGTTGACCGTGGTGTCACCGACGGTGACGGGTGCCGGGACGGGTGCCGTGACGGGTGCAGCTAACGGTCCGGAGAGTCCCGTACCTGTGAGGATGCCGGGCCCCGTCGGCGTGGTGCCGCGCAGGTTGACCGTGGTGTCACCGACGGTGACGGGTGCCGGGACGGGTGCCGTGACGGGTGCAGCGACCGGTCCGGTGAGTCCCGAACCGGTGAGGATGCCGGTACCCGTCGGCGCGGTGCCGGGCAGGTTGACCGAGGTGTCACCGACCGTGACAGGTGCCGTGACGGCGGTGGTGGCTCCGGTGCCGGTGATGGTGGCTGCCGGGGTGGTGCCGAGCAGGTTCACCGTGGTGTCACCGCCCGTCACGGGTGCCGTGACGGGTGCCGTGACGGGTGCTGCTACCGGTCCGGTGAGTCCCGCACCGGTGAGGATGCCGGTACCGGTCGGCACGGTGCCGGGCAGGTTGACCGAGGTGTCACCGACCGTGACAGGTGCCGTGACGGCGGTGGTGGCTCCGGTGCCGGTGCCGGTGGCTGCCGGGGTGGTGCCGAGCAGGTTCACCGTGGTGTCACCGACCGTCACGGGTGCCGTGACGGGTGCCGTGACGGGTGCTGCTACCGGTCCGGTGAGTCCCGCACCGGTGAGGATGCCGGTACCTGTCGGCACGGTGCCGGGCAGGATGACCGAGGTGTCACCGACGGTGACGGGTGCCGTGACGGGGGTGGTGGCTCCGGGGGCTGCCGGGGTGGTGCCGAGCAGGTTCACCGTGGTGTCACCGCCCGTCACGGGTGCCGTGACGGGTGCCGTGACGGGTGCTGCTACCGGTCCGGTGAGTCCCGCACCGGTGAGGATGCCGGTACCGGTCGGCACGGTGCCGGGCAGGTTGACCGAGGTGTCACCGACGGTGACGGGTGCCGTGACGGGGGTGGTGGCTCCGGTGGCTGCCGGGGTGGTGCCGAGCAGGTTCACCGTGGTGTCACCGACGGTGACGGGTGCCGTGACGGGGGGGGTGGCTCCGGTGGCTGCCGGGGTGGTGCCGAGCAGGGTCACCGTGGTGTCACCGACGGTGACGGGTGCCGTGACGGGGGGGGTGGCTCCGGTGGCTGCCGGGGTGGTGCCGAGCAGGGTCACCGTGGTGTCACCGACGGTGACGGGTGCCGTGACGGGGGGGGTGGCTCCGGTGGCTGCCGGGGTGGTGCCGAGCAGGGTCACCGTGGTGTCACCGACGGTGACGGGTGCCGCTACCGGTGCGGTGACCGGAGCGGTGGCTCCGGTGCCGGTGGTGGTGGCTGCCGGGGTGGTGGTGAGCACGTTCACCGTGGTGTCACCGACGGTGACGGGTGCCGCTACCGGTGCGGTGACGGGAGCGGTGGCTCCGGTGCCGGTGGTGGTGGCTGCCGGGGTGGTGGTGAGCACGTTCACCGTGGTGTCACCGACGGTGACGGGTGCCGCTACCGGGGCAGTGACGGGAGCCGTAGCTGGGGCCGGAGCCGGGGCGATGGTCGTGGCGCCCGGGTTTGAAAGGACAGATACCGACGTCGACCCGACAGAAACCGGGGCCGAAACCGGTGCAACCACTTGAGTGCCTGGGGAATTAACCAGCGCAGTTGCAGTGGTGTCTGCCGCATTCGCGGCAGTCGCGCCGAGGGCGATCAACCCACCGGCAAAGAGGGTGCCAAGCAGCCCCTTGCGAATCATGCTGTGCATTGTGTTTTTCTCCTGAATGAGTAGTTCCCAAAGGCGTCCGCAGGACACTGCGTGTACGCCTGGATTGGCCATCTGCCACGGTCCGGAATTGGTTTCCTCCGGGGGAGCGGCGGGGCTGCGAACTAATCAGGAGATGAACCCGGGTCAAACGACACCGGGGCCGGAACTCTGCCGGCTGCAGCTGGGGACAGGAGGGTCCCAGCCAACGGGTAAATCAGGTTCGTGCCCTCGAGCCAGGCAGCAGCAGAACCCGCAGCATTGCTCGAAAGGACTGCGGATCCGCTGATGGCGTGGCTGCCGCCAGGTGCACCGGGCGGGAACGTCCCTCCGGACAGCGGCCCTGAAGGATCGTTGGAACCGCTGGTCCAAACGGGTGCCTTCGAAGGTGTCCCGTTCGGGAGCGTCAGGTCACTGAGACCGGCGAGGCCGGGCAGCGGCGCGACGACATCCGTGGCCGGCACCGAGGCGACTCCGTCGGCGGACTCCGCAACAGCGGGTTCCGCGCCAAGGAGCTCGCCTGTTCCCGCGGCATCGGGGACGTGCAGGGAAGGAAGGGTTACATCAGGTACAGCAACCGGAAGGCTGCCAACCAACGAGCCAACGCCTGACCCGACGCCGTCAACCGCTCGCGTTACGGGCGGTACAACGGTTGACGTCACGGCACCGACCGTGCCATCAGGGACGACTGCATTGACGATCGGTGTGCTGGCCAAAACTTGGTCAGCGCCCGCCGTCAGCTGCGGAATTTCGTTTGCTACTGCAGACGGCACCTGTGCCGCAGGCAGCTGAACCTCGGGTAGCTGAGGGACCGGGACGGACGCAACAGCGGGGACCGGAACGGACGCGACAGCGGGCGCCGGAATGGAAACCGCAGCGGGTGCCGGAACGGCCACCACAGTCGCAATCGCGTTGTTGACGGTGCCGGAAATCCCCTTGGATGCGCTGTGCGCGACGTTTGATACCGCAGGGCCCGTTCCGCCTAGAAGGCCAGGGTTGTTGTTCCCGGAATCGGCGTTGGCTGCTGTGGACGAGAGGGCGATCCATACGACGGCCCCGGCGCCGGCGAGCATGACGGAGCGGAGAACACGAAGAATGGGCGACTTTCGTTGCTCAGCTTCCATCTCGACACCCCCCAGCGCCAGCGCGATCCACGATCCCTTCCATGTTAGGCCTCGCTAGTTAACTAGTCCAGAGGTTGGAGGAAAGGATTCGCCTTTCAGTTCAGGCGCCCGCCTCAGCGGGCGTCATTGGGGTATCGGATTCCGAGCTGGGCGCGGACACCGTCGAACAGCCGCATCGTATTCAGCGAATCATCCAGGGGCATCACGGGACTTTCGGTCAGCCCTTGCTGGATACAGCGGGTAACCTCGCGCAGCTCGTAGGTGTAGCCGATCCCGACTGCGTCAAAGCGCTCGGTCCGGGGTTCATCCCAGCCGGTTCGAACCAGCAGCTCGCGGGGATTATTGATGGACCCTTGCGTCTGGAGGAAGCCTTTGGAGCCGGCAGCGGATGCTGAGCGCGGCCCGTGTGCCAGCAACGACGACGTCAGCTGGGCGATAGCACCGCCGTCGTAAGCCAGCGTGAGCGCATTTTGGGAGTCGACGCCGTCCTCGGTCAAGGTGCCGATTGCGCTGACCGACTGCGGGAAACCGAGGGTGCCCAGGGGCCACAGCAAGGTATACACCGTGAGGTCCAAAAGGGCTCCGCCGCCGTCGGCCGGTGCCCAGATGCGCGCCGAGGGATCATAAGGCGCAGGGAATCCAAGGTCGGCGCTGACCCATTTGATGTCTCCCAGTTCGCCGGATGCGGCGATCGCGAATGCCCTCTGCATGCTCGGCAGGAACCGACTCCACACGGCTTCCATAAGGAACAATTTCCGTTCCCGGGCCAATGCGACGAGTTCTGCGGCTTCACGGCCGTTGATGGTCAAAGCTTTCTCGCACAGGACGTGCTTCCCTGCATTGAGGGCGTCCCGGACGATCTCGAAGTGCTGGGCATGCGGGGTGGCCACGTAGACCACGTCGACGGCGTCATCGGCGAGCAGCCGCTGGTAGCCGGGTACATCGCCGTCGCGCCCGTAGGACTTCGCGACCCCGTGCGCGGCGGCAAAGGCATCCGCGGATTCCTGGCGCCGCGAACTCACCGCGTAGAGGTTTGCGTCCTCGAGTTGGGCGAGTTCGCCACTCACGGTCTTGGCAATTCCGCCCGTGGCGACAATGCCCCAGTTCAGGGCCTTGCCGGTGGCGGCGCGGGGATCCTGGTTCGGCTGGCTGAACAACCACGGTTTGGCGATATGCAGACTCATGCGCCCCATCCTCTCATTGCGCCTGCCCTGTTTGTACGACGACGGCGGCCACCCCCTTGAGTGGGGATGGCCGCCGTCGCTGTGGTGCTTGAAGCGATATTGCTACTTGGTGAGCGGGCCGAGTACCGGATCGTCCACGTAAGCCGTCTTCACGTTGTCCTTGGTGACGATGACCGGCGGAAGCAGGTAGGCCGGAACGGTCTTGACGCCGTTGTTGTAGGACTTGGTGTCGTTGATCTCCAGCTGCTTGCCGGACTGCAGGTCCTGGACCATCTTGATCGCGTGCTCAACCAGCTTGCGCGTGTCCTTGTTGATGGTGGAGTACTGCTCACCGGCAAGAATGGACTTGACCGACTCAACTTCGGAGTCCTGGCCGGTCACGACCGGAAGCGGCTTGCCTGCTGCCTTGACCGAGGTCAGGATGGCGCGTGCCAGGGTGTCGTTCGGGGACAGCACACCGTCCAGGGCCGCGCTGGTGTAAGTACCTGCGAGCAGGGTGTCCATGCGCTTCTGGGCGTTCTCTGCCTTCCAGCCCTGGGTAACGGCCTGTTCGAAGGACTTTTGGCCGGATACCACCTTGAGGGTTCCGTCGTCGATCTTCGGCTTCAGGATGCTCATGGCGCCGTCGAAGAAGACCTTCGCGTTGGCGTCATCCGGGGAGCCAGCAAACAACTCGATGTTGTACGGGCCGCTCGGCTTCTTGGCCTTGAGTCCGTCCAGCAGGGCCTGGCCCTGCAGCACACCGACCTTGAAGTTGTCGTACGCCACGTAGTAGTCCACGTTGGAGGTGTTCAACAGCAAGCGGTCGTAGGCGATGACCGTGGCGCCTGCGTCCTTGGCCTGCTTGAGCTGGGTTCCGAGCTGCGCGCCGTCGATCGCGCCGACGATGATGACCTTATCGCCCTTCGTGACCATGGCGCTGATCTGGTTCTGCTGCTCCGAAACGCCGCCGTTGGCGAACTGCACGTCCGGCTTGAAGCCTGCGCTGTTGAGTCCGTCGTTGAAAAGCTTCTCCGCCAAGACCCAGTTCTCACTGGTCTTCTGGGGGAGCGCGACGCCGATCGAGGAACCCTTGGGGAATGCCTCGCCGCCGCTCGATGCACCACCGGAGCTGCCGCTGTCCGTACGTCCGCAGGCCGTCAGCGCCAGTGCCGCGATCGCAGCTACTGCTGCTGCCTTTCCTGCTTTACCAAACATTCGCATATCTTGGTTCGCTTTCTTTGTTGTGGATGGAACAAGCCGTCTTGAAGCCGGTCAGGCTTCCTTCGAGATGACTTCCTTGGTTGAGGTTGTCTCGTCCGGGGCAGCCTCGCTGGTCCGGCCGAAGTTCTTCATCATCATTCCGATGATCGATTTCTTGCCCTGCGTCTTGTTGTAGACGTCGAAGGCAACTGCTGCCAGCAGCACCAGGCCCTTGATGATCTGGGTGAGGTCGGCGCCGACGCCGAGGAGCTGCAGGCCGTTGTTGAGGACAGCCATGACCAGGCCACCGACGATCGAGCCGATCACCGTGCCCACGCCGCCGGTGACCGCAGCGCCACCGATGAATACTGCCGCGATCGCGTCCAGTTCCCAGCCGACGCCGTCGAACGGGCCCGAGGCGGTCGAGCGGCCCACGAAGATCATGCCGGCGAGACCGGCGAGGACGGACATGTTCATCATGACCATGAAGTTGACCTTCTTGGACTGCACTCCGGACAGTTCGGCCGCGTGGCGGTTGCCACCCACGGCGTAGATGTGGCGGCCGATGACCGTCTTGGCGGAGATGAAACCGTAGATCAGGACCAGGACGGCCAGGATGAGGCCCGGGATGGGGAACGAGGTTCCGGGGCGGCCCGTGGCGAAGAGGTACGTCGCGTAAAGGATCGCGGCGTTGATCAGCACGAGCTTGGTGACCATCACCCACGCTTCGGGGACGTCCGCGCCCAAGGCCTGGGCGGTCCGGCGGCCGCGCAGTTCGCTGAAGATCACGTACGCGACGGCGAGGAGGCCCAGGAGGAGCGTCAGGTTGTTGTATCCGGTCTTCGGCCCGATCTCGGGCAGGTACCCGGAGCCGAGGTACTGGAAGTCTTCAGGGACGGGAACCGTGTTGGACTTGCCGACGAACTGGTTGAACCCGCGGAACAGCAGCATGCCGGCCAGGGTCACGATGAACGCTGGTATGCCGACGTATGCCGTCCAGAATCCTTGCCAGGCACCGATGAGCACGCCGAGCAGGAGACCGAACAAGACAGCTGCGTACCAGGGCAGGTGCCAGTCCCTGATGGCCAGGGCCACGGAGATTCCGACGAAGGCCGCGACCGAACCGACGGAAAGGTCGATGTGGCCGGCGATGATGACCAAGACCATGCCAATGGCCAGGATCAGGATGTAGGAGTTGCCGTTGAAGAGGTTGATGACGTTGCCCGGGGTGAGCGTGCGGCCCGAGGTGAAGATCTGGAAGAAGATGACGAGTGCAACCAGTGCGAAGATCATGCCGAATTGGCGGGTGTTGCCGCCAAATAGCTTCTTGAGCGCGTTCATTGTTTTGGGTCCTTGTGTCCGTGTGGTTCTGGAGGCGACCGGGGTCAGGCGGCTTTGCGGTTGGAAGTCATGAGTTTCATGAGGCTCTCCTGGCTGGCTTCATCCTTGTTCAGCACACCCGTGATGGAGCCTTCGAAGATGGTGTAGATACGGTCAGAGAGGCCCAGCAGTTCGGGGAGTTCGGAAGAAATCACAATCACGCCCTTCCCTTGGTTGGCCAGCTGCTGGATGATGCCGTAGATCTCGTACTTGGCGCCGACGTCGATTCCTCGGGTGGGTTCGTCCAGGATGAGGAGGTCCGGATCAGTGAACATCCACTTGGCGAGCACAACCTTCTGCTGGTTGCCGCCGGAGAGCTTCGATACGCCCTCCTCCACGGACGGGGTCTTGGTGCGCAGCGACTTCCGGTACTGCTCGGCCACCGTGAATTCCTTGTTGGTGTCCACCACGATTCCCCGGCTGATCTTCTTCAGGTTGGCCGCCACCGTGGTTGTTTTGATGTCGTCCAAGAGGTTCAGCCCGAGGCTCTTGCGGTCCTCGGTGACGTAGCCGAGGCCGGCGTCGATCGCTTGGCGGACATTGCGCATGGTGATCGGCTTGCCGTCCTTGTACACCTGGCCCGAAATGAAGCGGCCGTAGGAGTGGCCGAATACTGAGCGGGCGAGCTCGGTGCGCCCGGCGCCCATGAGGCCGGCGAAGCCCACAATCTCGCCTCGGCGGACGTGGAAGTTGGAACCCTTGCAGACCAGGCGGTCCTGGATCTGGGGGTGCCCGACCGTCCAGTCCTTGACCTCGAAGAAGACTTCGCCGATCTTCGGAGTATGGTCCGGGAACCGGGACTCGAGCGTCCGGCCGACCATGCCCTTGATGATCCGGTCCTCGTCGACGCCGTCTTCCTTCACATTGAGGGTCTCGATCGACTTGCCGTCGCGGATGATGGTGATCTCGTCCGCGATCTGCTCGATTTCGTTGAGCTTGTGGGAAATCATGATGGACGTGATACCGCGGCCCTTCAGGCCCAGGATCAGGTCCAGCAGGTGCTGGGAGTCGGATTCGTTGAGCGCCGCGGTGGGCTCGTCGAGGATGAGCAGTTTGACGGACTTGTTCAGGGCCTTGGCGATTTCCACCAATTGCTGCTTGCCGACGCCGATTTCCTTGATGGGGGTGTCCGGGTCCTCGCGCAGGCCAACGCGGGCGAGGAGCTCGATGGAGCGCTTGCGTGCTTCGGCCCAGTCGATGACGCCGCGGCGGACCGGTTCGTTTCCGAGGAAAATGTTCTCCGTGATGGACAGCTCCGGGATCAGCGCGAGTTCCTGGTGGATGATCACGATTCCTGCGTGCTCGCTGGCCCGGATGTCCTTGAACTGCTGGACTTCGGACTGGTAGACGATCTCACCCTCGTAGCTGCCGTACGGGTACACCCCGGAGAGCACCTTCATCAGGGTGGACTTTCCTGCACCGTTTTCGCCGCAAATCGCGTGGATCTCGCCCACCTTGACCCGGAGGTTGACGTTCGAGAGCGCCTTCACGCCGGGGAATTCCTTGGTGATGGACCGCATCTCGAGGAGTACTGGATCCTGGTGCGTTGTGGGGATCGACATTCCCTTGCGCCTCCAATGTTGACGTCGTTGTCGGCCCGCGGATAGCGAGCCTTTCTGATGTGAAAGTAAACTGGATCACACCGGTTGTCGTCAAGACTTGAACGCAAGACGGCGGTAACGGCGTGATAACGAAATGGTCAGGACTGTTTGATTCCGGCGTGCTGGAAGACCAAAGCGGCCGCCCCGAGGGCCTCCGCCCGGGCGCCGAGCGAAGACATCGCCAAGTGTGTGGTCTCACCGATTACGGGAACTGCATGGCGGACCAGGCCGCGCCGGATCGGGTCCAGGAGGATGTCGCCGAGGGCTGCCAAGGGGCCGCCCACCACGATGACTTCGGGGTTTATGAGATTCGACACATTGCCCAGTGCGCGCCCCACCGCGAGTCCCGCGTCATCCACTACCCGGAGGGTCGCTGGATCCCTCGCGAGGGCATTGCGAACAATGTCCTCCGGTTCGAGGTGGATGCCCGATCCCTTGCCGAGCAGCTCGATCATCGTGGTGGTGGACGCCATGGTTTCCAGGCAGCCCCGGTTTCCGCAGCGGCAGATCGCGCCGTACTCGTGGATGGTCGCATGGCCGATTTCTCCTGTGATTCCGACCGCCCCGTAGTAGGGCGCGCCGTTGATGATCAGGCCCGCCCCGATGCCGGAACCAATCTTGAGGAACATGAGGTTGCTGATCCCGCTGTGGGGCCCCCAGGTGACTTCTGAGAGCGCACCCAGATTGGCGTCGTTATCAACGAATACGGGGAGATCGAGGGCTTCCTCCAGCCGTTCGAGAATCTGGATACCCACCCATTCAGGCAGGATGGCCCCCTGTGCCACGGTGCCGGTGCGGCGGTCGATCGGACCTGCTATGCCGGCGCCGGCGCCCACCACCGCGCTTCGGTCAACCCCGCTCTCGAGCAGGAGTTTGTCGAGGAGTGCGACGGCGGCGCTGATGCCCTGTTCGGCATGGTGGCCGAGGGGTAGGGTGACCGTTTCCTCGACGATGATGTGATAGCCCAGCGAAGCCAGGACGACCCGCAGGTGGCGCCGGCCGAAATCGATCCCGACGGCCACCGCGCCGTTGCTGTTGAGCCTGACGTTCAGTGCCCGGCGACCGGAGCTTGTGATCGGCTCCGTGGAGACGAGCCCGGCGTCCTGCATGATCTTGACGATGTTGGACACCGTGGCCGTGGAAAGACCGGTCTGCCTGGCGAGCTCGGCCTGGGTGGAGGGGCCGCTGAGCAGGCATTCGATGAGCCGCTGCTGGTTCAGGTGGCGCAGCGCTGATTGCGAGCCTGGGTTCTTGCGGTGGCTCGTCGTCGAGCTGGATGTTGCGGGCATGACATGAAGCGTGCCTCAAATCACAGTTGCAGTCAAGAAGTTAACGCATGGGGCGGAACTTGCATCGGCTTCATGAACTGTGAGCCATCTTGTACGAACCGTCCCCGGCGAGTTGCCCATAGGTCCTTTTGTCCCGGGGCGACTGGGCTGATGCTGGCTAGGCTGGAATCACGAGTTGTCCCGGGCATGTTCGCGATGAAACAGCCGCCGGGATGCAAGGTGCTATCGAGGTGGTAATGATGCTGCTGTCCGTTCTGCAGGCTAACGCTGTTGTCCTGGACATCGACGCCAATCTGAAGTCGGTCGATGAAGCGGCGCAACGCGCTGCAGCGGCCGGGGCTGCATTGCTGCTGACGCCTGAGCTTTTCACGGTGGGGTACGCGCCGCTGAGGCTCCACGCGGAGCTGGACCCCGCATCGCTTCCAAGTATCCGGGAACGTCTTGCGGATATCGCCCGCTCGCATGCCATCGGACTCGTATACAGCCTTCCCGCCGTGAGTGACGATGGCGGGTTGCTTATCACCGCCACGTTGCTGGATCCGCAGGGCGCAGTGCTGCTCGAATATGCGAAGGTGCATCTCTTTGGCGCGGACGAGCGCAAGGCCTTTTCCGCCGCCCAGGAACCTCCCGCCGTCGTCGACTTCAACGGGATCCAAACGTCGTTGCTGATTTGCTACGACGTCGAGTTTCCTGAGAGCGTCCGGGCCGTGGCCACGCGCGGCGCTGAACTGCTGTTGGTTCCCACTGCCCTGTCTGCCGGCTTCGATGCCGTACCCCAGGTCCTGATCCGCGCCAGGGCCCTGGAGAGCCAGCTGAACGTGGCCTACGCGAACCACAGCGGCGCCGAGGAAGGTTGCGACTTCCTCGGTGGAAGCGTGGTGGCCGGTCCTGACGGTTCGTTGCTTGCAGCCGCCGGCGACGGCGCGGAATTGCTTTTCGCCGAGATCTCCACCGAAAGCGTCAAGGCAGCCCGGGAAGGGGTGCCCTACCTGCGCGAACGCCGCCCGGAGCTGTACCGGGAGTGGGAGAACTCCTAGCGGGAGACCTCAGTGCCGCATGACTGCTGCGGGCGCGACTTGACGGGTTTGGTGACGGCGTTGTTTCAGCTTTCATCGCGGATCCATAACAAAAGTGATAGATCTGTCTCGATTGCCTCCACCACGCGTAGCGTTGGTAACAACTCGGACCAGAACGGATAGCAACATGAACATGCCGCTCAAAAAGGAACGACGCATTTTGTTCAGCGTGTGGGTTGTCGCCGTTGTCGCGGGCGTAGTTGGAGGTCCCTTTCTTGCTGCTGCGACGGGCCAGCCGGTCTGGGTATTCCTCGGCCTGCTTGCCTTGGCCGTCCTGCTCGGCTTCTGGCATCGCAGTTTTCGACGACGCTCGCAGCGGCCCTGACTCGCTAAGGCCCGTGGGGCGAACGTGTGTTCAGCTGGTGGTGCCGGGAGCGAGTAAGCCAACCGGCCGGGACCACTTGCGGATTCCGAGAATGAGACTCTGTCCGTCGCCAAAGAATGGCAGAAGAAAGACTGCATGCAGCAGGAACCAGTACTGCAGGAATGAACCAGGTGCCAGCAGGGCAATTACGACCCCGACCAAGCATGACGCGCAGGGACCCAGAATTGCCACTAGCGCGATCTGCCATCCGTAGAGACGCCCGACGGGAATCACGGAGAAGCGGAGAACTCCGGCCGATACCACGATGTCTGAAACCCCGCGAAACAGCCTCATGCCCGCAACATGGAACCACTCATGCACCAGAAAGCCGCACAGGAGGAAAAGTGCATGCACAATGAGCCATAGGGCCGTCTGGAAAAGGACCCGATCAGTCGTCATGGCGGCCAAGAAGATACACGCTGTGAAGCTGAGGGCCACGGCGGCAAAAGGCCACCGGCATGACCATATGAGTTGCTTGGCTATCAGGCCGGCAGTGACGTCCGGGAGGGTGATCTTGCGGATGGTCACCCTTTGTCTGCTTGCAGGAGTCGTTTTTTGTGGAGCTTTAGTCGTTCCAGGACTGATGCAACGGCAACATAGAAGACCAGTGATATTGAGAAGACCACGGCGATGGGCGCGCCGTTCGAAACTCCGATTTCCAACGCGGTCGCCCCGTCTGCCTGTTCGTGAGGTTCGAAGAAGAGAGCGCCGAACAGGCCGAATTTCCTGACTCCCATTTCTGATGCCGAGAACATCGTGGTGATGAAACTCGTGACAACAACGATCATGGTGACAACAAAAGATACTGTCAGCCCGGCGATGAATCTAAGCAACCACTTCATTGCGCGCAATCCTCTCCATTCTACGCATACCAAGGATGCTGTAAAAGACGACCAGTAAGTTGAGGGCGGTGAAAATCGCCGTGTTGGTAATTGGCTCGAAATTAAAGACGTTCAATCCAAGTGCGAAAATCATGACAAGTATCAGGGTGAGTAGGACTCCGATGATGACGGTAAATGGGTTTCCCTTTTCGGGAGGGAAGGCGATGCCGACCAGTGTTGAAATGAGAATGTTGCTCACGCAGAATCCGAGTACTGGCAGACACGCTTCTAAGGGAACGCCCTGCGCCAGGGAGAGCCCGACGACTGGAACGCCCACAACCACGAGGAGGACGCCTTGCGAGCCCACGAGTCGTAAGTAGTTCGCAACGGTGCGGCCCGGATAGGTGGCGATGCGTCGGAGCGGTTCCGAGTTTGAAAATGCATAGACGCCCTGAAATGTTATGAGAGCAAGGGCGTAGGGTGGCAACACCAGATTCTCGAACCAGGCGAAGACCGAATAGATGAGAATGAAAGAGAATGCCACCATCGTTTCGAAACTTCGAAACAAGATCAGAATGTAAACGCCGAACTTGCGCCCTGCCAACCATTGAGGCAGGATGGCGAAGAATCGGCGCATAGGAACGTAGTTCCTGGGCGCGATGGCCACTATTGCTGGAACTAATGCTGCCGATGTCGCAAGAAGCACTAAAATGGAAAACCAGAGCCCGACGTCTTCCAGCAGCTTCGCGTACAGCAGCACCGGTGCATTGTATTCACGCCCGGATACGTAGCTTTCGGCGATCTGGCTACTCTGCTCGTTGGTCTGAGGAAAGGCCGCGGCCAGCCCGATTGCCAGGACCATCGGGACTACCAGACCGCGAAGGCGTGCAATCCTGAGTGCCTGTAGAGCACGTTCAAGGAGATAGTAGCCGAGGCTCAGAAGCAGGTACGTTGAAATAGCGGGGAACCAGATGGACGCCAGAACCTTCGGAATGTAATCAGTGCCCTCGATCAACACGGTGGAAATCGAGAACGCTCCGAAGATAAAGACGGTCACAAGGAGGACGAGGGACGACTCAAAGAGCGCAAATCCCATCGTCCTTTCCTTGTTGGTCACTGGCAGATTGAAGGAAAGCTTCAGAAGCTCATCTGCCTTCATGAACAGCACCCGGATCAGTGTGTACGCAATAAGTACCCAGAATCCGACCGACGCGTTGGCAACTTGAAGAACAGGCTCCAACAGTCCGGTCCCACCGAGATACTGGCGGATGACCACATAGCTCAACACGTTGAAACCTGCGAACGCGGCAACGAGTAGGAGTGCGGCCGACAACCGAGCGGCCGGACTGGCCAACAATCCCCGGCCCACAACGCGTCTCACAATGAAGAGCCAGAACAATCGGAACAGCAGAACCACGCTCTTCGGGCGCATTATGACGGCTCCATTGCCCGGATGAATTCGTTGGCGAGGTCAGCTATCGTGCCGTGATCTCGGATAATTGTCCGGACCGGAGCCTGAAACACCAGGGCCCCTTGGATGAGAAGTGACAGCTCGTCAGCCACGTGTTCCAGCATCGTGAAGTCGTGACTGCACAGCAGAACGGACCGTCCGTCTGTGGCGAGGGTTCGGATGTCGCGCTCGAAGAGGTTGATGGCGTCGATGTCGATGCCGTTGAGGGTCTCGTCGATTACGGTAAACCTTCGCCGGAGCATGAATGCGGCGATGAGTTGCAACTTCTTCCTCATGCCGTGTGAGTAGTCTTCGATCAAGTCGCGCTGCCTGTCCCGCATGGAGTACCTGGCGAATTGCGTCCTCAATTCCTCCTGATCCAAGGGTTCTCCATAGAGCCCGTGCATAAAACGCACGTATTCCGCCCCTGTGAGGAACTCAGGGAGATAGTCATTGCTCGACAAGTAGATTGAAGACATCTTGGCGTTGCGGCTCTGACTGCTGTCCGACCCGATGGAGATGCGGCCGCTTTGAAGTTGGAGCAGGTCCAGGATGACCTTTATCAGGGTGGACTTTCCAGACCCATTGGGACCAATGAGGCCCATGATTTGATTCTCGGCGATCGTGAACGAGACATCATGAAGCACTTGGGTTCTGGAGTTATAGGCGTAGTTGACGTTGGCAACAGTGACAGTCATGAGGCGTGATTCCGATGCTCTGGTCGTGGTGGCACGGTTCAGTGCCACCACGACGGCTTAGCTTGCTGTGAATTACCTGCACTCAANCCCCCCCCCCCCACGACGGCTTAGCTTGCTGTGAATTACCTGCACTCAACCCACATTGAGACACCCCGTAGGTTCCAGCTCCAGTTGCCGGTAAAACGGCCTCGTCCCTGCGTCAAGCACCAGACGGCCATTGCTGCAAGCAGCGCAAAGGCAAGCACCATCAGGACGGCGAGAAGCACCAGAAACCAGCCGTCGTAGCGAACAATCATTTCGTCGATCTTGGTTCGTGCCGTTGCCACGGTGCTGCTTGCAGTCAATGCGGTCGTAGTGAGCATTTCGTTCCTCCACTTCGATTTGTGCTACCGGCGGCTGCCCGTAGCCGGCAGTCGAATGCTAGGCCCCGAAATCCGCGTCTCAGTGCTCAATCGGCGAAATTAAGTGGTGAAACCGGGCAAAATACGTGCAAAATCGACGTTTCTCAGTGTGCCAACGGCGCCTTCTCCGTGTTGTACACGGAGACACAGCCACGGCCTGGTGGACGGGATCTTAGCGGTACGGCGACGCACACCAGCTTCCAACCCGAGCGGCGTGCGACTAAGCGTCCCCTCCGCCCACCAAACCGTCCGTGTACTGCAGCGCGATCCAGAGTTCCGCCCGGACCTGGGCCTGGTTCAGGTCAGTGTCGAGCAATTCGGCCAGGACGCCGATTTGCCGGCGCACGCTGTTGCGGTGCAACCCCAGCACCTTTGCAGAGGCGTCCCAGCTGCCGTTTTCGCTCAGCCATCCCCGGAGGACTGCCAAAAGGGGATCCCGCTTGTCGGCTTCCAAGGAAAGCACCGGTTCGAGAAGCCTCGCGGCCAGCATGGAACCAGCCTCGCGTCCTAGGAGGCCGGTGACGGACCAGGTCACCTCGTCGACGCGGGCACTCCGGCCGCTGGATTGGACGCGGGAACGGAGGGAAGTCGCACGCTGGTGGGCCGCGGCGAGGCCTGTCAGTTCGGTGGGATCCCCGATGACGAGCCGCCAGCCCAGCTTTTCGACGTCCGCGAGGAGCGCATCGTCCACCTTCAAACGAGTGATCGCAGCGAATCCGTAATCGGTGATTTCCACCAGCTTGGTATCGAAAAGGCGCCGCCACTGCAAGAGCTCCCGCACGGGGCTGTCGCCGGCGGGCCATTCGGGGGAATCCACCTTGATGCCTTGGACCACGCGCAGGGGAGCGGACCGGGTGGAGGAAAGGCTCTGGGCGAGGAGGTCCTTGAGCCCGTTGACGTGCCGGGTCCCGCCGCTGGTGAGGCTTTCCGGGTGCAGCAACAACGCCGTCGCCAATTGGCTTGGCGCGAGCGAGCCGCTGGTCCGTTGGCGGACGAGCAGCTCCAGCAAACCCACAACCGACTGCACCACGCCGTTCTGGGCGGGAGTGAGCGCGGCGTCCGAGCCCAGGATCAAGGCGCCCAGGTTGGCGTCTTTCGTGCTGCGCAGCGGATGGCCGAAGACCATCGCCGATCCGGGCTGATCAAAGCCGTCCACCTCAACCCGCGGTCCGCTGCCCGAAAGGAGCCGTTCCAGCATGGGTTCCAGCAATGAATGCTCGACGCCGGTGCTGCCTCCCGCCGCGTGGGCGCGCGCCCGTACCCGCCCGTCCGCTCCGACGAGAAGCGCCCAGACGGGAACTTTTTGGACCAAAGCCGCGAGCAGCTCGTGTTCGGGCCGGGGGGAGAGGACAGCCCGCATGAGTTGCCGGTTGGTGTCCGCAAGCTGCCGGAAGACCTTCGCGTTATCCGATTCCAGAAGTTGGGAGAACTCAAGTCCGATCGCGGCGAACGGGATGGACTCCGGGATTTCAATCAACGTGAGCTGGTGCCTGCGGCAGGCCTTGAGAAGCTCGGCCGGGACGGCGTCGAAATACGGCCTGATCCCGAACCCCAGCGCCGCCACCTTCGCCCCCACCAAACGCTTCACGTAAGCGTCCACCTTCTCCGGGGACCCGCCGTCCGCCAGGAACGGGAGCCCGGCGGTGAGCAGGAACTCTCCGTCCGGGAGGTACGGGGTGGGATCGTCCAATTCGCTGGGTTCAACCCAGCGCAGCAGCTCCCCGCCGCTGCCGCCGTCGTGGAGTATCTCCAGCTCGGGCGGCAGCTGCTTCAGGAACTGCTCAAGCGTGACGAAGCTCAGGCGGCCGGCGCCAGGGTCAGGCGACATCGCTCGTCGCCTCCTGGTAATCCGGGCATTCGTAGGCACCGGACGCGTACACGCGGGGCAGTCTTGGTGCGATCCGGTTGATGATCTCATCACCATGGCTTCCGATGGCACCGCCCCAATCGTCGGCGCTTGCAGCACCGCCCGCCGGATCGCCGAACAGGACCGCCGTGTCGCCGACTTCGATTCCGGAAGCACCCGGGCCGAGGTCCACCATGAACTGGTCCATGCATACCTTGCCGATCACGGGGACTTTCCGTCCGGCGATCTGGACCAGGCTCCGGCCGCTGATGCCCTTCGGGATGCCGTCGGCGTAGCCGAGGGGAATGAGTCCGAGGTAGCGCGGCTCGTGGGTGATGGCCTGGTGCTCGTAGCTGACGCCGGTTCCCGCTGGCACCTTCTTGACCATGACGAGCGGCGCGGTGACGCTCAAGGCCGGGCGCAGTCCGAAGTCGGCGGGATCGAGGTGGTCCGCGGGGGCCAAGCCGTAGATCGCCAGGCCGGCGCGGACCATGTCGAAGTGGAATTCGGGCCGCTCCAGGATGTTGGCCGAGCTCGACACGTGCCGCAGCTGCGGGTCCAGCCCGGCCGCCCGGGCTTCGCGGACGGCGTCTTCGAACTCCGCCACGGCTGCGGCGTTGCCGGGATGGGCGGGAACGTCGGCCCAAGCCAGGTGGGTCCAGATGCCGCGGACCAGGACCGTGCCGTCCTGCTCCGACTTGCGTGCCTGGGCCACCAGATCGGGCCAGTCTTCCTTCCGCGCGCCGCCGCGGCTGAGGCCGCTGTCGAGCTCCAAGTGCACGACGGCGGGGCGCCCCAGCTGCCTCGCGATCCCTGCCAGGACCTCAAGTTGGCCAACGCTTCCGAGGGAAACGTCGACGTCGTACTCGAGTGCCTCCCGGATGGTCGCGCTGGTCTGGGATGCTAGATAAAGCCACGACAGGACCGGCACGGTGATGCCCGCCCTGCGCAAGGCGATGGCCTCGCTAAGCTGGGCCGTTCCCAGCCAGTCCGCCCCTGCCGCCAAGGCCGTGCGGGCAATCTCGACGAGCCCGTGGCCATAGCCGTTCCCCTTGACCACGGCCATGAAGTGCGGCGCGGCGGTGCGCTTTTTCAAAGCTTTGATGTTGTCTGAAATCGCAGACAGATCAACGCTGACCTGTCCGGAAAGCGCCGCTTCCGGCGCGTATTCTGATTGTGCAATACGTCTCATGGTTGATCACTATAGGTTATTTTGCACCTCCATGAGAGCTGGCTCACAGGCTTACGGTGGACACGGGAAATCGCAAACTACTCTGAAGGGACGTCAACGGTGACTGTGCCTACCGCCACCCAGACCAAGCCAACGCACTCCACGAATACGGGTTCCGGCAACGCAGCCCGCCGTCCGGGCCTCGGGGCGCAACTCCTGCGCCGCAAGCCGATCGGGCAAATGGTCAGCGAAGCCGGAAGCAGCCACGGCGGAACGCCGCTCGTCCGCAGCTTCGGCGTTCTCCAGCTGACCATGATCAGCGTCGGTGCCACTCTGGGCACCGGCATCCTGGTGATCCTGGGCGAGTCCGTGCCCCTGGCAGGACCCGCGGTCTGGATCTCCTTCGTGGTAGCCGGACTCGCGGCTTTGCTGTCTGCTGTGTCCTACGCCGAAATGGCGGGCCTGGTGCCCGTAGCCGGCTCGAGCTACTCGTACTCCTACGCCACGATGGGCGAGGGAATGGCTTGGATCTGCGGTTGGTGCCTTGTCCTCGAATACGCGGTATCCGTTGCTGCCGTGGCCGTCGGCGCGGGCCAGTACGTGAATGAAACCCTCGCAGCGTTCGGGCAGGTCCTGCCGGACGCCATGTCCCAGCCGCCGGGCAGCGGCGGGGTGGTCAATATCCCGGCAATGGTGATCGTGGTCCTCGCCATGATCCTGCTGGTGCGCGGCGCGAAGGAAAGCGCCTGGATCAACACCGCTATTGTCGCCGTCAAGGTGGTCATCCTGCTCTTCTTCTGCGCTGTTGCCTTCACCGCTTTCAACGCCGGGAACTTCGAACCCCTGATGCCGATGGGCGCTGCAGGTGTCTCGGCTGCCGCATCCAGGGTCTTCTTCTCCTACATCGGATTCGACGCCGCATCGACCGCCGGCGAGGAAGCGCGCAACCCCAAGCGCGACCTGCCCCGGGCCATCCTGCTCTCCATGGTGATCGTGACCAGCCTCTACGTCCTGGTGGCCGTCGCCGCGATCGGTGCCCGCCCCTGGGAATGGTTCGGCGGCACTGAAGCTGCCCTGGTGCAGATCCTTGAGGAAACCACCCACCAGCCGTGGATCGCCCTCGTGTTCTCGGTGGGAGCCGTGCTCGCCATCGCCAGCATCGTCCTGACCGTGCTCTACGGCCAGACCCGCATCCTGCTCTCCATGTCCCGCGACGGGCTCGTCCCGCAGGTCTTCGGCCGCGTCTCCCGCCGGACCGGCACCCCCGTGGCCGGAACGTTGATCGTGGGCACCGCCGTCGCACTCACCGCTGGACTTGTCCCGCTCGGCGCGCTCGCAGACGCCACCAGCATCGGCACCCTCTTCGCGTTCGCGCTGGTCAACGTCGCCGTCATCTACCTGCGGCGCAACCGCCCGGAACTCAAGCGCAGCTTCCGCGTCCCGCTCTACCCGATCACCCCCATCCTGGGCACCCTGATGTGCGCCTACCTCATGGCTAACCTCGGCGCCGACACGTGGGTGGTGTTCGGTGGCTGGATGCTCGTGGGCATCGCCCTCTACTTCGGCTATGGACGCCGGAACTCCAAGGTGGCGGCCCTGAGTGAACAGGAATACCGTGAACTATCCGCAAGGGTCCCGGACCCGGAAACTGTGAAGGCAGAACTTTCATGACCATCGCCACCGAATTGCCCGCGGAGCAGTCCCCGGAACCGGGCACCCGCAAAGCAACGCCGGCCGAGGCTCCCATCACCATGCTGAACCCGGACTTCCCGTTCAGCTACGACCACTATTTGGCGCATCCCGATGGCTTGGCCGTCGTTCCGCCGGAACTCTACGGGACCGAAGTCGCCGTGATCGGTGCCGGCCTCTCCGGACTCGTCACCGCCTACGAACTCATGAAACTCGGGCTGCGGCCCGTGGTCTACGAGGCCGACCAGATCGGCGGGCGGCTCCGCACCGCGAGCTTCCCCTCCGCCCCCGGAGTGGTTGCCGACCTGGGCGGCATGCGGTTCCCGGTATCAGGCAAGGCGTTCTACCACTACGTGGATCTCTTGGGACTGGACACCCAGGACTTCCCCAACCCGCTCGCGCCCGCAACATCGAGCACCGTGATTGAGCTGGCAGGAAAGAAGCACTACGCCGCCACCTCGGCAGACCTGCCGGACTTCTTCCACGAGGTTGCCGCCGCGTGGAAAGCCGCCGTCAATGACGGCGCCGCATTCCAGGAGATGCAGGACGCCATCCGTGCCCGGGACACCGCCCGGATCAAGGAACTGTGGAACGAGCTTCTCCCGCTCATGGACGAACAGACGTTCTACGGCTTCATCGCCGCGAGCAACGCCTTCAAAGAGGCCGGCTTCGCGCACCGGGAAGCCTTCGGGCAAGTAGGTTTCGGCACCGGCGGCTGGGACACCGACTTCCCCAATTCCATCCTCGAAATCCTGCGCGTCGTCTACACCGATGCCGATGACCAGCACCGGCTCATCAGCGGGGGAGCGCAGCGTCTCCCCGAGGCACTCTGGCACCACGCGCCGTCGGGCATTACGCATTGGCCCGAGGGCACGTCCCTGGCTTCGTTGCACTCCGGCTCTCCCCGCGGGGCCGTGGACCGCATTCAACGCGGCAGCAACGGAGACCTCATGGTGCGCGAGCGGTGGGGCCGGGAAACCGGCTACCCGGCCGTTGTGACCACGTGCCAGTCGTGGCTGTTGTCCACGCGCATCCACACCGAGGAATCGCTCTTCCCCGCCGAATTGTGGACTGCGATCGAACGCTCGCACTACATGCAGTCGTCCAAGACCTTCGTCATGGTGGACCGTCCGTTCTGGAAAGACATCGACCCCGAAACCGGCCGCGAAGTCCTGTCCATGACGCTGACCGACCGGCTCAACCGGGCCACCTACCTGCTCGACGACGGCCCGGACAAGCCCGCCGTCATCCTGCTTTCCTACACCTGGAACGACGACGCCTTGAAGTGGCTCTCGCTCACCGCCGAAGAACGCGTCAAGCTCATGCTGCACTCGCTTGAGCAGATCTATCCGGGCGTGGACATCGCGAGCCACATTGTGGGGCAGCCCATTACCGTTTCCTGGGAGGCCGACCCCAACTTCATGGGCGCCTTCAAGGCCAACCTGCCTGGCCACTACCGCTATCAGCAGCGCCTGTTCACGCACTTCAAGCAGGACAAGCTGCCGGACAGCCAGCGCGGCATCTTCCTGGCCGGCGACGACGTCTCCTTCACCGCGGGATGGGCGGAAGGCGCCGTCACCACAGGGCTGAACGCCGTCTGGGGCGTGGTGAACCACCTCGGCGGCTCCCCGGTTCCGGGCAACCCGGGGCCCGGCGAGCTGTTGGACGAGCTCGGACCGATCAGCCTGGACTAGGACCGAGGGCTTGCCGTGGCGTGCATTTCCCTGTGCGCCTCGGCAAGTTCCTTGTAGTGCGCCGCGTTGCGCTTCACGCCGTCGAGCTCTTCCTCGCTCAGTTCGCGCCGCACCTTGGCGGGAACACCGGCGACCAAGGAGCGCGGCGGGACGATTGTTCCCTCAAGCACGACGGCGCCAGCCGCCACGAGTGAACCCGTACCGATGACGGCGCCGTTCAGGATGGTGGCGCTCATGCCGATGAGGCAGTCGTCCTCCACCGTGCAGCCGTGCACGACGGCGCTGTGTCCGACGCTGACCCGTTCGCCGACGGTGCACGGAAATCCGGGGTCGGCGTGCAGGACCACGTTGTCCTGCAGGTTCGAGCCGGCGCCGACGCTGATGGCCGCGGTGTCCGCCCGGACGGACACGCCGTAGAACGCGCTGGAGCCCTCGCCGAGCGTGGCCTTGCCGATGATGGAGGCCGTGGGTGCCACGAACGCTGAGTCATGGATGACCGGGGTGTCCCCGGCAAAGGTGTAGATGGGAGCCATGGGGCAAGCTTAGGGCCCGCACCGCCTCCTCAAGGAGTCCGCAGGACCAGGAACTGGTAATGCTGGGCCGAGTTCCCGGCTCCCGGTCCGGATTCCACCCCTGCGCCCTCGGGCCACGTCCGGAAATGCTCCACCGTGCCATGGTCGCCGAAGAGACGCCGCACGGTTTCGTCGCTGCGCCGGCTGAGGAAGCGCCGGGGCTCGTCCAGGTCCTCGGGGTTGAGGACTTCTTCATCGTCACCTGACCAGAGCCCGACGGCGATCGGCGCACCAGGTGCGGTGACCCGCACGAGTTCGCTCACGACGTCGTGGATTACCGCATTGGGGACATGCAGGAGGGTACTCATAGTCCACACGGCCGGGAATGTGCCATCCGCGAAAGGCAGGGACCGGCCGCTGGCCACGCTGGCGTCCAGTCCCTTGGCCCGCGCGAGGTGGATACTCTCCTCGGAAAGGTCCACGCCCGTGTAATGCAGGCCCGCCCTGACGAACTCCCGGCCTTCGACACCGGTGCCGCAGCCCAGTTCGAACAACGAATGGCGGTGCTCCTCCTTGAGGAGGCGGATGAACCAATCGCGGCACTCGAGCCGATGCGGCGTCATGGCAATGCCCTCCATGGACCCAGCCTAGAACGGAGCCTAGTTGAACACCACGGTCCGGGTGCCGTCGAGCAGGACGCGGTGCTCGGCATGCCACTGGACGGCCTGGGCCAGGGTGCGGCCCTCGACATCGCGGCCCATCTGCACGAATTGCTCGGCCGTGCGCGCGTGGTCCACCCGGATGACTTCCTGCTCGATGATCGGACCCTCGTCGAGGTCCGCCGTGACGTAATGCGCAGTGGCACCGATGATCTTCACGCCCCGGGCATGCGCCTGGTGGTAGGGCTTGGCGCCCTTGAAGGACGGCAGGAAGGAGTGGTGGATGTTGATGGCCTTGCCGTTGAGTTCGGTGCACAGCTCGTTGGAAAGGACCTGCATGTAACGCGCCAGGACGGTCAATTCGATGCCGTGCTCGTGGATGAGCGCGAGCAGCTTGGCCTCTGCTTCGGGCTTGGTGTCCGGGGTGACCGGGATGTGGTGGAAGGGGATTCCGTAGAACTCCGCCAGCCCTTCGAGGTCCCGGTGGTTGGATACGATGGCCGGCACCTCGATGGGCAGGGTTCCGGAGCGTTGCTGGAAGAGCAGATCGTTGAGGCAGTGCGCGTCCTTTGAACCCAGGATCAGGGTGCGGACCTTCTGGCCCACCGGGTTGATCTGCCACGTCATGCCGAAAGCCTCAGCGACGGGCGCCAGTGCGGCGCTCAACTCAGCCTGGGTCGAAGGCGTCGTAGCTTCCACCCGCATGAAGAAGTTTCCGGTGCTGGGGCTGCCGTATTGCTGGGAATCAGCGATGTTGCACCCGGCCTCCAATAAAGCCCCGGCAACCGCGTGGACAATTCCGGGCCGGTCCGGGCAGGACAGCGTTACAACAAAAGACATAGGCAGGGCGGAGTCAGTCACACATACAAGCCTACCGTTGCCCACCTGTTGTACTGTTTAAGTCGTCGCGACTGGCGTTGGGTGGTGCACCACCAGGGAGCGGCATTTTGAAGACCACGGATCGTACGCCTGGGCCGAGGGTCGCGTTTTACTGTCGCTGGACCCTGCCCCGTAATCAAAGGCATGTAAAAAACCCAGCCGGTAGCCTGACCTGTAGAAATACCCGTTGCCTAGCCAGGAGATCTTCGTGACCACCAGCACCATCACCTCCGCGACCATCAGCAACCAGCCGCTTTCCGAGCTCGATCCCGAGATCGCCGCGGTTCTGGAACAGGAGCTCGGCCGCCAGCGCGGCACCCTGGAAATGATCGCTTCCGAGAACTTTGCGCCCCGCGCCGTCATGGAAGCCCAGGGTTCGGTCCTGACCAACAAGTACGCCGAAGGCTACCCGGGCCGCCGCTACTACGGTGGCTGCGAATACGTGGACGTTGCCGAACAGTTGGCCATCGACCGCGTGAAGGCCCTCTTCGGCGCTGAGTACGCCAACGTACAGCCGCACTCCGGTGCGCAGGCCAACGCCGCAGCCCTGTCCGCGATGATCACTCCGGGCGACAAGATCCTCGGCCTTTCCCTCGCCCATGGCGGCCACCTCACCCACGGCATGAAGCTCAACTTCTCCGGGAAGCTCTACAACGTAGCTGCCTACCAGGTTGAAGAAGACAACTTCCGCATCGACATGGACAAGCTCCGCGAGCAGGCCATCGCCGAGAGGCCCCAGGTCATCATCGCCGGCTGGTCCGCCTACCCGCGGCACCTCGACTTCGCCGCTTTCCGTTCCATCGCCGACGAGGTTGGCGCGCTCCTCTGGACGGACATGGCCCACTTCGCGGGCCTCGTCGCGGCAGGCCTGCACCCGAGCCCGGTGCCGCACTCCGACGTCGTGACCTCCACGGTGCACAAGACGCTTTCGGGTCCGCGCTCGGGCGTGATCCTGGCCAAGCAGGAGTGGGCCAAGAAGCTCAACTCCAACGTGTTCCCCGGGCAGCAGGGCGGCCCCCTCATGCACGTCATCGCCGCGAAGGCAGTTGCCTTCAAGATCGCAGCCGGCGAGGAGTTCAAGGAGCGCCAGGAGCGCGTCCTCGAAGGCGCCAAGATCATCGCCGACCGCCTCAACCAGGCCGACGTCGCTGAAGCCGGCGTTTCCGTTTTGACCGGCGGCACCGACGTGCACCTCGTCCTCGTGGACCTGCGCAACTCCCAGCTGGACGGCCAGCAGGCCGAAGACCTCCTGCACTCGGTGGGCATCACCGTGAACCGCAACGCCGTTCCGTTCGACCCCCGCCCGCCGATGGTCACCTCCGGCCTGCGCATCGGTACGCCGGCACTGGCAACCCGCGGCTTCGGTGCCACCGAGTTCACCGAAGTGGCCGAGATCATCGCTTCGGCGCTGAAGTCCGGCTCCGCTACCGACGTTGAAGCCCTGCAGGCCCGCGTCGACAAGCTCGCCGCCGACTTCCCGCTGTACCCGCAGCACGAGCAGTGGTGAACCCGTCCATGGCGCAGACCGCGAAGATCCTCGACGGCAAGGCCGCCGCGGCCGCCATCAAGTCTGAACTGACTGAGCGCGTCGCGGCCTTGAGGGCCCAGGGAGTGACTCCGGGCATCGCCACTGTGCTCATCGGTGCCGACCCTGCCTCGCAGCTCTACGTGTCCATGAAGCACAAGCAGTCTGTGGCGATCGGGATGAACTCGATCCAGCGCGAGCTTCCGGCGGACGCCACGCAGGCCGAGGTCGAGGCCCTCATCGACGAACTCAACGCGGACCCTGCCTGCCACGGCTACATCGTGCAGCTGCCGCTGCCCAAGCACCTGGACACCGACGCCATCCTCGAGCGGATCGACCCCGCCAAGGATGCCGACGGCCTGCACCCCACCAACCTGGGCCGGCTGGTGCTCAACGTCAACGGAGAAATCACCTCGCCGTTGCCGTGCACGCCCCGCGGCGTCATTGAGCTCCTGGAGCGCAACGGCTACAGTCTCGCCGGAAAGCACGTCGTGGTGGTCGGCCGCGGTGTCACGATTGGCCGCTCGATCGGCCTGCTGCTCACCCGGCGGGCCGTGAACGCCACCGTGACGCTGACGCATACCGGGACCAAGAACCTCTCGGAGCTGCTGCGGCAGGCGGACGTGATTGTGGGCGCGGCCGGTGCCAAGCACATCGTCAAACCTGCGGACGTGAAGCCCGGTGCGGCTGTGCTCGACGTCGGTGTCACCCGTGAGACCGACCCCGAGACGGGCAAGAGCAGGGTCCACGGCGACATCGATCCTGCCGTGGCCGATGTGGCCGGCTGGATCTCGCCGAACCCGGGCGGTGTGGGTCCCATGACCGTGGCGCTGCTCATGACCAACGTGGTCGAAGCTGCGGAACGCCAAGTGGCAGCGGGAAGCCAAGCCTGATTTTGCTCCCACCACCGTGAAAGGGCGCCTACTCCCGCGGGAGTAGGCGCCCTACACCGTTAACCCGACGACGCCGGCGCCCTCCGCCGCTAGGCTCGGAGCATGCAGCGGCGTTTCCACGGCCCTCCCACGAGTTTCATCGTGATAGCGGTGGCCCTGATCCAGGTCCTCGGGACCGTCTTTTCGGCGAGCCATCAAGCCGCCGCACGCCACCTGGACCCGCTTGCCTTCATGCTGCTGCTGGCGGGACCAGCAGCTTTGGCTTTCCGGACCCGGATGCCCGCCGTCATGCTGCCGATCACTCTCGCGGCCACGTCGGTGTACTTGCTCCTCGGGTACGCGTGGGGCCCGATAGCGCTCTCGCTGGCTCTCTCGATCGTCCTGACCGCCGCCGCGGGGCTGCGCTGGCAGGCCTGGCTCGGGGCGGGGATTTCGGCCGCCGCAGTTGTGCTGATGGCCATCCTCGACGGAGATCAGACCGGGCTTCTGCGGGCCTCTGCCGGTGTCGCCTGGGCAGCGATCCTTGTCCTCATCGGCGAGGGCTTCCGACGCAGGGGCGAACGGATGGCCGAATACCGGCGACGGAGGGAAGCCGCGAAACAGGCCGAGCGGGACGAATACCGCCTCACCCTCGCCCGTGATATCCACGACGTGGTGGCGCACTCCCTGTCGATGATCAACGTCCAGGCCTCCGTGGCGCTCCACCTGGGCACCAACGATCCGGAGAAACTCCGCCCGGCACTTGAGGCCATCAAGGCGGCGAGCAAAGAGTCCCTGGCCGAGGTCCGTCAGCTCCTCGGCGTCCTCCGCGAAGACGCTCCGCTGAGCCCCGCGGCGCCGCCAAGCCTGGGAAGGATCCAGGAACTCGTGGACGACGCACGGCGTGGTGGGTTGGAGCTCCGGTTCGGCAACTCCGTCGATCCTGAACTCATTGGTCCAACACAGCAAGAAGCCGCCTACCGGATCGTCCAGGAAGGGCTGAGCAACGTCCGCAGGCACTCGGGCGCGGAGTCCGCCGTCGTACTCCTCGAACTGGCGGGCAACGCGCTGAGGGTGCGGATCGACGACGACGGCGGAGGCCTCCGAGGAGCGTCCCCCGGGAACGGGCTCAGGGGCATGCGGGAGCGCGTCGAGGCCTTGGGCGGCACGCTCAACCTCACGCCGCTGGGGCCCGGGCTGCGCGTCGAGGCGACCCTCCCGTTGAACCCCCACCAGGCAGGACTCCAACGATGATCCGCTTGCTGCTCGCCGACGACCAGAACCTCATTCGCGCCGGGTTCCGGGCCCTCCTGGACGCCGAACCGGACATGGAAGTAGTGGCTGAAGCGGGTACAGGCCGGGATGCCGTCAGGCTGGCCGAGCGTGAGGAGCCCGACGTCGTGCTCATGGACATCCGCATGCCCGACGGCGACGGACTGGCCGCGACCCGGCAAATCCTGGCCAACCCGCACCTCGCGCACACTCGCATCATCATCCTGACGACGTTTGAGCTGGACGAATACATCGCCGAAGCCGTGCGCGCGGGCGCGGCGGGCTTCCTCGTCAAGGACACCGAACCGGAGGAACTGATCCGGGCCGTGCGGGTGGTGCACGACGGCGATGCCCTCCTCTCGCCGTCAGTCACCCGCCGCATCATGGCCCAACTCGCCGTGCACAGCAAGGCCGCGTCGAAGACCGTGCCCCTGGACCAAATCACCGAGCGCGAACGGGAAGTCCTGGCGCTCGTGGGGGAAGGCTTGAACAACGCTGAGATCGCTGAGCGGCTGTTCATTACCCCGTTGACCGCGAAGACGCACGTCTCTCGGATCATGAGCAAACTGCTGGTGCGGGACCGGGCCCAATTGGTGGTGCTGGCCTACGAATCCGGGCTGGTCCGGCCGGGCTGGAGCAGCTAGTACTGGCCAGCAGTCTCCCCGGGGAGTAGGCGCCGGGCCGTAAGTGACTCCCGGCGGCCGACGCGCCGGAATGGGCCGAAAACCAGACTGGAACCAGAGCCGAGATACGGCCTGCTGAGAGTTTGGACTGGACATGTTGACTTCATTGAGCACCACCATTGCGGCTGCGGCCGCGCAGCTTCCCACCGACACCGTGGTCCACGGCGACGGCTTCGTCTTCTGGCCGTTTTTCCTCCTGATCCCGCTGTTTTGGATCCTCGTGATCGGATTCTTCATCTTCTTCGGCCGCAGGATGTGGCGCCGCAACCACTACTGGGCCGCCACCCAGGGCGCGGAAGGAGTGCTGAGGGAGCGGTACGCGCGGGGCGAAATCGACGAGACCGAGTACCGCCAACGCCTGGAGGTGCTGCGGGCACACCCGACAAACTGAGGAACCGGCGGATTCTGCTGGATCATTCGCCTTGGGTCATTCGTCAGGCCTTGGAATCACACGGTTCCAGGGCCTGATGCACGGAATGATCCAGCAGAATGTCACGGGGCTGGAGGTAAAGCCCGGCGCCTCACGGGTATCCGCGCCGGGCTTTCCGGAGATGGGATGGGGCAGGCTGCAAGAATGAGCGCATGCCTTTCCGCAATTATCCGATCAGGCGCCTGGCAGAGAACCCAGCCAACGTTCTTGATCGCCGTGAATGGCCGGCAGCCCTGCCGGCGGTGGCCCAAATCCTGGACCAAGGACTCGAACTGACGTCCGCCACAATACTGCTTGGCGAGAACGGGTCGGGAAAATCGACCCTTGTGGAGGCCATCGCATTGGCCTACGGTCTGTCTCCTGAAGGCGGTTCGACAGGAGCGCGGCACACCACTAGGCCTACAGAATCCATACTCGCCAACCACCTGCAGCTTGTCAGGAATGCCGGCGCCACCCGGCGGGGATACTTCTTGCGGGCGGAAACCATGCATGGCTTCTTCACCTACCTCGAGAAGAATCCGAGCACCACCGGCACCGACCTCTCCTTTCACAACATGTCCCACGGCGAGTCGTTTCTGGAACTGGTAGTCGATCGATTCAAGGGGCATGGATTGTGGGTGCTCGATGAACCGGAATCAGCGTTGTCATTCACAGGGTGCCTTAGTCTTCTTGCGGTGTTGAAGGATCTTCTCGCGGTGGGAGACTCCCAGGTCATCATGTCCACGCATTCGCCCGTCCTTGCGGCCCTCCCGGGTGCGCAGATCCTCGAAGTGGGTCCACGGGGCTTGCGGACCAGCACCTGGGAAGATCTGGATCTCGTCACGAATTGGCGTTCATTCATGGAAGCGCCCCAGAGATACCTCCGTCACATCTAGCCCTTTTAGGGGCGCCCAAGGGGTTTCTCCAGAAAATTGCGGAATGCCCCTTTCACGTATTCCTTGGCTCTACTAGTCTGCTGGGGTGCACAATGAAGCCACCCGCTCCTTCTCCACGTCAGCCAGCTTCCAGATGAACCCACCCGCGGTAATCACAGCCGAAAACCTCACCAAAAGCTACGGCGAGCTCACCGCCGTCGACGGTATCTCGTTCGAGGTCCCGGCAGGGGAGTCCTTCGGCCTGCTTGGCCCTAACGGTGCCGGCAAATCGACCACGATGAAGATGATCGGCGGAGTCTCCCAGCGCACGTCCGGAAAGCTCAGCATCATGGGCCTTGACCCGGAAACGCACGGCCCCGAAGTCCGTGCGCACCTTGGAGTGGTGCCGCAACAGGACAACCTGGATGAGGAACTCAAGGTCCGCGAAAACCTGATTGTCTATGGCCGCTACTTCGGCCTGCCCTTGAGCTACTTGCGCCCCAAAGCCGACGAGCTGCTCGAGTTCGCCCAGCTGACGGACAAGGCCAAGTCCAGGGTTGATGCCCTCTCGGGAGGCATGAAACGGCGCCTCACGATTGCCCGCTCGCTCATCAACGAACCCAAGATCCTGCTCCTGGACGAGCCCACCACGGGATTGGACCCGCAAGCCCGCCACATCCTCTGGGACTGGCTGTTCAGGCTGAAGGAACAGGGTGTCACGCTGATCCTCACCACGCACTACATGGACGAGGCTGAACAGCTTTGCGACAGGCTGATCGTGGTGGACAAGGGCAGGATCATGGCCGAAGGCTCGCCGGGCAGCCTGATCCGCGAATATTCCACGCGGGAGGTGCTGGAACTGCGCTTCGGTTCCGAACGCAACGCCACCATCGGCCGCGAACTCGAGGGAATCGGTGAGCGCGTCGAAACGCTTCCGGACCGGGTGCTCATCTACACGAACGACGGCGAGTCAGCCCTGGAGCAAGTCTCCGCACGCCGGCTCCATCCCGTGACCTCGCTTGTGCGCCGTTCATCCTTGGAGGACGTGTTCCTCCGGCTGACCGGACGGAGCCTCGTTGACTAGCGCCCACTCGCCGGCCGTTTCAGCCGGCCGGGCGAAACGCTGGGGGTCCTTCTTCTACGCCGAGCAGGTCCTCCGGGTGATGCGCGGCTACGGCTGGTCCGTGTTCCTCTACAGCGTGGGACAACCGGTGGCCTACCTGTTCGCGATGGGCGTCGGGCTGGCGAGCCTGGTGGATGCGAACAGCGCAGCGGTATTCGGCGGAGTGAACTATTTGACGTTCATCGCTCCGGCGCTGCTGGTCTCATCCGCGGTCATGACGGCTACCGGGGACTTTTCCTACCCGATCATGGACGGCTTCAAATGGCGCCGCGTTTTCTATGGCCCCCACGCCTCCCCGTTGGTACCGCAACAGATCGCCACTGGCCACATCATGGCCAGCGCTTTGAAGTTCCTGGTGCAATCAGTGGTCTACTTTTCTATCGTGGCCGCGTTCGGTGCCTCGCCGGGTCCTTGGGGCTGGGTGTCGGCCATAGTCGCCACGGTGGCCGGGCTGTCCTTCGGACTTCCGCTCATGGCCTATGCCTCGACCATCACCAAAGACTCAGGCCAGTTCGCGTTGGTCCAGCGGTTCATCGTTGTACCGCTTTTCCTGTTTTCGGGCACGTTCTTCCCGCTGGATTCACTCCCGCTTGGAGTGCGCTGGATCGGTTGGATTTCCCCGGTGTGGCACGGTACGCAACTGGGCCGCTTCTTCACCTATGGACTCGAGGAGAATCCCTTGTTGACCCTGGCGCATGTCCTTTTCCTTGTAGGTTTGGCCGCCGCAGGTTGGACCCTGACGCGCCGCCAGTTCGTCAGGAGGATGGGGGCATGAGCGTTCTTACGGGCGGCCACAGCGCCACCGAGGCTGCCCGTGGACGTACCTTCGGCCCCCTGTACTCCCGCAACGCGCTCGCCGTCGTATCCCGGGGCCTCATGGCAGCGAAAAGCAGCACCTGGCTGATTCTTGTATCCGGATTCTTCGAGCCCGTGCTTTACCTGATTTCGATGGGCGTGGGACTCGGGCCCATCGTGGGTACCGTGGCGGGACCGGGCGGGCAGGCCATCAGTTATGCGGCCTACATCGCGCCCGCGCTCCTGGCCGTGTCCGCCATGAACGGCGCCGTCTACGACTCCACCTGGAACGTCTTTTTCAAGATGAATTTCGCCAAGCTGTACCAGGGAATGCTGTACACGTCCCTCGGACCTTTGGACGTGGCCATCGGCGAGATCTTCCTGGCTCTCTTGCGCGGACTCCTGTACGCCACGGGGTTTACCGCCGTCATGGCCGTCATGGGACTCATCACCACCCCATGGGCCATCCTGGTCATCCCCGCCTCGGTGCTCATCGCGTTTGGCTTCGCGAGTTTCGGCATGGGCATCACGAGCTTCATGAAGACCTTCCAGCAAATGGATTGGATCAACTTCTTCATGCTGCCCATGTTCCTTTTCAGCGCCACCTTCTACCCGCTGAGCGTCTATCCGCAATACATCCAGTGGCTCATCCAAGCGATGCCGCTCTGGCACGGGGTGGAACTCCTGCGGCAGATCAGCATTGGCTCTTTCAGCCCGGCCACGGCAGTACATGTGGCCTATTACCTTGTGATGATCGCCCTCGGCATTGCGCTCACGACCGGAAGGCTGCGGAAGCTTTTCCTGAAATAGCGGCAGTGGCTGTTCGCCGCGGGTGGAAGCGGGCGGTTCGCCGTGCGGAGTTTGCGACAATGGGTGCATGCGATCCCTCGGCGACTCCCCGTCATCTGTTCCCTCGTCCGCTTCCGCCAGGAGCCCTTTCAAGGGCTTCCGCATCGGCGGGCTGGGCACGACCGTGGTGCTCATCGCTTTCCTGGTCGCCGTGATCTTCGCTGCCAACCACAACGACGTCGTCGGTTGGGTCGTCGCGGTTATCTCCTTCGCCTGGCTTGTCCTCGCCGCCTTCGTGGTGTTCAGCATCCAGAGGGCCGCCAAGCGGGCGGGCGAAAAATTCAACGAAGCCCGGAATGCCTTCAACGCGGCAACCGGGCGGGCGCCGTCGTCGTCGGCCGCGGACCACGGCGGAACCCGCGTGGTTGCCGAACGCAGCGAAACGGATGAAATGCGTGACCTCAAACTGGACCACTCCTTCAAGATTGTCCAAGTGCAGGTACGCGTAGTGGAGGACGAGCGCGCGAAGGGCGACGCCGCCGATCAGGACACCATCAACCGCGCCTTGGAAACCATCGCCATCACGTCGAGCAATGCCCGGGACATGATCAGGTCCTCCGGCGGCGGCGACGAGCCCGTCTCGGGCACCATCATCGACTAGAGTAGGCGGGGTGAGTTCGGCATTGAAGAAAGACTTCCTTCGCATCGCAACCGTCAACGTCAACGGTCTTCGCGCCGCCTACAAGAAGGGCATGGCGGAATGGCTGGAACCGCGCGACGTCGACATCCTGTGTTTGCAGGAAGTGCGCGCGCCCGATGAGGTAGTCCGCCAGCTCATCGGCGAGGGCTGGCACATCCTGCACGCCGAAGCCGAGGCGAAGGGCCGCGCCGGCGTTGCGATCGCCTCCCGGCAGGAACCCGTCGCCACACGCGTGGGCCTCGGCGACGACTACTTCGCCACTGCTGGACGCTGGGTCGAGGCGGACTACGTCGTCCGGGACGGCGGCGGCAAGGACACGACCCTGACCGTCGTCAGCGCTTATGTTCACTCCGGCGAAGCGGACACGCCCAAACAGGTGGACAAGTACCGGTTCCTCGACGTCATGTCCACAAGGCTTCCGGAACTTGCCAAGCACAGTGACCATGCCCTCGTGGTCGGCGACCTCAACGTGGGCCACACCGAGCTCGACATCAAGAATTGGAAGGGCAACACGAAGCGTGCCGGTTTCCTTCCCGGGGAGCGCGCGTACTTCGACCGCTTCTTCGGCGACGAGATCGGATGGAGGGATGTCCACAGGGGCCTGGCAGGAAATGTCGAAGGCCCCTACACCTGGTGGTCCCAGCGCGGCAAGGCCTTTGACACTGACACAGGCTGGCGCATCGACTACCACATGGCCACTCCCGGTCTCGCGGCAGCCGCACTTGCGGCCGTCGTCGACCGGGCACCGTCATGGGACACCCGTTTCTCTGACCACGCACCGCTGGTAGTCGACTACCAGCTCTAAGCCTTCGAAAGTTACCTCATGACCAGTTCCACGACGACTGAACCCGCCGCAGCCGCAGCCAAGGCAACATCGACCAAAGTGGCCGCCGGGGCAAAGCACCGCGTGCTGTCCGGCATGCAGCCCTCTGCCGACTCCCTCCACCTGGGCAACTACCTCGGCGCATTGGTCAACTGGGTCCGCATGCAGGACGAGTATGACGCCATCTTCTTCATCCCGGACCTGCACGCCATCACTGTGCCGCAGGATCCGGCCGAGCTGGCCCACCGGACACGGGTCACCGCGGCGCAGTACATTGCCGGCGGCGTCGACGTCGACAAGTGCACCCTGTTCGTCCAGTCCCAGGTTCCCGAACACGCCCAGCTCGCCTGGGTCCTGGGGTGCATCACGGGCTTCGGCGAAGCCTCGCGCATGATCCAGTTCAAGGACAAGTCCTTGCAGCACGGCTCCGACCACGCGAGCGTCGGGCTCTTCACGTACCCGATCC
The DNA here is from genome assembly GCF_021483235.1 of Arthrobacter alkaliphilus. Taxonomy (GTDB): domain Bacteria; phylum Actinomycetota; class Actinomycetes; order Actinomycetales; family Micrococcaceae; genus Arthrobacter; species Arthrobacter alkaliphilus. The sequence goes on along the minus strand of NZ_JAKEEC010000001.1, from coordinate 384,611 downwards.
TGCAGGCAGCCGACATCCTGCTTTACCAGCCGCACGGGGTTCCGGTAGGCGAAGACCAGCGGCAGCACATCGAGCTCAGCCGCGACCTCGCCCAGCGCTTCAACAGCCGCTATGGCGAGACCTTCCAGGTGCCGCAGGCCTTCATCCAGAAGGAAACTGCCAAGATTTACGATCTCCAGAACCCCACGGCCAAGATGTCCAAGTCCGCGGAGTCGCAGGCTGGCCTGATCAACCTGCTGGATGACCCGAAGGTCACCGCCAAGCGCATCAAGTCGGCCGTCACGGACACCGAGACGGAAATCCGTTTCGACCGCGAAGCCAAGCCCGGGGTGTCCAACTTGCTGAGCATCTACTCGTCCATCAGCGGCCAGCCGGTGGAGAAAATCGTGGCGGACTACGAAGGCAAGATGTACGGCCACCTGAAGGTCGATCTTGCTGAACTCGTCGCAACCCACCTCGGTCCGATCCGGGACCGTGCCAACGAGCTGCTCGCCGATCCGGCCGAGCTCGACCGGCTCCTGGCCCACGGAGCGGACAAAGCCCGCGAGATCGCCTCGGCAACGCTCGCCGACGTCTACGCCAAGGTGGGCTTCCTGCCGTACGCCGGAACACAAGGAATCCGCTAGAGCCATGTGCGCAGCAGCTGGCAAGCTCGGTGTCCAAGCCGGCTCCCATTCACGGGGAGCCGGCCGGGCCACTGATACCCGCAGGGATCCGGGCGCGCACCAGTCTGCCGGCCCGTGCGGGGACAACCTGTGCGTAGGTGTCATTCTGGGTTTCCCCCGGGAGGTCGCCCAGGAACTGCAACAGTGGCGCGCATCCTTCGGCGATCCGATGGCGGATGTGATCCCGGCGCACATCACCCTCGTGACCACCACCCCTGCCCAGGACTGGGAAGCCACCCTTGAGCATGTCCGCGACATCGCCCGGCAGCAGGCACCGTTCAAGGTGACGATTTCCGGGACGGGTTCCTTCCGCCCGGTATCCCCGGTGGTGTTCCTCAAGGTCGAAGACGGTTTCGAGGAGTGCGTCGGCCTGCACGAACAACTGCAGGCCGGCCCCCTGGAACGCGACCTGCCTTTCCCGTACCACCCGCACGTGACGGTAGCGCACGACGTCGCTCCCGAAAGCCTGGACGAGGCGGAAACGGTGCTCAAGAATTACACCGCCACGTTCCCTGTGGTTAGCATGGGACTCTACGAGCACGACGACAACGGCATCTGGCAGCTACGGGAAGAGCTCGACTTTGGCGGCGACGCAGACGAATCAAGGAAACGCACAGGGGAAGAACCGGCAGCAGGCGGAGAGGCCACCGCTGCCGACTGAAGGGTCGCAGCTGAAACTGCAACTCATTCAACGGCAGGTCGAATGGGGTAAAGCCCGCCGCTCAGGCAACAGAGGCGCCACCATACCGGCGTTCATCAACCTTGCCCTCGCCCGGCTCAGCACCTTTCGGCCGATGCGCGCCTTCAACCTCTACAACCTGCGCCTCGGTCCGCTGCTGAGCGCCGGCATTGGCTTCACCATGTTCTTCTCCATTACGGGCCTGCTGGCCACGGGATTCGCCGTGACAGGCTTGGTCCTCAACGGTCAACCCGCGCTGGTCGATTCAATCGTCTCGAGCATCGCCACAGCCGCCCCGGGACTCCTGAAAACCAACGGGGGCAAGGGCTTGGTGGATCCGCACGATCTCCTGAATCCCACAGGCTTGGGCTGGACGGCTGCCGTCGCCGCCGTCGTCACCATCTTTACCGCACTCGGCTGGATCGCGGGTCTCCGCTCGGGTCTCCGCGGAGTTTTGGGCCTGGAGCCCCTGCAGGAGAACCCCCTTCTGATGAAGGCGCGCGACGCCGGTACCCTCCTGCTGCTCGGCGCGGCCTTGGTGCTCAGCGCCGGTGTCTCGCTCGTCTTCGGGACGGCGGCCGGCTGGATCATCGAGCAACTCGGGTTGGCCGACGCCGTCGCGGGGCCCGTCACTTGGCTCGTTCGCACGGCCGTCCCACTGGTCCTCAACTGGGCGACGGCGGTGATCATGTTCCGCTTCGCAGGCCGCCTGCGGCTTCGCCGCCAGGCGTTCGTGGAAGGAACCGTGCTGGCCGGCGTCGGGACCACCATCCTCCAGATCTTCAGCACGGAGTTGCTGGCGAATGCCGGACGGAATCCCATCCTGGCCTCATTTGCCATCATCATCGGGCTTCTCATCTGGTTCAACCTGGTCAGCCAGGTCTACTTGATCTCCGCCGCGTGGGCGGCCGTCAGGGAAGCGGACACCGACGGGCATGGGCATGCCAAGCCGGCCCTCGGATCACGGCGCCCTTGGCCGCGCACGTTCCACGCGAAGGACTCCTGAAGGCTCGCGCTAGTCGCCCAGGTACTGCTCGGCCCAGGCCGAGATAATCCCAGCGACCCGGGCAGCTTGTCCTTTGCCTGTCAGCAGGTGGTCGCTGCCTTCGAGTGAAATGAAGCTCCGCGGGTGCCGTGCGGTCTGGAAGATTTCGCTGGCGTTGTCGATGCCGACGGTGTTGTCCGTGGGGGAGTGCAGCACCATGAGGGGCCTGTGCAGGGTCCGGATGCAGTCCCTGAGGTCGGCCCTCTCCACGTCCTCCACAAAGTGCCGGCGGACTTCCATACGCCTTCCGCCCAAGTTGACCTCAGCGCTGCCCTCGCTGAGGATCGTGCTGACTTCGGCGTCGAACATGTGCTCCACGTGCCTCGGCTGGAAGGGGGCACCCACAGTCGCGACGGCCCGTACCTCGGGGAGGCTGAGCGCGGCAGCCAGCACAGCCGCCCCGCCGAAGGAGTGGCCTACGAGCAGGGAGATTTCCTTGCCTTCGGCCCGCATGAACCCGGCGGCGCGGATGGTGTCAGCCACTTTCACGCTGAACGATCCAGCGGACCAATCACCGGCGGAGTCGCCCAGTCCGAGGTTGTCGAAGCGAAGCATGCCGACGCCGAGATCCGCCAAACGCTTGCAGATGCGCGAGGCCGACGGGCTGTCCTTTCCGAGCGTCAAACCATGGGAGAACACACCCCAGCCCCGGACGGGGCCCTCAGGAACATCCACGATCCCTGCAAGTAGGTCCCCGGTGCTGCCTTCGAAGCTGACCTTCATGGATTTGGACACCTGTCCGCCTTTCGTTGTGCGGGTAGCCCGGCATCCCGGGCGATCCTTAAACAACGACGACGGCGGACCCCGCCTAGGGGACGCCGCCGTCGTCGTCGTATTTTGAATTCCGGACTAGATCTTGCGTGCCAGGATGGCCTGCTTGACCTCGGCGATGGCCTGGGTGACCTGGATGCCGCGGGGGCAAGCTTCCGAGCAGTTGAAGGTGGTGCGGCAGCGCCACACGCCTTCCTTGTCGTTGAGGATCTCCAAGCGCATGTCGCCTGCATCGTCGCGGGAATCGAAGATGAACCGGTGCGCGTTCACAATGGCGGCCGGGCCGAAGTACTGGCCGTCCGTCCAGAACACGGGGCAGGACGAGGTGCACGCGGCGCAGAGGATGCACTTGGTGGTGTCGTCGAACCGCTCACGGTCCTCCACCGACTGCAGACGTTCCTTGGTGGGCTCGTGGCCCTTGTTGATCAGGAACGGCATGACCTCGCGGAAGGACTGGAAGAACGGCTCCATGTCCACGATCAGGTCCTTCTCCACCGGGAGGCCCTTGATCGGTTCAACAGTGATGGGCTTGGAGGTGTCCAGGTCCTTCAGCAGGGTCTTGCACGCAAGGCGGTTGCGGCCGTTGATGCGCATGGCGTCGGAACCGCAAACGCCGTGTGCGCAGGAACGGCGGAACGACAGCGAGCCATCGATTTCCCATTTGATCTTGTGCAAGGCGTCCAGCACGCGGTCCGTGCCGTACATCGTCAACTGGTGGTCTTCCCACGCCGCCTCTTCCGAGACCTCGGGGTTGTAGCGTCGCACCCGCAGCGTGATGTTGAAGGTGGGAATTTCCCCGCCTCCACCAATGTGCGCGGGCAGTTCGATCTTGGATGCTGGCTCAGCAAGTTCAGCAGACATCTTAGTACTTCCTCACCATCGGCTCGTAGCGCGTAAAGACAACAGGCTTGGTGCCGAGCCGGATGCCCGCGATTGCTTCCGCAGATCCGTCCGCCGGGGCGTGCTCATCCTTATACGCCATGGAATGCTTCATGAATTTTTCGTCGTCGCGCTCCGGGAAGTCTTCCCGGAAGTGGCCTCCGCGGGACTCCTCGCGGTGCAAGGCAGCGACGGTCATGACCTTGGCCAGTTCCAGCAGGAAGCCCAGTTCCACAGCTTCCAGCAAGTCAAGGTTGAAGCGCTTTCCCTTGTCCTGGACGGTGATGCGCTGGTAGCGCTCTTCGAGGGCCGCGATGTCGGTGAGCACTTGGTTCAGGGTCTCCGCGGTACGGAACACCTGCATGTTGGCATCCATGGTGTCCTGCAGTTCCTTGCGGATTGCGGCAACCCGCTCGCCGCCGTCGGAAGTGCGGACGTGGTTCAGCAGGTCAAGCGCGTATGCCTCCGGGGCTTCCGGAAGTTCCACGAAGTCAGCCGTCTTTGCGTATTCGGCCGCGGCAATGCCGGCACGCTTGCCAAAGACGTTGATGTCCAGCAGGGAGTTGGTACCCAAGCGGTTGGAGCCGTGCACCGAGACACAAGCAACCTCGCCGGCCGCGTACAGGCCCGGCACGATCGTGTCGTTGTCCTGAAGGACCTCGGTGCTGATGTTGGTGGGGATGCCGCCCATGGCGTAGTGCGCCGTCGGGAACACCGGAACCGGCTCCGTGTACGGCTCGACGCCGAGGTAGGTGCGGGCAAATTCGGTGATGTCCGGGAGCTTCGCGTCAATGTGGGCAGGCTCGAGGTGGGTCAGGTCCAGGAGGACGTAGTCCTTGTTCGGGCCACAGCCGCGTCCCTCGCGGACTTCGTTCGCCATGGAGCGGGCCACGATGTCGCGGGGAGCGAGGTCCTTGATGGTGGGAGCGTAGCGCTCCATGAAGCGCTCACCCTCGGAGTTGCGCAGGATCGCGCCTTCGCCACGGGCAGCTTCCGAGAGGAGGATGCCCAGGCCGGCGAGACCGGTCGGGTGGAACTGGAAGAACTCCATGTCCTCCAGCGGGATTCCGCGGCGGAAAGCGATGCCCATGCCATCACCGGTCAAGGTGTGGGCGTTGGAGGTGGTCTTGAAAACCTTGCCCGCGCCGCCCGAGGCGAACACCACGGACTTGGCCTGGAAAACGTGCAGTTCACCGGAGGCGAGGTCGTAGGACACGACGCCGGCAACGCGCTTCTGCTTGTACGGCGTCCCGTCTTCGCGGACGGCGTCTTCCTCGACGGTCAGGAGGTCCAGGACGTAGTACTCGTTGTAGAACTCGACGTTGTGCTTGACGCAGTTTTGGTACAGCGTCTGCAGGATCATGTGGCCGGTGCGGTCTGCTGCATAGCAGGCGCGGCGGACCGGAGCCTTCCCGTGGTCACGGGTGTGGCCACCGAAACGGCGCTGGTCAATGCGGCCTTCGGGCGTGCGGTTGAACGGCAAGCCCATCTTCTCCAGGTCCAGCACGGCGTCGATGGCTTCCTTGGCCATGACCTCGGCCGCATCCTGGTCAACCAGGTAGTCGCCACCCTTGATGGTGTCGAACGTGTGCCACTCCCAGTTGTCCTCTTCGACGTTGGCGAGGGCTGCACACATGCCGCCCTGGGCTGCGCCGGTGTGGGACCGGGTGGGGTAGAGCTTGGTCAGTACTGCGGTGCGTGCGCGCTGGCCGGATTCGATCGCGGCGCGCATGCCGGCGCCGCCGGCACCGACAATAACGACGTCGTACTTATGGACCTGCATACCAGATGCTCTTTCTCTCTAAGTCAGATGGTCGGCGGAGCCTGCTCCGCGTGTTGGGCACAGCCGGCCACGCCGGCGGTGCAGCGGAGCGCTACGGCGCCGGGCAGAACCCGCCGGGCAGCTGAACGCCGTTGGCGACGGGGCACGGGTTGAACGTGAAGATCACCAAGGTGCCGAGAACAACGATGACGACCGTCGCCGCGTAAAGGACCACCTTGAGCCAAAGGCGGGTTGCGTCCTTCTCTGCGTAGTCGTTGATGATGGTACGGACGCCGTTGGTGCCGTGCAGCATGGCGAGCCACAGCATGGCCAAGTCCCAGAACTGCCAGAACGGGTCGGCCCACTTGCCGGCTACGAAGCCGAAGTCGATGCCATGGATGCCCTCGCCCACCATGAGGTTCACGAACAGGTGGCCGAAAATGAGAATCACGAGCACGACACCGGAGAGCCGCATGAACAGCCACGCGAACATCTCGAAGTTCCCCTTGGACCCCGGGCCGCGACGGTACTGCGGAGCAATCTTCCCGCTGCCGATCTTTCCGCTGCGCGGGCTTTGAATGTCAGTACTCATGGCTTAGTGGCCTCCCAGTGCGAGGGATAGGTGGCGGATGGCGAAGGCCCCGAAAGTGACCAGCCACAAGATCAGGACCGCCCACAGCATCTGGCGCTGGTACTTGGCGCCCTTCTTCCAGAAGTCAATGGCGATGACGCGCAGGCCATTGAAGGCGTGGAAAACGATCGCTGCGACGAGCCCCGTTTCGCCCAGGGCCATGAGGGGGTTCTTGTAGGCGCCGATGACGGCGGTGTAGGCCTCCGGAGACACGCGCACCAGTGAGGTGTCCAGCACATGGACCAACAAGAAGAAAAAGATCACAACACCGGTAATGCGGTGTCCAACCCAGGACCACATGCCTTCACGGCCGCGGTACAAGGTGCCAGCTGGTTTTGTCGGCACTGAATAAACCTTCCTGCAACACAGCGGCGCTGGCACGGGATCCATGCGGGGAAACGCCAGCTGCGAGAGCACTCGTAGCTCAGCCTAAATCTAGGCTTCGCTCACAGCTTATTCAATTTAGGTACCCCTTGTTGTAACGAGATTGCGGGTGTTCGCCTGATTTCCGGCCTTTTCGCCACGATCATGAGACGAAGACCACAAAGCGGCTCTGGCGCAGGTGTCGGATAAGGTGTTGCGGTGAGTATTGAAAACGCAGCAAGCCCCGAATCGCCATTGCGCCACTTCCATGCGGTTATTCCGGCCGGCGGAGTCGGCACGCGCCTGTGGCCCCTTTCGCGCGCTGCTGCGCCCAAATTCCTGCACGACCTCACGGGTTCGGGCAGCACGCTCCTGCGGGCTACGTACGACCGCCTCGAACCCTTGGCCGGCAACCGCGTACTGGTGGTTACCGGCGTCGCGCACCGGGTTGCCGTCTGCCGCCAGCTCCCCGAAGTAGGCGACAACGAGCTGGTCCTCGAGAGCGAACCGAAGGACTCCGGGGCGGCGATCGGCCTCGCCGCCGCCATCCTGCACCGTCGAGACCCCAACACCATCATGGGTTCCTTCGCTGCCGACCATGTCATCAGCCCGGACGACCTCTTCCAGGAAACCGTCCGCGAGGCCATCCACACGGCGGCTGCCGGAAAAATCGTCACCATCGGCATCAAGCCCACGCACCCCTCGACCGGGTTCGGTTACATCCGTACCGGCGACTTGCTCAACATCGACGACGCGCCGAACGCGCACGCCGTCGTCGAATTCGTTGAGAAGCCGAGCGAGGACATTGCCCAGAAGTACCTCGAGACGGGCGACTACATCTGGAACGCCGGCATGTTCGTCGCCCCCGTCGCCCTCATGCTCAAGCACCTGGAGGCGAACCAGCCGGTTCTGTTTGCCGGGCTGCAGGAGATTGCCGACGCATGGGACACCCCGGAACGCAATGAAGTGACAGCCCGGGTATGGCCCACCCTGCCGAAGATCGCGATTGACTACGCCGTGGCCGAGCCCGCGGCGGCGGCGGGGGATGTCGCCGTCGTGCCCGGTACTTTCCGCTGGGACGACGTCGGAGACTTCGCCGCGATCGGCCGCCTCAACAATGCCGGCGACGTCGATGAGGTGACGGTCCTCGGTGAAGGCGCCCGCGTGTTCACCGAGAACGCAAGCGGCGTGGTTGTGTCCGACACGAAGCGCGTGATCGCCTTGATCGGGATCAAGGACGTCGTCATCGTCGACACGCCGGACGCGCTGCTTGTCACCACGAAGGAGCATGCCCAGCGGGTCAAGGGCGCCGTGGACGCGCTCAAGGCCAGCGGAGACACGGACGTTCTTTAGCGGCCTCTTTGCGGCGTTATCCGTAACCAAGAGACCCCTTTCGTTATTCGGGGCGCGTGGATGGCTAGAGTTGTGAGGTGCGCAATTTCACTACCGAAACCGAGCCCACCCCAGTGGTGAAGCCATGGCTTGACGATCTCTTGCCGGAACTCATCGAATTCCGGAGGGACCTTCATGCGCACCCCGAACTTTCCTTCAAGGAATTCCGTACGACCGACAAGCTGGTTGAAAGGCTCGAAGCGGCGGGGCTCGAACCCCGCCGGCTGGAAGGCTCGGGCCTGACGGTCGACGTCGGCGAGGGGCCCATCGCCACGGCCCTGCGCGGAGACATTGACGCCCTCCCCATCATCGAAGAGACCGGCCTGCCCTTCGCGTCGAAGAACCACGGAGTCACCCACGCCTGCGGGCACGATGTCCATACCACGAGCATGCTTGGCATTGCCCTGGTCCTTCACGCCATGCACCAGGAATCTCCCCTGGGCGGCACTGTACGCATCATCTTCCAGCCCGCGGAGGAAACCATGCCGGGCGGTGCGCTTTCCTGCATCGAGCAGGGCGTGCTCCAGGGCGTTCCGCGAATTCTTGCACTGCACTGCGATCCGCGGATCAACGTCGGCAAGATCGGCACGCGCATCGGCGCCATCACCTCGGCGTCCGACACCATCAAGATTGAACTGACCGGACGCGGCGGCCATACTTCGCGTCCGCATTTGACCGAAGACCTGGTCTTCGCGCTGGCCCAAATCGCCGTCAACGTCCCGGCCGTGCTGTCCCGTCGGGTGGATGTGCGCAGCGGCGTCTCGGTGGTGTGGGGCCAGATCAGCGCAGGCTCCGCACCCAACGCCATCCCCGCCAGCGGCTACATGGCCGGCACGATGCGCTGCCTCGACAGGGACGCGTGGCACAGCGCAGGGGAGTTGCTCGACGACGTCGTGCAGCAAGTTGCGGCGCCCTACGGAGTGGATGTACACCTCGAGCACACCCGCGGCGTCCCTCCCGTGGTCAACTCAGAAAACGAAACTGCCGTCATCGAGGCCGCGGCCCGTGCGGAACTCGGCGAGCATGCCGTCGTCCTGACACCGCAGTCCATGGGCGGCGAGGACTTCGCCTGGTTCCTGGCCGACCTGCCCGGGGCCATGATGCGGCTCGGAACCCACACGCCCGGCGGCGAGGAATACGATCTCCACCGTGGTGACTTCATTGTGGATGAGCGTGCCCTCGGCTTCGCGATCCAGGTCCTGACCGCCGCCGCGCTGCGAACCATCCGCGACCTCTGAACCGAGGACGCCCGGTCACTTCTGGTGGTTGAGCGGCGGACGCCCGGTCACTTTTGGTGGGTGGAATCGCGGACGCCCGGTCACGTCCGGGGGTCGTACGGCGGATGCCCGGTCACGTCTGGGGGTTGAGCGGCGGATGCCCGGTCACGTCTGGGGGTCGTACGGCGGATGCCCGGTCACGTCTGGGGGTCGTACGGCGGATGCCCGGTCACGTCTGGGGGTCGTACGGCGGATGCCCGGTCACGTCTGGGGGTTGTGCGGCGGATGCCCGGGCACGTCTGGGGGTTGAGCGGCGGATGCCCGGTCACGTCTGGGGGTCGTACGGCGGATGCCCGGTCACGTCTGGTCCAAAGGCCGAGAATTCTCCCGTGGATCACCTCCTCCCGGCGCACCGCTTGCTCGATTGGCCGCCGCCCCGACGCATATGTGACCGGGGGTTTGGGTGTGGCCGGTGATATGTGAGTGGGGGTTTGGGTGTGGCCGGTGATATGTGAGGGGGGGTTTGGGTGTGGCCGGTGATATGTGAGGGGGGGTTTGGGTGTGGCCGGTGATATGTGAGGGGGGGTTTGGGTGTGGCCGGTGATATGTGAGTGGGGGTTTGGGTGTGGCCGGCGGGATGTGAGTGGGGGTTTGGGTGTGGCCGGCGGGAGGTGTGTGGGGGTCCGGGGCTGATTGAGTTGTGCGCAATTGAATTGTGAGCTACCGTTGTGTTCATGACTGAAGCGCCCCGTCTCAACCACCAGGTCTGTTTCGCGCTGTATTCCGCTTCGAAGGCGGCCACCGCGGTCTACCGGCCAGTGCTGGATGAGCTTGGACTGACATATCCGCAATACCTGGTGATGTTGGTTCTCTGGGAAGACGAGCCTCGAAGCGTCCGGGAACTGGGTACCGAACTCGGACTTGATTCCGGCACCCTGTCGCCACTGCTCAAAAGGCTTGAAACCTTGGGCCTGGTGGAGCGCCGGCGTTCGGCCGAGGACGAGCGTCGCGTCGAAATTCACTTGACGGACCAGGGCCGGGCCCTCAGTGAACGGGCCGGGGCCGTGCCGCAGCGGCTTGCCGACGCAGCAGGGCTGAGTCCCGCCGAGCTTGCGCAGCTTCATGACACCTTGGGCCGCCTTACCGCAGCCCTCCATTCAGCCATCTGATCGTCCATCCGCCCGAAGGAAGAGGAAACCACAGTGAAGACTTTGTACACAGCCGAGGCGCTTGCTTCCGGTGAAGGGCGTGACGGCAACGCGCGCACCAACGACGGCAAGCTGGACGTGGCGCTTGCCAGCCCCGTGGAACTGGGCGGAAACGGCCAGGGAACCAACCCTGAGCAGCTTTTCGCCGCCGGATACGCGGCCTGCTTCCACTCGGCGCTCAGGCTGGTAGGCCGCAAGGCCCGGGTGGATCTCAGCGATTCCGCGGTGGCCGCCAAGATCCACTTCGGCGCCCTCGAGTCCGGCGAGGGGTACGGGCTCGCCGCGGAGCTTGAGATCGCCCTGCCTGCCCTCGACCGGGAAACCGCCGAACAGCTCGTGGCCAAGGCCCACCAGATCTGCCCCTACTCCAACGCGACCCGCGGGAACATCGCCGTCGACATCACCCTCGTGGAGGTGGCAGCATGAGCGCCGCCGCACCCAAGAGCACCCGCGAAATCCAGTTGGCATCCCGCCCGGACGGACGTCCCGTCCAGGAGAACTTCCGGCTGGCCGAAACGGACCTTCCGGAGCTCCAGGAAGGCCAGATCCTTGTCCGCAACGAGTTCATGTCGGTCGACCCCTACATGCGCGGCCGCATGAATGACGTGAAGTCCTATTCGGCGCCTTTCCGGCTTGACGCAGCGCTCGACGGCGGTGCCGTGGGTGAGGTGATCGCGTCCCGTTCCGAGGCACTCAAGGTGGGCGACGTCGTCGTGCACCAGCTTGGTTGGCGCGAATATTCGGTGGTGGATGCGGCAGGCGCGACGCCGGTTCCGGCCGGCCTGGCGCCGACGTCGGCCTTCCTCGGAGCGCTTGGCATGACCGGCCTGACGGCGTACGCCGGACTGCTCAAAGTGGCCGAGTTCAAAGCCGGGGACGTGGTCTTCGTTTCCGGTGCGGCCGGTGCGGTCGGTTCGATTGTGGGGCAGGTGGCCAAGGCCATGGGCGCCTCGAAGGTGATCGGCAGCGCCGGTTCCCCGGAGAAGGTGGCACGGCTCCTGGAACTCGGCTTCGACGCGGCCTTCGACTACCACGACGGCCCAGTCGTGGAGCAACTCCGTGAGGCGGCGGGGGAGCGGGGCATCGATGTCTACTTCGACAACGTGGGCGGTGAACACCTCGAGGCTGCCCTCGCAGTCCTTACCGTGGGTGGCCGCGTTGCCATGTGCGGCGCCATTTCGCAGTACAACTCCACGGAGCCCACGCCGGGCCCGCGGAACCTGGCTGTGGCCATCGGAAAGCAATTGACCCTGCGTGGCTTCCTCGTAGGCGGCCAGCGCCAGCACGCGGCGGAGTTCGCCGCGAAGATGGCCGGATGGCTGGCTGACGGAACGGTCCGCTACGACGAGACGATCGTTGACGGACTGGAGAACGCTCCCAAGGCCTTCATTGACCTCCTGGATGGAGCCAATACCGGCAAGATGCTGGTCCAGCTGCACTGAATAGCCGCTGCGGCTGCCGGGTATCTTAGGGCCGTCCGCTGGAAGCGCCACTACTGCTTGGTAACAAAAGCTCAACAATCTTCGGGTTGTTGGGCTTTTGTGTTAGCGGGGTGTGTTCCATCCCACTAAAGTTGACCCATCAGTGCGCCCCAGGCGCAGTGCTGCGAAGCATCAGTGAAAAGAATTTCAGACCGGAGTCTTCGAAACGGACACTCATTGACCAACTGTCGTAGCACCAATCACTTTCTTCCTGGAGGAAAATTGAAGCAATCACTGCGTGCCACATTTAAGCGCGGTTCATTTGCGGGCGTCGCCACTGCGGGCGCCGCTGCACTTTTGCTGGCAGGCTGCGGTAGCGCACCGTCTGCTTCGAGCTCGGGCAGCGCCACCAAATCGGACTACACCGCATGCATGGTGTCCGACTCCGGCGGTTTCGATGACAAGTCGTTCAACCAGTCAGGCTACGAGGGCCTGCAGGCAGCAGCCAAGGACCTGGGCATCCAGGAGAAGCACGTCCAGTCCAAGGCCGACACCGACTACGACCCGAACCTTCGTTCCATGGTCCAGCAGGGCTGCAAGCTGACGGTGACCGTCGGCTTCCTCCTCGGAGACGCTACGAAGGCTATTGCGACCGCGAACCCGAACAGCCACTTCGCCATCATTGACTACTCGGATCCCACCTTCCCGAAGAACGTCAAGCCGATCGTCTACAACACGGCCCAGGCTGCGTTCCTGGCCGGGTACCTTGCCGCCGGCACGTCCAAGACCGGCAAGGTTGCCACCTTCGGTGGCCTTAACATCCCCACCGTCAGCATCTTCATGGACGGCTTCGCCGATGGCGTGAAGTACTACAACCAGAAGAAGGGCAAGTCGGTCCAGCTGCTTGGTTGGGACAAGGACAAGCAGGACGGAACGTTTGTCGGCGACTTCAAGCAGGTCGACAAGGGCAAGGTCCTCACCCAGGGGTTCCTGGACCAGGGAGCCGACGTGGTCCTTCCGGTCGCCGGTCCGGTTGGCGCGGGCGCCGGAAGTGCGATCCTTGACGCCAAGGCAAAGGGCACGGACGCAAAGCTGATCTGGGTCGACTCGGACGGCTACCTGACCGCACCGGCCTACAAGTCGGTCATCCTGACGTCTGTCCAGAAGACCATGTCGAACGCCGTCCAGACGGTCATCAAGGCCGACAAAGACGGCAAGTTCGATCCCAGCCCCTACGTTGGCACCCTCGACAACGGCGGCGTGGCACTTGCACCGTTCCACGATCTCGATTCCGCGGTGCCGGCCGACATGAAGAGCGATCTTGACCAGTTGAAGAAGGACATCATCTCCGGCGCAGTCAAGGTCGAATCGAAGTCCAGCCCCAAGTAATCATCCGGGCTTAACCGCATCGCGCTGCCCTTCAGCCGAGTTTTGGCAGAAGGGCAGCGCGTTCTGCGTTGCCTTCAATCCGCTCTTCGACACTCGTTTGCCGAGCACTATGCTGGGAGCACGGTGATGACGAGGAGCCATCCTTTATAGATGGGTTGGAGTTTTGAAACTCGAACTGAAAGGGATCACGAAGCGCTTCGGATCCCTCGTAGCCAATGACCACATCGATCTCGTGGTTGAACCCGGCCAAGTCCATTGCCTCCTTGGCGAAAACGGTGCCGGTAAATCCACCCTGATGAACGTCCTCTACGGACTCTATGACCCCAGCGACGGCGAAATCCTGATTGACGGCAAGCCGGTCGTCTTCAAGGGGCCCGGCGATGCCATGGCGGCGGGGATCGGAATGGTCCACCAGCACTTCATGCTGATTCCGGTGTTCACCGTCGCCGAAAACGTGGCGTTGGGAAACGAAGCCACCAAGGCCGCCGGTTTCCTGAACCTGGATGAAACCCGCCGAAAAATCTCCGAGATCTCCAAGCAATACGGGTTCCACGTGGACCCCGACGCCCTAGTGGAAGACCTGCCCGTGGGCGTGCAGCAACGGGTCGAGATCATCAAGGCACTCGTCCGCGACGCCGAAGTCCTGATCCTCGATGAACCGACCGCTGTCCTTACCCCGCAGGAAACCGACGAGCTCCTGGACATCATCCGGCAGCTCAAGGCAGCGGGAAAGTCGATCGTCTTCATCTCGCACAAGCTTCGCGAGGTCAAGGAAATTTCGGACATCATCACGGTGATCCGGCGGGGGAAGGTTGTGGGCTCGGCTGATCCCTCGGCGTCCCCGACGGAACTCGCCTCGGCCATGGTGGGCAGGGCGGTCAGCCTGACCCTGGAGAAGAAACCCGCCCAACCCGGCGAGGCGACCTTCAAGGTCCGGGATCTGACGGTTGTGGACCACAATGGCCAGCACGTGGTGGACGGGCTGAGTTTCGACATCGCGAAAGGCGAAGTGCTCGCGATCGCCGGCGTCCAAGGCAACGGCCAGACGGAGCTTACGGAAGCCATCCTTGGGGTCCAGCAGCACGTCACCGGGTCCATCATCCTCGACGACGTCGAGTTGCTCGGCAAGAGCGTCAAGCAGGTCCTGTCCGCCGGCGTCGGCTTCGTCCCCGAAGACCGCAAGATCGACGGGCTGGTGGGAACGTTCTCCATCTCCGAGAACATGATCCTGGACTTGTACGACAAAGCGCCTTTTGCCCAGGGGATCGGCATGAAGCCGGCATTGATCGCTTCCCACGCGGAGAAGAAGGTCGAGGAGTTCGATGTGCGGACACCGTCGATCGACGTCGCCGTCGGCACGCTCTCCGGAGGCAACCAACAAAAGGTGGTCCTCGCCAGGGAGCTTTCCAGGCCGCTGCGGCTCTTCATCGCATCACAGCCCACCCGCGGCCTTGACGTCGGCTCCATCGAATTCGTGCACAAACGGGTCATTGCCGAACGGGACAACGGAACCCCCGTGATGATCGTGTCCACTGAGCTCGATGAAGTGCTCGAACTTGCCGACAGGATTGCCGTCCTCTACCGGGGAAAGCTGGTGGGGATTGTTCCGGCCGGTACCTCCCGCGATGTGCTGGGCCTGATGATGGCCGGCGTTCCGGAACATGAGGCGGAACTGACTGCCCACAAGACCCTCGAGGGAGGAACACATGTCTGAGTCCAACACCCCTCGACAGGTAAACGAAGTCGAAGCGGAGCGCTCGGAAACTTTGGCCGACGAGGTTGTCCTTGACGTTGCCCTGGACACCGCCGACGGCGCCATGGCCCCTTCGGTGATTCCGGCCGCCAGCCAAGGCGGACAGATCCCGCACGCCGCCGGTGGTTCGGTCTTCCGGCAGATCGTGACGGGAAACGCCATGGTCTCGGTCCTGTCCGTGCTCCTCGCGATTGTGCTCGGCGGAATCCTGATGGCCGTGACCAATCCCAAAGTGGCAGAGACGGCAGGCTATTTCTTCGCCCAGCCTGGGGACATGCTCACCGAGGTCTTCAGGCCCTATGTGGCCCTCGTCCAAGGTGCGATCTTCAACTGGACCGGGGCCGACGCCGCAGCCCAGCTGTACCCGATCACTGAAACCCTGACCGTGTCCGCACCCCTGATCCTGGCGGGACTCGGAGTGGCCCTGGCCTTCCGCGCGGGACTGTTCAACATCGGTGCGCAAGGCCAAATCATCTTCGGCGCCCTGTTCGGCGCCTACGTGGGATTCACCTGGCACATGCCTTTCCCGATTCACTTGCTTCTTGTCATCGTTGCGGGCTTCATCGGCGGCGCGGTGTGGGGCGGCATCGTCGGCCTCCTCAAGGCCCGGACGGGTGCCCATGAGGTCATCGTGACCATCATGCTGAACTACATCGCCAACTTCCTGCTCCTGTTCCTCCTGACCACTCCGGCATTCCAGCGGAAGGGTTCGACCAACCCGATCTCGCCCTTCCTGGACCAATCGGCACTGTTTCCGGAATTGCTCGGACCCCAGTTCAGGCTCCACGCCGGATTCCTCTTGGCAGTGCTGGCAACGGTTTTCGTTTGGTGGCTCCTGAAGCGCTCCACGCTCGGCTTCGAATTCCGGGCCGTGGGCGCCAACCAGAGCGCGGCACGCACCGCTGGAATCAACGTTCCGCGCGCCGTAATTCTCGTGATGGCGATTGCGGGTGCGCTCGCGGGCCTGGCCGGCATTGCGCAGGTATCAGGCACGGAGAAGTACCTCTCCGGAGGCGTCGCGGCTTCCATCGGATTCGATGCCATTACAGTCGCACTGCTCGGCCGTTCGACGCCGTGGGGAACCTTCTTCGCCGGCCTCCTGTTCGGCGCCTTCCGCGCTGGAGGCGTCGCGATGCAGGCCCAAACCCAGACCCCCATCGATATCGTCCTGGTCATCCAGTCCTTGATCGTCCTGTTCATCGCAGCACCGCCGCTGGTGCGTGCGATCTTCGGACTGAACCCGCGGAAAAAGAAGAAGGCCGCCGGCGGCCCCGGCTCCGGAACCAGACCTTCCGGAAAAATTGAGAGCGGAGCTGCAACAGCATGAGTACCACTACAACCCAGCCCGGCGGTGGCACGTCCGCCGGTAACGCCCCGGCGCGCCCGGCAAAGACGGGTGCGACGGAACTGGTGAGCTGGAAGGCCGGTATTGGATTGTCGGTGCTCGCCATCGTGGGAACCGTGCTGTTCGGGTTCATGTCACCTTCGAAGTCGGCCGGCTTCGGCATTGCAGAGGCGTCCAATGAAGGGGCATCGAGTGTTGCTGCTTTGGTCACCTTCGTCCTGGCCCTTCTGCTATCCGTGGGACTCGGGTACTTGTGGTTTACCCGCCGTCGCTCGACGTCGGGCCCGGCCCGCTCCTCCGGTCCTGGGACGGTACCGGGTTGGCTGCCCGCCTCGACGGTCGCCGCCGTCGTGGTCCTTGGCCTTGCCGCGCTCGGTGTGGCCAAGGTTTCGAAGATCACGCTCCCTTCCGCGGCAACCTGCTGGATCGCAGCGGTGATCCTCCTGGGCCTGGCCGGCTACACGGTGTACCTCACCCAGGCGAAGAGGACCGCTCCCCGCTGGGTGGCCGGTACTTTTGCCGCGGTGTTCCTCATCGGATTCATGGTCTGGATCGTCGCGGGCGGAAACGGCGCTGAGCCGTCGATCTCCCTCGCGGGACTGATCGCAGGATCCGTGACCTTGGCTGTTCCGCTGGTCTTCGGATCCCTTTCCGGCGTCCTGTGCGAACGCGTCGGCGTGGTCAACATTGCCATTGAAGGGCAGCTCCTGCTCGGCGCATTCTCCGCGGCGGTCGTTGCCACGGTGACGCACAACGTCTACGCAGGGCTCGTCGCGGCGGCCGTCGCCGGAACCCTTGTTTCCCTGGTGCTGGCCGTGGTCAGCATCAAGTACCTGGTCAACCAGATCATCGTCGGCGTCGTGCTCAACGTCCTCATCAGTGGATTGACGAGCTTCCTTTTTTCGACGCTGCTGACGGCTGACCCGGATGGCCTCAACAAGCCGGGCCGCTTGCCTCCGGTGGACATTCCATTCCTGTCCGACATCCCCATCATCGGCCCCATCCTCTTCCACCAGTCCCTCGTGGGCTATTTGATGTACATCGCAGTGATCGTGGTTTACCTCGGCCTTTTCCACACAAAGTGGGGTCTGCGTGTGCGGGCTGTCGGTGAGCACCCGCAGGCGGCCGACACTGTGGGCATCAACGTCAACCGGACCCGTTTCTGGAACGTGCTCATGGGCGGTGCGATCGCGGGCATCGGCGGCTCGTTCTTCACCCTGGTGTCCGTGGACGCGTTCAGCAAGGACATGTCCGGTGGCCGCGGGTACATCGCCCTGGCGGCGCTCATCTTCGGGCGCTGGAACCCGATCGGCGCCTTCCTCGCCGCTCTGCTGTTCGGCTTCGCGGACAACCTCCAGAGCGTCATCACCATCATCGGATCGCCGGTGCCTAGCCAATTCATGGCAATGCTGCCTTACGCTTTGACGGTCTTCGCCGTGGCCGGATTGGTGGGCAGGTCCAGGCCGCCGGCGGCGAGCGGCATCCCGTACGTCAAGGGTTGACCGTGGCGTTCACGGATGCTGCGGTGGACTGGGCGGCCCTCGAGGCCGCCGCGGTCGCCGCGATGGGGAAGGCCTATGCTCCGTATTCGAAGTTCCCGGTGGGGGCGGCTGCCCTCACCGAGGACGGGCGGATAGTCAGCGGATGCAACGTAGAGAACGCCAGTTATGGACTCACCCTGTGCGCCGAGTGCGCCTTGGTGGGGGCGCTCCACCTTGGTGGGGGCGGCAGGTTGCGGGCGTTCTATTGCGTCGACGGAAAAGGCAATGTCCTTATGCCGTGCGGCCGTTGCCGGCAATTGCTGTATGAATTCCGGGCGCCCGGCATGCAGCTCATGACAACGCAGGGCATCAAGACCATGGACCAAGTGCTGCCAGATGCCTTCGGTCCCGACAACCTGGAGGAGAACCGGTGACACAGACTGAAGCTTTCGATGCCGTACAGATCATCAGCATCAAGCGGGACAAGGGCACCCTGACCCCGGAGCAGATCGACTGGACGATCGATGCCTATACCCGCGGCGTCATCGCCGACGAGCAAATGGCGGCCCTGAACATGGCCATCCTGCTCAACGGGATGGACCGCGGCGAGATCTCGCGCTGGACCCAGGCGATGATCGCCTCGGGCGAGCGGATGGACTTCTCCAGCCTCCGGAGGCCCGACGGCGGTGTGAAAGCCACCACGGACAAGCACTCCACCGGGGGTGTCGGGGACAAAATCACTCTTCCGCTGGCGCCGTTGGTGGCCGTGTTCGGCGTGGCGGTTCCCCAGCTTTCCGGCAGGGGACTGGGCCACACCGGCGGCACGCTCGACAAGCTCGAGGCAATCCCCGGTTGGCGGGCCAACCTCAGCAACGAGGAAATCCTTGCCCAGCTGCAGGACGTGGGAGCCGTCATTTGCGCCGCCGGCACCGGTTTGGCTCCGGCGGACAAGAAGCTCTACGCGCTGCGCGACGTCACGGGCACCGTGGAGGCCATTCCCCTGATTGCCTCGTCCATCATGAGCAAGAAGATCGCCGAAGGCACGGGCTCCCTGGTGCTGGACGTGAAGGTGGGCTCCGGGGCGTTCATGAAGGACGAAGCCCGTGCCCGGGAGCTGGCCGAAACCATGGTGGCCCTGGGCAAGGACGCGGGCGTCAACACGGTGGCACTCCTCACCAACATGGGTACACCGCTGGGCCTGACCGCCGGCAATGCCATCGAGGTCGAGGAATCGGTGGAGGTGCTTGCGGGCGGCGGTCCGGAAGACGTCGTCGAGCTGACCGTCAGGCTCGCCGAAGAGATGCTTGCCTGTGCAGGAGTCCACGACGCCGACCCTGCGGCCGCCCTCAAGGACGGCCGTGCGATGGACGTCTGGAACCGCATGATCGAAGCCCAGGGCGGCGATCCGCGCGCCGACCTGCCGTTGGCCAAGGAATCCGAGATCATCGCGGCTCCGGCCGACGGCGTCCTGGTGGAGCTCGACGCCTTGTCCGTGGGCGTGGCCGCGTGGCGCCTCGGCGCCGGACGAGCCCGGAAGGAAGACGCTGTCCAAGCTGGCGCAGGGGTGCGGATGCACGCGAAACCGGGCGCCTTGGTTCGCGCGGGGGAGCCACTCATGACCCTCCTGACCGACACCCCGGAAAAGTTCGAACGGGCGAAAGAAGCCTTGGAAGGGGCCGTGGTCATTGCGCCGGAAGGCTCGCGACCGGCTCAACAGCTCATCATCGACCGGATCGCCTAGGCTGCTCTCCCGGGCATTTCGCGATGCCCGGGAGACAATCCCGGCCTCCGTTCGTTAGGAAGACCGTGCAAGCCCTCAACGACTTCATCCTCGCCGCGGCCGGGCAGCCTTGGGTCTTGCTCCTGGTTTTTGGCTGTTGCGTGATCGACGGTTTCTTTCCGCCCGTTCCCAGCGAGTCGGTGGTGGTGGGGCTCGCCGCGGTCTCCGCGACCGCAGGGACGCCCAACGCGTGGCTGCTGATCCTGGTGGGTGCCTTGGGAGCCTTCACAGGCGACAACATCGCCTACTTGATCGGCCGCAAAGTAGGTGTGGTCCGCTGGCGGTGGATGCGCTCCCAAAGAATGCAGGGGGCGTTCCGCTGGGCAGGGAGGGAACTACGACGCCGGGCCGCGTCACTCATCATGGTGGCCCGGTTCATCCCCATCGGCCGCGTGGCGGTGAACCTTTCAGCCGGCGCAACGCATTTCCCGCGCGGCATCTTCGTGGCGCTCACGGCCATGTCCGCCGTTCTGTGGGCCAGCTATTCGGTAGCCATTGGCCTTTTCTTCGGCCAATGGTTCGAGCACAACCACTTTCTTGGCGCGGTCATCGCGATCTGCGCGGCCGTTGTCCTGGGAATCATCGTGGACCGGATCATCAGCAAGGTACGCGGTGCCACGCCCGCCAGCGAAGAGGACGAAGAAACGGGGGAGCCGGAGGAAGAACCCGTCATGTAGGAGGGTCTGGCGTCTCCTCCCTTGGAATGACCCGGCTCCGGAAGATCCCTCCACGGGAGGACGATCCGGTTGTGACTTGCGGGTTAGCCTTAACTTATGTACATCCCGCGCCCGCGGCGTAGCGAACGATGCTCCGGCCATGGGACACTGGATAGCGATCTATGTCACTAAACCTATGTGACTTTCTTTGAGGAGCAATGCCTGCGTGGAATTCATGAACCACATGCTCGAGCATGCCGCCGGGCAACCGTGGATCTATCCGGTGCTCCTGGTCTTCTTTTTCATCGACGGCTTTGCCACGATCCTGCCCAGTGAGACCGCGATAGTAGGGCTCTCGGCCCTCTCGATGCACCGCGGCGAGCCGAACCTGTGGATCCTCGGCGCAACGGCGCTCATCGGGGCCATGGCAGGTGACAACATGGCCTACCTGCTCGGCCGCAAGATCGGCTTGAACCGCTGGAACTGGATGCGCAAGCCGAAGGTCCAAAAGATGTTCGCCTGGGCCCACTATGAGCTCGATAAGCGCGGTGCCGTCCTCATTTTCACTGCCCGGTACATCCCATGGGGCCGGGTCGCGGTGAACTACGTCGCCGGTCAGACAGGGTTCCGCCACAGGACGTTCTTCTGGCTCGATGCCATCGCCTGCTTTACGTGGGTGGGCTATTCGATCGGGATCGGCGCGCTGGCCGGCCGCTGGGTGCACAACAACCCGCTCCTCGGCGTCGTTATCGCCGTCGGATTCGCAGTGGTGCTCGGCGTCATTGTTGACCACTCCCTGCGTTGGTGGCACAAGCACCTTGAAAAGAAGGACGCAGAAAAGAAGGACGCAGCCAAGAACTTCGCAGCAAAGCAGGACGCGGCCGAGAAGGACGCGGAAAAAAAGGCAGCTCCCGCGGAAGCAGCCGCAGCAGACGGAGAAACCGCGGTTAACGCGGCGGCCGGTATCGACCGCTCAAACCCTGCTGGCTAAGCTTCTTCCGTCCCCCTAGAGTTGAGACGTGACTGAGCCTATTGTTGACGCCGCCCCCGCCCTTGACTTCGACCTGAAGAGCCTTCCGAAAGTTTCCCTTCACGACCATCTGGACGGGGGACTGCGCCCGGCCACCATTATCGAGCTGGCGGAGGCCGTCGGCCACACCCTGCCTTCAACGGACCCCGTGGCGTTGGGCCAGTGGTTCCGTGAGTCCGCGGACTCCGGTTCTTTGGTCCGCTACCTTGAAACCTTTGACCACACAATTGCCGTCATGCAGACCAAGGAAGGCTTGGCGCGCGTTGCCAAGGAATTCGTCGAAGACCTTGCCGACGACGGAGTGGTGTACGGCGAGGTCCGCTGGGCGCCTGAGCAGCACTTGCAGAAGGGCCTCACCTTGGACGAGGTTGTGGACGCTGTGCAGGAAGGACTCGACGCCGGCGTGGACGCCGTCGAAAAGTCCGGCCGCCAGATCCAGGTAGGACAGCTCATCACGGCGATGCGCCACGCGGACCGCGGCCAGGAGATTGCCGAGCTCGCAGTCCGCCACCGCTACAACGGGGCCGTCGGCTTTGATATCGCCGGAGCCGAAGACGGTTTCCTGCCTTCCCGCTTCAGGGACGCGTTCACCTACTTGGCCGAGCACAACTTCCCGGCGACGGTCCATGCCGGCGAAGCCGCGGGCCTCGAAAGCATCCAGTCCGCCCTCGTGGACGGCCGGGCCCTGCGTTTGGGCCACGGCGTGCGCATCGCCGAGGACATCAGCGTTGAGTTCGAAGATGCCGAGGGCGAGGAAAACGACGACGACGCCGAGGACACCGTCGGCATGGTCACCTTGGGTGAAGTGGCAGGCTGGGTTCGCGACCGCGGAATCGCCTTGGAAATCTGCCCCTCGTCCAACCTCCAGACCGGCGCGATCGCTAACTTCGGCGAAGGCATTGAGAACCACCCGCTGGACATGCTCTACCAGTTGGGCTTCAACGTCACCATCAACACGGACAACCGGCTGATGAGCGGCGTGACGCTCACGGACGAGTTCGAGCTTCTCGTGGAGACTTTCGACTACGATCTCGACGATCTCCTCGAACTGACCCTCAACGCCGCCGAGTCGTCGTTCCTCCCGCTGGACGAAAAAGAGGCGTTGGTGGAATACATCAACGACACCTACGCCAACCTTGGCTGACGAGGCTCCCGCAGGCGCCGAAACCCCCATCGCGGTGCTGGTGCAAAAAATCGCGTCTTTGCGCGAGCACTGCCCGTGGATGGGGGCGCTGACCCACGAGTCCTTGGTCGAGTACCTGATTGAGGAAGCGTACGAGGTAGTCGACACGATCGAAGCCGGTGCGTCCGGTTCCGACACCTCCGACGAACTCCGCGGCGAGTTGGGCGACGTCCTGCTCCAAGTAGTGCTGCACGCGCGGCTCGCCGAGGAGCAAGGACAGTTCACCTTCGACGATGTCGCGCGGGCCATCACGGAAAAGATGGTGCGGCGCAATCCCCATGTCTTCAGGCCCGACGGGTCCTTGCAGGATTCCTTCCCGGCCACCGTGGAGGAAATCGTCGAAAAGTGGGATGCCGTGAAGAAGGCGGAGAAGCCGGCGCGTTCGGATCCCTTCGAAGGCATTCCACCGCACCTTCCGGCGCTCGCCCTGGCGCACAAGTCGCTTGACCGGGCGGCTCGCTCAGGGCGCTCGGGGGGCCTGGAACGCGGCGCCCGCCAAGTTGCGGCGGCGGAGGTTCCCGACTCCGAAGCTGAGCTTGGAGACTGGCTGCTCGCCGTCGTCGCGGGCTCGCGGGAGAAGGGTTTCGACGCCGAACGGGCCTTGCGGGGTGCCGTCCGCCGCTACCAGGGCCGCGGCGGCGAAGCCACAAAACGTGAGGGGTCCGACGCTGTTCCGTAACGTTGGCCGGTCTCGACTAGGCTAGTGGCGACGAGGACGTCGAGAATTTCCCTCAAGATTCCCAGTAAATCGCTTCACCATAAGGAGCAGTCCATGGCGCTTATCGATGCCATCCACGCCCGCGAGATCCTTGATTCCCGCGGAAACCCGACAGTAGAAGTTGAAGTTCTGCTTTCCGATGGCCAGATCGGCCGCGCGGCAGTTCCTTCCGGTGCTTCCACCGGAGAGCACGAAGCCGTCGAACTGCGCGACGGCGACAAGGGCCGTTACCTTGGCAAGGGCGTCCAAAAGGCCGTTGACGCTGTCATCGACGAAATCGCCCCGGCCCTGATCGGCTTCGACGCCACGGACCAGCGCAGCATCGACCAGGCCATGATCGATCTCGACGGCACCGCGAACAAGGGCAAGCTCGGCGCGAACGCCATCCTCGGCGTTTCCCTCGCCGTGGCCAACGCAGCCGCCGCCTCCGCGGACCTGCCCCTGTACAAGTACCTCGGCGGCCCGAACGCCCACGTCCTGCCTGTCCCGCTGATGAACATCCTCAACGGTGGCTCCCACGCCGACTCGGACGTCGACATCCAGGAATTCATGATCGCCCCTGTCGGTGCCGAGACCTTCTCCGAAGGCCTTCGCTGGGGCGTTGAGGTTTACCACAACCTCAAGTCCGTCCTGAAGGACAAGGGCCTCTCCACCGGCCTCGGCGACGAAGGCGGCTTCGCTCCGAACCTGCCCTCCAACCGTGCCGCACTGGACCTGATCCAGGAAGCCATCAAGAACGCCGGTTACACCCCCGGCAAGGACATCGCCCTCGCACTGGACGTGGCCTCCTCCGAGTTCTTCAAGGACGGCGCCTACCAGTTCGAAGGCAAGGCTCTCTCAGCCACTGAGATGAGCGCCTACTATGCCGAACTCGTTGCCGACTACCCGCTGGTCTCCATCGAAGACCCGCTGGACGAGAACGACTGGGAAGGCTGGAAGACCCTCACCGACACCATCGGCGACAAGGTCCAGCTGGTTGGCGATGACCTGTTCGTGACCAACCCCGAGCGCCTGCAGCAAGGTATCGACGCCGCGACGGCCAACTCGCTGCTCGTCAAGGTCAACCAGATCGGTTCCCTGACCGAAACCCTGGACGCCGTATCCTTGGCCCAGCGTGCGGGCTACACCACCATCACCTCGCACCGCTCCGGCGAGACCGAGGACACCACGATTGCTGACATCGCGGTTGCCACCAACGCGGGCCAGATCAAGACCGGTGCTCCGGCGCGCTCCGAGCGCGTCGCCAAGTACAACCAGCTGCTGCGCATCGAAGAAGAACTCGACGACGCCGCCCGCTACGCCGGCCGCAGCGCTTTCCCGCGTTTCAAGGGCTAGCATCCGCTGAAACAGCTGACCGGTGGCTATGGTGGAAAGACCATAGCCACCGGTTCTGTTTAACGAAATGTGCGAGCAGTTCGGCAAACCGCGGGCTCCGTGAGGAACACAACGCGCAGCAACCCGCCAGGCAAGCACCAGGCATTACAGGAGTGTCATGGCCACCCGCCGCCCCAAGGTCCCCCGGGCAGATGCCCTTGGCCGCCCGACCCAAAAGGCCCCCGACGGCGGCCACGTCATCCGCGCTGATTTTGGCGAAGCCCGCAAGGTTCCGGCCGCCCAGCAAGAGGCCCCGGTTCACGCGGGGTCCAGGACGCCGTCCGGTGCCAAAGCCGAAGGCGGTGCCAAAGCCGAAAGCACCGCCCGAAGCAAGTCCCCGTCCGATGCCGGCTCGACGCCTTCCGCCAAGGACCAGGGCGCCCGCCCTGTGCCCGCGAAGGCGTTCTCTGGCCGCATGCTTGCCCTCGCCGTGGTGATGATAGCGATCACCATCATGCTCGCGCCCACTGTGAAGATCTGGTTGGAGAAAAAGGCCGAAATCTCCGGCTTGGAAGCCGACATTGCCAGCAAACAGGCCGAGCAGGCCAGCCTCCAGAAGCAGATCACGCGGTGGCAGGACCCCAACTATGTGAAACAACAAGCCCGGGACCGCATTAACATGGTTATGCCGGGTGAAGCAGGCTACTGGGTGTTTGGTGGAAGTGTTCCCGCCGGCACGCCGGGAGGGAGCACCACTTCAGGAGCTTCCACCAGCCCGTCCAACCTGCCATGGGTGGATGGCTTGTGGGAATCCATCAGGCGCTCGGCAACAGACTAGACGCGGTGCCCGCCGCCGTCGCGCCTTTTGGGCGTGGCCACACAGGGCAGGAAGGATGGCAGCGCCCGTGGAAGAGAACCCGGCACATGCATCGCAGGAGTCACGCACGCCATCAGCACACGATCTCGAAATCCTCAGCCGCCAGCTCGGGCGGCCGGTGCGCGACGTCGTCGAAATTCCGGCGCGCTGCGTGTGCGGCAATCCGCTGGTCGCCGCGACGGCTCCGCGCTTGAGCAATGGCACTCCGTTTCCGACGACGTTCTACCTGACGCACCCGGTCATCACCGCGGCCGTGTCGCGGCTCGAGGCCGGCGGGCTCATGAATGACATGAACGAACGGCTCACCGGGGACGAGCGGTTGGCTGCGGCTTACCGGTCTGCCCACGAGGCCTATCTGCAGGCGCGTGACGAGATTGCCGGACGCGCCGGCACGGGGGACGTTCCGGAAATCGCAGGGGTCTCGGCCGGCGGCATGCCTACCCGCGTCAAGTGCCTGCACGTGCAGGTGGGCCACTCCCTGGCCGCCGGTCCCGGAGTCAATCCGCTGGGCGACGAGGCGATCGGGGCAATCAGCGAATGGTGGTCGGCCGACCGCTGCTATTGCGACGGCGCGTGGGACAGTACCGGGGAAGCTCCGTCCAGGGACCTTAGCCGCCACGGACCGCAGGGCCTGCCGGACATCGTGGGCCGTCCCGCCCCGGTCCGCAAATCGAAGACCGCCCATGCGGCAGACCCCGCCGGGGATCCAACCGCAGGGGAGCCCACCAGATGAACCGCGTAGCTGCCATCGACTGCGGCACCAATTCGATTCGGCTCCTGATCGCGGATGCCAACGGCGCCGACGCGGGGTCTCCCTTGCGCGACGTTGTCCGCGAAATGCGCGTCGTGCGCCTCGGCCAGGGGGTTGACGCCACCGGCGAACTTGCGCCAGAGGCGCTTGAGCGTACCTTTGCGGCGACCGCCGACTACGCCGAGCTGATCCGCCGCCACGGCGCCCGCGGCGTCCGTTTCGTGGCGACCTCAGCGAGCCGGGATGCCCGCAACCGGGACGTTTTTGTGGATGGAATCCGGGACCTTCTGGGGGTCGAACCCGAGGTCATCTCCGGTGACGAGGAAGCCGCCCTGTCCTTTGCCGGCGCAAGCAGCGTGCTGCCCTCGCGGGGCAAGGACCCGGTGCTGGTGGTGGACCTCGGCGGTGGAAGCACCGAGTTCGTCCTCGGAGACTCCGACGGCGTCATTGCCGCCAAATCGGTCGACATCGGGTGCGTGCGCCTGACCGAACGGCACCTCCGGGACGACCCGCCGACCCAGAAGCAAATCGCCGCCGCGGAAGCCGACGTCGACGCCGCCGTCGACCTCGTCGCCCGCACGGTTCCGCTGGAGCGGGCCACCGCCGTCGTGGGGGTTGCCGGCACCGTCACCACAATCACTGCACATGCTTTGGGCCTTGACGAGTACGATCCCGCGCTCATCCACGGAACCAGCCTCGACCTGGCGACCATTAGCGATGCAGCCACGAGCTTGTTGGAGATGACTCGGGAGGAGCGCTCCCGGCTGCCCTACATGCACCCTGGCCGGGTTGACGTGATCGGCGCCGGAGCCCTCGTCTGGCGCCGTATCCTCGAGCGCCTGGCTGCGGTCGGAGGTGGCTCCATCACGGCGGCCACCTCGAGCGAGCACGACATCCTCGACGGCATCGCCCTAAGTGTGCTGGGTATGCGGAGTATCCGGTAAGAGTGGGTATTCGCTGATGACGTTGGCACAGGGCTGGCGCCGCCGAACAGCCTCGGCCGCGCTGGCCGCCATGCTGGCCGGGGGAAGCCTCGCGGGGGCCCTGCTCACGGCTCCTTCGGCGTTCGCCGATTCCTGGCGGGACAAGGAATACTGGCTCAACGAGTACGGCATTTCCGCAGCCTGGCAGGTATCAAAGGGCGCCGGGGTGAAAGTGGCCATCATCGACAGCGGAGTGGACGGGCAACACCCCGACCTCAAGGGTGCGGTGGTCGGAGGAACCGACGCTTCCGGTGCGGGCGACCCCAACGGACAGAAAAGCATCGGGGCCAAATCTGAGCACGGGACCCTCGTTGCCACGCTTTTGGCAGGCCGTGGACACGCTCCGGCCAACCCGTCGGCGTCGCCGGGACCGTCCCCTTCGGTCAGTGCCGGACCCGGTCCGGACGGAATCGTCGGCGTCGCGCCGGAGGCCCAGATCCTGTCCGTCTCCGCTTGGCTAGGTTCGCCGAATCCCGCGGGAAAGACGGACCAGCAACAAATTCCGGAAGCTGTCCGCTGGGCTGTGGACAACGGCGCCAAGGTCATCAACATTTCCCTCGGCAGCACCTCGCCTGATTGGCCCCAAAGCTGGGACGCGGCCTTCCTCTATGCCGAACAAAAAGACGTGGTGATCGTGGCCGCGGCGGGCAACCGGATCGCCGGAAACGTCCAAGTGGGCGCGCCGGCCACGATCCCGGGCGTACTGACCGTCGCGGGACTCGACCGGAACCGCACGGCCAGCGTCGACGCTTCCTCGCAGGGAATCAGCATCGGCATTTCGGCGCCTTCGGAACAGTTGGTGGGCGGATTGCCCGGAGGGAGCTACGAAGATTGGGCCGGCACGTCAGGCTCGGCCCCGATTGTCTCCGGCGTCGCGGCACTTATCCGTTCGAAGTGGCCCGACATGAGCGCCAAGCAGGTCATCAACAGGATTGTGTCGACGGCCGAGGATGCGGGGACGCACGGCAAGGACCCCATCTACGGTTATGGCATCCTCAATGCCGAGGCTGCCCTGAAAGCCGATGTGCCCGAGGCGGCGAGCAACCCGGTGGGATCCATTGCGGACTGGATCCGGGTGCATCGCCGAGGCGACCTCAGCAGCCCGACACCTCAAGCAACGTCGAAACCAAGCATCCCCGCGGCCACGCTGCCCGATCCGACGGTCCCCGTGGCCAAAGCCCCATCGGAGCCCGACACCGCAGTTCCGGCCGCGGTTGTCATCGGCTTCGGTTCGCTCTTCGTGGCGATCATCGCCGGCGCCACCGTTCAGTTGAGGCGCGCTTACGGGGCCTCCGCGGAACTGCTCGAGGAGACCGCAGCAGAGGACGTGAACGTCGTGGATCCGAACGCCCCGAAATAGCTTCCGACGCCGTTCCTTCGCTTCGGGAAATAGTTAGTGAAGATTTTCACAAGGTGCTGTACCCTATTGTTATGGCAACCACCCCTGAGCTCATTGACCGTCCCCGTGTTCTCGTCGTCGGCGGCGGATACGTCGGCCTCTACGTAGCACTCAAGCTGCAGAAGAAGATCGCGAACGCCGGCGGCATCGTCACCGTCGTTGATCCCCTTCCCTACATGACCTACCAGCCCTTCCTTCCCGAAGTGGCCGGCGGCAACATCGAGGCACGCCACGCCGTCGTCTCCCATCGCCAGCACCTCAAGCAGACGGAGCTCATCCAGGGCCGCGTCACCAGCATCGACCACCAGAACCGCACCGCCGTTGTTGCTCCGGCCGACGGCGGGGAACCTTTCGAAATCCCGTATTTCGACGTCGTGGTTGCCGCCGGCGCCATCACCCGCACCTTCCCGATCAAGGGCCTCGCGGACGAAGGCATCGGCCTGAAGACCATCGAAGAAGCTGTCGCCCTGCGCAACAAGGTCCTTGAGCGCATCGAAGTCGCCTCCACCATGACGGACCCCGCCGAGCGCGCCAAGGCCCTCACCTTCGTGGTCGTCGGTGGCGGTTTCGCCGGTATCGAGTGCATCACCGAGATGGAAGACCTCGCCCGCGCCGCCGTCAAGAACAACCCGCGCATCCGGCAGGAAGAAGTCCGCTTCGTTCTCGTCGAAGCCATGGGCCGCATCATGCCCGAGGTCACCGCGGCCCAGGCCGAGTGGGTTGTGGGGCACCTCCGCAGCCGCGGCATCGAGGTCCTGCTCAACACCTCCCTGGACAACGCCGAGGGCAGCCTCAAGCTCATCAACCTGCCGGACAAGACTCCGGCGCAGGAATTCGAAGCCGATACCCTTGTGTGGACCGCGGGCGTGCAGGCCAACCCGATGATCCGTTCCACCGACTTCCCCCTCGAGCCGCGTGGACGCGTCCGCGTCCTCCCGGACCTGCGCATTGCAGGCGACGAAGGGATCATCGACAACGCTTGGGCGGCCGGCGACATCGCCGCGGTCCCGGACCTCACGGGCAGCGGCCTGCCGGACGGTACCTGCGTTCCGAACGCCCAGCACGCCCTGCGCCAGGCCAAGCGCCTCGCCAAGAACCTGTGGGCCTCCCGTTGGGACAAGCCCATGGGCGACTACAAGCACAAGAACCTCGGTGCGGTTGCCGGCTTCGGCGAGTGGAAGGGTGTTGCCAACATCAACCTCTTCGGCCGGATCGGCCTCAAGGGCGGACTCGCCTGGCTGGCCCACCGCGGCTACCACGGCTTGGCCATCCCCACGGGTGAGCGCAAGGTCCGCGTGATCTTCAACTGGATCATGGGTATGACCATGGGCCGCGACACCACCCAACTGCTGGACCTCGACAACCCGCGCGGGGCCTTCGTGGCCGCGGCCACCCCGGCTCCCAAGCCGGCCGCTGCGCCGGCGGCTGCCCCGGCCGAAGCCAAGGCTCCGGTCACGGCTGACGCCAAGTAGCGTTCCCAAGCAGTACCGCCGACGGCGGCCGTTTCCCCTCGCGGGAGGCGGCCGCCGTCGTTGTTTAACTCCAGCCCCCCGTCTGCGACGCCGGATGCCCGCCAAGCGAGGGGCTCCGGCGGACGAAGGAGGGGAGTGCGCTGGGTTACCATTATCCGGGCGCCCCAGTAGCCCAATTGGCAGAGGCAGCGGACTTAAAATCCGCGTGTTGTGGGTTCGAGTCCCACCTGGGGCACGCATGCGAAATGCCGACCATACCGCCCGCCCTGTTTCGCCAGGCTGTGCCGTGACAGGAATTTAACCCCGCGTTCACGCAAAGAGCTCTCCGAAGAGGGCGACGATCGACCGTTATTAGATCCTGACCTGCAAATATGTGTTCTAGCGCACATATTTGGTAGTACTCTCATGGAACATGTTCGAAGTGAAAGTGACTTCGGGCGAATGACTACGAATCAGACGCACCGCGGAGGCTATTTATGTACAGGAAGAAAGTCATTTCGGCGATCGCAGCAGCGGCCACCCTTGGCCTGCTGGTGACGGGCTGTGCGAATCAGTCCGGCCCCAGCGGCACAGAGACCTCGGGCGGCGGCGGCAGGATCAATATCCCTGCGATTTCCAAAGTAGACGTTCCTGCCGGAGCTGTTTTGCCAGCAGGCGATGGCAAAGCGAATTGCCCGTCCACCACCACCCTTGCCTATGCCGGTGCCGAGACTGGACCCAACGCCCAGCTGGGTATCAACATCTTCAACGGCATCCAGCTGGCCATCAATCAGCACAACGCCGCCAACCCCGGCTGCCAGGTCCAGTTCAAGAAATTCGATACTGAAGGCGATCCGAACAAGGCCACCGGCCCGGTAACGCAGATCGTGTCCGAGCCGAACATCGTCGGAGTGGTGGGCTTGCCCTTCTCCGGAGAATCCAAGGCAACCGGCAACATCTTCGAGCAGAAGGGCTTGGTGCACATCACGCCTTCCGCAACCAACCCGGGCCTGACGAAGAACGGCTGGACCACATTCTTCCGTGCCCTCGGCAATGACGCCGTCCAGGGTCCGGCCGCAGCGAAGTTCCTCACGGACAAGCTGCAGGCAAAGAAGGTCTACCTCGTCCAGGACGACTCTGACTACGGTATCGGTTTGGGCACCTCGACCTCCCAGGCCCTCGGCTCCGCCATGGTGGGGTCCGACAAGGTTGTCACAGGCCAGAAGGACTTCTCGGCCGTGATCTCCAAGATCATCAACGCCAAGGCAGACACCGTCTACTACGCCGGTTACTACGCCGAAGGCGCTCCCTTCGACCAGCAGCTGGTTGGAAAGGGATTCAACGGCTCCTTCGTGGGTCCGGATGGCGTGAAGGATGACCAGTTCATCAAGCAGGCCGGCGATGCGTCGTCCAACTCGTACTTCACCTGCCCGTGTATCCCCGGCGAGCTGATCCCCAGCTTCGAAGCGGAATACAAGAAACTGGCCAACGCCGAGCCCGGAACCTACTCCATTGAAGGTTACGACGCAGCCACGGTCCTGCTCTCGGGCATCGACAAGGGCAAGCAGTCCCGCGCGGACCTGCTTTCCTGGGTCAAGTCCTACGACGCGTCCGGCCTGTCGAAGCACTACAAGTGGGATGCAACCGGCGAACTGGCAACGCCTGATGTTTACGGCTACAAAGTTGAGAACGGCAAGATCGTTCCCATCGGCGTCATCGGAAAATAACACCGAGCCCAGATGAATGCTGGGGGTTAGCGTCCATGCCGACCCCCAGCATTTCTTTTGATTACATCAGGAAAGTGCCATGATCAGTGAAGTAATTCCCCACCTGCTCCACTCGGTTCCCACGGACGACACGTGGATCACCTTCGACGTAAACGCCCTGAGCGAAAATTTCTGGAGTTCGACCTTTGACGGTTTGACCTTCGGTGCAATTTACGCGTTGGTAGCCCTCGGCTACACCCTCGTCTACGGCGTTCTCAACCTCATCAACTTTGCCCACTCCGAAGTGTTCATCACCGGCTGTTACGGGGTGTTCTTTACCCTTAGCGCGCTGAATTTCGGACCCTCCGCTCCGAGGCTCGCTTTCTGGGCCATCGTGGGAAACCTTATCCTCGCCCTCGTTGTCGCCATTATCGCCTCAGCCGTCATGGCCGTGATCGTCGAACGGGTGGCCTATAAGCCTTTGCGGCAGCGCAAGGCGCCCCGCCTGGCATTCTTGATTACCGCCATCGGTGTTTCCTTCGCGATTCAGTACACCATCTACTGGTGGCGGGGACCGAGTCCGGAGGCTGCCCTGACGATGTTCCGGCCGCTCCCGATTTTCGATGTCTTCGGAACCATCATCGATTCGCAGCAAGTGGTTATCGTCGTCGCGGCGATTATCCTCATGATTGCCACCGATCAGTTCATCAGGCGGTCCAAGACCGGCCGAGGCATCCGTGCCGTGGCACAGGACCCGGATACCGCAACGTTGATGGGGGTCAACAAGGAGCGGATCATCGTGACCACCTTCATTATCGGTGGGATCCTCGCCGGAGCGGCCGCATTGTTCTACGTGATGAAAATCCCGTCCGGTGTGCAGTACAACGGCGGATTCATCCTCGGCGTCAAAGCCTTCGCGGCCGCTGTCCTCGGCGGCATCGGCAACGTGCGCGGCGCGTTGCTGGGCGGCCTGCTGATCGGCTTGATCGGCAATTACGGCCAGGTGCTCCTGGGCAGCTCCCAATGGACCGACGTGGTCGCGTTCGTGGTCCTGGTGTTGGTATTGATCGTGCGACCCGAAGGTGTCTTGGGTAGCTCGCTAGGAAAGAGTAAGGCATGAGCACAACAGACGGCCCCACACTAATTCCCGATGATTCCTCGGCACAGGAAATTGCGGACCGCGAAGCCAAAATGCGGCGCCGCAAAGGCTGGTTCCCGGGACTCAGCGACAAATGGAATGCGCTCCCGCGCCAAACCCAATGGCTGTTCCTCATCATCGTCGTGGTCATCGCCTATTTGCTTCCCATCCTCAACCCGCCGTTGATCACCACGGAACCGGGCAACAATTGGCAAATCGCGCTCGCGCAAATGTCTGTTTACGCCCTGATCGCCGTGGGCTTGAACGTGGTGGTCGGCTATGCGGGCCTCCTCGACTTGGGCTACGTCGCATTCTTCGCCCTGGGCTCCTACACGTCGGCAATGTTTACCAGCCCGGATTCGCCGTACGTGCACATTCCCTACCTGTGGACGCTGCCGCTTGCGATGGCAGTCGCCATGTTCTTTGGCGTGGTCCTTGGTGTGCCCACGCTTCGTCTTCGCGGCGACTACCTGGCAATCGTCACCCTCGGCTTCGGTGAGATCGTGCGCATTTTGGCCACGATCATTCCGGCGATGAAAGGCCAAGTAGGCTTCCAGAACGTCGGCCACCCGCCAGGAACGGATTCAGCCGGCCAGACAATTTTCCAGAACTCGAACGGAACGCCGTGGTACTGGCTGACCCTGAGCATTATCATCGTGGTCCTTCTGGCCGCCGGAAACCTGGAGCGCAGCCGCGTGGGCCGCGCATGGATTGCCATTCGCGAGGATGAAGATGCCGCGGAAATCATGGGCGTCCCCACGTTCAAGTACAAGGTGTGGGCTTTTGCCATTGGTGCGTCCGTGGGCGGGCTCTCCGGCGCCTTGTTTGCCGGTCAGGTGGGCTTTGTGAACAACCAGAAGTTTGACATCGCCACGTCCATCCTGTTCGTCGCCGCTGTTGTCATGGGCGGCACTGGAAACAAGGTCGGTGCGATTCTGGGCGGCGCTTTGGTGGCATACATTCCGCTCCGTTTCACCGCGATTGCCGAGTTCAAGTATTTGATCTTCGGCGCGGCTCTCGTGATCATCATGATCTTCCGCCCCGGCGGCCTTCTGCCCGCACGACAGAGCCTCCTCGCGTACGGGCGCCTGGCCTACAACAAACTCAGGGGAATTAACGGAGACATTCCTGCTTCGGGCAAAGTCGTCCTGCAATCGGGAAAGGGGGCTGACAAATGAGTGAAGCGATCGAACCGGATATTGATGTGGAAGCACTCAAGGAACAAGGTGTGGACCTTGAAGTCGCCGAGAAGGTGGCCCCTGAGAGGGACATCGTCACCAAAGTGGGCGAGGCCTTGGTGCAGGTGCAAAACCTCACCATCAAGTTCGGCGGCCTGACGGCCCTGGACAATGTCTCGTTTGACATCAACAGAGGCGAAATCCTGGGGTTGATCGGTCCTAACGGTGCCGGCAAAACCACCTGCTTCAATGCCATGACGGGTGTCTACAAGCCGACGTCCGGAAAGGTCCTGCTCGAAGGGCAATTGCTCAACGGGCTGCCGCAGCACCGGATCACCAGGCGGGGCCTGGCGAGGACCTTCCAGAACATCCGGCTTTTTGGTGAGATGACCGCTTTGGAAAATGTGGTTGTCGGCCTTGATGCACGCCACCGCACGAGTGTCGGCGGGGCGCTCCTTCGCCTGCCTACCCATGTGCGGGAAGAGAAAACGGCCATTGAACGCGGCATGGCATTGCTTGAGTTCGTGGGCATCGCCGATCACGCCCACTTCTTGTCACGGCACTTGCCTTACGGCTACCAGCGCCGCCTGGAAATCGCTCGCGCACTCGCGACCGATCCCAAGGTCCTGTGCTTGGACGAGCCCGCAGCCGGCTTCAACCCGGCGGAAAAAGAAGAACTCATGGCCCTGATCCGGACCATTAGGGACGACGGCTACACGGTCTTGCTCATTGAGCACGACATGAAGTTGGTCATGGGGGTGACCGACCGGATCGTGGTCCTGGAGTTCGGGAAAAAGATCGCGGATGCGGTTCCGAAGATTATCCGCGATGACCCGAAAGTTATTTCCGCCTATCTCGGGGAGCCTGAAGATGACCTTGCTTGAGCTGAAGAACATATCCGTCCACTATGGCCGGATCCAAGCCATTTCCGACATGTCATTCAGCGTGGAGGAAGGCGAAATCGTCTCGCTCATCGGGGCAAATGGTGCAGGTAAGACCACCACCATGAGGACCATCTCCGGACTGCTTTCTCCTTCGGCCGGTTCCATCACCTTCGCCGGCGAGGACATCACCAGGATGAAAGCACACATCCGCGTGGTCCACGGCATTTCGCAGGCGCCCGAGGGGCGGGGAATTTTCCCCGGCATGACGGTCGAGGAGAACCTTGACATGGGTTCCTACGGCCGTAAGGACCGGACCAAGGTGTCGGACGATTTGGAGCGCGTCTTTGACCTGTTTCCACGGTTGAAGGAACGTATCAAGCAACTTGGCGGCACCATGAGCGGTGGTGAACAACAGATGCTCGCGATTGGCCGGGCCCTGATGTCCAACCCCAAGCTGTTGCTCCTCGATGAGCCTTCCATGGGGCTTGCTCCGCAGTTCATCCGGCAGATCTTCAAGATCGTCACTGAGATCAACAACCAGGGCACCACGGTGCTCCTGGTGGAGCAAAACGCCAACCAGGCCCTGGCCCGTGCGCACCGTGCCTTTGTCCTGGAAACCGGGTCAATCACGCACCGGGGCACCGGCAAGGAACTGCTCGCAAACCCGGCGGTCAAGGAAGCGTACCTCGGCGTCGGATAGCCACAGGTGCCGGCACCCTCGCAACAAAGAGGGTGCCGGCATCGTCCGCCGTGGAACTTTCGATGCGGACCAAGCGTGGGAATTGGTAGCGTGAACTATCACTTCGCACCCACGGCAAGAAGGACATCCACCATGGCACTCGGCGGCAACCCGATCTTCAACGGAAAACAGTTCCGTGGAGCCACACAGGCTCCGCCCGTTCCCGGCTACTCCTACGGCCAGCCTCAATACAACCAGCCCCAGTACGGCCAACCCCAGTACGGCCAAGCCCAGTACGGTCAGCCTGCCTGGGCGGCACAGCCGCCCATGACGAGCGACCAGCTGCAGGATATGTACAACCGGCCCGCAGCCGGACCGGCCGAGACCGGCCGAATGACCTTCGACGACGTCATCGTCAAGACCGCCGCGTGCCTTGCAGTGCTGCTGCTTGGTGCGGCCGTCACGTTGTTCGTTGCTCCCGGCACGGCAAGTCTCCTCATGATTGTCGGCGCTTTGGGCGGCTTCGTGCTGGGCATGGTCAACTCCTTCAAGAAGCAGCCGTCCCCGGCACTGATCCTGACCTACGCCGGCCTTGAGGGCTTGTTCCTCGGCGGCCTGACCCGCGTCCTGGACGGCATGTTCCCGGGCGTTGGCTTGCAGGCGGTCCTCGGCACCTTGGCCGTGTTCGGCGTGACCTTGGCCCTGTTCAAGAGCGGCAAGGTGCGTGCTACCCCCAAGGCAATGCGCTTCTTCATGATCGCCATGCTCGGCTATCTCGTCTTCGCGGTGATCAACATGGTCCTGGTGTGGACGGGCGCGGTCCACTCGCCGTTCGGCCTGAGCAGCAGCGTGCACATCTTCGGCATCCCGTTGGGCGTCTTCATCGGCCTCCTGGCTATTGGCCTGGCCGCGTTTTCCTTGGTCATGGACTTCACGAGCATCGACCAGGCTGTCCGGCAGGGCGCTCCGGAGAAATACTCCTGGACTGCCGCCTTCGGCTTGACCGTCACGCTTGTGTGGCTGTACGTGGAGATCATCCGCCTGCTGGCAATCCTGCGCGGCGACGACTAGCGACGACTAGAGCCGCTCGAAGACCACCGCCATACCCTGCCCGCCACCGACGCAGAGCGTGGCCAGGCCCAAGGTGCCGTCCCGTTCGCGGAGGCCGTTGAGCAAGGTGGTGGTCATCCGGGCGCCTGTCATGCCAAAGGGGTGGCCAAGGGCGATGGCGCCGCCATGGACATTGAGCTTCTCCGGATCGATGGCGAGTTCGCGGGCGCTCGCTACTACTTGGACGGCGAAGGCTTCGTTGAGTTCCACGAGGTCGATGTCCGCCATGGTCAAGCCGGCCGAGGCCAGGGCGCGGCGCGAGGACTCCACGGGTCCCATACCCATGATTTCCGGGGACAGGGCGCTGACGCCGGTGGAGACGATGCGTGCCACGGGCTTCAGGCCGAGCTCCCGCGCCCGGACATCGCTCATGACCACCACCGCGGCGGCGCCATCGTTGAGCGGGCATGCACTCCCCGCCGTGACGGTCCCTTCCCTGCGGAAGACCGGCTCCAAGGCGCTCACCGCTTCGAGGGTGACACCGGCGCGGGGTGAATCGTCGCGCTCGACGACGGTGCCGTCCTTGCGGGTGTACGGCGTGATCTCGCGGGCGTAGAAACCGGAAGCGATGGCCTCTTCGGCGCGGTTCTGGCTCTGGACCGCCCACCGATCCTGTTCTTCCCGGCTGATCCCATAGCTCGTGGCGACGTTTTCGGCGGTCTGTCCCATCGCGATGTAGACGTCGGGCATCCGTCCACCCATGCGGGGATCCGTCCATGGGGTGTTGGATGCGGCCCGGGCGGCGGTGCGGGCGCGAGCGGCGTCGAACAGGGGGTTGAGCACGCTGGCGTCGGTTTCGCCTGCCCCGACCCAGTTCTGGTAGCGGGACACAGACTCGACCCCTGCCGAGACGAACGCGTGCCCTTCTCCGGCCCGGATCGCGTGGAAGGCCATCCGCAAAGTCTGCAGGCTCGAGGCGCAGAAACGGTTGATGGTCGCGGCGGGGACGGTGTCCAGGCCGGCCAGGACGGTCACCACCCTGGCCATGTTGGAACCGGCTTCGCCGCTGGGCTCGGCGCAGCCAAGATAGAGGTCGTCGAGGCCGCGGCCGTCCCGTGCCCCCGGATCGAAAGCCGGAATCTTCGCCAGTGCGGCAGTGACCATGGCCGCCGCGAGGTCGTCAGGACGATCGTCTTTGAGGGAGCCTTTGAACGCGCGACCAATCGGGCTTCTGGCGGTGGAGACGATGACGGCCTCAGTCATGCCCCCAGCTTACGCCGGGGCCTGCCGCCCGAAAGGGGACGGATGCGCCAACGTCAGGCGAGGCGGGTGGCCCCCGCGGCCGGGGTCACGGTGAAGATGTCCGGCGTCGTGAAACCAGCCGCACCGAAGGCCTGCACGACGGCGTCGCGCACCTCCTGCTCGTGGCCCACCGGGGTCAGGGCGATGGCTGAGCCGCCGAAACCGCCGCCGGTCATCCGGGCACCGATGGCGCCGTGGGCGCCGGATGTTTCCACCGCGAGGTCCAGTTCCCGGCAGGAGATCTCAAAGTCGTCGCGCATGGAGGCATGGCTCGCATCCAGGAGCGTTCCGATGTGGGCCGGTCCCTCGGCGGTGAGGCGCTCCACGGTCTGGAGAACACGGTCGTTCTCCGTGACGACGTGCCGCACCCGCCTGAACGTGGTGGGGTCCAGGAGGCTGCCGGCTTCCGCCAGATCACCGACACCGACGTCGCGAAGTGCCGGCACCCCCAGCACTTGGGCCCCAAGTTCGCAGGAAGCCCGACGCGACGCGTAGCCCCCATCGGCATGGGAATGGGAGACCTTGGTGTCGATGACGAGCAGCACGAGCCCGGCTTCCTGGGCGTCGAAGGGGACCAGCTGCACGCTCTGGTCGCGGCAGTCCAGGAAGACGGCATGGCCCTTTGACCCGCGAAGCGATGCGGACTGGTCCATGATTCCGGTCGGGGCGCCGACGAAGTCGTTTTCCGCCCGCTGCGTCGCGAGGACCATGTCTTCGGCGGCCAGGCCCGCGCCCGCCAGATCGTTGAGGGCCGAGATGACGGCGCATTCGATGGCATGCGAGGAGGAGAGTCCCGCGCCAAGCGGGACGTCCGAATCCATGAGGAGATCGAAGCCCGGGACCAGGACGCCACGCTGTTGCAAGGCCCAGGCCACCCCGAGCGGATACTTCGTCCAGCCTTTGGCCGATTCGGGAAGCAGCTTGTCGACGTCGGCTTCGACCAGGCCCTGCGCGCCGAAGGTGGACAGCAGCCGGACACGCGAGTCATGGCGCAGCCGGACTGCAACCTTCGCGGTCTTGTCGATGGCGAACGGCAACACGAAGCCTTCGTTGTAATCGGTGTGCTCGCCGATCAGGTTCACGCGACCCGGTGCCTGCCACACGCCGTCGGGGGCTGAACCGAAAGTGCCCTCAAACAGCTTGGACAGGGCGCCGGCGGCGGCGTCGGGAGCAGAGGTCATGCGGGGGCTCCCTCGGGAATGGTGCGCGCCGAATTGCTGGCGACGGCGCGGAGCCGTTCCGCCACGGATTCGGGCGTGGTGTCGTTGATGAAGGCTCCCATGGCGGCCTCGGAACCGGCAAGGAACTTCAGCTTGTCGGCGGCCCGGCGTGGAGACGTGAGTTGCAGGTGCAGGTGGCCGGACGGCCTCAAGGCGGGATCCAAGGGTACCTGGTGCCAAGCGGAAATGTACGGCGTGGGAGTTGGATACAGGGCATCCATGCGCTTGAGCAACTCAAGGTAGACGTGGGCGAGTTCGTCGCGTTCTTCGCCGGTCAAAGCAGCGAGGTCCGGAACTTGCCGATGGGGGACAAGGTGTACCTCCAGGGGCCAGCGGGCGGCGAACGGCACGTAGGCGCTGAAGCGCTCGCCTTCGAGCACCATGCGGCTCCCGTCCTGCCGTTCGGCGTTGAGGATCGAGGATGTCAGCGATTCCCGGCCCTTTGAATCGTCGAAATGCCGCCCGGCAGCGGCGCCAAGGCTTGCCGCCCGCGGCGTGATGTAGGGGTAGGCATAGATCTGTCCGTGGGGGTGGTGGAGCGTCACCCCGATTTCCGAGCCCCGGTTTTCGAACGGAAAGACCTGCTGGACTCCGCGAAGCGCACTGAGAGCCGCGGTCCTGTGCGCCCACGCCTCGATGACCGTGCGTGCCCTCGTTTCGCCGAGCTCAGCAAAGGACCCGGTGTGGCTCGGCGTGAAGGACACAACTTCGCAGCGGCCGTAAGCAGGGCTTGCGGTGCCCCACTCGGGCTTGTCCGGGATGGTGCCGACGGCCGGCCCCAGTGAGGGGAAGCGGTTCTCGAAAACCACGACGTCGTAGTCCTGGGCGGGAATTTCGGAAGCGTTCGCCGGCGTGGTGGGGCAGATGGGGCACTGATCCGCGGGCGGCAGATGGGTTCGGCTTTGGCGGTGTGCCGCGACGGCGACCCACTCGCCGGTCAGCTCGTCGTACCGCAACTCGCCCGGATCCGCGCGCGGCGGCAGTTCACGGTGATCCTTCAGCGAGCCGCGATCGCGCTCCGGTGAACCGGCGTCGTCGAAATAGATCAGCTCCCTGCCATCCGCGAGGCGTGTGCTGGTAAGACGGGTCATGGATTTATGGTGTCATAGAGCGATCAAAAAGGCAAAATATCTAACAAAAAAGAACATGCGGGAGCGCGTTTGGTAACACGCAGGATGCAGTACGGTGGTGCCATGCCTCCCACAACGCAGCCTTCCTCGCCGGGCGAACAAGCCGTGCCCCGCCGCTTTGCCAGCGGCCGTCAATTCGAGATCCGCCGCGGAGATGCGCTCGCTGTCGTCACGGAGCTCGCCGCAGGCTTGCGGTTGTTCAGCCGCGACGGCGTCCAGCTCACCGAGAGCTATGGCGACGCCCACATTCCGCCCAATGCCGCCGGAATTACCTTGGCCCCGTGGGCCAACCGGATCGAGGACGGGATCTGGTATCTCGACGGCAAAAAGCAACAACTGGACATCACGGAGGTGTCCCGCAACAACGCGAGCCACGGGCTCCTGCGCAATTCGTCCTACGCCCTCGTGGCGGAAGACGAGTTCTCCGTGACCCTCGAAGCAGTGATCTTCCCGCAGCACGGCTACCCTTTCCTGGCGCGGCACCGGGTCCACTACGAGATCGACGCAGCTCTCGCGTTGCGGGTTTCCCAGAGTTTCATCAATGATTCGGCGGCCCCCGCGCCGTTCGTCCTCGGGGCACACCCGTATTTCCGGATAGGGGATGTTCCGCCGGAAGAAATGGTTCTGACTGTCCAAGCCCGCACCAGGCTCGTGGCAGACGAGCGGAAGATTCCGCGCAGTTCGGTGCCCGCCGAGGGTGACTTCAATCTTGGCGGCGGCAGGGGCGTGGGCGCCCTGGATATCGATGTGTCGTTCACCGATCTGGAGTTCGACGGCGGCATCGCCCGCCACACGCTGTCGGCGCCGGATGGCCGGAGCGTCTCCTTGGAGCAGGACGAAAACTGCGCATTTGTCCATGTCTTCGTGACCGATACTTTCCCGGGCCGCACGAAGGCGGTCGCGTTCGAGCCCATGACCGGCCCGGCGAACGCCTTCAACTCGGGGGAGGGCCTCCGATGGCTTGAGCCAGGGGAGACCTTCACGATGAGATGGGGGATCGTGGGCGCCCTGTAACTTTTTTCGCATCCGGCACTCCCTGCGGAATTATGGGGGAATGACGCCAGCACAGGACGCCACACCATCACGTGACCCCGTTTCCGCTGTGCATGTGTCTGTGCCAAGGCCCGTGTCGGAGCACCACA
This sequence comes from Arthrobacter alkaliphilus, assembly GCF_021483235.1. Lineage (GTDB taxonomy): Bacteria > Actinomycetota > Actinomycetes > Actinomycetales > Micrococcaceae > Arthrobacter > Arthrobacter alkaliphilus. The sequence continues at coordinate 343,039 of NZ_JAKEEC010000001.1, read as the reverse complement.
TTGCACAGGACATTCCGTACGGAGTGCGGATTGGTGCCGCGTGGGCCTGGCGGGTGGGCCTCATCATGGTGGTCGTTGGAGCCCTCATTTGGCTGTTGGGGAAGGTCAGCTTCCTCATCATCCCGCTCATGGTCGCCGCCCTCCTGGCGGGGTTGCTCTACCCGGTCACGGGGTGGCTGATGAAGTTCAAAATGCCGCAAGGAGCGGCCGTTGCCGTTACGGTCGTGGGATTCCTCGGGGTCATCGCGGCAGCCTTGGCATTGGTGGGACGGCAGCTCGTTGTGGGGTTCGGCGAGCTGTGGCAGGAGGCGCTCACGGGCGTCCAGCAAGTCCAGGCGTGGCTGGCTGACGGGCCGTTGCACCTGACCGCGGACCAGATCGAAACCTACATCCAGGGCGCCACCTCGGCCCTGCAGAACAACAGCAGCAGCATCCTCACTGGTGCGCTGTCGTTCGGCAGTACCGCCGGGCATTTCGCCGCGGGAATGGTCCTGGCACTGTTCATCCTGATCTTTTTCCTTCTTGAAGGATCCAGGATCTGGCGCTTCGTCGTCGGACTCCTGCCGAGGGCTGCGCGCGCAGCGACGTACGGCGCCGGCCGGCGCGGCTGGTCGTCCATGGTGAGCTACGTTCGCATCCAGCTGTTCGTAGCGTTCGTAGACGCCTTGGGGATCGGCGTCGGCGCAGCGCTCATCCAGGTTCCGCTCGCCCTGCCGCTGGGTGTCTTGGTGTTCCTCGGTTCGTTCATCCCGGTGGTCGGTGCCCTCGTGACGGGCGCCATCGCCATTCTCCTGGCCTTGGTGGCCAACGGCCCGGTCAACGCGCTCATCATGTTGGCCATCGTGTTGTTCGTGCAGCAGCTTGAGAGCCACATCCTCCAGCCGCTCATCATGGGCAAAGCAGTATCTTTGCACCCTGTCGCCGTGATCTTGTCGGTCGCGGCCGGTTCCTACCTTGCCGGAATCCCGGGAGCGCTCTTTGCCGTCCCGCTCCTCGCCGTAGCAAATACGGCGGTTCGCTATATTGCCGCCCGGACGTGGGAACATGATGAAGGACTGATGACGGCGTACGCCGGCGCGGGAACTGCACCATCGGACTCCGACGAGGAAGCGACCATCAAGGAGATCCACCGTCCCGGCGCCAACGCGGACGCGCGGTCCAACAGCGGCGAAGGTGCCGCAGGTCAGCACGCGGCTGCGGAACGGACATTCCCGCGGGATGCCGCACAGCACACCAACAAAGGAGATTAACCCGTGAATACCCTCGATACCCTGCCCGTCACGCTGGACGATGTCCTTAAGGCGCGGGAGCTGCTCGAGGGCATTATTACCAAGACCCCCATCGAGTCCTCACGGGCCCTGGGAGCGATGGTAGGCGGAGAGGTCTTCTTCAAATGCGAGAACCTCCAGCGGGCCGGGTCCTTCAAGGTCCGCGGGGCATACGTGCGGATGGCACGGCTGTCTCCCGAGGAGAAGAAGCGCGGCGTCGTAGCGGCTTCGGCAGGCAACCACGCGCAAGGCGTCGCGGTGGCGGCGAAAAGCCTCGGAATCAAGGCCCGCATCTACATGCCCCTCGGTGTCGCTCTTCCGAAGCTTGCCGCGACCCGCAGCCACGGCGCCGAAGTCGTCCTGCACGGACACAACGTCGACGAGGCCCTGGCGGAGGCGCAACGCTACGCGAACGAAACAGGAGCCGTCTTCGTCCACCCGTTCGACAACGTCGACGTCGTATCCGGCCAGGGCACTGTCGGGCTCGAAATCCTGGACCAGGTGCCCAACGTCGACACTGTCCTGATGGGCGTCGGCGGCGGCGGCCTGCTCGCGGGAGTCGCCGTCGCGATCAAGGCGCGGGCCCGTGAACTGGGACGCGAGATCCGGATCATCGGCGTGCAGGCGGAGAACGCGGCTGCCTACCCGCCGTCACTCGCCGCTGATGCCTTGGTGCCGCTCAAGAAGGTTTCCACCATGGCGGACGGCATCGCCGTCGGACGCCCCGGCCAGCTGCCGTTCAGCATCATCCGCGAACTCGTGGACGACGTGGTGACGGTGAGTGAAGATTCCTTGGCCCGGGCGCTTATCTTCCTCCTCGAACGCGCCAAGATGGTGGTCGAGCCGGCCGGTGCCGTCGGCGTCGCGGCACTCATGGACGGCAAGATCGAGAACCCGGGAACCACGGCTGTCATCCTGTCGGGCGGCAACATCGACCCCATGCTGATGCTCAAGGTGATCCAGCGCGGCCTCTCGGCTGCGGGGCGTTTTATGACCGTCCGCATGATGCTGGATGACCGCCCCGGTTCCTTGGCCACCATTGCCCGCATCATCGCCGAAAACGACGCCAATGTGACCGGCCTCGACCACACCCGGGTGGGCGGCGCGATCAGCATGGGCGATGTCTCCATCACCGTCAACCTGGAAACCAAAGGCCACGAACACAGCGAGCAGGTCCTCGCGGCGCTTCGCGCTGAGGGCTTCCACCCGATCGTGGTGCACTGACGCCGAAAGCACAACGCCGGCCCGCCCCGAAGGTAAAGGGGAGGGCCGGCGTCGTTGTTTCGCGGACTTATCAGCCGGTGAACGGCTTGGCGGAAACGATCTCCACCGGGATTTCCTTGCCGTTGGGGGCGACGTAACTGATCTTGTCGCCTTCCTTGTGGCCCATGATCGCGACGCCGAGAGGTGACTTCTCACTGAAGACGTCCAGATCGGAATCGCCGGCGATTTCGCGGGATCCGAGCAGGAAGGTCTCTTCGTCGCCGGCGATGCGGGCGACGACCACCATGCCGGGTTCGACGATTCCGTCATCGGCCGGGGCTTCGCCGACCTGTGCGTCGCGCAAAAGTACGGTCAGCTGGCGGATGCGGGCTTCGATCTTGCCCTGCTCTTCCTTGGCGGCGTGGTATCCGCCGTTTTCCTTAAGATCGCCTTCCTGGCGGGCGGCTTCGATCTTCTGCACGATCTCCGCACGGCCAGGGCCGGATAGGTGGTCCAGCTCTGCCTTCAAGCGGTCATATGCGTCCTGGGTAAGCCAAGCTGCGGGCGCGCTGTTGGTGGTCGACACGGATTTCTCCTTATGGATCTGACAAGCAAAGACCCCGCCGGTGGAGGCCACTCGTGGAACTCAGCAACCAACTCAGCGGGGTTAAGGTATTGATCCAGTGTAGTCAATCCTGTGGACAAACCCAAGCTTGCTGAGTTTTACGTCACACGTTTGCTATTTGCCGCCGTCCACGATCCAGCAGTTGTCCACGACGGCGGACACGGCCTCGGACTCGGTGTGCAGTACGGTCCGGTGGGCGGTTGTCCTGCCGCCCTCCGTGCCGTCCTTGAGGGTGTTCGGGTCGATCTCCACCACTTTCCAGCCGACCACGGCGAACTTGGAATCCATGGCCTTGACCGCGCATTTTGCGGTGGCCCCGGGGTTCTTGGTGACCTGGAAATTGACCTCCGACTGGGTGGCGTCGGTGGTGGTGTAGCCGAGGTCCTTGAAGGACACCGACGACTGTGAGGAAGATGTTGCGACCCAGAACAAGAGCCCGATCACCACGAGGAGGACGGCGACGACGATGTACCGTTTGGTTTTCCCTCCGAGGGCGCGCTTTTGGCTGCCGTAGCGATTGGCTAGGCTGGTACTTGCCGGCAGCGCCGTAGCCGATGGGTCTTCGGAAGTCACCCATCTAGTTTAGTTGGCTTCCGGCGCCTGGTCGCACACAGCGGAGTCGCACGCTTTCGAACTACCTGATCAGTGCAGCCACCAGCAACCCAGACCAGCATGACCCGGAAAGAGGAACCGTACCGGATGAGCACATCCACCAGCCCCGACACGCAGCTCCGGCTGCTCGCCGTCCATGCGCACCCGGACGACGAGTCAAGCAAAGGCGCGGCCACCATGGCCATGTATGCGGCTTCCGGTGTGGAGGTCATGGTGGCTACGTGCACCGACGGCTCCCGCGGGGACATCCAAAACCCGGCCATGGAGTCGGCTCCGCACCCGAAACGGGACATGGCCGGCGCGCGCCGCTTGGAAATGAAGGAGGCTGCCGCGGTCTTGGGAATCAAGCAGCGTTGGTTGGGCTTCGTGGATTCCGGCCTGCCCGAAGGCGATCCGTTGCCACCATTGCCCAGCGGCTGCTTTGCGCTCCAGCCACTCCAACGGGCGGCGGCGCCGCTGGTCCGCTTGGTCCGGGACTTCAAGCCGCACGTCATGGTGAGCTACGACGAAAATGGCGGTTACCCGCATCCTGACCACATCATGGCCCACAAGGTTGCTGTCGAAGCCTTCGATGCTGCAGGTGATCCGGAGCGCTACCCCGGGACGGGCGAAAGCTGGGCGCCGACCAAGCTGTATTACGACCGGGCCTTCAGCCCCGAACGTTTCCGTGCCCTGCATTTCGCCCTCGAGGAAGCGGGGCTGCAATCGCCCTACGCCGAACGGCTTGCCGCATGGCTGGAAGCCGATGCGGAAGGACACACTCCGCCGAGGCCCACGCATCTGACCACCACGCAGGTGGATTGCGGTGACTACTTCGAGGCCCGTGACGACGCACTCAGGGCGCACCGGACCCAGGTCGATCCGCTCGGTTTCTTCTTCGCGGTGTCGCCGGAAATGCAGCGGAAGGCGTGGCCGTGGGAGGACTACACGCTGGTCCACTCCCGTATCCCGGTCGACCTGCCGGAAAAGGACCTGTTCACAGGGCTAAGATAGGATCGCCGGCGATTTCTATCAAGCGTAGAAGTCGCCAACCGGCTGGAAACTCCCACAGAAGGTTTGAACCGTGCACCACTTGCTCATTGCCCTGGCCGCGACCCCGTCGCCTTCGCCGACTCCGTCGCTGCGCCCTGGCCTGGCGGAAGACCAGGTGACCCCGGGGACCTGGGGTTTCATCCTGACCGCGTTCATCGTGGTGCTTACGACCTTCCTGATCGTTGACATGGTCCGGCGGATCCGGCGGGTCCGCTACCGCGCCCAGGTTGAGGAAGCCCGTCTTGCCGCAGAGGCGGGCGATGCCGCCGGCGCCGCGCCGGGCGAGTCGAACGCGGAAGAGTCCGACGGCGATACGGGCACCGGAGCCCGCTGAGCCATGCAGGACCGCGAAATGGCCGGGGCGAAGGTCGCCGGTCTTGTGTCTCCTGCTAAAGGTTTTATAAAGTCAGTGTAGTAATAGGCTGCTTATCCTTGGCCAGCTCGCATCGGGTTGAATCCAAAGGCTGAGCAACTACGCGACCAACTGACAGGGGACCAGGATGACGGACTTCCCGAAATACCCTCTTGGCAATGAGACCGCTTCGCTAAATACCGGCGACGGTGAGCTGGCCGGAGGCCGCTCCGCCGATCTTGCCGTGTATGCCGCCGGCTCCTGGGTGGCCGGTTTCGTAACTTACCTCGTGGCTTGCCTCGTTGGCCTCAGCGTCTCCAAGGCAGCTAGGGGAGGCGATACCGCTGCAGCTTGGGCAGCGTTGGCATACCCCATTGAGTCGGTTTGGATGTGGGGTCCAATGATCCTCCTTGCCCTTATTCTCGCAATCGTTGCCAAGGCCCGTAAGGGTCCGCGCCGCGCGCTCTCTACAACCATCGTCACGCTGAGCGCAACCTTCCCGGTCCTCGCTGTGCTGGTGCTCGTGGTCGAATTCACCATTGCCCAGGCAGTGGCGACCCGGTAGCCCAGCCCACTGTCCCGCCGCCGCGGGTCTGGGACATGATGGAATCGTGAACCGACTTTCCAGCGAATTCAGTAGCTACCTCCTGCAGCACAAGGACAATCCTGTCGATTGGCAGCCATTCGGTGATGAGGCTTTCGCTGAAGCTGAACGTCGTGACGTCCCCGTTTTCCTCTCCATTGGCTACGCCGCGTGCCATTGGTGCCACGTCATGGCCCACGAGTCCTTCGAAGACCAGGACACCGCCGACTACCTGAACGCACATTTCGTGGCTATCAAGGTGGACCGCGAAGAACGGCCCGACGTGGACTCGATCTACATGGCTGCCACCCAGGCCATCAGCGGCGAGGGCGGCTGGCCGATGTCCGTCTTCCTGACGCCCGAGGGCCTCGCTTTCCATGCCGGCACCTACTTCCCGCCAATACCCCAGCCGGGCCGGCCGTCTTTCCGCCAGGTGCTCGAAGCGGTCCACGAGGCGTGGCTGGAACGCCGTGACGCCGTCGAACAGAACGCCCGTGGCCTTGCCGCCGGCATGGGCGATGCCCACCTCGCCTCGGCAGTTTTCCTCGACAGGCCGGCCGAAAGCCTGGACAGGAGCCTGTTGTCGGAAGCCGTCCGACTTCTCGCCCGATCGGAAGACCCCGACCGCGGTGGCTTCGGCGGCGCCCCCAAGTTCCCGCCGTCGGCGGTTCTTGAGTTCCTGCTCAGGCACGCGGCGGTGCCCTCTGAGACGTCTGACGCGGCCCGGGACATGGCCGGGCGGACCCTCGCGGCGATGGCGCGCTCCGCGCTGTGCGACCAGCTCGACGGCGGCTTTGCCCGGTACTCGGTGACCGCGGACTGGTCGGTGCCGCATTTCGAGAAGATGCTCCACGACAATGCCCAGCTCCTTCGCGCCTACGTTCACTGGCTCCGGCTCCCGGGCAACGGGGTCTTTCCAGCGGACGAGGCGGCGAGCGTGGCGTCGCGGGTGGCGGACTGGTTGCTCGACTCGCTCGGCGTGGGCGATCCCGCGGCGCCGGACGGACTTGCTTCCTCGCTCGACGCTGACACCGTTGTGGATGGAGTGCATCACGAAGGGGCGTCCTACCTGTGGACCCGCGAGGGCCTCGAAGCGGCGCTGGGGCCGGAAGATGCCGCCGCCGTGGCACGGCTCATGAACGTGGGGCCCTCTGGCACAGTCTCGGAGCTTGGATCTCCGCTGCATCCAGGGCGCCAACTCACCGGTCCTGAGTCGCGGCTCTGGAACAGGGTCCGGCCCGCTTTGCGCGCCGCACGTTCGGCGCGGCCCCGACCGGCACGGGACGACAAGGTCGTGGCCGGCTGGAACGGGCTCGCCATCGCGGCGCTTGCCGAAGCGGGGGCAATCCTGGACAGGCCGGAACTGATCGCCGCCGCGGAAAGCGCTGCGGCCTACCTGGAACAGGTCCATTGGCGGCCGGTCAGCTCGTCCGGAGCCGCCGCGGGCCGTGTGCTGACCCGCGTCTCGCACGACGGGGTTGCCCGAGGTATCAGTGGACTGTTGGAAGACTACGCCTTCTGCGCCGAAGGCCTTTTGGCCCTGTACGCCGTGACCGGCGAGCGGCGCTGGTACGGCTTTGCCGAGCAATTGATCGGCGCAGCCTGCACGCGGTTCGTGGTGGACGGCAGGTTGTCGGACTCCGTGGGGGAGTCGGCCCAGGTCTTCAACGCGCAGGGCCAGCACGCCGGCCTGGACCCCTTCGACAACGCGACACCCAGCGGCGCTGCGGCCTTCGCCGGTGTCCTGCTGTCCTACGCGGCATACTCGGGGTCCCACGAACACCGCGCCATGGCAGGCAACATCCTCTCGATGCTGCCGTCCATCGCCGGGCGGGCACCCCGGGTAGCGGGATGGCTTCTTGCGACCGCACAGGCGGCCGCGGCCGGCCCCATAGAGGCAGCCGTATCCGGACCTCCGGGCCGGAAGCAGCGGGAACTCCACAGCGCCCTGTTGGCCTCGCCGAGCCCGGGGATGGTGGTGGCGGTCCGGATCGATACGCCCGCCGGAAAAGCCGCCGACGACGGCGCGCTGCCCGGTTCCGGGGCCGCGGAACCGGAGGTGCCACTGCTCGAGGCCCGCACGGCTGCCGCGGACGGCTCGCCGCAAGTGTATTTGTGCCGCGGGATGGTGTGCGACCTGCCGCTTGGCTCCGTCGAGGAACTGGTGCAGCGCCTCGACGCGATGACTGAAGCTAGCTCAGCTGGGCCATCGTGATGGCGATGAAGTGCGCCGCGAAGGCGAGAACCGTGAATGCGTGGAAAAGCTCGTGGAAGCCGAAGTTCAACGGGCTGAAGTTGGGCCGCTTCATCCCGTAGAAAACCGCGCCCGCGATGTACAGGGCCCCGCCCACGCAGATCAGGATCGCGGCTGGAACGTTTGCTTCGAAGAACTCCGGTAAGTAGAACAACGCCCCGCAGCCCAGCGCGACGTAGATGGGCACGTAGAGCCAGCGTGGAGCGCCGGTCCAAAGGACCCGGAAGAGCACTCCCAGCAGGGCTCCGGACCAGATCACCCACAGCAGGAGGACGGCCTTGGGACGCTCCAGCAGCGACCAGGCGAGGGGCGTGTAGCTGCCGGCGATCACCAGCATGATGTTGGTGTGGTCCAGGCGCTTGAGGATCATCCTGGTCTTTGGCTCCCAATTGCCGCGGTGATAGACCGCGGACACGCCGAAGAGCAGGATGCCGGTGACTGCGTAGACCGCCGAGGCGATCTTGCGGTCCGTCGTAGGGGCCAGGGTCACCAGGACGATCCCCGCCGCGAAGGCAAACGGTGTGGCTACGGCATGGATCCAGCCGCGCCAGCTTGGCTTGATGGGAAGCAGCTCCGACACCGTTAAAGCCTAACCTGCCCGCCCCGATAAGTTACCGCTGAGTAATATGTTTCCCGCTACCCAGGTGTGCCGACTGCCCGCCATGGGAAGGTAGCCTTGGTGGTGCGCCTACGGCAGCTGTCCGCCAAGTGCCGATGGTTCTATGGGTGACGGTCGGCCCCCAAACCGGGCCGGCCGCCGTCGTCGATTGTTTCGCTTTTCACGTGCTGTTCAAAGGAAGTCAGGTGAGTGTCCGGATGGAGTGGCCCGGCTTCCTCTATGGCTTCTACGAGCGCAAACTGCTCCGTTCGCTCGAGCGGGACAAGATTCCCAAGCACATCGGCGTCATGGTGGATGGCAACCGCCGCTGGGCGCGGCAATTCAACGCTCCCACCAGCGAAGGCCACCAAGCGGGCGCGGACAAAATCCACGAGTTCCTCGGCTGGTGCCAGGAACTCGGTATCAAAGTCGTCACGCTGTACATGCTCTCGACTGACAATATGAACCGCTCCGGCGAAGAGCTCGAGTTGCTCATGGGAATCATCGCCAATACCCTCGATCGCCTGGACGAGGACGCCGATATTTCCGTCCACGCCATGGGCGCGCCGGAGCTCCTTCCGGACTACCTCGCCGAGCGGCTCACCAAGCTCACGGCGCGCACGCCGATCCGGGAACGGCTGCACGTCAACGTCGCCGTCGGCTACGGTGGACGGCGCGAAATTGTTGACGCCGTGCGGGAATTGCTGCACGACACCGTCGCGAACGGCCGTGACATCACTGAGTTGGCCGACAATCTCTCCGTGGACGACATCTCGCGCTTCCTGTACACACGCGGCCAGCCCGACCCCGATTTGGTGATCCGCACGTCAGGTGAACAACGCCTGTCGGGCTTCCTCATGTGGCAAAGCGCCTACAGCGAGTTCTACTTTTGCGAGGCACTCTGGCCCGCGTTCCGCAAGGTTGACTTCCTGCGGGCACTACGGGACTACGCCGGCCGCCAGCGCCGCTTCGGTTCCTGACACCGCGACTTTCCGCTTGGCCGGCGTTTACAGGAAGTTCACATTTGCCTACGCGAATCGCCGCTTCGGCTAACCGGAAATGTAATCGCGCGGGAATACGTTAATCCCATCAGCAGGCAAACCGCTTGCTGATCGGGGAGGCCAGTAGATGGAGCGAATCATCGCACCAGGTACGTGGGGGGCCGCGCCCGGCCTTCCGGCCGAGCCGCCTCACGAATAAGCCGGGTTCGCCCGGGGCTGGAGTCGATGTGGCTATTTCTGAGCAACTGCCCGTAGTCGTTTCCGACGGGGAAAGTTCAGCTACCTCTCGCACCAAGCGGGCCAACAGTGGGCGGACTGCACAGTCCGGGACCCCGACCGGTCGGAGCTATGTGATTGATACTTCCGTATTGCTTTCCGATCCTCTTGCCTTATTGCGGTTCGCGGAGCACGAAGTCATTGTCCCGATCGTGGTGATCACCGAACTGGAAGGCAAACGCCACGATCCCGAGTTGGGCTACTTTGCCCGCAAGGCCCTCAGGCTCCTCGATGACCTGCGCATCGAGCATGGCGGATTGAACCAACCCATTCCGATCGGATCCGACGGCGGTACGCTGCGCGTTGAGATGAACCATGTGTCCACCGAGGTGCTTCCGGCCGGATTCCGCGGACCGGACAACGACAGCCGCATCCTGGCAGTCGCCAAGAACCTCGCCAACGAAGGCCACAACGTCACGGTCGTCTCCAAAGACGTGCCCATGCGCGTCAAAGCCTCCGCCATGGGGTTGTTCGCGGACGAATACCGCAACGAACTCGTCAAGGACTCCGGCTGGACCGGAATGGCGGAGGTCGAAGCCAGCGAGGACGAGATCACCACTCTGTACGGACACGAACCCGTCTTCATCCCGGCAGCGGCCGAGCTCCCCGTCAACACGGGCCTGGTGCTGCTCTCGAACCGGGGCTCGGCCCTGGGCCGGGTAGGCGCTGACAAGCAGGTGCGGCTGGTCAAGGGCGACCGCGACGTCTTCGGACTGCACGGCCGCTCGGCGGAGCAGCGGCTGGCGATCGATCTGCTCATGGATCCCGGCGTCGGAATCGTCTCGATCGGCGGCCGCGCGGGCACCGGAAAATCGGCCCTGGCCCTGTGTGCCGGACTCGAAGCGGTCCTCGAGCGCAGGGAGCACCGCAAGGTGATCGTTTTCCGCCCCCTGTACGCGGTGGGTGGACAGGAACTCGGGTACCTGCCCGGCTCCGAGGCGGAGAAGATGAACCCCTGGGCGCAGGCGGTCTTCGACACCCTCGGTGCACTCGTCAGCCAGGAAGTCGTGGAAGAAGTCATGGACCGGGGCATGCTCGAAGTCATGCCGCTGACCCACATCCGCGGACGTTCGCTCCATGACGCCTTCGTGATCGTGGATGAGGCGCAATCGCTCGAAAAGAACGTGCTCCTCACGGTCATGAGCCGGATCGGCCAGAACTCCAAGATCGTCCTGACCCACGACGTTGCCCAGCGCGACAACCTCCGCGTGGGCAGGCACGACGGGGTTGCCGCCGTCGTCGAAACCCTCAAGGGGCACCCGCTGTTCGGCCACATCACCTTGACCCGCTCCGAGCGCTCGCCGATCGCGGCCCTCGTGACGGAACTGCTCGAAGGGGCGGAAATCTAAAGCGGCATTTGCCCGGAATTAGCGGGGGCCGTGGCCGGGTTCGCCGGGCCACGGCCCTTCGCCGTCCTCTCGCCGACGCCCGGTCACCTTTGGCGGGTTTTTCCCTGACGCCCGGTCACCTTTGGCGGGTTTCCGACCGGCGCCGGGTCCGCCGGGCCGCGGCCCTTCGCCGTCGCTTAGACACGGCGCATAAGGACCCGCTCCGGTCGCTGGGCGACCTTCGGTGTCCGATGCGCCGCGATGCGCTCCTTTACGAAGAACCGCGTCGAGGCTCGTGCGCCCCTCGCCGATGCCCGGTCAGATATGCCAGGTAATTTTCCGACGCCCGGTCAGGTGCGGTGGGTTTTTCTCCGACGCCCGGTCAGATATGGCGGATTTTTCCCTGACGCCCGGTCAGGTATTTCGGGTTTTTCCCTGACGCCCGGTCAGGCGTGGCGGGTTTTCCCGCGACGCTCGGTCAGGTATGGCCGGTATTTTTCCCTGACGCCCGGTCACCTGCCTACGCGCGGGGGCCGATGTCCCAACTGATGTGCTTCCGGACGTCGGTGAGGTTCATCGATTCGGCGAGGAACAGATCGTCCAGCATGTATTCGTCCACCCCCAGGATCCGCATCCAGTGCCCCTGGCCGGCGGTGTCGCCGTCGAGCGACTGGCTGGAAACGCACACACCCGTTCCTGAATCCACGCGCAAAAGCGTGCGTCCCGGGAAACAGAGCGGATGTGCAGGATCAGCCGCTACGTAGCTGGAGCCCGGCGTCGCGATGGTTTCCAGGGTAGGACGCCCTTCGTGGTCCACCTCCCGGACGGCGCCGAATGAGACCCTGTTGGACTCGGGAAACTCCATGGGCACCGGCGCGTTCCCGGCGAGCTCGACAGGATCGAGGGCTGCTGCGAGTCGGCCGTTCCCAAACGACGGTTCACCGTATGCAGCTTCCGGGCGCCGGCGGACCAGCCCGGCAGAGTCGCACACGGGGGTCACCAAGTGGGCCGGGAGCAGCCAGGACTTTCGCTTGGAGCCGAGGTACAGCCCGTCCCGCGAGTCGTTGATGCCCGTGGTGCTGTGCAGCAAGGTTCCGTCGGCGGCTTCGAGCCGAAGCGCCCCCGGGCGACGCAACCAGGCGCGCACCATGGCATCCGGGTTGCCTGGCCGGTCCAGGTACTCGAACCTCAGGCTGGTCCATTTCCATGGGGAGGAACGGCAGAGGTTTCGGAAGGTGGAGGACATGTCGGGGTCCGGATTGCCTTGGATTTCTGCACTGTAGCGCCCCATATCCACAGTCTATGCGCGCGTAACGGGCGGCGGTTCGGGAAAACCGATAGCATCCGAGGGTGATCCGACGACTCGGCGAATTGTGGGGGACAAGCATCCCGGCCTTCTGGTTGCTGCTCGCAGCTTGCCTGTACTTCGCGGTCATGGCAGCCCGACTCACGGTCATCGACGTCCGCCACCACATCCTGCCGAACCGGATCGTGTTCCCGTCCTATGCCATCGCCGGTGTCTTGCTGCTCGGTGCGGCGGTGGCCGCCACTTTGGCCGGGGGAGCGGCGAAGCCAGGGCCCGACGGCGGAACCTCCTTCCTCGGGGTGCCCGCCCTGGGAATCGTGGCCGGGGGAGCCGTGCTGTGGGCGTTCTACTTCATCGTGCGCTTGGTGTACCCGCCGGGGATGGGATTCGGAGACGTCAAGCTGGCCGGTGTACTGGGCCTATACCTTGGCTACCTGGGTTGGGCGCATGTTTTTGCCGGAACATTTGCGGCGTTCCTCTTCGGCGGGCTGTGGAGCCTCGGAGTCCTTGCTGCTCGGCGGGGAACCTTGAAATCCTCGATACCCTTCGGGCCGTTCATGCTGGCCGGCGCCGCCGCTGCGATGTTTGCCCTGCCTGCGTGAGGAGCGCGGTGGGCACACCGGAGCGGGAAGCGGCCGTTGAGCCGGCTTGCCCGCTGTCATTCGGGCATCGCCGGTGGCATACTCGCCCTACCGGCGGATCCGGTCCGAAGAGGAGGCAGAGCTCGTGTTGGTGATGACTGTTTCAACGGAAGCGGGCTAGGCCGTGCCGGTTCCGGAATTCATCCGGGAAATCCGTGAGAAGATCGGCAACGATCCGCTGTGGCTGCCCGGCGTCCGGGGCGTGGTCCTGGACGACGAGAACCGGGTCCTCCTGTGCCAGCGGTCGGACAACGGCAGGTGGACGCTGATTACCGGAATGCTGGAACCGGGTGAGCACCCGGCCCCTGGTCTGTTGCGGGAGATCTTCGAAGAGACCGCCGTAGTCGCCAAAACCGAGCGGATCCTGGCGGTGGGCGTCATCGGCCCGGTCACCTATCCCAACGGTGACGTGTGCGACTTCCTGGATATTGCCTTCAAATGCCGTTACGTCTCGGGGGAGGCCCGCGTCAACGACGACGAGTCGATCGCCGTCGGCTGGTTTGCCCTCGACGAGTTGCCTGACATCAGTGCCGGCCACCGCGAAACCATCCGGCTTGCGCTGGAGCCGGGCACCGACGTCGTATATCAGCGCGATTGACGGGCAGCGAGGATCGCCCTGGCAGCGAAGACGCACGCGGCGATACCGCAGGCAATGGCGCCGAGGATGGTCCACCATTCGCCCTTGGCGGAAGCTGCGGAGACGGCCAGAAGGCCGAAGAGCACCGCTCCTAATCCCCATCGAACGGCGGGGCTGATGTTCGCGGATTCTTCGGGCTCTGAACTCATGGGTTCCAGCCTAAGCCAGTTGGTTGCCGTTACGGACATGCCCGGCCCTGGACCCGGACGATGGGCATATTCCTCATATGTCCGTTGGTCCGGGCCAAGGCCGGGCATGTCCCGTGCGCAGCGCAGGCGGGTCGAGCGCTGGAGCGGCTGCTCGCCGTCGTGCTCGGCGCCGGAAGCTAGGCCTTGTGGGCCGGGCGGGTCATGGTGGTGACGTCGAGGGCCTTGTCGAGCTGCTCTTCCGTCAGTTCGCCGCGCTCAAGGTAGCCCAGGGAGATCACGGCTTCGCGGATGGTCAAGCCCTCGGCAACAGCCTTCTTGGCGATCTTTGCGGCTGCCTCGTAACCGATGAACTTGTTGAGCGGAGTCACGATGGACGGGGAAGCCTCGGCCAGGAAGCGGGCACGCTCCACGTTCGCCGTAATGCCGTCGATCATCTTGTCGGCCATGACGCGGCTGGTGTTGGCGAGCAGGCGGATGGATTCGAGCAAGTTGGCGGCCATCACCGGGATGCCGACGTTGAGCTCGAAGGCGCCGTTGGTACCCGACCAGGCGATGGCAGTGTCGTTGCCGATGACCTGCGCGCAGACCATGATCGAGGCTTCGCAAATGACCGGGTTGACCTTGCCCGGCATGATCGAGGAGCCCGGCTGCAGGTCCGGAATGGCGATTTCGCCGAGGCCCGTGTTGGGGCCGGAACCCATCCAGCGCAGGTCGTTGTTGATCTTCATGAAGGAGATGGCGATGTTGCGCAGCTGGCTCGAACCCTCGATGAGCCCGTCGCGGTTGGCCTGCGCTTCGAAGTGGTCGCGTGCCTCGGTCAGCGGGAGGCCGGTGTCGGCGGCGAGGAGCTCGATGACGCGCTCGGGGAAGCCCGCCGGGGTGTTGATGCCGGTGCCGACGGCGGTGCCGCCCAGCGGGACCTCGGCGACGCGGGGGAGGGCCGCTTTGATGCGCTCGACGCCGTATCGCACCTGTGCGGCGTAGCCGCCGAACTCCTGGCCCAAGGTCACCGGGGTGGCGTCCATGAGGTGGGTACGGCCGGACTTGACGACGTCCTTGAACTCGACGGCCTTGCGGTCCAGGGATGCAGCCAGGTACTCGAGGGCCGGGATCAGGTCGTTGATCAGGGCCGAGGTGGCGGCGACGTGGACCGACGTCGGGAAAACGTCGTTGGAGGACTGCGAAGCGTTGACGTGGTCGTTCGGGTGGACAACCTTGTCGCTACCCTTGGCGGCCAGTGCACGGGAAGCCAGCTCGGCGATGACCTCGTTGGTGTTCATGTTGGAGGACGTGCCCGAGCCGGTCTGGAAGACGTCGATGGGGAAATCGCCGTCGTATTTGCCGGCGGCAACCTCGTCGGCTGCTGCGGCGATCGCGTCGGCGAGCTCGCCGTCGAGCACTCCCAGTTCGGCGTTGGCCAGGGCCGCGGCCTTCTTGACGCGGGCCAGTGCTTCGATGTGGGCGCGCTCGAGGGTCTTGCCGGAGATCGGGAAGTTCTCGACAGCGCGCTGCGTCTGGGCACGGTAGAGGGCGTTCACGGGGACGCGAACTTCACCCATGGTGTCGTGTTCAATGCGGAACTCAGCGTTCGTTTCTTGAGTGGAAGTCATGGGCCTAGCTTATTGGGGCAGCCGTCCCAGCCGAAACCGGCCGTGCAACGCTACGGCCGGTTTCCGCGGCCGGGGCGGGTGCCCAGATGCCTTCCGGCACGCTGCCTAGAGCTCGCCGATCCCGGAAACCAGCTCGGCGCGGCCTTCATCCAGCTTGTAAGACAGCCCGACGACGGCGGTCCGGCCTTCCTCGATGGCGGCGGAAATCACACGCGAACTGTCCGCCAGGCGCCGGGCCGTCTGCTTGACATGCTCCACCACCATCTCGTTGACGTCAGTCTGCTCGTTGCGCGTTGCGGCCAGCACGGAAGGCGTGATGCGCTCCACCAGGGAACGGATGAAACCGGCCGGCATCTCGCCTGTCTCGACGGCGGCCTTCGTGGCGGTCACGGCGCCGCAGCTGTCGTGGCCGAGGATCACGATCAGGGGGACGTGGAGTTGGCTGATGCTGTACTCGAGCGAACCGAGGACGGCGTCGTCGATCACTTGGCCGGCGGTGCGGATCACGAAGACATCGCCCAGGCCGAGGTCGAAGATGATTTCGGCCGCCAAACGTGAGTCCGAGCAACCGAAGATCACGGCAAAGGGGTGCTGGTCCTCGACCAAGGAATGCCGGCGGGACGCGTCCTGGTTGGGGTGCAAGGTGTCGCCGGAGACGAAGCGTTCGTTTCCTTCGCGCAAACGGCGCCAGGCAAGTGCAGGAGTCAGGTAGGTAGTCACGGCGCTACTTTACGGCTTGGGGGCGGGAGGCTGCGAACCTGTGTCGCCCGGCATGGTGCTCGCGTCCGCGGAAGCGGCCGGAGCTGCGTCCATCGCCTTGACCACGGCTGCGGCCAAGGTGGAGAACTCGTCCAGACCCGCGCCTCCGCTCAGGACGACCGTGGTCCCGCGATAGTTCAGGATCATGCTTCGGGTGCCCTTGCCCGTGTCGCGGAGCTCCCAGTCGTGGCCGCCGGCGCTGCGCGTTCCGGTGACCGGGGCACTGCCGGTCTGCTGGAAAATCCACGTCGGGTTGGCCTTGCGGGTCTGGACCATTCCGATGAACGCCTGCTTCGGAGTGAGGAATCCGACCTCCCACCTGGGCACGCCATCGGCGGTTCCGGATGCCCAGCGAGCGTAGTTCGGACTAAATGTGTCGCCGGGTTCCGGCGCCACAGGTGTGAAACCCGCCACACCTTTCGCGTTGGCCGCCGTCGCCGCCACGTCAACGTTGGGCCGGTAACCGTTGCTCTTGGGCGCCGGATTCATGAGAACAATGGGCAGGAACGCCAGCACGCAGACGAGCAACGCAATGAGCATGCCGATCACCGAGGCGTTGGCCCTTTTGGCGGCTTTCGCCGCGATAACGGGCTTCACCGCAGGCTGTCCGGCGCCAGTTGCGCCGGCTGCACCCGTGCCGCCGGCCTCGGAGGGGACGTCGGCAATTGCTTTGTCTTGCGTTTCACTCACGCTTCAATAGTCCCCTATCCAAGCGGCTAATACACATCGGCCCGTCCGCGCAAGGGGCGTTCCAGAAGCTGGTCATCCCATGACCGCGCCACCTGGCCCCGACTATGATCTGTTCTAGAGGAATCATTCAGGCCGCCAGCCCGGCCATTCCTGGTCCCATGAATCGTGTCATCGAAGAAGAGGTTCACGTGTCTCCAGCGCCAATGTCCCAGAAGTATTCCACGATTTCGCCGGCGCTCGCCGTCGGGACCGACGAGCCGGACCGCAATCTGGCCCTCGAACTCGTCCGGGTCACCGAAGCTGCCGCCATCGCCGGCGGCCACTGGGTCGGTTTCGGCGACAAGAACAAGGCGGACGGCGCCGCCGTTGACGCCATGCGCTCCTTTCTCCACACCGTCCATTTCAACGGCGTCGTTGTCATTGGCGAGGGCGAAAAGGACGAAGCCCCGATGCTCTTCAATGGCGAGCGCGTCGGTGACGGCACCGGACCCGAGTGCGACGTCGCCGTCGACCCTATCGACGGAACCCGCCTGACGGCACTGGGCATCAACAATGCCCTCGCCGTGCTCGCGGTTGCCGAACGCGGCACCATGTTCGATCCCTCCGCCGTGTTCTACATGGAGAAGCTCGTCACGGGCCCTGAAGCGGCGGACATGGTGGACTTACGCCTGCCGGTGAAGCAGAACCTGCACCTGATCGCCAAGGCCAAAGGCGTCAAGGTCAACCAGCTCAACGTCATGATCCTGGACCGCGACCGCCACCGCCCGCTGGTGGAGGAAATCCGCGAGGCCGGCGCCCGCACGAAGTTCATCATGGACGGCGACGTGGCTGGCGCCATTGCCGCCGCACGTTCCGGTACCGGCGTCGACGCCCTCATGGGCATCGGCGGCACCCCTGAAGGCATCGTTGCTGCATGTGCCATCAAGTCCCTTGGCGGCGTCATCCAAGGCCGCCTGTGGCCCACGAGCGACGACGAGAAGCAGAAGGCCATCGACGCCGGCCACGACCTTGAGCGCGTGCTGTCCACGAACGACCTCGTGACGAGCGACAACTGCTACTTCGCCGCCACCGGTATTACCGACGGCGATCTCCTCAAGGGCGTGCGCTACTCCAAGGACAAGGTCCTGACCCAGTCGATCGTGATGCGCTCCAAGTCCGGCACCATCCGTTTCGTCGATGCCGAGCACCACGCCAACAAGTGGGAAACCTACGCCCGCAAGTAAGGCCCCAACGTCCTGCGCGAACTGGCAGCAAATGCCCTCTAAATTGAATTTTGGCGGCATTTGCTGCCAGTTCGCGTTAAATCGCGGAATCCGTCCTGTGGATAACCCAATTTAGGGCTCGAAGCCGGGCAACAATTGGGCATGTCCCGCACTCCGATGCCCGCGCAGCTTCCAAACGGTTCGTTTCCGGCGTCGGCCGCGGAGACCCTCGGACTGAGCCAGAAGCAACTGCGCCGCGAGGGCATTGTGACCTTGTCACGGGGACTGCGCCTGCCGCTACACTGCACAGGGACAGTGGCAGAGCACTTGCGGGGGTACATCGAGCTCGATCCGGAGTGCTGCCTGAGCCATGGTTCCGCGGCGCGGATCTATGGCATCAGCCTGTCCAAAGCACATGACGCGGACTGGCGGATTCACCTGGCACGCCCGGGTGAGAGATGGAAACCGCGGAGGCGGAATGTCGTTGGGCACCAACTGACATTCAAACCGGGCGAAGTGATAGTGCTCGACGGCGTCCGGCTCACCTCGCCCGCGCGGACGTGGCTGGACTTGGCCCAGCTGATGAGTATCGACGACATTGTCGCGGCGGGAGACTCGATCGTCGTCGAGCACGGCGAACACCATCCCAGGCCGCGCAAGGCGTTGGCGACTGTCGACGACTTGAAGGCGACGGTCGCAGCCCATCCGGGAATGCGCGGCGTACGGAAGGCCCGGCTGGCCCTGGACCTGGTTAGAGCCGGCGCGGATTCGCCGCAGGAAACGCAAATGCGCCTCATATTGCTGCATGCAGGTTTGCCTGAACCCACGCTGAACCACGTCATCTTCAATGAGTGGGGTGCCCCCGCCGTGTGGCCCGATGCCGCGTACCCCAAGCAGCAAGTCTCCCTCCAGTACGACGGTGGTCATCACGGGGAGGATGAGCAATACAAGAGGGACATCAGGCGACAAGCGCTGACCGAACGGCTGGGTTGGCGCGAAGTCCGGGTCCACCATGAGGATTTGCTCGGGCCCCGGCCGGCAGTGGTGGAGAAAGTGCGGCGGGCACTGTGGGTTGGCCGCGAGTTGGCAGCAGGTGACCGCAGAATCGGATTTTGAGGGCATCTGCTGCCTGTTCGCGCGGAGGAACCCTAGCGGAGCTTGTCCCGCAGTTTCCTCGCCAGCTCATAGGCGCGGTAGCGCAGCTTGTTCACCGGAAGGTCCCATGTGCCGGGGTAGGCGATTTCACGGCCTCCGAAGGACTTCTTGAAGGCAGTGAATCCGGCCCACTTGTGGTCAGGCTCGTCCTCAGGGGCAACTCCCCACAAGTCGACGTGCTTGAGCCCCTTGTCCTTGGCATCGGCCATGAGCGTCACGAGCAACGGAATGCCCGCGCTGAGCTTGCGGTGCGTGTCATCGAGGGCCGCGTGGGCGTACGTTCGCGTGTCGGCGGAGTCGTAGGCCAAGGCGGCCGCGATGGGTTCGCCCTCGAGCTCGGCGATGAACAGGGTACCGGCACCGGCCGGCATGAGGGACCGGGCCACCGAGCGCAGGTAGTCGTCGCTCTGGGGCTTGAAGCCGTTGCGCTCAGCCGTCATGTGCAGGAACTTCAGGAGCACCGAGATCTCTTCGGGGTCCTGCGAGGACCGGAACGTGACACCCTTCTTGTGGATGTTGCGGTACAGGTTCCTGTTGGTGGGTTTCATGCCCGCCAGGACGTCCTTGAAGTCTCCGTCCAGATCCACGATCCAGCTCAGCTCCGGCTGCTGGTTGGACGGCGCCGGCTGCAGGCCGCGCTCCCGGAGCACCCTGCCGGCGTCGGCGGTTTCGAACCCGGCAGTGACCGGTTCCATCCGCACAAAGACGGCGCGGCTGCGGCGGGCAATCGCCACGAGTGCGGCCAGCGCTTCATCGAAGGCTTCCAACGAGTCGGCCACGGGTCCGTACGGCGTGTAGATGACCTTGCCGGCCGGGTTCCTTTCCTCCACGGCGAGGAAGCGCCACCCCGGTCCGGACTCCTCGTGCACGGTGCGGCCGAGGGATCGCTGGAAGGACGCCCACGCGGGCGTTTGCAGGAAGTATTCCACCGCTAGTTCCCCAAGCCTGTTGTGACGGCGAAGGCGACGCTGGTTTCTGTTGCGCCGGTAACCGGGTGCACGATCACGGGTTCTTCGGATGCCGGGATGAAGGCGCTTCCGCCACGCTCCAGGCCTAGCTCGCTCTTGGGGGAATCCAGCACTACGGAACCCGAAACCACGACGACGACGGCGGGACCGGCCTGCGCCATCGGCACCGGTTCCGCTCCGGGAGCCAACTCAATGCGCTGGAGCTGGAATTCCTTAAAGGGCGGCACATAGAGATCCTGGCCGAGTATGGAGATCCTGGGCTCGATGCGGGGTACGCCGAGGGAAGCGAATTCGATGGTCTTCAGCAGTTCCGGGACGTCGATGTGCTTGGGGGTAAGGCCGCCGCGGAGCACGTTGTCCGATGCCGCCATCACCTCCATACCGAGGCCTTTCAGGTACGCGTGGACGTTTCCGCCCGGCAGGTACACCGATTCGCCCGGAGACAGGAAGACAAGGTTCAAGAGCAGGGAAATCAGGACCCCGGGATCGCCGGGGAACTCATGGTTGATATCCACCAACGTGGAGAGCTCCGCGGTGTGCTGACCCATCGGCGCGCCAGCTTTCAAGATGGACACCACGTCCTCCGTCGCGGCAGCGACGGCGTCCCCGCCGGTAATCAGCCGGGTGAACGCAGCCTTGAGCGCCGAGGGCTCGTCAGGCCCGGAGAGATCCGCTATGACTCCCGCGATGACATCCGGAACGTCGACGGCGGCAAGGTCCAGGAGCGTGGCGAGGTGCTCGAAGGCACGCAGCGAATCGGCCGCCGGACGGAAACCGCAGAGGGCCTGAAACGGGGTCAGCGCAAAGATCATCTCCGGCTTGTGGTTGTCGTCGCGATAGTTGCGCTCGGGCGCGTCGGCTGCCAAACCCGCGGCATTTTCCTTCGCATATCCGTCCTTGGCTTGCTGCAGGCGAGGGTGGACCTGCAAAGACAGGGGCTTGTCTGCCGCAAGGAGCTTGGTGAGGAACGGCAGGCGGGGACCGAATTCCGCCACGCTCGCTTCTCCCAGGAAGTGCACGGGATCCCCGCCGACCAGGGCGTCCAAGGCCACGGAAGACCCATCCGGACGGGTGGCCTTGGAGGGCGAGTCCGGGTGGGCTCCGATCCACAACTCCGCCTCGGGCCCGCCTGAGGCGGGCCTTCCCAGGAGGGTGGCTATCGCCGTCGTCGAGCCCCATGCGTAGGGGCGGAGAACATTCTCAAGCGGGTACACGGCGGGGGATCCTTGTCATTGCGGGACGGTGCATTCGGACAATGCCGGGGATGGACTCGTAGCGGCGGCCATGACTCCTAGCGACTGCCCCGGGCGGAGACGTTCGCGTGGGAGAAGACTTCGGCGACCTTGTCGCGGAGCCGGGCGCCTTTCTCGGTGGCGGTGTTGTTGAGGTCCTGGGCGAATTCGAGCAGCTCGCCGCGAAGCCTCACGGCCAGCTCATCGGTTCCGGACGCCAGCATGCGCACTGCGAGGAGGCCGGCATTGCGGGCGCCGCCGATGGAAACCGTGGCCACGGGAACGCCGGCGGGCATCTGCACGATGGACAGCAGGGAATCCATGCCGTCCAGGGTCTTCAGCGGGACGGGGACCCCGATGACGGGCAGCGGGGTGACTGAGGCGAGCATGCCCGGCAAGTGCGCTGCCCCGCCTGCACCGGCGATGATGACGCGGAGGCCGCGGTCATGGGCTGTCTGGCCGTAGCGGATCATTTCCGTGGGCATGCGGTGGGCGGAGACGACGTCGGCCTCGAACGGGATGCCGAATTCGGCCAGTGCGTCGGCCGCGGCTTCCATGACGGGCCAGTCGGAGTCGGAGCCCATGACGAGGCCGACGATCGGGGCGGCGTTCGCCGTACCGGCGGCATCCATGTTTTCTGCGCTCATGCGGTCTCCTCGGAGGTGGTTTCGGCCGGCATACGGCCGTCGCGGATGATGTCGGCCACTACGGTGGCGCGGCGTCGGATCGAGTCGACGTCCGCCGTCGAGTTGCCGACGAGGTTCACGTGCCCGATCTTGCGGCCGGCCCGCACAGACTTGCCGTAGCAGTGGACCTTCGCCGCCGGTTCGTAGGCCAGCGCCGTGGGATAGGCGCTGAAGAGGTCTTGGTTGTCGCCGCCCAGGAAGTTCTTCATGACAACCACCGCGCCCAAGGCGTCGGTGGCACCGAGCGGAAGGTTCAAGACCGCGCGCAGGTGCTGTTCAAACTGGCTCGTGACGGACCCGTCCTGCGTCCAGTGGCCCGTGTTGTGCGGTCGCATGGCGAGCTCGTTCACCAGGAACCCGACTCCGACGCCGGGCGTTTCAAATAGTTCCGCGGCCATGACGCCCGTGACGCCGAGTTCATTGGCGATCCGCAGCGCAGCCTCTTCGGCCGCCGCCGCGACCTCAACGGGAATGTCCTGTGCCGGCGCGATCACTTCGTCGCAGACACCGTCCACCTGGACGGTGTGGACAACAGGCCAGGCGCGGGATTCGCCGTCGGGGGTCCTGGCAACCAGCGCGGAAAGCTCGCGGCTGAAGTCAACCTTCTCTTCGGCCAGGAGCGGGCTCATGGCGTCGAACCAGTCAGCGGTGCTCCGGGCGTCGTCGGCGGAGTGGACGATCCGCACGCCCTTGCCGTCGTAGCCTCCGCGCGGGGTCTTCAAGACGATCGGCCAACCGGTCTGCTCACCGAACGCCACGAGGTCCTCGACGCCGTGGACCGCAGCCCACGCCGGATTGGGGAGCCCCAAGCGGTCGATCGCAGCGCGCATCACGAGTTTGTCTTGCGCGTGCACCAAGGCATCCGGCCCGGGCTGGACGTTGACTCCGGCTTCGATCAGGGCCCTGAGGTGCTCGGTGGGAACGTGCTCGTGATCGAAGGTCATCACGTCCAGACCTTGCGAGAACTCCAAGAGTGCGCCGAGGTCCTTATAGTCGCCAACGGGAGCCGTCGCCACGGCCTTGACCGCGGAAACGTCCTCACCTTCGGCGAGGACCCGCAGTTCAAAGCCGAGAGCCGTTGCGGCCGGGGCCATCATTCGTGCGAGCTGTCCGCCGCCCACCACGCCAATCACAGGAAAAGTCACAAGGTTCAGCCTACCGAACCAGCGGCTGGTTCCCGGATTCTGCTCACCCGGCTCCCCGGAATGCGGCCCCGGAACGACGCCCCGGAGGCCATCGACATGGAATACACAGGCGAGTTCCAAGAAATCGGAGCTAAAATGGAGGCTTCGGCCCATCGGCCCCCTAGAACAACGGCCATGGAGGGTCATGATCAACTCACTTGCAGATCGCATCCGCGGACTCGCTTCGCTTTTTTGGCGCGAAGTCGCCAAGTTCGGCGCTGTCGGCGGTGTTGGGTTCGTCATAGATAACGGCGTGACCTTGTACCTCATGCACGGCCCGATGTCGGACAGCGAAGCGAAAGCACGTTTCGTCGGTGCCACCGTGGCCACCGTGTTCTCCTGGATCGCCAACCGCCTCTGGACCTTCCGCCACCGCCGCCAGCAGAACGTGCTGCGCGAGTTCGTGATGTTCATCCTCATCAACGGCATTGGCATCGGTATCTCCACAGGCTTCACCGCCATCGCCAAATACGGCATGAACATCCAGGACAAGAACATCCTCTTCGCCGCCGGGATCCTCGGCATCCTCGTGGCGACTGTGGTGCGTTTCTTCGCCTACCGCTTCCTCGTCTTCAACAAGGAGCTCGACGAAGAGCCGGCGTTCTCGCATGACCACGAGATCATCGAAGCCCACCACAGGGCCAAAGCCCAGGCCATGCATGCAGCCAGCGCCGAGACTGACTCGGATCAAGGCGAAGGCGCTGTCGGGCGCCGCTGACCCGCTCGGGCGCCGCTGAGACGCGCTCAGTACTGACGCGCTCAGGCGCCGCTGACGCGTTCGTTCTCCAGCAGGTGCTTCGTGACTTCGACGTCCGGGTGCACGAGGACCACTGAACCGTCTTTGTTCCACGCACCCAGGGAGTCCGCGAGTGCCGACTCCAGGCCGTCGGCGGCGCGCACCAGCAGCCGGACACCGGCGTCGTGTTCCTTGGCGAAACCGTCCAGCAACTTACCGTGCGAGAGTCCGTCTCCAGGCCCGCGCAGGGCCGGCAGCGCGGCGTCCGGTTCGGCGTGTGCCATGAACACATCGCCGTGGGAACGGACTTCAGCCGCGTAGTCGACGACGCCGGCGGGCAGTTCTCCCGGCCAGCGCATCGCGAGTGCCGCAAGGGGAACGGCGACGACCGCGTCGAATCCGGCTCCCGCAACGTCGTCGGGGGTGTCCGTGGCGAGCAGGTCGGCGCTGCCTCCGTCGAGCACGAGTTCCATGCCGAGCTGCCATCCGGCCAGCGCCCAAACGAGGGACTTCCAATGGGCCGGCAGGTCCAGGCGAAGGCTCATGCCGGGCTCGGCGTCGAACTCGTCCTGGAGCAGGTTGCTGGTCTTGGCCACCCAATTGTCCAGGACCCGTCCTGAGAGCTCTACGCGTTCAGAGTCCGGCCCGTACCAGGTCAGCCGGGGGGATGAGGAGTGCCCGGAACGCAGGGCTGCCATCAGGTTCATCGCGGGGGTGCTCATGGCTACATCTTGCCACGGGGTGTCCGGCATGGTGACGGCGGTTGTGAATTGCGCCACATCGGCCCGGGGATGCCATTTGAACCGCACTCAGGAGGGTCAAGCAGTTTCCCGAAAATTCAACGAAAAGTCATCTTAAGTGAGTCGAAGCTTCCGTTTCCCGCGGAAGCGCGCGGATGGGCCGGAAAATTCGCGGGCGTGGCGCGGCCGGATTTAGTGAGGAAAGTTGATTATTATCCCGGCGCGGCTTGACGGCCCGGTAGTTACACGCGTGTAATTAGATATCGAACGCCGCTGCGGGAGTATCGGGTACATAACCGAGTACCGAATGAGCACGGTAGCAGCTGCAAACATCAGGAGGGACGCCATGGGGCAAGCGTTGCGGATCCAGGAAGATGCAGTCGTCGCGGAGATTGCGTCTGTGAAGTACCGGTCGCGCGAAGTTCCGGGGGACTGGTATGTAGACCCGGCAGATCCGCAAGCGGCGGACCGCTATAAAGAGACCACCCGGGAAGCGCTGGAAGACGAGGCAACAGCCTTTCTTGCGGCCCACGAAGCTCTCGTGGGCGGCTCGCCCGCAGATCCGGAGGACGATCTCGACGATCCTCCCATGGAGGTGCGCCGTCCGTTTGACAACCCGGCCCAGCCGGTGTGGATCGGGCTTCCACGCCAAGGGGACTTCGACGACGAAGGTGAACTCGGATGGCAGACCGACGCCTTGTGCGCCCAGACGGACCCGGAAGCGTTCTTCCCTGAGAAGGGTGGATCCACCAGGGACGCCAAAAAGGTTTGCGGTGCATGCAATGTCCGTTCGCAGTGCCTTGAATACGCACTCGCCAACGATGAACGTTTTGGTATCTGGGGCGGCCTCTCCGAGCGTGAGCGCCGCAGGCTGAGGAAGCGAGCGGTCTGATTCTCAAGGCAGTGCACGTTACCGCCGTCGTCGTTTCGCACGACGGCGGTAACTATCTCCCCAGAACCCTGGCGGCTCTGCTGGACCAGACGCGTCCGGCAGATGCCGCCATTGGCATTGATACGGGCTCCCGCGACACGTCCGTCGTGTTGTTGCAGCGTGCCCTCGGCAAGGCCAATGTGATCAGCACAAGCGAACACAAAACAGGTTTCGGTGCGGCCGTCACGGCTGGCCTCGCCCGTTTGGCGCCACCTTCGCGGGAGCCGGGCACCGTGGAATGGATCTGGTTGTTGCACGACGACGCCGCTCCCGCCCCGGATGCGCTCGCGGAGCTGCTCCAAGCGGTCGAACGCGCCCCTTCGGTCACTGTGGCAGGTTGCAAGCAACTGGCCTGGAATGCCGAGCGCAGGCTCATCGACGCCGGCCTGTCCACAAGCCGCTGGGCCGAACGGCTGACGCTCATCGAAGCCGACGAGCTCGACCAGGGCCAGTACGACGGACGCACGGACACCTTCGCGGTGAACTCCGCGGGCATGCTGATCCGCCGCGATGCCTGGGAGCAGCTGGGCGGCTTCGACCCCGCACTTCCAGGCGTGGGGGACGACGTCGATTTCTGTTGGCGCAACTGGCTTGCGGGCAACAGGGTTGTGGTGGTTCCGGCGGCGCGCATGTTCCACGTGGAGAACCGTCCCCACGCGTTGGCCACGCCCGCGGCCGCACGCAAGAGCCAAATCCATTTGAGGCTCACCCACGCTTCGCCGTGGAAGGTCCCGCTGCACGCGGTCGGCGCGCTGCTTGGGAGCCTGGTCAGGCTCGTCCTGAGCATCCTGGTCAAAGAGCCCGGCCACGGAATTTCGCAGCTTGGCGCCACCGTCGCGGCGCTCGCCCGTCCCGGGGCGATTTGGCGTTCCCGGCGGAACGCCGCCCGGACGCGACGCGTGCCACGGTCGATGGTCAAGGGCCTGCAGACTCCGCGGCGCGAGGTCTGGGCCCACCGCCGCTCGCTTGTGGAGGCGATCGGCGCGGACGAATTCCCGGAGTCGGACTCCCTGGCCCAGGAACCGAGCGGCGACGCCGGTGACGATTTCGTGGCCCTGGCCACGAATGAGCGGGTTTGGATCGGCACTGGCGCGGTGGCCGCCGGATTCATTGCGCTGGCCGCCTCCATCGTGGGACTGCTTGGTCTCCTCGGAGCAGACGGGGCCACCGGAGGCGGCCTCTTGCCGTTGTCCGCCGCCGGCGACATCTGGCGGTCCGCGTCCACGTGGTGGATTGGCCTGGGTGCGGGTTTGCCCGGGCACGGGGATCCGTTTGCCTACATCCTGTGGTTTGTGTCGCTGCTCGGGGGCGGCGACTCCGGCAGGGCCATCGTGTGGCTGTTGCTGCTGGCGATGCCGCTGTCAGGATTGGGCGCCTGGTTTGCCGCGGGCGCGATGACTACCTTGCGCCGCTACCGCTTCATTGCAGCACTGATCTGGGCCGGCGCGCCCGCGCTCGAAGTCGCAGTAAACCAGGGCAGGGTTGGCGCCCTCCTGGCCCACGTCGTGATGCCTTTGCTGGTGCTGGCCCTCTTCCGCGCCACCGGATCGGCCCTGGGACGCGGGACTACGCTGGACCAGATCCAGTCCTCCGGGCGCTTCGCAGCCAAGCCGCTTCCGGGCAAGCCGGGCGTCAACGGCACTCCGTCGTGGACAGCAGCAGCCGGCGCCGGCTTGGCACTGGCCATTGTGACGGCCTCGGCGCCGTCGTTGCTTCCTCCCTTTGCCCTCCTCATCATCGTTTGCGGCATCGCCTTGGGGCGGAGGGGACGGACTATATGGTGGTCGCTGCTTCCCAGTGCCGCGCTCCTTGCGCCTTACGTCCTTTCGGCGCTTGAACGGCCCCGCACCATGCTGGCCGATCCGGGTGTCCCGCTCGGGTTCGACGCCGCACCGTTGTGGCAACAATTGCTTGGCCAGCCCTTGAAGTTCGACGCCAACGGCGGTTTGCCCGGCTTGGCATTATTCGGCCCGTCCGGCATTCCGTGGGCACTGGCGCTTGCCCTCTTGCTCGGTGCGCCGGTGCTGATCCTGTCCATCGCCTCGCTCATCGTGCCCGGAAACCGGTCCGGCGTCGCGCGTTTCCTCTGGGCCGGGGCCCTCCTGTTCCTGGCCTGGGCATGGCTCGCCGGCCACGTTGCAACAGCAGCCGACGGCAACCTGCTCGTCACCCCCTTCACCGGACCGGCTGTTTCCGCCGCCGGGTTCGCGTTCCTCGGATCGGCGTTGATCGGCGCAGACAACCTCCTTCAGCTGAAAGCCAAGACCGACGACGGACGCCCGGTCCAACGCGCGGCAGTGCGTGTCGTCTCCGCTGTGGCAACGCTCCTCCTCATTGCCGGACCCCTGGCCGGCATGGGCCTCTGGGCAACCCAGAATGTCCTGGCAGGAGGCGGAAACCCGCCTGCAGCCAGCGGGGCGCTGGGCACGCCGCGCCTGGTCCAGCCCTCAGGGGCGGGTACCTTGCCGGCCACCGCCGTCGACCACGGCCAGGGGCCGGAACAGAGCCGTACGCTGGTCATTACCGCCGGTGACAACGGTGGGTACACCTCATCGCTCATGCGCGGAGCCGGAACAACCTTGGATTCGCTCTCCACTGTCGCGGCCGGACGTTCCATCGTGGGATCTCCCGGACAGGAACGCCTCACGGCCGACGACGACGCTACCGCCTCCATCAGGAAAGCCGTAGCCACGATTGTCGCGGGAACAGGGGTGGACCCCCGGCCCGCCCTTGAACAGCTCGGCGCCGGGTTCGTGGTCCTGAAGTCAGCTGACCCTGCCGCCCAGCTCACGGCCAACCGGATAGATTCCGTTCCCGGCCTGGTGGCTGTGGGCAAAACGGATTCCGGGTGGCTGTGGCGGGTCACGCCGCTCAACCGGGCCGCTGCAGCAGATGCTGAGACTGCACACCGGGTCAGGGTGGTGGACGCAAAGGGTGCCGTCGTTGCCCTTTTGCCCTCCGTTGGAACGTCTGCCGCGGGCAATATCCCGGCCGGCGGGGATGGCCGCCTCGTAGTGCTCGCCGAGCGGGCAGACGCCGGTTGGAGCGCGTGGCTTGATGGCCGCCCGTTGAACCCGACGACGTCCGGATGGGCGCAGGCATTCACTTTGCCGCCGGCCGGCGGCCAGCTCGAAATCCGCTACACCACCGTGTGGGAGCCTTGGCTCAGCATTGTGCAGGCTGTGGTGATTGGATTGACCATCCTGCTGGCCATTCCCATGCCTGCCCGGCGGCCGAAAGCAGTCCTCCTGAAGGAACAAAACTCCCTCCGTAAGGAGTACAGCAGTGTCTGACAACCAAGGACCGGCACCCGAGCCAAGGCCGACGCTGAGGAAGCGCGGCCAACGCAAATCCGGGCACAATAACAAGGCCGTTGTGTTGGGAGCGCTTTCCGCCGCGCTGCTCCTCGCCGCAGGGGCCGGGATGGTATCGGCAGCTTCGACCCTGCCGTCGCCGTCGGGAAGCAAAACACTGGCGCCGGCCCTGGCGGATGTCCCCGCGGGCAGGACTGCCGCAGTGTGTCCGGCCCCCCTCCGCCTGCCGGAGGGAGCCGGCACGGGGACCGACAGCCAGTTCAGCCCGGTTTCGCGTTCGGCAAAGAGCTTCCTGGATGCCGTGGTGCTCAGCGATTCCGCCGGCTCCGTTCCCGGGAGCAACCTCGCCTCGCTCGGTGGTGCACCGATTGCCGATGTTGCCAAGCCTCCCACAGCTTCACCAACCCCGACGCCGGGGCCGCCCGTGCTGAACGCCGGAGTCGTGGCCCAGAGGCCCGCGGGCGACGTCACCGTAGTGGGTGCCGACCCCATCAGTGGCCAGAATGCCGCCGTAGCGGGCCTAATGAGCTACACCGCGGGCGACGGCGATCTCCGCGGGCTGGCGGCCGCACCTTGCCAGCAACCGCTCAACGATGCATGGCTGCTGGGCGCGAACACCGCACTGGGCCGAACTGCGGTGCTGAACATCAGCAATCCCTCGGGCACGCCCGCTACCGTCAGCCTCGAGCTGTTCGGTGCCCATGGACGGATCCAAGCCCCGGACAGCCGTGGCTTGCTGGTTTCGCCCGGAGCTTCCCGGTCCATCAACTTGGCCGGACTCGCCCCGAACGAGGGGCAGCTCTCAGTGCATTTGCGCAGCAGCGGGGGGCCGGTTGCGTCGACCATCCAGCAGAGCGTCCTCCGGGGCCTCACCGCCGGTGGCGTCGAGCTCATCACTCCCGGAGCCGGCGCAGCGGACTCCCAGGTCATGACCGGGGTGGACGTCCAGGACCCGGCCGCGGTGAAGGCACTCGCGGACAAGCCCGGTTTCGCCGACGCCGTTCCGGCCTTGCAGATCACCGTTCCCGGGCCCGTGGACGCCGTCGTGGACGTGCGCTTGTACGGTCCGAACGGCCAGCGCGCCTTGCCCGACGGGGGAGCAGTGACCGCGAAAGCGGGTTCGGTGACCGAGGTGCCGCTCAAAGGCATCCCCGCCGGAATGTACACCGTCAGTGCTACGTCCGATGTTTCCTTCGCAGCTTCTTCCCGCGTCACGCGGGGACTCAAGGCCGAGGAACCCGTTGACTTCGCCTGGTCCCCGGCGGCCGTCCGACTGGGAAGCCAGCATGTGATGGCGGTACCCCAAGGCGGGACCCGCTTCCTCAGCTTTGGAGTGCCGACTGGAAGGGCCACCGTCACCTACACGCCGGTCACCTCGGACGGCAAGGTGCACAAGGCGCAATCGGTCGACATCGCCGGGGGGACTACCGCGGTCATCGGCGTTCCGGACAAGTCCGACGGCGCCCCGGTCTCGGGCTACATCGTTTCGGCGGCGGGGGATCCGGCCTACGGCGCGCTCGTACTTGGCTTGGGCGACCAACCCGGGATTTCGGTCCTGGCCATCCAGAATGGCGCAGCCGGCCACGAAAAGGTGCAGGTCACGGTCGGTTACTGATAACGACGGCGGTACACGGGGTCCAGGGTCTCCGGCGGCACGCCGAGCATCTCGGCCGTGTACTCGACGACGACGTCGTGCACCAGGTCCTGGAGGTCCTCGCGACCGCCGGTGGCCTGCTCGACGACGCGCCGATAAATGGTGATGACGGGACCCGCGCCGTGGGCTGCCGGGCTGTATGAGCCCATCGGTGCCGCCGCGCGTTGGGCCACCAGTTCCTCAAGGTTCGGCGGGATCTCGTCAACCGCGAACGAGACTCCATCGAGCCGTTTGCCCCACATATCCTGCAGCCGTTCTGCTGAATCGAGCACGAGGTCGTCGAACCTTTCCGCGCGCGTCCGGTAGCCGGGAAGGCTGGGGAGCATGATTTCGCCGCGCAAGCCCCGCCCGTGGCGGTTCCGGCGACGCTCCCTGAAGCCGCGCACGGACGTGCCCGCCGTCGTCGTTTCCTGGCTGTCCCCGGTGTCGGACAAATGGACTGTGAAGCCCGGAACGTGGTGCTGTGACTGCATATATCGACTTTAGACCCGTGGTTCGGCCAACGCGACATAATGCGCGTAAAGGGGCAATGCACCGCGTCGCGGGCAAGTCCGGCTAATCTGGGATGTTGTGGGTGCAATTCGTCAGTGTTCCAGATCAGCCTGCCGCCAGTCCGCGGTGGCTACCTTGACGTACGTCTACGCCGAGTCCACGGCCGTACTCGGTCCGTTGGCCACGTATGCCGAACCGCATTCCTACGATCTGTGCTCGCAGCATGCCGAGTCGCTGACCGTGCCGCGCGGCTGGGAAGTCATGCGGCTCGCCATGCCGTCCTCGCCGCCGCAGCCCGGGCCGGACGACCTCCTTGCCTTGGCGAATGCCGTGCGCGAAGCCGCATCGGCGCCTGCCGCGCCGGACCAGCGAACGGTCCGGGCACCCTTTGACGGTCCCGCCCCCGCAGAGGGGACACGGCGCCACCTGCGCATCCTGCGCGATCCGTCCTGATCCCCTGAGGCGACGGGAACCGCACGTCGTCCTGCCGAATGTGTCGCGGCTCCCGTGCAACAAGGCTTGTGACACCGTGTGCCGAGCCGCTGGGTTGTACTCTGGAAGCTGCCATATCTGTCCACAGGTGTCCGCGAGATGCCATCCAGGGAGCTTCAACCATGCCAAAGGTCAGTCCTGAATTGTTGTCCATCCTGCGGTGCCCCGTCACCGGGTCCCCGCTGGAGCAGGACGGCGAGGAACTTGTCTCGACGGACCCGGGCCCCTCGGGCGAGAAGCTCCGCTATGCGATCCAGGACGGAATCCCCTTGCTTCTGCCCCCGGAGCTGCTGGCCGCCGCCAACGCCGCGACCTCAGGCCAGCACGACGCAGGCCAGCACGGCGCCTGAGCCCCCCTGACTCGACTGACTCGACTGACTCGACTGACTCGACCATTAGGTACTTCCAAAGGACTTCCATGACCCTCGACTACAAGGTTGCAGACATCTCCCTGGCCGAAGCCGGGCGCCACCAGATCCGCCTGGCCGAGCACGAAATGCCGGGCCTCATGTCGCTGCGCGCCGAGTTCGGTCCGAGCCAGCCGCTCAAGGGGGCCCGGATTGCGGGGTCCCTGCACATGACCGTCCAGACCGCGGTGCTCATCGAGACGCTGACAGCCCTCGGCGCCGAGGTCCGCTGGGCTTCGTGCAACATTTTCTCCACCCAGGACGACGCCGCCGCCGCGGTTGTGGTCGGCAACGGTACCGTCGAGGATCCCCAGGGCGTTCCCGTGTTCGCCTGGAAGGGCGAAACCCTCGAGGAATACTGGTGGACCGCCGAGCAGATCCTCACTTGGCCGGGCGCCGAGGCCAACCCGGAGCTCGGGCCCAACATGATCCTCGACGACGGCGGCGACGCCACGTTGCTGGTCCACAAGGGCGTCGAATTTGAAGCCGCGGGCGCAGTGCCGAGCGCTTCGGAAGGCGATCCCGAGGAGTATGCGATCATCCTCGACGTACTGCGGAAGAGCCTTGCCGCCGACCCGAAGAAGTGGACCCGCATCGCCGCCGGAATCCGCGGCGTGAGCGAAGAAACCACCACGGGCGTGCACCGGCTCTACCAGCTCGCCGAGCAGGGCAAGCTGCTGTTCCCTGCCATCAACGTCAATGACTCCGTGACGAAGAGCAAGTTCGACAACAAGTACGGCATCCGCCACTCCCTGCCGGACGGAATCAACCGCGCCACGGACGTCCTCATGGGCGGCAAGGTCGCCGTCGTCTGCGGTTATGGCGATGTCGGCAAGGGAGCCGCCGAGGCGCTCCGCGGCCAGGGTTCACGCGTGATCGTCACGGAGATCGACCCGATCTGCGCACTCCAGGCGGCCATGGACGGCTATCAGGTGGCCAGGCTGGATTCGGTGGTGGAACAGGGCGACATCTTCATCACGACCACCGGCAACAAGGACGTCATCATGGCCTCCGACATGCTCCGCATGAAGAACAAGGCGATCGTGGGCAACATCGGCCACTTCGACAACGAGATCGACATGGCCGGACTGTCGAAGGTCCCCGGCGTCCGCAAAGTGGAAATCAAGCCGCAGGTGCACGAATGGGTGTTCGACGCCGGAAGCGTCACCGAGCGCTCCATCATCGTGCTCTCCGAGGGCCGCCTGCTCAACCTGGGCAATGCGACCGGGCACCCGTCGTTCGTGATGAGCAACTCCTTCGCGAACCAGACGATCGCCCAGATCGAACTGTGGACGAAGAGGGACCAGGGCGAATACAAGAACCAGGTCTACGTGCTGCCGAAGATCCTCGACGAGAAGGTCGCCCGCCTGCACTTGGATGCCTTGGGTGTGGAACTGACCGAGCTCAGCAAGGAACAGGCGGAATACCTGGACCTTGACGTTGCCGGGCCGTTCAAGCCGGAACACTACCGGTACTGAGGACACCGGCCGGGCGCGCGCCGGAGGCGCGCACCGGCCAAAATCGAGCCGCGCCGTTTAGAATGCGGGTGTGGGGCGTGGGTTTTTTGGGGGAACAAGTTTTGGAGAAAACAGGAATGGGTGTTAATCCCGACGGCGGGCACGCGGACGCTTTTGAGCAGGCCGACGAGACGTGGCCCTTCGATGCCGAGCAGAACGGCGGCGGCCGCCATGTGGACACGGCGCGTTCGGACTGGGCGCGTTCGGACTGGGCGCGTTCGGACAGGGCCCAGACGAAGCGAAGCAGGATCCGCAAGGTCGCCTGGATCGCCGTTGTCTGCCTCATTGCCGCGCTGACCGGCACGTTCGATGCTGTAGCCCCCCGTGCGGCCAGCGCGGCGATCGAGTCGGAGGGCTCATCAGGTGAGCGCAGCGAGGCCGCGGCAGTGCTGCCGGTCGTCAAGCCCGCCACGGTGGTTGCCTCGCCTGCGAGCGGGGCCAAGCAAGTCAACCCGGCTGCGCCCGTCACGATCAGCGTCAAGGACGGAACCCTGGACAGGGTCTCCCTGACGAGCGCCCGGGGGAAGTCCATTGATGGTGCTTTGACCCCGGATGGACTGAGCTGGAAGGCATCGACTCCGCTCGAATTCAACTCCTCCTACACCTTCAATTACACGGTTGCGGATTCGGTGGGTCGTGCAACGTCGAAGACCGGATCCTTCAGCACCGTCTCCACGCAGAATGAGGCAGACGCCGCCATGTACCCCTTGGATGGGGCGAAGGTGGGCGTCGCGCAACCGCTCCAGATCACGTTCAGTGAACCCGTGCTCAACAAGGCCGCTGTCGAGAAGGCCATCAAGGTCACCGCCAGCTCGGGCCAGGTGGGGGCCTTCCACTGGTTCAGCGACACCATGGTGCGCTACCGTCCGGAGAACTTCTGGGCAGCGAACAGCACAGTGACCGTGGACCTCAAGTTGTTTGGAGTGGACTTCGGCAACGGCCAGATCGGCAACTTCAACAAGACGAACACATTCAAGATCGGCGACAAGAAGGTGGCGGTGGCCGACGCGGTTGCCCACACGTTCACGGTCAGCATCAACGACCAGCAAGTGGGCCAGTGGCCGGACACCATGGGTGACACCAGGTTCCCGTCCGCGCGCGGCTACTTGGTGCTGATGGAGAAGTACCGTGTGGAGCACATGGACGCTTCCACCATCGGGCTGAAGCCGGGGGACCCGGCCTACTACGGACAGCTTGACGTCAATTACGCCACGCGCCTGACGCCGAGCGGGGAGTTTATCCACCAGGCCACGGACACGGCCCTGCCGTACATCGGCGTCACGAACCTCTCCCACGGCTGCATCGGACTGGGACCTGACGGCGCGAAATGGGTGTTCGACAACATGACCACCGGAGACGTCGTCCAAGTGGTCAATACCGAAGGTGACTACGCCAATTTCAACGACGGCTTTGGCGACTGGAACATTCCCTGGGCCCAATACGCCAACTGACGGGACACGCAACCGCACCGAGGGGGCGCATCACGTCGCCGGGGTAGCGCTTTGCTAGCGCGTGAACGGGAGCCGGCTGAGTCGCTCGCCCACAACGGCGCTGCGTTGTTCCGCGCGCCTCAGCTTTTCCAGGTCCCGGTTTCGCCGCTCACCCAAGACTGCCTGCAGGTAGTCTTGCGGCGTCGTTTCAGGCGGCGGAGGCGGCGCGACGTAGGCCGCAAGTTCGCTTGCGAGGGCGGCTGCCAGGTGGGCGCGTGATTCCGGAGCCATCCGCCAGGCCTGCTGGATGAACTGCGAGGCCCGCCTTGCCGTGCCGTCCGGGACCCTGCCGATATCGGCCAGTGCCACCCAGGCCTGCAGGTGCGGGGGCGCGAAGGGCAGGATTTTGGGTTCGGCGGGAACGCGCTGCCTCAGCGAATAGGTTCCTGCCACGACGTCGCCGAGCCTCTTCGACTTGTCGTTGAACAAGGCCACGGCAATGGCGAGGCCGCCGAACGTCGCGTAGATTTCCAGGAACCCGATCAAGCCACGGATCACCGCGTGCCGGAAGCGGATGGCTCCGCCGTCGTCGCGCACGATCCTGAGCCCCGCAGCCAGCTTGCCCAGCGAACGGCCGCGGGTCAGTGTTTCCACTGCCACGGGGACTACCACGAGGCACAGCACCACACTGGACAGGGCCATCGCGCGGCCCGCGGCCACGTCCATATCAGGAGCCGCCATTCCAATCAGGAACAACAGACCCAACAGCAACACAACGTGGACCAGGACGTCGAGCATGAGCCCAAGGGCCCTCGCCCCGAAAGAAGCCGGCCGCAGTTCAAGGACCACAGCCTCGCCCGTGATGATCGAACTCACGCCCGCCCCCAAGCCTTGCCATCGTGTCTGCGGGAGCGGATGGCTCCCGCTGGATCGAGTCTAGCGGCGGACACCGATCCGGAGGAGGGAGCTGCGCTTCGGGACGGTTGGGGGAAGGTGGGATTAGGGTAGAGCCGTGGACATGGATGCCTTCTCCGTGGTGAACGGGACCAAATGGTCCCGTTTGCACGAGCTCGCGCACAAACGGCGCCTCGACGGCGGTGAAGCCGACGAGCTGCTGCGTTTGTACCAAGTGGTGTCATCACACCTGTCCCTTATCCGGTCCGTGGCCCCGGAGAGCGCACTCTCCGCCTCCTTGTCGGCCGCGCTCGCCCAGGCCCGTACGCGGTTCACCGGGGCGCGCTCGAATTTCATGGAAGACCTCGCCCGCTTTTTCGTGGTGTCCCTGCCTGCCGCGTTCTACCGCCTACGCTGGCTCACGGTCTGTTGCGGAGTTTTCTTCTGCCTCGTGGCGGGTGCCTACACGCTCTGGATCGGAACGTCCCCGGACGCCTTGCGGGCCCTCGGTAGCAGCAACGCCGTGAAGCAGTACGTCGACCATGACTTCGTTGGCTACTACTCCGAGAACCCGGCGGCGTCCTTCGCCGGGGCCGTCTGGACCAACAATGCCTGGATAGCGGCGCAGGCCGTGGCCTTGGGGATCACCGGATTTTGGGTGCCTTACACCCTTTTCGCCAACGCACAGGGCGTGGGGGTCGCGGCGGGAGTGTTTGCCGCAACCGGCAAGATGGACGTGTTTTTCAGCTATATCCTGCCGCACGGCCTGATGGAGTTGACCGCGGTGTTCATCGCCTCAGCGGGCGGTCTCCGCATTTTCTGGGCCATGGTTTCCCCGGGACCGAGGCGCAGGATGCACGCTGTCGCGGAGGAAGGACGCTCCCTGATAACGGTGGCCCTTGGCCTCGTGCTTGTCCTGTTCGTTTCGGGACTCGTCGAGGCCTTTGTGACGCCGAGCCCGCTTCCGGTGTGGGCCAAGATCCTGATCGGTTCGCTCGTCCTCGCGGCATACTGGGTCTATGCCTTGGTGCTGGGCGGGCGGGCATTCCGCGCCGGCGCCACAGGCGACCTGGACGCAAACGACGCCGGTTACCGGGAGATCGCCGCCTGACGGCACCGGGGTCCGGCCGGAATCCGTTGGCCGCCGGGGTGGCTCATCGCCGCTCTTCGAGGGCTGGCGGTAGGCTCGAAGGCAGAGAAGATTGCCAGCGGACCGTTCCTGCTCCGGCATGTGAATCCTACGGAAGTGAATCCAAGTGACCGAGAAGAGCCCGATCCCCAAAGACCCGGACGCGGATAACCACGACGAAGGCGACGAGCCTGCCTTCGAATGGATGAAGCCTGCCCCCAAGTCCGCAGCCGCTGACGCCCGCCCTGACGTGGCCGCCAACGGAGTCGAGGGAAGGCAGCCGGAGACCCGGGCAGACCGCAAAGCCGCCGAGGCGGCGGAGGCCGGACCGGAACCGGCCCTCTTCGCAGAGCCCTTGCCGACGTCGGCCCTTCAAGTCCGTCCCCCTGAAGCCGAAGTGGAGCGCCGCAACCACGAGAGGGAGCAGGCAGCCAAAGCCAAGCCGATCGCGCCGCGCATTTTCCAGGTCCTGCTGGCTGTGTTCTACCCGGTAGTCGTCCTGGTGCTGGCCATCCGCGCCGTGGCGAGCCCGCTGTTCCTGTGGGTGGAATACTATCGGCCGGGGTTCCCCGGCGACGGCTACGGCTTCAACGCCGATGACCGCATGACCTATGGCTCCTATGCCCTGGACTATCTCAGTAACTGGTCAGGACCGCGCTACTTGGGCGAACTCGTCAACCAGAACGGCGAGAAGCTGTTCAAGGAAGGCGAAGTTTCCCACATGGCCGACGTCAAGACCGTGATGCTCTCCGCATTCGGTGCCGGCGCCCTCATGATCATCATTTGCATCATCGCAATGATTTACCTGCGCAAGCGAAGCACGGGCGGAATCCGGCGGGGACTGTTCGCCGGTTCGATCATCACGCTCGTGCTCATCCTGGGACTAGCCACGCTTGCGGTTCTGGGCTGGCAGCAGTTCTTCACGGACTTCCACCACGTCTTCTTCGCCAACGGCACCTGGACCTTTGCGCTCGACGACACGTTGATCCGTTTGTTCCCGGGGCAATACTGGATGGACTCCGGAATCGCGATCGCCGCTTTGGTCTTCGTCACGGCCCTGCTGACCCTTATCTTCACATGGCCGACCCGCCGTCGCCGTGGACTTGCCCCCAAGAACAAAGCGGCAGAAGAAGAGAGCACGGAAGCCGACACGGAGCTCGGCACGGAGGTCGGCGCAGCCGGGAAGTAGCATCGCTCGAAGTAGCACCGCCGGCCTGCCGGGCGGGGGCCCTAGATCCAGGAAGGCATCCACATGTGCATGCGCCAGTCCTGGTAGCTGATCACTTCCGCCGTCCACACCGGATAGAAGAACGCCGACAACAGCACGGCAAGGACCACTACAAGGCCCACCCCGTACAGGCCCGAGCGTCGGCGCCACGGAGGAGCATCACTCCTGCCAAGCACCAGTCCCAATCCGTAGACGAGGGCCAGCACAAGGAAAGGCTCGAAAGAAAGCGCGTAGAAGTAGAACATGGTGCGCTCCGGGTACATGAACCACGGCAAATATCCCGCGGCAACCCCGGCGAGGATGGCCCCTGCCCGCCAGTCCCGCCGTCCCGCCCACCAGAACAGCACCACGAAGAGCGCAATGGTGGCACCCCACCAGACCACCGGGTTTCCCACCGACAGGATCGCCGAAGTGCAGTTCGGCAGATCGCATCCGGGAGTGCCCTGCTTGGGGGACTCATAGTAGAACGACGTAGGCCGTCCCATCACGAGCCAGGTCCACGGGCTCGCCGAATACGGGTGCGGCGAGCTGAGGCCCTGATGGAAGTTGTAGGCCTGCACGTGGTAGTACGCCAAGGAGCGCAACGGCCCGGGAATCCAGTCCCACCCGGGGGATGGGTTCGTATCGGCCCAGGTCCGGTAATAGGCGTCCTTGGAAAGGAACCAACCAGTCCAAGTCGACAAATATACGGCGCCTGCCACCGGAAGCATGGTGAAGAACGCCGGAATTCCGTCCTTGATGATCGCTGCGCTGGGCCAGCTCCGGATGCCCGCGATGCGCCGCGCACTCATGTCCCAGAACACCGTCATCAGGCCGAAAGCAACAACGAAGAACAGTGCCGACCATTTGGTGCCGACCGCCAGGCCCAGGCACACCCCGGCAACCAGCCGCCACCAGCGGAATCCGAGCCATGGGCCCGAAGCGAGGTCCAGCGCTGTCGGCCGGCCGTCCTTGGATGCGGCTGCCAGGGCGGCAAGCCGCACAGCCAGGCGGCGTCGTCCGTCGTCGCGGTCCATCAGGAGGGCGCCAAAGGCCGCGAGCAGCCAAAACATCAGGAAGATGTCCAACAGGGAGGTCCGCGACATGACCAGGTGGTGGCCGTCGACGGCGAGCAACAACCCTGCCGCAGCGCCCAGGATGTGGGAACGGAACAACTTCAGGGCGATCAAAGCGAGCAGGAAGATGGACAGGGTGCCCGTCAGGGCCGCGGAAAACCTCCAGCCGAAGGAATTGTCCGAACCGAAGAGCCACATCCCGAAGGCGATCATCCATTTGCCCACCGGGGGATGCACCACGTACTCGGGGGAGTTGAGCAGGACGTTGGGGTTGCCTGCATTGAAGGCATCATTGGCCTTGTCCGGCCAGCTCCGCTCATAGCCGCTGACCAGGAAGGAGTAGGCATCCTTGACGTAGTAGGTCTCGTCGAAGACGAGGCTATGCGGAGCGTCGAGGCGGACAAAACGCAGGATGCCGCCGATCACCGCCGTGATGGTGGGGATCAGCCATAACCACAGCCGCAAGGACGGCGGGTAATCCCGCCAGCTTTGGATGCTGCCAATGAGCCGCGTCCGCAGTGCATCGGCCGTGAAAGCTTCGTTGGGCCGTATCAACCAGGTTTGCGGTGCGGGGCGCACGGAGGTATCGGTCACTCAGCCCATGCTACCTTTCGCCTCCGTCAGCATCCTGAAAGCCGGAGCCGGGGCTGAAAGCCTGAGCCGGAGCAGGGCATTAGGCTTGTTGGGTGACTGAACAGCTGAGCTCCCCGGATGAATCCACCGTCCTCCACGCGGAGGAGCCCCTTGAGGCGCGGGTGCTTCCGGCCCTGCCCGACGGCGCGGGGAGGATAGTGCTGGCCGCCACTCCCATCGGCAACGTGGGCGATGCCTCCAGCCGGCTTATCGAGTTGTTGCAGACGGCCGACATCGTCGCCGCGGAGGACACCCGGCGCCTGCATCGGCTGGTCCAGTCGCTCGGCATTACCGTGTCCGGCCGGGTCATCAGCTACCACGAGCACAACGAGGCGGCCAAGACCGAGGAACTGCTGGACCACGTCCGGGCCGGCAAGACCATCATCATGGTGAGCGACGCCGGCATGCCCGCAGTGTCCGATCCCGGCTTCCGCCTCGTCGAGGGAGCCGTCGCGGCTGGACTTTCTGTCACCGCTTTCCCCGGCCCGTCCGCCGTGTTGACGGCCCTGGCGCTGTCGGGACTGCCCACGGACCGGTTCTGCTTCGAAGGTTTCCTGCCCCGCAAAGCCGGAGAACGCAACTCCCGGCTGGCGGACCTCGGCAACGAACGCCGGACCATGGTGTTCTTCGAGGCCCCGCACCGGCTTGAGCCGATGCTCCGTGCACTGCATGAGCGGTTCGGCCCGGATCGGCGCATCGCCGTCTGCCGTGAATTGACGAAGACCTACGAGGAAGTCATCCGGGGAACCGTCCGGGAATTGCTCGAATGGGCCGAAAACAACGAGGTCCGCGGCGAGATTGCCGTCGTCGTGGCCGGCGCCCCCGAACAGGCGCCGGGGAAGCCTGAAGACCATGTTGCCGCCGTCAACGAACTCATCGGGCAGGGCATGAGGCTCAAGGAGGCGGTCGCCGCGGTGGCAGAGGACGCCCGGGTCAGCAAGCGTGATCTGTACTCTGCCGTGCTCGCGGCCCGGTAGTTTCCGCTCCGACGGGGGCTGTGCAACTGCACAAACTCTTGCTCCCGCGGCAGTGCGCGAAGGCGTAGACACTGCTTCGCGGCGGGCAGTACCGTGACAGTAATTCCACAAAGATCAAGCGTCGGTGCATCCAACGTGCGCCGACTGACGAAGGAGTCACTGTGACTGTTACCGCCGATCGCGAAAGCGAACTTCTCGCCTCCGTTCCCAAGGGGCTGCTCATCAACGGCCAGTGGCTGCCCGCAGCGTCCGGGAAGACGTTCGACGTCGAGGACCCGGCCACTGGGAAGGTGCTCATGAGCATTTCCGACGCCGGAGTGGAGGACGGCGCTGCGGCATTGGACGCTGCCGCTTCCGCCCAGGCGTCCTGGGCCCGCACGGCTCCGCGCGAGCGGGGCGAAATCCTGCGCCGCGCCTTCGAGCTTGTCACGGCCCGCGCCGAAGACTTCGCACTGCTCATGACCCTGGAAATGGGCAAGCCCCTGGCCGAATCCCGCGGCGAGGTGGCCTACGGCGCCGAGTTCCTGCGCTGGTTCTCCGAGGAAGCAGTCCGCGTTTCAGGCCGCTACTCCGCGGCTCCGGATGGCAAGAACCGCATCCTCGTGCAGAAGAAGCCTGTTGGTCCCTGCCTGCTGATCACCCCGTGGAACTTCCCGCTGGCCATGGCGACGCGCAAGATCGCCCCCGCGGTCGCCGCGGGTTGCACCATGGTGCTCAAACCGGCGAACCTGACGCCGTTGACCAGCTTGCTCTTCGCCCAGGTCATGCAGGAAGCGGGCCTGCCGGCAGGCGTGCTCAACGTCATCCAAACCTCCACGGCCGGCGCAGTCACCGGCCCCCTCATGAAGGACGACCGCCTGCGCAAGATCTCCTTCACCGGTTCCACAGCGGTAGGGCAGTCCCTCATGCGCGAAGCCGCGGACAAGGTCCTCCGCAGCTCCATGGAACTCGGTGGAAACGCCCCGTTCCTGGTCTTCGAGGACGCTGACCTGGACAAGGCAGTGGAAGGCGCCGTCGCGGCCAAGATGCGCAACATGGGCGAGGCTTGCACCGCGGCCAACCGCTTCATCGTGCACGACTCCATCGCCGACGCCTTCGCTGAGAAGTTCGCTGCCAAGATCTCGTCGCTGAACACCGCTCGCGGTACCGAGCCGGACTCCACGGTGGGACCGTTGATCGATGGCAAGGCCCGCAACGGCGTGCATTCCCTGGTGTCCGACGCCGTTGCAAACGGCGCCGTCGCGGTCACAGGCGGTGCTCCGGTTGACGGCCCGGGCTACTTCTACCAGCCCACCGTGCTCAAAAACGTGTCCGCGGACGCCCGCATCCTGAAGGAAGAGATCTTCGGACCCGTTGCCCCCATCGTGACGTTCAAGAACGAGGACGAGGCCATCGAGTTGGCCAACAACACCGAGTACGGGCTGGTTGCCTACGTCTTCACGACGGACCTGAACCGCGGACTGCGTGTAAGCGAGCGGATCGAGACCGGCATGCTCGGCCTCAACGCCGGGGTCATCTCGAACGCCGCGGCACCTTTCGGCGGTGTGAAGCAGTCCGGCCTGGGCCGTGAAGGCGGTTTCGAAGGCATCGAGGAATACCTCACCACGCAGTACGTCGGCATCGCGGATCCGTACGCCGACTAGGAGGCATCCGGCTCCATCAGCGCCGCCAGCTGATGGAGCCGGACAGCCGTCGCCAGGATGCTGCCGCACGGTGTGCCGCTGCCGCCGAAACGCCACCCAGCCAACGGAACGGCAGCGACATTAGCTGGAACCACCGCGACATCAACGACGGCGGGAGCCACTCCGCGCGGAAGGCAGCGAACCAGGAGGCATTGCGCCGGAACGCGGCACGGACCGCTCGGATGCGTTCAGAGGCCGCGTTCGCCTGCTCCGCCGCAGTATCCGCCGTGACGCCCGCTGGGCGACCATAACGCTGCCGTTCGAAGTCACCGGTGAGGGACGCGACGGCGTGCTGCCCGGCGTCGTCGGCGGCTCCCGACGGTGACCCCGGCGCCACTGGCGCTCCAAGTGCAGCCGAGTTGCGCAACCGGGCCGCGAAGTCCCGCGGAGTTTCGCTCGGTCCCGGCGGCATGCCGTAGTCCGTGGCGAGGTCCTGGAGCTCGGCCCATGCCAGGATCGGGCCATCCCGTGGCGGGGCGGAGCCGGCTCCGCCTGCCGGACGCGCAGGCCTCAGGCGCCGCGCCCGGATACCGGAGCGGACCAGCCGCGGGGAGGCTGCCAAGAGCGCCACGAGAAGCGCCGCTGCGCTGACGTACACCACGGTCGCGGACCCGGTGCCCGTGCCCGGTCCGGCCCCAGGGCCCGCAACGGGCGCCACATCGGCAGCACCCGGAGCAGGAGTCGAGGAACCCGGTGCAAGGTTTTCTTCATGCAAGTTGGTGCTCGGGCCGCCCGGTGCAACCGGCTCGCTCGCGTAGGGCGGGACGACGCCGCGGGAGGGGGTCGGTTCGAAGGCGATCCAACCGACACCTTCGAAATAGAGCTCAGGCCAGGCGTGGGCGTCACGCGCGTCCACTTGGTACTCCGGCAGGGGTTCCTGTCCCGCCACCGCGACTGTGGCGCCTGTCGCGTGGCCGGGCGCGTAGCCCACGGCGATGCGGCTCGGGATTCCCTCCAGCCGCGCCATGACAGCCATCGCGGAAGCGAAGTGCACGCAATAGCCGCTCTTCTGCTGCAGGAAATCCGCCAGGACGGACATGCCGTTGCCGTCATAGCCGCCCTGGACCGGAGCCTGCAGGGAGTAGCTGAACCGGGACGAGCGGAGATAGCCCTGGATGGCCATCGCCTTGGCATAGTTGCCGTTGGCGCCGGCCGTCGCTGCCTTGGCGGTGTTCTTCACGATGTCGGGCACATTGCTTGGCAGCTGGATGAAATCCTGCGAGATGGAGGTGGGCTTGGCGTTGTCCTGGCTCAACGTCGCGGACGTTACGGAAGGCAGCGACGAATACACGGTGTACTGCTGGTTCCTCGTGGTGCTGTCCTCGCCGCGGATGCTCAGCGTCGCCGGATCCCACGACCAGCGTCCGCTCAGCCCGTTGACGGCGGTCGGGGCATAGGGGACCGGAAGATACGGACTGCTGAACTGCCCTGTGTCGATCACGGTCAATTGGCGCACCTGATCGGAGGGGAGCGGGTAGTCCGGAGCCATCCGCCCCGGCCCGATGCGCCGCGACGACTCGCGGTCGTCCGGTGCCCAGGTATCGCCGTCGAACTTGTCGATCGTGACGGAGCGCAAGTACACCGGGGCCGTGGAACTCGTGGCATAGGTGATGCTGCCGTCGCCGGTGGGATTCCGCAGGCTGTTGCCGAGCGTGATCATGGGATTCAGGCCGTTGGAGACCCCCCACGCATTCAGTCGCGAACCGACCGGGAACGTCCCGCGCTCAAAGCCCGGAACCGCCAGGGGCAACAGCAGGCCGACGACCAACGCCACACCACCGATCGCCACCGCGCGTTTGAACTGCCCCGTGCCGTGAGGCGTGTCGGTCTGCAGCCGCGAGTCAGGTGCGAACCACTGGCTGCAACCCAGGATCAGGACGAAGCCGACGGCGGCAACCAGGAATCCGGGCAGGCCGCCGCCTTGCGGCTTGATGGTCGCCGGGAACGCGAGGACCACCAGCAGGCCCAAGCCGCTCGTCGCGGGCATGCCGAGCGGGACCGCCAGGGCATCGATCAGGAGAGCCACCAAGCCGAGCCCCGCACATGCGACGAA
The DNA here is from genome assembly GCF_021483235.1 of Arthrobacter alkaliphilus. Lineage (GTDB taxonomy): Bacteria > Actinomycetota > Actinomycetes > Actinomycetales > Micrococcaceae > Arthrobacter > Arthrobacter alkaliphilus. The sequence continues at coordinate 298,324 of NZ_JAKEEC010000001.1, read as the reverse complement.
CACTATTCCGGCGTTCGGGGAGACCGGCGCGGTCTCCGAGACCACGGTTTCGCCGGCCCGCTTGAGGAATTGGCCGAGCGCGCCAAGGGTCGCGCCGGACGGAATGAAACCGGCGATGCTTTCCGGCCGGAAGAACGTGAAGTCGAGAATGGCCACCCAGGCGAGCAAACCACCGAAAGTGGCGAAAGAGGGGTGGACCCTCAACGCACGAAGGACAGCCATGGTCAATCCGATGACACACACGGTGGTGATGGCGGGAACCAGCCAAGCCCAGCCCCTGAAAACCCCGTTGAGCGAGAGGGAAGCTCCGAGCACGGCGACGGCGATGGCCGCCGACATTGCCCAGGGATACGCTCCAGGTCCCTGCCTTCGCGGTGTGCCGGGTGCGCTTCGCGGGCCATTGCCCCGTCCCTCGCTGCCGGGTGAAAGCTCGGTTGACGCCGTCGGCCTGGAGCTCAGGGGCCGTCCCGGCGGTTTTCCCTTCGAGGTGGTGGTCATCGTGGTACCGCCGCGCCACGGCGGACGTCCATCGCTGCGGCAGCAGCTGCGAGGATCTCACCTTGATCGAAACCGGCCCAGGCAGCGGGAAGGTCCGTTCTCGAACTCACGGCCACGGCCCGCCAGCCGCCCAGCTTCAAAGCTTCGATGACAGGCTCGACCTGGTGCGGATGGTCGGTGACCACGAGCGCGAAAGCGTTGGCGCCGTAGCCGGCAGCGGGCGCCAACGCCCGGGCTTCGGATAGCGGCATGTTGCCGAGCAGTGCGAGCACGGGGCCACGCAGCCGGTGCGCGGCCAGCTTGTCCATCAGGTGGTCATCGAAGGGGGCCTCGGCGCCGTCGACGGCGGCAGCTTCTTTGCGGCCGCGCTCGCCGTGGACGTGCCGCGGGCCGCTGAGCTGGATGGCCGCGAGGCTCTCGGCAATGGACTGCAGACCTCCCAAACCGCTGAATTCCTCGGTTTCGGGATACGGAGCGGAGCGGGAGGTGCGGAATGCCGGGTGTCCGGCGGCATCCAGGAAACGCAGCGAGTAGTTGCGATCGGCGAGGTGGACGCTGATCGACATCGCCGCCGTCACGATCCATTCGAAGTTCTCGTTGCTCACCAGTTCGAAAGCGTCCTCGTGGGAAGGACCGAACACCGCAGCCGGGCCGGACGCGAAAGCGGAATAGCGTTGGTCCAGGATGATGGTCGCCTCGGGCGTGGTCACGGATTCCTCCTGCCGCACCATGAGTTCGCCGTGGCGCGCTGTCGCGGCCCAGTGGACGCGTCGCATGGGGTCGCCGTGCCTGTATTCGCGGGTCATGACGTCGTCGTCACTGGGATTGGCGCGGATCCGGGTGGCCGTCACGCCGTCGTTTCCGCGCGCCCCGGCCAAGCCGGTGGCGGGGAGTTCGACGGCGGCAGGCGTCACCGTGAGGATGTCGCCGTCGTCGATCTGGTGGCGGTGCAGCGCCAAGCCGAAGGGATCGCAGAACTCGGCGGTGACCGGCCCTATCTTGAACTGGCCGCGCTTGCCGGAGCGCAAGTGGTATTCATAGCGGCTAGTGCCGCCGGAAGCGGTACGGGCAGGAAAGCGGAAGGCCGGGGGTTCGCCGAACCGCGGCGGCAGTTGCTCCTCCATGATGACCGGCGCGGCGGCGGCGCCGGTGCGTGCCACCGCCAGGCGCACCGTCGCAGTGGAAGAAGTCTCCACGGACGAGGGATGGAATTCGCGGAACACCTGGAAGCGCGGTTTGAGGACACGGACGCCGGCAAGCGCTACCAGCGGCAGCACCAACAGCAAGATCCCCAAGGCCAACAGATCCCGCCTGCCCATGATTTGGGCAAGCAGCAAGGATCCCGCTCCGCTGGCAAGCAGGCCCCAACCGCGGGACGTGAAGAGATGCTTTGGAAGTAGATCGATCAGCGCCATGCCCGCCCCCTCCTTCGTTCTGCTAGCCGCCGCGGCGTTCCGCGCCGGCATCCTGGTTCACCGGGAGGGCGGCCAGGATGGCCCGGATGATGCTCTGCGGGGTATCGCCGGAACTCGCGGCCTTGCGGTCAAGGATGATGCGGTGCGCCAGGACGGACTCGGCGACGGAAATGACGTCGTCGGGAAGGACGAAATCCCGTCCGTCGAGGGCTGCGGTCGCTTTGGCCGCCCGCAGTAATTGCAGCAGCGAACGCGGGCTGGCTCCGAGGCGCAAACGGGCGCTGTCCCGGGTGGCCCGGCCCAACGCAACCGTGTATTCCTTCACGGATTGGGAAACGTAAACCTGCCGTACAGCGGCGATCATCGCGGCGACGTCGGCGGAAGTGACCACAGGGGTGACTTTGGCGAGGGGCGAGACCGCCTGATGCGTCTCGAGCATATCGATCTCCGAGAGCTTGTCGGGGTATCCCATCGAGATGCGGGCCATGAAACGGTCCCGCTGCGCCTCGGGCAGGGGATACGTGCCTTCCATTTCAATGGGATTCTGTGTCGCGACAACCATGAACGGTTCTGCCAGCTGGTACGAATGGCCGTCCACCGTCACCTGGTGCTCCTCCATGCATTCGAGCAGGGCGGACTGGGTCTTCGCGGAAGCGCGGTTGATTTCGTCTCCGATCACGATGTTGGCGAACACCGCGCCCATCCGGAACTCGAACTGCCGTGAGGACTGGTTGTAGATCGAGACGCCCGTGACATCCGAGGGAAGCAGGTCCGGGGTGAACTGGATACGGCTGACCTTGCAGTCGATGGTCCGGGCGAGGGTCTTGGCGAGCAGGGTCTTGCCCACACCGGGCACGTCCTCCACCAGGAGGTGGCCTTGGGCGAGGAGCACGGTGAGGGCAAGCTTGGCAGCCTCGGCCTTGCCGTCGATCACCTTGTTGATTGCCGCGAGGATTTTCTCGCTGGCAGCATGGAACTGCCCAGGATCCATGACGATGGGCTTGTGCCCGTTGAGGGATTCGCGCTCAGGAGGCAAGGCAACCACGGACTCGTCCCGTAGCAACTCTTCGTCAACGGCGCCGTGTCGCTTTGAGTCCATGGACAATCCCCTCAGCCATGACAGAACCCCGGCCGGGCCGCGGTGCCGTGGCAGGGATATACCGCCTTTTGTACCAGACTACCCAGCCTAAGCCCGCCACAGACAGAGGCAGGTTCCGCGCGAAGGAATACGGGTGCGACAGTTCGCGGTCAGGAACGCATCAGCGGGGAAAGATAGGGTGTGTTCATGTGCGATTCCCTGCCACCGGCCTCCTACCGCGCTCCTGAAACCGGCGATTCCCGCAAGGAATACCCGCCGGCTCCCGAACCGCTGCCGGTCCCCGTAATGGACAACCACACCCACCTTGACTTCCGGCAGGGCCTGCTCGAAGTCGCGGTAGGGGATGCGCTGGACGCGGCCGCGGCCGTAGGCGTCCAGGGCGCGGTGCAGGTAGGTTGCGATCTTGAGTCATCGCGGTTCACGGTCCAGGCGATTGAGGCTGACCGGCGGCTCCTTGGGGCCGTCGCAATCCACCCCAACGATGCCCCGGTGTATGCGGGCCGCGGAGAGCTGGAATCGGCGCTCGCGGAAATCGAGGAGCTTGCGGCCCATCCGAGGGTTCGTGCGATCGGTGAGACCGGGCTTGATTTCTACCGCACCCACGGGGACGGCCTGATCCACCAGCGCCACTCGTTCCGCCGCCACATCGATATCGCGAAGAGGCTCGACCTCGCCCTCCAGATCCACGACCGTGATGCGCATGGCGACGTTGTCCAGGTCCTCCGCGAGGAGGGGGCCCCGGAGCGGGTGGTGTTCCATTGCTTCTCCGGCGATGAGGAACTGGCCCGGATCTGTAACGAGAACGGCTGGTACATGTCCTTTGCGGGCACCATGACCTTCAAGAACGCGGCAAACCTGAGGGACGCGCTGGCCATCGCGGATCCGGAACTGGTGCTCGTCGAAACGGATTCCCCGTTCCTCACGCCGCACCCATACCGTGGCCGTCCGAACGCAAGTTACATGGTCCCGTACACCGTTCGTTCCATGGCCGACGTGACCGGAACGGAGCTGTCCGCGCTGTGCTCGCAACTGGCCAAAAACACCGTTGCGACGTACGGACCGTGGGACTGAGAAGAATTCGTGTTACATACCCGGTATGTAAAAATCTTGGCCACTTTATAACGCTTCGGTTACAGTGGGTAACCAGTAGCCGGGGTCGGGGAAGGCCTTCGGAAAACTTACTCCGTTCGCAATTGGTTTTTTTCCGTTGAATTGAGTGTGGCGGCGCACCACTTCCGCTGCAGTCCTCATGCATGCTTCGGCACGCATCCCGGGACCGCGGCAGGAGACTTCTGTGCGCTTTTCCCCGTGCCCGGATGGTCCAAAAGTTACGGGCAAACATGGTCAAGTTCTTCACCACGGGCGGCAAGTTCAGTTTCCTCAAGGTCGGCGCGCAGCTTCTGGTGCTTTCTGCACTGGTGCTGGGAGTGGTTGCCTTTACCGGCAATAACAAATCGGTAACCCTCAACGTCGACGGCAAAGTGAGTTCAGTCCAGACCTTCGGCAACACCGTTGACCAAGTGGTCAAGGCAGCCAAGGTCGACCTGAAGGCCGAAGACCGGGTTTCCCCGGCGTTGGACGCCTCGGTGCAGAACGGTTCCATCATCAACGTCAACCTGGCCAAGGCCGTCACGGTCAGCCTCGATGGCGCGCAGCGGACGGTCAACACCACCGCGCCCAACGTCGAAGGCCTCGTTTCCGAGCTCGGCGTCGCGAGCGCATCCGCCGTCTCCCAGCCGAAAGACACACAGCTGGCCGTGTCCGGATCCTACATTTCGATCCTGACCCCTAAGACGGTGAGCCTGATCGTCGACGGCCAGAGCTCCTCCAAGACCACCACGGCGCCCGATGTGGGCACCGTGCTCAGCGATGCCGGCGTCTCGCTTGGCGCCAACGACCGGGTTTCGCAGCCCAACTCGGCTCCAGTTGTCCAGAACATGGTGATCAAGGTTTCCCGGGTAGACACCAGCAAGACCGCCACGGAGACGGAGAACGTCCCCTTCGAGACGGTCACCACGGAAGACCCCTCACAGTTCACCGACCAGAAGACCGTGACCCAGGAAGGTGTCCTCGGGCTGCTCACCAAGTCGTTCAAGCTCGTCCTAGTGGATGGCCGTGAGGCTTCCCGGACCCTGGTCTCCTCGGACGTCACCGTCAAACCGGTCCCCGCGAAGGTGACGGTCGGAACCAAGGAACGCCCGAAGCCGGCCCCCGCCGCGGCTGTCGCCTCCGGACCTACCGGCGCGCCGAACGAGGCGATGTGGGACAAGATCGCCCAGTGTGAGTCCGGCGGGAACTGGGCCATCAACACTGGCAACGGTTACTACGGCGGCCTGCAGTTCGACATCCAGACCTGGATCGGTTCCGGTGGCGGCGCCTACGGCCCCAACGCCTCCGTCGCCAGCAAGGCCCAGCAGATCGAGATCGCAAACCGCGTCTACGCGCAGCGCGGCCTGGCTCCGTGGGGCTGCGGTTGGGCAGCTTCCCGGTAAGGGAAAAGTGAAAGTGGCCGGGTCCGGAGACCAGTTCAATCTTCGGGCCCGGCCTTTTCGCGTGCTGGAGCCGGAGCGCTCCCGCCAGTCGCTCAGACGATACGATACCTAGGTGACTGAACCGAATTCCGAACCCGCCGCCGTCGCGCCCCTTCTGGGAGCCGCGGACATCCGCCGGCTCGCCGAGGAAATCGGTGTCCGCCCCACAAAGACCCTGGGCCAGAACTTCGTCATCGACGGCAACACGATCCGGAGGATCGTCTCCGCCGCCGGCATCGATCCCGGGGAAACCGTGCTGGAGGTCGGGCCTGGGCTGGGTTCCTTGACCCTCGGCCTGCTCGACGCCGCGAAGACGGTCGTCGCCGTCGAGATCGATCCCGTATTGGCCGGCAAGCTGCCGGAGACGGTACGCACGTGGCGCCCCGAGGCCGCGGACGACTTTCACCTTGTGCTCTCCGACGCCATGAAGGTCACCGAACTTCCGGTGCAGCCCACTGCCATCGTGGCCAACCTGCCGTACAACGTGGCGGTCCCTGTGGTCCTGCACCTGCTCCAGCATTTCCCGAGCCTGCAGCACGGGCTGGTCATGGTCCAGGACGAGGTGGCGGACCGGCTGGCCGCAAGCCCGGGCTCCAAGATCTACGGGGTCCCGTCCGTCAAGGCCGCCTGGTACGGCCACATGCGCAAGGCCGGCGTGATCGGCATGAATGTCTTTTGGCCGGCCCCGAAGATCCATTCCGGCCTCGTGTCCTTCACCCGCGGCGCGCCGCCGGCAACCCACGCAACCCGCGAAGAAGTCTTCGCGGTCATCGACGCCGCATTTGCCCAGCGCCGCAAGACCCTGCGCGCAGCGCTTGCGGGGTGGGCGGGGAGCGCGGCGGAGGCCGAACGTTTCATCGTCGCTGCAGGGGTTGATCCGGCTGCCCGCGGAGAGGTGCTCGACATCAACGCGTTCATCCGGATCGCCGAGGCGCGCCACCCCTTGACCGCATGAGCCGGGTCATCCGCAGCGCGAACCGCGGGCGCTTCGCCGCACGGACCGTGCGGGTGCGTGCGCCCGGCAAGGTCAACGTTTCCCTCAACGTCGGTCCCTTGCGGCCTGACGGCTACCATTCGGTGGCCAGCGTGTATCTCGCGGTGTCCCTGTACGAGGAAGTAGCCGCCACGCGCACCGACGCGCCCGGCATCACGGTCAGCATCGCCCCCTCAAGCACCTTGGACCTCGATGGTGCGGAGATCCCGCTGGACGAACGGAACCTGGCGTACAAGGCGGCCGCGATCATGAGAGATGTCTCGGAGAACGCCACCGGCGTGCACCTGGAAATCACCAAGCGCGTCCCCGTGGCCGGCGGCATGGGCGGAGGCTCGGCCGACGCCGCGGCGACACTCCTGGCCTGCGATGCCCTCTGGGACAGTGGTTTGTCACGCGAAGAACTGGCCCACCTCGCAGCTGAATTGGGCGCCGACGTGCCGTTCGCGCTCCTCGGAGGCACCGCCGTCGGGCTCGGCGTCGGCGACGAGCTCTCACCTGCCCTCGCGAAAGCCCAGATGGACTGGGTCCTGGTCTGCGCCGACTACGGGCTATCCACGCCCGAGGTATTCCACACCTTGGACAGGCTTCGGAACAGCGAGGGAGTCGACATCCCCGAACCGCTTGAGGTGGATGCCAAGATCCTTCAGGCGCTGCGCGACGGCAATCCCGACGCCTTGAGCAAGGTCCTCGTCAACGACCTCCAGCGTGCCTCGATCGAGCTGGCGCCGCAATTGCGGGACACCATCGGAATCGGGGAGTCCAGCGGTGCCCTCGCCGGGATTGTTTCCGGCTCCGGTCCCACCGTGGCTTTGCTTGCCCACGACCCGCGGGCGGCCGAGGGGCTCGCCGAGGACCTTCGGCACCTTGGACATAATGCCCTTGCCGTGCACGGACCCGTCCCGGGTGCCCGTATCATCTCCGATACCCTCCTTTGACACGTCGCCCCGACCATTCACACCAGAAAGTAGTACCCAGTGGCCCACCTGCTCGGCGGTGAAAACCTCACCGTCTCGTTCGCAACCCGCACCATCCTCGACGGCGTAACCCTTGGTTTGGAGGACGGCGACAGGATCGGCATGGTCGGGCGCAACGGTGATGGCAAATCGACGCTGATGCGCCTGCTGGCATTGCGCTCGACGCCGGACTCCGGCCGCGTGACCAAACGCGGCGACGTCAATATCGGCTATCTCGACCAGTCCGACGTGCTCGACGGCGACCTCACCGTGGGCGGCGCGATCGTCGGAGACCAAGCCGACCACGAATGGGCAGCGAACCCCAAAATCCGCGAGATCATGGGCGGCCTCGTGGCCGACGTCGACTGGCACGCCAACGTGCACGCCCTCTCCGGCGGGCAAAAGCGCAGGGTCGCTTTGGCCAAGCTGCTCATCGAGGACCACGACGTGATCATGCTCGACGAGCCCACCAACCACCTCGACGTCGAAGGCGTCGCCTGGCTCTCCCGGCACTTGAAAACCCGCTGGCGGGCCAACCAAGGAGCGTTCCTTGTGGTGACCCACGACCGTTGGTTCCTTGACGAAGTCTGCAACCGCACATGGGAAGTCCACGACGCCACGGTGGACCCGTTCGACGGCGGCTACGCGGCCTACGTGCTGGCCCGTGCCGAGCGTGACCGGATGGCATCCGTCGTCGAAAGCAAGCGCCAACAGCTGGTCAAGAAGGAATTGGCGTGGCTGCGGCGGGGCGCCCCGGCACGCACCTCGAAGCCGAAGTTCCGCATCGAAGCGGCCAACGAACTGATCGCCGATGTTCCTGATCCGCGCGACTCCGTGGCCCTCAGCAAGATGGCAACCGCCCGCCTCGGCAAGGACGTGCTGGACCTTGAAGGCGTATCCCTTGACTTCAAGGGTGGCGACTCCGCCGGCCGGAAACTCTTCGACAACGTCACGTTGCGCCTCGCACCGGGGCAGCGGCTCGGGTTGGTGGGCGTCAACGGTGCCGGAAAGTCCACGCTCCTGCGGCTCCTCAACGGCGAGATCGCGCCGACATCAGGCAAGGTCAAGCGCGGCAAGACTGTCGTCACGGCGGTTCTCAGCCAGGACGTCAAGGAACTCGACGATGTGTCCGACCTTCGCGTGATCGAGGTCATTGAACGCGAGAAGCGCTCCTTCAGCGTTGCAGGCAGGGAAGTCACGGCCGGCCAGCTCGTTGAGCAGCTCGGGTTCACGAAGGAAAAGCAGTGGACGCCCGTCACCGACCTCTCCGGTGGCGAACGGCGCCGCCTGCAACTTCTGCGCCTGCTCGTGGGCGAACCAAACGTCCTGATGCTCGACGAACCGACCAACGACCTCGATACCGACACCCTTGCCGCCGTCGAGGACGTCTTGGACGGCTGGCCCGGAACGCTGGTTGTTGTCAGCCACGACCGGTACCTGCTCGAACGCGTCACGGACTCCCAAATGGCCCTCCTCGGCGACGGAAAGCTGCGCGGACTGCCCGGCGGCGTGGACCAATACCTGGAATTGCGGGAAGCAGCGCTCGCCAGCGGTGTGGTGACCGGAGGCGCGTCGAGCGGGAGCACCAGGCCCACCGAGGCAAGCCGACCGGGCGCCGTCGTTTCCGGACCCAGCGAAGCAGAGAAGCGCGAAGCCCGCAAAGACCTGAACCGGATCGACCGGCAACTGGGCAAGATCGCGCAGCAGGAAGAGAAGCTCCATGTCCAAATGGCGGCCAAGTCCCAATCCGGCGATTTCGACGCCCTCGGCGAACTGAACGCGAAGCTGCAGGAACTCCTCGAAGAAAAAGAAGGCCTGGAGCTCGAATGGCTTGAGGCGGCGGAGATCCTGGGGGAGTAGGCGGGGGCTGCGTCGTGTGCGTGGCGGTGTCGCCTTGGGTGCCTAGGTGCCGGGGTGTGGTCGCCTTGGGTGCCGGAAGCGGCTCTTCCGCGTCGCTTAGCGCGAAGGTTCCTTCCCAAAGCTCGCAAGCTCGCTTCGGGGCCCTCGGAACGACGCTTCGTCGCAAAGGGGCGAATCGCTCGCTGAGCGAGCTCCTAGCCCGTTGCGTCGCGATGCGCTCCTTTCGGAAGAACCGCCTCCGGCGGGAAGTCACCTAAGGGGCGGCCTCGTTTTTCGACACCGAAATACGCTGGCGACACCGAAAATTCCTCTCGACGCGCGAATTCCGCGTCGCGAGGGAAGTAGCGCGTCGAAACCGGGACGGAACCTTTGGCCTGCGGGTAGGAGCGCATCGCGGCGCCTCGTGGGCTGTTTTCGACACCGAACTACGCTGGCGACACCGAAAATTCCTCTCGACGCGCGAATTCCGCGTCGCGAGGGAAGTAGCGCGTCGAAACCGGGACGGAACCTTTGGCCTTCGGGTAGGAGCGCATCGCGGCGCATCGTGGGCTGTTTTCGACACCGAAATACGCTGGCGACACCGAAAATTCCTCTCGACGCGCGAATTCCGCGTCGCGAGGGAAGTAGCGCGTCGAAACCGGGACGGAACCTTGGGCCTTCGGGTAGGAGCGCATCGCGGCGCATCGGGGGCTGTTTTCGACACCGAAATACGCTGGCGACACCGAAAAGTCCTCTCGACGCGCGAATTCCGGTGTCGTCAGGAACTTTCCGTGTCGCCAGGAAAATAGCGCGTCGGAACCCGGACGGAACCTTTGGCACGAGCGGCGCTGCGGGCCTTCGGGGTGCGAGCGCGTCGCGGTGGATCGTGGGCTGTTTTCGACACCCAAATGGCCGCTCGACACGGAAAATTCCTCTCGACGCGCGAATTCCGGTGTCGTCAGGAATTTTCCGCGTCGCCAGGAACATAGCGCGTCGGAACCGGAACCGAACCTTTGGCACGAGCGGCGCTGCGGGCGTTCGGGGTGGAGGTAGGAGTGCGTCACGGTGGATCGTGGGCTGTTTTCGACACCCAAATGGCCGCTCGACACGGAAAATTCCTCTCGACGCGCGAATTCCGGTGTCGTCAGGAATTTTCCGCGTCGCCAGGAACATAGCGCGTCGGAACCGGAACCGAACCTTTGGCACGAGCGGCGCTGCGGGCGTTCGGGGTGGAGGTAGGAGTGCGTCACGGTGGATCGTGGGCTGTTTTCGACACCCAAATGGCCGCTCGACACGGAAAATTCCTCTCGACGCGCGAATTCCGGTGTCGTCAGGAATTTTCCGCGTCGCCAGGAACATAGCGCGTCGGAACCGGAACCGAACCTTTGGCACGAGCGGCGCTGCGGGCGTTCGGGGTGGAGGTAGGAGTGCGTCACGGTGGATCGTGGGCTGTTTTCGACACCCAAATGGCCGCTCGACACGGAAAATTCCTCTCGACGCGCGAATTCCGGTGTCGTCAGGAATTTTCCGCGTCGCCAGGAACATAGCGCGTCGGAACCGGAACCGAACCTTTGGCACGAGCGGCGCTGCGGGCGTTCGGGGTGGAGGTAGGAGTGCGTCACGGTGGATCGTGGGCTGTTTTCGACACCCAAATGGCCGCTCGACACGGAAAATTCCTCTCGACGCGCGAATTCCGGTGTCGTCAGGAACTTTCCGCGTCGTCAGGAAAATAGCGCGTCGGAACCGGAACGGAACCTTGGCACGAGTGGCGCTGCGGGCCTTCGGGTAGGAGCTCATCGCGAGTCATCGGGCACCGGAGGCCGCTCAGCGACCGCAGATGCCCTTATGACTCGTGTCTAAGCGACGGCGAAGGGCCGTCGCGACGCGGAGGCGACGACGGACATGCGCCAAGGCGAAGCAAGGCGGCCGAACCCAGGCCCTACGCCTCGCTCCGCAGCTCCGGGTCCTTTTGCAGGCCCGTCAGGCCATTCCATGCCAGGTTGACCAAGTGGGCGGCTACTGAGCGTTTGTCCGGCTCGCGGTGGTCCAACCACCATTTGCCGGTCATCGCCACCATGCCGACCAGCATCTGGGCGTACATGGCTCCGTCGGCGGCACTGAAACCGCGCCGGGAGAACTCGTCGGCGAGCAGGCCTTCCACGCGATCGGCCACATGGGAGAGCAGGGTGGAGAAGGCGCCTTCGGGCTGCGACGGCGGGGCGTCGCGCATGAGGATCCGGAAGCCGTCGCTCCGCTCTTCGATGTAGCCGAGCAGGGCGAGAGCGGCCTGTTCAACGAGGACGCGGGGTTTGGCTTCGGCGGCGAGGGATTCGTTGATGGCGTCGAGGAGGATCTGGAATTCGAACGCCACAACCTGCGTATAGAGGCCTTCCTTCGAGCCGAAGTGCTCGTAAATCACAGGTTTGGATACGCCCGCCGCGGCTGCGACTTCGTCGATGGTGGTGGCATCCAGGCCGCGGGCTGCGAAGAGGCCGCGGCCAATGTCGATGAGCTGGGAGCGGCGTTGGGAGGCCGTCATCCGGGCACGGGCAACCTGGCCTGCAGGCGGGTGGTTGATCACCCTGGAACCCGTCGATCGCGGGGGAATTCCTGTGCTGTTGCTCACGCATCCATCATGCCTTACGGCAAGGGCGAAGCGGCCTGTGGAGGGCCGGTCATTACCGCCGGGAAGGACTCGAGGATGCGCCAAGTCGCGAACACCGCAATGGTCATGGCAAACTAGATTCTTGTGTGTGCGACCCGGTCGATCCGGAAGCCCGCGGACCCTGCGTCCGCAAAAGCCGCGTGCGCACGGTCCGCTCTGGTGTAACGGCAGCACCCCGGCCTTTGGAGCCGTGGAGTATAGGTTCGAATCCTATGGGCGGAACTTGTCGGTGGTCTGCCGGCACCGCCTCTGAAGGCACTGTCCCTCCCGAGCTGTCCACTGGCTGCGCGGAAGGCTGTGTATCGGCCAGAGTAGGATGAAGCAGATGCCGCAGCCGGGTCCGCCCGGACGTTACCGAGCAAGGAGAGCGACTTCGTGAGCCCTGATACTACTGGCCCCGCCGCTGTAATTGTCCTAGCTGCCGGAGCCGGTACGCGCATGAAGTCACGGACTCCCAAAATCCTTCACGAAATCGGCGGACGCTCCATGGTGGCGCACGCCATCCTCGCAGCACGTTCCATCGATCCCCGGCAGCTGGCCCTCGTGGTCCGCCACGAACGGGACCTCGTGGCCGGGCACATTCAACTTATCGATCCCGACGCAGTCATCGTGGACCAGGACGAAATTCCGGGAACCGGGCGAGCGGTGGAAGTGGCCCTTGACGCCCTGGATGCGAAGGCGGAACTCACCGGCACGGTAGTGGTCACCTACGGTGACGTGCCTTTGCTGACCGGTTCCCTCCTCTCCGAGCTTGTTGCCACGCATGAATCCGAGGGCAACGCGGTGACGGTCCTGACGGCGGTCCTCGAGGACGCCAACGGCTATGGCCGCATCCTTCGTGCCGAGGACGGCACTGTACTGGGCATCCGCGAGCACAAAGACGCGAGCGATGCCGAGCGCTCCATCCGCGAGGTCAACTCCGGCATCTATGCCTTCGACGCAAAAGTGCTCCGCGAGCAGCTGCGCAAAGTGACCACCGAGAACATCCAGCAGGAAAAGTACCTCACCGACGTTCTCGAATTGGCGCGCGACGCCGGAGGCCGGGTTTCGGCGGTGGTCACCGCCGACCGCTGGCAGGTCGAGGGCGCCAACGACCGTATCCAGCTCGCCGCGCTCGGCGCAGAGCACAACCGCCGCATCGTCGAAGCCTGGATGCGTTCCGGCGTCACGGTCGTTGACCCGGCCACCACGTGGATCGACTCCACTGTCACCTTGGACGAAGATGTCCGCCTCCTGCCGAACACCCAGCTCCACGGCACCACCACCGTGGCGCGCGACGCCGTCGTCGGCCCCGACACGACCCTCACCGACGTGTCGGTGGGCGAGGGCGCGAAGGTGACCCGCACCCACGGCTCGGGCTCGGCAATCGGCGCGGGTGCCAGCGTGGGCCCGTTCACCTACCTGCGTCCCGGCACCGTCCTTGGGGAGACCGGCAAGATCGGCGCGTTCTACGAAACCAAGAACGTGACCATCGGCCGCGGTTCCAAGCTTTCCCACCTGGGCTACGCGGGCGACGCCGAGATCGGCGAGGACACCAACATCGGCTGCGGCAACATCACGGCCAACTACGACGGCGAGAAGAAGCACCGCACGGTGATCGGCTCGGGTGTGCGTACCGGTTCCAATACGGTCTTCGTGGCCCCCGTAACGGTCGGTGACGGCGCGTACAGCGGCGCCGGTGCGATTATCCGCAAGGACGTTCCCGCCGGAGCCCTGACGTTGAGTGTCGCTCCCCAGCGGAATGCGGAAGGCTGGGTCATCGCCAACCGCCAGGGCAGCAACTCGGCCCGACTGGCGCAGGCTGCGCAAGCCGCGCTCGGCTCCACTGCCACCCCCGATTCCTCAAGTACTCCGGCAACCACAGAAGAGGGCACACAGGCATGAGCGAAATTACCGCACACGGCGAGAAGAAACTGGTTCTCGCCGCCGGACGGGCACACCCCGAGCTGGCGCAGGAAATCGCCAAGGAGTTGGAAACCGAACTCCTGCCAATCGACGCCTACGACTTCGCCAACGGCGAGATCTACGTACGTTCAGCTGAGAGCGTCCGTGGCACCGATGCCTTCGTCATCCAGGCGCACCCGGCCCCGCTGAACAACTGGCTCATGGAGCAGTTGATCATGATCGATTCCCTGAAGCGGGCCTCCGCGAAGCGGATCACGGTGGTATCGCCGTTCTACCCGTACGCCCGCCAGGATAAGAAGGGCCGCGGCCGCGAGCCGATTTCCGCCCGCTTGGTGGCAGACCTCTACAAGACCGCCGGCGCGGACCGCATCATGTCAGTGGACCTGCACACGTCCCAGATCCAGGGGTTCTTTGACGGCCCTGTGGACCACCTGATGGCCATTCCGCTGCTTGCCGACTACATCCGCACGAGGGTCGAAGCGGACAACATCACCGTTGTCTCGCCGGACACCGGCCGCGTCCGCGTCGCGGAACAGTGGGCCGAGCGGCTTGGCGGTGCGCCCTTGGCGTTCGTCCACAAGAGCCGCGACCTCACCGTACCGAACCAGGCCGTCTCGAAGACCGTCGTCGGGCAGATCGACGGCCGCACCTGCGTCCTGATCGACGACATGATCGACACCGGCGGAACGATCTCCGGCGCTGTCCAGGTCCTCAAGAACGCCGGCGCCAAGGATGTCATCATCGCATGCACCCACGCCGTGTTCTCCGAGCCGGCGGCGCAGCGACTGGCGGATTCCGGTGCCCGCGAGGTGGTGGTCACCAACACCCTGCCCATTCCGGCCGACAAGCGCTTCCCGCAGCTCACGGTGCTCTCGATCGCACCGTTGATTGCGCGCGCCATCCGTGAAGTGTTCGACGACGGTTCCGTCACCAGCCTCTTCGACGGCAAGGCCTAGCCTGGTTTTCTGCCATTGCCGCGGCACTGGTAGACTCTTGGGGATACCTTGGCGAGGGAGAGCACATCCGGTTCGCACGAAAGCGTGAACCAGGATTGCGGGTCTCCGTTATCGACTGGGTCTGAATCTCCTTCGACGAAGGCGGATTGAACCTGCTGCTCAGCGGCCGGAACTCCGCCGGGCGTGGAAGGTCACCACAGACCTCCGCCCTTGCTGATCGACTTGCCGGCAACCCGCCGGCGCCACAGTAATCAAGGAGTACACATGTCTGAGCAGAAGCTCGCAGCAGAACTGCGCACCGAATTCGGCAAGGGTTTCGCCCGCCGCGCCCGCGCAGCCGGCCAGATCCCCGCCGTCATCTACGGCCACGGCGCGGAGCCCATCCACGTCAACCTTCCGGGCCGCTCCACCACCCTGGCCGTCCGCACCCCCAACGCCCTGCTGTCCCTGGACATCAACGGCGAGGACCACCTGGCCCTGGTCAAGGACATCCAGCGCGACCCGATCAAGCAGATCATCGAGCACATCGACCTCCTGACCGTCCGCAAGGGCGAAAAGGTCACCGTTGACGTCCCCGTCCACGTGACCGGCGAAGTTGCTCCGGGCGCCATCGCCAACCAGGAAGCCGTGACGGTTTCCCTCGAGGCCGAGGCAACCCACCTGCCCACCGCGGTCGAGGTCAGCATCGAAGGCCGCGAGGCCGGAGCGCACGTTCACGCTTCCGACCTTGTCCTGCCTGGCGGCGTAGCCCTGCTGAGCGACCCCGAGACGCTCATCGTGAACATCTCCGAAGAGGCTCCGGCCGTCGAAGAAGAAGAAGCAGCAGCAGCAGAAACGGAAGAGGCGCCTGCCGCCGAGTAGTTGCTACTACTCAGGCGTACGCCTTCGAGTGGCCGGGTCCCCGAGGGGCCCGGCCATTTCCTTTTCATTCCACCCTCTTCATTCCCTAGGATGACTCCATGACAGACACTTGGCTGATCGTAGGCCTTGGCAATCCCGGCGCCGAATACAGCCACAACCGCCATAACGTCGGCCAGATGGTCCTGGACGAACTTGCCTCGCGGATGGGCGGAAGTTTCAAAGCCCACAAGGCCCGGGCCCAAGTGGTCGAGGGCAGGCTGGGGATCGGCGGCCCGCGCGTGGTATTGGCGAAACCCATGACCTACATGAACGTCTCCGGAGGACCCGTTTCCGGGCTGGCCAGGTTCTTCGACATAGCGCCGGACCACGTTATTGCCGTCCACGACGAAATTGATATTCCTTTCAATACGGTCAAGTTGAAAATGGGCGGCGGAGAAGGCGGACATAACGGCCTGCGGGACATTTCCAAGGCACTGGCCACAAAAGACTATTTGCGGGTCCGCGTGGGGGTAGGGAGGCCGCCCGGAAGGATGGACACTGCGGATTATGTCCTCAGGGATTTTGGGGCTTCCGAGAAGAAGGAACTGCCGTTCCTCCTCGATGAAGCCGCAGATGCTGTTGAAGTGTTGATGACCCAGGGCTTGCTTGCCGCCCAGCAGAAGTTCCACCCGGTCAAGGCCTAACGGGGCAGCCCGCGCACCCATCCCGATAGTTAACAAGTACCCTGATGGCTCGCACACTGACTAATTGATTCGCTCCGATCGCTGTGATACTTTGCAAATCACTGCTCGGGGGGAAGAGAAATAACAAAACAAACGACCCGCTGAACGTCACGTCCGCCAGAGCTGCGAAGGTTGCGTGATCTACATTGCGAGCAACACCGGAATCTGAAACAGAGCGTCCCGCAAAGGAGCGGCAACCACTCGGCGCTGCGGAGCGTCGCAAATGGTCTTCGCTTGTGCGGCAGGATCTTCAGAACACGGTGATTGACGCGCTCGGCGACCCGTCTTTGTATGGAGTGGTGGTGGTTGGCGCTCCGGGCGTCGGCAAAGCGACGTTCGCCCGTTCGGTCGAGGCCCGGCTCACTCCAAAGACCCACGTCCTGCACCTCCATGGCTCCACGGATGCCAGCATTCCGTTCGGAGCTCTCTCCCATCTGGTCGCGAGGCTGCCGGTCGATGGCGCAGATTCCCCTGGCGCGATCATCCACGGAATCTCGCATGTGATCAGTTCGGACGCCGCCGGGCGCGACGTGCTCGTGGTGCTGTCGGGGCTGCCTGCCCTGGACACCATGAGCACCGCCCTTTTGATGCACTTGTTAATCAGTGGGACAGCGAAGCTCCTCGTCACTGTCCGCCAAGCCACGGATATGCCCGAAGACCTGATCAGGCTGTTGAAGGACGGCCTGCTGGACGAAGTGGAACTCCAGGCTTTCTCCCGGGCGGAAGTTGCCAAATTGCTGAGCGGCGTCCTGGGAAAACGGGTGACCGCTACGGCTGCAAGCGCTTTGCACGCGTCCAGCGGTGGCAATCCCTTGGCGCTCCAGGCCATCGTCACCGAACAGCTCCGCTCAGGCAACCTGCACCTGGCCGGGCAGGTCTGGGCGATGAAGGGCGAAATCCACCTTTCGTCCGCCGAGGTTCTCACCGACCTGGTCCGCTCGCGCCTGGCCCGGGAGAGGCCCGCGGTCCGGGAAGCCCTGGAGCTGCTCGCCCTCATACGGACCGCCCCGCTCGCCGTTCTGCTGGACGTCCTGGACCCTGAAGTGGTTGCGGAGATGGAGTGGTCCGGGTACCTCCGCGTGGAACCGGCAGGGGCCCGCCGGGTGACCCTGCGCGACGAGTATATGGGCGAGGTCATTCGCGGTTGGATGGACCTGCCACGGCGAAATGAACTGCGCCGGCTTGCCGCCGGGGTGGTCGGCAGCATGACGAGGGACTTGGATGCCGAGGCGCTCCTGGGCTTCGCCTCTTCCACGCTGAACGTGCGCGAAAGCCTCGAACCGGGAGTGGCACTGGCCGCGGCGACGGCCGCGAACAAGCAATTCGATCCATGGTTCGCGTTGGAATGCGCCCGGCAGATCGGCCGCGAGGACAAGGAATGGGTTGCGGCCGCCCAGCAACGCTGTGTTTCCCACGTCATTCTGGCCGAGCACGAGGCCGCGGTCGCAGCTTTGAAGGATGTGACGCCCGAGCAGCTTCGGCGCCTTCCGGCGTATGACTATGCGGACTATGTCCAGGAACTTTGCAGTGCGCTGCTGTGGATTCCCGGTGGCCACCTCCAAATACCCGGCCTCATTGCGGAGGCCCGGGAGGACCTTTCCCGCCGATCACGGGAAGCCGAAGCGGATGCCACAGAAATCGAACGGGCATGCGGGCTGCTCAGGCTCGCGAGTTTCGAGCTCCATGTCCATCAGGGAGAGTATGCGGACGTTGCCGACGCCTTGGAGCAGGAGTACCGGAACGGGATCGATCTTCAACAAAGGCTGAGCTGCGGGAGCCTGCTGACCATGGCCTGGGCCGTCTTGGGAAGGGAGATGGAAGCGATCGAGCTGGCGCGCGATCTGCGGCACAAGATACAGCGCGCCAAGGCGCGGCCGCGCTTGCACAACTGGTTGTCCGAAGGCTTGTTTGCCGCACTCCTGTGCAGCGGACAGTGGGAGGAGGTGGCGCGGATGCTGACGGCGACCCTCGACCAGCAACCGAAGAACATCCATTACCTCGGCGGCGCCGCCGAATTGGCCCTTGGCGTTTCCTACACCTACGCCGGACGGGCTTCAGTCGCGATCGACACCTTGCTGGGCGCCCAGGCGCAGTTGGAGATCAGGCGCAACTACTACGGGCCGGCTTTGGCCTACTCCGCCCTCGCTTTCGCCTACGCCCAGGCCGGGGACGTGAAAGAATCCCGGACTTTCCTCGAACTGGCCGAGAAGGGACAAGCGGAGACCGCCTGGTTCCCCGCCTGGATGGCCGAATTCTGCGTCAAGATGGCCAGGCGATGGCTGAAGGATCCGGGCGCGAAACAGAGCCTCATCGAGTCGGCCAACCGGGATTTGGCGAAAGGACGGATCACGACGGCGTCCATCAGCCTCTTCGGCGCCACAGTCCACGGCACCGAGGACGAGCTGTTGCTCCTGGAACAGGTTTCATCCCGCCGCCAGGGCAAGATGGCCGCGGTGAACCGGATGGTGGCGGAGGGAACCCGCAAGAAGGATCCAAAAACCCTGCTCCTTGCCGCTTCGGTTGCCCAGGAACTGAAATTGGATGCGGTGGAGTCCCGGTGTGCCGTCCTGGCCTTGGACATCGCCCGGGAAGCCGGCGATTCAGCGTCCGCAAGGCTGGCACAGCAACGGCTGGACCGCTTGATCGGCAATGTGCCGGTGCTGCCCTTGACCCCGCACACTTTCGGACCCGAACTGACGGAACGGGAGCGTCAGGTTGCAAAGATGGCCAGTCAAGGGTTGAGTAACAAAGAGGTAGCCAACCAGTTGCAAGTTTCGGTTCGCACAGTCGAAGGCCACCTGTATCAAATCTTCACGAAAATGGGAATCTCATCGAGGAGCGAGCTTGAAGGAACCGCGCAGTCATGACAACGCTGCGGCGGTGCACGGCCGAGCCGGAGAACCCGGCACCCGGCCGCCTGAGTCGTGGATCGATTTTGGCCATCTGCTGCCCGGAATCACCGCTGCCATCCGTGCGGATGATTGCTCGGCCGTCTTCATCGTTGGCGATTCCGGCCTCGGCGCGACATCCCTCCTGACCCAGCTGGCCCGCGTTTTTGACGGGGAACGCGCGGTGGTGCCGATTCACGCGAGTCCGTCACTGACCGCTGTCCCGTATGGGGTACTGGCCCCCTTTCTTGCCCACCTCTCACCCGCGGACATAGCCTCACGGGTTGCCGTGCTTCGATCGCTGTGGGACTACCTGGAAAGCATCCGCGTAGGCAGCGGACCGGCTTTGCTGCTCGTTGATGACGCACATTACCTGGACGACGCCACCTCGGAGATGCTGACCGAGCTGGTCCAGGCAGGATGGGCCAAGGTAGTGGCAGCATGCGTTCCACGGCCGGGAGTTCCGGGACCGCTCCTGCGGATGTGGCACGAGGGGACCGCCGAGTGGTTCGACCTGGAGCCTTTGACTGCTGAGCAAGGCCACGAGCTGTGTGAGGCATTGCTCGGAGGAATCGTCCTCAACAGCACGAGCCAGGGTTTCTGGACCGAGGCCGGCGGCAATACGCTTCTTCTGAAGACCCTTGTCCGCGAGGCCCAGAGTTCGGGTAGCCTGGTCCAGCGGAACGGCGTTTGGCTCAAGACTGCGGCAACACCGGTCCACACGGTCAAGCTTGAGGCCGTCGTCAAACTTCAGCTGTTGCGGATTTCGGCCGGTGCCAGGGAAGCCTTGAACTTAATCGCATTGGCAGAGCCTGTGGACGAGACTTTGATTAAGGTTGTGGCCGGTGAAGCGGCCGTCCAGGAATTGCTTGACCAGCATCTGATCAAGCCAGGAGGCAATGGGTTGCCGAACCTCCGGCTCGTCAATCCGGTCTACGGGGAAGTGCTGAGAAGCATCGTCCCGGCCGCACAAAGCCTTCAGCTGCACCGGCAACTGATCTCCCGGATGGATGTCTTGGAGGACAACCCGGATTCCCTCTTGCGGATGGTGACGTGGTCTCTTGACTGCGGCGCGGACGTGCCTGACCGTCTTCTGATCCGGGCGGCGGTCCTGTCGGCGAAGCTACTGCAGAGCGAGACCGCCTTGCGCATGGCGGCTGCGGTGCGGGATGTGCAATGGCAATCGATTGGCCAAGCGGTTATGGCCCGCTCATACTTCAATCTCGGACGCCGGGACGAGGCAGCGGCGGTCCTGGCCCAAGAAACACAGGATGGCGACGCCGGGGCCTCCCAAGTCGTTGCCGCCAGCGTTCTTCGCGCGGTCACGCGTGCCGCCGTCGGACAGTCAGCTTCATTGATCCGCGCGGAGGCCGAGGTACTCCGCGACTGGGGCGAACAGCAGCCCGGGCTCGAGGGCCAGCGGACGCCGGCCGCGCAGGCCGAGGTGACGCTCGCCGCCACCGTGATCGGCCTGCTTGCCAGCTCCGTGGAGGGTGACTATGAGCGCCTGGGCTCCGAACTGGAGCGGGTACTCCTCCAGTCGGAAACCGTGGAAGGCTCCTTGGCCCCGCTGTTCAGGGCCTTGGCGCTGGCGCTGAAGTCGGAAATGCTGTGCGCGCTCGGCCGCGGGCGCCAGGCGAGGCTGTTGGTTCTCGAAGCCGCCGCCTTGGCACAGCCTCAGGAGAACGATGTCTACTTCATCCCCGACTTCATCTCCGCCCGCCTCGTCATCTGCGCACTGGCTGTGGGTGACTGGAAGGATGCGCAGGGGCTCCTCGACAGATACTACGAATCGTCAGGTGTCTCGATGGCGTCCTTGGGCGGCGCTGCTTACGTGGTGGCCGGGTACATCGCCATCAGGCAGGGAAAATCCGGCGACGCCTTGCCCTTGCTGACCGCGGGACTCGAAGCCTTGAGGGACAGCGACCCGCAGAATCTCTTCGGACTGTGCGCTGCCATGGCTTTCTATGCCGCAGCCGGCTCCTCGCAGCCGGAAGCCGAACGGTTCCGGACGGACTACAGGGCGTGGGGACAACACGGCACCCACCTTCTCGCCTCACAGGCAGACAGCTTTTTCGCCGCCGGTCTTGAACTCCTCAACGCGGATGGCTCCGGCGTGGAGGCATTGCGCCAAAGCGCTGACGACGCGGCGAAGCGAAACGCCACGTACCTTGAACTTCATGCCCTTGAGCTTGCGCTCAGCCTGGGCGACACCAGCAGCTTGGACCGCTTTTGTGAATCCGCGGCTGCGACCGAGGGCGAATGGGCACAAGCGTTCGCCGAGTACGGGAGGGCACTTAAGTTCGGGGGAGCCGCCCGCTACGTGTCCGCGGGTGAGAAGCTGCAGGCGGCCACCGTCTACCATCTGGCTGCGAAGGCTTATGGCGCGGCGTTGGAAGCAGCGGATCGCGGCAACAGCAAAGAGCTCAGTGCCGTTGCGCGCGCCGGGCTGGTGCACTGCAACGAGGAACTTGGCCAGGGCGGTGAGGAAGCACGGAACGAGTCCGCGGTGCCGAAACTGACCAGGAGGGAATGGGACATCGTCAACCTGGCGGTCCAGGGCCTCAGCGACCGGCAGATTGCGGACACGCTGCTTATCTCGGTCCGGACCGTCGAAGGGCACCTGTACCGCTGCTATTCGAAATTGGGAATCACCGGCAGGGACGAACTCGCCGGTGCCGCCGCCGTCGCGCACGGTGCGCCGAGTACGGGCTGAGCCGGGAGGGGACCGCGGGGGAGTAGTAGTTCCCGTCGAGTCGAAGGGACCAGCCGCGAGTACCGGCGGCCCGGGGGAAAGGTACTCACACCCGCATTCGAGTATCCCCCAGTGTGAAACTCGAGTACTCACTACTGGTGTGGGCCTGACGGCCAGCTGGTTAATTGGGGGGTGTCACCACTCGATCACTGGGGGTCTCGCTCATGTTGACAGCAGGCAGTGCATCTACGGTCCACGCCGTCCGGTCCGGGAACGGGTCCCGGTACCAGGCGTTCCACGCATCTTCGGGTCCGTCGCCGTCTGCTGGAACGGGAGGCAAATCGGTAATCTCGACGGCGTGGCCGCCGATTGGACCCAGGGCCGCTGTGAAGGACATCGCCGATGCGCTGGCAGCTTCCAAGGGTGGCGTCCTTGTTGCGGGGCCGTCGGGAAGCGGCAAGAGCTACTTGACTGCCCGCGCGGTGAACGAACTGCGCGCAAGCTCGTTCGTCGTCGTCATCCGCGGCAGCGCAGCGTTGGCGAGGACACCTTACGGCGCGCTCAATATGCTCCTGAGCGATCTCGACCCCGGACACCTGGCGCATCCGGTCCTGGTGCTGTCGGCGCTCAGCAATCTGCTCCGTGAGCGCTCCGAGGGAAAGCCGGTGTACCTGGTCATCGAAAACGCAACCGAGCTTGATGAGTTGGCGGCCATGACTCTGGGCCAACTCGCGAGGAACGGAACAGCGCAACTCGTCCTGACCTGCACCGACCCGCAGCGGCTCTCCGGCGAGATCACGCGGCTTTGCGGGGACGGGTTCCTGCACCGGATCGACCTCAAACCACTGACTTTCCAGGAATCGCACATTTGGCTCGAAGCCGGGCTCGGAGCACCGGTCTCGGCGGCCGGTGCCCATGCCCTGTGGACGGCAAGCGGGGGCAACCCCCACTACCTCAAGATGCTCGCAGCGGAGCTGGCGGAATCCGGTTCGCTCCTGAAAAGCGACGGCGTCTGGGTCCTGACGGCCCGGAGCGAACAGCACGGCAGGGCAATCACCGATCTCATCACCACGCGGCTTGGACGCTTGGGCGACGGTGAGCGCAAAGTCTTGGAAATCCTTTCATTGGTCGGGGCCGTTCCCTTGGAATCCTTGCTGACACTGGCTTCGGCGGACGATGTGGACTCCCTTGAGAAAAGGAGCGTCCTTGTCGTCGACGATTCGCTGCCCAGGATGGCCCACCTCCAAAGCCAGCTGGTCGGTGATGTGGTCCGGGCGAACGTTCCCCCTGGCCGCAGCAACGAACTCCGGACTCTGCTCCTTAAGTCGATGGATCCGGCCCTTGGCCAACGGTCGATGTTGCTATCCATGGCCGCTTGGGCTTTGGACTGCGGAGCCAAGCTGGGGAGGGAAGAAGCGCTTGAAGCTGCCGCGATGGCGAACCGGCAACTTGATGCGCGGCTGGCCCTGCGCTTGGTCCGGTCCATTCCCGGCTACTCGACCGTGCCCGGGGCAGTCGCCGAGGAAGCCCGCGCGCTGATGACTCTCGGCGACGTCGCTTCGGCCCGGCAGGTGTTGGCCCAACACGTCAATGAACCCGGGGACGAAGCCTCGCTTGCCGAATGGGTCCGGATCAAGCTGGCCGAGGCAGCCGTCCTCCTGGCGCTTCCCGAAACCACGGCCCAGGCTTGCGAAACGCTCGCCCAGGTCCGGCAGCGGCTCGGAGACGAAGCCGGCGAAGGGCGGGATATCGCCATACTTCGGGAACAACTCGTCCTCGCCGAATCGCAGGCGGCCAGCTATTCGGGTTCCTACGCTGAGATGGCGGCAAGCCTTGAAGAAGTTCTTCAAGATTTCGAGTCGCACGGCACCGAGTTCCGCCTCCTTGCCGGAAGCTGGCTGTGCGAGGCCTGGGCCCTGACGGGACGCCAATCCGAGGCGGCGGACATGGCGGAACAACTGATGGCTGACTGCCATGATCCGGCTGTTTCGGTCGCCGCGGCCCGGCGCGCCACATCGCGGCTGCGGTTCACCTTCGTCCTCGCCGGGCGATGGGACAAAGAAGCGGAAATGGTCCAACCCGGCGACGACCTCCTGGTTTCCGCCGCCGAGGCCCTTCCCACAGCGATCGATCTTCCCAAGGCGATCTTCCGGTGCCTCCAGGGGCGCGGCCAGGACGGTTTGGACGTGCTCATTCCGGTGATCAGCCAATTGCGGGTCCAGGACAACGAAGGCATGTTGGATGTCGCCTGCACCGCAGCGGCCTACGCTGCGGCCTTGCAAGGCGAACCGGAGCAGGCCCTGCGCTACCTGAGGGAAGCTTCCACGCAGTTGCGCCGGCCGACGTGGCGGAAGGAACGGACGAAAAGGTACCTCGCTGCGTTGGCCCGGGCTGGTGTCGACGGCCCGGACGCCGCCGTCGAGGAGCTTCTCCGCTTGGCCGACGCCGACCGGGACGAGGGCGCCCCCGGTCACGAGATCATTTGCCTCAGTTCAGCCGTTCGGCTTGGCGCGGTGGCAGCGGCCCCGCGGCTCCTGGACACGGCACTGCGCTGCCAAGGACGGTTCGCGGGGCTCTGCGTTGCGTACGCCCGGGCGACGATGTCCGGAAGCGCGGAGCTTCTTCTTGAGGCGGCACGGTTGGCCGAGGACATGCAGAACGACCGGTTCGCCTTCGATATCGCCGAGACGGTATTGCAGCTGAACCAGGTCCAGTTGGACAAAGCGATCCTCAGGAAGGCGCGGCAGCTCGCGGAGACGTGCCGGCAGCGCTTGCGCACTCCACGCAGCGGAAACCAAGAGGGATTGAAGCTGACCGCCCGCGAGATGGAGATCGCCAGGCTTGCGGCGAACCGCGAGAGCAACAAGGGCATTGCCGCGAAGCTGCATGTTTCAGTCCGCACGGTGGAGGGGCATCTCTACCAGATCTTCGGCAAGCTGAAAATCGTTGAACGCTCTGAGCTGAGCTTCGCGCTCGGCAATGTCGAAGGTGGTGCGAAATGACTGAAGTGGTTGCGGCCGATGCGCTCGTCGGACGAATCAATATGATGGCGGCCGTCGTCGACTGCCTGCTCGACGTCAACGGCCCCGGAGTCCTGCTTTTCGGTGATGCGGGCATCGGCAAGACTGCATTAATTAACGAAGTCGTGCATGAATTGGGACAACGTATCCGCCCCTTCAGGGTCTTTGCCGGCCCAACCCTGGCGTCGGTACCGTTCGCTGCCTTGGCACCGCTGTTGACGGCCTTGACGCCGAGCCAGATCAACGAACCCTTGTCGGTCCTGCGTGCCGTGGTCGCGGCGTTGAACCCGGCGGGCCAGCCGCACCCGGCACCGGCGGTGCTGATCGTGGAAGACGCGCACCACATCGATGAAAGCAGTGTGGCTGTCCTGGCCCAGTTGGCGGCCGCGGAAGCCGCCAAGGTCGTGTTCTTGTGCCGTCCGTATCCCGCGCCGCCCGCAGAGGTCTTCTCGATGTGGTCTGAGGGACTCGTGGATCGATTCGACTTGCAGCCGCTCAACGAGCAGGAAGTCAATCAACTTTGTGCCCAGGCCTTGGACGCGCCGGTTGTCCAGGGGACCAGCGCAGTCCTTTGCAAGTACTCGGGCGGGAACCCGATGTTCCTGCTGGAACTCATCGAAAACGCCAAGTCGGTGGGCCAGTTGGTCTGCCGCAACGACGCCTGGATGCTTTCCGGTGAGCTTCGGGGAACCAGCGTGCGTTTGATGGACCTCGTCCGGAACGAGATCCTGATGCTGGGCCCCGCGCAGCGCGACACCTTGGAGACCGTGGCGCTCGCGGAACCTGTTCCGCTGAGCGTCGTGCAAAGGGCCAGCGATTCCAACGCCGTGGACGAACTTCAGGAACTGCATTTCATCGAGATCGCGTCCGATCCGGAGCGGCATGTCCGGCTGGCCCAGCCGCTGGTTGGCGAAGTGATCCGCCAGCTGGTGCCGACGGCCCACAGCATGACCATCCGGCGGCGCGTCGCGAGCCTCCTGGAGGCCAAGCCGAAGACCATGGACGGGCTTCTGCGCTACGTCTCCTGGGGACTGGAATCGGGCACCGAGGTTCCGGACTCCGACATCCTGGAAGCGGCCCGGCTGGCAAACCGGTTGTTCATCCCCAGCTACGTGGAGCGGGTGGCCGGTGCGATCAAGGATCCCTCCTTGAGGCTGGCGGCCCAGGTAGAGGTGGCACGGGCCAAATGGTACCGGGGCGACATCAAGGGATCGGTGTCCTCGCTGGCGGGGATCGTGGACCGGACGAATGATCCGCGGACGATCCGGCACTCCTCGATGCTTGCGGCCCAGCTTGCCGGGAAAGAAGGCGTGGGGCCGAATGCCATCAAACAGGCGGCATACGAATGGGAAGCGGCCTTGGCCCGGCTCGCCGAATCCCGTCAGGGCGTCGACCCCGGAGAACTGGAGCGGGGGAAGCTCGGAAGCAGGCTCCTTTCGCTCGAAGGCTTCCAAACCGAAGGCCACTACCTCGAGACAGAGCGGGAACTCCGCGAAATCTGGAAAGAGGCGGACGACGAGTCACGCCTCGTGGCAGGCACCCTCCTCGCAGAGGCCATGGCCGTCACGGGACGGCCGGTCTCCGCCATCCAGATTCTGATGGAGATCCAGGAGATGGTCCTCACGAACGGCGACTGGAGCCTCCAGTACGCAGGAATGGTGATGCGCCGCTACATCCTGGCCTTGCAACAGGCTGGCGAACTCGGTGTCCTTGACACGTTCCTCAAGAACCACATCTCCCAGGCACCGAATTCCTTGATCTATTCAGGCGGGATGCTGCACTTGGCTGCCGGGATGGTGGACCTCCGCCGGGGAGACCTCGGGGTGGCCCTGCCCAGGCTTCGGCAGGCGGTCAGCATGCTGCGCGTCTCCGACATGGCGAGCGACTTGCCCGACGCCGTTGCTGCCGCCGCCTACGCGGCCTCGATCCTGAAACGCCGCGAAACCGCGATGACGTATGCGAATGAATACGACGCATTGATCCGGGAAGGCATGCACCCGTCGTTGCTGGCACAAGGCCATGCGGCAGTTGCGAAAGCCGAGCACACCGGAACGCAAACGGCGATCGCGAGGCTCATGGCCCTTGCGGACTCCGCGGCCGCGGACGGAGCTATCGGCGCCGAGATCGACATCCTGATGTTGGTCCTGAGGCTGGGAGATTCCAGTGTGGCGCGTCGCCTCGTAGCAGTCGCCGAAGGCAGCGAAGGCCGAACCGCGGAGTTCGCGTTGAGCGTCGGTCTTGCCCTCGCGCACAAGGACGCGGATCGCCTCATCGAACTGAGTGATGTGGCCGCCAAGGACGGACTGGAGCTCGCCGCCGCCGACTGTGCCAGCCATGCCTTGCGCATCCTCGAAAGCAGGGGGGACAAGGCCCGCCAGCTCGAAGGCCAGCGACTCCTCAAACGCCGCACCGCCGCCCTGGACAAGGCTGGCCCGGCCCTTGAGGGAGCCTCCCCGGACCTCCAGAAGCTGACACGGCGTGAACAGGAAATCGCGACGCTCGTGCAGTCGGGATCGAGTAACAAGGACATTGCGCTTGGCTTGGGCCTGTCATTGCGCACCGTCGAAGGCCACTTGTACCGCATGTTTGCCAAGCTTGGCATCAGCCACCGCGAAGACTTAATGAACGGTGAGCACGGCGTCCAGGGGCTGGGCTAGCCGCCGGGCGCGGCCGGGTTGACCACTGCGGTAAGTGGGCGTTTTCCGCGAAGCCGCCGTCCGCCGTCGTGCCCTCCACGAGGCGTGCGCATGCCGGAAGGCCTGAAAGCGAGTATCGATTCGAGTGGTTAAAAGTGCTCGGACGGGTAGTGAAAGGCCGCCGAAGGGCCCGCGCATCCAAAGACGGGTAGGGCCCACTCGCGCCCGCGTCGGGGGGCCGTTCATACGCTTTTCGTGATGGCAACCGCCACTCATTTGGGGATAAGTGGGTCTCGAGATGAAACGCAGGAAAAGTTCATTGCTCCAGGAAAACCACCCGGTGATCCAGCGAGAAGACAACTCCAATGCAACCGGTTTCCCGCATTCGGCGGGCAACCCCACCATCGAGCCGGCGGCGGGCGGTCATGTGCCCTCTGAGACCAGGGCACGTCCGGTTCCGCCGCCGGCTTTCTTTCACACTGGAGACAACAGGCACCGGGAGGCCGACTGACCATGGCACCGAACACGAAGGTAAAGACCCTCAAGGCAAACCCCCACGGGGGCCCGCAGGCCCTGCACACACAAGCACCGGCTTGGCCTGAGGGCGCGGCAACACTGACAACCACACAGGATCAGGCGTTTACTTTCGACGTGGCGATTGTGGGCATGGGCTATGTCGGCCTGCCCACCGCCCTCGCCATCAACGCTTCCGGCCGGCGTGTGCTCGGCCTTGACGTATCCGATGCGCGCCTCGCCGTGATCCGGGAGCAACGGGCAGATCTTCTGGACTCCGACAGGGAGCGGCTCAGCAACGCGCTGCTGGACCCGACCTTCATGCTGAGCAGCGATTTGTCCTTGCTTTCCCACGCGGCGGCAGTGGTTGTGTGCGTTCCCACTCCCGTGGATGAGTACCTGGTTCCGGACCTTTCCATTCTCCGTGCGGCCTGTGCCTCGGTGGTGGACTTCGCCACCGCTGGCCAGCTGCTGATGCTGACCTCCACCACGTACGTCGGATCCACCCGCGACCTCCTGGCTTTGCCCCTGGCCGCGAGGGGACTTATTCCAGGCCGGGACGTGTACGTGGCGTTCTCGCCCGAGCGCATCAACCCCGGCGTGGATTCGTTCTCCCACGAAGACGTCCCCCGCGTAGTCGGTGGCGTGACAGCGGCCTGCGGCGAAGCTGCCGAAAGGCTCTTGAGCGCCAGCACCAAACTGGTCCACGTTGTGCCGTCCGCCGATGTCGCAGAGATGACCAAGCTGGTGGAGAACACGTTCCGGGCCGTCAACATCGCCTTGGCCAACGAATTCGCCGACATCTGCCACGAACTCAACATGGAAGTCATGGATGTCATCGATGCGGCGTCCACCAAGCCGTATGGATTCATGGCGTTCACACCTGGCCCTGGAGTCGGCGGCCACTGCATACCGTGCGACCCCCACTACTTGCTGTGGCAACTGCGCAAAGCGCGATTGACGGCTCCGGTGATCGAGCAAGCCATGGCGGGGATCGCAGGCAGGCCGCACCAAGTGGTGGAGAAGGCCCGGCGTATCCTGTCGGACCGCAACCACGGTGTTGCCGGTGCCCGCGTCATGGTGCTCGGTGTGGCATACAAGCCCGACGTCGAAGACCTCCGGGAATCCCCGGCGTTGGAAATCATTGCCGCCTTGATCGCCGACGGAGCGGAAGTGGCGTTTTTCGATCCTTGGTGCCAGACGGCTCCCGACGGTCATGGAGGAACCCTCCACTCTGAGCAATCGCCTGCTGACTGGGGTGCGGACCTGGTGATCCTGCACACGAGGCACAGCCAAATGGACCTTGACTGGCTGGCCGGAGCGCCCGCAGTCCTGGACACGACCTACCGCTTGCCCAAGGCCGACAACGTCACCCGGCTCTAGACCCACCAGGTTTTCAACGGAAGCAGGAGTAATGAAAACAGCAATAACCGGCGGTGCCGGGTTCATAGGAAGCCACCTTGTGGAGCACTTGTTGGCAGCCGGGGACGAAGTCGCCGTGCTGGACAACTTGTCGACCGGGCGCCTGGAGAACCTCAAAGGCGTCATCGGCCACAGGAACTTCCACTTCGTCGAGGGCAGCATCCTGGACCGCGACGCAGTGGACAGGGTGGTGGCGGGTGCCGACAGGGTCTTCCATCTGGCCGCCGCGGTCGGCGTCAATCTGATTGTCGACCACCCGCTGGAGAGCCTCCGCACGAATATCCATGGAACCGAAGTGGTACTGGACTCGGTCCTCGAATCAGGTGCCTCGCTGTTGCTGGCATCCACAAGCGAGATCTACGGCAAGAACACCTCGGACAGCCTCTCGGAGGAAGCAGACCGCATCCTTGGTTCCGCGCTCAAATCCCGCTGGACCTATGCGGCCGCCAAGGGTATCGACGAGGCATTCGCGCACGCATACTGGCGCCAATTCGGGTTGCCGGTTGCCATCGTGCGGCTCTTCAACACGGTGGGTCCGCGGCAGACAGGCCGCTACGGAATGGTTGTTCCGCGGCTCGTGCGGCAGGCGCTCGCCGGTGAGCCCTTGACGGTTTACGGAGACGGGCACCAAACCAGGTGCTTCTCCTACGTCGGCGACATCGTTCCGGCCCTCGTCCGGATTTCCGAGGAACCGCTTGCGTACGGAAATGCCTACAACCTTGGCGGGAGCCACGAAATTTCCATCCTGACGCTGGCCGAAAGGATCGTCGAACTCCTTGGGAGCGGGAGCGACATCACCTTGGTGCCCTATGAGCAGGCGTACTCGGAAGGTTACGAGGACATGCGCCGGAGGGTTCCGGACAACAGCAAGTCCTTCGCGCTTGTTGGCTTCGAGCCGAAGACCACCTTGGATGAGATCATCCTCAACGTCGCGGCAGACTACAAACCGGCAAAAGTCCTCGATCCCGCAGCGTGGAAGATTACCCTCGCGTCGTGAACGAAGGGGCGATACCCTGCAGCGTAAGGAAAGGCGACTGGTTGTGTGGAACAGGCGGGGCGGCATGGCCGTACTTGCGGTCCTTACCCTGCTGACGGCGGCCTGCTCGGGCCCGGGGCCGGCCCCGGGCCCGAGTACCGCCGGCCGGTATCCGTGGCACAGGGGGATCGTGGCAACGACCTTTTGGGTCGGAGAGATCTTTGATCCCAAGGCGGCGGACGGCAGCCAGGTGACGTCGACGTACGACTCCAAGTGGATGCAAAACTACGGAGGCTGCGACGGTGTAGTGAATAACGGCTGCAAGACCGAGGCGAGAACGCAGGCCAAAGGTTACGCGCCCAACAGCATGACTCCGAAGCAGAACCCGTTCTATCTCGATCTTCCCTACGATGACGTCAACGATCCCGTCGCCTTCGCGGAGCGGGCCAGCGTCATCCCGTGGGCCAACGATCCGGGTTTCGCGGGCAACGCCCAGAACCGGTCGTTCAGCTATATGAAGAACCAATGGGTCCGGATCCGGATGGGAAACCGCGAATGCTACGGACAGATTGAAGATGCCGGTCCGGGTGAGTATCACGACAAGGACTACGTTTTCGGCTCCAACGACGCCCGTCCGGCGAACAAGAAGTTCAACGGGGCCGGAATGGACGTCTCGCCCGCACTCAACGGGTGCCTTGGCTTCTCCGATCTTGATGGCGAGTCCGACAAGGTGGACTGGCAATTCGTGCCGCGGGACCAGGTTCCCGCAGGACCGTGGCTGAACATCGTCACGGTCAGCCAAGTGCAGTAAGCACCGGCCGCCGGAGCCGTCCAAACCACCCGGCACAGACAGTCCTTGGAACACCGGAGGTATCCATGCAGTGGCTAAAGAAACTGTTTCAGCACGGCAACGGGAAGCACCTAGCACGCCCAACCGAAGCCAAGAACCAGAGCAACCCGGACCGTCCAGGCCAGACATGACCTTCTTCTGATCGGCTGCTGATCGAAGCGGTCAGGGCAGCTTGGCGTGAAATCCCGCGCTCAACACATCGGAGAAGCGTTGGTCTCCTTGATCGATCCCGCTGCACACGTGGCTGGCCGAAGCCCCGGGGCTGTCCTGGGGGCACGGCCTGTCCCTGTTCAAGGACCACATGGACACCCGCTGGATCCCCTTGCTGGTCGCGAAAGAGTTCAATCCGCGGGCCGCGTCAAGGCCAAATATCTCGCCGGGAAGGTCGTTCCGGCCGATCATGGGAGTCAATCCCATCTTTCTCCACGTCTGCTCGCTGTCGAGCGACATCCCCGCACGCTGATAGATGATGCTCAGCTGATCGTGGGTGGCCCGGGCCGCTGAGGTTCCGGCATCGAGCATGCTTTGCGATGGACTCCGGCTTGAACCGTAATTCATCGTCATGATGTTCACGCCCGCCAGCTGGACGCCGGCCGCGAGCATCTGGTCGACGGCGGAGGTTCCGGCATCGGTCAGTCCTTGGGGAGTGACTGGCAGGGTCAGCCAAACCGAGAGGGGACGCCCTTCCTCGCTCCGCTCTTTCTGGAGGGAAGCGATTGCCGCGGCCCTGCGCTGCCAGGCCCCGCTGTCCGCCAAGTTGTCGCCCTCGATATCAAAGTCGATGGTCTTCGGGTCGTACCGCCCCACGACGGCACGGTAGGCGCTGTCCAGATCTGCGGCGTTCTGGCACGAGTTGGCGAGCTCACTGTTCGCCGACCCGCCGAAGGAAATGGCGAACCCGCCGCCGTTCGAGCGCAGCTTGGCGATGCGATCCTCGAGCTTGAGCGAATTCTTCGCGTCATCAAGGCTGTACGTACTTCCCCAGCTGGGCGTGCAAGGCCGTCCGGCCATTGCCACGACGAACGCGAGCGTGACATTCTCCGTGCCCTCGCCCCGCGGTGTTTCGAATGGATGCTGCGGGACCACGGTGACGTCGACGTAGCCTGAAAACCAAGGCGGTCCGGGCGCGCCGTTCGCGTCCGAAGTCAGCCGCCACGTCAGGAAGCCTCCGATGCCCGCCACCACCAGGACTGCGGCCATGCAGGCGCGGGCGACGGTCGACAGCCGGCGGCGGGGTGCATGCCCAGGGGTAAACAAACCGAGAAAGCCCCGCATGCTTCCTGCCTGGTCCTTGGGCACCTTCTTCCGCCATCCTTAAACTCCGACCGAACATATTGCACCATTTGACCACGAACAGATCGGATTCGCCCCTACGCGGACCCCGGCGTTCGGTCACGCCGTTTCGCGTGTTCGCACGAGTAGCGGCACCGAGTAGTGGCAGCGTCCGGACGCAACCGATGAGTGTAAAGACGGGTAGAGCCTACTCGTGTCCGACGTCGCCCCCATTCCTACGCTGATGATGTCAGTTGGTTGAGGTTTTCGGGGGAAAGACGGGTCTCAAAATGGAAATGGACGCTCTGATCCGAGCGGCATTGGGACACGGCGGATCTAGCCAAGAAGGCGTTCGCCCTGAGTTCGAGCCTGCTCTTGGGGGCCGCAGCACGGTCCCTCCCACAATGCCGGCGCCAATTGACGGCGCTGCCGGACGGCAGCGCGCCCTCACGGAGAGGGCCCCTGAACGGGGGCCGGTGGTGAATAAGCCTTTGAGACCGAGGCTTCCCCCAGTCGCCACCGGCCCCTTCAGGTACCACGGCGCGGCGGGTTGGCGATGAGTCCGCGGAGGACGGCCACATCATCGGGACCTTTCCGCAGGTCGAGGATGCGGGCAGGCCTGTGGGCTGCCTCGTGGATTGCGGTGCTACTCCTAATGACAAGCGCCACGTCCCTGATCAACAGAAGCCAGGCTCCCTCCGGGTCCGAAAGCAGCGAGCCCACGCCTTCCGCCGTCCCGCTCTCATCTGTCAGCCTGACGTTTGATGAGGGCCGCTCGAGCCAGATGGAGGCAGCCCGGATCTTGAAGGACCACCACCTCCGTGGCACGTTTTTCATCGATTCGGGCTTTGTTGGAGCCGCTGACCATATGACTATGGACAACCTCCACAGCCTGGCCGCCGACCAACATGAAATCGGCGGCCATACACTCACCCTCGCCGATGTGACGTCGGTAGAGCCGGACGAGGCGGCGAGGCAAATCTGCAACGATCGGGTAAACCTTTCGGACTGGGGCTTCAAGGTCACCTCTTTTGCCTATCCGTTTGCGGCGTCAACGCCCCAGTCGGAAGAGCAAGTGGCTGGATGCGGCTACAACAGCGCGCGTGGCCTCGGCCAGATAACCACTCCCGTCGACTGCCCGGACTGCGCGGCAGCGGAAACCGTCCGCCCGGCGGACCTGTTCCGGACCCGGGCAACATCGGAGGTAGGCAGCAAGTGGACCTTGGCCGACCTCGAGGCGACAGTGATGCAGGCCGAAAAGGCCGGGGGCTGGTTGCAGTTGACCTTCTTTGACATCGACAACAGCGGCAGCCCCCGCTCCATCAGCCCCGCGTTGTTCGAACAGTTCGCCACTTGGCTTACGGCCAGGACGCAACAAGGGACCATGGGCGTGCGCACGGTACATGACGTGATCGGCGGCGTGGCGAAACCCGTGGTGAAGGGTCCGGTCGCCGCGCCGGCTGCACCAGGACAGAACGCCCTTCGGAATCCCGGGCTGGAAACCGCTGGAAAGTATGGGTTGCCGCAATGCTGGCAGGTGTCGTCCTATGGCACGAACACCGTGGTCCTAAGCACCTTGACGCCGGGCCATTCGGGCGCCGTGGCCCGGCGCCTGGACGTGAGCGAATACTCGTCCGGTGACGCCAAACTGCTGCCCGTCCTTGATCTGGGAGCATGCGCTCCGAGCGTTACTGCCGGGCACAGCTATTCGCTCAGGGCCTGGTACCAGTCCACCGCGAAGACGCAATTCGAGGTGTATTACCGCAACAAGCTGGGCACGTGGACCTATTGGACGGCCAGTCCATGGTTCGCAGCCAACTCCGTGTACGAGCAGGCGATCTGGACTACGCCGCCCGTTCCGCCCGAAGCCGAGGCCATCAGTTTTGGAATGAACCTCTTCAGCGATGGCCAGCTTGCTACCGATGACTACGAAATGTACGACACTGTGGGAGCTCCGTCGCCGTGATAGTTCTTTCGATCTTTTTGGTTCTGGGGGTAAGCACGATCTTTTGGTCCGTTGCCGGGCTGGTCCGCCTGACAGGTGAGGAATGGTGGCGGGTCAGGGAGCTGTCCTCCCGGATCCGCGCGCGGACCGCGTTGCTGCGCGGGGCCACCGTACCGATCCCTCGCCGTCAGCGCGGACGCCATCGTGCGAAGCAAGTGCGGATCTCCCCGGCAAATGTGGCGGTCCTCGTGGCTGCCCACAACGAGGCCTTGGTGATCAGGGAAACCATTCTCGCCGCGTCGGCCCTGGTGCCTCGACGCAACATCCACGTTGTTTCGGACATGTCCACCGATGACACCGCCGACATCGCGCGGGACGCAGGGGTGAAGGTCCTTGAGCTCGAACCGAACCGTGGCAAGGCGGGCGCACTCGCGGCCGGCATCGCCCACTTCGATCTGTGCAAGAGGTTCAAAGTGGTCATGCTCCTGGACGCCGACACGCGCCCGACTCCGGACTACCTCGAAACCGGCTTGCCGCTTTTTGACGATCCGACGGTCGTCGCCGTCGCGGGACGCGCCAAGTCGATCATGAGCCCGCCACCTCCGACGGCGATCGGCCGCTTCCTCGTGGCCTACCGGGAACGCCTGTACATCGTGGTCCAGTTGCTCCTCAAATACGGCCAGGCAGCCCGGGGGGCAAATGTGGTCTCGATCGTGCCCGGATTCGCCAGCATGTACAGAACCAGCGCGCTCGCAAAGATACAGGTCCTGGCACCGGGGCTGGTGATCGAAGACTTCAACATGACGTTTGAAATCCATGCGAAGAAATTGGGACGGATCGCATTCCATCCCTCCGCGGCCGTTGCCTACACGCAGGATCCGGACAACCTGAAGGACTACATCAAGCAGGTCCGGCGGTGGATTCTCGGTTTCTGGCAGACCGTCAGGCGGCACGGGCTGCAATTCAGCAGATTTTGGTTTGTCCTGGCGCTGTACATTGTCGAACTCATAGCCAGCTGCCTGTTCTTCGTGCTTCTGGTACCGGCATTCCTGATATCGTCCGTTGCTGCCATCGAGGTATGGGTTTTTGGCAATCACTCTGAGGTTTTTATCTTCCTGTCCGGCGTCCTGCGGCCTCAGGACGTTTTCATTGGAGTTTTCCTCCCGGACTTCGTCCTGACAGTCCTTGCCGCAGTTTCGATGCGCAGCCCGCGCTTCTTACTGCTGGCGCCTTTCTTTCCGCTGATGCGGATCCTCGACGCAGTCATTTGCCTCCAGGTCTTGCCCAAGGCGTACTCGGCGCGTTCCTCGGGTGTTTGGGTGAGCCCCGTCCGGAGGATCCAACGCCAACCCCAGGAAATTGCGACGCCGGGACCTTCCGTAGTGCGGGCCGGCTAGCGGAGAGCCCCGGCCAAGTGTGCGGACGCGCGGACGCCCATGCCGGCCAGCCGGTGCGGCTGTGTGGCATGGGCGTCCTGCAGGCCCGTATCGGGGAGTGTCCTGCTGACCCAGGGTCCCGGGGTGTTAGTGGGTGACTCCCGAAGTGGTGACAACGTTGAGCCACGGACCGGCAGGCACGCTGGCACGGTCAACGAAACGCCACGACACGTGGTCATTGTCGCCGTTCAGATCAGCGAAGCCGAGGCAGCCGTTCAACGCGGGGGAGACATCCATGCCTGCGCCCTGGCTCGGATCGCCGGAGAAGGACTTGTTGGCCGGACGGGCGTTGTTCGCGCCGAACACGTAGGCGGAATCGTGGTACAGGGAACCGCTGGAGGGGCCCGCGTCCTCAACCTGTCCGTAGCAAACGCCGCCGTTGGGACCGGTGATCTGGACCCACGCGTTCTTCATGTAGCTGTAGTTGGGGTCGGCACAGTGGTCGACGCCTGTCTTGGCGTTGTCCGCGGCGGCCCAAGGGATCACCTTGCAACGTTCTCCGAAGGCGACGCTGTCATTGACGTCGTCGTAAGGGAGGTCGAGGTAGAACGGGTTCTGCAGAGGCTTGGGCTGGTGCAGCGGGAAGTACCCATTGCTGGCTACGCGCTGTTCCGTGGCGCAGGTGAAGCTCGCTCCGGTGCCGGAGCTGATTCCATCGCAACCGCCGTAGGTGCTGCCGGGGCAACCGCTCGCACTGGACGGCGTGGTTCCCATGTTGACCCCGGTGTGCTGCAATGCCCACTGGCCGTTGTAGGTGGAGCAGACCTGGGAGCCGTCCGAGAGGCTCGCATTGAAGATCTCTCCCACCCAGAAGGTGGTGCTCACGATATTGGTGTGCAGGGGGTAGTTTCCCGTGACAGGGAGGGGCGCCGCCGTTGGTGCGGGAGCGCTGGCAGCTGTTGCGGCCGGAGCGGGCGCGGCGGCAGCGGGCGCGGCGGCAGCGGGCGCGCCGGACGGTGCTGCGGCCGGAACATTGCTGGGGGTCGGCGTCGGCGTCGTCTTCGGCGCCTGCGCCGGAGCCGGCGTGGCGGTTCGCGTTGGCGCGGATGAGGCGGAAGGCGATGAGCCCCGCCACGAATCTGAATCGCGGTCGCCGGCCTGATAGGTGGATTTGTGTGATGACTGGACAGCCGACATCGTGGCGAACCCGCCGAAGGCAAGGAGCGCCACCGCGATGAGTGCTGTGAACAGGTGTTTCATATTTTGTGTGACATATCTGTTGGGGACATAGACATACGAGACCTGAGCTATGGATAAGGCGAGCCGCAGCCGAAAATACGGCAGCGTCGAACACGGCCACATGGGGTGTGCCGAAAGAGTTGCTACGAAAATCGGCTGCGCTTCAACTCCCCAGAAGTAGCCAGCCGGAACTTACTCTTGCGGGACCAGCTTACACAGTCAGATCACGGAGCGGTAACAGAGGATGAAAGCGCGGCGGTAAAACCGGGCTGAAAACGGCTCCATGGCACCTCATCAGGAGCATCCGTGGAGCGGGAATGTTTCGTGCAAGTAGCCCCCGAAAACCAAGTAGTTACCACTCAATCCAGGACTGAAACCCGACGGTACCGTTTGGAAATGACACCGGTCCATGCCACAGCCGTCAGGAACGTGTGTCCGGCGGCCCGAAGATGAGACAGGACCATGGACGATACCGAAGGGACCCCTACCCCGCCCCCGGTGATCCGGGCAGCGGAGCTCCAGGACATTGTCATTGCCTTGTCCGGGCCTGAACCGGCCGGGATCGTCATCTCGGGACCGGGGGGCTCGGGCATGACCACCCTCTTGGACGCGGCGGCCTCCGTGCTGGGCGGTTCCTTCAGCGTGATCGCCCACAATGTCTCGGAATCGTTCGCGGACATTCCGTTTGGAATTGCCATGGCTCTCGTTCCGGACCTGCCGGCGAGGGCCAAAGTGTGGCCGGGTTCCATCGTGGCGGCCTGCCGAAAGGCGGTTCGTGACGCAGCGACACCCGGATCCGCCGCCCTGCTGGTCCTGGACAACATAGATTTCCTCGATGACATGTCCCTGTGGCTCCTGAGCCAGCTGCTTGCTGAACCGGACATCCGCTTGATTGCCACCCACCGCTCGGACCGGCCCTTGAGGATGGAACTCATGGAATCCGTGGTTTCGCGGCAGCTTTCGGTGGTGACCTTGGACGATCTCACGCAGGAGCAACTGCGCGAATTCCTTGAGGATCGCCTCGGCGGGCGCGCTGCCCGCAGCCTGGTCCGGGACATCCATGCCCTCACCGGTGGCAACCTGCAGACCGCGAAGTTGCTGCTTGACGAAGCCGCAGCACGTGGCGAGATCGTGGAACAGGCGGATTCCTGGATGCTGTCCGGGCCGATCCGATTGGACGGTTCGCAAGCGCTCGAGCTGACCCGCCACCGGCTTGAGGGCTACTCAGTGCCGCAGCGGCAGGTGGTGGACATCTTGGCGGTGGGGGAGCCGATACCGGTGGGCGTCCTTGAACGCCTCGGCCAAAAGCGGGCGATTGACGCGCTGCGGGCCGACTGGACGATTCGGGTCCTCAAAGACGGCAAGACGACGGCGACGCTCAGCCACGCCATGGAAGCCAGGCTCGCCCGCCAGCAGTTGGGACCCGAACGGATACTCGAACTTCGCCGGAGCATCTACGCGGCGTCCTCAACTGTTGCCGATGATTCACTCTGGTCGCTGTTCCGTCGGGTGGACCTCGAACAGGCAAGCGGTTTGCCGGTGCCCGACGCCGATCTTTTGGCCGTGGCCATTGCCGCAAACGACCTTCACGACAACCGGAGGGCCCGGCGGGCCGCGGAAGCGGTGCGGGCGCCCGAACTCGGACTGGTTGCCGGCGTGGAACTTGCAAGGGCGCTCTACCAAACCCGGGACTTCGCCGGAGCTGTGACGGTCTTGAAGGGTTTGGTGGCAAACACTCCCGACGTCCTCACCCTGGACTTCGCCCACGCCGTGTGGCTTCTGCTGCATGCGCTTCTGCCGACGTCGCCGGGAGCCAGTGTGCTGCAGGCGACCCTCAATGATGCGCGACGGCGGTTGGAGGCTGCCGCCGTCGGCATCCAGCGCGGTGAGCCGAAAGATTTTGCAGCCGTCCGGGACGAACTGGACGTCCTCCAGCTGTACCTGGATGCCCAGAACGGTAGCTGGCCTTCAGGGAACACTGACTTGTTCCAAAGGCTGTGCCACAGCCAGCTAGTGGATCCCGGATTGCGCACGGAGAGCCATCCGCCACCGCCGCCAACCCAGGCCGGGGTGCTGTTGATGGCGCTCGTTTCCCAAGGGCTCGCTGTCAGCGGACGTTTCGCGGACGCCATCGCACTCTCGACCCTGGCCCTGGAAGCCGTGGGGCGGCTGCCGCGTTGCCCCGTGGACTTCCACTCCACCATCCTGACCATCCATGGATCCAACCTGATCTGGCGCGGGCAATGGGGAGGCCCGGAAATGTTCTGCGCGGGAAGTTCCAGCTTCAGCAACCGGATGAGCTATTTCGGTGGCTCAGCGCACCTCTACCGGGCGCTGGTACTTGCCAGGCAGGGGAGCCTGGAACTGGCATGTGAACAGTTCCGCCAGGCCAAGGCCCGGCTGGATGAAGCCGACCCTGACGGGCTCCTCCCACCGGCCTTGGGCGGACTCGCCGCGGCTGCGTGGTTGCTGGGCGACGTCAACCAGGTGCGTCGCGCTCTGGCCGCCTACGATTCGCGCGCCAGCGGAGGGAACTATCTTGCCTCCCAGCTCGCCGAAAGCTATTCGTCCGCCGCCCGGTCGGTGCTGATTGGT
Source organism: Arthrobacter alkaliphilus (assembly GCF_021483235.1). Taxonomy (GTDB): domain Bacteria; phylum Actinomycetota; class Actinomycetes; order Actinomycetales; family Micrococcaceae; genus Arthrobacter; species Arthrobacter alkaliphilus. Next base: position 258,459 of record NZ_JAKEEC010000001.1, on the reverse strand, counting down.
GCTGAGCACTCGCACCGGAAGCTGCTCCAACTTGCCGGGTCTGCCGCCAAGAAGGGGCACCGTGCGCTTGAAATGTTGAATCTCGGCCTTGCGGCCCGTACCGGCAGCCGGGGAGACCGGCAGCTGGGGGCCGGCGTGTCCGAGCTGGTGTGGAGTGCCGAGTCCGGCATGCCGTCGGGACAGGAAGCAGGACAGGAAATGGGTACAGCACAGCTAAGCACTGGCGAACCCCGGCACGTACCGGACCAGGAGGAGCCTTTCGTCTTCGAAGAGCCCCATCCGGCCGGCCCGGAGGCCGGATCCTCGGCGCTTTCCGGCGTCGTGAAGCTCTCGCAGCGCGAACGCGAAGTGACTGCCCTGGTTGCCTCCGGACTGAGCAGCGCGGAGGTGGCTGCCCGCCTGGGTATCGCCGTGAACACGGTCAACGCCCACCTGCAACGGGTTTACGGCAAGCTCGGAGTGTCCCGAAGGCAGAAGCTTTCCGAACTGTGGGACGAGCTGGCGAAACCCGAGGAGTAGGGCCAACGCTCCCATTGGTGGGACAATTACTAGGTGACGCCGCCAGTCCTGGCGGTCAGTCGCGGGCGATTGCCACGAAGTCCTGACAAGGAGCACCGGTTTTGACAATGGTTTCCACCCCTGCGCGGGGAGATGCCCAGGTTTCTGCACTCGATGATGATGAAGTCGGCCGCATCCGCAACGACTTCCCCGTCCTCGGGCAGGAAATCAACGGCAAACCGCTGGTCTACCTGGATTCGGGGGCTACCTCGCAGAATCCCCGGAGCGTGTTTGAGGCCGAGCAGGAGTTCTATGAGCAGCGGAACTCGGCCGTCCATCGCGGAGCGCACCACCTCGCGGTAGAGGCTACGGACGCCTTCGAGGACGCGCGTGCCACCGTGGCACGCTTTGTCGGCGCGGAGGACGATGAGCTGATCTGGACCGCCAACGCCACCGCGGGGCTGAACCTTCTGGCCTATTCGTTTTCGAATGCCAGCGTAGGCCGGGCTGGCGGGGACGCCGGGCGCTTCGCCCTTAAGCCGGGCGACGAAGTCCTGGTCACCGAAATGGAACACCACGCCAACCTGATTCCGTGGCAGGAACTGTGCCGGCGGACCGGAGCGAGCCTGAAGTACATTCCAATCGACGACGCCGGTGCGCTGCGCCTCGAGGAAGCAGCACGCCTCATCACCCCGCGCACCCGGATCCTGGCCTTCACCCACACTTCGAACGTCCTGGGCAACATCAATCCCGTCGACGTGTTGGCTGGAATGGCGCGGGAAGTGGGCGCCCTCGTGGTCCTGGACGCCTGCCAGTCCGCACCGCACCTGCCCTTGGACTTCAAGGCGCTGGACGTGGACTTCGCAGTGTTCTCCGGCCACAAGATGCTGGGGCCTACGGGAATCGGCGCGGTCTACGGCCGCAGTGAACTGCTCAACGCCTTGCCACCGTTCCTGACCGGCGGTTCCATGATCACGACGGTGACCATGGAAGAAGCCCAATACCTGCCCGCCCCCCAGCGTTTCGAGGCCGGAACCCAGCCTATTTCGCAAGCTGTGGCCCTTGCCGCCGCGGCGAACTACCTCAGCGAAACGGGAATGGAGCGGATTGCCCTTCGTGAGGCAGAGCTTGGCCAAAGGCTTGTCACCGGCCTCAGCGCCATCGACGGCGTGCGCGTGCTGGGGCCCGGGCCGGGAGAAGAACGGACCGGTCTTGCCGCGTTCGACGTCGCCGGAGTGCACGCGCACGACGTCGGGCAGTACCTCGACGAGCTGGGCATCGCTGTCCGGGTGGGCCACCATTGCGCCCAGCCCCTGCACCGCAGGCTGGGCCTGAGCGCCTCGACGCGGGCCAGTACCTACCTGTACACCACATTCGACGAAGTTGACCTGTTGGTGGATGCGGTTGCCCGGATCAGGCCCTACTTCGGCGTGACGGCTGCCGGAGCCACATCATGAGCGGCCTGGACTCGCTCTACCAAGAGCTCATCCTGGAGCATTCGAAGGTGCGCAGCGGCGGAGACCTCGCCCGCCTTCCGGCTCCCGCAACAGGACCCTCCGGTGGCGAACAGAGCCACACCGGACAAAGCCACCAGCTCAATCCTGTTTGCGGCGACGAAATCACCCTCCGGCTGAGCCTTGGCACCGCCGGAGAAGGACAGACCGTCACGGAAATCCATTGGGACGGTGACGGTTGCGCCATTTCGATGGCGTCGGCTTCCATACTCAGTGAAATCGCCCCCGGCATGTCTCCGGTGTCACTTCGACACACGATCGATCATTTCCGGGAACTGATGCGTTCGCGCGGCAAGCTGGAAGCCGATGAGGACCTGCTCCACGACGCGGCCGCCTTGGCCGGTGTTGCTAAGTATCCTGCCCGGGTAAAGTGCGCCATGCTCGCGTGGGTTGCTGCCGAGGACGCGCTGCGCCAGGCCGAGGCGGGGCAGGGGTAGCACCGGTCTCTCTAGCGTGCATGGGTCGAGGTCGAGTACCGTCCACTCTATTTCGGGCCCTGGTCCGGTCTTAGCCTCGAAGCATGATCATCTTGGAGAGCAGGCGCGAATGGCGCCGTAGCCAGCACAGGGTCCGCCGGGCGGAATTCGTTGTTGTGGGGTTGTTGCTCACCCTCGTCGTCGCGACGGTTCTTGCCGCCATCGCGGGATTCGTGCAGTAAGGCCCAATGCTTCAACTCGGCCATGCTGCGCAAAGAAAAGCTCGGACCCACCGGTCCAAGCTTTTTGTACCAATGGTTTAGTTATCGCATCATTTGGGTACCGCTGCGATGAACACCCAAATTGTCATGAGACCCAGAATTGCCCAAATATAGATCAACGACCAGTTCTTCTCATGGGCTTTCCTGTGGGCCCCATGCCACACCCGTTCCATACTATTCGCGTCCATAGCAGCAAGGTATTCCTGCCGATACCGGCCAAACAGCGTGCCAACCACCCCAATTGAAAAGGGCATTACTCCAATTAAAGTACGGGCTACTCGTGTCCGTCCCGCCACCTCAGGCGCGGGTAAAAACGTCAGGGACGCCATCGCCGTCGTCGTCCCTTTGTTCCTCCCGCGCAACGCGGCGGTAGTGCCGGTTACGGGCTTTGAGGACGACGGCGGCAAGCACCGCAGCGGCGAGCGAACCGGCCAGGATGGCCACTTTCGCGTGGTCATTGTGCACGGAACCGGAGCCGAAGCCCAGCTCGGCGATCAGGAGGGAAACGGTGAATCCGACGCCCGCCAGCATCGCCAAGCCTGCGACGTCGATCCACTTGAGGCCCTCATCCAGCCGAGCACGGGTGGTCTTGGTGATGAGGAATGTGGTGCCGAAAACTCCAACCGTCTTACCCGCCACGAGGGCCAGGACAATGCCGACCGAAACAGGATCCCGCAGGGCAGCTCCCAGTCCCTCGGTGCCGCCCAGGGCTACCCCGGCCGAGAAAAACGCGAACACTGGAACCGCAAAGCCGGCGGAGAAGGGGCGCATGCGGTGTTCGAAGCTTTCGGCCAGCCCGGACGCCGGCTCGCCCTTCCTGCCCGAGGCCGCGACGGGTACGGCGAACGCGAGCAGGACCCCGGCCACTGTGGCGTGGATTCCCGAGGCATGGACGAACGCCCACGTGGTCGCCGCCAGAGGGAGCAGTAGGTACCAGCTGCGGACGCGTTTCTGGACCAGCAGGGTAAAGAGGGCCAGCGGCACGGCAGCGGCCAGAAGCATGACGGGCTCGAGGCCGTCCGAGTAGAAGAAGGCAATGATGCCGATGGCAATCAAGTCGTCCACCACCGCCAGTGTCAGCAGGAAGGTCCGCAGTGCCGCGGGCAAATGCGTGTTGATGACCGCCAGGACGGCCAGGGCAAAAGCGATGTCGGTGGCGGTAGGGATGGCCCAGCCCTTGAGCGTCTCCGTGCCCGACGCGAGATTGATGACCACGTAAATGAGCGCGGGAAGGACCACGCCACCGGCTGCCGCCGCCACCGGGACGACCGCTTTTGCCGGTCTCCGCAGTTCCCCGGCCACAAATTCACGCTTGAGCTCCAGCCCCGCGATGAAGAAGAAAACGGCCAGGAGCCCGTCCGAGGCCCAGTGGCCCAAACTCAGTTCAAGATGCCAGGGTGCGTAGCCCGCCGTGATGTCGCGCAGCGCGAAGTAGCCATTGGCAAGGGGCGAGTTCGCCCACACGAGCGCGGCCACGGTCGCGCCGAGCAAAAGTGCGCCACCAACGGTTTCCGTGCGCAGAATAGCCAGGACCCGTTGATATTCCGGGAAGCTGGATCGGCTGAAGACCCTCGACGGGGCAGCGGCGCGCGGGCGGTTCGCCATGAGGCTCCTAGGGGAGTGCGGGGTCGGCAAAACTATTGCCGACCAGACTTCCCGGCGCACCTGTGCTCAATTTTAGCGGAACGGTTGCCACCCCGCCGAGGGTTGGGACTACGCGAGAAGCCCCACGATGCCAATGACCGCCGTCGCGAGTCCGAGCACCATGGAGATGGTGACCAGCACGACGTGGACCGTGAGGAACTTCGTGGCCTTCCCGTTGGCATCGCGGGCACGGGGGTCCGACATGACCCGGCGCAGGAACTGTGGCCACACGATGAGCGACCATGCTCCGGCGACGATCAGTACGATCGAGAGCCCGGCAGCCAGCTGCATGCTAGTGGCTTTCGAGCCAGGCCTGGGCCTGCTGGGACTGGATGTTCAAGGCCTTGCCCACCATCGGTTCGGCTGCGTCGGCGATCTTGCCGCCGAGGAACGGAACCGACGACGTGACGGCGCCTTCGAGCTCGACACGGGTGCTGCCGCCGTCGGCCACCAAGCGCTGGGTCGCGGTGACATCCAGCGGTGCGCCCGAGATCTTCAGGGTGATGTTGCTGGTCCGCGAGCCGTCGGCGGTCGGGGCGTCCCACTTCTCGGTCTGGGTGACAGTAAGCTTCTCGCCGACGAACTTCCGGGCAATCTCGGGCAGGCGGGTGGTGGGCAGGGTGCGGACCGCGACGGTCGTGAAGGCGCCGGAGGTGTCGCCGTCGATCTGGAAGGATTCCAAGGTGCCGCCGACATACTCGCTCGTGTGGCGCAGGAAGTCTTCGTCGATGAAAGTAGCGGTTACGCGGTCGACGCCGTAGGGCAGGGTGGTGGATGCGTTCAGGGCCATGGGGTCCTCCGTGAATATCTCGATTGAAAGCTCTTGCGGCTCCCAAACATCCTACGGTGTGGTCGGGGTAGGCTAGGAACGCCCCGGGATTCGAGAGAATTTCGGGTTTTCGTGCTGCCTTCCCGATCCGACTTCCCCGTTCCAGGAGAGCCATCCATGAGCCCCAAAGGCCAACCGTCAGCGGTCAATCCAGGAATCAGTCCCGCCGGCACCGTCCCATCCCTTGACGGATTGCGTCGGGCCCTGGCTGAGGACAAGACCTTCGCGCGGGTCCGGCCCGAGGCCTCACGGACCTTTGCCGAACGCAGCAGCGACTACCAGATCAGCGCCCCTGCGGGCTTGCGGGCCGCGCTGCTCGCGGAAATGGCGGACGGCCTTGCGACCCTGGACCGGGAGGACAGTGCCGTGGTGCTGGCCGTGACGGCGACTGGCCGCGAAGCGGAGGACCTCACCGCGGCCTTGGGCGCCTATCTTCCGGCGGACTCGGTGGCGGCCTTTCCCAGCTGGGAAACGCTGCCGCACGAGCGGCTCTCCCCGCGCTCGGACACGGTGGGCCGCAGGCTCTCGGTCCTCCGCCGATTGGCCCACCCGGAGAGTTCGACGGCGGGCCCCTTGCGGGTGGTGGTGGCGCCGGTTCGCGCAGTGGTCCAGCCGGTCGTGGCGGGCCTCGGAGAGCTGGTCCCGGTGACGTTGCGCGTGGGGCAGGAAGTGCCCTTTAGCGACGTCGTTCGCCGCCTTGCCGACGCTGCCTACTCGCGCGTGGACATGGTGACCCACCGTGGGGAATTCGCCGTCAGGGGCGGTATTCTGGACGTTTTCCCGCCCACCGAGGACCACCCGATCCGGGTGGAATTCTTCGGCGACGAGGTGGACCAGATGCGGTGGTTCGCTGTGGCGGACCAGCGTTCACTCTCTGGCCCGGCCGTGCACCACCCAAGCGAACTGCACGCCCCGCCCTGCCGGGAAATCCTCATCACACCATCGGTCATGTCCCGGGCCGCCAAGCTCAAGGCCGGGATGCCGGCCGCCGCGGACATGTTGGAAAAGATCGCGGGCGGGATCGCCGTCGAAGGCATGGAGTCCCTGGCTCCGGTGCTGGTGGACGCCATGGTGCCTTTCGTGGACCAATTGCCGGCCGGTTCCATCGGCGTAGTCATCGAGCCGGAGAAGGTCCGGACCCGCGCCCATGACCTCGCGGCCACCAACGAGGAGTTCCTTGAGGCAGCTTGGTCCACGGCGTCCGACGGCGGGACGGCCCCCCTCGATCTCGACTCGGTACTGGGCTCCCAGGCGGCCTCGGCTTTGAACGCGGCCAGCTTCCAATCCTTGACGGACACCCGGAGCGCGGCACTGGCCCACGGCGTGTCCTGGTGGTCCATCACCTCCTTGGCGACGGACGAAGAACTGGTCCTCGACATCGATGTCCTGAACCTGCACGCCCGCGAACCGCGCGGCTACCAGGGCGACGTCGCTGAGATGCTCGAGTTCATCGGCTCCCACGTGCGCGACCAATGGCGCATCGTGGTGGCCACGGACGGGCCGGGCCCTGCCCAGCGCCTCGCCGAGTTGTTCCATGATGCCGACATTCCGTGTTCCCGGGTCGATTCCCTGGCCCACGAACCCCAGGCCGGCATCATCGAGGTGACTACGGCCGCCGTCGGACGCGGTTTTGTGCTGGACGGGCTCAAGCTGGGGCTCCTCACGGAAGCCGACCTCCTGGGCCGCACCTCGGCCGGGTCCACGAAAGACATGCGGCGCATGCCCTCGAAGCGGCGCAACGCAGTGGACCCCCTGCAGCTGCACGCCGGCGACTTCGTGGTCCACGAACAGCACGGGATCGGGAAGTTCGTGGAGCTGATCCAACGGAAGGTGGCTGGTTCTGCGGGTTCGCCCGGAGAAGACGGCGGTCTTCGCGAGTACCTCGTGCTCGAGTACGCGGCGTCCAAGCGTGGAGCCCCCGGCGACCGGCTTTTCGTGCCGACAGACCAGCTGGACCAAGTGACCCGCTACGTCGGGGGCGACACGCCGTCGTTGAGCAAGATGGGCGGGGCGGACTGGGCGAGCACCAAGTCCAAGGCCCGCAAGGCCGTGAAGGAAATCGCGGGCGAGCTCATCAGGCTGTACTCGGCACGCATGGCCTCCCGCGGACACGCCTTCGCACCGGACACGCCTTGGCAGCGCGAACTGGAAGAAGCCTTCCCGTACGTGGAAACCCCGGACCAGTTGACCACCATCAACGAAGTCAAGGCCGACATGGAACGCGAGATCCCCATGGACCGCCTGGTCTCGGGCGACGTCGGCTACGGAAAGACGGAAATCGCGGTCCGGGCCGCGTTCAAGGCCGTGCAGGACGGGAAGCAGGTCGCGGTGCTGGTTCCCACCACGCTGCTCGCCCAGCAGCACTATGAGACCTTCACCGAGCGCTTCTCCGGATTCCCCCTGCGCGTCAAGCCGCTGTCACGGTTCCAAGGCGCGAAGGAAGCCAAGGAAACCATGGAGGGAGTCAAGAACGGCTCCGTGGATGTGGTCATCGGCACGCACCGGCTCCTGTCCAAGGACTTCGAGTTCAAGGACCTTGGCCTGGTGATCGTGGATGAGGAACAGCGCTTCGGCGTGGAGCACAAGGAAGCCCTCAAGAAGATGCGCACCAACGTGGACGTCCTGGCGATGAGCGCCACGCCCATCCCGCGTACCTTGGAGATGTCCCTCACGGGGATCCGCGAAACGTCCACGCTGGCCACGCCGCCGGAGGAGCGGCACCCGGTGCTGACCTACGTGGGGCCGTTCACCAACAAGCAGACTTCCGCGGCCATCCGGCGTGAGCTCATGCGCGAAGGCCAAGTGTTCTTCGTCCACAACCGGGTCTCCTCGATTGAGCGCATCGCTGCCCAGATCCGCGAACTCGTCCCCGAGGCCCGGGTGGAAGTTGCTCACGGGCAGATGTCCGAGAGCCGCCTCGAAAAGATCATCGTGGACTTCTGGGAGAAGCGCTTCGACGTCCTGGTCTGCACCACCATCATCGAGACCGGCCTGGACATCTCCAATGCCAACACGCTCATTGTGGATGGCGCAGACAAGTACGGGCTCTCCCAACTCCACCAGCTGCGCGGCCGCGTGGGACGTGGCCGCGAACGCGCGTACGCGTATTTCCTCTACCCTTCGGAGAAGCCCTTGGGCGAAGTTGCCCTGGAACGGCTCAAGGCGGTCGCTACCCACAACGAGCTCGGCGCGGGCATGCAACTGGCCATGAAGGACCTCGAAATCCGAGGCGCAGGCAACCTCCTCGGCGGGGAACAGTCCGGGCACATCCAAGGGGTCGGCTTCGATCTGTACATCCGCCTGGTGGGCGAAGCCGTGGCCGAGTACCGCGGCGAGGCTGAAGAGAAGGCAGCCGAAATGAAGATCGAGCTGCCAGTCAATGCCCACTTGCCGCACGACTACGTGCCGGGCGAACGCCTGCGCCTGGAGGCCTACCGGAAACTGGCAGCCGCCATCACCAACGAGGCGATCGACGAGGTCTTGGCCGAACTCGTGGACCGCTACGGCGAGCCGCCGCTGCCGGCCCAAAACCTCATTGCCGTGGCCCGCTTCAGGGTGGGCGCCCGCGAGGCCGGGCTGTCCGACGTCGCGCTCCAAGGAAACTTCATCCGCTTCTCGCCCGCCCAGTTGCCCGAGTCGAAGGTTATGCGGCTCAACCGCATGTACCCGGGTTCGCAGGTCAAGCCGGCCTTGGACGCCGTGCTGATCCCCAAACCGAAGACGGCGCGGATCGGCGGCCGCGACCTGCAGGACGCCGAAATCCTGGAGTGGGCCAACAACGTGATCGACGCAGTATTTTCGACTGCGCCCGCCACGCCGACCGCAGGCTAAGCGATGATGGGAGGACACCACGCCGCGTCCGGGGCCGCGGCGTGGATAGCTATCGCCTCGACCGGCCCGTACGCACTGGGCTGGTACCCGCTCGACGCCGCCGGCGTCCTCATCGGAGCGATGACGACGGCGGGAACCGCGCTCGTGTGCGATTGGGACCACCGCTCAAGCACCATCGCCCACGCCCTGCCGCCGCTGTCCAACGTCATCGCCGTCGGGATCGAGAAGGCCAGCGGAGGGCACCGGCAGGGAACACATTCACTGCTGGGCGCATCGGCGTTTGTTGTTCTCGCGGCTATGGCGGCCCAGTTCCAGCTGGGTACTCCGGTGGGCCGTTTGTCCGTGGGCGCGGGGCTGTTGTGCATGTTCATGATCAACCTGGCCGCCAAAGCCCTCAAGCTGTTCCCCAACTCGGGGTGGATCGCCAACTGGGTGTTCGCCCTTGTCATGGCCGGGCTGGTCACGTGGTTCGCCCCGCACCAGTGGAGCTGGCTGCCCTTGGCCATGCTCACCGGCGTCGTGGTCCACATTGTGGGCGACATGATCACGGTCGGGGGAGTGCCGTTGCTGTGGCCCATCGTCATCAAGCCGCCGAAGTTCTGGCGCCAGCTGCCCCTGGTCAGCGGGATCTGGCGGTCCAACGGCGCATTCTCCATTCCCCTGCTCGGACGGGCCGGTTCGCGGAGGGAATGGCTGGTCCTGATTCCCGTGAGCGGCTACGCCATGGTTGGGCTTGGCCAGGCGGCGTGGGCGTTGCTCCGAAACCAGTGGCCGGCACTCCTGGCCCTCGTGGTGGGGCCGGGTGGTTGACGGTGGAATTTAGAACTTGGATGGTCCACCGGCGCTGACGGTTCCCACTGCGTTGCCTGCCTTGTCCGCTGCACCCGGTGCCGGACTGTAAACCGGAGTAGCCGGTGAAAGGCTAGTTCCCGCCGTACCACCCGAGCCGTTGGAGGTGAACGTGATGACCAGCGTCCCGGTGGACTGGGTCCAGTCCATGGTCGCCGCGAAGGTCCGCGCCGCAGTGCCTTTGTTGTAGGCGGCATTGAGGGAGACGCTGCCAAATGCGGGTGCCGTGCAGCTCGAACTGAAGAACGTCAGTACGTTGCCAGTGCTGATGCTCGCGGTGCCGGTGACTGACTGGGTGGCGGAGGTGGAATTCCAGCCACTGCACAGGGTGTGTGCGTCCATGTCCGTCGAAAAGACGATGGTGAGCGTGTCGCCGCTATCGGCTGTCTTGGCCGTGCCGCCGTTGGCCATCGTGACGGCGCTGACCGTCGGGGCGGTGGTGTCGATCGTGACAGTCTGGGTCTGGGCGTTGCTGGTGTTCCCTGCGATGTCGGTCGCGAAGTAGGACAGCGTGTGCGTGCCTTCGCCGCCGATGTTCACTGCAGCTGTGGCACCGGTGACGGAGACTTGGCTGCCGCCGTCGATGGCGAATTTGATGTTCGCGACGCCCGAGCCGCCGGAGTCCGTCGCGCTGAGGTTGACTGTCACCGGGCTTGCCTTGTTGTAGCCCAGGGAATTTGGCGTGGGGGAGATTGATGCGACCCCCACGACGGGAGCTACGCTATCGATCTTGATCGTCTGGGTTTGCGGGGTGCTGGAGTTCCCCGCGACGTCCGTGGCGAAGAAGGATACGGTGTGGGTTCCGTTGCCGCTGACATTCACTGCCGCTGTGGACGCGTTGACCGTAACTTGGCTGCCGCCGTCGACCGTGTAGTTGATGCTCGCGACGCCGGAGCCGCCTGTGTTGTCCACGGCGCTCAGGTTCACGGTTACCGTACTGGTGTTGTTGTAGCCTGCGCCATTCGGCGTCGGGGAGATTGAGCTGACGCTGATGGTAGGTGGCGTCGAATCACTAATGACGCCACCGCTCCGTGCGCTCTCCGCGCCTGTCCAGAGGGAAATGACGGGGGTGACCGCGTAGTACCAGGTCCCGCCCGGCACGCTTTGTTCGGTGCAGCTGAGGGCGGTTACCGTGCCCGCGCAACCGCCTCCCGCGGCCACTTGGGTCCCGCCTGAGGCGCCTGAGTAGCGGGCGACCGTGTAGCCACTGGCCGGGTGTCCGCCCGGGGTGGTCGCCGCGGCCCAGCTGAGGGTGACATTCGTGCCGCTCAGTGAAGCGGTTGGTACGCTGCCCTGCGGCAGGCTGTCCGCTTTTGCCGCGCCGAAGTTGCTGCTGCTGAGCGTCTGCCAGAAGGCGTTGGCTGCCGGCCCGCCCCACGAGATGAAGAGCACCGCAAGCAGCGTCCATGTGGCGCGACGGCGCAGGGCTTTCCTACGTTCGCGGTGTACGGGCTGCTGGGGCGTGATCATTTGCGGACCGCCATTGTCACTGGAAGGTGGAACACGGCGCCTTGGCAGCTGGATTGGGAAGCCGTTGACATGGTTGCCGCGCCGGGAAGGGTGATGAGTATGGAGGAATTGGCCGGTATGGACACCGCCGGTGTCAAGGGAGCGGCCGGAGCGTTGAACGTCACGCCCGTGGTAGTGCATGCGGCATGCTATGCATCTGCGGTGACTGATCCGTTGGCGGTGAAGCTGTACACCTGCACGGCGAAGGCATTTGGGTTGCTTGCGCGGACAATCACGTCAGCGCTTCCACCTGGGACCAACGCTGTCGCAGGCGAGTCACCGGCAACCAAGGCGTCCACAGTGACTGTCTGCATGGTGCCGTTGGCTGCCGAGCCGCTGCCGATGCCAATGGTGTTCCAGTAGGCGTAGGCGGTGCCGACACCAAGGACCAGGCTCAGCAAGATGGCCGTCAGGGCTGCTTTGGCTGCAGCTTTGGCCGCAGCCAAAGGGGCTTTTTTCATCCGACTTTTCGCGTTCATGTCAGTTTCCCTGCGCCGTTCCCGAGTAGGAAAGCTTTACCGTGGCGCCTTTGCAACCGTCTTGGTTGAGCGGAGAGTTCAGCATCCGGATTTGCGGCCATTGAGTTTCGGGTATGTGGAGGGTCGAGAGGGACGACGTGCCCGGCGGCACGGTGAACGGGTAGCTGCCGCTGAATTGGGTCACGGCGTAGTCCGAGGGACTGCAGGGCCGGTTGTTCAGCACGGAGTCTGCGGTCCTGGTAATTCCCGCAACGGAAACCGTCAATCCGGTAATTCCCATGTTCGAATTGCCCGGATTTGCCAATTGAAGGTCAATTGATGACCCATATCCTGGGGCCAGGAGTTTTGCGGGGCTGCCGGAAATGCTGAACAGCGCGTGTTGGCCGGCCGTCACGGTGAGGGAAATATCGACGGCGGACTGTACCGGACCGCTGTTGCCCTTGAGACCCACCGTGTATGTTCCAAGGGGCGTCGCGGAGGAAGTGGAAACGGTAAGCGTCGCTGACGCCGCGCCGGGTCCGACTGCGACAGCCGCCGGCGAAAACGACGCCGTGGCACCTACCGGCAGCCCCGAAGCCGACAACGAAACGGTGCCGGTAAACCCACCGCTTGGCTGGACTATCACGTTGTAGCTCGCCGACGTGCCTTGCGTGACAGACCTCCCGTTAGGCGACGCCTGCACCGTGATGCCTTTTTGGGTGCCTTGGTTGGTGTTTCCATTGCTACTGGCTGCCAGGACGACGCCGGACGTGAGGGTCACCAAAAGAAGACCCGCCAGGAGGACTTTGGCTCCGACGCGGATGATGCGGTTCGCTGAGCGGAGCAGCTCTTCAACCTTCGGCACCGGTACCTCCTTGGACTCGTGGTGGGTGATCTTGCATTGGCTTTTGGACAACTAAAAATTGATAACCAGGCGGCAACAGGCTGGTGGGCCGCTGAGGTGGCCCACCAGCCTGGCTGTTAGACGCTGCCGACAGTAATGGTCACGGTTGCGCTCTTGCAGGCGTCCTGGTTCGCGGGATCGTTCTTGAAGGTAAGGGTTCCGCTTCCCACCGAGGTGCCGGTCGAGTTCGGAGCGACGGCGGAATTCGACGTCACGGCGGTGACATCGAACCAGCTGGCGAGGCAGTGCGCGGGATCGCTCGTGGATACTGTTGCGGAGAGGGCCCCGACCACCGTTCCCGTGTTGCTTCCGTTGTCGGCCGTGTACGCCACCGCGGTGGAGTTGCCTGGTGCCAAGCCGGCGTTGAAGGTTGCATGCAAGGTCACGGTTCCGCCGCCTGACGAGTTGGCCGCCGTCCCGGAACCAGTTCCAGTGGTGGTCCAGTAGGCGTAGGCGGCTCCGCCGCTTGCTGCCACCAGGGCCACTGCTGCTGCGGCCGCGTAGACTTTTCCTTTTTTGCTGAATTTGCGCATGAGTGAGACTCCTTTTTGAATTGGTATTCCCCGGAATAAGCGACATCGGGCAAGGAATGCGAATTACCAATCCCCGTTGGACTGCCCATTCAGTCGATAACCAAATGCTGGCATGCGTAGTGTTTAACTAACAACGAGTGGTACTACTTGTTTTTTGCGACGTTTCGGGCGGGAAATTGCCGATTCAGGAGTCCGGCTACTTGGAAGGCCCGTGCCGGGGCTGGCTGCCCGGTGTCTTAAACGAAAGTGGCCCCGGACCGAAGTCCGGGGCCACTTTGCAGTTGAATCCTAGCTTTCGCCGGCCGAGTCGGAGCGGCCCAAGATGGTCTGCGGGATCCAGAAGGCGAGGCCGAAGAGGACCAGGCAAACGGCCATCGGCCAGGTGTTCTCCAAGGTCAGGAAAGTCAAGGAGTAGATGGCGCCAAGGAACAGGGCCATGCTGAACACATAGAGCAGAAGGCTCTGGCCCAGGGGGTTTTCGTTTTCGATGGGCTGGCTGGCGTTCTGGGACATGCTTTCCTCCTCGGCCCCTGGGGGCTCAAAAACTGTGGCGGCTGCCGGGAAACTCAGTACGCGGATGAACCTTGTTCACCTTTGACGATGGCAATTCCGGAGCTCGCACCGATACGTGTTGCACCAGCAGCAATCATAGCCTGTGCATCGGCCAGGGAACGTACTCCACCCGAGGCCTTGACACCGAGATCCGGGCCCACGGTCTTGCGCATGAGGGCTACGTCTTCCACCGTGGCGCCGCCGCCATTGAAACCGGTCGAGGTCTTCACGAAGTCCGCCCCGGCCTCCACCGACGCCTCGCAAGCCAGGACCTTCTGCTCGTCAGTCAGCAGGGCAGTTTCGATGATCACCTTGAGGATGGCTCCGCCTGCGTGGACCGCCTCGGCTACTGCCGTGATGTCATCCACCAGCGCGCCTTTGTCCCCGGCGCGGGCCGCGGCGATGTTGATCACCATGTCGATTTCATCTGCACCATCCAACACGGCACCGCGTGCTTCGAAAGCCTTGACGTCGCTGGGGGTGGCGCCGAGCGGAAAGCCGACAACCGAGCAGGTGAGGACACCGGAACCCTTGAGTGCCGTGGTGACCGTCTTGACCCAGATCGGATTGACGCATACCGACTTGAACTTGTACTCAGCCGCCTCGGCACAGACTTGGCGCACCTCGGCTTCGCTGGCCTCTGGTTTGAGAAGAGTGTGGTCGATGTATGAAGCGATGCTTGCACTGTTGTCCAGTGTGCTGGCGGCTTCGTTGCTCATGGAGGTCCTTCCGTGGCGGGCCCGGTGTGCCGCAAGGGTCGCGGCTCATCAAATGACCATCTTGCCACACTGCCCGGCCACCGTGGAGGCGCCCACAGAGGTGCCGCGGGGCCACGCATTTAGGCTGTCCGGGCGCTGCCCCGCCCCTCAGGCCGCGGCGACGGCGGAGCCAGCGGAAGGCCGGAGACGCGTGGAACCGTCCGCGCGGAGCCGGGCGTCTTCCTCAAGCCGGGCAGCGCAGTGTGACGCTGCGGCTTGCGATGACAAGACAAGCCCGAGGCGCATGCCATCACGGGAGGCGGCGTCCCCGATTGCCCAGATGCCTGGCACCGACGTGGCGAAGTCGCGCCCCACCCGGATGCCGCCGTCGGGCGCTGTTTGCAGCCCGGCGCTTTCAGCGAGCCCGTTGCGGGGGAGCCGTTCCTCCGCGAGGACCACAAGGTCGCCGTTCATGCTGCTGCCGTCCTCGAAAACGATCCCGGTGGCCGGGAGGGCCGAACCGGCGACGGACGGCATGATCGCAGTCGGACGCAGGGTGGTACGGATCGGACGGACTCCGCGGGCACGCAGGACGGCTTCTGCTTGACCGGCTGCCGGGCCGGTGCCAACCAAGATCCCCAGCGGACGACGGCCCAGGAACCTTCTGATGTCCTTGACCGCAGTGCCGATCTGCTCGGCGTCGTCGATGGTGGAGTAGTTGAGGCTGCGTGCTGCGCCTTGGATCGGCGGATACATGGGGGAGGAGCCGGTGGCAATCACGAGCTGGTCGTAGGGAAACTCGAGGCCTTCGGTTGTGGTCACTGTGCCGGCCTGGACATCGATGAAGCTAGCGGGTTGGCCGAAACGCACTGAGACCTTTGGGAGGGCAGCGAGCTCCAGGAGCGCCTCCGGGCACTCGTCGCGGTTGCTCAGGACAGTGATGGTGCCTTGGAACTGTGCCGGTGCCGGCTGTTGCGGAGTAGTGCCGTCGCCTGCCAGACTGCGGACCAGGGCCTGGGCTGCGGGCCCGGCTCCGGCGATCACGAGGTGGACGGAGCCTGCGGACGGGGTGGTGGACATGGTGGGTCCCTTCGCTGAACTGAGCTGTGGCTGATGCGCCTATGCCCAGCGTAGGCGGCGGGTTTTTCGGTGGTATTTCACTGTTGTTGCCATTTGCCGGTGTGCTGTTCCCTGATGGTTACCAGCCGGTAATGAGCTGGGTCACATGGCTGCGAGCCGGGGGAGACGCCCGGTCAATTGTGGGGGGTCGTGGGGATGCCCGGTCAGTTTTTGGGGGGTGGTGGTGGGGATGCTCGGTCAGTTGCGGGAGGTGGTGGGGCGATGCTCGGTCAGTTGGGTGAGGTGGTGGGGCGATGCTCGGTCAGTTGGGTGAAAGATCTGACCGGGGGTTGGCCGGGAGGGCGCCGGAGGTGACCGGGGGTTGGCCGGGAGGGCGCCAGAGGTGACCGGGGGTCGGCTGGAGGGGGCCCGGATCTGACCGGGGGTTGGCCGGGAGGGCGCTAGAGGTGACCGGGGGTCGGTGGGGAGGGGCCCGGATCTGACGGGGGTCGGTGGGGAGGGGCCCGGATCTGACGGGGGTCGGTGGGAAGGGGCCCGGATCTGACCGGGGGTTGGTGGGCTTAGACCCGCAACCGGTAGCCTCTCTTGACCACGGTTTCGACGAGCTTTCCGTCCGGCAGCGAGGACCGCAAACGGCTCACCGTCATGTCCAAGGCATGGACTGATCCGCGCAATTCCAGAAGCTCGGAAAGTGCCTCGCGTGAAAGCACGGCGCCCCCGGCCCCCATCAGCGCCCGCAGCAGGAGCAGCGGAGCCGGGGCCAGTTCCACCACGGAACCATCGATCCGCAAGGAACGGCCCCGAAGCTCGATGTTCCCGGACGGAGTATCCAGCCGGCGGACGTGGTTCAGTGCCAGATGCTCGGTGACGAGGCGGATGAGCGCGCCCATGCGGTAGCGGTCCGGGATGAGTGGGCTGACCCCGGCGTCGATCAGCGGCTGTGCGGTGACGGGTCCGACGACGGCAACGGTCACCTGGGTCTTGAGTGCCTCGACCAGCTGGCGGTACACGCCCATTTCGTGGGCCGTGCTCCACATGGCGTCTGCCGCGGGCGCGCTCGTAAAGGTGAGCACATCCAAGTCTCCGCTGCAGGCGGCTTCGATGAGGCGCGGCAACTTGTCTTCGCCGTCGGGCTTTACCCAGCGGTATGGGGTGACGGTGAGGACCGTTGCGCCCGACATGCGGAGGCGCTCCAGCTGGCGGACGTCGGTGTAACCGTGCAGTTGCACAGCGACGGTCTTCCCCCGGACGCCTTCCTGCAGGAGCATGTCCACCAGGGTGGCGGTGGTTTCGTCACTGCTGATCCCGACGTCGGCAAGGCCTGCCGCGCGGACCGCGCCGCGGGCTTTCGGTCCGCGCACAAACATCCGGCAAGCGCCAAGGACGTCGAGCAGCTGTTCGCCGATCCCGAAGGAGTCCGCGGCCTCGCACCAGCGCCGCATGCCGTAGGCCGTGGTGGCGATGCAGATGTCGGGCTTGGCCGCGATGATCGTTTTCGTGTCCTCGACAAGGCTGATGTCTTCTTGGACGGGCGCGATCTTCAAAGCCGGAGCGTGCAGCACGGAAGCGCCCCGCCGCTCGAGCGCCTCGATCAAGTCACGTGAACGCCTGTGCGAAGTCACTCCGATGCGGAAACCGTCCAGCGGCGCATCGTCGTTTGGTCCGGGCGCCGCCAACGGCGAGCCGGCATCGATGGAATCAAGTGCGTTCAACGTAGTCATGTGTGTTCTTTCAGGCTTCAACGAGGGAAGCCGCGAGGCGGTCCAGGTCAGCGGTAGCTTCAGTGTGGCAGCGGTTGGCTTCCGCCACGCGGACCACCTCGCCGATCACCAGGACGGCCGGGTTGGTGCAGCCCGCGGCCGCGGTTTCGATGGTACCGAGTTCGGCGATGGTGGTGCGTTGCCCGGGACGGAATCCGCGTTCGACGACGGCCATGGGCATCGCCGGATCCATCCCGGCCCGCCGGAGCCCGGCAGCGAGTTGGGGGAGGGTGCCGATGCCCATGAGAACCACGATGGTCCCGCCAAGCCCGGCCAGCCCCGCCAGGTGCGAGTGCTCCTTCGCGGTGAGCGGTGCGTGCCCGGAGACAACCGTGAACATGTGGCTGACCTCGCGGTGCGTGACCGGTATGCCGGCGGCCGCCGGGACGGAGATGGCGCTCGTGACGCCCGGGATGACGCGGACCGGGACACCCGCACGCACGCAGGCGCTGACTTCTTCGCCGCCGCGGCCGAACACGTAAGGGTCACCGCCTTTGAGCCGGACAACGTTCTTGCCGTCCAGGGCGGCGGCCACCATGAGCTTTTCGATGTCGCCTTGGGGGACCCTGTGATGCCCGGGGCGTTTGCCGACGTCCACCAGTTCAGCGGACGTCAGTTGCGCCAGCTCCGCGCAGGGGGCGAGCCGGTCGTAGAAGACGACGTCGGCATCCCGCAGCGCGTTGAGCGCGCCTATCGTCAGGAGTTCCAGGCTGCCGGGCCCTCCGCCGACGAGGGTGACCTGCCCGGACGGGCCCGCAGCCGGTTCGCTGGCGACGGGGATACCCGCTTCCCGGCAGCGAGCGAGCAAGGGTTCCCAGCCGGGCCGGCCGTCGTCGACAGCTGCGACCAGGAAGGGGCGCTCGGGCAGCGGGCCGTCGGAGTCGGCGCCGTCGGGAGTGCTGAGCCGGTGGACGACGGCGCCGGCGGCTTCGAAGCGCCGGACGGCTTGCCGTGCGGCGTGAGCTGAGCCGGTGACCAGAACGTCGCGGCCGGTGAGATCGATGGTGAGCTGCATGGGTTGGTGCTCCTTAGCCCTGGCCGCGAACGGGGATGGTGCTGGCGATGAGGACTCCGCCTTTTTCCTCGGCGGTGGCGGGACGGATCTGGCCGCGTTCCGGCACGAAAGAAATGGCCTCGTCCTTCTGGTCGGGGGCGTTCACGAACGAGCGGAAGCGGCGCAGGCGTTCGGGATCCTTGAGGGTCTCGGCCCATTCGTCCTGGTAGCTGTCGATGTGCCGCCCCATGGCGGCTTCGAGGTCGCTGGCGATGCCCAGGGAGTCGTGGATGATGACGTCCTCGATGTGCTTCAGGCCGCCGTCGAGCTCTTCCTGCCAGCGTGCGGTGCGCTGGAGGCGGTCGGCGGTGCGGATGTAGTACATCAGGTAGCGGTCGATGTATTTGATCAAGGTGTCGTCATCCAGGTCTTGGGCGAGGAGTTGGGCGTGGGCGGGCAGGAAGCCCCCGTTGCCGCCGACGTAGAGGTTCCAGCCTTTGTCGGTGGCGATGACGCCGACATCTTTGCCGCGCGCTTCGGCGCATTCGCGGGCGCAGCCGGAGACGCCCATTTTGAGCTTGTGCGGGCTGCGCAGGCCCCGGTAGCGCAACTCGAGGTTGATGGCCATGGCCACCGAGTCCTGGACGCCAAAGCGGCACCACGTCGATCCGACGCAGGACTTCACGGTACGCAGGCTCTTGCCGTAGGCCTGGCCGGACTCGAAGCCGGCGTCGACGAGTTCCTTCCAGATCTCCGGTAGCTGTTCGAGGCGGGCACCGAACATGTCGATGCGCTGCCCGCCGGTGATCTTCGTGTAGAGGCCGTACTTCTCGGCGACGGCGGCAATGACACCCAGGCCTTTCGGCGTGATTTCGCCGCCGGCGATGCGGGGGACCACGGAGTAGGTGCCGTCCTTTTGCATATTGGCGAGCGCGCGGTCGTTCGTGTCCTGCAGGGTGCCGCGGCCGGCGCCCAGGACGTATTCGCTGTTTTGGCTGGCCAGAATCGAGGCGATGGTCGGCTTGCAGATGTCGCAGCCCGCGCCAGTGCCGTATTTGGCCAGGATGTCTTCGAAGGATGTCAGTTCCAGGACCCGGATGGCGTCGAAGAGTTCCTGGCGCGAGAGGCTGAAGTGCTCGCAGAGGGCCTTGGACACTTCGATGCCGGACTTCTTGAGCTCCCCTTCGAGGAGCTTCTTGAGCATCGGGACACAGGATCCGCACTGGGTCCCGGCCCGCGAGCACGTCTTGAGCTCGCCGAGTTCCTGCACGGGGGCGCTGCCTTCGCAGGAGCCGCAGCCGTTGATGGCATCGCGGACACTGCCTGCGGCCACGTTGTTGCAGGAGCACAGGATCGCGTCGTCCGGCAGTTCGGTCTCGGGGGCTTCCCCGCCGCCGGCGGCGGTGAGGTAGGCGCCGGGCTCCGCCGGGAGTTCACGGCCGAGGAGCGGACGCAGGCTCATGTACGGGGTGGCGTCTCCGACGAAGATGCCGCCCAGGAGGGTCTTTGCGTCATCGGTGGTGACGATTTTCTGGTAGACACCGCGGGCCGGGTCGGCGTAGACGATCTCGAGCGCTCCCGGCTCCTTCGCGAACGCATCGCCGAAACTGGCAACGTCCACGCCGGAGAGCTTGAGCTTGGTGGCGGTGTCGAAACCGGGGAATGTCGCTTGCCCGCCGTGTAGTCGGTCGGCGACGACTTCGGCCATGGTGTTCGCCGGTGCCACCAACCCCAGGCACATGCCGTTGAAGTTCGCCACTTCACCGATGGCCCAAATGCCCGGGACTGCCGTGGCGCAGTAGTCGTTGATGACCACGCCGCCCTTCTTGCCGAGCTGAAACGAGTGTTCCTTGGCATCGGTGGTGACCGCCGCGTCGCGGAACAGCTCATCGCGGGGGCGGATGCCGATGGACGCAATGACCATGTCGGCAGGGATGACGCGCCCGTCCTTCATGAGGACGCCGGTGACTTGGCCGTCGTCGTCGGACAAGATTTCGGCCGGGTACGTTCCGGTGAGGACTTCCAAGCCCTTGGCGGTGACAAGCCGGCCCAGCGCCTGGCCGGCGCCCTCATCCAGCTGGGCGTTCATGAGCCAGCGTGAACCGTTGATGACCGTGGCCCGGGCGCCCAACTCCATGGTTCCCGCCGCTGCTTCCAAACCGAGGAGGCCGCCGCCGATGGTCACGGTCCTGACCGTCCGGCCGAGCTTCTCCGTGAGTTCGGCGATGGCCTTGTTGATGGCCCAGACGTCGTCGAGCGTGCGGTAGACATGGGCAAGGCCGCCCCCGGGGAAGGGGAGCTCGGCGGCGTCCGAGCCCGTGGCCACCACCAGGTGGTCGTAGTGGTAACTGTTGCCGGTAGCAGTTTCCACGGACTTTGCTTCGGGGTTGATCCTGACCACTCGCTCGCCCCTGCGCAGGGAGATGGATTCGTGCTCCCACATGGACATCTCGCCGAGGGTGAGGTCGTAGTCCACATCGGTCAGCGCCTTGCTCAATGTGACCCTGTCATATGGAACGTGCGCTTCTTCGCTCAGGACCGTGATCTGCCAGCCGTCGAGACCGCGGGTATGCATGGCATCGGCAAAACGGTGGGCAGCAGGGCCTCCGCCGGCTACAACAACACGGCGCTGGTTTTCCGGGGTGGAAGTGTGTCGGTTTTCTCTGGTGGAAGTGTGTCCGGTCACGGGTGGCCTTTCGCAAACGC
Organism: Arthrobacter alkaliphilus; assembly: GCF_021483235.1. Classification (GTDB taxonomy): domain Bacteria; phylum Actinomycetota; class Actinomycetes; order Actinomycetales; family Micrococcaceae; genus Arthrobacter; species Arthrobacter alkaliphilus. The sequence goes on along the minus strand of NZ_JAKEEC010000001.1, from coordinate 237,403 downwards.
CGCAGAACGTACTCCGCAACTTGTCACTTCAGGCTACGCACGGGCAGTTTCTCCTCAGTTTCCCGTTTGTTTCGTGGTCTTAACTTCTGGGTCACGGTTGGATGTCGGGGCGTGTGAGGTCTCTTTTACCCATCGGACACATTGGCTGCGTTCCGGTGAAACAGTCGCCGCCTACCTTGAAGGTGTGGCCGTTCGGCGGCCGCCGCCTTAAGGGAAACACCGGGCGCCTGCACCGGGCACCTTGAGGAAAAGGCAGCATTTGTCCGGCTGCAGGCATAGCGATAGGGGTTGACATGACCGTCATTCTGGAACGGGAAGAACGGCTGGCGAGCGCAGCGGGCGCACCCGGCTGGCACCGGGTGTGCCCGTTGGACGAATTGGAGCCGGCATGGGGCGAGGCGGCGTTGATCGACGGCGTGCAGGTGGCGCTCTTCCGCCTCGACGCCGACAATGTCTACGCAGTCGCCCAGCAGGACCCCGTGACCTTGGCCAACGTCATGGCCCGCGGGATCACAGGGTCCCGGGGATCACGCCCCACCATCGCCTCACCGTTGCACAAAGAGGTCTACGACCTGCAGACAGGTGAGTGCTATTCCAACCCCGGGCTCCGGATTCCGGCCTTCAGGACCCGGATGGTTGATGGCTTTATCGAAGTCGAGCTGTAGCTCAGAGCCTCAAGCCGGGCACCGCCGTCGTCCGCTGTCGCGGAGCCCGAGAGCTCAGAGCCCGAGCGCTTCGCGGACGTCCGCGAGTATGTGGTCCAGCGTGATCCGCGCTGCGTGCCGGGTTTCCGCGAGCTCCGCGGCGGACCCGACCGACTTGATGACCTCCAGGTAGCACTTGAGCTTCGGCTCGGTGCCACTGGGCCGGATGATGACGCGGCTTAGGTCTTTGGTCAGGTAAAGCAACCCGTCCGTGGGCGGCAAGTGTTCGCTTCCCTCGGCCAAATCCACAAACGTCTCGATGGCGGAACCGCCAAAGGACTCCGGCGGATCTGCCCGGAGCCGGTTCATCATGGCATCGAGCAAACCAAGGTTCGCCACCCGGATGCTGAGCTGGTCACTCGCATGCAGGCCGTGCACCAGATAGATCTCGTCCAGGGTGTCGAAGATCGTCTTTCCTTCGGCCTTGGCGGCTGCCGCGAGTTCGGCGATGAGCAAGGAGGCGGAAATGCCGTCCTTGTCCCTGACCAGATCGGGTGCGACGCAGTAGCCCAAGGCTTCCTCGTAGCCGTACACAAGTCCCGGCACCCGGGAAATCCATTTGAACCCCGTGAGCGTTTCCTCGTGCGCGAAGCCGGCTGCCTCGGCGATGCGGGAGAGGAGCCGGGACGAAACGATGGAGTTGGCGAAAACTCCCCGTGCCGCGTCGCCTTGCCGCGCATCCGCGGCGTGCCTCGTCACCACATGTGCCCCAAGCAGGGCGCCGACTTCGTCGCCCCGCAGCATCCGCCACGCACCGGTGTCCGGATCCTGTGCCGCTACTGCCGCGCGGTCGGCGTCGGGGTCGTTGGCCAACACGATGTCGGCATCCAGGCGCGCCGCCGTCGCCAGGGCCAGGTCCAGCGCGCCAGGCTCTTCCGGGTTGGGGAAACTGACCGTGGGAAAGTCCGGATCCGGTTCTGCTTGCTCCTCCACGAGCGAGACGTCCGTGAAGCCTGCCTCCTTGAGTACGGACACGGCCGTCTCGCCACCCACGCCATGCATAGGGGTCAACACGATCTTCAGCTCGCGGGCCGGGAAATTCTCGACGTCGGCCAGGGCGGCCATCGCGGCCTCATACTCGCCGGTGATGGAAGGGGGTAGCTCAGTCCAGCCGGATTCGGCCAGTTCAATGGAATCCAAGGGTCCCACGGCTTCGATGCTTGCGGCGATCTGCGAATCGTAGGGTGCCACGATCTGGGCTCCCCGGCCGCTTTCCTCCACGGCCCGGCCGCCCAGGTACACCTTGTATCCGTTGTCTTGCGGGGGGTTATGGCTCGCTGTGACCATGACACCGCCGTCGCAATCAAGTGAGCGGACCGCGTAGGCGAGCAACGGGGTGGGAAGTGCCGAGGGCATCAGGAAGGTCTCGATTCCGGCAGCCGTGAAGATGGCCGCGGACTCGCGCGCGAAGACGTCCGAGTTGTGCCTCGCGTCATAGCCGACGACGGCGCGCGGCCGGGTTCCGGGAGCAGCCGCCTCAACGGCGTCCTTGAGGAAGGCCGCCAAACCTGCCGCTGCCCGCCGCACCACAACGCGGTTCATCCTGTTGGGGCCGGGACCGAGGGCGGCGCGGAGTCCCGCGGTACCGAACTGCAGCGTTCCGCTGAAGCTGTCTTCGAGCTGCTGGCGGGCCGCGGCGACGCCGCCTGAGGCAAGCCCAACCAGTTCGGACAGCGCCGCCGCAGTGACCGGGTCCGGGTCCTGGGCCGCCCACTCGCTGGCTTCGGATATCAGCTTTTCAAATTCGGCATCGCTCGATGTCATACGAACAAAGCTATCGTCAAAGGCAATGAATGCCGAGGTCGCGGCTTGTGTCAGCTGTCACAGTGTGGCCACTCCGGCAGCGCCAGGGACGCTCCCGGAGTGGGCACACGAGGCGGGTTGGCTATTTGGCCTGCGTGGAGCGGGTCCGCAGCAGGGCGGTGACGCCCGCGGCCAAGCCGATCAAACCGGCGGCGAGTCCGAACCAGCCCGCAGTGGATCCGGCGTCGCTGGATGACGCCGATGCCGCAGCCGACGGAGCCGGGGACGGTGAGGACTTGGAAGCACCCGATGCGGCCTCGTCGCTGGCGGTTGTGACGAACGAGGGAGCCGGGTGTTCCGGTTCCGGCTGGCCTTCAACGGTCTTCTGGTCCCACTTCACCACTGTGCCGTCGGTGTAGCTCTGGGTCGCGGGCAGGGTGATGGTGGTGCCGGCGTCGGGCAGGACACCTACCGAGATCGCGAACGCCTGGTATTCGTTCTGTCCGATCTGGTGTGCCGCGTCCGCGGTCCAGACCACCGAAGTTACCGCCTTGGTTACCGTTGCTCCCGCAATCGTGACGGGTTTCGGCAGGGTGGTGGTGACCAGCTCGGCCGTCCATCCGTCCATCGGCTTCACGGACACCGAGTTGAAGGGGGTATCGGTGGGAAGTGAGACTTCGAGCTTGTTGGTCTTCGCCGTCGGGGACTCGTTGGGGACGTTGAAGGTCAGGTGGGTGTAGCCGCCCGCTGCGGGGTCGTCCGGATTGACGTGGACGTGTGCGGAGGCGGTTGAGACGCCGAAAGCGAGCAACCCGGCGGCCATCGTGGCGGCGCAGGCGGTCTTGAGGGTACGGCGAATGGAGGTCTTCATGGCAATGATGCCCTTTCACAAGGAAATGCGGTTATGGACCGGGGCAGACGGAGCTCCGGACCTATGAAGTCAGCGAGGTGCCGCCCGTCCTTGCCCGTGGTGAAAGGGGAGACTCAGGCGGCTGGCATCGAGGCTGGAGGGCCGCGCCGGGAAGGAAGCCGAAGGCCGGGAAGGCTGCGGGGACGCACAGCCGGGATCGGGCATGAAGCCGGGGTGTGAAGCGGTTGGATCGCCGTCGGAGCGGGCAGGTGCACCAACGGGCGAAGCCAAGCCGCCAGCGCCCAAAGTGCTTGTTCGCCGCGCGCGAGAATCAGGGCCGTGCCCAAGGTTGCGACCGTGTGGGCAGCGAGCATCTGCCAGTCGATGTCCGCGCCGTGGCCTGAAGCAATGGCGCTTATGGTCTCCGGGGCCGGCGCCAAGGGGCTATGTCCGGCGTGCCGGGATTGCTGCGGCGCCGTGATGGAAGCTTCGGAAAAGGCCTGGAAAGCCCAGTGGAGGCAAAGCTGCCCGGCTCCCAGTAGCCCTCCGAGGACGGGCAGTGAAAGCCGGGCGCGCGTCAGGATGGCGACCGGGAGGACTGTCAGGGCACAGAGCGCCATCAAAATAGCTGGCGCCGGGAGGCTTCCGCCACCGGCCAGGTGTCCGCCGGCGGCCAAGCCCAGAATGATGGAACCGATCAGGCCCGTTCGCAGGAACCGGAAAGGCGCGGCGGTCATGTCGGCGGTCCTTTCCGGTTCGGGCGCAGTTGCAGCAATCACTCGAATTCTACTGCGCTGCGAACTCCGGAACAGCCGGGGGTTCCTGCCGCTGCCCGATCAGAGCTTGGCGATGATGTCCGCCAGGAGCCGGGAAATGCGCGGGCCTGCCATTTGCCCTGCCTCGATGACTTCCTGGTGGCTCAGCGGTACGGGGCTGATGCCTGCGGCGAGGTTCGTCACCAGGGAGATACCGAAGACCTCCATGCCTGCGTGCCGCCCTGCGATGGCCTCCAGGGCGGTGGACATGCCCACCAAGTCGGCGCCGATTCGTTTGGCGTATTGGACCTCGGCCGGCGTTTCGTAGTGCGGGCCGGTGAACTGGGCGTAGACGCCTTGGTCGAGCGTCGGATCCACTTCGCGGGCCAAGTCCCGGATCCGGGAGGAGTACAGGTCCGTCAGGTCGACGAACGTGGCGCCTTCAAGGGGAGAAGCCGCCGTCAGGTTGATGTGGTCACTGATCAGCACGGGTGTACCGGGCGCCCAGGCTTCGTTGAGGCCGCCGCAGCCGTTGGTCACCACCAGGGTCTTGCATCCGGCTGCAGCGGCTGTGCGCACGCCGTGTACTACAGCGCGAACGCCTTTGCCTTCGTAGTAGTGGGTGCGCGCGCCGAGCACGAGGGCACGCTTGCCGTCCTTCGTCAGGACCGAGCGGATGGTGCCCACGTGCCCCTCAACGGCAGGAGCGTGGAAGCCGGGAACTTCCGACGCCGTGAGGGTCGCCGTCGTTTCGCCTATGAGGTCCGCAGCCGCACCCCAGCCCGAGCCGAGCACGAGCGCGACATCGTGGGATTCGACCCCCGTCTCGGCCGCGATGTAGTCGGCCGCGGCTTTGGCGGCTTCGAATGGGTCTGTTTTCATCAGCTCTGTGTTACTCACTGGTACAAACTACAGTGCCGCGCGCGCCGTTGAACAGGGCGCGGTTGGGCAGGCTGCCGGGCCCTCTCAGGCGGTGCTGAGTGGCAGGTCCGTCCGCATTAAGTGAGAATGGAACACTGTGACCATGCATCCTGACTTCAGCTCACCACGAATTGCGATCCTGGGCGGAGGTCCAGGCGGATATGAAGCGGCAATGGTCGCGGCGCACTTGGGAGCGAGGGTAACGCTCATCGAGCGCGCCGGGCTAGGCGGCTCCGCCGTCCTCACCGACGTCGTACCTTCCAAAACCCTGATCGCGACGGCGGATCTCATGACCCGCGTGGGCGAGGCGGGGGAGCTGGGAGTCAAGTTCGCCGTCAACGGCAGCGATGTGGCGCCGGGAATGCGCGCGGACCTCGGCCATATCAATGACCGCCTCCTGCACCTCGCACGGGAGCAGTCGGACGACATCCGGGTGGGCTTGGAGAAGCTTGGCGTTGAGATCCTGATGGGCTCCGGAAAGCTCTTGGACAACCACACCATCGAAGTCATCACGTTGGACGGCGTCCAGACGATCACTGCTGACGCGATTCTCTTGGCCGTCGGCGCACACCCCCGCGAACTGCCCACTGCAAGGCCCGATGGTGAGCGCATCCTGAACTGGGCACAGATCTACAACCTCGAGGAGCTTCCGGAAGACCTGATCGTCGTCGGTTCCGGCGTGACGGGTGCCGAATTCGCCTCTGCGTACAACGGCCTCGGCTCGAACGTGACCCTGATTTCGAGCCGCGACCAGGTGCTGCCCGGCTCGGACAGTGACGCAGCCCAGGTTCTTGAAGGAGTATTCAAACGGCGCGGCGTGCGCGTTTTGTCCCGCTCGCGCGCGGAGGCCGTGGAACGGACCGACGCCGGTGTCCAGGTGACGCTAGGCGATGGCAGCACCGTCTCGGGCAGCCACTGCCTCGTTTGTGTCGGTTCCATCCCCAACACCGCCGGCATCGGCCTGGAAGCGGCGGGTGTGGAGGTGACTGATTCCGGCCACATCAAGGTCGACGGCGTTTCCCGCACCACGGCGCCGAACATCTACGCTGCCGGTGACTGCACGGGTATCCTGGCCCTCGCATCCGTCGCGGCAATGCAGGGCCGCATCGCTATTGCGCACTTCCTGGGTGATGCCGTCATGCCCATCAAGCTCCACCAAGTGGCTTCCAACATCTTCACCTCACCGGAAATCGCCTCTGTGGGCGTCTCCGAGGCTGATTTGGAATCAGGCAAATACCAGGGCGACGTCATCACGCTCTCGCTTCTGAGCAACGCGCGCGCCAAGATGCGCCACACCAAGGACGGCTTCGTCAAGATCATCGCCCGCAAGGGGTCGGGCACCGTGATCGGCGGCGTCGTGGTGGGACCAAACGCCTCTGAGCTCATCTTCCCGATCGCTGTTGCCGTGAAACAGAAACTGCACGTTGACGACCTCGCGAGCACCTTCACCGTGTACCCCTCGCTGACCGGTTCCATTTCGGAAGCGGCGCGGCGATTGCACGTGCATATGTAAGGCTCTGGGGCCTGGGCCGCCTGGATCTTCGACACGGAAAATGCCTCACGACACGGAAAATGCCTCACGACACGGAAAACGCCTCACGACACCCGAATTCGGGTGTCGTGAGGCATTTTGCGTAGCGTGGAAACAGGTGCGCGACGTAGGGTGCCAACGACGCGGATGACCGGGTTATTTTGTCGGTGCCTGCTGGCAGAGTGTTTCCATGGAAGCGATCGGACACCTCACCACCCGCCAGGGCGCTGTGCCCGGTGACCGGTCCGTAGTGTTCCGTACGGGGCCGGAGCCGCAGTTGGTGACCGCGGGTCGTCAAGCGCCGGGGCTGCGCCGACTCGCTCTGCTGGAGCCGAACGAGGATCGCAGCGGCGATCATGGTGGTCCGCAGCGGGTTTTGGAGAGTGCTCTCGCGGCGTTGAGGTCGCTGGCACGGACGGCGGGCGACGACGTCGGGCCGCTGGGGTTGCAGGACTCCGCTGCGTTTGCCTTCCGCGTGGAGGAGCTGTCCCGCGCCCTGGATTATTTGCAGGTCGTCGCCGCGGGGCAGTTGCACCGGGTGCGGCAGCAGGAGCCGGGCAGCGAAACTGGCTGGACCACCGGCTGGGCGGTAACCCGGCCGGCCGGTTCCAAGCCTGGTGTCGGCAACGCCGGACCGGACGTTGACGCAAGCGGTGCCAATACCGGCGTCGAGGACCGCGGTCTGGATGCGAAATCCGTCCGGGCCGAGTTCCGGGAGTTCAGGAACACCGGTGAACACCTGCGCTCGCTGCTCCGGATCAGCGCGGCCGAGGCCCGCCGACGCCTTGCCCTCGCGGAGAACCTGCTGCCCGGCCGTTCACTCACAGGGCAAAGGATAGAACCGCGATTTGGCGAAGCGGCCGCGGCCTTGGCCTGCGGGAGCATCGCTTCCCGGCAAGCCAGCACCATCACCATGGCTCTTGAACGCGTCCGGCCCTTGTGCAGCCCCGAAGCAGCCGCGGACATGGAACACGCGCTGACCATGACAGCGGGCGAGAACGACGCCGATTTCGTGGCCAGGATAGCCCGCCGCTCGACCGAAGCCATCGACCAGGACGGTACCGAGCCCAGAGAAGAAGCCCTGCGCCACCTTCAGGGAGCCTTCCTCCGTCGACCCAAACACGGGCTGCAGCATGTGGAAATCTTCGCCACCCAGGACCAATACGAGCATCTGCTCGCCGTCATGAACACCGCCACCAATCCCCGCACTCGCACCTCTCAGGAGCCCGGACCGAAGGACAACCAGGTGGACGCGGGCTGCGGGAGCGGGCTGACGAACGGTCCGGCAGACGGTGGGCCGGGTGGTTCACCCGATGATGCCGCGACCCTGGACCGCCGCACGAGGGCGCAGAAACTCCTGGACGGGTTGCTGGGCGCCTGCAAGATCGCCCTCGCATCAGGGGCTTTGCCGGCGGCCGGAGGCCAGCGCCCCCAGATCATGGCCACCATCGCCTACCGGGACCTCCTCGGAGAGCTCAAAGAACTCCCCGCGTTCAGAGAGGCCGGGCGAGCCACGGGTACCGGGAGCCTCACATTCACCGGTCCGGTCCCGGCGGGCACGCTGCGGAAGATCGCCTGCGACGCCGATATCATCCCCGTCGTCCTCGGCGGGGAAGGCCAAGTGCTGGACATAGGCCGGGCGTCCAGGATCTTCCCCGCCCACATCCGCAAAGCCATCGTCGCAAGGGACAAGGGCTGCGCATTCCCTTCGTGCACCATGCCAGCCCCGTGGTGCGAAGCCCATCACATCACCTATTGGTCCAGAGGCGGCCCAAGCAGTGTGGAGAACGGCGTCTTGTTATGCAGTCACCACCACCATCTGATCCACAAGGAAGAGTGGCACATCCAAATTCAAGCTGGTGTGCCCTGGTTCATCCCGCCACCCCATATCGACCCACACCGACAACCACGTAAGAACCGCTACTTCCAGGTGTGAACACGCACGGGTCCGGCCTGCCTGGAGCCTGCGCTGTACCGTCCGGAGGCGTTACTTGCGCACCGCAGGGTGCCGCACCAAGGGACCTGGGATTCCGCAGGGACGCCTCGCGTTCTCTGGTTTACTAGGGGCATGGGGGACCTGAAAGACAACGAAAATCGCACACTCAAAGTGGACGGCCTGGTCAACGGACGCGACCTCGGTGGTCTGAAACGCTCAGACGGGACCGTCACTCCGCGAGGCGTCTTCTTTCGGAGCGAGAACGTCGATGGGATCACAGGGAACGGATGGCAACAGATCTACGATGCCGGGATCCGCAGCGTGGTTGACCTCCGTCAGCATGGGGAACGCAACACCGATTGCCAGGAACGGCCCGGCTGGCTGACCACGCTCCACATCGACCTTGACGGCCTGGAAAACAAACGCTTCTGGGCGGACTACTGGGATAACGGCCTAGTGGGCACCGCGCTGTACTTTTTGCCCCACCTTTCGGCCATGCCCGAACGGGCCGGCGCCGCAATTTCCGCTCTTGTCAACGCGCCGCAGGGCGGAGTTCTCTTCCACTGCATGGGCGGCCGCGACAGAACCGGCCTCGTCGCCATGGTTCTGCTTCAAGCAATCGGCACGGACCTGGAACGGATCGTCGATGACTATATGGAAACAGTCAGATTAGGTGACGTTCGGGCGACCCGCAGCAACCGAAACAACGCTGAACCTATGCTGGAAGAACTGTGCCGGCAACACGGAACAACAACCGAAGGCGCATTCCGGGACACCCTCGCAAAATTCGACTTGCAGGCCTTCCTCGATGCAGCGGAGCTGACCGACAAAGATCGCGAGGCATTGTTCACGTGGCGCGGCGCGATCACCACCCCACAGCCCTAACGAAGTAGGGTACCAATCGTGGAAGACGCAATGATCAACGTCCGTGAAGCAAGCGCCGAGGACACGGAAACACTCTGGGCTGCCTGCCTTGAAGCAGCGAATTGGAACGGAGATATCCGATTCACAAAGGATCAGCTCATGAATGATCCGGAACTCTCGCACTATGTCCAGGGCTGGCTCCGCAACGGGGACTTCGGCGTCGTCGCTGAGGCCCGTAGTGGAGAAGGCATCGGCGCTGCATGGTGCCGCACCTTCCCCGCCGACGACGCCGGGTACGGCTTCGTGGCGGACGACATACCGGAACTGTCCATCGGCGTCGTGCCCGGCCATCGCGGAAGGGGTGCGGGCACGGCCCTCATGACCGCCCTCATAGACCTCGGACGCTCTCGCGGTGAAAGGGCTATCAGCCTCAGCGTCGAGGACGGCAACCGCGCCCGGGACCTCTACGAGCGGCTCGGGTTTGTTCGGGTCGGCCGGAACGGGGGCTCGGACACCCTATTGCTCGAGCTATAGGGAGAATGGATCCGAGTGAAAAAAGCCTCACGCCGCAACCCCTTGGAAATGCCGCTCAATAATCCGCTTGATATCCCCATGGCACCCGCCACACCCCGTCCCCGCGCGCGTCGCCTTGGAGACCTCCGGCACGGTTGAGCAGCCATCCAGCACGGCTTCCTCGATGCTCGCTCCGCTGATCCCTGCGCAGCGACAAACCGTGCGCTGGGAATCATTGTGCGAAGCAGGAGTATCAAGCTGGTCCGGGCCGTCCAAGCGCAGCAGCAGCGAACGGTCGGCGGGCAGTTCGGAGCCGCGTTCGAACAGCATGACAAGCTCGGCGGCCGTCCGAGGCATGCCCACGGCCACGAGGCCTTCGAGCAGGCCGCCCCGCGTTGTCATTTTGACGTAGCGCCCGTGTCCGGGATCGGCCCACTGTGCCACTTGGCGCCCGGGCATCCCCTCGGAGACGGACAACAATTCGTCGTCCCACGGCTCTGCGGCATTGTCGCCGGCGACCGCAAGATTGATGCCGCGCGCCTTCAACAGCACGACGCCGGGCCTCTCCTGCGGCAGCGGGGCCAGCGTATCGGCAGCATCCTGGCCACCCTCGGCAAGAAGGATGAGGTACTCCGCAAGCCACTCGGCCTGCCGCCAGCCGGGACCTACCAGGCCGGAGGGACCAAGGGCCGTGCGGCATTCGGAGCACCCGGCATCGGCGCAGCGGACTTCCGCGCAGTCGCCGATCGCGAACATGTGCGGCTCGTGGTGCGTCCGCAGGCGGTGGTCCACCAGGATGCCGGTAGCGGCGGGGATCCCACAGCCTTCGGCCAGTTCGATCCGGGGGCGCACGCCGCAGGAAAGGACCAGGAGGTCGCCTTCGATCCTCGAGCCGTCGTTCATCACCAACGCGGAAAACGTGCCGTCGGGACCATTGTGTTCGACGGCGGTGGAACGGGCGTTGCCCACCACGGTGACTCCAGTTTTCCGCAGGCTCGCCGCGAGGACGGTTCCGGCGCCGCGGTCGATGTTGCGGCCCAGTGGGAAAGAGCCGTTATGCACCACCGTGGTGGGGGCGCCTTCTTCCGCCGCGGCCAGTGCGGTTTCAAGACCGAGCACGCCGCCGCCGAGGATGATCACGCGCTTCCCGGCAACCACGGCTTCCCGAAGCTGCGCCGCGTCGCGGAGGTCCCGCAAGGCTGTGACACCCGAGGGCAATACGGGGTGTGAGGGATCGGGGTTGATGCCCGTGAGGTTTGGAATGACGGGCCTGGAGCCCGTAGCGAACACCAAACGATCGTAGCCAGGCGTGGTTCCGTCCGAGAGGACTACCTGCTGGCGGGCACGGTCGATGCGTTTGACGGTGACGCCTAACCGGAGGTCGACGCCGTCGGCCGCCAAATCGGCTGCGTCCGCCATCGCGAGGGCGTCCGCGGTGGTTCGCCCGACGCCGAGTTCCGCCACCATGACGCGGTTGTACGCGGCCTCGGTTTCTTGTCCGACGACGAGCAGCTGGACGAGCCCGCTGCGCACGGAAGGCAACAATCCGTCCACCAGCCGGGCCGCTACCGGCCCGAACCCGACCACCACGATCCGCTCTCTCACGATGCCTCCTTGCCCTGCATAACCAATTTGCCCTGCATAGACAACACCGATTCGGCATGTGCCGGCTCTGCCTTCCGGACCCGGACCCTGCTGGACTTGAACTCCGGCATGCCTGAAACGGGATCCGTGACCGCTTCAGTGAGCAAGTTGGCGCTGCCCGGTCCTGGGAAATGGAAAGGCAGGAAGACGGTGTCCGTGCGGATCGAGTTACTGAGTTCCACCCTGCAGAGGACCTCTCCGCGTTCGTTCGAGACCCGGACGAAGTCGCCGGCGGAGATGTTTTCGGCCACCGCCGTCGCGGGGTGCATTTGCAGGAGTGCCTCCGGCCGGGCGGCCGCGAGTTCGGCCACGCGGCGGGTTTGGGCACCCGATTGGTAGTGCTCCAGCAAGCGGCCGGTGACGAGCGTCAGCGGCTCCCGCTCCGAGCCGACGACGGCGGATCGCGTGGAGCGCTTCTGCGGCACCACCGGGACCATCACCGCGCGGCCGTCCGGGTGCGCGAAGGCGTCAAGGAAAAGCCGTGGCGTTCCCGAGCTGCCGGCGAGATAGGGCCAGTACGCCGCTTCTCCGCGGTCCAGCATGTCGTAGTCGATTCCGGAGTAGTCGGCCAAGCCGCCCGCCGAGGCACGCCGGAGCTCCTCGAAGACCGCTTCGGGATCGTCGCTGAACGTGGATGGGGCTTCGAGCGACTCGGCCAGCCGGGACATGAGCCACAATTCGCTGCGGACACCCGGGGGAGGGGTGAGTGCTTTCCGACGCCGGAGCACGCGGCCTTCGAGGTTAGTCAGCGTGCCTTCTTCCTCGGCCCATTGGGTGACCGGGAGGACCAGGTCGGCTTCCAGTGCGGTCTCCGACATGAAGAAGTCGCAGACCACCAGGAAGTCCAGGCTGCGCAGGCCCTGGATCACCGCGCCGGCGTCGGGGGCCGAGACCGCAACGTTGGCTCCGTGCACGAAAAGGCAACGAACGCCGTCGGGCTTTCCCAGCGACTTCAACAGCTCCACGGCCGGCAGTCCGGGCCCGGGAATGAGGGACTCGTCGACGCCCCACACTTTGGCGACGTGCGCGCGGGCGGCCGGATCGGTGATCTTGCGGTAGCCGGGGAGCTGGTCGGCCTTCTGGCCGTGCTCGCGGCCGCCCTGGCCGTTGCCTTGGCCGGTCAGCGTGCCGTAGCCGCTGCGCGAGGAACCGGGCAGGCCCAGGAGGAGACTGAGGTTGATGGCTGCCGTGGCGGTATCGGTGCCGTCGACGTGCTGCTCCACTCCGCGGCCGGTCAGGATGTAGCTGCCTCCACGCCGGGCGCCGTCGGCGAGGCGGCGGGCGCAATCGCGGATGAGCGTTGCCGGCACGCCGGTGATCGATTGGACGCGCTCCGGCCAGAAAGCCGCGAGGCTGCGGACGATCGCCGGGTATCCGGTGGTGCGGGCCTCGAGGTATTCGGTGTCCGCGAGGCCCTCGTGAACCACCACATGGGATATGCCCAGGATGAGGGCCAGGTCGGTGCCGGGAGTCGGCTGCAGGTGAATGCCGCCGCCGTCGCCGGTAAACGCGGCGGTCGCGGAACGGCGGGGATCCGCCACGATCAAGCCGCCGGAATCACGGGCCCCCTGCAGGTGCTGGACGAAGGGCGGCATGGTCTCGGCGACATTGGAGCCCAGAAGGAAGATGACGCTGGCCGAATCGAGGTCTTCCACGGGGAACGGGAGGCCGCGGTCCACGCCGAATGCGCGGTTTCCGGCCGCGGCGGCGGAGGACATGCAGAAACGTCCGTTGTAGTCGATACGCGAGGTTCCCAGCGCCAAGCGGGCGAACTTGCCCAACTGGTAGGCCTTCTCGTTGGTGAGTCCGCCGCCGCCAAACACGCCGACGGCATCGGGCCCGTACTGCTCGCGGGTCTGCCTGACGGCGCCGGTGACCAGCATGAGTGCCTGGTCCCACGTGACTGGCCGGTGGACGCCGTCGGACCCTCTGAGCATGGGTTCCGTGATGCGTTCGGCGTGGTTCAACAACGACGGCGATGTCCAGCCCTTGCGGCACAGCCCGCCCCGGTTGGTGGGGAAGTCGCGGCCGGACACTTCAAGAGCGGCCCCCGACGCCGGCTGAGCCGAGGCCGCCGGGGTCAGGGTCATGGCGCACTGCAGCGCACAATACGGGCAGTGGGTCTTGGCGCCATTGGCCATGTTAGATGTGTCCCATCGCGTTGTGGTTGGCCTTCCGGAGGTAGCAGGCCCAGCAGACGATGAGCATCAGCACGTAGGCGCCGACGAAGCCATAGAACGCGGGGGTGTAGGAACCGGAGGCGCTGGATGCGTTGAGCACCTGGGGGATGACAAATCCGCCGTAAGCGCCGATCGCCGAGATCAGGCCGAGGGACGATGCCGCGAGGCGTGCCGTGCTGGCGGCGCTCGCACCGGAGCGGGCTGCCCGGCTGGACGTTGCGAAGATGACCGGGATCATGCGGTAGGTGGCGCCGTTTCCGAAGCCGCTTGCCGTGAAGAGGAACAGGAACAGGACCAGGAAGAGCCAGAAGTTCTTGAGCGGGAGGGTCCAGATCATGGTCAAAGTGATGATGGCCATCGCTGCGAACGCCGTGACGGTCATCCGGGCTCCGCCCATGCGGTCAGCCATGCGCCCGCCGTAGGGACGGGCGAGGGAACCGACCAGCGGGCCGAGGAAGGCGAGCGAGAGGACAACCGCGCCGATGTGCATGGAGGAGAAAGCCGGGAAGTAGTCCTTGATGAGTTTGGGGAAGACTCCGGAGAAGCCGATGAACGAGCCGAAGGTGCCGATGTACAGGAAGGCCATGATCCACAGGTGCGGTTCCTTCAGTGCGGCGATGGAGCCTGCGATGTCACCTTTGGCGCTGCTGAGGTTGTTCATGTACTTCCATGCACCGAACGCGGCCACGAGGATGAGGGGGATCCAGATGAGGCCGGCCATGGGCAGGTTGACGGTTCCGGCGGCGAGCAGGGTTACGGCGATCGGCACGACGAGCTGCGCGACGGCGGCACCGAGGTTTCCGCCGGCGGCATTCAGTCCCAGCGCCCAGCCTTTTTCGCGGGCCGGGTAAAAGAAGGTGATGTTCGCCATGGAGCTGGCGAAGTTGCCGCCGCCGAAACCCGCGAGGGCGGCTACCAGCAGCATGAGGCCGAAGGGGGTGCCGGGGTTCGAGACGCACACGGCGAGTCCGGCGGTGGGGATCAGGAGCAGGAGTGCCGAGACGATCGTCCAGTTGCGGCCGCCGAACCTCGGAACCATGAAGGTATACGGGATGCGAAGGGTGGCGCCGACCAGGCTCGGCATGGAGATGAGCCAGAAGATCTGGTTGGTGTCGAACTTGAACCCTGCGGCGGGGAGCTGGACCACCACGATCGACCAGAGCTGCCAGACGACGAAGCCGAGGAATTCGGCGAAGATGGACCAGTACAGGTTGCGCTTGGCGATGGAACGGCCGGACGCTTCCCACTGCTCCTTGTTCTCCGCATCCCAGTTGGCAATCCAGCGGCCGGGACGGTGTTCCAGTTCGGGGGCGGGGGCTGCGGGAGCCTGCTGTTTGGTGAGGATTTCGGTGCTTGGGTCAACTGTCACGGAGTGCCTCCTTTGGGGACGTTGTGCTTCCACGGTAGGGACGCCGCGTTTCGCGGACCGTCGCCGCTTGTAAACGTGCTGTGACGTTTGCCTATCCGAGGTAGTCACCACGGAGTGAGGCGATGGTGAGGTTGTTGTCGCGAGGCCCACGGGTTGAGACTTTCCCGAGCGTCCGCATGTTGGACAAGATTGTCCATTTGCTGGATAGCGCGAACTATTATTGAACTCTCAATAATCTTTGCCGGCAGGCTCAGCGACGCCGGGCCGGCGTGAACGAAAGCATCCACTACATGTCTTCCATCGCTGCATCCACGGAAAGCGGGTCAGCCGGGCTGGGAAATCAGCCGGTTAATTCGCGCGGACGGGTGATCTTCGCGAGCCTCATCGGCACGTCCATCGAGTTCTACGACTTCTACGTCTACGCCACGGCGGCCGTGCTCGTGTTTCCCAAACTCTTCTTCCCGACGGCGGACGAGACAACCCAGCTCTTGAGCTCCTTCGCGGTGTTCGGTGTCGCTTTCGTTGCCCGGCCGCTCGGTTCGATCGTTTTCGGGCACTTCGGTGACAAGTTCGGCCGCAAGGGAACGCTTGTTGCCTCACTGCTGACCATGGGTATTGCCACGTTCCTGATCGGCTGCCTCCCAACGGCGCAGGTGCCGGGGTGGAGCTTCCTGGCCCCCACCTTGCTGGTGGTCCTGCGCTTTGCCCAGGGCCTGGCGCTCGGTGGTGAGTGGAGCGGTGCCGCCTTGCTTGCAACGGAGAACGCCCCGGCCAACAAGCGCGCGGTCTACGGAACGTTCCCGCAGCTGGGTGCGCCGATCGGGTTCATCCTGGCGAACATCATCTTCCTCGTCTTCAGCTACACCCTGACCCCGGACGCCTTCGCCGCGTGGGGCTGGCGGGTGCCGTTCCTGCTCAGCGCAGTCATGGTCATCCTCGGCCTGTACGTGCGCCTCAAGCTCATCGAAACGCCGGCCTTCACCAAGGTCCTGGAGTCGAACGAAGTGGCCAAGCTGCCCATCGGCCGGGTCTTCAAGACAAGCTGGCGCCCGCTGATCCTGGGAACCTTCATCATGCTCGCGACCTACGTGCTGTTCTACTTGATGACCACGTTCACGCTGACCTACGGCACCAAACCAACGCTGGCAGGCGCCCAGGCAGCAGCGGTGAAGGCCGGAAAGCCCATGACCGATGCGGCAGCCGCTGCATTCGTCCCGGGCTTGGGCTTCTCACGCAACGACTTCCTCTGGATGCTGATTGCCGGCGTCGTCTTCTTCGGTATCTTCACGCTCGTGGCGGGTCCGTTGGCCGAAAGGTTTGGCCGCCGCAAGATGCTCCTCGCTGTGACGGCAGGGATCTTCGTGTTCGGCCTGTTGTTCGTACCCCTGTTCAGCGGCGGATTTGTCGGGACGATGGCCTTGCTGATCATCGGCTTCACGCTGATGGGCCTGACCTTCGGACCCATGGGTGCGCTGCTCCCGGAGCTGTTCCCCACGAACGTCCGGTACACGGGTTCCGCAGTCAGCTACAACCTGTCCAGCATTCTTGGCGCGGCTGTTGCTCCGTTCATCGCGGTGTGGCTCTGGGAACTGGCCAAGGGCAGCACGGTCCTCGTCGGCGTCTACCTGAGCGCCATGGCGGTGCTGACGCTCGTGGCACTGTTCCTGACCAAGGAAACCAAGGACACGGACTACGAGAACAACGTAGCCTGACCACGGCTTAAGCATCACGGATTAAACGACTTCGGCCCCGCACCTTGGTGCGGGGCCGAAGTTGTTTAAGTGGGCCCACGCTGCCCGGGTTCCCTGGCCGAGCGAAGCGAGGCTAGGGAGGCAGTGGGGATCAGTCTTCGATCGTCGCGATCACGGCACCGGCAGAAACGGTCTCGCCGGCGTTGGCCACCAATCCGTGGATGGTTCCGGCCTTGTGAGCGGTAAGCGGCTGTTCCATCTTCATGGCTTCGAGGACCACGATCAGGTCACCCTCGGCGACCACATCGCCGTCGGCCACCGCCACCTTGACGATGGTGCCCTGCATCGGTGACGTGAGGGCGTTGCCGCCCGCTACGGCAGCACTGGCGCCCGCCGAGCGGGAACGCTTCTTGACCTTGGCGCCCTTGGCACCGGCACCGGCCACCGAAGCGACAGAGCCAAGAGTCGCGGGAAGCACGACTTCCAGCCGCTTGCCGCCAACCTCGACGACGACGCGCTGGCGCTCACCGGCGTCGGGGGCTTCTGTCCCTGCCCCTGTAGGCGTCCACGCGGGGACGTCGTTGACGAACTCGGTCTCAATCCAGCGCGTGTGCACCCTGAACGGGCCTTCGGCCGGAGCGAAAGCGGGATCGGTCACTACTGCGAGGTCGAAAGGAATGACGGTAGGGATGCCTTCAACCACCATTTCCTCAAGCGCACGGCGGGAACGCTGCAGTGCCTGTTCGCGGGTGGCGCCCGTGACGATGAGCTTGGACAGCATGGAATCGAAGTTCCCGCTGATGACGTCGCCCTGCTCGACGCCGGAGTCGACCCGGACGCCAGGACCCGTCGGGTTCTTCAGGGTGGTGATGGTTCCCGGGGCGGGCATGAAGTTGCGTCCCGGGTCTTCGCCGGTGATCCGGAATTCGAAGGAGTGGCCGCGGACCTCGGGATCGCCGTAGCCGAGTTTCTCGCCTCGGGCGATGCGGAACTGCTCGCGCACAAGGTCGATGCCCGTGACTTCCTCCGAAACGCAGTGCTCCACCTGGAGGCGGGTATTGACTTCGAGGAAGGAGATGATGCCGTCCTGGCCTACCAGGAATTCGCACGTACCCGCGCCGAGGTAACCGGCTTCTTTCAGGATGGCCTTGGAGGACTCGTAGAGCCGTTCGTTCTGCTCCGGGGTCAGGAACGGCGCGGGGGCTTCCTCGACGAGTTTCTGGTTGCGGCGCTGAAGGGAGCAGTCGCGCGTGGAGACCACGACGACGTTTCCATACGCGTCGGCCAGGCACTGGGTCTCGACGTGGCGCGGGGAATCCAGGAAGCGCTCGATGAAGCACTCGCCGCGGCCGAAGGCGGCAATGGCCTCGCGCACTGCGGACTCGAAAAGCTCAGGGATTTCCTCGATGGTGCGGGCAACCTTGATGCCGCGGCCGCCGCCACCGTAGGCGGCCTTGATGGCGATCGGGAGTCCGAATTCCTTCGCGAAGGCCAGGATCTCGTCAGCGGACTCCACGGGGTCGGCCGTGCCGGGGACCAGGGGAGCGCCTACCTTTTCGGCGATGTGGCGCGCCTGCACCTTGTCGCCCAAGGCGGAGATGGCTTGCGGCGACGGGCCGATCCAGGTGATGCCAGCGTCAATGACCTTCTCGGCGAACTGAGCGTTTTCCGCGAGGAAGCCATAACCGGGGTGGATGGCGTCCGCACCCGACTGCTTTGCGACCTCAATCAACTTGTCCATCACGAGGTACGACTCAGCGGCCGTATTGCCACCCAGCGCATAGGCCTCATCTGCCAGCCGAACGTGCAGGGCGTCACGGTCGGGGTCTGCATAGACGGCCACGGAGGCGATGCCTTCGTCCCGGGCTGCGCGGATAATGCGGACCGCGATTTCGCCTCGGTTGGCGATCAAGACCTTGGTGAGAGGGCTGGAAATGGGCTGCGCCGGATTAGCTGACAAGTTGACTCCTTCTGTCCTTCAGGGAGCCTAGCGTGATTTTGAGGGTTCCGCCCATATTGATGGGGGATTCCGTGTGTGAAGCGGCCCGACTTTGTAGGGTTGCTACAAATCACACCGACGTCGTGGAGCCGTCCGGGTTCCAAAGCTCGGTGATGCTGACGTTCGCGTGGCCCAGCAGTTCGCGGAGGGTCGAGATGGAGAGCCCGACGACGGCGTGCGGGTCGCCGTCGACCTTGCGGATGAAGGCCCCGCCCAAGCCGTCGATCGTGAACGAACCGGCGCAGTGCAAGGGTTCGCCCGTGGCGATGTAGGCGTCGATGTCCGCCTCGCTCATTTGCTCAAAGTGGACTTCCGCGCTGGACACCGCACCGACTGTGGCTCCGGTACCGGCGGCCGTCCCGCCGTCGCTCACGTCCGCGGCGGTTTCGCGGCAGTCCACCAGCCAATGCCCGGTGTGGAGGACACCCTTGGAACCGCTCATGCGCAGCATCCGTTCCTTGGCCACGTCCTCCGTATACGGCTTGCCGTGGGACTCGCCGTCGAACTCGAAGACGGAGTCGCAGCCGATCACCAAGGCACCGTCGGCGTCGGGCAATGATGCGACGGCTTCGGCCTTGGCACGGGCCAGGAGGAGCGCGGTGTCGTGCGCATCGGTCACGCCGTACCGGGCCTGCACGGCGTCCTCGTCCACGTCCGAGACCAGCACTTCATGGTGGATGCCGGCCTCCTTGAGGAGCTTGGTGCGGGCGGGGGACTGGGAGGCCAGGATCAATCGGGTCACGGCTCAAGCGTAGTACGCAGCGCCTTCTTCAGACGCCCGGTCACGTTTGGCGGTTCCTGGCCGGACGCCCGGTCACCTATGGCGGCGCCGGGCCGGACGCCCGTCCAGATCCTGCGGGCACCCGGCCCGCAGGTGAACGGGCGTCGGGGAAAAGCGGGTCAAAGGTGACCGGGCGTCGGGGAAAAGCGGGTCAAAGGTGATTGGGCGTCGGGGAAAGCGGGTCAAAGGTGAGCGGGCGTCGGTTCTGAGCACAGAACCGACGCCCGCTGAAAGGCAACCAGGCGCTTAGTGGACCAGTTCCCTGGCCGCACCCGCCGTCGTCGTACGCTCGAGGTTGGCGCCCTCGACGTCGACGTCGGGCAGTACCCGGGACAGCCATCGCGGCAGCCACCAGGCCTTCTCGCCCAACAGGTACATCACGGCCGGAACAATGGTCATCCGCACCACGAACGCATCCACGAGGACGCCGAACGCCATCGCGAAACCGAGAGGCCGGACCATGGTCAGGTGGCTGAAGATGAAGCCGGAAAACACGCTGACCATGATGATGGCGGCGGCCGTGACCACAGCCGCGGCGTGGCTGAAGCCGCTTCGGACCGCCAGCTTCGCGTTTTCGCCGTGCATGAACGATTCACGCATGCCCGACGTGATGAACACCTGATAGTCCATGGCCAGGCCGAACAGCACCCCAATCAGGATGATCGGCAGGAAGCTCAGCACCGCTCCGGGATTGGCGACGTCGAACACGGACCCGAGCCAGCCCCACTGGTATACAGCCACCACTGCGCCGAACGCTGCCGCGAGGGAGAGCAGGAAGCCGCCGGTGGCGAGCAGCGGGACGACGATCGAGCGGAACACCAGCAAGAGGAGGATCAGGGAGAGCCCGACGACGATCCCCAGGTACGGCGGCAACGCGGCGCCGAGCTTGGCGGAGACATCGATGTTGCCAGCAGTCTGCCCAGTCAAGCCAATCGTGGCACCTGTGGCCTGCTGGATTTCGGAACCCTTCGCACGCAGTTCCGAGACCACTTGGACGGTGCTGGCACTCGCGGGCCCGTCCTTCGGGATGACCTGGAAAACGGCTGTGCGGTGATCAGGGCTGAGGGCCACAGGGACAGCCGCCACGACGTTGTCGACGCTGCGCAGCTTGTCCGCGACGTCGAACTGCTTGGTCTTGGCTTGATCGTCGCTGAGCCCGTCAGGGAACGTGCCGACAACCACGATGGGACCGGTCATGCCCTCGCCGAAGCTCTTGCGGGTGAGGTCATACGCCTTGAACGCTTGAGAGTCGACCGGTTCCGAACCGCCGTCGGGCAGGGCGAGGCGGAGCTGTGATGCCGGCAGGGCCAGGATCCCGAGCAGCACCACCCCGGCGAGCAGGGAGACCGCCGGATGCCGGGTCACGAGTCCAGCCCAACCACGGCTGCTCCGCCGCTGGTCCTCGAGGAGGTCCGCCGAGGCGTGGTCCGGTTCGGCGTTGTGGCGCTCTGCCTTGGCCCAGGCCCGCTTCGAGATCAGTTTGCGGCCCACCAGCGAGAGGACCGCGGGGGTCAAGGTCAAGGAGACGACGACGGCGATTGCCACGGTCGCGGCGGCCGACAGGCCCATGACTGCCAGGAACGGCAGGCCTGGAACCACCAGTGCGGCAAGCGCGATGACGACGGTCAGGCCGGCGAAGAGGACGGCGTTGCCCGAGGTGCCGGTGGCAAGTGCCACTGATTCCTCCATGTCCATTCCCGCAAGCAATTGCCCGCGGTGCCGGTTGACGATGAAGAGGGAGTAGTCGATGCCGACGGCGAGGCCCAGCATGAGCGCGAGCATCGGGGAAATGGAACTCATGTCGATGACGCCGGTAAGGGCGAACGTTCCGCCAACGCCTACGGCCACGCCGATGATCGCCATCAGAAGCGGCAGACCGGCGGCGACGAGCGTTCCCAGCATCACGATGAGGGCGATCGCCGCAACCGCGATGCCGATGATTTCCGCGACACCAAAGATCTGGGAGACGTCTTCGGTGATTTCCTTGCTGGCCAGGGCCGTGACACCTGCCGAGGAGACTCCGTGGACGATGTCCTGGACCTGCTGGCGGACGGCGGGGGTCAGTCCGTTGATGGAGGTTTTGAACTGGACCTGGGCGATCGCCGCTTTGCCGTCCGTGGAGACAAAGCGCATTCCTTGCGATGCGGTCACCTGGCGCTTGGCCAAGGCAAGGGCTGCGGCGCCGTCCGCGGCTTGCTTCTGGCCGGCCTCGAGCTTCTGCCGTCCGGCCGCCAGCTCGGCCTTTTGCGGTGCGAGTTGGGCCTGGATGGCCGCGTCGGGCATGCCCGATGCAGCCATTTGCTGCTCGGCGGCCTTGAGTTGAGCATCACTGGCATCCAGGGTGGCCCGGGCCTTGTCCTGCTCTGCCTGCCCGGCGGCCGCTTTTTGTTCCCCGGCAGCAAGATCGGACGGTGCTTTGTCCAAGGCGGCTTGGGTGGTGAAAGGGTTGACCGTGGACTGTACATCCGGCAGTTTTTGCAACTCGGCGAGGGCCGACGTGATGGCGTCCTTGCCTGCTTGGTTGAATCCGGCGTCGCCGGCTTCGAAGACGATTCCCGCGGTACCACCCGAGGAGGCCGGGAGATCCTTCTTGAGCTTGTCCAGCATCTGCTGGGTTTCGGTGCCGGGGATCTGGAAGTTGTTGGACATGGTGCCGTGGAAGGCCGCAGCGGAGCCGCCGACGGCGACGAGCACGGCGAGCCAGAGTGAGATCACCAGCCAGCGGTGACGGTAGGAGAACTTGCCAAGGCGGTAGAGCAGGAGTGCCATATCGGAACCGATCTGTGTGGTTATGCCGAGGGGTTGAAGCCTGAACCGAGCAGGCCAATAGCGTTGATGAGGTGTTGCCGGAGGGATGCCAAGGATTCGGCGGAGAGATCCGATCCGCGGTCTTCGAACCAGATGGTCATGGCCGCTTTTCCGCAGGAGACGATGGACCCGGCGAGGGCGCGCAGATAGAGTTCATCGGCGTCCGGCCCCAGGCGGTGCCGGGCGGCGTCGATGATCTGGTTGGTGCAGTGGTCCCAGGCTTCGAGTTCCGAACGGGCCAAAGTCCGGTTGTCCTGCGTGAGGCTGAAAAGTTCGGCCATCGGCGCGACTGTCATGGGGTCCGCCAGTGCCATGAGGGCGGCGCGTGCGGATTCGAGGATGGGTTCGTTGGCCGGCCGCAGGCGGAACTGTTCCAGTGCGTTGTCCAGGAACCCTTCGGTGACTGAAGCCAAAGAGGCTTCGAGGCTCGGGAAATAGTTGAAGAAGGTGCGGCGGGACACGCCGGCTTCTTCCGAGATGTCCTCGACGGTGAAATTGCCGATTCCCTTGCTTCGCAGCACGGAAAGAGCCGCGTCGGCGATGGCTCGGCGCGTAGCCAGTTTGTTCTGTTCGCGGCGCGAGGGCAGAACGCTTTCGGAAGTGGTCACCCACTTACACTAAGTGCAAGTTTGCACTCTGAGCAAGTTAAATCCGTCCGGACCTACGGCTGAAGCGGTTCCTGGGGCGCTTGCGCGGACTGCGATGCCTGTCCGGCTGCCGCCTTCGTCAGGTAGATCGACTGTCCCGTGGCACCTGGCTCGCCTTCGGCCAGAGGAATGGCGAAGACAGCAGTCCCATAGGCGCAGACTTCGGTCCAGTTTCCGCCCATCTCGGACGTGTCGAAGCGCATGGCCACGATCGCATTGGCCCCGCGCTGCTGTGCTTCAGCGACCATGCGGGCCATGACTTCCTGGCGGCTTTCGTACAGCGCCTTGGTCATTTCGGGCAGTTCGCCGCCGCCGAGGGAACGGAAGCCGGCCATTACTTGTGCACCGATATCCCGGGAGCGGACGGTGAGGCCCATGACTTCGCCGAAGACGGCGTCGATCCTGTGGCCCGGAATCTTGTTCGAGGTGACAATCAGCATGGACAGAGCCTATCCAGAATCCACTTTTTGTCACCGTGAAACGGACAAATCCCCAGGGCGTGCCCCGCGGGGATTTGTCCGTACGGTGGTGAATCGTTGCCAGGCCGTCGCCGCGGTCAGCTGAGCAGCGCGCGCCGGAGCGTGTCGAGGCCAACGGAACCGATGTTCAGGGCCTCAGTGTGGAAGGCCTTCAGGTCGAAGCCGTCGCGGCGTTCGAGTTCAGCCCGGATTTCTTCCCACAGCCGCTGCCCCACTTTGTACGACGGAGCCTGGCCGGGCCATCCGAGGTATCGGGTGAATTCGAACTGGAGCTGGCCGGCGCTGATGGGAAGGTTGGCCCTGAGGAATTCGAAGCCCTTCTCCGAGGTCCAGGTACCGCTGCCCCAACGTTCGGGAACCTCCAGCTCGAGGTGGACGCCGATATCGAACACCACGCGGGCGGCGCGCATGCGCTGCATGTCCAGCATGCCCATGTGGTCGCCCGGATCCTTGAGGTAGCCGAGCTCCAGCATGAGCTTCTCGGCGTAGAGGGCCCAGCCTTCGCCGTGTCCGGAGACCCAGCAGACGTTGCGCCGCCAGTTATTGAGCAGCTCGCGGCGGTAGACGGCGGTGGCCACTTGGAGGTGGTGGCCGGGCACGCCTTCGTGGAACACCGTGGTGGTCTCGGCCCACGTGGTGAAGGTGTCTTCGCCGGCGGGAACGGACCACCACATGCGGCCGGGACGGGAGAAGTCGTCAGACGGACCCGTGTAGTAGATGCCGCCTTCGTCCGTGGGGGCGATGCGGCATTCGAGCGTCTTCATGACGTCCGGGATGTCGAAGTGGACATCGGCCAGTTCTGAGACCGCCCGGTCGGAGAGTTCCTGCATCCAGGCCCTGAGGGCGTCAGTGCCCTTGATTTGCCGGGCGGGATCGTTGTCGAGGATGGCTTTGGCTTCCTCGATGGACGCGCCGGGCTTGATTTGCTCGGCCACCCGTTCCTGTTCGGCAATGAGCCTGTCGAGTTCCTGCACGCCCCAGGCGTAGGTTTCTTCCAGGTCCACGGTCGCGCCAAGGAACAGACGTGAGGCCAGCGCGTAGCGCTCCCGGCCCACGGCATCCTTTTCGGGGGCGAACGGAAGGAGTTCCGCCTCAAGGAAGGCGGCGAGGCGCAAGTAAGCGGAACGCGCGACGGCGGCACCGGCGTCGAGCTTTTCCTGCAGTTCCGCCGGCAGCGGCTGGCCGTCGACGGTGGCTCCGGCGGCGAGCTTGGCGAAGAAACCGTCCCCGGCCGCATATTTGCTGGCCTGTTCGATGACAATCTTGACTTGGCGGACCGCCGAGACTTTGCCTGCGTCCCTGGCCGAACGGAGGGAAACGATGTACCCGTCGATTGCTTCCGCAACGTTGGCCGCCCGGCCGGCGATGTGCTCCCAGTGTTCGGCTGTGTCGGTGGGCATGAGGTCGAAGATCGCGCGGATGGTCTGGGCCGGAGACTCGATGTTGTTCAAGTCCGCGGCGTCCCAGCCGGATTCGTGGATCTCAAGGGCCAGGCCGAGCCGTTCGCGCATCGCGTCAAGGGTGATGACATCCGAGGCGTCCGAGGGCTCGAGCGCTGCAAGTTCGTCGAGGGTGTCGCGTGCCGCCTGGGCGAACGCCGCTGCCCCGGCAGGCGAGAAATCCTGGTATTCGGTCTCGTGCCCGGGCAGGCCCAGGGTGGTGGCCAGGGTCGGGTTGAGGGCGAGGAGGGTGTCCGTGAAGGCGTCGGCGACCGCGTCTATCGGAGTGGGGACGCGCGCTGCTGCTGCGTTAGGAGTAGTCACCCGAAGAGCCTAACCGCGCCGGGTCCGTTCTGAAAGGGTTGCTGAACACCCGTCAGCCGCGGCTCCGCCTCCAGGCGCCCGGTCCGGGCGCTGGTTCCAGTCGCAATTGCTGGCGGCGCAGCCAGTGCCGCGCGCTCGGTTTTGGAGCCTCGGCTTCCTCCGGCGCTCCAAGGGAGGCGACGACGGCGGTGAGCGCCGCGAGCTCTTCCGGCGTCGGGTTTCCCTTGACTACCGAAAGCAACGGTTCGGCCGGCGTCGCGTCCGCGGAACCGGAACCGGGGTTCTGTTCGGCACTCACAGGGGGATGTTTCCGTGCTTCTTGGTGGGCAGGCTCGCGCGCTTGTCGCGAAGCGCCCGCAGGCCCTTGATGATCTGGAGCCGGGTCTCAGACGGTGCGATGACGGCGTCGACATAGCCAAGCTCGGCTGCCTGGTACGGGTTGAGGAGCTCTTCCTCGTACTGGCGGATGATGTCGGCGCGCTTTGCCTCGACGTCGCCGCCGGCTTCGGCGACGGCGGCAAGATCGCGGCGGTACAGGATGTTCACGGCACCCTGGGCGCCCATGACGCCGATCTGCGCCGTAGGCCACGCCAGGTTGAGGTCGGCCCCAAGCTTCTTGGAACCCATCACGATGTACGCTCCGCCGTAGGCCTTGCGCGTGATCACCGTCAGCTTGGGCACCGTGGCCTCGGCGTACGCGTACAGCAGCTTGGCTCCACGGCGGATGATGCCTTGGAATTCCTGGTCCTTGCCGGGCAGGAAGCCAGGGACGTCCACCAAGGTGATGATGGGAACGTTGAAGGCATCGCAGTGGCGGACAAAGCGGGCGGCCTTTTCCGAAGCCGAGATATCCAGCGTGCCTGCGAACTGCATGGGTTGGTTGGCCACGATTCCAACCGTGTGGCCTTCGACCCGGCCGTAGCCGATGATCACGTTGGGGGCGTAGAGCGACTGCATTTCCAGGAAATGGGCGTCATCGACGATCTGCTCGATGACCTTGCGCATGTCGTAGGGCTGGTTGGCCGAGTCCGGGATGAGCGTGTCGAGGGCGAGGTCGTCGTCGTCGAGCTCAAGTTCCTGCTCGTGCTCCAGGACGGGCGCCTCGGACAGGTTGTTGGACGGCAGGAAGTCCAGGAGTTCGCGGACGAACTCGATCGCGTCGGCTTCGTCGCTGGCGAGATAGGTGGAGGTTCCGGTAGTGGCGTTGTGCTGGCGTGCGCCGCCGAGGGTTTCCATGTCCACGTCTTCGCCGGTGACAGTCTTGATGACGTCCGGGCCGGTGATGAACATGTGGGAGGTCTTGTCCACCATCACTACGTAGTCGGTGAGGGCGGGGGAGTAGGCCGCGCCGCCGGCACACGGGCCCATGATGAGGGAGATCTGGGGGACGACGCCCGAGGAATGGACGTTGTTGCGGAAGATGTCCGCGAACATCGCCAGCGAGGCGACACCTTCCTGGATCCGCGCGCCGCCGCCGTCGTTGATGCCCACCATCGGGCAGCCGTTGCGGAGGGCGAACTCCTGTACCTTGACGATCTTTTCGCCGTTGACCTGGCTCAGGGATCCGCCGTAGACGCTGAATTCCTGGCTGTAGATGGCTACCAGGCGGCCGTCGACGGTGCCGTAGCCCGAGACCACGCCGTCGCCGAGGGGCTTCTTCTTCTCCATGCCGAACGCGGTGGAGCGGTGGACGGCCAAGGCGTCGAACTCCACGAACGAGTCTTCATCAAGCAGCATGTCGAGGCGTTCGCGTGCGGTGTTCTTGCCGCGGGCATGCTGCTTCTCGATCGCTTCCGGGCCGGAAGGTTGTTCTGCACGGGCCTGGCGGTCGCGGAAGTCTGCAATCTTTCCCGCTGTCGTTGTCAGATCGTGGCTCATCAATGTCTCCGGCTCTGTAGCTGATTTACGCTGGCACTGCTTCGTAGGCATGCGCTCTTAAGTAGCATCCGTACAAAGTGCGGGCCTCGTTGGCTAGTCTAATGACGCAAAAGCCACAGACCGCTGTAGAAACCCTACAATTTTCCGACTTCAAGTCGAGCATCCAACTATGTTACTCGCCAGTAACATAGTTGGGCTAGAGTGTCCTCATGACCTCAAGCAACGACGCTTCCGCAAGCCCTGCCCTTCCTTACCAGGCACGTGGGTCTCTGAACGGCCGCACCCTCCTCATGTCCGGCGGCAGCCGTGGCATCGGCTTGGCGATCGCCACCCGAGCAGCCCGGGACGGCGCCAACATCGTCATCATGGCCAAGACCGGCGAACCCCACCCCAAGCTAGACGGCACTGTGTACACAGCCGCCGAAATACTGGAAGCGGCCGGCGGCCAGGCACTGCCGCTCGTGGGAGATGTCCGGAACGACGGCGACGTTGCCGCGGCGGTTGCCGCCGCCGTC
This sequence comes from Arthrobacter alkaliphilus, assembly GCF_021483235.1. Taxonomy (GTDB): domain Bacteria; phylum Actinomycetota; class Actinomycetes; order Actinomycetales; family Micrococcaceae; genus Arthrobacter; species Arthrobacter alkaliphilus. The sequence goes on along the minus strand of NZ_JAKEEC010000001.1, from coordinate 209,832 downwards.
GAGCGCTTCGGCGGTATCGACGTCGTAGTCAACAACGCCTCGGCGATAGATCTCTCCCGCACGGATGCGCTCGACATGAAACGCTATGACCTCATGCAGGACATCAACGTCCGGGGCACCTTCCTGCTGTCCAAGCTCGCGCTTCCGGCCCTACGGAAGTCGGCGCAAGACGGGCGCGGCGCCCACATCCTGACGCTCTCGCCGCCGCTTAACCTCGACCCGAAGTGGGCGGGCATGCATCTGGCTTACACCATGGCCAAGTACGGCATGAGCCTCACCACCCTGGGCCTGGCCGAAGAGCTTAAGAACGACGGCGTGGCGGTCAACTCGCTGTGGCCTTGCACGCTGATCGACACCGCCGCCATTCGAAACATGCCCGGCGGGGAACAGATCGTCCAAGCCGCCAGGGGCCCGGAAATCATGGCGGACGCGGCCCACGCTGTCCTGACCGCGTCAAACCTGAACACCGGAAACTTCTACACGGACGAACAGGTGTTGAGGGACGCTGGCGTCACCGATTTCAGGCCTTACAGCCTGGGTGCCCCGGAGGAGAAGCTGGTGCCGGATATCTTCCTCTAAGCGGACAACTTCTTCCGGGACCGGCCTGGCTGGATAGGATTCTGTCTATGGACGTCGAACAGCCTGCCAGCAGCGAACCACGTGCCCCGCGCCCGGGTCTGGACCGTGATGCGCTGCTTCACCCCGACTTCCTCGCGGCCACCGGTATTTCGCAACTGAAGATCGTTGAGACCACGGGCTCCACGAACGCTGATCTGCTGCGTGCCGTCACCCTTGAACCGAAGGAATGGGCGGACCTCGCCGTCCTCACGGCCGAGCACCAGACCGCGGCGCGGGGCCGGCTCGACCGGCACTGGGAATCTCCCGAACGTTCGGCGATTTCCGTTTCGATCGTCCTGCGTCCCGTCAATTCCCAAGGCCTGCCCGTCCCGACCCAGAGCTACTCCTGGCTCTCGCTCCTTGGTGCGCTGGCTTTGCGCGAGACCCTCCTCGAAACCGCAGGGCTGCCCGCCGAGATCAAGTGGCCCAACGACGTCCTCGTCCGGGGAAAGAAGATCGCCGGGATCCTGGCGCAGATGGGTCCAATGAGCGACGGATCCGTTCCGGCCGTGATTCTGGGTACCGGCCTCAACGTGACGCTCAGCGAGGATGAATTACCGGTCCCGACAGCCACATCCCTTCTTCTTGAGGGTGCCACGACCACGGACCGCACCGTGCTTCTGCGCAATTACCTCTCACGCTTCGCCGCGCTCTACCGCAGTTTCTGCAACGCCGACGGCGACCCGACGGCGGGACTGGCCGGCGGACCTTCCCTGCACAAACGGGTGGAAGCCGTCATGGTCACTTTGGGACGCGAGGTGAAAGCCCACTTGCCCGGCGATCACGAATTGGTGGGTCATGCGTCCAGGCTGGACGAGTACGGCTCCCTTTTAGTGGTGGACCATGGTGGCCGCGAGCACGTCGTAACCGCCGGTGATGTTGTCCACCTGCGGGCTACCGAAAGCGGTTATGCGTAGAGAGCTCCTGCGCGGGGAGCAAGTCATCGTGATCACGCGGCAGCAGCCCAGGGCACTTTTCGGACCCGTCCTGGCGTTCATACTCGTCCCTGCTGCGGCGGCCTTCGCCTGTGCATGGATCATCAAGGGCGGACCGGGCAAGTTGGTTCCGGCCATCACGAGTGATTGGACCCAATGGTTGGTGGCGGCAAGCCTGGCCATTGCGGCCATCGTCCTGCTTGGCTACAGCCTCCCGCGATTCATCCGTTGGCGCGGTGTGCGGTACATCCTGACAAGCGCTCGAATAGTTGCCCGTTTCGGAATGCTTCGTCGCGGCGACTGGCAGGTTCCGCTGGCCGCGGTGCGCGGCGTCGGGATCACGCAATCGCTGCTCCAGCGGATATTGCGCTCAGGGAATATATCCTTGGATACCGGGCACCCCGGCGAGGCCGTGCTCCGGGATGTTCCAGAGGTGGGCAAGTTCCGAAGTTTCATCCTCGATGCCATGGCGGAACTGCCGACAAATGCCGGGTTCGGCCCCGGCGCGGTGCCTGAGCACAGCGATTTTGACGGTTTTGGTGAGTACCCGGATGCCGCATTGCCCTGGGATATGAGAGAAGGTGGAAGAGATGAGCGTTGACGAGCAGGAGCCTGAGTACATGGACGACGAGCCCGACGCCGTGTCCGAACCTTCCGTGGACCACGCACCTTCCGATGACGAGGCACCGGACGGAGACGAGGCACCGGACGGGGTCCTACCGGTTGCGTCAGCTCCTTCCGGGGCTCTGTCATCCGAGCGGCTGGCCATCAAAGCCCTGGAAACGCGCCTTCTTGGCGGCGAACGCAAGCTTCGGCGGCGCGAAGTCGCGGCAGCAGCAGGCGTCTCGCTGTTGTCTGCCCGCAAGCTGTGGCGGGCGCTGGGTTTCCCGAATTTCGGCGACCAGGATGTCGCCTTCACCGAGCGCGACCTCACGGCGCTTTCGACCATCCTCGACCTTGTCCGCGCGGGTAAGCTCACCGAGGAAGCGGCAATCTCGGTCACGCGCGCCATCGGACAGATGACCGACCGGATGGTGGTGTGGCAGATCGAGGCGCTGATCGAAGACATGGTGATGCAGCAAGGCATTCCCGACGCCGTTGCCCGTAAACAGTTGGTCAATGAACTGCCCAACCTCGTGGACGCCATGGAAGAGATCCTCCTGTATTCGTGGCGCCGCCAGATGAACGCCGCTGTTCAGCGGCTGGCCGTTCGTGCCGAGGCCGGCTTGCAGGCCAGCGAGGCCGGGCGGGACGGCGACGAAGATGATGCTCCCTTGCCCCTGGCGCGGGCCGTGGGCTTTGCCGACCTTGTGTCCTACACGAGCCTGTCACGGCGCATGAACGAGAAAACTCTGGCGCAGCTGGTCCAACGCTTCGAAAACAAGTGCGCGGAGATCATTTCCGTCGGCGGCGGGCGCCTGGTCAAGACCGTCGGCGACGAAGTGCTCTACATTGCCGAAACGCCCGCCGCGGGTGCCGAGATCTCCTTGGCGCTCGCCCAAGCCTTCACGGAAGACGAAATCCTGCCGGAGGCCCGCGTGGCCATGGTCTGGGGACGGATCCTTTCCCGCTTGGGCGACATTTACGGACCCACCGTCAACCTGGCAGCACGGCTTACGGCTTTGGCTGAACCCGGCACGGTCCTCGTGGACGAGATGACGGCGGCAGCGCTGGGCGACGACGAACGCTTCGTCCTGGTCCCGCAGAAGGCCGAGAACGTCCGAGGTTTCGGAGAAATCCTTCCCGTCCGGCTCGAACGTGGACTGGGTAAGGGACTGGTGCTCGACTGATGGATTCACAGCCCTCAGCGACCGCCACTGAGCACGGATTCAGCTTGAGCTATGGCTACGGGACGGACCGTGGACTCAGCCGGGAACTCAACGAAGATTCCCTCATTGCAAGGGATCCGGTCTTCGCGGTGGCTGACGGCATGGGCGGCCATGAGGCAGGCGAGATTGCCAGCGGGTTGTGCGTACGCACCCTCGCGAGCATGCCGCAACTGGCGCCTGGAGTCCGCTCGGCAGGCGCTGTCGCACTGCAAACGTGCGTCCTGGCCGCCGACTCCCGGATCAGGGATGCCACGGGTGGCCGCGCCGGAACAACGCTGACCGGCGTCGTGGTCGCCGAGCACCTGGGATTCCCGTATTGGCTGGTCATGAACATCGGCGATTCACGGACGTATCGCTTGTGCGGGGACGATTTCAAGCAAATCACCGTGGACCATTCGGAAGTCCAGGAACTTGTGGAAGCCGGGAGGATCACGCCTGAAGAAGCCACGGTGCATCCGCACCGCAATGTAGTGACCCGTGCCCTTGGCACAGGCGGCGAAAACGAGGCGGACTTCTGGCTGCTTCCCATTCAGGATGGGGACCGGATGCTGGTCTGCTCGGACGGGCTGACCGGGGAGCTGAGCGACGAGGACATGTTCCGGATCCTGAGCACGGTGGCGGAGCCCCAGGATGCGGTGGACGCGCTTATCCAGGCGGCGTTGCTGAGCGGCGGACGGGACAACGTCACCGCGATCGTGGTGGATGCCAGGATCGAATAGAACCACATCGGAGGGCCATTTCCGGCCCCGGCCGTCGGCGATTCCGGGGAACGGGATTTGCGACACGCCCGGGCCATGTAGGAAGATTCCGGTCAATACCACCCCAACTCCGGGCGGCCGTTCCCGTCCTGCAGAGGTAAACATGACCCAACGCTCCTCCGCGCGCGCTGGCGGCACAACCCGTGCCGCCGTCCGGCGCCCGTTCTCCGTTGCCCTCGCGGGCATTGCCATGGCTGTGACTCTGTGCGCCTTCCCGGTGCTTTCCGCCCACGCCGCGCCCGCCGTCGTTCCCGGACAAGTTTCGCCCAGCTCGCCCGCCCCGCCGGCTTCGCCCGCCCCGGCACCGGCACAACCCGAGCCGGCCCAGCCGAAGGTAGCGGACCCCGCGCCCGCCAAGCCGCCCGTCGCACCGCCGGCACCCGCTCCGGTTGAACCCGCCCCGGCGGTGCCGGCTCCGGTGGTGCCCGCCCCCGCAGCGCCCGAACCGGCGCCCATGACACAGGTGACCGTGGAACCGGAACCCGTCGTGGCGCCGTCGGAGGCTCCGGTCGCCTCCAGCCCGGCGCTCTCCACAGGCAGCCCGACGGCGGCCGCGTCGCCGTCGGCGTCTTCCAATTGGGATACCCCCATCCAAGTGGGGCTCAAGGCCACCCAAGCTGCCTCGGTGAGCACTGCCAAAGGGCCGGGTTCGGATTTGTTCGCCGTGTTCGCCATCATGGGCGGCGTGCTTTTGGTGGCGGCCGGGGGCATCGCCTTCGCTTTGTGGAGCCGAAACCGCTACACGCACTGATCCTGCTTTCCGCTGTTCTCCCTGTTCTCCCTCTGGGAGGCCTTATTTCGTCGCGGCTTTGCGGCAAGATAGGTACGTGAGCACAGCAGAGAGCGAAACCGCAGTTCCCACGGACGCCGTACGGGAAGAGTACGAAAACCTCGCGGACCTTGTCCGCAAGTACCGCTACGCGTACTACCAGGAAGATGCACCAACGGTTTCGGACGCCGAGTTCGATTCCCTTTATCGACGCCTCGAGGAGCTCGAGGCCCTGCATCCCGAGCTCGTCTCCAACGATTCGCCCACGCAGGAAGTGGGCGGAGAGGTCTCGGCCGCCTTCGCCGCCGTCGAGCACCTTCAGAGGATGTACAGCCTGGAGGATGTCTTCTCGCTGGACGAGTTGGAAGCATGGGTCCGCAAGGCCGAAGCGTCGGTCGAGCGGCTGGGCACGTCGGCTTCCCGCATTGCGTGGCTAACAGAGCTGAAGATCGACGGCCTGGCCGTGAACCTGCTCTACCGCGACGGCAAGCTGGTCCGCGCCGCCACCCGCGGAGACGGGACAACGGGCGAGGACATCACCCACAACGTGCTCACCATCAAGGAGATCCCGCGCCAGCTTAGCGGCAGCGGATACCCGGCCGAGGTGGAAATCCGGGGCGAGGTCTTCATCCCGTCCAAGGCATTCGCCGAATTCAACGAAGCGCTGATCGAGGCCGGCAAGGCGCCGCTGGCCAACCCCCGCAACGCCGCGGCGGGTTCGTTGCGCCAAAAGGACCCCGCGGAGACCGCGAAGCGCCCACTGCGGATGTTCGTCCACGGCATTGGAGCCCGCGAAGGCCTTGACGCGACGAGCCAGTCGGAAACGTACAAGCTGCTGGAAGGGTGGGGCCTTCCGGTCAGCCCCTACCTCAAGGTCCTGGAATCCTTTGAGCAGGTCCTCGACTTCATCAAGCACTACGGCCAGCACCGGCACGACCTTCTGCACGAGATCGATGGCATCGTGGTCAAGATCGACGACTTCGCTACGCAGCGGGCCCTCGGTTACACCTCGCGTGTCCCGCGTTGGGCCGTCGCCTACAAGTACCCGCCGGAGGAAGTCCACACCAAGCTGCGGGACATCCTCGTCAACGTCGGCCGCACGGGCCGCGTGACCCCTTTCGGCGTGATGGAACCGGTCAAAGTGGCCGGGTCCACCGTCGAGATGGCCACGCTCCACAACCAGGACGTGGTCAAGGCCAAGGGCGTCATGATCGGCGACATCGTGATTCTCCGGAAAGCCGGCGATGTCATCCCGGAGATCGTCGGGCCGGTATTGGCGCTGCGCGACCAGCAGGATCCGCCGGTGCGCGAGTTCGTGATGCCCACCGAATGCCCCTCCTGCCACACGCCGCTTGCTCCGGCGAAGGAAGGGGATGTCGATATCCGCTGCCCCAATGCGAAGTCGTGCCCGTCCCAGCTGCGTGAGCGTGTCTTCCATGTCGCGAGCAGGGGCGCCTTCGACATTGAGGCCCTCGGGTGGGAAGCAGCGATCGCGCTCACCTCCGGACCTGGGCCGGACCCAGCGACCATCGGCGGGTACCCGAAACCAGAGGGCCCGGGCGTCCTGGAGAACGAGTCGCGCCTCTTTGAACTAGCTGCCGATTCCTCCGATTCCGGGCTCCGCGAGCGCCTCGCCGACGTCCGGGTGTGGCGTGAGAAGCGCTCCAAAGGAGTCGGAACAGGGGAGTGGGAACTCGTTCCCTACTTCTGGACAAAGGCAACAGCCAAGACGCCGTCGAAGCCCACCGCGTCCACCGAGAAACTCTTCGCAGAGGTGCAGAAAGCCAAGACCCAGCCACTGTGGCGCGTGCTCGTCGCCCTGTCGATCCGGCACGTCGGCCCCACCGCTTCCCGCGCCCTGGCCACGGCCTTTGGCAGCATGGACGCCATCCGGGCCGCTTCCGAGGACAAACTCGCCCACGTCGACGGAGTGGGACCGACCATTGCCGCGGCACTCAAGGAATGGTTCGCCGTTGACTGGCACCAGGAAATCGTCGATAGCTGGGCAGCTGCCGGAGTGCGCATGGTTGACGAACGCGATGCCGCCATCCAGCGGAACCTTGAAGGGCTCACTGTCGTAGTGACGGGATCACTGGCCACGCTGAGCCGCGACGAAGCCAAGGAAGCCATCATCATCAGGGGTGGGAAGGCGGCCGGTTCGGTGTCCAAGAACACCGATTATGTCGTGGCCGGCGAGAACGCGGGCTCCAAGCTGGATAAGGCTGAGCAACTTGGCATCCGGGTGCTGGACGAGGACGGCTTCAAGGCGTTGCTTGACGGCGTGCTCGAGGCCGTGGACAGCGCGGCTTCGGACGATGAAGACGCAGCCGTTGCCCTGGCAGGGACTGCCAAGGCGGAAGCGGAAGCCTCTGCGGACACGGAAGCCCCGGAATGACGGCCGATGTTTTGGAGCTTCTCACTGTCGCCAGCGCAGCTGCTGCGGCAGGGGCGAAGGTGCTCTCCGGCAGGCCTGCGGGCCCCAACTCGGCGGGGAACCTCGGCGTCGTGAACAAAGGCGACGCCGGCGACTGGGTGACGGCCTTCGACGTCGCCGCGGAGAACGCTGTGCGGAGCGCAATTACGGCAGCCCGCCCGCACGACACGATCACGGGCGAAGAGCACGGGACCACCCTGCCCGATCAGCCCAGCGGCTACCGATGGTCCATTGACCCGCTGGACGGCACTACCAACTTCATCCGTAACATCGTCTACTACGCAACGTCTGTGGCGGTTGCGGATGCCGACGGCGTTTGGCTGGCCGGCGTCGTCAACGCCCCTGCGCTGGGACGCATTTATTCGGCGGCACGCGGCCACGGAGCGTGGCTTGAAGAAAACGGGCAACGCACCCAGCTGAGCGGACCGCTCCTGGGCCGGACGGGACTCATTGTCGCTTCCGGGTTCAGCTACGATCCCGCCACGAGGGCCGAGCAGTTCGCCGGGCTCGGCGATCTCATGGAAGGGTTCGCCGATCTTCGCCGGCTCGGCTCCGCCGCGTTGGATCTGTGCCTCGTAGCTGATGGCACCCACGACGCCTTCGGGGAGCGTGGGCTCAACGAACACGACTATGCGGCCGGAGCTTTGATTGCGGAGGAAGCCGGCTGCTGGGTCCGCCGCCCGAGGCTAACCAGCCCGCTGGACGGCGGTCCCACAGACGCGGACCGATTGGAAGCGTGGACTTGCGCGGGCACGCTGGAATTGTCAGGCAAGTTCCCGCTGTAGCCCCCTCAGCGCCCGGTCAGATGCGCCGGGTTTTTGCCGGACGCCCGGCCAGGTACGCCGGGTTTTTGCCGGACGCCCGGCCAGGTACGCCGGGGTTTTCCCGGACGCCCGGTCAGGTACGCCGGCCCGGGCGCCCGGTCAGATAACGGCCTGGGCGATGAGTTCCCCGTGCGAAAAGCGGTTGGCCGGCCGCTCCAGGCCGTAGTGTTCGCGCAGAGTGTTGCCGCTGTACTCGCTGCGGAACAGGCCGCGCTGGCGAAGTACCGGCACCACCTGGTCAACGAAGGTTTCCAGGCCTGACGGCAAGACTGCGGGCATGATGTTGAAGCCGTCGGCCGCGCCGTTCTCGAACCAGGATTGGATCGCGTCTGCCACTTGCTCCGGCGTGCCCGCGAACGTCAGGTGGCCGCGGCCGCCGCCCAGCCTGCCGATCAGCTGCCGTACCGTGAGTTTCTCCCGCCGGGCAAGCTCCACGATGAGGGTGTACCGGCTCTTGGCACCCTCGATCGAGTCCTCGTCGGGAAGGTCGGCCGGCAGCTGGCGGTCCAAAGGCAGGTCCTCGGGCGCTATCCGGAGGGTCTTCGCGAGCTCGGCCCTGGCATATTCGGGCCGGATGAGTTCGTCGAGTTCACGTTCCAGGCGCAGCGCTTCAGCTTCGGTGGAGCCGATCACGGGGACGATCCCTGGCAGGATCTTGATGCTTTGGGCGGTCCGGCCAAGCGCGACCGCGCGGGTCTTCAGGTCTCGGTAGAACGCCTGCGCGCCCTCCAAAGTTTGCTGGGCCGTGAACACCGCTTCGGCGTACTTGGCGGCCAGGACTTTGCCGTTTTCCGAGGAACCCGCCTGGACAATCACGGGGTGTCCCTGGGGTGAGCGCGGAACATTGAGCGGTCCCCGGACCCGGAAGTGCTTGCCCACGTGGTCGATCGGCCGGACTTTGGCCGCGTCCGCCCAGATTCCGGATTCTTTGTCGGCAACGACGGCGTCGTCTTCCCAGCTGTCCCAGAGCTTCGCGGCCACGTCCAAGAACTCGGCCGCGCGCTCATAGCGGCTTGCATGGGCGGGCTGGTCGTCGATGCCGAAGTTTCGCGCGGCCTCCGGTCCCGCCGTCGTAACCACGTTCCAACCGGCCCTGCCGCCGCTGACGAAGTCCACGGAAGCGAACCGCCGGGCCAGGTTGAAGGGGTCGTTGTACGTGGTGGACGCGGTGGCAATCAGGCCGATCTTTTCGGTCGCCGCCGCAATCGCGGTGAGCAGCACCGTTGGCTCCAGCTTGCCTGCGGGGCGGCGTCCGACGTCGCCGAAGATCACAGGTGAGTCGGCGAAGAAAATGGAGTCGAACGTGCCGCGCTCGGCGATACGGGCGAGGTTTTGGTAGTGCCGGATGTCGGTGTTTGCGCGGGGGTTGCTTTCGGGCAGCCGCCACGATGCCTCGTGGTGGCCGGTGCTCATGAGGAATGCGTTGAGGTGCAGTGTGCGTCGGTCGGGGCTCATGTCGGGGTCCTTTCATGGTGTCTTCGCGGCCAATCAATCACGCGGATCCCGGCCTGCGCCAGCCCTGCGAAACCTTCCCGCAATAGCACGAAACGGGGGTTAACAGCCGGCAACCAAGCTCAACCTGGCGCCACGAAAGGCAACCTTGAGTCAGGCCCCCGCCCCTCGGTCACATATGTCGTGTTTCCCCCAACGCTCATGCACCTATGTGGACGGGCGTCGGTGGAATGTTGGCGGTATGTGGACGGGCGTTGGTGGAATGGTGGGGGGATGTGGACGGGCGTTGGTGGAATGGTGGGGGGATGTGGACGGGCGTTGGTGGAATGGTGGGGGGATGTGGACGGGCGTCGGTGGAAAGTTGGCGGTATATGGACGGGGGTTGGGTGTTGCAGACGCCCGGTCACCTATGACGTGTTTCTCCAAGACGCCCGGTCACTTATGTCGTGTTTTCGCCCAACGCTCATCCACCTATGTCCGGGCGGCCGCCAGCCGGGGCCGCCAAAGGTGATAGTTCGGTCACTGAAACGCCGCTTTGGCGCACTGCGCGGCGCGGACGCGACTACCATGGATCAGTGCATTCGCAGATTACCGTCCGGCCCGCCTTGCCCGAAGACTACGACGCCGTAGCCCGCATCACGATGTCGTCTTACGTGACCGCCGGCTACTACGGCAGCCCGGACCACCCGTATCTGGAGAAGCTGCGCGACGTGGCCGGCCGCGCCCGCTACGCCGACGTTTTCGTCGCCGAGCGCGATGGCCAGGTCATCGGCTCCGTTACGTCAGCCAAGGCCGGCGGCGGCTTTTCGGACATTGGCCTCCCGGACGAGCTCGAAATGCGCACCTTGGTGGTTGATCCGGAGGCGCAGCGCTCGGGCGCGGGCCGGGCACTGGTTCAGGCGGTCGTTGACCAGGCCCGCTCCATGGATGGCATCAACGCCGTGTGCCTCACCACCGGTGCCACCTGGGAAAGCGCCAATGCCCTTTACGCGAAAACCGGATTCGATCGCGAACCGAAGCGCGATTGGTTTGTTCCTGGTACCGACATAAAACTGTTCGTTTATCGGCAGGATGTCCGCCAGCCATAAAGTTTCCTCGTATACCCCGGTCATCGGGCCGGGTGCGGAAACTGAGAAAGGCGCGGCATGCGCAAGACATTCGGCACGGGTTCGGTCTGGGAACAGACCCTTGGATACTCCCGTGCGGTCCAGGTGGACAACACGCTCTTCATATCGGCTACGGCGGCGAGCGGTGTCGTCGACGGCAAAAACGCGATCGTCGGAGACGACTTCTACTCGCAGACCAAATACATCCTCGAAAAGCTCGGCACCGTCTTGGAAGACGCCGGTTTCTCGTACGAGGACGTCGTGCAGTCGAAGCTCTACCTGACCGACATCAGCAAGTGGGAAGACGCCGGCCGCGCCCACGGCGAGGTCTTCGGCGAGATCCGCCCCACCCTTTCCCTGGTCCACGTCCTGCCGTTCCTCGACCCGGCAATGCTGGTCGAAATCGAACTGGTGGCCCAGAAGAGCGCCTAATCCCACGACGCGGGGTCACTTACGGCCCATCCGGGGCCTCCGGATGGGCCGTAAGTGACCCCGCGTTGTTCGTCGTCCAACCCACGTAGACTAGTGCGGAAAACCATTTGAACTTTGCAGGGGAGATCCATGGCTGCGATCAACCGTGACGACGTCGCGCATCTTGCGCGTCTGGCTCACATTGAAATGAGTCCCGAAGAGCTGGACAGGATGGCCGGCGAGCTTGCCGTCATCGTGGATTCGGTGAAGTCCGTCAGCGAAGCCGCCGGGGACGATGTCCCGGCCACGTCCCACCCGATTCCGTTGAACAACGTGTTCCGTGAAGACGTCGTGGGCCACACCTTCACCGCGGAGCAGGCGCTGTCCGGGGCTCCGGACTCTTTCGAAGGCCGCTTCAAGGTTCCGGCCATCCTGGATGAGGACTAAGCGAATGACTGAATTGAACAACTCCGAACTCATCCGCCTGTCCGCGGCACAACTGGCCGCCAAGCTCGCCGCCCGCGAGGTCACCTCCGTCGAGGTCACCCAGGCGTACCTGGACCGCATCGCCGACGTTGACGGACAAGTCAACGCGTTCCTGCACGTCAACGCCGAAGAGGCGCTCGCCGTCGCCGCCGAGGTGGACGCCATCCGCGCCGCCGGCGGTGCCGAGGCCGAAGCGCTCCACGAACTCGCCGGTGTGCCCATCGCGGTCAAGGACCTCATCGTCACCATCGGCCAGCCCACCACGGCCGGTTCCAAGATCCTCGAAGGCTGGCACAGCCCGTACGACGCCACGGTCATCAAGAAGCTGCGCGCCGCGAAGATGCCCATCCTCGGCAAGACCAACCTGGACGAATTCGCCATGGGTTCCTCCACGGAACACTCGGCGTACGGCCCCACCCGCAACCCGTGGGACCTGGACCGCATTCCCGGAGGTTCCGGCGGTGGCTCCGCAGCCGCCGTCGCCGCCTTCGAAGCTCCGCTGGCCCTCGGCACGGACACCGGCGGATCCATCCGGCAGCCTGGTGCGGTCACCGGCACTGTCGGCATGAAGCCCACGTACGGCGCTGTTTCCCGCTACGGCGCCATTGCCATGGCGTCTTCGCTGGACCAGATCGGCCCGGTTTCGCGGACCGTCCTGGACTCCGCCTTGCTGCAGGAAGTCATCGGCGGCCACGACCCCTTCGACTCCACTTCCCTGACGGATCGCCTCGACACCCTCGTGGCCGCAGCCAAGACGGGCAACGTCACGGGCATGAAGATCGGCATCGTCAAGGAACTGCACGGCGAGGGCTACCAGGCCGGCGTCGAAAACCGTTTCAACGAGTCCCTCGAGCTGCTCAAGGAGGCTGGCGCGGAGATCGTCGAGGTTTCCTGCCCCAACTTCAAGTACGCCCTGGGTGCCTACTACCTGATCATGCCGTCCGAGGTTTCCAGCAACCTGGCCAAGTTCGACGGCGTTCGCTACGGCTTGCGTGTCCTGCCGAAGGACGGCCCCATGACGATCGAACGCGTCATGGGCGCAACGCGCGCAGCCGGTTTCGGTGACGAGGTCAAGCGCCGCATCATCCTGGGCACCTACGCCCTCAGCGCCGGCTACTACGACGCCTACTACGGCTCGGCCCAGAAGGTCCGGACGCTCATTCAGCGTGACTTCGATGCCGCATTCGCCCAGGCCGACGTCCTGATTTCGCCGACCGCTCCCACCACGGCCTTCAAGCTGGGGGAGAAGTTGGACGATCCGCTGGCCATGTACCTCAACGACGTCGCCACCATCCCGGCGAACATGGCCGGCATCCCCGGTTTGTCCCTGCCTGGCGGCCTCGCCGACGAAGACGGACTGCCCGTGGGCATCCAGCTGCTGGCACCCGCCCGCGAGGACGCCCGCCTGTACCGCGTCGGCGCCGTCCTTGAATCCTTGCTCGAAGAGAAGTGGGGCGGCCCCTTGCTGGCGAAGGCACCTGCTCTTGATTCCAGCTCCACCACCGCCGGAGGTTCCAACTGATGTCTACCGACGCCATCCTCAGCTTCGAAGAGGCCATGGAGAAGTACGATCCCGTCCTGGGCTTCGAGGTCCACGTGGAGCTCAACACCAACACCAAGATGTTCTCCTCCGCCCCGAACGTCTTCGGCGACGAGCCGAACACCAACGTCAACGAGGTGGACCTCGGCATGCCCGGCGTCCTGCCGGTGGTGAACAAAACCGCGGTAGAGTCCTCCATCAAGATCGGCCTTGCCTTGAACTGCAAGATCGCCGAGTCCTGCCGCTTCGCTCGGAAGAACTACTTCTACCCGGACACCCCCAAGAATTTCCAGACGTCCCAGTACGACGAGCCCATCGCGTACGACGGCTACCTGGACATCGAGCTCTCCGACGGGTCGGTGTTCCGCGTGGAGATCGAGCGCGCGCACATGGAGGAGGACGCCGGCAAGCTCACCCACATGGGCGGCGCGACGGGCCGCATCCAAGGCGCCGACTACTCGCTGGTGGACTACAACCGTGCCGGCGTTCCGCTGGTGGAAATCGTCACCAAGCCGATCGAGGGCGCGGGCAGCCGGGCACCCGAGCTCGCCAAGGCCTACGTTGCCGCAGTGCGCGAGATCGTCAAGAACCTCGGCGTTTCCGACGCCAGGATGGAACGCGGCAACGTTCGTTGCGACGCCAACGTCTCGCTGCGCCCGCACGGCCGCGAACGTTTCGGCATACGTTCCGAGACAAAGAACGTGAACTCGCTGCGCGCCGTCGAGCACGCCGTCCGTTACGAAATCCAGCGCCACGCCGCCGTCCTCGAGTCCGGCGAACCGGTCATCCAGGAAACGCGCCACTGGCACGAAGACACGCGCACGACGACGTCGGGCCGGGCAAAGTCCGACGCCGACGACTACCGCTACTTCCCGGAGCCGGACCTCGTTCCTGTCCTCGCGTCCCGTGAATGGGTGGAAGAACTCCGCGCCACGCTGCCCGAGCCGCCCGCGGCCCGCCGCAAGCGCCTCCAGGCCGACTGGGGCTACTCGGACCTCGAGTTCCGCGACGTCGTGAACGCCGGCGTCATGGACTCCATCGAGGAGACGATCGCCGCAGGCGCCAGCGCTTCCGTGGCCCGCAAATGGTGGATGGGCGAGATCGTCGGACGCGCCAAGACGGCCGACGTCGACCCCTCCGAGCTCGGCGTCACGCCGCAGACCATCGTGGAGCTCAACACGCTCGTCGAGGGCGGCAAGATCAACAACAAGATGGCTTCCCAGGTGCTCGACGGCGTCCTTGCCGGCGAAGGCGCCCCGGCCGAGATCGTCGAGAAGCGCGGCCTCGCCGTCGTGTCCGACGACGGTCCCCTCCTGGAAGCGATCGACGCCGCACTGGCGGCCCAGCCGGACGTAGCGGAGAAGATCCGCGGCGGCAAGCTGCAGGCCATTGGTGCGATCGTCGGCGGAGTCATGAAGGCCACGCGCGGCCAGGCCGATGCCGGCCGGGTGAAGGAGCTGATCCTGGAGCGGCTCGGCGTCGAAGGCTGACAGCCTCCGCTTCACCCAAAGTCCCCACCGCCTCCCTAACCTAGCTTCGCTCGGCCAGGGAACCCTGGCGGCGTGGGCCCACGCAGTTGGTGTCATTCTGACTCGTCAGAATGACACCAACTGCGGCCTTTGTTGTGTCCGGATCCACAGCCCCCACACAGCTTCGCGGCGCATCATGGTGTCATCAGTTCTTTGCTGCCCGCCCCTTGCCGGATCGGGAGGAGCGGAGAGAGGATTCGGCCATGTCCACCATGACGTCTGGCCTTCGCAAGGCCCTCACCGCAGGCGGTATCGCCGTCGTCTTGAGCGGCGGGGGTGTGGCCGCAGCCTGGGCCGCCGGCCAGATGATCCCCGTCTACGCGGTGGCCTCGCCCACGGGCACCGCCACCCCATCACCCGGACCCACGTCGCCCGCCAGCCCGTCGCCCGGTAAAGCCCGGCCCTTCCCGGTGCTTCCCCGCGGTTTTGCGGGTCCGGGGATCCACGGTGAGTTCACGGTCAAGAACAAGGACGGCACGTACTCGACGATCGTTTCCCAGCGCGGCACCGTCCAGACCGTCAGCGATTCAAGCATCACCGTCAAGAGCGACGACGGCTTTACCCAGGCTTACGCCATCAACTCCTCAACCACCATCTTCATGCTCCCCGCTTCCGGAACGGGCAAACAAGGCCAGCGGCCCGCGCCGCGAACCATCAAGGCCACGGAGCTGAAGACGGGAGACACCGTTGCAATCTCGGGCACGAAGAGCGGCACCACGGTCACCGCGAACCACATTATCGGCGGTACGTTGCCCGCTGCGCCCCATGATGGCGGAAAGCGGCTGGGGTACGGGAGCGCCTCTGCCTGACGATGTTTGACCCCTGAACGAGGTCAGGCACCCCCGGCGAGTTCGGTCATGACGGTCTGCAGCGCTTGGCAGACCGTCATCACTGACTTCCGTTTCAGCGTCTCCGGCCTCGCCAGGATGTCGATTTTGCGCACGGAATTCACTCCCGCCAGCGGACGCAGCACCACTCCGGCATCGAGTACGCGGCGCGCGGTGAACCGCGGGAGCAGACCGATCGCACCCCCTGCGGCAACAAGGGACGCAACCGTGGAGTAGTCGTTGATGCGGTGCAGGACATCAGCCGGGCGCCCGCTGACGGCGACGACGGCGGCCAGCACGTCCGCGGGGGAGTACCCGGCCCGGCTGGTCACCCAAGGCTGCCCGACGACGTCGGCCGGCGTGAGTTCGCGGCGCGCCGCGAGCGGGTGTCCGGCAGGCAAGGCGACGTCGAGCGGTTCGTCGGCGAGTCCGATCACTGCGACTTTGTCCTCGGGCCACGGCGGGCTGTGCTCCATCCGGTGCGCGAGAACGAGGTCGTACCGCGCGGCGAGTCCCGGAAAGTCTTCCTGGGCAACGTCTTCGTCGGCGAGCTTCACGCGGGGAACACTGTTTTCCGGACCCGCGTTCCGTGCGGTGGTCAGCAATGCAGCGAGCGGAGCGAACAAGGCCTGGCCCGCGCTGTGGAAGGCACTTACGGTCACGGTAGAGCCCGGCGAATCGTGGTAGGCGCCGATGGCGGCCCGGGCGTCGGCCATGGCGCTCACAACGGCCGCTCCTGCGCCGGCGAGGACCCGGCCGGCGTCGGTGAGCACCAGGGCTCGGCCTTCCTTGCGGGTCAGGGGCACGTCCACCGATTTCTGCAGGAGGGCGAGCTGCTGGGAAACGGCCGAGGGAGTGACCATGAGCGTCTCCGCCACGGCCTTGACACTGCCTAGATCTCCAAGTTCCCTGAGCATTTGGAGCTGGTGTACTTCCATTTAGCAAATGCTAAATCGTTGATTGAGAAAAACCTAGTTGTGCTAAACCATCCGTGAGGCTTCAATGAAGTGAAACGGCACACAAACGGCCCCATCCCTTGAGTGAGGAAGACCCATGAAGGCTCTCTACAAGTCCGGTCCGCACGCTGGCTTTGAACTCGTCGAACGGCCCGAACCGGAGGCCGGTCCCAGCGACGTCAAGATCCGCGTCATGACCACCGGCATCTGCGGGACCGACCTGCACATCCAGTCCTGGGACGCCTGGGCGCAGAGCATCATCGAGACCCCGTTGATCGCCGGTCACGAGTTCTACGGTGAAGTGGTCGCGGTGGGCGAGGACGTCCGGGACGTCAAGGTCGGCGACCGCGTTTCCGGCGAAGGGCACGTGGTCTGCGGGATCTGCCGCAACTGCCGCGCGGGCCGCCGCCAGATGTGCATCCACACGGTATCTGTCGGCGTTCAGCGCGACGGCGCCTTCGCCGAATACGTGGTCATCCCTGAGACCAACGTCTGGGTCCACCACGATCCCTCCGTCACCCCGGAGCTTGGCGCCATCTTTGACCCGTTCGGCAACGCCGTCCACACGGCCCTGAGCTTCCCGCTGGTAGGCGAGGACGTGCTCATCACAGGTGCTGGACCCATCGGACTCATGGCAATCGCCGTCGCACGGCATGCAGGTGCCCGCAAGATCGCCATCACGGACGTCTCCGCTCCCCGCCTCGAGCTCGCCCGGCAGATGGGCGTGGACCTCGCCGTCGACGTGTCCAAGATGCGCGTCAAGGATGCCCAGCTCGAGCTCGGCATGCGCGAAGGATTCGACATCGGCCTGGAAATGTCCGGGCATCCCACGGCCCTGCCTGAGATGATCAACAACATGAACCACGGCGGACGCATCGCCATGCTTGGCTTGCCCAGCCAGTCCATCGACATCGACTGGGGCAAAGTGGTCACCCACATGCTCACCCTCAAGGGCATCTACGGCCGTGAGATGTACGAGACCTGGTACGCCATGAGTGCCATGCTGTCCTCCAACCCGGTGCTGCACAGCCACATTTCCGCCGTCGTCACGGACCGGCTGTCCGCCAACGACTGGGAAAAGGGCTTCGAAATCGCCCGCGCCGGCACCGGCGGCAAGGTTGTCCTCGACTGGACTGAAATCTAAGACACCGTAGAGTCCTCCCCAAGACCCCAGTACCAGGAGCCACCATGTACTCAAGCATCAAAGACCAGCTGCAGGGCGAGCTTGACGAGATCCGCGCCGCGGGCCTTTTCAAGACCGAACGGCACATCGACTCGCCGCAGGCCAGCCACATCGCCGCAGGCCAGCTCGGCCAGCCGGCGAACACCGTCCTGAACTTCTGCGCCAACAACTACCTGGGCCTGGCAGACCACCCGGACATCATCGCCGCCGCCAAGTCCGCCATGGACGAGCGCGGTTTCGGCATGGCATCCGTCCGCTTCATCTGCGGTACCCAGGACCTGCACCTTGAGCTTGAAGCCCGCGTCTCGCAGTTCCTCGGGACCGAGGACACCATCCTCTTCTCCAGTTGCTTCGACGCCAACGGAGGCGTCTTCGAGTCCCTGTTCGGAGCAGACGACGCCATCATCTCCGATGCCCTGAACCACGCCTCCATCATCGACGGCATCCGGCTCAGCAAGGCCAAGCGCTTCCGCTACGCCAACCAGGACATGGCCGACCTCGAAGCCAAACTGATCGAAGCCTCAAGCGGCGGGGCTCCGGCCCGGCGCAAGATCATCGTGACGGACGGCGTCTTCTCCATGGACGGCTACCTGGCTCCGCTCGAGGCAATTTGCGATCTCGCCGAGAAGCACGACGCCTTGGTCATGGTGGACGATTCCCACGCGGTCGGCTTCATGGGAGCCACCGGCGCAGGAACCCCGGAACATGCGGGCGTTTCGGACAGGATCGACATCTACACCGGCACGTTCGGCAAAGCCCTTGGCGGAGCCTCCGGCGGCTATGTCTCCGGCCGCGGCGAAATCGTCGCCATGCTGCGGCAGAAAGCCCGCCCCTACCTGTTCTCCAATTCGCTCGCGCCGGCCATCGTGGCGGCAACCATCAAAGCCCTCGAGCTGGTCCAGGGTTCGGGCGAACTCCGCGCCAAGCTGTTCGAGAACGCCGCCTTGTTCCGACGCCGCATGAGCGAGGAAGGCTTTGAGCTGCTCGACGGCGAACACGCGATCATCCCCGTGATGTTCGGCGACGCCGTGGTGGCCGCGAAGGTTGCCGACGAGATGCTCCACCACGGAGTGTTCGTCACGGCGTTCAGCTACCCCGTGGTACCCAAGGGAGCCGCCCGGATCCGCGTGCAGCTCTCGGCCGCACACAGTACCGAGGACGTCGAGGCGTGCGTCCAGGCCTTCGTGAAGAGCCGCGCGGCCGCGGGGGCCTGATATCCCATGATCCTCACCATCCTGGGCGGCGGGGGATTCCGGGTACCCCTGGTCTATTCGGCTTTGCTGTCCGACCACGGGCCCGGCCGGGTCACCGAACTAAGGCTGTTCGATGCCGACCCCGCACGCCTGGGAGTGGTGGCCAAAGTCCTCGCCGACATGGCCGACGGGGTGCCCGACGCACCAGCGCTGAGGCTGTTCACGGAACTGGCGGAAGCCTTGCCCGGCACCGACTTCATCTTCTCCGCGATCCGAGTGGGCGGCCTTGAGGGGCGTGCCGCGGATGAACGGATTGCCCAGGAGCATGGACTTATCGGGCAAGAGACCGTGGGGGCAGGCGGGATCTCGTATGCCCTCCGGACCATTCCCGTTGTCCTGGACATCGCCGAGGCGGTGAAGAAACATGCTCCGGACGCCTGGTTCATCAATTTCACCAACCCGGCCGGGGTCATCACCGAGGTCATGACGGGCGTCCTTGGCAGCAAGGTGGTGGGGATCTGCGACTCGCCGGTTGGACTCGCCCGGCGTTGCTTGCGTGCGGCTGGCGTGCAGGGAATCGATGTCCGCAGCCCCTCAGTGGAGATCGACTACATCGGTTTGAACCACCTGGGCTGGCTGCGCGGGTTGGTGGTCGAGGGGGAGGATGTCCTGCCGCGGCTCCTGGCCGATGACCGCGCCCTCGGGTCCTTCGAGGAGGGCAGGCTGTTCGGCGCGTCGTGGATCAAGGCCCTGGGCGCGGTGCCCAACGAGTACCTGCATTACTACTACTTCAGGCGCGAAGCCCTCGAGGCCGACCGGCGCGCCCAAACCACCCGGGGCGCCTACTTGGCCCGGCAACAGTCGTCCTTTTACCGGGGGTTGGCGGAAGCGCACGACGGCGGTGCGGAGCCAGCCCCGGGGGTCCCGGCGTCGAAATCGGCTTTGCGGCTCTGGGAGGAGACCAAGCTCGACCGCGAAGAAACGTACATGCAGAGCAACAGGGACGCCGCCGGGACCTTCGAACGCGACGCCGAGGACCTATTGTCCGGCGGTTACGAGGCCGTGGCCCTGGCGATCATGCGCGCCATCAGCCAGGGTGAAACGGCCCGGCTCATCCTGAACATCCCGAACCGAGGCACTTTGGCGGAACTCGACGCCGACGCCGTCATCGAGGCGCCGTGCCTCGTGGATTCCGGCGGGGTCCGCTTGCTTCCGGCCAAGGCCCTTCCGGACTACGCGCGGGGGCTCGTAGTCAACGCCAAGGCGGTGGAGCGGGCCACGATCGACGCTGCGCTCACGGGGTCCCGGAGCTCTGCCTACCGGGCGCTGGCGATGAACCCGCTCGTGGACTCGGTCAGGGTGGCAGAAGCGGTCCTGGACCATTACATCGACCATTTCAAGGAGCTCCGGTACCTGCGCTGAACCCCTTCGGCTAACCCCTGTCCCGGGGGTGATCGGAGGCCTAGTATCTGCAGCATGGACAAAGATGCAGCGCATTCCGAAACCGAAGTGTTGGATTCGCAGCAATGCTGGAATCTCCTGAGGGGCGTGTCCGTCGGCAGGCTTGCCGTGTGGCGGGGAGACCACCCCGACATTTTTCCCATCAATTACACCGTGGACCAAGGGACAGTGGTCTTCAGGACCGGAGCGGGCACGAAGCTCACCGCGGCCCTGGGCGAATTTCCGGTGGCCTTGGAGGTGGACGGCATCGACGCCACCACCGGCATCGCGTGGAGTGTTGTGCTCCATGGCAAGGCGGCGCCCGTCGACCAGCTCGACGACGTCATCAGCTCGTTCTCGCTGCCCCTCTTTCCTTGGGAATCCGGCAAGAAGGACCATTTCGTGCGGGTTTCGGCGGATTCGATCTCCGGACGGCGGTTCACCGTCACGGAGCCGCTTACGTGGTGGACTCCGTACAGCGGCATCAGGCCGGCGGCGGAGGAGTAGCGTCCTCGCATCTGGGCTTCCGCGCTGACAGGATGATGGGATGGCTGCAAATTATGATGTGGTAATTGTCGGTGGAGGCATCGCCGGGTTGTCGCTGGCTTCGGCGCTGGCAGGCCGGTGTTCGGTTGCCTTGGTGGAAGCCGAACAGACACTGGCATACCACACGTCCTCCCGCTCGGCCCGGCAGCTGATCCCAAGCTACGGACCCGCCGTGGTGCAGGAGCTCACCGTCCGCACGCTGGAGCTGATGGCAGCCCGCGACGCCGAGTTGCCGGTGCCGGTGCTGGAACCGCGCTCGTTCATGTTGGTGGGCGACGAAGCCACCGTCAAGGCAGAGGCGAGCGGTCACATGCACCCCATCACGCACGCCGAAGCCCTTGAGCTGTGCCCGGTGCTGAATCCCGGATCCTTCACGGCCGCCGGCCTGGACACCGGCTCGTTCGCCTGCAATGCGCCCGTGCTGTTGGAAGACCACCGACGACGGGCCGAGGCCGGGGGAGTGGACATCATCACCGGCGCCCGGGTCCATTCGGCCCAACGACTCAGATCCGGCTGGCAACTGGGGGCCGGGCTGGAAGCCTTCCAGTCCGCCGTCGTCGTCAACGCGGCAGGTGCCTGGGCGGACGAACTCGCGGTGCTCAGCGGCGTGGAAAAGCTCGGCCTGCAGCCGTTCCGGCGCACGGCGGCAATCGTCGACGTCGAACGCCCGCTCGCGCCGGGCACCCCGATGGTGGCGGCGGCCGATGACTCCTACTACTTCCGGCGCGAGGGGGAACAAGTGCTCATCTCGCCGTCGGAGACGGTGCCGAGCGGACCCGAAGACGCACGGCCGCGGCCCGGCGACGTGGAAGAGCTGGTGGCCCGGCTGAACTCCATCACATCGCTGGGCATCCGCTCCGTTGCCAAAGCGTGGACCGGCCTGCGCACGGAGGCTGCCGACGGCGTTCCGGTGGTGGGTTTCGACGCCGAGGCTCCCGGATTCTTCTGGCTTGCCGGCCAGGGCGGCTATGGATTCCAGACCTCTTCGGCCGTCGCCGAGCTCGCCGCCGCGGAGATCCTGGGGTCGGGGGCCGTTGGCTCCGCATCCGGCCGGAGTCCGGAATCCCGGACACCGCGGGAGCTTGCGGCGGCCCGTTGGTCCATCCGCCGTTGAACAATAGGTTCATGAGCGGGCAGACGAGCACACTGATCAGCAACATCGGCGAACTGATGACCCAGGACGCGGAGCACCGTGTCCTCAAGGACGCTGCCGTGGTGATCGAAGGTGAGCGGATTTCCTGGATTGGCCCGGCGTCGGAGGCTCCCGCGGCTGATGAGCACGTGGACGCGGAAGGCCGCGCGGTGCTCCCGGGCTGGGTGGACTCGCATTCGCACTTGATCTTCGCAGGGGACCGCACCGCCGAATTCGAGGCGCGGATGGCAGGCCAGAGCTACAGCGCCGGCGGGATCGCGGTCACCACGGGCGCCACCCGTGCCGCGAGCGACGAGGAATTGACCCGCCTCGCCGCGGCGCGCGTCGCCGAAGCGGTCTCCCAAGGCACCACGTACCTTGAAAGCAAGACAGGCTACGGACTGGACCTCGAGAACGAGGCCCGCAGTGCCCGCATCGCCGCGGACACAGTGGACGAAGTCACCTACCTGGGCGCGCACCTCGTCCCGGCCGGAACCGACCCCGAGGAATACACGGACCTCGTCTGCGGACCGATGCTCGACGCCGTCCGCCCGTACGTCAAGTGGGCGGATGTGTTCTGCGAGCGCGGCGCTTTCACCGAAGAGCAGTCGCGACGCGTCCTCACGGCGTGCCGCGACGCAGGCCTGGGCCTGCGCGTGCACGGCAACCAGCTGGGTGAGGGCCCTGGGGTCCGGCTGGCGGTGGAATTCGGTGCGGCCAGCGTGGACCACGTGAATTACCTTTCCGAAGCCGATATCGAGGCACTCGCCGGCACGTGGAGCGGCTGGGATGCCGCCACCGGAACCGGTACGCGCGGCACGGTGGCGACGTGCCTGCCCGCCTGCGACCTTTCCACCCGCCAGCCGCTCGCGCCCGGCCGCGCCTTGGTCGACGCGGGAGTGCAGATCGCCTTGGCCGCCAACTGCAACCCCGGCACCTCCTTCACGAGTTCCATCGCCTTCTGCGTCACGACGGCGGTCTTGCAGATGCGCTTGAGCGTCCACGAGGCCGTCCGGGCAGCCACGTACGGCGGCGCGCTCGCCTTGGGACGGGAGTCAGGCCACGACGTCGACGGCGAACGGGCGGTGGGTTCGATCGCCGTCGGACACCGCGCGGACCTTCATATGCTCAAGGCGCCGTCGGCCACGCACCTGGCGTACCGGCCGGGCATCCCGCAGACCTTCGCAGTGTGGCGGACCGGCGTCCGCGAGGTCTGACACCCCTCGAAATCACCGCCCAGGCAGGGTTTCTCCCAACGGAGGAGCCCTGCCTTTTCTGTGCCTTCTGAGCGCGGCCACGGATTCCTTGTGCGATTGAAAATGATCGTTTAGTGTTTATATGGATCATAAAACGTCAAATAGCTGAGTGTTGCAAAGCGCGCGGACCACGCGCGGACAGGAATGGTAAGTGCGATGAGTAACAACACCCTCGGGGCCTTCATGGAGGAAGAACTCGTTTCGCAGCCCGAGACCTGGCAGCGGGCCGTCGAACAGTGTGAACTTGAGCAAGCCAAGGCAGGGCACTTCCTTCCCGACGACGGTGACCGGATCGCCGTCGTCGGCTGCGGTACCTCATGGTTCATGGCGCAGAGCTATGCCGCTGCCCGCGAGGCCGCGGGAAAGGGCGTCACCGACGCCTTCGCGGCGTCCGAAGCATTCCTCAACCACAACAGCGCCGGCCGCCAGTACGACGCCGTCATCGCCATCACCCGCTCGGGCACCACCACGGAGGTTCTTGAGCTCCTCGAAGCCTTGCGTGGAAAAGTCCGCACGGTTGCGGTGATCGGCGACGTGAATTCACCCATCACCGCCCTTGCCGACGCCGTGATCGGCCTTCCCTACGCCGACGAGAAATCGGTGGTCCAGACCCGCTTTGCCACGACGGCGCTCGTCTACCTCCTGACGAGCCTGGGCATCGACATCGGCACGGCAATCGAGGACGCCCGTTCGGCGGTGGCCGAGCCTGTTTCCCAGGAGTTGCTTGACGCCGAACAGTTCACCTTCCTCGGGACCGGCTGGACTGTTGGCCTGGCCCACGAGGCCGGCCTCAAGATGCGCGAAGCTGTGCAGGGCTGGACCGAATCCTATCCGGCAATGGAATACCGGCACGGTCCCATTTCCATCGCCGCACCGGGACGCGTGACGTGGATCTTCGGTCCACAGCCCGCGGGCCTCGATGCTGACATGGCGCGCACCGGCGCCCTCTACGTCAATACTGGCAAGCACCCGCTCGCCGAGCTGGCCCGGGTCCACAAGGTCACACTGGAGAGGGCGCGCCAGCGTAGCCTCAACCCCGATCTGCCACGTAACCTCACGCGCTCTGTTGTCCTGAACGCCACGGCCTAGGCAACCCCATGGTTCTCGGAGCCGCTGAGTCCGCAGTCCTGGCCTTCGACGTCGGCGGTACGGACCTGAAGGCGGGCCTCGTCGACACCGCCGGGAACGTTTTGGGCCTGCGCCGCATCGCAACGCCCCGGGACCCACTCCGGCCGGGCGAGGCTGTCCTGGACGCCGTTGGGGCGTTGGCCGCGGAATTTGCCGCGGAATTCCCCGGCCACCCGGCGAAAGCGGCGTGCATTGTGGTTCCGGGAATCGTGGACTCCGACACCGGAATGGGGATCTATTCAGCGAACCTGGGTTGGCGGAACTTTCCCTTTGGCGAAAAGGCCGCGCTGCGCCTCGGACTGCCGGTTTCCTTCGGGCACGATGTCAGCACGGCGGCCGAAGCCGAATTCCGTTTCGGAGCCGCCCGCGATTTCCGAAACGTTGTGGTCATGGTGGTCGGCACCGGGATCGCCGCCGCCGTCATCTCCGATGGGTACCCGGTGCGCGCAGGCGGCTTCGCCGGGGAACTCGGCCACGCCCTCGTCCCCGACCCCGACGGTTCGGGCCACGCGATCCTCGAGGCCGTCGGCTCCGCCGGAGCGATCGCCCGGCGTTACAGCGACAAAGCCGGAACACCGCGCACCGGTGCCCGCGAAGTCCTCGAACGGGCCACAGCTGGCGACGCGCTTGCGGCCCGGATCTGGGCCGACGCAGTGGACGCCCTTGCGTTCAGCCTCAGCCAGTGCGTCAGCATCATTGGCACCGAAGCAGTGGTCATGGGCGGCGGGCTCGCCGAAGCGGGAGAACGGCTCCTGCAGCCGCTGCGATCGCGGCTTGACGAGTTGCTCGATTTCCAACGCCGCCCCAACATCATGCGGGCGCAACTGGGCCAGGATGCGGGTCTGCTCGGCGCCGCCATGAGGGCCCGGGCCCTGCTTCCGGCCGCGAAGGCCGCCTCCGGCACGGGGACACAGCGGTGAACGGGCCATGAAACGGGTCATCACTGTCACGCCAAATCCGGCCATCGACCTGAGCTACCACGTCGCGGGGATCACCCCTGGATCAAGCCATCGCGTTGCCGCGCCCCTCAGCCGCGCCGGCGGAAAAGGCCTCAACGTTGCGCGCGTCGCCCACCAACTGGGCCATCCGGTGCTGGCGCTCGCGCCCTCGGGCGGCACGGCGGGCGCCGAGTTCGCCGCCGAACTGCTCAGCACCGGCGTGCCCCACCGCCTGATCCCTGTCGCCTCGGCCACACGGCGCAGCATCGCCCTCATCGATACGGTGGGCGGGGAAACGTCCATCTTCAATGAAGAGGGAAGTGCCCTGCAACCGTCGGAGTGGCAGGAGCTGGCCGCCGCCGTCGTCGACGCCCTGGAGATTGGCCACCCGAACGGGCAACGCCCGGGGGTGCTTGTCGGATCAGGGAGCCTGCCGCCGGGTGCGCCGGCCGACTTTTACCCGGCGCTGGTGCGTCTGGCGCACGACGCCGGGATTCCCGCCGTCGTCGATAC
Source organism: Arthrobacter alkaliphilus (assembly GCF_021483235.1). GTDB lineage: Bacteria > Actinomycetota > Actinomycetes > Actinomycetales > Micrococcaceae > Arthrobacter > Arthrobacter alkaliphilus. The sequence continues at coordinate 184,029 of NZ_JAKEEC010000001.1, read as the reverse complement.
CTCCGGTCCGGGGATCGTCGCCGCTGCACGGGCCGGGGCGGATCTCCTCAAGCCCAACAACCACGAACTCCTCGAAGCCACGGGGGAGAGCAGCCTGGCGGCAGCTGCCCTTTCGCTGATCGCCCTTGGCGCGAGGACCGTTCTGGTCAGTGCCGGCGCTGACGGCATGCTCGCCTTCGACCACGCCGCTCCCGGAGGTTACTGGACTGCCCGGCTCCCCGAACCGCTCAGCGGCAACCCCACCGGGGCGGGCGACGCCGGTGTGGCGGCGGCCGCCGTCGCGCTCGCCGCCGGAATCACCGACATCCCGACGATCCTCCGCCGCGCAACCGCCTGGTCCGCCGCCGCGGTGCTTATGCCTGCCGCCGGTGAGATCTCGCCGCTTTACGCGGACTTTGAAGACCAACTCATTCTCAGCTGGAAGGAGACCCCGTGACGCTCGTCAGTACGCGGGAACTCGTGGATGCCGCTGCGGCCAACGGAACCGGACAGGGCGCCTTCAATGTGGTCCACCTCGAAACCGCTGAAGGCCTGGTTGCCGGGGCCGAGACGGCCGGTGTTCCGTTGATCCTGCAGATCTCGGAGAACTGCGTCCGCTACCACGGCGGGCTCGCGCCGATCGCCCGGGGAGCGATGTCCATCGCCCGGGACTCCGCGGTGCCCGTGGCCCTTCACCTGGACCACGCCGAATCCGAAGAGCTTGCCCTGCAGGCTGTCCATCTCGGGTTCGGGTCCGTCATGTACGACGGCGCGCACTTGCCGTATGACACGAATGTCGAAGTCACGCGACGGGTTGCCGCCTACGCCAAGGAGCGCGGGGTCTACGTTGAGGCCGAGCTCGGGAAAGTGGGAGGCAAGGACGGCGCCCATGCTCCGGGCGTCCGGACTGATCCGGCCGAAGCCCGGTCCTTCGTGGAAGCGGCCGGCGTCGACGCCCTCGCCGTCGCGGTTGGTTCCTCGCACGCCATGACCGAACGCAGCGCCGCCCTGGACCTGGACCTCATCACCCGGCTCAAGGAGGCGGTCCGGCTGCCGCTTGTCCTCCACGGGTCCTCCGGAGTGCCCGATGAAATGCTGGTAGCGGCAATTCGGGCCGGCATGACTAAGATCAACGTATCCACACACTTGAACGGGTTCTTCACCCGCGCCGTCCGCGAGTACCTGGATGCCAACCCTTCCGTGGTGGACTCCCGCAAGTACATCAAGGCCGGGCGGGATGCCCTGGTGGTGGAATCCGCACGTCTGCTGACGCTTTTCGCGAAAGTGAACTAGTCCCAATTTCCGGAAGGTTCGTGATGACACGCAACGACCGACTGACAGCCATCCTTGATCTCCTCGCCGAGTCAGGGCATGTTGAGGTCGAGGATATCGTGACCCGGCTGGCCGTCTCGCCGGCCACTGCCCGCCGTGACCTGGACAGCCTGGCCAAGCAGCGGCTCCTGAGCCGGACCCGCGGCGGAGCAACCACCGGATCTGTGGCGTACGAACTTCCGGGGCGCTACAACAGGGACGATCACGCCGAGGCCAAACAACAGATCGCCCTGGCCGCGTCGGACCTCATCATGCCCGGGGCGGTGATCGGACTGAGCGGCGGAACGACCAACACGGCTTTGGCCCAGGTGCTGTCCACCCGCGAAGACCTGAACGCACCCTCCAACCGGCCTATGCTGACCGTTGTCACCAACGCCATCAATATTGCAGCCCAGCTTGCCGTGCGGCCCAACATCAAGATCATGGTCACCGGCGGCATCCTGAACCCGCGTTCCTACGAGCTTGTGGGACCCTACACCGACGTCATCATGCAGAAGGTTGCCTTGGACATCGCGTTCATCGGCGTCAACGGAGTGGATCCCAAGATCGGGCCAACCATCACCGATGAAGGAGAAGCCATGGTCAATACCGTCATGGCCCGACGCGCCACAGATTCCTACGTCCTGGCCGACTCCACGAAGATCGGCAAGCGGGCCTTCGCGGCGATGGCCGGATACGATTTCCGGCGGCTCATCACGGACTCGGGGATCACGGCAGAGGACAAGGCTGCATTCGAAGCCAGCGGTACCGAAGTGATCGTGGCCCAAGACGCCGTGGCCCAAGGCGCCTGACCCGGCTCCGTGCCGGTCAGAAGATCATCGGGGGAGCGTTCAACACTGTTTCGTCCGTACTGCGCTGCACCCACTGGCTGAACGGCGTATCGAGGTCATACTTGCCCTGCTCATTGCGGATAAGGGCCCGTAGCTCGGCGTTGCCCGGGTTGTTGAGGGATTCGAAGTACTCCACCGACCAGTGGAACCACCGCATGCAGAAGAGCCGCATGGTGAGGCCATGGGTCACCAGCAGGGTGTTGGGCGCGTAGTCGGGCTTTTCCCAGTGCCGGTACAGGGTTTCCATGAAAGACGAAATCCGGTCGTACACATCGGAGCCTGATTCGCCTTCGCGGAACCGGTAGAAGAAATGCCCGTAGAGGTTACGGAGTTCCTTCTGGTCCCCGATGTCTCCGGCAATCTGGAAATTGGCCCAGTCCTGTTCACGCAGCCGGGGCTCCTCGATCACCCTTTCCGTGAGGCTGCCCAGATTCAACGCTTCAAGGGTCTGGTAGGCCCGGAGGTACGGGGAGACATAAACGCAGACAGGTTCGCCGTCGAGCTTCCTGCGCAGCGCTTCGCCCGCGGATCGTGCCTGCTCAAGGCCGAGCTCGGTCAGTGGGATGCGGTAATCGGGCACACGGTTGTAGATGCCGGTGTCGACGTTGGCGGCGGACTGGCCGTGCCGGACCATGAAGATTCGTGCTGGCGCGCTCATCCCACCAAGCATAGGGTCCGGCGGCGTCCGGGCCACGCAAGCGGCAGTCCGCAACCCCGTTCCGGGGAAATCCCCAGGCAAATGAAGGCAAGATAGGAGCATGCTTGTAGCCTCAACGCGCCGGTTGCGCGCCGAAGTACTGATTGTCCTGGGATTGTCCCTGGGCCAATCGGCCGTCTACTCCATAGTGCAGTTGTTGGACAAGATGACCCAAGGGCCTTTGGCGCATGCGACATCCACCCTCAACCGTTCCCAGAGCACGCGCGAATACTTCGATCTCACCTACCAGCTGCTGGACATCGGGTTCGCCCTTGTCCCGGTGGTGTTGGTGTTCTACTTCCTGTCAATGCACCGCCAGACTGCGGAGGGCCCCTCGGGCTTTGCCCGGCTGGGCTTCAACTTCGCCCGCCCGGGACGCGACGCCTGGCAAGGACTCGGCCTTGCCGCGCTGATCGGTATCCCGTCGCTGGGCCTCTACGCGGCAGGACGGGCCCTCGGGATCACGACGGCGATCATCCCCAGCGGCCTGGACTCCCACTGGTGGACGGTGCCGGTGCTGGTCCTCTCCGCGGTGCGGCACGCCGTCGTCGAAGAAGTCATCGTGGTGGGCTACCTGCTGGACCGGTTCGGAAAGTTCGGCTGGAGCACTCCGCTGGCGATCGGGCTCAGCGCGCTCCTTCGCGGCACCTACCACCTGTACCAAGGCTTTGGGCCTTTCATCGGCAACGCCGTCATGGGCCTTGTCTTCGCTTGGATCTACACCAAGACCAAGCGGGTCATGCCGCTGGTGGTGGCCCACGCGCTGCTGGACATCGTGGCTTTCGTCGGCTTCAGTGTCTTCGGAAAGGCAATTGGGCTCGGCTAGGGGCCTTAAAGGTTTCGGCCGCCATTACAGGTGACGCCATTGGCACCCGTGTATGGCGGCCGAAGTTTTCCCGGGCACTCCTGACCCCGGTTTTCTTCGCTGGAGTCCGTCAGATCGTGACGGCTCCGTTGGCGGTTTCGAAGGTCACCGACATGATTCCAGGCGTGCCGTGCGGAGCCATCCATTGGACCGCAACGTCCTCAAGAGGTTTCTCCACGGGTTCGCCGAGCCACTCTGTGACGCGCTCCGCGGAGCCGGCGATGGTGAGGCTGGACACCTTGACGTCGCTCGGGTAGACGAGGGAGGGGTGAAGTGCCGGGTCGCCCTCCCAACGGAGCAAATAGGGAACCTGGGGATCGGCAATGAGTCCCAGGATGCCGATCTGCTGCCAGACGAGCTCGCGGCCGTCCGGAAACTTGCGGTTGCCGGGGACAGCGGCGCGTCCGAGCCGCTGTTCGAAGGGGCTCAGGTCGTCGACGGCGACGCACCAGCCCATCCAGCCGCCTCCTGCGGCGGACCGTGCACGGACTGCTTGTCCAAAGGGTGCCTTATCGGATGCCGGGTGGTCCAGGACCTCGACAACTTCAAGGTATTTGTGGTCAGCAAGGGGGATGATCATGTTCCGGGTACCGAAGCGCGGATGCACTCCGCCCCGGACTGCGTCCACTCCCAATGCTGCGGAAATCCGCTCGGTGGTGGCCAAAAGGCCATCTCGTTCACAAGCGTAAGAGACGTGATCCATGCGCATGGCTTCATCTTGGCACTTTGTGATGGAGCTCTCAGCTAAGGGCAGCCTAACTAAGGTGGGATGTGTCGAAAGGGCGGCCGGAGCGCCTCCAATGCACCCGACGAGCGGACACTCCAGCGTCCTTGATTGCCTAGGGCGCCTCCCGGCAGTTAGCCGGCGACGAAGTAGCCGGAGGTGTCCGCGATGATCTGGACGGTGCCGGCGGAGTTGTTTGTGAAGGAAACGGTGCCGTCGGCAGCCACAGGTGTAATGGCGAAATTCGGGACGGTTTGTCCTTGCTGGTAATTGACGTTGGAGGTGCCGGGTTTGGCGGTCCCTCCTGCGTAGGCGGTGATGAACCCGTACGAACTAGGGGCAGTGACAGTGATGTTCATGGCGACGGCGGAGACGCCGGTTGCGGGGATGCCGCCGCGCCCGGCAACTGTGAGGTTGATAGTCTGACCCGGGCCCACGGGTCCGCTGATTCCACCGGTGCCATCGCGGGTGTCGAGCTGGCGGAAGGGAGCTTGGGAGGAGAATGCGCCAGAACCCGCGGGAGTGCCGGAGAGGAAGTAGCCCGAGGTGTCGGCGATGAGCTGGACAGTGCCGTCGGAGGTATTGGTGAATGCGACGGTTCCGTCGCTGGCGACCGGGACGATGGCAAAGTTTGGGATCGTTTGGGCCGGCCCGTAGTTCACGTTGGAGGTCTTGGGTTTTGTGGTTCCGCCTGCGTAGGCGGTGACAAACCCGGCAGAGGTGGAGGCGGTAGCGGTGATGTTCATGGCAATGGCGGATGCCCCGGTGGGAACATTAACGCCGTCGGCCAGCTTCACCCTGATGGTTTGCCCGGGCCCGACGGGTCCGCTGATCCCACCGGTGCCGTCACGGGTGTCTAGTTGCCTGCGCGGCGTATCCAGCGCCTTGAAGGTTCCAGCTTGGGCCGGTGTACCCGCCAGATAGTAGCCGGAGGTGTCGGCAATCAGTTGAACGGTACCGGAGGAGTTGTTGGTGAAGCTCACGGTTCCGTCGGTGGCCACGGGGGTGACGGCGAAGTTGGGGACCGTCTGGCCCGGCCCGTAGTTCACATTTGAGGTAGTCGGTGTTGCCGCGCCGCCGGCATAGGCGGTGATGAAGCCGGACGATGTGGGAGCGGTAACCGTGATATTCATGGCGACGGCAGAGACTCCTGTGGCGGGGATGCCTCCGCGTCCCGTGACTGTGAGGTTCACGGTCTGCCCGGGGCCAATGGGTCCGTTGATGCCCCCGGTGCCGTTCCGGGTGTCCAGAGCGCGATACGGCGCGCGGGCGATAAATCCGCCCGCCGACGTGACAGCCCCGTTGCTGTCGTCAGGGCCGACGTACAACAGCTTGTTCGGGGTTCCTGCCCCGGCGGACTGGATCGCCCCCGCAGTGGCCGAAGCCGCCAGTGATGACGCAACCTGCGCGGGACTCCACGAAGGGTGCGCGGCGAGGAGCATGGTGGCTGCTCCAGCCACATGGGGCGAGGCCATCGAGGTGCCTTGGAGGACTGCGGTGGCCGTATTCGACGTGTTCCAGTCAGAAGTGATCTGGACCCCTGGCGCGTACAGATCAACACAGGACCCATAATTCGAGAAGAAGGCTTGGTGATCGCTATTGTCGCTGGCCGCAACCGTGAGGGCTGCCTGTACCCGGGCAGGGGACCGGGTACACGCGTCTACACTGGAGTTCCCGGCCGCCAGAGTCACAGTAATGCCCTTGTCGATCGCATTTTGCACTGCGGCGTCCAGGTTGGCGTCCGGGTTGCCGGACAGGCTGAGGTTGGCGACGGCCGGCCGCCCTGGGTGGGCCTGGTAATCCTGCACCATCCAGTCCAGGCCCACGATGACGTCGGATGAGTATCCGCTGCCGCTGCAGTCGAGAACGCGAACCGGCACGATGGTTGCCGATTTGGCCATTCCGTACTGGCTTCCAGCGGCGATTCCGGAGACATGCGTTCCGTGGCCGTTGCAGTCGGTGGTGCCTTTTCCGTCGTCGGTGCCGTTGGTTCCCACATTGACAGCGTTATAGCCGGCTGCGACGCGTCCGCCGAAATCCTGGTGAGTACTCAACACCCCGGTGTCGACAACGTAGACAGCAACCCCGGCGCCGCTCGAGGGCGGTGTGTACGTGCCGGACACCGGAAGAGTCCTTTGGTCCGTGCGATCGAGGCCCCACGGTGCGTTCGGCTGGGTGTCCGAGATTTGAACCGGAGTGTCCCGGGACACTGACGCGACCCGGTCCGAGTGGGCCAGGTTGGCTGCTTGCGCGGGGGTTGCGGTAACAACCGCAGCCTTGATCGCATGGCTGAACGTCTTCTTTACGGAGACCCCATTTGCCTGCAATTCCGCGGCTTTGCTGGGAACGTCCGCAGTATCGGTATAACGCACAATGTAACGGTCCTCGCCGGGTCCCTGAGCCGTATCGGCGGCGTGGGCCGGGAGCGGGGTTCCAACAACGAAACCCGAGATGAGCGAGAACAGAGCAATCGGAACGAGGCCGAATGACTTTTTCACGAGCTTCAATCTTCCTGTGGCGCACAGTGGCGGCGGAGACATCCGAGGGATGCAGACGGCTGTGCCCAATTCTACCTCTAGTCACAGAGGTATCACCCGTCTCGTCAATTTCAGATCGCCTAAGCCCTTGCGGCGTGAACAAAACGCGGTCAAGTGTCACAAAACTGTCATAATCTTCGTCAGATAGGGTCCGGTTTTCCTAGACTCTTTCCATAGGTCATGAGTGCCAGCGACAGCCCCGGCTTGCTGGCCGGCAACCCTCCTTCCGCGGCGGGGTGCCCCGGGTGAAGACCTGGCCCTTCGCTCTGTTGGCGGCGGGCAAGCGCGATGTGAGGTGTCAACGAATGACAATTGCTGCAACAGCCATACCCCTTTCCGGTACCCCGGTTGCCGGTACCCCGGCTGCCGGTACCCAGGACGGAACCCTCAAGTATGTTTCCGTAGGCGGGCTTGAACTGGAGGCCGGAGGTTTCCTGCCTGAGGTGGTCCTTGCGTACGAGACATGGGGGCGGCTCAACGCCGACGCCTCGAACGCCGTCCTCGTCGAACATGCCCTGACGGGCAGTACGCATGTAGCCCGCGGCGGCAGCGACGAAGAAGGCTGGTGGGAGCAACTCGTCGGTCCCGGCGCAACCATTGACACGGAGCGCTATTTCGTGGTCTCCGTCAACATCGTCGGAGGCTGTTACGGGAGTACAGGACCGTCGTCGAGCGCTCCTGACGGCAAGCCATGGGGCTCCCGCTTCCCGCTGGTGACCCTGCGGGACAGCACCGCGGCCGAGGCCCGGTTGGCCGACGCCTTGGGGATCCGCAGCTGGCACACGGTGGTGGGTGGGTCCATGGGTGGCGCGCGTGCGCTGGAGTGGGCCGTCACCTACCCGGACCGCGTCAAGGGATGTGCCGTGATTTCGATCGGGGCGTACAGCACTGCCGAGCAGATCGCCTTTGCCCAGGCCCAGACTTTGGCCATCCGGCAGGACCCCCATTTCAACGGCGGCGACTACTACGGCCAGGCCGCGCCCGAGGCGGGGTTGGCCCTCGCCCGCCGGATAGCCCACATCACCTACCGGTCGGCGGATGAACTGGACTTCCGCTTCGGCAGGAACGCCCAGGACGGCGAGGCGCCCCTCCAGGCGGCCGCGTTGGGGGACCGGGGCCGCTACCAGGTGGAGAGCTACCTCGACCACCAGGGGCGCAAGCTGGTCCAGCGCTTCGACGCCAACAGCTACATCGCCATCACTGAAGCACTCATGAGCCACGACATCACCCGGGGGCGGGGCTCATTGGAGGACGCACTGTCCGTGGCCACGGCGAAGTTCTTCGTTGCCTCGGTGGACTCGGACCGGCTCTATTTTCCGGAACAGTCCCGCGAACTGGCCGGGGCCTTGCCCGGAGAAGTCCCCGTCCATGTGATCGAGGCGCCGATTGGGCACGACGGTTTCCTTACCGAGATCGGCCAGCTCGGGCCCCAACTGCGCGAGGCCTTCTACGGCTGAACCGGCTGTCCAGGATTAACCGGCTGTCCAGGATTTCCCGGCCGATCCAGCTCAGCTGCGGGCAGGAAGGTGTCGGCAGGGCCGAAGACGGGTCCCGGCGTCGGGCGTTTCGGCAGGATGCCGTCGCCGGAGGAGCGGTGCCGGATCCGGCGGATGACCCATGGGACAAAATACTCCCGCGCCCAAACGAAGTCGCCCGAGCGGGCCTCGCGCCAACTGCGTGGGGGGAGCGGCTTAGGCAACAGCGGCTCAAGATTGTGTGGCACGTTGAGTGAATCGAGGACCATAGCCGCGATGGTGTGATGGCCCAGCGGTGAGAAATGCAGGCGGTCCTCGTCCCACATCTGGGGGTTGGCGAGTTGCCGGAGGGACCACATATCGGCGATGACGGCATCGTGCCGGGCTGCCACGGTCCGGAGGTTTTCGTTATAGATGGCCACCTTGCCGCGGATCCGGCCGAGGACCGAAGACGCGGTGTCCGGGCCATTGAAGAGAACCACTGTGGCCCCTTCGGAACTCAGGGTCTGCACGGCGGCGTCGAGCTTCTCGGCCAAGGCATCGGGATCGCCGCCGGGACGGATGAGGTCGTTGCCGCCCGCGGAGATGCTGACGAGGTCCGGCTTGAGGTCCATGCACGGGCCAAGTTGTTCGTCGATGATCTGCTGGAGCAGCCGCCCCCTGATGGCCAGGTTCGCGTACGCGAAATCCCGGTCTCCCCGGCTTAGTTCCTCGGCCACGCGGTCGGCCCAGCCGCGGTGCCCGCCGGGGTTGTTGGGCTCGGGGTCGCCAATGCCTTCGGTAAAGGAATCACCCAATGCCACGTAGCGCGTCCACGGATGAATCCGCTCGTCCGGCTTCGGCGCCGCCGCGGAATCAGTGTCACTCACGTCCATATCCTGCCTCTTGCTGCAACGCTACGCAGCCGTAGCTTGTTACCCATGGGTAACTGCAAGAATAGTCCCATGAGTCAAGCTTCCGCCTTTCCTGCACCGGTTGTTTTGTGGTCCCACGAAGAGGAGGAACGGGCTGGAAAGCCATTGCTCGTCATGCTGCACGGCTATGGATCCAACGAGCAAGACCTCTTCAGCCTCGCCGGCCTCTTGCCTCAGGACTTCGTCGTAGCTTCGCTCCGTGCGCCGATCCCGACAGGTCCGGGCTTCACGTGGTTCCCGCTCACAGGGTCCATCGACTACTCCCTCGACGCAGTCAAGGACGCCGCGCAGTACGTGTTGTCCTGGTTGGATTCGTGCAAGTCCAACCACAGTTCAGTGACGCTCCTTGGGTTTTCCATGGGCATGGCCATGGCCACCTCGTTGCTCCGCCAGCGGCCGGCGGACTTTGCCGCCGTCGTCGGGCTTTCAGGCTTTGCCGTTAACGCCGACGGGGACCCCGCCTTCCGCGACGCCGAACTGGACGGCACCGTGCCGTTCTTCTGGGGACGGGACCAGCAGGATCCTGTGATCACCCCGGACAAGATCGAATACACGATGGAATGGGTCCGAAAGCACACCGACCTCACCAAGGTGCTTTACACGGGCATGTGGCACGGCATCAACCAGCAGGAAATCGGCCACGTCGGCGAATTCCTGGAGCACAAGGTCCTCTCGTAGCAACGCGGGGTCACTTATGGCCCATTCCGCGGCACATTATGGGCCGTAAGTGACCCCGCGTTACCGGGCGGTGATCCGCACCGTCTGTCCGTTGACGGTCACTGTGTCGCCGACATGGAGTTGGCGGCCGCGCCGGTCGTCGATTTCCCCGTTGACCTTGACCAGGCCGTTCTTGATGAGTTCCGCGGCTTCCACGCCGTCCTCCACCAGGTTGGCGAGCTTCAGGAGCTGACCGAGCCGGATCATGTCGTCGCGGATGGGGATTTCTTCGATTTCCGGGTTGCTCATACAAGTAATGATGCCTGAAGTAAGGTGGTGAAAATGCCGCAACCGTCCCGTCCCGCCTCCCGGACGTCCCTTCCACTACTCACCGGGCTGCTCCTCGCCGTGGCAACCGGACTCGTGATTCCCCTTCAGGGCCGGATCAACGGCGCCCTCGGTGCAGCGCTCGACGACGGCATCGCGGCCGCCGTGGTCAGCTTCACCACCGGGCTGGTCCTGATCGCCGCGATCGGACTGGCGCTGCCGAAGGGCCGCGCCGCCCTCCGTAGGATCCTGCCCGCCCTCAAGGAACGGAGCTTTCCGCGGTTCTACGTTCTTGCCGGGGGCATCGGCGCCCTGTTCGTCTTCGCGCAGTCGTTCACGGTCGGCCTGCTCGGAGTGGCGTTGTTCACGGTGGCAGCGGTGACGGGCCAGACCCTGAGCGGACTGCTCGTGGACCGGCTCGGCATCGGTCCCGGCGGCAAGCGGTCGATCACCGGAGTCCGCATCCTCGGCAGCGTCCTGACGATCGCCGCCGTCGTCTGGGCCGTGTCACCCCGCCTCGGCGCAGCCGCCGACGTCGGGTCCTTGCTGCTCCCGCTCCTGTTGCCTGTCGTGGCGGGCTGCCTCATGAGTTTCCAGCAGGCCATGAACGGGACCGCGACCGTGCACTACGGCAGCCCGATCGCCGCGACGCTGGTGAATTTCGTGGCCGGAGCGGTCATTCTCTGGATCGCCTGGCTCATCAAAGTGTTGCTGGTTGGTCCCGGCCACGCGCTTCCGGCCGAGTGGTGGTATTACCTGGGCGGGCCGATGGGCTGCGTCTTTATTGGACTGGCTGCCTTGTTGGTCCGCAGCCTCGGCGTCCTGGTGACCGGGCTGGGGATGATTGCCGGGCAGCTGCTCGGATCGCTGGCACTCGACCTGGTGTTTCCCGCTTCCGGAGCGGTGGTTGCCTTGCCTACGATCCTCGGCACCGTACTGACCCTGTTCGCCATCATCGTCGCCACGCTGCCTTGGCCCAAGGGCGCGTTCGCTTCCCGCCGTCCGGCCAGCGGCAGCCAGGCCGGTCCGGGAAGCAGGACCCCGGCCAAAGGCCGGTAGGCTAGGACACGCAGCTTTCTGCACAGCATTTCCTTCGCGCACAACCACGGACCGCACCCAGCGGCCCTGTAGAACATTGGAGTACCCATGGCAGCAAAATCCGTCCTCGACCAGGTCATCTCCCTCTCCAAACGGAGGGGCTTCGTGTTCCAGGCCGGTGAAATCTATGGTGGCTCCCGGTCCGCATGGGACTACGGCCCCCTTGGCGCCGAGCTCAAGGAGAACATCAAGCGCCAGTGGTGGCAGAGCGTTGTCCGCGGCCGCGAAGACGTAGTGGGCCTGGATTCCTCAGTGATCCTGCCCCGCCAGGTATGGGAAGCCTCCGGCCACGTCGAGGTGTTCTCGGACCCCCTGGTTGAGTGCCTCTCCTGCCACAAGCGCTACCGCGCCGACCACCTCTTGGAAGAGTACGAGGAGAAGAAGGGCCGTCCCGCCGAAAACGGCCTCAAAGACATTGCCTGCGCCAACTGCGGCACACGCGGCCAGTGGACCGAACCGCAGGAGTTCTCCGGCCTGCTCAAGACTTTCCTGGGTCCCGTCGCCAGTGAAGAAGGCCTGCACTACCTGCGCCCGGAAACCGCGCAGGGCATTTTCGTCAACTTCAACAACGTGCTGACCACCTCGCGCAAGAAGCCGCCGTTCGGCATCGGCCAGATCGGCAAGTCCTTCCGCAACGAGATCACCCCGGGCAACTTCATATTCCGCACCCGCGAGTTCGAACAGATGGAAATGGAATTCTTCGTGGAGCCCGGCACTGACGAAGAATGGCACAAGTACTGGATGAATGAACGCATGTCCTGGTACACCGGCCTGGGCATCCGGCCGGAGAACCTGCGTTTCTACGAGCACCCGCTGGACAAGCTCAGCCACTACTCCAAGGGCACCACGGACATCGAGTACCGCTTCGGCTTCCAAGGCTCCGAATGGGGCGAGCTCGAGGGCATCGCCAACCGCACCGACTTCGACCTCTCCACCCACTCGAAGGCCTCCGGCCAGGACCTCAGCTACTTCAACCAGGCCACCAACGAGCGGTACACGCCGTACGTCATCGAACCGGCCGCCGGCCTGACGCGCTCGTTCATGGCTTTCCTGGTGGACGCCTACACGGAGGACGAGGCACCCAACGCCAAGGGCGGCGTCGACGTCCGCACGGTGCTCAAGCTCGACCCGCGCCTGGCACCGGTCAAGGCAGCTGTCCTGCCGCTGAGCCGCAACGAGGACCTCTCGCCGAAGGCGAAGGACCTGGGCGCCCAGTTGCGCAGGAACTGGAACATCGACTTCGACGACGCCGGTGCCATCGGCCGCCGCTACCGCCGCCAGGACGAGATCGGCACCCCGTTCTGCATCACCGTGGACTTCGACACCCTCGAAGACCAGGCCGTCACCATCCGCGAGCGGGACACCATGAGCCAGGAACGCGTGTCCTTGGACAAGGTGGAGGGCTACCTCGCCGCACGACTGATCGGCGCGTAAGCGTGTCCATCGAGTACCGCGAATGGCGTGAGGGCGACGACCTCGCTCTCCTGGAAATGTGGGGTGGGCCGGAGACCCTGCCGGCCCAGCAGTTCCGCGCCGCCTTTGCGCCTTCGAGCAACAGCGGGCAAGGCCAGCCTTGGCGCCGGTGCATTGTGGCGGAAGATGTCGTCGACGGGATCGGCATCCCGGTGGCCGCTGGCGTCGTGCATGAGGCTTCGCTGCACCCGGAACGGCTGTGGGCCTACGTCGAGGTTGCCAAGGACCACCGCCGCAGCGGGATAGGGGCCACGCTCCTGACCATGCTGCGCCGCGAAGCCGCGCAGTCGCCGTCGGGGGTCACCAAGCTGCGCAGCAAAGTGGAACCCGGCACGGCGGGCGCCGCCTTCGCCGAGTGGGCCGGGCTTGCACCCATCCAGCGCTCCCGCCTTGTGGTGGTGGATCCCGAGCCGCTTAGGCTGCCTGTTTTTGGTGACGGCTCCGAAGAAGCCGCTTCAGAGCAAGTGGAAGACCTCGCGACGGGATCGGTGGAACTGAGCGACGTCGTCGGCCGGTACTACACGGCCGTGCACCACTGGGACAACCCCGGCGAGCTCGGCATCCCCACGGTACAGCGGCTGTTCCTCGATGAACTGACCGGCGCCCATGGCGCTGTCGTTCTGCGGGCGCCCAAGGCGAGTGCTTTCGGTCCGGGCGTTCCGGCCACCCGGAAGGGCAAGCTGCAGGCCTTCGCCGTCAGCTACGCGCAGGGCAGCTCGGACGAGCCTTCGGAAGTGTTCCTTGGCCACGATCCTCGGCTGCCGGACGACGAGGCCCGCGAGGCGGTCCGCGATCTTCTGGCGCTGATTGCCTACCAGCACGCGGTGCTGCTTGAGCTGGACGATTCGATGACGGCCCTGCGCGCCGTCGTCGATCCCTTGCTTGAGCTGGGCAAGGCGAAGGTCCGCGGCGCGGACACCCTGGTGGTCAGCGAGTAATTGGCTGGAACCTTGGCACGGCAAGCCAGTACGGCCCCGTCCACAGTTCCCCGCAAGTATCCCAGTAGGGTTGGAAGCATGAGGTTTTGCAGCTGATGGGTCACGGCCATTCACACGGACACACAGAGCAGGCCGAGCCAAGCCCGACGGCGCTCGCGTCACGCAGGCGGGCCAACTGGCTCCTCGTGGCCGTGCTGGCTCCGATTGCCGTGCTCACGATCGTTGCCATGCTGCTCATGTGGCCGTCCGGGAGCAAGGAAGGCATCACCTTCGCAAGCCCCTACGCGGCCGCTCCCGGGGTGACGTTCGATACCGGCAAGATCCAAGCCGTCACCAAGGAAAACTGCACCCAGGGGATCCAAGGCCCGGGTGCGAACCAGGGCCCCGGCACGAATCAGGGCCCCGGGACGAATGGCAGCGGTGCGCAGCAGGGCTCCCAGTGCACCTTCGCGTCAACGCAACCGGATAACGGCGGCAGCCCCGTGAAAGTGGTCATCAACCCCGACGTTGCCAAGTCCCACGGTGTCAAGGCAGGGGACAGCATCCGCTACCTGAACCTCTCCGGGGTGCAGGGCAGTGCGGTCGGCAACGGCTCGCCGTCGTACGTTTTCCTGGACTTTGTGCGTACCGTTCCCATGGCCCTTCTGGCGATCCTGTACGCGGTGGTGGTCATTGCGGTGGCGCGCTGGCGCGGATTCCGGGCGCTCCTCGGGCTTGCCGGGGCCTACGTGGTGATGCTCACCTTCATGCTTCCGGGGTTGGTGGAAGGCAAGCCGCCGCTGCTCGTGGCTTTGGTCGGCTCCACAGCCATCATGATGGGGGTGCTGTATTTCGCCCACGGATTCTCCGCCAAGACGTCCACCGCTTTGCTTGGCACGATCTTCGGCCTCGGCATTACGGCGCTGCTGGCGGCCTGGGCCACGGATGCGGCCAACCTGACCGGGATCGCAACCAGTGAGGGCGCCACGCTGGTGAACATGTCGGACAAAATCTCCCTCTCCGGGATCATCCTTTGCGGACTGATCATCTCCGGGCTCGGAGTCCTCAACGATGTGACCATCACCCAGTCCGCGGCCGTGTGGGAACTTTACGAACTCGCACCTGAGACCAGCGCGCGAAAGCTGTTCACCTCGGCCATGAGGATCGGGCGGGACCACATCGCCTCCACGGTCTACACCATCGCCTTTGCCTATGCCGGGGCGGCGCTTCCGCTCCTGATCATCGTCATGTTGTACGACCGCCCGCTGGTGGACGCGCTCACCAGTGCAGAGCTGTCCGAGGAAGTCATCCGCACCCTCGTGGGCTCAATCGGCCTGGTGCTGGCCATCCCCGTGACCACCTTGATCGCCGTGCTGGTGGTGAAGGCCACCGGTGCGCGGCGGCCCGCGGCTGCCATCGCCGCGGAGTCGGCACCGGCCGACGACGACGCCGGGAAGGTCCGCGAGCTTGAAACCGCCGGGTCCGCAGGGGCCTACGAATCGTTCGACACCGGTGAGCTTGCCGCCGTCGTCATGACCAGGCGGGCGCGCAGGGAAGCCGAGCGCCGCTGACCCAGCCCCATGACATTTGTCATCCCGCATTGGTGACACACGCCCGGGCCAGCGGCGCGGATCTCGGCTTTGATGGGTAGTGGAGTAAACCAAAGCCAAGGAGAGCCATGACAACAGCGAGTGTGCCGGCCGTCCACGCCGCCGGACTGCACAAGAGTTTTGGGACAGGCAAGAGCTTCGGGAAGGTCCACGCCGTGCGCGGCCTCGACCTCACCGTGCAGCCGGGGGAGGTGGTGGCGTTCCTCGGTCCCAACGGGGCGGGCAAGACCACCACGATCGACATGATCCTCGGATTGAGCGCCCCGGACCAGGGAAGCGTTTCCATCTTCGGCCACACTCCCCGGGGAGCCATCGCCCGCGGCCAGGTGGCAGCCGTCATGCAGACCGGAGGCTTGCTGCGCGACATCAGCGTCCGCGAGACCGTTCAGCTCAACGCAGCCATGTTCGATTCCTCCCGCCCCGTAGACGAAGTCCTGGCACGGGCCGGCATCCTGGAGATCGCCGACCGCAAGGTGGAGAAGTGCTCGGGCGGCCAGCAGCAACGCCTGCGTTTCGCCATGGCGCTCGTGTCCGACCCCGGATTGCTCATCCTCGACGAGCCCACCACGGGCATGGACGTGGCGGGACGCCGCGACTTCTGGACCGCCATCAGGACCGACGCCCAGCGCGGGCGGACCGTCATCTTCGCCACCCATTACCTCGACGAGGCCGACGCCTACGCGGACAGGATCGTCTTGGTCCGGCAAGGCAGCATCGTGGCCGACGGCACCGCCGCCCAGATCAAGAACCTTGCCTCGGGGCGCACCGTCAAGGCCTCGCTCCCGGCGGCGGACCGCGGGCTCCTGGCCGGGATGCCGCCGGCCGAAAGCGTGGATTACGACGGCGGCCGCCTCACCGTCCGCACGGGCGACTCGGACGCCGTCGTGCGCTTCCTGCTCAACAACACGGGCGCGCACGACGTCGAAGTCACGGCCAACAACCTCGAGGAGGCGTTCGTCGCCCTCACCGGAGACGACGCCGTGCCCGGATCCACGCAGGACACGTTTGAAGGAGACCTCGTATGAGCACGGCAACAGTCCGCCAGGAACGGAAACCGTCAGCCGGCGGAGTCAACCGCACGTTCCTCTGGATCGAAATAAAGCGGATGCTCCGGAACCGCCGGACCATCATGTTCACGGTGTTCATGCCGGCCGTCTTCTTCTTCATTTTCGGCTTGTCCAACAAGGACAAGCTCCTGCCTAACGGGCACAGCTACGGCCAGTACATCCTCATCAGCCTCACGGTATATGCCGCGATGACCGCCGCCACCGGCGCCGGGAGCCAAGTGGCCGTGGAGCGTGCCCAGGGGTGGAGCCGCCAGCTTCGCCTCACACCCCTGCTTCCCGGGGCGTACATCGCCGTGAAAGCCATGGCCGCGCTCACGCTGTCCCTCGTTGCCGTCGTGGCCCAGTTCATCATCGGCGCGCTCGCCGGTGTCACCATGGATGCCGGGACCTGGTTAACGGCCGGGTTGGCGGCCTGGCTGGGCTCCCTCGTCTTCGCGGCCCTCGGCTTGTTCGTCGGATACCTCATGCCGAGCCAGAACGTCATGCAGATCCTCGGCCCGGTCCTGGCCATCCTTGCCATGCTGGGCGGACTGTTCATGCCGATCGAGATCATGGGGGAGACCTTCGGGAACATCGCCAAGTTCACGCCCGCGTACGGGATCGGGCAATTGGCCCGGAGCCCCATCACCGGCGAATTCGACTGGGCATGGACCGTCAACGTGTTCACCTGGCTCGCGATCTTCGTTGCCGGGGCCGCGATGGCGTTCCGCCGCGACACGAAACGTGTCTGAACAAGCCGGCAGCATGTTCCGCGATCCCGGACCACGGGGCTGGTTCATCGGTGCGGGGCTGTCCATCCTGCTCTGGGCCTGGCCGACGTGGAGCACCGTGTGGTCCGTGGACGAGCCGCTGGCGTGGAAGGCGGCGGCCTCGGCGTCCCTGATCGTGTTCTTCGCCGCCTACGTCTTCCTGCCCCAGCTCAGTTGGCGGCTGGGCGTCCGGTCCGGCATCGTGTCTGTCTGCATCCTGCTTGCGCTGAACGGGCTGATGGTCCTCATTATCGGAAGGGACGCCTTATGGACGTGGACGTTCCTGGCCTGCGCCATTGCCATGACAACCCTTCCGCCACGCACGGATTTCGTCCTCATCGTCACCTTGTCCGTCGCTTCCTTCTCCACCCAGTTGGCGACGGGCAATGCGGAGCAGGCCTTGCTCCAGGCCGGGATCATCTTGTCCCTCGGCCTCATGATGTCCGCTTTCGCACGGCTGATCAGGCAGACCGCACGGCTCCGGGAGGCGCAGAATGAGCTGGCCGACGCAGCTGTCGCGGCGGAGCGCAGCCGGGTCGCCCGCGACATGCATGACATCCTGGGACACTCCCTGACGGTCATCGCGGTGAAGGCCGAACTGGCCGGAAGGATGCTGGACACCGTCCCGGGCAGCCATCCTGCCCGGGACCGGGCAGCCGCCGAGATCTCCGCCGTGCAGGACCTTGCCCGCGGCGCGCTCGCCGACGTCCGGGCCACCGTGGCGGGTTACCGCGGCGTCAACGTCCTCGCGGAGCTCGCGGCCGCCCGGACGGCGTTGGAATCAGCAGGGATCGACGCCGAATTGCCGGCAACCGTCGACCAGGTTCCGGCGCGGCACCGGGAGCTCTTCGGCTGGGTGTTGCGTGAAGGCGTCACCAATGTTGTGCGGCACTCAGGCGCCGCACGCTGCCGGGTCCGTTTGACGGCGTCGAGCGTTCTGGTGGAGGACGACGGCGTCGGCCCCGTCTCCGGGGGACGCTCCGGGAACGGGCTCGCCGGGATCGGCGAACGCGTGACTGCCGCCGGGGGATCAGTCAGCATTGGTCCGAGCGACTTGGGAGGCTTCAGATTGGCGGTTGAGGTATGAGTATCCGGTTGGTGATCGCCGACGACCAAGCGCTCGTGCGCGGGGCACTGGCGGCTTTGCTGGGACTGGAGCCGGACATCGAGGTGGTCGCCGAGCTGGGCGACGGGACCGGGGTGGCGGCCGCCGTCGTCGAGCACTCGGCCGATGTGGCAATGCTCGATGTCGAGATGCCGGGCCTGGACGGGATCAGCGCGGCGGCTGCCGTGCGGCGGGCCGCGCCGTCGTGCCGGGTCCTCATGGTGACCACCTTCGGGCGGCCCGGCTACCTCAAGCGGGCGATGCAGGCCGGCGCCTCCGGATTCGTCGTGAAAGACACCCCGGCACGGCAATTGGCCGAAGCAGTGCGCAGGGTCCACCAGGGGCTCAGGGTGGTGGACCCTGTGCTCGCGGCGGAATCCTTGACGGCGGGAGACAGCCCTCTGACCGAACGGGAGGGGGAGGTGCTCAAGGCGGCGTCCGACGGCGGAACGGTGGCCGACATCGCGAAGTCGGCGATGCTTTCCGAGGGGACCGTGCGGAACTACCTGTCGGCCGCGATGGCCAAGACCGGCGGGCGGACCCGCGCCGAGGCTGTGCGGATCGCCGAAGACAACGGCTGGCTGCTCTGAGTTTCCGTGCCGAGAACGTGGGTGCGGGCCGAGAGCGGCGTTCCCGACCGCAGCTGTGGGCCCGCACCCACGTATCCGTGCGGTCGTGTGTCGATTTGCCCCGCTTTGAGACAATGGACGGGTGACTGTCGTAGCAACGCCCCCTTCGC
This sequence comes from Arthrobacter alkaliphilus, assembly GCF_021483235.1. Lineage (GTDB taxonomy): Bacteria > Actinomycetota > Actinomycetes > Actinomycetales > Micrococcaceae > Arthrobacter > Arthrobacter alkaliphilus. Next base: position 164,934 of record NZ_JAKEEC010000001.1, on the reverse strand, counting down.
CCAAGCTCGAACTGCCCCCGCTGCAGCTCGGCCCGATCACCGTGGACACCCCCGTGATCCTTGCGCCGATGGCCGGAATCACAAACTCAGCCTTCCGTCGGCTGTGCCGTGAATACGGCGGCGGTTTGTACGTTGCGGAGATGGTGACTTCCCGTGCCCTCGTGGAGCGCACGCCGGAATCGTTGCGCATCATCTCGCACGACGACGACGAAAAGGTCCGCTCCGTCCAGTTGTACGGTGTGGACCCTGTCACGGTAGGCCAGGCCGTCCGGATGCTCGTCGAAGAAGACCGCGCTGACCACATCGACCTCAACTTCGGCTGCCCCGTGCCCAAAGTCACCCGGCGCGGCGGCGGATCCGCGCTCCCTTGGAAGATCGACCTCTTCACCGCCATCGTCCAGACGGCCGTCAAGGAAGCCTCCAAGGGCGATATCCCGTTGACCATCAAGATGCGCAAAGGCATTGACGAGGACCACCTCACGTACCTCGACGCCGGCCGGATTGCCCGCGATTCCGGCGTCGCCGCCGTCGCGCTCCACGGCCGCACGGCCGCGCAGTTCTACTCCGGCCAGGCGGACTGGTCCGCCATCGCCCGCCTGCGCGAAGCCCTCCCGGACATTCCCGTATTGGGCAACGGCGATATCTGGTCCGCGGAAGACGCAGTCCGCATGGTGCGCGAAACCGGCGTCGACGGCGTCGTGGTCGGGCGCGGTTGCCAAGGCCGTCCGTGGCTCTTCGGCGACCTCCAGGCAGCGTTTGAAGGAAGCGATCAGCGCCACCGTCCGGGGCTGCGCGAAGTAGCCGACGGCGTCTACCGCCATGCCGAGCTCATGATCGAAACCTTCGGCAACGACGAGTACAAGGCGCTGCGCGAGATCCGCAAACATATGGCCTGGTACTTCAAGGGCTACGTAGTGGGCGGGGAACTGCGCGCCAAACTGGCCACAGTGCCCACGCTCGAGGTCCTGCGCGAACTGCTGGACCAACTGGACATGGACCTGCCGTACCCGGGCACCGACTCGGAGGGTCCGCGCGGACGCGCTGGTTCCCCGAAGAAGCCGGCGCTGCCCAAGGACTGGCTGCTCAGCCGGCAGATGGACGCCGGCCAGGCGCGCGATATCGCCGCAGCCGAACTCGACGTCTCAGGCGGCTAGGGCCCGGTCCGCGCCGGCGCGTGCACGCATACGGCTCGAGTCGTGGAAAACTGGCTGCATAGGCACGGGCCGAACAGAAGCCGGTGCACGGCAAGCGGAGGAGGCAGATGCCCATGGGAACTGAAGCAATGTCTGCGGCACGCCCTGCCGTAAACGTCACGGACCTTTCACGCTATACGGAGGCCGACTCGGAACGCTGGGTCCAGGAACCCCGCAAGAATACCTACCGCTCGGACTTCGAGAGGGACCGCGCAAGGGTGCTGCATTCGTCGGCGCTCCGGCGGCTCGGGGCCAAGACCCAGGTGGTGGCCCCGGATACCGATGACTTCGTGCGCACCCGCTTGACGCACAGCCTTGAAGTGGCCCAGGTGGGCCGGGAGTTGGGCCGGGCGCTCGGCTGCGACCCGGACGTGGTGGACACGGCGTGCCTGAGCCACGATCTCGGCCATCCGCCCTTCGGGCACAACGGAGAGTCCGCGCTCAACGAGGCGGCCCACGGAATCGGTGGCTTCGAGGGCAACGCCCAGACCTTGCGGCTGCTGACCCGCCTTGAACCAAAAGTCCTTGCTGCCGACGGCCGGCCCGCGGGCCTGAACCTGACCCGGGCGAGCCTCGACGCCGCGTCCAAGTACCCGTGGTCCGCCGTCGACGCGCCCGTCATCCACGGACAGCGCAGCAGCAAATTCGGCGCCTACGAGGACGACTTGCCCGTGTTTGCGTGGCTCCGTGACGGCGCGCCGGGCAACCGCTCCTGCATCGAAGCCCAGGTGATGGACCTGGCCGACGATATCTCGTACTCCGTCCACGACGTCGAGGACGCCATCGTCGCCGGCCACTTCCAGCTCAGGTGGCTGGACAACCCGGACCACCGGGCCCGTGTGGTGGGCTATACCAAACAGTGGTACCTGCCCCACAACGATCCCGCTGAAATCGACGCAGCCCTTGCCCGCCTCGAAGCCACGAGCGTGTGGGTCCGTGAAGCCGACGGCAGCCGGAAGTCGATGGCCGCGCTGAAGGACATGACCAGCCAGTTGATCGGCCGGTTCTGCCAGAGCGCCTTGGAGACCACAAGGGCGCACTTCGGCCCCGACCACCTCACCCGGTACGCTGCCGAACTCATGGTCCCCGAGGAAACGGTCACGGAGATCGCGGTCATGAAGGGCCTCGCCACGACGTTCGTGATCTCCACCGACCACCGGCAGCCCGTGTATGAGCGCCAGCGCGAAGTCCTGCACGCCCTCGTCGGAGTGCTCAACGCAAGCGGGGACCGGCATCTGGAACCGGTGTTCGCTGCGGATTGGCGGGACGCCCCCGACGACGGCGCGCGGCTTCGCGTCGTCATCGACCAGGTGGCTTCCCTGACGGACGCTTCAGCGTTGGCGATGTACGAACGCCTCGTGGGGAGCCTGCCGTCGCTCTGGTAGGGCCCGTGCCTGACCGTGCGGACCGACTAGGATGGTGACGTGGCTGGCCTGATCAAACGTGAAGATATCGACGAAGTACGCCAGCGCACCGATATCAAAGAAGTAGTGGACGGCTACGTCACCCTCAAGGGCGCGGGCCTGGGAACTTTCAAAGGACTCTGCCCCTTCCACGACGAGCGCTCGCCGTCGTTCACTGTCCGCCCGCAGGTGGGCCGCTACCATTGCTTCGGCTGCGGTGAAGACGGCGATGTCATCTCGTTCGTCCAGAAAATGGACCACAGTTCCTTCCATGAAGCCGTGGAAAAGCTTGCGGCCCGGATCGGCTACGAGCTGCGCTACGAAGACGGTGGCACCGGTCCCAACCGCGAAGAGGTCGGCAAGCGCCAACGGCTGCTGGATGCCCACAAGATTGCGGACGAGTTCTTCCGCAGCCAACTGCTCACCGCGGGTGCTGCCGAGGCCCGCAACTTCCTCCACGGACGCGGCTTCGACCGCGCCGCGGCCGAGCACTTCGGCGTCGGCTACGCACCGCAGGGTTGGGATTCGCTCTTGAAGCACCTGCGCGGGCGCGGGTTCACGGACGCCGAGCTGAAGCTGACGGGGATGTTCTCGGCCGGGGGAGCCGGAAACCAGCAGAGGATCTATGACCGCTTCCGGGGGCGGCTCATCTGGCCCATCCGGGACATCGCCGGCGACACCATCGGCTTCGGTGCCCGCAAGCTCTACGAGGACGACCAGGGGCCGAAGTACCTGAACACTCCGGAAACCGTGCTCTACAAGAAGTCCCAGGTCCTGTACGGCATCGACCTCGCCAAGCGCAACATCGCCAAGGACCGGCAACTGGTGGTTGTGGAGGGGTACACCGACGTCATGGCCTGCCACCTCGCCGGGGTGGGTACCGCTGTGGCCACATGCGGTACAGCCTTCGGCACGGACCACATCAAAATCGCGCGCCGCTTGCTGTCCGACGACGGCACCGGGGGAGAAGTCATTTTCACCTTCGACGGCGACGCCGCCGGGCAGAAAGCCGCATTGCGGGCCTTCGAGGAGGACCAGCGTTTCGTCGCGCAAACCTACGTGGCCGTGGAACCGAGCGGAGCTGACCCCTGTGACTTGCGCCAACTGAAGGGCGACGAAGCCGTCCGGGACCTGATCGGCACCCGCCGGCCCCTCTTCGAATTCGCCATCCGGGCCTCACTCAAGCGCCATAACCTCGATACCGTGGAAGGCCGGGTTGCCGCCCTGCGTGAATCGGCCCCCGTGGTGGCGCAGATCCGTGATTCCGGAATCCGTCCGGCGTATGTCCGGGCGCTGGCAGGCTGGCTCGGCATGCCCATTGAGGAAGTCAGCCGGGCCGTTGGTTTGGCCGCCAAACGTGCTGCTTCCGGCGCGGCGGGCGCCGCAGCAAATGCGGGACCTGCCGGAGGCGGAACCGGGGTGAACACCATGTCCGGGCAGCCCGGACAGCCGGCGGCAGCAGCGCCGTCGACCGCTCCTGTCGCCTTCATGCGCCCGGATCCGCGGGATCCCGTTGCGGCCATGGAACGGCAGGCCCTCGAGGTGGTCATCCAGAACCCGTCCGTCCTGGGCGACGCCGCTCCTGACGGTGGAGCCGTGCTCAACAGCCGAGCTTGGGAACGGTTTGAAGCGTCCCGCTTCGTCACTCCGGCCTACGCTGCTGTGCACACCGCCATCCGGGCTGCCGGCCTGGCTCACGTCGGTGATCCGGTGGCCTGGGTGGAAGGGATTCGACAAGAGGTTCCGGAACCGCTCCAAGGCCTGGTCTCGGAGCTTGCCGTCGTCCCGCTGCCGGCCAGCACGCCCGAGGCGCTCCAGCGCTATTGCCGCGACATTCTGGCCCGGCTTTTCGAACTGCAGATCACCAGGGTCAAAGCGGACAAGATGGGCCAATTGCAGCGCCTCGACGCCGCGGCCCAGCCGGATGAATTCCAACGCCTCAACCGGGAACTGATGCAGCTTGAAATGGAGCGCCGCGCCCTCCGCATGGACAGCTGAGGGCCTCCAGCCACCGATTTCGTTTCCAAGCAGCCCTTTGTTAGGCTTGTACACGCTTCATTCCTCCGTAGCTCAATTGGCAGAGCATTCGACTGTTAATCGAAGGGTTACTGGTTCAAGTCCAGTCGGAGGAGCTTCGAGTCGGAATCCCCGTCAGCCACTCGCTGGCGGGGATTTTTCGTTCCATGGCTGTCACCTGCACAGAAGAATGGCCCCGGAAAGTTTCCGGGGCCATTCGTTCGTGGAGGGCGTCAGTGTTCGTCGTAGTGGCCCTCATGCTCGGCGTGCCGGTGCCCGTCATGGATAAAGTCCACGTGGTCGCCGTGCTGAACCGTTACGTGGGTGCAGTCCGGGCCGCCGTGCTGGTGCTCGGCGAGTGTATGTTCAGCCTTGACTTCTTCGGTCATTGCATCCTCCTTAATGTGCCGGGCTGAAAGCCTTGAACAGCTCTGCCGCCCCGGAGAGAGACTTCTCATCAGGATTCACATCGAAATATAAGCATGCGCTTATATCAAAGGGCAATGGCGTCCTCTGAGTTAGTTCGTGGTGAGGGTGACGTCGTCGAGGTACATCCAGGTGTCATCGGCCGGGCTGGAGCCGTCGAGGTGGACGTTGAAGCAAAGGGTGATGGTCTGGCCCTTGTAGGCGGAGAGGTCGGCGGTGAGCTGGGTCCAGGCGCCGGAATTGCTGCTGAGTTTGAACAGGCTCGCCAGGACCGTTCCGCTGGTGTTGCGGACCTGTGCTTCCATCCAGTCATACCGGCACGTGGTGCCGTTGCACGTGTCGTCGTTCGTGTGGGGCTGGTACCAGAAGGACAGGGTAGACGTCCCGGTTGCGGGAATGGTGATGGCCTGGGCGAGGCTGCTGTCCCCGAGCGGCTCGGTTCCGGAAGCCAGGCCCAACAGTGCCGAACCTGTGCCGGTGTGCGCGGTTGTCGACGCTACGGGAGCCCTGACCCCGCCGGTCGTCCACGATGCCAGCCCGGATTCGAATCCGCCGTTGGCGATGGTCGAGCTCGGCGGCGGCGGTGGTGGTGGTGCGGCGGCGGGGGTGACCGGCGCCGAGGCGGTCGACGCCGGTGAGGTGCCGACGGCGTTCGTGGCGGTGACCGTGAACGTGTAAGCCGTGCCGTTGCTCAGCCCGGTGACGTTCGCCGTCGTCGTGGGCGGATTCCCGGTGACGGTGACCGGCGCCAGGGTCGTGGAGCCGGCGTGCGGGGTGACCGCGTAGGACGTGATCGCGGAGCCGCCGTTGTTCGGGGCAGTCCAGGACACGGTTGCGGACCCGTTTCCGGCCGTCGCTGTGACACCTGTCGGTGCGGCCGGCGCCGTCTGGGTCGCCTGGCTATTGGTGAGCGTGACGTCGTCGAGGTACATCCAAGTGTCATCAGCCGGGCTGGAGCCGTCGAGGTGGACGTTGAACCAGAGCACGACGGTCTGGCCGTTGTAGGCGGAGAGGTCGGCGGTGAGCTGGGTCCAGGCGCCCGAATTGCTGCTGAGTTTGAACAGGCTCGCCAAGGTGGTGCCGCTCGTGTTGCGGACTTGTGCTTCCATCCAGTCGTATTGGCAGGTGGTGCCGTTGCAGGTGTCATCGGCGGTATGTGGCTGGTACCAGAAGGACAGCGTGGACGTTCCGGCGGCGGGCATGGTGACGGTCTGCGACAGGCTGCTGTCCCCGAGCGGCTCGGCTCCGGAGGCGAGGCCCAACAGTGCCGAGCCGGTGCCGGTGTGCGCGGTCGTCGATGGTACGGGAGCCCTGACCCCGCCGGTGGTCCAGGAAGCGAGCCCGGATTCGAATCCGCCGTTGGCGATGGTCGAGCTCGGAGGCGGCGGCGGTGGTGCGGCGGCGGGCGTGACCGGTGCCGAGGCCGCCGACGGCGGAGAGGTACCTATCGCGTTCGTGGCGGTGACCGTGAAGGTGTAGGCGGTGCCGTTGCTTAGCCCGGTGACGTTCGCCGTCGTCGCAGGCGGGTTCCCGGTGACGGTGACCGGGGCCAAGGTGGTGCTGCCTGCGTGCGGTGTGACAGCGTACGAGGTGATCGCGGAGCCGCCGTTGGCCGGTGCCGTCCATGAGACGGATGCGGACGCGTTGCCCGCCGTCGCGGTCACGCCTGCGGGAGCGGCCGGCGCTGTCGCGGTCGAGGCACCGCCCAAGGCCTGGGCGACCGTTTGAACTGACGTGGTCCCGTTGGCTGTTCTTCCAGCCAGCCAGGTGACGAATGTTTTGAAGAGATTCGGGTCGATGGTCAAAGTGGGATCAGTGCCGACCGCGATGTGGTGGAAGGTCAGCTGGACCCATCCTCCTCCCGGTTCCGCGTTGGTAACCGTGTCCTCCAGGTTTTGCAGCGTCCAGGTGCTGTCGACTTCATCAGGCGCCGCTGTGTTGTAGGGGTTGGCCGGGGGCAGGGTTTCCGCGAAGGGGCAGCCGGAGCAACTCGCGGGCGAACGGATGTCACCCAAATTGCGCGCACTGGCAAAACCGCAATTCTTCACTATTTGCTCGACGGAAGAGTTTTCAGCGGCGAAGGGATAGGCGAAATCGGTGGCGTTGAATCCCCAGTTTGCAAGCGTGGTCCGCCCGCCGCAGATCTCGTTCGTGGCGGCTGAGGTGGACAGCGTGGTGAGGTCCGGGTGGGTGATGGTGTGGCCGCCGATCTCGTTCCCGTCCGCGGCGATGCTGTTCAGGTTGGCACGGGTGAGCCATGACGGATTATCGATCCAGCTGGTCGTAATGAAGAAGGTGCCGTGCAATCCGAGCGACGTCAGTAACTGTTCGGCCGGCAGCTGATCGGCGTTGCCGTCGTCGAAGGTAAGGCTGACGACTGTCTTCGGAAGGGCCGCACGTGCGGGAGGTGCCAAGTAGGCGGCGGAGTAGCCAAGCAAAAGCAGCACGGCCGCGGCCGCGGTCCAGCGGAACCATGTGGGCCGCCGGAACATTATGGTCAGGAGCCGCATCGGCTTCCCCTTTTCCTGCACAGACCGGGTTGGAATCCCCAGTCCGGAGCCTAGGGCCCAGGCGCAGCACGGGTTAAGAGTGGGTGATACCCGTTTTGGACCCCGCCTTTCACTCAGGCTCACCTGTGCGTACCCGGCGGTGCCGTGGACTCAGGCGAAAGGGGCGTACCTGCCGTCGGAGACGAGCTCGATGATGCCGGTGGGCACCGTCACGAGCGGTCCATGACCCGGCAGGATCGTCCTGGCGCCCAGCTGCCGGAGCACCTCGACGCCGGCAAGGATCTCCGACGGGCGGTGGTGGAAGACTGCGGGCAACAGCTGCGGACCGTGCACCGGACTGACGGCGTGGCCCGTCACGAGGGCGTCCCCGGTGACTGCGGCTTCGGCTGATGCGACGTAGAAGGAGGCATGGCCGCTGGTGTGGCCGCCCGTGGAGATGATCCGCGGAGATCCCGGGAGCGCGTCCAGGATTTCCTGTGTCATTGCAGTCACCCCGGGGACCGCGACGTCGGACAAGCCCCCGGAGCGGACTGCGTGTACCACCCACGCGCCGACCCTGGGCCGGAAGATCCGCAAGCCAAGGTCTTTCACGGAGACTTGTTCAAGTACCTCCCGGCGGATGTTCGGCAACTCGGCGTCGGACGCAAATACCGGAATGCCCATTGCCGAAATTCGTGCGGCATTGCCAATGTGATCCGAGTGACCGTGCGTAAGGAGAACTCCGGCAGCATTTTCAATACTCAGTCCGAGGAAATTCAAGCTGGATTGGAGCAAGGGCCAGTTCCCGGGATAGCCCGTGTCAATGAGGGTGAATTCCTTGCCCTGTTTGAGGATGGTCCAATTGACGGCAGGGCCTTGGACGAAGAAGACGTCCTCGCCGACTTCCGCCACGTTGTCCTCGGCTGACCATGTTTGGGACATGCTTCCTTCTGTTCTCTCGGTCACGTCGCTCGGCCACGGATGCCCTGTGTGGGCGCCGCACCATCCTATCCCCGGCGTGCCGGGGGACCCGATTTCACTTTGGGGCAAAACCTTTGCTAAAGTCATAACCGCTTCATTCCTCCGTAGCTCAATTGGCAGAGCATTCGACTGATAATCGAAGGGTTACTGGTTCAAGTCCAGTCGGAGGAGCGCAAAGGCCCCGCACCGGTTTACATCGGTGCGGGGCCTGTTTTTTTGCTTGATCTGCGTAATTATTCGAATGGGCAGAAATTCATTGCCGGATCATCGCACGAAGGTCATTTCCACGTGCAGGAATCTCGCTGCTTCGGCCACCGCGGCTTGGAACGCGTCATCTTCGGTGGGCGGCGTGCGCGGCTCGCGTGGATGCCATTCGTGGGCTGCGGAGTGGACGCGCGTGAATCCGCCTCCAGGCGGCGCGTAGAAGATTCCGAAGCGTTGGACGGGCCATTCCGGCGAGGTCTCCGGGGCGACGAGCAGGGCCGCGCCATTCGTCGGATTGAACCATTGCGCAATCGGCCTGCGGCGGTCCTCCGTGAACAGTCCCGCAGCATAAAGGGCCGCGGATTGCGGGCTTGTCACGGTGCACAGACGGTCCCACCACAGCGGCAGGATGCCGTCATCCTTGCGCTGCCATGGGGCCGGAATGGGCTGCAGTTCCTGCCAACGGGGCACATCTCAACTTTATATCCGGGCCATGACCCACAACAGGCCCCGAGGCCGCGCTCGGGCCCGTTAGTCCCGCTTCCAGGGCCCGGGATTGACCCTGTAGAGGATGGCCGAACCGACCACGGCACCCAGCAGGGCACCGAACAGGGGGCTTCCGGCCCCGCGGCCCAGCAGGAAGCCGACGACGGCGCCGAGCATCGCTCCGAGGAAAAGGCCCCGGCCGTTGCGGTGCGGTTTGCGTGTCATGGCTTGAGCCTACCGGGCGTGGGCGCCCGGGATGCGGCGCCGCCGTCGGGAGGGCCCGACGGCGGGACGCGCCTTAGTGGATGGAAGGGACTGACCGGGGACGCACGACCAACCACAGGGCCGCGACGGCGCCTGCGAGGCACGCGGCCTGGACCGCCCCCATGGGAACCGCGGAACCGACGCCCAGCGAGCCGACCACCGGCGGGATGATGCCGGCCATCAGGAAGTTCGAGGCGCCCAGCAGCGAAGCAGCGGTTCCCGCCTGTGCGCTGTGTTTGGCAAGGGCGATCACCTGGACGCAAGGGAACATGAAGCCGGTGGCGAGGATGTAGAACCACAGCGGGACCATGACACCCCACAGGCCGAAGCCGAGCATGGCGAACGTCACAATCAACAGCGCCATGAGCAGCATCCACGCCGTGGCGAACGCCATGATCCATTGCGGTGCTACCCGCTTGATGACCCGGGAGCTGATTTGTACGCCGGCGACGATGCCCACGGAGTTGACGCCGAACAGCAAGCCGTATTCCTGCGGGGAAAAGTGGTAGACCTGCTGGAAGAGGAAGGTGGATGCCGAAAGGTAGGCAAACAGTCCGCCGAAGTTGAGCCCGCCCACAAAGAGCATCCCTACGAAGATCCGGTCGGCGAACACGGCCTTGTAGCGTTGGGCCGCCGTCGACGCCGTGTGCTTGCGGAGCTCGGCAGGATATGTTTCCCGGATGAGGAACACGGCGGCAACGATCACCAGGATGCCGTAGGTGGCCAGGAAGTAGAAGATCCCGGGCCACGGCATGAACAACATCAGTTGTGAACCGATGATCGGCGCCAGGATGGGCGCCAGGCCGTTCACGAGTGACATGCGGGAGAACATCCGCACCATCGCATAGCCTGCGAACAGGTCCCGGACCATGGCCATCGCCACCACGCCGCCACCGGCTGCACCGACGCCCATCAGGACGCGGAACAGGGCAAGCGTGCCGATGTCGGTGGACAGCGCCGCGCCGAGGGAAGAGCCGATGTGCAGGGCCGTTGCAAGGATCAAGGGCACCCGGCGGCCAAACTTGTCGCTGAACGGCCCCACCACCAATTGGCCAATGGCGAAGCCAACCGTGGTACCGGTCAGGGTGAGTTGGATTGCTGCTGCTGACACGTCGAAATGGTGCTCGAGTGCGGGAAACGCCGGCAGATAGAGATCCACGGTAAAGGGGCCCAGGGCGGTCAAAGCGCCGAGCAGAAGGATGTAGAGGAGTTTTTCGCGTCGACTGAGGGAATCGCCCGGTGCAGGGGGAGGGTTCACGATCATCCATCATATGTGCGAAAGATCATATTTATCAGCGCTGGCGGGGCGCGCCGCAGGGCCGTCCCGGAAGTTGAGGCTGAAGCTGAATGATAGTTTTGTGGACAGGCGCGCGTGGGCGGGTGTATTCGCCTCCGTGCCGGAGCCTGGTAGGAGCAAGATGGAAGCAGTGAGGCGGGAGCTATGAGTGGACGTCACAGCGGCCGGGTCGGCCAACGCCCGGGCATTTCGGCGTTGCCGAACACCCTGAAACTTGCAGCCCGGCTCGCGCCGAGGCAGCTCAACGACGAAATCAGCCTCGCCAAGCTTGAACTCAAAGCCAAGGGCAAACAACTGGGGATTGCCGGCGCGTTCGCCGGAGTTGCGCTGGTCTTTCTTGCTTTGCTGGTGATCGCCCTGGTTGTGGCGGCAATCCTAGGCCTGGCTACGGTCATGCCTCCGTGGCTGGCCGCGCTTGTGGTTGCGGCGGCGTTCCTTCTGATCATCCTTATCGGGGCACTCATCGCCTTCCGTGCTTTCAAGGGCGCCATGCCGTTCGTTCCTGAGAAAACCATCCGCGGCATCAAGCACGATCTCGGCATAGCCAAGGAAGGTACGTCCTTCGACGCCAGCGTCCTCGACCCGTCGTCGGAGGCTTACAAGGCAGCGGAGGCAGCGAAAGCGGCGGCGGCAGAGAAAGCCAAGGCCGAGAAGGCCGCCAAGGCAGAAGCACACAAGGCCGAGCAGCCCCCCGCCCCGAGCGAAGCTGAGCTGCTCCGCCGTTTGGAGCAGCGCCGCGAGCACCTCGCCGACGTTCGCGATCAGCTCGCCGTCGAGCTTGACGTCAAGACCCAGGGGAAGGTCCTGCGCGATGTTGCCGAGCAAAAGCTCGACGAGGGACGCCGCTTCGCTGCCCACAAAATCGCAGATTTCAATGAGAAGGTTCCCGCCGGGCTGCCGGAGCGCCTTGCCGCGCGCTGGAAGGAGCTGTTCCTCTTCGCCGCTTCCGCCACGGTGGCCGCAGTTGGATTGCGGAAGCTGTTCAAGAAGTAATCGGGACGGCAGGGTGCGGTGTTAGCTGCGGACTGCGGAAAGGGGGACAGGTGAAGTTCATCGGTGCAGGCGCACGCCCGGGCCAGCCACAGATCGACCACGATCTCATCTTTACCCTCCCCAATTTGCTGACCGTGCTCCGCTTCATGGGTGCCCCGCTGTTCGTGTGGCTGGTGCTGTGGCAAAGGCAGTACGGTTTCGCCGTCCTGGTTCTCGCCATCATGGGCGGCACTGATTGGGTGGACGGCTACGTCGCGCGGCGCTTCAACCAGACCTCTAAGCTGGGCCGCATCCTCGATCCCGCCGCGGACCGGCTGGCACTCATCACCGTCGCTGTCACGCTCGCCATCGCCGGGGTGGTGGCTTGGTGGTACCTCGCGGCCCTCGTGGTGCCCGACGTCATCCTTGCCACGGCCTCATTGTTCTACTTCCATAGCCACCCGGACCTCCCGGTGAGCAGGATCGGAAAGATCCGGACGGCGTTCCTTCTCCTAGGCACCCCGCTCCTGGTCCTGTCCAAGCTCGCGATTCCCGGCGCCGGTGCCTACTTCGCGATCGCATGGGTCTGCCTGGGCCTGGGTCTGATCGGGCACTGGGTGGCGGCCTACAACTATTTCTGGGCAATCCTCCGCAAGGGCAAAGAACTCAAAGCAAACGACGGCGGTCGCGGCTGATGGTCTGGCTCGCAGTCCTCCTCGCAGTGCTCGGAGCCTTCTGCCTTGCCATTGGTGCACAGCGCCAGGGGAGCGCGGTGAAAGCGGATACCGGTGGCCTCGCGCTGAGTTCCCACGGTTTCCTGAGGCTTCTCCGTAATCCGCGTTGGATGTTCGGGCTGCTTTTGCTTGCCATGGGCATGGGCATGAACGCCATCGCCCTGGTATCGGCACCCCTGACCGTGGTGCAGCCTATCGGTGCGATCGCCTTGGTCATCACCACGGTGGTCAACGCCAAGGACCAGGGGCTCAGTATCAACCGCGGCACCGTGGTGGCGATCTCTGCTTGCGTGACCGGCTCGGCGATGTTTGTCCTGCTGGCAGTCAACGCCACACAGGAGAACCACCACGTCAGCGGGGAAGACGAGATCACCATCGTGCTGCTCCTGGCACTCGCCGTCGGGCTCTTCGGCACGTTGGCGGCAATGTTCCGGCACCGCATGAGCGCTTTTGTCTACATCCTGGGTGCCGGGGTGTTGTTTGGCTTCGTCGCGGTGCTGACGCGCATCATCGGCCGTCACCTGCTCGATCCCAACGGGCACTTCCTGCTCAATGTCCAGTGGTACACCGTGGTCGCCATCGCCGCTGCGGGCGGTCTTGGTTCGTGGTTCGTGCAGAGTGCCTATTCGGGCGGCCCGCCGGATCTGGTCATCGCGGGTTTGACCGTGATCGACCCCATTGTTGGAATTGCCATCGGGATCACAATTTTGGGTGAGCTTCGTCCCGATGTCCACGCCGTGCTGGCCATCGCCATGGCTGCGGCCGCTTCCCTTGCTATCGTTGGGGTTATTGCCCTGAGCCGGCACCATCCCGAGGTCACCAAGAGAAAGCGTGACGCGAAGGCGGCTGCAAGCCGGAAGGCCTAGGGCAAGTTCGACCACCATGCCCCGCACACCCGCGGCAGGCAACCGGCGAAGATACCGCAGGGCCAAACGTTTTACGGTGTTCGCACCGTGACCATCAGGAGTTCTCCACGTGACTGTTCCCGAATCCACCAAACCCCTCACCATCCTGATTGCGGCCGACACCTACCCGCCGCACGTCAACGGTGCAGCCCAGTTCGGGTACCGGCTCGCCAAGGGGATGACCGCGCGGGGGCACGACGTCCATGTGTTGGCCTGCCGCGCGGACAACGGAAAGAGCTTCACCGAATTCCGGGACGAGGCAACTGTGCACCGGCTGCGGTCCCACGGCGTCTTCACGCACGAATACTTCCGGATTTGCTTCCCTTGGGAGATCAAGAAGGAAATCGGGCTGCTCTTCGACAGGATAAATCCCGACGTCGTGCACATCCAGAGCCACTACATGATCGGTGAGCACGTCCTTTACGAGGCCAAGAAGCGCGGTATCCGGATCGTCGCCACCAACCACTTCATGCCGGAGAACCTCAACCCGTTCCTGCCCTTCCCGCAATGGTTCAAGGACATCATTGGACGAATTTCCTGGAAGGACATGGGCAAGGTCATGGGCCAGGCCGACGTCGTGACCACCCCCACCCCGCTTGCCGCGAAAGCCATGCACCAGCACGCCTTCCTCCGCAAGGTCCTGCCGCTCTCCAACGGTATCGACGCGGCGGCTTATGAACTCGCGCCGGGCGAAGAGATCGAGCCGAATGCCAACCCCACTGTTCTGTTTGTCGGCCGGCTTGCTGAAGAAAAGCACGTGGACGTCCTGATCGACGCCGTCGCCAAGACGCCTGCCGAACTCAACGTGCACCTCGAAATCGTCGGCGGCGGCGAGGTCCGTGCCGCACTGGAGGCGCAGGCCAAGCGCCTTGGCCTTGGCGGGAGGGTCAAATTCCTGGGCCTCGCCAGCGATGAGGACCTGAGGAAGGCGTACCTTCGGGCGGACCTGTTCTGCATGCCCGGAACCGCCGAACTTCAGTCCCTCGTGACGCTCGAGGCAATGTCGGCGTCGACGCCCGTTCTCCTCGCCAACGCGATGGCCCTGCCCCACCTGGTGCGGGAAGGCGAGAACGGTCATCTGTTCACCCCGGGGGACAGCAACGAGTTGGCAGCCCGGATCACCGAACTCTTCCGTCTGCCGGCCGGTGAACTCGAAGCCATGGGGAAGGCCAGCCGCGCCATGGTGGAGCCGCACAGCATCCAAGGCACACTTCAGACCTTCGAGGACCTCTACCGCGGGGCGGGCTACGAAGACAAGGTGATCTAGCGCCGTCGCGGCGGAGCGAATTCCCCGCTTTTGGGCGAGCGAAGCGACCACAACCAGCGGTTTCATCCGGGTTTGGCGGCTCGATGACTACCAAAAGCGGGGAAGTTCAGCGCCCGTGTCTATTATTGCTAGAGTGTTTTGTCCGGGAAATTCCCCGGACACTTTAAGGGGCTATAGCTCAGCTGGTTAGAGCGCGGGACTCATAATCCTAAGGTCCTCGGTTCAAGTCCGAGTAGCCCTACAGAACCGCTCCGACACCTGCCCGCCCCAAGGCTGCCGGGAGTTCCGGCAGTGAGGCGACCGTGAAGTCGGGGGAGGCGAAATAAGCCGGGTACCTCGCCCCGGTCCGGTTGATCCATGCCGTGCTGAGGCCGGCATGGGCCGCACCGTGGATGTCCCAAGGGTGCACGGCCACGAGCAGCATCTGTTCCGGTGCCACCCCGCAGACAGCGGCGGCGTAGTCGTAGGCTGCCCGGGCAGGCTTCCAAGAGGGGGCGTCCTCCACCGAAAGCAGGCGTTCGAACTGGCCCCGCAGCCCGGCGGGGCCGAACAGTTTTTCAGCGACCTGGACGGAACCGTTCGTCAAGGTGACCAGTCGGTACCCGGCCGACCGGAGTTCACGAACTCCAGCCTCGACGTCGGGATGGAGGCCGAGCCCGGCCAGCCCCGCCATGATGCGCTCCACCAGGCTCTCCGGATCAGCGGCAATGCCGGTGCGGGCGAGGAGCACGCGCAGGGCCTCCGCCCCGATCTCGGCAAACCCGCCGTTGCCGCCTGCCGCGGTGATGGCGAAACCGTCCCGCAACAGGGTGGTGAACCAGATCTGCGCCAACTCGGCGGGCGCGCCGGCTTCAGCGAAGCGGTCGGCCATCGGTGACATATCCGAGAGCGTCTCGTTGACGTCAAACACTATGACGGACGGTGTGCTGTTCACGGCAGGTCGGGGTAGCTGGCCAGGATGTAGTCCTTGGCTGCAGGACCGGTCCCTCGCAGGCCACGGGCGGGAAGATGGATGTGATGCTCCCTCATGGCTACCCGGAACTCAGCCTCCGTGGCTGGGGTGCGGTTTTCCAACAAGCACCAGCTGATGTACAGGCCGTAGAGCTGGTCCTCCCCGAGGGCGCAGGTGTTGTCCGGGTCCCGGGTGGTGGCTTCGGCGAGGAAACGGCGGAATTGTGAAACGGTCATTGGGGTCTCCTGTGCTGCGACTGAGGCTGCCGGCCGTCCGGCCGGTGAGCGGTGCCGAGACCATCGCGGCCCTATCTGGGTGACCGCGAACTGCGCTTTTTCGTGCCGGGAACGGCGGCACGGGCCGTGAAGTTTACGTTGCCCTGCAGGCATCGGTGAAATCGCTTGGCGTGAATGTACCTACAGTGTAGACATTAGGCGTAGACTGACGGGGACGCAAGGGCTTCGGGGACTCAGTTCCCGGCGGCCCGCGGACCTCCGGAGATGATCATGGAACATGCCGGAAACGGCAGGCAGAAGGCTCGGCCCGGGCGGCTCGACCGCGGGATCGTGATGCGGGCGGCCTTGAATCTGGTCGATGAGCACGGTCTCGAGGCGTTGAGCATGCGACGGCTCGGGCAGGTCCTCAAACGTGACCCGATGGCCTTGTACCGCCACGCCGCCGCCGGGCGGAAGGAAGTGCTGGCCGGGATCGCCGAACTGGTCCTGGACGAACTGCAACCTTTCGCAGACGACACGCACTGGCAGACCCAACTGCGCCGGATCGCGCACGAGCTGCGCCGGGTGTGCCTGCTGCACCCCAACGTCGTCCCCCTGCTCGTGACAGGGCCGCTGTCCACGCCTTTGGGACTGCGGCCGGCCGGAACGCTGAAACCGCTGGAGCAGATCCTGGGGATACTCATCCGCGCCGGCTTCGGGCCCGCGGATGCGCTGCACGTCTATCGGACCTTCTACGGGTTCCTCTACGGACATATCCTGAACGAGCTCCAGGAATACGTAGCGGACCCCGAGGAAAACGAGGCCCTCCTTCGGCTGGGACTCTATCGCCTGCCCCTGCGCGATTTCCCCCACCTGCGCCGCTTGGCCCCGGAGCTGCTCGACTATGACGGCTCGGAGGAACTGGACCAGGGAATCTCCATTCTCCTTGCCGGACTTGGACAACAACTCTCACATCGCTAATCTCCGTGCCGGGATGGACGCGGACCTGAAAGGTGGACCAGCATGAAAATCCGACAGTCCGACAGCAGTGCGACCGCCGGGAATTCCCTCGCCGCCTATCTGCACAGCCATCTGATCGCCGCCGCGGCAGGAGAACGCCTCTTCGGCCAAGCGGCCAAAACCTGGAAGGGGTCGGCCAGGGCGGAAACCATCGCCAGGCTCCGTACGGAGGTGCGGACCGACAAAACGGCCCTTGAAGCCATCGCAGCTTCCCTGGGCATGGGCATGCCCGGTTACAAGAAACCCTTCGCCTGGGCAGGAGCGCTCCTGGGTTCCCTCGGTCCAGTCAACCTCCTGCACATCAGGACCGGCGCCGCCGAACAACTCGAACTCGAAGCCCTGATCAGCGCAGTCACGGGCAAATCGCTGCTCTGGAAGACCCTGCTAGGCCTCTCCGGCAGCGACCCGCGGATCAGGAAGGACGAGGTCGCCCTTCTTCTGGAACGGGCCGCGGGACAAATACGCGAGCTGACGGATCTCTTGGCGGAAACCATCCCCGAACGCTTCTCCGCAGCAACTTGACGGGCTTCCCGGCGTGCGGTCGGGTTACCGTCACACGGGCTCCAGGCCGGGACCGGGTCCCGCCTACTGCCGGAGAACCCGGATGGTGTGGAGCTTGGGGTCCGCCGGGTCCGGGAGCACCATGCCGGCCTTCAGTCCGGACTCCAGGTAGTCCACGACGGCGGAGTTGATCCTTTCGCCGGGTACGATCGCCGGAATGCCGGGCGGGTAGGGGGTGATCTGCTCGGCTGAGATCCGCCCGACTGCCTCGCGCGCGGGCACGTCCTCGGTGGCGCCGAAAAACGCGTCCCGGGGCAGGACGACGGTCTCCAGCTCGAGGTCCTTCGGGGCGGGCAGCATCACAGGCGCTGCCGGAGCCATGGCGGGTGCGGCGTCGATGAGAGCACGCAACGCGTCCATCAGCCTGGAGGCGGAGGCGTCGTCGTCGGCCATCGAAAGCGTTGCCATGAGGCGCCGATGGTCGCCGAGGCCCATGTCGATCCGGGCGTTCTCACGCATCCAGTCCGCGGCTTGGTATCCGCTGATCCCGAGGCCGGAAAGGTCCATCAGGACCTGCAACCTGTCGAGATCGTGGGAGGACTCCACGGCCAGCAACTCGTCCTCCAATACATGGATTCCGGGGAGCGCGTCGATCTCGGCACGGAGCCTGCGGGCGAGGTCCAGGGCGTTTCCAAGCAGTTCGCGTCCATGCTGGACCATCTGGCGGCGCCATCCGTCGATCGCCGAATAGAGGATCGCATTGGGGCTGGTTGTCATGAGGAGATCCGCGCACGCGGCAAGGTGCGCCTGGTCGACCAGGTCGCCCTGCAGGTGGTACACGGAGCCCTGCTCGAAACCGGCCCCCATTTTGTGGACGCTCACGACGCAGATGTCCGCGCCGGCATCCATGGCCCAGGTGGGCAGCTCGTCGTGGAAGGGCAGATGGGCACCCCACGCCTCGTCGACGATGAGGGGCTTGCCGCGGGCGTGGCAGATTTTTGCGATGGCGGCGATGTCCGCGCAGGTTCCATACGGGGTGGGGCTGACGATCAGGCAACCGGCCGCGTCCGGGTGGCGCTCCCACATCTTCTCGACGTCGCTTGGAGCCGGCGGGTGGGCGAGATGCAATTCCGGATCCCAGCGGGGCTGTATCCAACGCGGCTGGATACCGGAGAAGACCAGGCCAGCGACGATCGATTTGTGGGCGTCCCGGCTAATGAGCAGGTCGCCCTTTCCAGCTGCGACGGCGAGGACGGCCGCCTTGACGGAAAGGGAACTGCCGCAAGTGGAAAAGAACGCCTGTTCCGCGCCCACGGCTTCTGCCATGAGCTGTTCGGCTTCTTTCAAGTAGCCGTGCGACGACGAACGGTCATCCAGTCCCGCGGAGGCGAGGACGTCCGAGCGGAAAGTCTGCGCCCCTAGGACCTCCAGCACCCTTGGATCCGCGCCCCGGCCCTGTCGGTGGCCAGGGGGAGTGAAACCATAGCGTTCAAGGCGGTGGTACTCGGCCAAAGCGTTGACCAAGGGTGCTTGGTTTTGGTCCATGGTCCCGTCCTATCTTGGGTTCAGTTGGATGCCCGACGGCGGTGTGCGAGTTTGCCGATGGAGCTGGCGTCAAGTTGCTGGAGGAGTGCCTCGGGGTCCGGATAGACTTCGACGGCTCCGGCTTCAAGAAGCTCGGCCGCACTGATTCCTCCGCAGGTGACACCGATTGTCTCGATGCCGAGCCGGGCCGCGGCCTGGACGTCCCAGACGGAGTCCCCGACGAACACCACATCTGCCGCGTCCAAATGCAGCTTTTCCAGTGCAGCCACAAGGATGTCGGGGGAGGGTTTGCTCTCGGCAGCGTCGGCTGAGCTTGTCACGCAGTCGATCCAGGATTCGGCGTCGAGAGCACGCCGCAGCACCTGGAGGTCCCGCTCATGCGCCGAGGAAGCGAGCGCCACGGCAAGCCCGGACTCGGAACATGCCCGCAGGAGGGCCGTTGCCGATTCGAACGGGTGGAGGGCGGGCCAGAAGGTCGAGAATACCGCCCCGTGCGCGCTTTTCACCGCATCGCGGACACCCTCATCGGACTCCGTCGGCAGCAGCCGCTCAAGGATCTTGTCTCCACCCATTCCAATGTGCCGGTGGATCACAGCCATCGGCACCTGCAGATCCTGCTGGCGGAAGGCCTGCCACCACGCAATGGTGTGGAAATAGGTGGAATCCACCAGTGTGCCGTCAACGTCGAAAAGGACTCCGGCCTGGTTGGTACTCTTCGATGGTTCCGCCATGGATTACTACCTTCTTTTCCCTGTTTGCAGGTCGGGCCGTGTTGTTTCCGACGGCATCATTCGTGATTCTGTTCGCGGAGCTCTTTTCCGAGTTGGACTTCTTTTTCTTGCTGCTCCTGCAGTTTTTTGCTGCGCTTGGTGCCACGGGGCTGCAGCTGGAGGGTTTCTTCGGCGCTGATTCCTGCCTGGAGTTCCCGCCCGCGTTCCATTTCGGCGTCGAACTCCGCGCCGAACAGGAGGGACATGTTCAATATCCAGAGCCACAGCAGCGCGACGATCACGCCGCCTATGGTTCCGTAGGTCTTGTTGTAGCTGCTGAAGTTGGCCACGTAGAAGGCAAAGACCAAGGAGGCCGCGATGAACACCAGGAGCGCAATGAACGAGCCGATGCTCATCCAGCGGAACTTGGGCTGTTTCACGTTCGGAGTGGCGTAGTACAGGACAGCGATGATCACGATGACCAACAGGACGATGATCGGCCATTTTGCGATGCTCCACACCGTCAGGAGATCCCGGCCGATTCCGGCTGCAGATCCGGCAGTGTCTGCCACCGGTCCGCTGATTGCCAGCATGCCCGCGATCAGCGCCACGATGGCAACCGTGAGGACGGTGACTCCGAGCATTGTCGCCCGGAGTTTGACGAAACTGCGTCCTTCGTCCACCTCGTAAACGCGGTTCATCGCCCGGCTGAAGGCTCCCACATAACCGGACGCGGACCACAGGGCGGTGGCGATCCCTATCACGAGTGCGAATCCGGCGGACCGCGAGGTTGTGAGCTCTTCGATAGGCTGCCGGATGGCGTCAACCGTCGATCCCGGGGCGATGCTCTGGACGACCTCGAGCAGTGCTCCCGTGGTCTTTCCTGCCTGGCCGAAAACTCCCAGCAAGGAGACAAGCGCAAGAAGGGCCGGAAAGAGCGAGAGCACAGCGTAATACGTGAGGCCTGCCGCGGCGTCGGCGCATTGGTCCTTGCCGAACTCCCGCAACGTTCTCTTGGCGATATAGCTCCAGGTTGGCTTTGCGACCTCGGCTGGGCTGGCCGGTTTGCGGGCATCGTCCGCCGCGGGGGCCGTCTCAGACTTGACGGTGCTGGTTTCCTCGCGATCTTCCGTTGTCATGGTTGTCCCTCTTTCCGCCACAGCAGGAGGCGTGCCGGACCCGTTTCCGAGAGCCGGCACGCCTCCGCACGGGTCAGGCTGGATGGATGCGGTCGGTTGCGTCGGCTGCGGTCTCGCGGATCTCGGAGGCAGCGTTTTGGCTTTCGTCCTTGACGTGCTCGGCCGCGTCGGTGGCTGCCGCCTTGACGTTCTCCAATGCCTCCTGGGCGGGTTGCTGGAGATCCTGTGCTACGCCCTTGGCAACATCGGCGAGTTCGTTGGTGAGGGGTTCGGCGGCCTCCTTGAGGGCCACTGCCGCCTCCCTTTCCTTTTCGCTGGCCGGGATGAGGGACGCAACCAGCAATCCTGCTCCGAAAGCCATGAGTCCAGCGGCGAGCGGGTTTCCCTGCGTTTTGCTGGTGATCCGGCGGGGCACGTCTCCGACTGCCTCGCCGGCGTCGTCGGCTGCTCCCATGACGTTCTCCTTCACTCCGAAGACGGCGTCCTTGACTCTTTCGGTCTGCCGGCGGACAACGTGCGACGGCGTGACTTTGTCCGCCACAGCGTCGACGTTGGTGCCCAGCCGACGGCGGGTTTCTTCGATTTCTGAACGGATTTCATCCGGGTTTTCACTCATCGCTGTTCCTCACGTGGTTTGAGGGTTTGTGGGATTTCCTGGATTGTTTCGGCTGTTTGGGGCATGCCCTTGACCGCTTTGAGGTCCGAACGGCCCTTGCTCGCCAAGACGGCGGCGACGATCGCCCAGAGGACGGCTACGACGACGGCGGACCAGCCCAAGCCGATCAGCTCGCCCAACGCATACCAGAGGGCCAAGGACAAGAAGAGCAGGACGAAGTGTCCGGCGACGCCGGCGCCGGCGAACATTCCGGCGCCCCTGCCTGCCCGGGTCGCGGATTGCTTCAGTTCGACCTTCGCCAATTCCACTTCCTGGCGGATCAGGGTGGACAGGTCCTGGGTCACTTCTCCCAACAAGTCACCCAATGAGGTCGACTCCGCTTTAGCATGCGCCGGTGTCGGCGTGAATTCGCTTTCGGTCATCGCGGCCCACCACTGTCAGGACCTGCCCCGAATCGAGGCTCGGCCTCGCTTGGCTCCTGTCCGGGCGTGCCATAGACGGGGTCGGGTGGGTAGACTCCGGGCGTCGCCGGGCCGGTCTCGGTCAACGGCCGGGCGCCGTCGGCGGTGTATCCGGCGGTCGTGACGTCCGGACCCGGAAGCTGGACCGGGGGAGGAGGCACTGTCATTCCTGCTCCGGGGGCAAAGCGTGGCTCTGCGTTCCGGCCCGGCTGCGGCGCCGAACCGCTTGCGGCTGTTCCTGTTGAACCGTCGGTGCCCGCGCTCAGGCCCCGGCCCAACCTTCCGGCAAGGAGGCCCGCCCCCGCGGCGAGCAGGAGGAACGTGCCCGGACGCTGCCGGGCGAAAGTCTTTACCTCTTCCACCACTGAGCCCGGCTCCCTGTCGCCCAACCATCGGGCCACCGAAGAAGACCGTTCCGCCGCTTGTCGAACCAGATCGGTTGCGACGCCGGGATTTTCGGAGGCGTTCGCCATGGAATGAAGTTCCTCGGAAACGGACCGCAACCCTTCGGCGACTTTTTGCTGTTGCTTGCCGGCCTGCTCCGTCAGGTCCATTTTCGCCTGCTCGAGAAGGTCCCTGGCGTTTGTCTTCACTTCTGCCGCAACGTTAGCTGCTTCGGTTTTTGCGGTTTCCACCACATCCGTCGCGGAGTCTTTGGCCCGCTCGGCGGCGTTCCCTGCCTCATCCTTGATCGCGTCCAGCCTGGATGCATTCGTACCCGCCTCGGGCGATGCGGCGTGTGCGCCCGGCGCGGGCCGGGTGGTCGGGGATGAGGCGTAGCTCCCGTCCTGCGGCCATTGGTTCTCTGTCATCTTCGCTCTCTTTCCAAAAAGGTCTGCTGCGGATTAAGAACCAGAAATACTGGCCTAAAGATACTAAGCATGCTTAGCTTCCAAATGGAAGCCCCTCTTCCCGACAACCTGCCGATCAAGAGGGGCGAGGCCCTTAACGCTCGACAGCGCCCGTCCACGGGTCTACCTTGGGCACATGAGCCGAGAACGCGCCGAGGGGACCGAAAAACGCGAAGAAGACGAACCCGGGCAACACGGCGGGGCTGAAACCACGGGCAGCGAGCTGGACCCCGACTTCGTACCCGACCCAAGCCAGGAGAATCCCAATGAGAAGCGGGCCCGGAGCCATCCTGAAGAGACCGGAAGCTGAGCGCCCGATGATCGATTTCAGGAAGGAGCGTTCACTATGAGCCCAGAGACGAACAACCCGGTCCGCGACGGCATCCAAAACGCCGCGGATCCGATTCCCAGGGAAGCTGTAGGCGTCCCAGCCGCCGACGATTCCTCCAAGGGTCCGCAGGCGGCAGACCGCTCGGAGCCGGGTGGCGACGATCCGGGCGTGCATGATCCGAGCGGGCCGGCCGAAGAGGAAGACGAGGCTTCTGCCGATCAACGCGGGCTCACAACTGAACTGGGACCTAGTGATTAACACAACAACGTTATTTGGGAGGTAAGGGTAATGAGCGCGTTGCTATGGATTCTCGCCGTTATCGCAATCGTTTTATTCATCATCGGCGGCACCATCAAGGCCGTCGGATTCCTGCTGTGGGTTGCTCCGATCGTGCTTGTGGTCGCTGTGATCATGTTCTTCGTCAACCGCGGGCGGAGCGTCTAAGCCCGGTTCCGACTGGTCTTTGGCCGGGAGCTGTCGAGGCGCATCCGCAGTTTGGCCGCGCCAAGTAACGGTGATGGCTTCGCCTCCCGGCACTGCCTTGATGTGCAGCGAGACGTCCAGGCCCGCGGGCTCCCGGCACGGATCTGTTCCGGTAGCGCTGGTAATTTCCTGGACCAACTGGCTCAAGGCAAGGGCCGTGGCCCGTCCCCAGTCCTCCGGGTGGGTGCTGGACGCCTCTACGGTCACTGAACGGACGGGCGCTTCGGTCTTGGTGTCTGCCTGCATATCGCTCTCCATCTGGCTTGGAAGACTCCCCTCATCCCCGGCCCATGCCGACAGAAGGATCTTCGTCGGATTCGAGGACTTCGGATGCCCCGTCCTGCGGGTCACGCTCCGGAAGGCCCCCGGGCCCGGGAACGTGGCTTCCGGCGGCTTCTGCAGAGGCACCTTCCGCCCCGGGGCTCGGGTCACCATCGCCCGCATCCTTCCCCTCGGGAGGTGTCTGTGAGCTGCCTTCCTGGGCTGGCGTCGAGGTTCGATCCGGTGACGGGCCGCCGGCGGATCCGCCTTCCCGTTCGTCCTCCGTGGCGTTGGTGGCCTCGCTGACCGAAGAGTTCACTTTGATGGGCTCTCCGGGCTTTCCGGGCTCGGGTACGTGCCCGTCGTCGCTTGGTTCGGACGTTCCGGCGAGGTCCGCCATGGCGTTTTCCGCTGCCTTGCTGATTTCGTCGCGCGCACTCATCGTGCCTCCCAGGATCGTGGGCCGGCCGTTCCGGCGCCTTCAATCCACAGTAGTCAGCATGCTGATTAATTGGCTAGGGGGTGTGTGCGCTGCTGGCCCACTGCTGATAAGCCTGCTTACTATTGGCTGCAGGAAGTGGTTGGTCGAGGTGATGTGGAGGAAGCCGGTAACGTGCGCCCGTACAAGGACAAGCCCAGCCAAGGCGTGCGGTTTGGGAACGCGCCACTGCCTGACGACGTCGAGCGACTGTTGTCGCAGGTCGAAGAGCGGATAGGAGACGTCCCCGCGTTGCTGGCCCTCGCGGAGATAACAGGACGGACGACGCCGGAACCCGGCGAAGGTGAGACGGCCCGGCTGTGGGAGATCCTGGCGTCGCTGGCCGCAGTAGACGTGGCTGCGGCGCGCGTCTTCGAACCGCATCTGGACGCCGGCGCGATCCTGAAGCAAGCGGGGCAGGAGGCCCTTTTCGAGGGAACGTGGGGCGTATTCGCCGCCGAGGGGCATGGTCACGCCCTTGAGGCGCGGAAAACTGTTCAATCCGCGCAGGGCACGACCGCCGTGGTGCTGTCCGGCTCAAAGCCTTGGTGCTCCTTGGCGGGCTACCTCGACCACGCGATCGTCACCGCGAAGACGCAGTCGGGCAGTCGCCAGGCATTCGCCGTCGACTTGCGTTTGCCGGGAGTGAAGGTTGAAGAACCGCTCTGGATCAGCCACGGCCTCCGCGAGATTCCCAGCGGCACGGTGCACTTCACTGACGTCCCCGCAGTCCCGGTCGGCGAGCCGGGCTGGTACTTCGAACGGCCCGGTTTTGCGTGGGGAGGCATCGGCGTCGCCGCATGCTGGCTGGGCGGCGCCGTTGGACTGCTTCGCACGTTCAAGGATGCCCTTGCGCACCGTGAACCGGACCAGATCGCCCTCTCCGGCCTTGGCGAGGCGGATCGCCTGCTCGTTTCCGGCGTCGAGTTGCTCCGCAGAGCGGCGGCCGGGATCGACGGCGGCACGCTGGGCGACGGTGAAGACGGCAACAACGCATGGGCGTATGCACTGCGGGCCAGGGGAAACGTGGTTGCCATTGTGGAGAGAATTCAAGAAATTGTCGGCGAGAACCTGGGCCCGGGCCCGCTTGCGCGGGATGAGGGGCACGCCAAGCGGGTGTCCGATCTTCGCCTTTACGTCAGGCAGCACCACGGCCAGCGTGACGATGCCCAACTCGGTTCGCTGGTCCTGAAAGGCACAACCGCATGGTGACTTTCGCGCACGCCGACCTGGGCACGGCGGAGGAAGAGTGGCTCGGGGCGGGGGTGGACCTGCTGCCCGAGCTCCCGCTGGACGATGCGGAACTGGCCGGCCGGACCGTCGTCGTGCTCGCCGCCCATCCCGACGACGAGACGCTCGGTGCCGGCGGCCTCCTGGCCCGGCTGGTCGACGTCGGGGCCTCGGTCAAGGTGGTGCTGTGCAGTGCGGGGGAGGCCTCGCATCCGCACTCTCCGAGCACCACCCCCGACGAACTGGCACTGCGCAGGCTGCGGGAATTCGAGGACGCGATGGCGGAGCTCGGGCTCGGCGGCCGTTGGACCTTCCTCCGGATCCCTGACGGTCAGCTTGAACAGCACCGCCCGGCAATCCGCGACGGCGTGCGGGCCGCAGTCCGGGATGCCTCCGGCGGCGGTCCACCTCGGGACGTCGTGCTGGTGGCGCCGTTGCGTGGAGACGGCCACCCCGATCATGACACCGCCGGTTCCGTTGCGGCGGAACTCGCCGATGCAGGCGGTTACGGGCTCCTCGAATACCCGATCTGGTATTGGCTTTGGGCCGGCGCGGCTGACGAACGATGGCGCCGCTGGGTGCGATCGGAAATGACGGTTCGCGGCCGGGAGGCCAAGTCAGCGGCTTTGAAGGCGCACCGTTCCCAGATGGAACCGCTCTCGGGACAGCCTGGTGACGAAGCACTGCTGCAGGAACACTTCGTCGACCACTTCCGGCGGACCTGGGAAACATTTGCCTGGACTCCGCCTTCAGGCAGCAACACGGCGGCTGACGCGGAGCGGGTGTTCGACGCCGTTCACCGAGCCTCCCGCGACCCGTGGGACTATTCGAGCAGCTGGTACGAGAAGCGTAAGCGTGCCCTGACCATGGCGGCACTGCCCGAGCCGCGTTACCCCCGGGGCCTCGAACTCGGATGTTCCACGGGAGTGCTGAGCGTGGAACTCGCCCAACGCTGCGAGAAACTCCTTTGCGTAGATGCCAGCGGCCAGGCCCTCGCATCGGCGGCCGCGCGGCTGGCCGACTATCCAGGCGCCACGACCGCGCACATGACGGTGCCCACCCAATGGCCTGATGGCCGGTTCGACCTCATTGTCATCTCCGAGGTGGGCTACTACTTGAGTCCCGCGGAGCTGGACGCAGTCCTCGAGAATTCGGTGGATTCCCTCCTGCCGGGCGGGACGTTGGTGATGTGCCATTGGCGCCGGCCGATTTCAGGCTGGACGCTGGATGGCGACACCGTCCATGCGGCCGCGCGGAGGCGGCTGCCTTGGCCTTTCGCCGCGGTCTACCGGGAGAAGGACTTCGTCCTCGAGACGTTTATCGCGGCCGCGGCTGCACCTGGAAGCGCCGATGCCGGCGCTTAGCGTTGAAGGCGGCAGCCGTCCCCTCGCCGGAGCCTTGGCTGCGCACGGCGGACCGTGCCGGCCCAGTATTTCCCAGGTCGCCGTTGTTGTCCCGGCCCGCAACGAGGCCGAGCGCATTGCCCCGGCGATCCGCGCCATATGCCGCGCCGCCACGAGGCTGCGCGCTGTCCGGCCCGGCGTGGACATCCGAGTCGTGGTGGTGCTTGATGCGTGCGACGACGGGACGGGCGAAGCGGCCCTCGACGCCGCCGGTTCCGATGGGCGCCTCAGCCTCCTTGAGGTTCGGCTGCACAGTGCCGGGGCCAGCAGGGCCGCCGGCGTCCGCGCCGCCCTCGCCTCCTCAGCTATCGAACCCGAGGGGATCTGGTTGGCGAATACAGATGCGGACTCCGTCGTTCCACCGCACTGGCTCTGCGGCCAAGTCGAACTCGCCGAAGCCGGCGCCGATGCGGTACTGGGCACGGTCCAACCGGACCCTGCCGGGCTGGACGGGCGCCTGCTCAATGCCTGGGCCCGGAGGCATCGGTTCGCCGAGGGCCACCCCCATGTGTTCGGAGCAAACTTCGGCGTCCGTGCTTCGCACTACCTCCGCGCCGGCGGGTTCGAGCCCGTGCGCATCCACGAGGACCGGATCCTGGCGGAGCGCCTGCGGCGGTCCGGCAGTACAGTCGTCGCGACGGACACCTTGAGGGTCATCACCTCCGGCCGCCTGCATGGCCGTGCTCCCCACGGGTTCGCCGGTTACCTCCGGGAGTTGGGCGAGGCTCTGGCGAGGCCGCGGGACCCGGCTGCAGGGAGCAGCGCAACGGTGGATATTTGAGCAACCGGCGCTGGAAGGATCCTTGTGTTGAGGCGGGGCGTGCGGTAAGTTACTCACCAGTAACTTACGCAAAGGAGCGGCATGTCCACGTCAGCAATCGACCTCGAAAACCTCCCATACGCCGACGGCGACTTCTATGGCTTTGAGCAGTTGCTCACGGGCAAGGAGCAAGACCGGCTGGCCGAGATCCGGGCCTTCCTTTCCCGTGAGGTCGCGCCGATTGCCGTCGATTGCTGGAATCGCGGGGAATTCCCCATGGACCTGATTCCCAAGCTGGCCGAGATCGACCTGGTCAGTCCGGTCAAGCGGCAAGGCTATTCCAATGTGTTCGCCGGCCTTGTCCATGCAGAGGCAACCCGCGCGGATGCCTCCATCGCCACCTTCATGGGTGTCCACGATGGCTTGTTCACCGGTTCCATCGAGGCGCTGGCATCCAAAGAACAGCAGGAAGCCTGGCTGCCGGATATCTACTCCCTCAAGAAAATCGGAGCCTTCGGCCTGACTGAGCCATTGGGCGGCTCGGACGTGGCCGGCGGCACCCGGACGACAGCCCGCCGCGACGGCGACCACTGGATCCTCAACGGGGCCAAGCGGTGGATCGGCAACGCGACCTTCTCGGACTGGGTGGTGATCTTCGCCCGCGACCTCGACGACAACCAGGTCAAGGGTTTCCTGGTGGATACGAGCACTCCTGGATTCAAGGCCAGCAAGATCGAGAACAAAATCTCGTTGCGGACCGTCCAGAATGCCGACATCACCCTCGAAAACGTGGTGGTCCCGGACTTCTTCAAGCTGGCCAACGCCAACAGCTTCAGGGATACCAACAAGGTCCTCAAGGTCACGCGGCTCTCGGTCGCGTGGCAGGCAGTGGGCCAGCAGCTTGCCGCGTTCGACGTTGCCCGGCGTTATGCCGTTGAACGGATGCAGTTCGGGAGGCCCGTGGCATCGTTCCAATTGGTGCAGCAACAACTTGTCCAGATCCTGGGCAACACGGTCAGCTCCATGGGCATGATGGTCCGGCTTGCCCAGCTTGAGGATGCCGGTGTGGCCAAGGACGAACAATCCGCGCTGGCGAAAGCCTTCACGACGGCCCGGATGCGCGAAAGCGTTGCCTTGGGCCGCAGTATCCTGGGCGGCAACGGTATTGTCACGGACTACGGGATGGCCAAGATCTTCGCCGATGCCGAGGCCATTTACTCCTACGAAGGCACCCACGAAATCAACACCCTCGTTACGGGGCGGGCGATCACCGGGATTTCCGCCATCGTCTAGCATCGCTAAATCGTCCAGCGCCAGCAGATGTCCAAGGCAACAACACCGATGGACGAAGATCCGTGACGAAGGCGAGCGGGTTGACATAGTCCTCACCGCGCCGCACACCCCAGTGAAGGCACGGTGGTCCCGGGCAATGGCCGGCTCGCACGGCGCCGATGTCTTGGCCTTTGCTCACGGGTGCGCCCTTTGAGAGTTCGCTGTCCACTGGTTCAAAACTGCTCAGCAATCCGCCCCCGTGGTCGATGGTGATCACAGGCCGGTCCACCACCACGCCCACGAAACTCACCGTGCCGCCGGCAGGAGCGGCGACCGCTACGCCGTCGGCGGCTGCCCGTAGATCCACGCCGCGGTGCCCGCTCAGCCAAGGCTTGGCCGGCGGATCAAAACCACGCAGGACGGCCGGCGTGGGGGAGAGCGGCCACGCCCAGTCCGGGCGGACCCCGGGCGAGGGTCCCGGCAGCGCCGACGCCACGGCAGGCGACGTACCCAAGGCAAGCAGCAGGAGAACGCCGGCTAAAAAACGTGAAAGCATCATGGTTCCAAGCCTTCACCGGCCCTGCGGGGTCCGGATGCCGCAAGTTCGGCTATGTGGAAAACGGTGCCCAAATGCGCCGAAGGATGGAAGCTGAACCCGCGGTGTTGGCGGTCATGGGGCTCAAGGCGCTGTAGTACACTTGGTGGAGCAGTTTGCTGTGCCCTCAAGCTTGTTCAGAAGCGCTTCTCATTCAGTCGCGCGGGGGTGCCAGGCTGACTACGCGTATCCAACCCTCCAATCGCGAATCCTCGCGGATTCAACGCTGCGGAGGATTGTGCCTCCTGCGGTCCGGCGAGTCCTTGGCCGGATGGGAAGCGCAATGGATGCCAGGAGCCGCGGCCCGTTCGGGTCCGGCTAATTAACCGTCAACTATTGGCAGGGTAAGAGCGGCCCATGCGGCTCTCTCATGAATGACCTGCCGGAAGGAGCGTCGGCATGCCCGTCGTAACCATGCGCCAGCTGCTTGACAGCGGCGTCCACTTTGGACACCAGACCCGTCGTTGGAACCCGAAGATGAAGCGATTCATCTTCACGGAGCGCAACGGCATCTACATCATCGACCTTCAGCAGTCGCTGTCCTACATCGACCGCGCTTTCGAGTTCGTCAAGGCTACTGTCGCCCACGGCGGCACCGTCCTGTTCGTCGGCACCAAGAAGCAGGCCCAGGAAGCAATTGCTGAGCAGGCTACCCGTGTTGGCCAGCCGTACGTCAACCAGCGTTGGTTGGGCGGTATGCTCACCAACTTCCAGACCGTTGCCAAGCGTATCCAGCGCATGAAGGAACTCGAAGAGATCAACTTCGAGGACGTCGCAGGCTCGGGTTACACCAAGAAGGAGCTCCTGCTCCTCAAGCGTGAACTCACCAAGCTGGAAACCAACCTCGGTGGTATCCGCAACCTGACCAAGGCTCCTTCCGTTCTGTGGGTTGTTGACACGAAGAAGGAACACCTGGCTGTTGACGAAGCCAAGAAGCTGAACATCCCGGTTGTTGCCATCCTCGACACCAACTGCGACCCCGACGAAGTTGACTTCCCGATCCCGGGCAACGACGACGCCATCCGTTCCGTCAACCTGCTGACCCGCGTGGTCGCCGACGCCGTTGCTGAGGGCCTCATCGCCCGTAACCAGCGCGCAACCGGCACCGCAGAGGCCCCGGAAGAGCCGCTGGCTGAGTGGGAGCGCGAGCTCCTCGAAGGCAGCAAGGCTGAAGCTCCGGCTGCGGAAGCTGCCGAAGCACCGGCCGCCGAGGCCACCGAAGCTGCTGCGGGCGAAGCCGAAGCAGACAAGTAAATCCGGACCTTTTCCGCGCCGGTTTCGGTGCGGGGAGCTACTGACAGGATGGCGGCCCACCCGGTGGGCTGCCGTCCTGTCAGTCCGTAAACACATAAATTTCTAGACAGAGGGGTTCACATGGCGAACTACACTGCTGCTGACATCAAGGCCCTGCGCGAGCGCACCGGCGCCGGCATGATGGACGTCAAGAAGGCTCTTGACGAGGCCAACGGCGACGCCGAGAAGGCCATCGAGATCATTCGCATCAAGGGCCTCAAGGGCGCTACCAAGCGTGAAGGCCGCTCCACCGCCGAAGGCCTGGTTGCTGCCAAGGTCACCGACGGCGTGGGCGTGATGATCGAGGTCAACTGCGAGACCGACTTCGTTGCCAAGGCTGACAAGTTCATCCAGCTGGCGGACAAGGTCCTGGCCGTCGCGGTCGAGTCCGGCGCTGCCGACCTCGAGACCCTCCTGGCCATCGACGTCGACGGCAAGCCCCTTTCCGAGGTTGTCGTCGAAGAAGGCGCCGTCCTCGGTGAAAAGGTTGTTGTCCGCCGCATCGCCCGCATTGAAGGCGGCACGGTCGACGCTTACCTGCACAAGACCTCCAAGGACCTCCCGGCCCAGGTCGGCGTCCTGTTCGCTGTCGAGGGCGAGGGCGACGCCGCTGCTACCGCAGCCCACGACGTTGCTGTGCACGTTGCAGCCATGGCCCCGAACTACCTGAGCCGCGAAGACGTCCCGGCCGAACTGGTCGAGTCCGAGCGCCGCATCGCCGAAGAGACCGCCAAGGCCGAAGGCAAGCCGGAAGCCGCTCTGGCCAAGATCGTGGAAGGCCGCGTGACGGGCTTCTACAAGGGCGAAGTTCTCTTGGACCAGGCATTTGCCAAGGACTCCAAGAAGACCGTTGCACAGGTCCTCGAAGAGGCCGGCGTCAAGGCAACCGCAGTTGCCCGTTTCCGCGTCGGAAACTAGTCAGACATACAAAAGGGGTGGTCACTTCGGTGGCCGCCCCTTTTGCATGCAACGGCAGGCCCGCACGGACTGCATCCACGGCCGGCAGCTTTCTGCCCGGCCCCCAGCAAGATAATCTAGCCAGAGTCCACAAACGGGAAGGCACCATGGAAACCGAGAACACTGCAATCCATCCGGAGAAGACCCGTCGTCGTGTACTGCTGAAGCTGTCCGGCGAGGTCATCGGCGGCGGAAAGCTTGGTGTGGACCCGGAAACCGTCCGCGCCATCGCCAAGCAAATCGCCGCTGCCGTTTCAGAGGTCGAGGTGGCAATTGTGGTCGGCGGCGGTAACTTCTTCCGCGGCGCCGAACTGTCCCAGAGCGGCATGGACCGCTCCCGCGCTGACTACATGGGAATGCTCGGCACTGTCATGAACTGCCTGGCCCTACAGGATTTCCTGGAGCAGGCGGGCGTCGAGACCCGCGTTCAGAGCGCCATCACCATGGGACAGGTGGCCGAGGCCTACATTCCGCGCCGGGCGATCCGCCACATGGAAAAGGGCCGAGTGGTCATCTTCGGTGCAGGCGCAGGACTTCCGTACTTCTCCACCGACACCGTGGCCGCCCAGCGTGCGCTCGAAGTGCATGCCGACGTCGTCCTCATGGCGAAGAGCGGCGTGGACGGCGTGTACACCGCGGACCCCAAGAAGGATCCCACGGCTGAGAAGCTCGAAACGCTGAGCTACGACGATGCCTTGCGCCGCGACATCCGCGTCATGGACCAGACCGCCATGACCATGTGCAAAGACAACGATTTGTCCATGGTGGTGTTCGGCATGGAAGGCGAAGGAAACGTCACCCGGGCCATCCTCGGCGAAAAGCTGGGCACCCTGGTCACCCCGTAGCAAGGGCTAGGATATTTCTAGGACTCTTCCGCCCGCAGGGGCGGAAATTTATTGTGCACTGCGGCCCGCGACCCGGGGCGCGACTATTTCTGAGGAGAAACCGTGATCGAAGAAACCTTGCTCGAAGCCGGGGAAAAGATGGACAAGGCGGTCGAGGTAGCCAAGGAGGATTTCGCATCGATCCGTACCGGTCGCGCGAACCCCGGACTGTACAACAAGGTGATGGTGGAGTACTACGGCACCCCCACCCCGCTGCAGCAGCTGGCTTCATTCGCGATTCCGGACGCCAGGACCATCTTGATCACGCCCTTTGACAAGTCCGCGATGCGCGACATTGAACGGGCGCTGAGCGACTCCGAGGTCGGCGCAAACCCGTCCAACGACGGCACCGTCATCCGGATCACCATCCCGGAGCTCACCCAGGAACGCCGCAAGGAATACGTCAAGATCGTCAAGGGCAAGGGTGAGGACGCCAAGGTTTCCATCCGAAGCATCCGGCGCAAGGCCAAGGACGCCCTGGACAAGCTCGTCAAGGACGGCGAAGCAGGCGAAGACGAGGGTGCCCGGGGTGAAAGGGAACTCGACGCTATCACCAAGGCACACGTCGATGGCATCGACGAGCTCCTCAAGCGCAAGGAAGCCGAGCTGCTCGAAGTCTGATGAGCGAGGCTGAGCCGGCGCCCGCGCAGGGGATTCCCACCAGCGCCAGGCGCCAACGAGGCAACCCGACGCCGAAGGCCGGCCGGAACCTTCCGGCCGCCATCGGCGTCGGGCTTGCCATGCTCATTGCCGTCCTCGGCGGCCTGCTGTTCCTGCCGTTGGGGTTCGTTCTCCTGACCACCGCTTTTGCCCTCCTGGGCGTGTGGGAAATTTTCCGTGCGCTCGAAGCCCAGGGCACCAGGATGCCGATCATCCCCGTACTGACCGGTACCGTGGCGATGCCGCTCGCGGCGTACTTCGGCGGCACCGAAAGCCTCCTCTTCGCCATGGTGCTCAGCAGCACGGGAGTCCTGCTCTGGCGTTCCCTCGAAAGCGCCGCCGGAGCTCCGCGCAGCGTCTTCTCCGGCGGCTTTACCCTCGCGTGGGTGCCTTTCCTGATGAGCTTTGCCATCCTTCCGCTCCATGCAGGCGGGGGAGCGACGACGGCGGGACCGTGGCCGGGCGGGCAGGTTCCGGCGGGAGCCTGGCAGATCGCCGTGATGCTGCTGCTCGTAGTTTCCAACGACACGTTCGGTTACCTCGTAGGGGTGCTTTTCGGGAAGCACCCGATGGCTCCCAAGATCAGCCCCAAAAAGAGCTGGGAGGGCTTCGCCGGCTCCGTGGCAGGTGCCATGGTCATCGGGGTCCTTGCCGGCATCTTCGTCCTGGGCAGGCCATGGTGGGTGGGCGTCGTGCTCGCCGTGGGCATGGTGGCCGCGGCTACTGCCGGTGACCTGGCGGAATCCATGGTCAAGCGGGAACTCGGCGTCAAAGACATGAGCAGTATCCTGCCCGGACACGGCGGGGTAATGGACCGCCTCGACTCGATTGTCTTCGCGGCTCCGGCGGCATATATTCTTTTCGCGCTGCTGAGCGGCGCCTGACAACCACCAAGAAGGAAAACAGTGGCAGTGGACATTCGTCGCCAGATCCCCGCAGCGTTCGAGCGCGTGGCGCACAGCAAGTATGGCTACAACGCGAAGCAGGTCGACCAGTTTTTCCAGCGCGCCCGGAAATCGTTTGAAAACAGGGCCGAGGCGTCGGAGAAAATCGGCAGCAGCGATGTTCGCGCGGTTGCGTTTGATCCGGTCAGGGGCGGCTACGACGCCGCCGCCGTAGACGCTGCCTTGGACCGCCTCGAAGATGCCTTCGCCCGGCGTGAACGCGACGAGCTGATCGCGGCCGAAGGCGAGGAAGCCTGGTTGCTGAAGATCGGCAAACTCTCAGGAGTGCTGCGCGGCCGCTTGCACCGGCCTGATGGGGAACGGTTCCGCCGCCCCGAAAAGAAGCGCGCGCGCAGCTACAACATTGCCGAGGTCGATGCCTTGTGCGTCTCCCTGATCGGCTACCTGGAAAACGACAAGCCGTTGAGCGTCGACAACGTCCGCCGGGCCGCTTTCTCCGAGGCCCGTGGGCGCGACGGCTACGACGAGGCACAGGTCGATGCCTTTCTCGACCGGGTTGTCGAGCTCATGGCGGCGATCGACTAGCTAGCCCAGCGGGCGCCGTTGTCCCCTGCGGCAGCCGGCATCAGCGGAGCTGGCGCTTTGTCGCCACGGGCCGTTCCGGGACATGAAGCCTGGTCATCAGCCGGGTGACGGTTCCAGGGACGCGGTCATTCGTGGCCCTTGAGACAAGCACCATCACGGCAAACGCGGCAGGTACGGTCCAAGCCGCGGGCTGGGCAATCCAGCCGGGCGCGGCGGAACCGATGATAGTGCTTGATACCAGCGCACCTCCGCAGAGGATTGCTCCCGTGAGCATGCCGGCGATTGCTCCGGCGTCGCTCAGTCCACGCCACCAGATGCCAAGCAGCAGGACGGGACAAATGGTGGACGCGGTGAAAGCGAAGACCAACCCCACGCTGCCCGCCAAGGCCATCGAATCCGTGGTGAAGGCAAAAGCCAACGGGACGACGGCGGCCAGGGCGGCGGCCACCCGGAATCCCCTCACGCTGCCGCCAAGAAGGTCCTGGCTGATCACGCCGGCCAGCGAGACCACCAATCCCGACGTCGTTGAGAGGAACGCCGCGAACGCCCCGGCAACCACCAACGCCGACAGCAGATCGCCCGGCACTCCGCCCACCAGCTTTCCAGGCAGCAACAGGACCAGGGCGTCAGGCCGTCCGCTGCGGGCAAGTTCCGGCGCGAAGACACGCCCAAGCAGGCCGGACGCCGTCGGGAACACATAGAAGACCGATAACAAGCCCAACACGATGAGGGTGGTCCGCCGCGCCGATTGGCCGTCCGGGTTGGTGTAGAAACGGACCAGGACGTGGGGGAGTCCCAACGTTCCGAAAAGCAGCGCCACCAGGAGCGAGACAGTCTGATACAGCCCGGCCGCGGGAAGGCCTGTGGGATTGCTGGATGCCTCAGCCAAGGCCAGTGAGCCGTCGGCACCCGTCTGCTTCAGCAGGAGAAACACCACCGGGACGGCCAACGCCGTTAGCTTGAGCCAATATTGGAAGGCCTGGACGAAGGTGATGGAACGCATGCCGCCGGCCACTACCGTCACGCCGACCACCGCGACGACGGCGATGGACCCCGCCCAGGAAGGCAACCCCGTGCTGATCCGGATGGTGAGCCCGGCGCCCTGGAGCTGCGGCACGATGTAGAGCCAGCCGACAGCGACAACCACGAGGCTGGTGACGCGGCGGACAGCTTTCGACTGGAGCCTGGCCTCCGTGAAATCCGGAATCGTGTAGGCACCCGATCGGCGCAAGGGGGCAGCCACGAACAGCAAGAGCATCAGGTAGCCGGCCGTATAGCCAACGGGGAACCACAAAGCATCAGTCCCGGTGAGGAGGATCAGTCCCGCGACGCCAAGGAAACTCGCCGCCGACAGGTATTCGCCGCCGATCGCCGAGGCATTCCACCATGGCCGCACAGTGCGGGATGCCACGTAGAAGTCGCCCGTGGTGCGCGAAATGCGCAGGCCGTAGAAGCCGATCGCCGCCGTCGCGAGCGCCACGCCCAGGAAGGCGGCGAGCCCGACGGCGGGATTCACTTGTCCTCCACAAGATCGCGGTACCGGGCTTCATTGCGTGCCGCGGAGCGGTTGTAGAGCCATGCACTCAGGCCGATCACCGGATAGAGCGCCACTCCGAGAATGACCCAGTTGACGGGGATCCCGAGAAGCCGCATCTGCGCCAACTGCGGGACCAGCGCAACCATTGAGCCGTAGGCGGCAAGGACCAGCAGGAACCCGGAAGCGACCACCACAGCCAGGCGCAACTGCGAACGGATGAGTGAGCGCACGAAGACCTGGCCGACGTCGGAGTCCTCGGCGGCCTCGCGTGAATGGTATGGACGGGTGGGGGCCACCTTGGCACCTGATTGGGGGGCCGTGACCCTGACACGGGTCATCCTTGCGGCCGGATCCGCGTGGCCTCGAGCTTGTCCCGCACGGACGGCAGGTGCCTGCGGCTGATCGGCAGCTCGGCTCCGGCCACCGTGACGCTGGGGCGCGCGGCGGCAAGCTTCATGTGCCCCACATGGTTCAGCGACATCAGGTAGGAACGGTGGATGCGGATGAATCCGGCGTCCGCCCACTGCTGTTCGAGGTCATTGAGGGGCACCCGGATCAGGTAGCTCGCCTCGGCAGTATGCAGCCGGGCGTAGTCTCCCTGGGCCTGGACATAGCTGACGTCATCCCGCCGGATCATCCGGGTTGTTCCGCCTTGGTCCACCGTGATCATCTCGGGCATCTTGCTGCCGTCCTTGATGAGCTCGCTGATGCGGCTGATGGACTTCGCCAAGCGCTCGGCGCGCACCGGCTTGAGCAGGTAGTCGACGGCGGCCAGTTCGAAGGCTTCGAGCGCGCAGTCCTCATCGGCTGTCACGAAGACGACGGCGGGAGTCCTGGGAGTGTGCGAGATGGCTCGGGCGATGTCCAGACCGGAAAGCGCAGGCATGTGGATGTCCAGGAACACGGCGTCCACGGACTCCCTTTCGAGGGCCCTAAGGGCTTCGGCGCCAGAGACTGCGCGGTGGATGGCGCCGATCCGCTCGTCCCGGCCCAGCAGGAAGGCGAGCTCTTCAACTGCGGGGAGCTCGTCGTCGGCGACGAGTACGTTGATCATGCTTATAAGACTAGCCTCAGGCGTCGTGGCTCGGCTGGGACTTTGGCACGCGCATTGTGACAAGGGTGCCCTCGCCCGGCGCGGTCTCGATGACGAGGCCGTGTTCGTCCCCGTAGACCTGCCGCAGGCGGGCATCGACGTTCCGCAGTCCAACGTGGTCGCCGTCTGCGTGGCCCGCCAGGACCGAGCGCAGGTGTTCCGGATCGATGCCCACGCCGTCGTCCTCGATGGTCACCTCCGCGAAGGCTCCCGAATCGTTGGCGCAAATGGTGATGTGGCCTGGCCCTTCCTTCGCTTCAAGGCCGTGCCGCACCGCGTTTTCCACGAGCGGCTGCAGGCTCAGGAAGGGGATCACGGTGCTCAGGACTTCGGGCGCGATCGTGAGGCTCACTTGTACCCGGTCGCCGAAGCGCGCCTTCTCCAGGAGCAGGTACCGGTCGATGCTTCGGAGTTCCTCGGCCAGGGTGGTGAAATCGCCGTGGCGGCGGAAGGAGTACCGGGTGAAGTCCGCGAACTCGACCACCAACTCCCGGGCCCGGGCGGGGTCGGTATTGATGAATGAGGCAATGGCATTGAGCGAGTTATAGATGAAGTGGGGACTGATTTGGGCGCGGAGCGCCCGGACTTCGGCCTCCATGAGCAAGGTGCGGGATGCATCGAGTTCGGCCAGTTCCACTTGCACCGCCACCCAGTCGGCCAGCTCGCTTGTCGCCCGGACCAGTCCCGCCCCGGCTTGCGGCGCGTAGGCCGCCACAGCCCCCACCACGCGGTTTCCGGCCCTGATCGGCGCGATCACGGCGTTGAGGGCGTGCGACGCCGGAACCACCACGGTCCGCCCGTCGGCGAGAACTCCCGCGGCGAGGTCCATCAGGGCGCCTTTGAGTTCTTCAGCTGCCCCATCCCACGCGAGAACGGACTCGGTGTCCGTGATGGCGAGGGCATCGCAGCCAAGCAGGGAACGCAATTGCTTGCTCGCCTTGGCGGCTCCAGCCGCGTGGAGCCCGGTGCGCAGGTACTGACCAGCGCGCGACGCCGCGTGCAGGGTTTGGTAGGTGGCCCTCTCGGCGTCGGTTCCGAGTTCGCGGAAGGAACGGATCACCTTGAGGCCCACCCCGACGACGACGGCCACCGCCAGCACGATGACCGCAATTGCGGCGGAGGTGACGAGCGGGGAATCCGGCATGCAGCAAGACTAGCGAACCCGCCGTTCGGCGCAGCAACATATCCGCTGGGCGACGCCTATGCCGGTGAATCTGGAAGTGGCGCGGCTGCCCGGCAGATAGTGATTCCAGTCACATCGGTCAAGAATGCATGGCCGATGGAGACATCCACAACAGGAGGAAGCCATGGGTAAAGAGGCCCAGACACCGGACGCAGCGGCGTCCGTGGATTTCCAGGAAGTCCAGCAAACGGGGCAGTTCCAAAAGCTCCGCAAGCGCCACCGTAGTTTCGTCTTTCCAATGGCCATTGCATTCCTGCTCTGGTACTTCGCCTACGTCCTGCTGGCCGCCTACGCCGTGGGCTTCATGTCCACCAAGCTGTGGGGCAACATCAATGTGGGCCTGGTCCTGGGCCTGCTGCAGTTCGTCTCGACTTTCGGAATTACGGCTTGGTACGTCCACTACTCCAACCGGAAGCTTGACCCCATCGCCGCGGACATCCGGAACGGGATTGAGGGCCACGAATTCGACAAGGGCGGCAATGCCGTGAAGGGGGTTGCACCATGAAAACCCTCGTCCCGATGGTCAACGTTGCCGCTCTGAAGGACACCACGCTGTTGAACATGGGCATCTTCGCCCTGTTCGTCCTGGTCACCATGGTGATCGTTTTCCGGGCCAGCCGGAACAACAAGACGGCCGCCGACTATTACGCCGCCGGGCGCTCGTTCACGGGTTCGCAGAACGGCACCGCCATCGCCGGCGACTACCTCTCCGCGGCCTCCTTCCTCGGGATCACCGGTGCAATTGCCGTCAACGGCTATGACGGCTTCCTCTACTCCATCGGGTTCCTCGTGGCATGGCTTGTGGCGTTGTTGCTTGTCGCGGAACTACTCCGGAACACGGGCAAGTTCACCATGGCCGACGTGCTTTCCTTCCGGCTGCGCCAGCGCCCGGTGCGGATCGCCGCGGCCCTCTCGACGTTGGCCGTGTGCTTCTTCTACCTGCTGGCGCAGATGGCCGGCGCCGGTAGCCTCATCTCCCTGCTCCTGGGCATCAGCGACTGGGGCGGACAAGCCCTGGTGATCATCGTCGTCGGCGCCCTCATGATCCTGTACGTTCTGATCGGCGGAATGAAGGGCACCACCTGGGTCCAAATCATCAAAGCCGTGCTGCTCATCTGCGGCGCGGCGGTCATGACACTCTGGGTGCTGTCCATCTACGGCTTCAACCTGTCCAACCTGTTGGGCGCCGCGGCCGACACCGCCAAGAATCCCAACGTGCTGAACCCCGGCCTGCAGTACGGCAAGACCGATACCTCCAAGCTCGACTTCCTCTCCCTCGGGATGGCGCTTGTCCTCG
Organism: Arthrobacter alkaliphilus; assembly: GCF_021483235.1. GTDB lineage: Bacteria > Actinomycetota > Actinomycetes > Actinomycetales > Micrococcaceae > Arthrobacter > Arthrobacter alkaliphilus. Next base: position 125,080 of record NZ_JAKEEC010000001.1, on the reverse strand, counting down.
GCACGGCGGCACTGCCACACGTGTTGATGCGCTTCTACACCGTGCCCACGGCGAAGGAAGCCCGCAAATCGGTGGTCTGGTCCATCTGGCTGATCGGCTTGTTCTACCTGTTCACCCTGGTCCTCGGCTACGGCGCGGCAGCGCTCGTCGGAGCCGACACGATCAAATCCGCCCCCGGCGGGGTGAATTCCGCGGCACCGCTCCTCGCGTTCCACCTGGGCGGACCGTTGCTGCTGGGCTTCATTTCGGCCGTAGCATTCGCCACCATCCTTGCGGTCGTGGCGGGCCTGACCATCACGGCAGCCGCGTCGTTCGCCCACGACATTTACGCGAACGTCATGGCGAAGGGCAAGGCCGACGCCGGAACCGAAGTCAAGGTGGCCCGCCGTACCGTGGTGGTCATCGGGGTCCTCGCGATCCTCGGCGGCATTTTCGCCAATGGCCAGAACGTGGCCTTCCTGGTGGCCCTCGCCTTCGCGGTGGCGGCGTCAGCCAACTTGCCGACCATCGTCTACTCCCTGTTCTGGAAGAAGTTCACCACCCAGGGCGCCACGTGGAGCATGTATGGCGGACTCGCGGCGGCCATCATCCTGATTGCCTTGTCGCCGGTTGTGTCCGGTACCAAGACGTCGATGATCCCGGGTGCCAACTTCGCAGTCTTCCCGCTAAGCAACCCGGGAATTGTCTCCATCCCGCTCGCCTTCCTGCTTGGCTGGCTCGGGACCGTGGTGGACAAGCGGCGCGAGGACGCGGCGAAGCAGGCCGAGATGGAAGTCCGCTCCCTGACCGGCGTCGGAGCCGAGAAGGCGGTGAAACACTAGGCGTTTGCCGCCGGGCCGACGCCGGCTCACAAACAGGGCCGTTTGGCGCGACGCCCGCTCACAAACAGCGCCAAATAGCGAATCCCTCCTGCAGATGATGATCTGCAGGAGGGATCCGTGTTCCTCCAAAAGGTGAACCCAGGGTCAAGCCCTAGTGGTGATGGCCGCCCGGCAGGGAGTGCTCGCCGTGCGGGACGGCGTGCGCGCCTGCCGCCGAGGCGGCGAGTCCCGGCGTCGTAACTGCTGCGACGACGACGGCGGCGGCGAAGGCCGCGCCCAGAAGCGCGCCGGCGCGCGGGGGAGCCTGCGATGCTCCGCCGGCGTCGTCGGTGAACCTTCGGGCGAGCCAGGCAGAGGATCCCAACGCCATCAGGACGAGGAACAGTGCTGCCAGGTGCCCGCCGTCGAGCACTTTTTGGGACATGCCGGCAACCAGGAAGCCGACGTGGACCGGCACGGCCGCGAGGAGGCCTGCGGTGGTCGGCTTACGGAAGCGGAGCCGCCCGCGTTGGAGGCTGCCAATCGAGCTGGCGAGCAGCGCCAGGCCCCAGGCCGCGAAGATACCGCTCGCCCACACCAGGGGTCCCCGGCCTGAAAGGTAGGTCGAGGCAATGGAAAGCTCGACCAGGCCGGCCCCCATTCCCGCGAAACACGAAAACAGGGTGAGGGAGGCCCCTGCGGTTGGTCCTACGGACGACGCTGCTTGGGCTGACACGGACGGCTCCTTCCGGGTTCGCCGGGTTGTCTAGACGTGGGCCTTGGCGGCGGAGGCGTGGACCTTGTCCTGCGACAGGCCGATGCCGAGGAGCACCACGGCGCTGGCCAGGTGCAGGACGTTGTCCGCGCCATTAAGGGCGATGATGTTCAGTGCGGAGCCCACAAGGAACAGGCCGAGGATGCCGACAAGCAAGTAGACAGCGCCCACCGTGGTGTTGATGGTCTTGGACAGCACGGTGCTGTTCATTCCGGCGTAGAGCAGGGCGGCGCCGATAGCGAGGTGGATGATGTTGTGCAGGGGATTTACCGCAAAGATGATCAGGTTGGCACCTTCGGTGGCGAAGAATCCAATTCCCGAGGTGACGAAGAATCCAACGACACCCACGAGCAGGTAGACGGCTCCAAAGATGGTGGCGATCAGGCGGTTGGGCGAAGTGCGCATGGTCCAAACCTTCCGGTACGGCCGGTTTTAACCGGCCTGTGTTCGAAACCCCGGGCGGGGCTCTCAACCAGATATTCGGACTGCCCGGCGCTATGGATGGGTGGGATGGAACAAATTTTTTTCACCCTGTGCGGAGCGCCTTCTTGGTATTCCGGTTTAGCAACGGCTGCACCCGGAAGGGGATCAATTCGCCCATGGACATGGCGGTGTCCGTGCGTTCCACTCCGTCGCACGCAAGGATCTTGCCGTTGATCCGGAACAGGTCCTCGGCGTCGAGCGCCACCACCCGCAGCAGCAGGTCAGCCGAACCGGTCAGGCCGTACCCCTCGAGGATCTCCGGGATCTCGGCGAGGTCCAAGGCAAGCTGTCCGAGCTTTTGCTGCTGCACATGCACCGAGATGAAGGCCATGAGGGGATAGCCAAGGGCGGCTGGGTTGATGCGCCGTTCGAAGGAGAGGAACGCATTTTTCTTCTCCAATTGGGCCATCCGGGCCTGGACCGTATTCCGCGACAGTCCCAGCTTCTGCGCCAAGGCCACCACCGTGCCCCGCGGGTCCTTCGCCATGGCCGAAAGCAGGCGTGTGTCGGTGCCATCCAAAGCTTGCATAATGCGCAACGTTAGCACGGTGCAGAAGGCGCAGATAGGGCAAAATGCGCAGAATTTTCCACGGTGGTTGTACCCAATGAGCGTTGTGAGTAGGGTCACAATTAATCCGGGCGACGGTGCCCGGATGCTGGCCCGCGGGTGGATCACAAGTCCCTCCAAAGGCCCGCGAGCACTAGCTGAAAGGTGCGATCAACTGTGTTGACGGACGAACCCGGCCAGGACGCCTACAAGGCGTCGAATCCCGGAATCAGTGCAGCAAGCCCGCGTCGGACCGGCGGGGATCTGGTCCAACTGATTTCCCCGGAAGGGGAACGCATCAGCCACCCGGAGTTCGATCTCTGGGTCAGCGATGTCACGGACGAGCAACTGTGCTCGCTATATGAAGACATGCTGGTCATCCGCCGCATCGACGCCGAGGCCACAGCCTTGCAGCGGCAGGGAGAGCTGGCCCTGTGGCCGCCCCTGCTTGGCCAGGAAGCATCGCAGATCGGTGCCGGCCGGGCACTCCGGGACGACGACTTTGTCTTCCCCAGCTACCGGGACAACGGCGTTGCATACTGCCGCGGCGTGGAGCCCACCGACTTGGTCCGTGCGTGGCGCGGCAACGCTTTGTCCGGTTGGGACCCATATCGCTACAACATTGCCACCCAACAGATCATCATCGGCTCGCAATCGCTGCACGCCACCGGCTACGCCATGGGTATCCAGAACGACGGCGCCGACTCGGTAGCGGTCGCACTCTTCGGAGACGGGGCGACGAGCGAAGGCGACGTTAGCGAGGCCATGGTCTTCGCTGCCAGCTTCCAAGTACCAGTAGTCTTCATCTGCCAGAACAACCACTGGGCCATCTCCGAGCCCGTCCGGATTCAGTCCCATATCCAGATCGCCGACCGTGCCTCGGGATTCGGAATCCCCGCAATTCGCGTCGACGGGAACGACGTCCTGGCCGTTCTGGCCGTCACGCGCATTGCGCTGGACCGGGCCCGCAAGGGCGGCGGACCGACGTTCATCGAAGCGGTGACCTACCGCATGGGACCGCACACGACGGCCGACGATCCCACCCGCTACCGCGATGCCAACGAGTTGGAGGACTGGGCGGCGAAGGACCCGATCGCCCGGCTGAAGGCTTTGCTCCTCACCAAGGGCCTCCTGACTGAAGAAGTCGAAGCCCAGGCCCAGGCCAAAGCGGACGAAGTAGCCAGGAAGCTCCGGGCAGGAGTCATCAACATGCCCGATCCGGCGCCGCTTGATCTCTTCAAGCACGTGTACAGCACGCCCAACTCCTGGATCGAACGCCAGAGGGACCACTACTCCCGCTATTTGGAAAGCTTCAACGGATCGACCCAGGAAGGTGCACTCTGATGAGCAAGCTGACCTTCGCCCGCGCCATCAACGCCGGCCTGCGCAAGTCCCTCGAAAATGACCCCAAAGTTGTCCTCATGGGCGAGGACATCGGTGCGCTCGGAGGCGTTTTCCGGGTCACCGACGGCCTCCAGAAAGATTTCGGCAAACACCGCGTGGTCGACACCCCCTTGGCCGAATCCGCGATCATCGGCACCGCCGTCGGATTGGCCTACCGAGGCTACCGTCCCGTCTGCGAAATCCAATTCGACGGCTTCATCTACCCGGCATTCGACCAGATCGTCAGCCAGGTAGCCAAAATGCATTACCGGACACAGGGCCGGGTCAACATGCCCATCACCATCCGCGTCCCCTTCGGCGGAGGGATCGGCTCACCCGAGCACCACTCCGAGTCGCCCGAAGCCTACTTCACCCACACCTCCGGCCTTCGCGTCATCAGCGTCTCCAACCCGCAGGATGCCTACACCATGATCCAGCAGGCCATCGCCTCGGACGATCCTGTGCTGTACTTCGAGCCCAAGCGCCGCTACCACGACAAGGGCGAGGTGGATGAGGCGGCGGATCTTTCCACTGCGCTGTCCATGGAGAAGGCGAGGGTGGTCGCTGCAGGCAGCGACGTCACCTTGGTGACCTACGGACCGCTCGTGAAGACCGCCAGCGACGCCGCGATGGCCGCAGCCGATGAAGGCGTCTCCGTGGAGGTCATTGACCTGCGCTCGCTGGCTCCGATCGACTTCCCTGTGGTGGAGGCCTCTGTCCGCAAGACCGGCAGGCTCGTCATCACCCACGAGGCCGGGCAGTCAGGCGGCCTCGGCGCGGAAATCGCGGCGAGCGTCACCGAGCGCTGCTTCAACTACCTCGAGTCCGCGCCAGTCCGGATTACGGGATTCGACATCCCCTACCCTTACTCGAAACTTGAGATGCACCACTTGCCGGATCTGGACAGGATCCTTGACGGCGTGGACCGCGCACTCGGCCGCGCCAACTCACTGAGCGGGCTGGAAGGATGAGCGCCACCATGATCAAGGAATTCAGGCTGCCCGATCTCGGCGAGGGACTTACTGAATCGGAAATCCTCAGCTGGAAGGTTGCCGTGGGGGACACCGTGGCGTTGAACCAGGTCATTGCCGAGGTAGAGACCGCCAAGGCCGTGGTTGAGTTGCCTTCCCCTTTCGCCGGAACAGTGGCTGCCCTGCACGAGCAGGCTGGTTCGGTTGTCGAGGTCGGCAAGCCGATTGTCTCCTTTGAGGTCGACGACGCCGGTGCCGCGCCTTCCGGTGGTGCCGATACCGCTGCGCGCGCTTCCGGTGAAGGTGCGTCCAAGGAAAGCCCGGCGGAGACCGCGGCGAAGCGCGAGCCGAACCTCGTCGGCTACGGGGCCGTCCTCGAAAAGTCCGGACGCCCGGCCCGCCGCCAGCGGAGCTTCGAAGCGGGCTCCGTTGCTGAACCCGCCGCCGCCGTCGAGCCTGCCGCCGCCGAGCCGGCCGCCGTCGAGCCGGCCGATGTTGAGCCCATGGCGGAGCGCGAGCCGGCAGCGGAGCAGGAGCGTCCGCGGTCCACGCCTCCGGTGCGCAAGCTGGCGCGGGATCTCGGAATCGACCTTGGGCTGGTCAAGGGAACAGGGCCTGGAGGCCTGATCACCCGTTCGGATGTCCAGGACTTCGCGGCCGGGTCCCGGCCGCAGCCCGAAGGCGAAGTCACGCCCGAGGCCTCCGCCGTCGCGGATTCCCAAGGACGCGAGACACGCACGCCCATCAAGGGAGTCCGCAAGTTCACGGCCGCGGCCATGGTGCAAAGTGCGTTCACCGCGCCGCATGTGACGGAATTCCTGACTGTCGACGTCACGTCCACGATGGAACTCCTGGCGCGGCTCAAGGCCAGCCGTGAGTTCGCCGGGTACAAACTCACGCCCTTGACCATCGCGGCCAAGGCTGTGTTGATTGCCTTGCGCAGGAACCCGACCCTGAACTCCCGCTGGGACGAGTCCGCACAGGAAATCGTGCAGTTCAACTACGTGAACCTCGGTATCGCGGCCGCCACTCCGCTGGGGCTGACCGTGCCGAACATCAAAGACGCGGACAAGATGACGCTGCCGGAACTGTCCGCGGCCCTGTCCGAACTGACGGACACCGCCCGTTCCGGCAAGACCGCGCCGGCAGACCTGGCGGGCGGGACCATTTCCATCACGAACATCGGCGTGTTCGGAATCGATGCCGGAACTCCCATCCTGAATCCGGGCGAGGCTGCCATCGTGGCGCTGGGCTCGGTGCGCAAAGCTCCTTGGGTGTACAACGACGAGGTGGTGGTGCGCCAGGTGATGTCACTGAGCCTGTCCTTCGACCACCGGCTGGTGGACGGCGAGCAGGGTTCGAAATTCCTGGCCGACCTGGGCGCGATCCTCTCCGATCCCGCAATGGTTATGACGATGGTCTAAGGCCCGCTCAGGTCATTCCACAGTCAGGGCAGCCAGGGCCATCCGCTCGAGGATGGGCCTGGCGCTCTTGACGGCCATGCGGCGTCCGTGGTGCCGCACCGAGTGGGGCGTTGAGTTGATGAGGCCGAAGGCGGCGTGGGCGCGTACCCGCAACTCGGCCGGATCCGTGTCGGGATGCAAATCGCCGAGCACTCCCACCCACAGTTCCACGTAGTTGCGCTGGAGGGTGCGGACTTCGGCCTGGTCGGAGTCGCTGAGGTTGCTGAAGTCGCGGTCCTGGACCCGGATGACATCGGGATTGCTGAGGGCGAATTCCACATGGAACTCCACCAGTCCACGCAAGGCACCTTCCGCGTCGCGGGCCTCGGACGCGACAGTGCGTCCGCCCTCGAGCAGATTCCGGCTGACACTCAACAGCAGCTCGGCCAGCACGGCCTGTTTTCCCGGGAAGTGCCGGTAGACGGCGGGGCCGCTGACTCCGGCCGCGGCTCCCAGGTCCTCAAGGGACACGCGGTTGAAACCGTCGGCGGCGAACAACCCGGCCGCGGCGGTCAGGAGGGCCTTGCGCCGCGTTTCCTTGGCCTGGCTTCGCTGGGTCGGAGTGTCGTGCCTGGGGCTCCGCGGGGTTGCGCCGTCCTGCTGGGAGCTCCGCTGGAAGGTGACCACAATTCCTCCTTTTGCACGCGTCCACCTCAGCGCCGGTACGGGGCAGGCCCAGTGCCGGGGTGATGGACAACACAGTTAATAGAGACTAACCTAAATTCCAGTTATGCGGTACTAACTGAGATGGCCCATGGGCCTGGATGGGACGCAGTCGATGGAGACACTCGCCAGCCAGCTGGATACCAGCAGCGACCAGTTCGCGGCCAACGCGGAAGCGCAGCTGTCCCTCGTGCACGAGCTGAAGAAGCGCCTTGCCGTGGCAGCCCTCGGCGGCCCGGAGAAGTCGCGTGAGCGGCACGTTTCGAGGGGCAAGCTGTTGCCCCGCGAGCGGATCAATTACTTGCTGGACGAAGGAAGCCCGTTCCTGGAGATCGCCCCGTTGGCGGCCAACGGGATGTACAACGACGATTCCCCGGGAGCCGGCGTGATCGCGGGAATTGGCTTGGTCCATGGACGCCAGGTGATGGTGGTTTCCAACGACGCCACGGTCAAAGGCGGAACCTATTACCCGATGACGGTGAAAAAGCACCTGAGGGCCCAGGAAATCGCGTCGGAGAACGCGCTGCCGTGCATCTACCTCGTGGATTCCGGCGGAGCGTTCCTGCCCAAACAGGACGAAGTGTTCCCGGACAAGGAGCACTTCGGCGGGATCTTCTTCAACCAGGCCAGAATGTCAGCGGCGAAGATCCCGCAGATCGCCTCCGTCATGGGGTCCTGCACCGCCGGCGGAGCCTACGTGCCCGCCATGAGCGACGAAACCGTGATCGTGCGCAACCAAGGGACGATTTTCCTGGGTGGGCCGCCGCTCGTGAAGGCCGCCATAGGTGAAATCGTGACCGCCGAGGAACTCGGCGGCGGAGACGTCCATTCCCGGATTTCCGGTGTCACGGACCACCTCGCCGAAAACGATGAGCACGCCCTGCAGATCGTCCGCGACATCGTCGCCACGCTGCCCAAGCCGGCGGCCCCCGCATGGGACATCGACGCCGTCGTCGAGCCCGTCGTGGACCCGGCCGGGATCTACGGGGCCGTTCCCACGGACGTCAACGCGCAGTATGACGTCCGCGAAGTCATCGCCCGGCTCGTGGACGGTTCGAGGTTCCACGAGTTCAAGAAGAACTATGGAAGCACCTTGGTGACCGGATTCGCGAAGCTGTACGGCCACCCTGTAGGCATTGTCGCGAACAACGGTGTGCTGTTCAGCGAGTCCGCGCTCAAGGGGGCGCACTTCATTGAACTGTGCGACCAGCGCGGCATCCCGCTGGTCTTCCTGCAGAACCTCTCCGGCTTCATGGTGGGCAAGGACTACGAACACGGCGGCATCGCCAAGAACGGCGCGAAAATGGTCACCGCCGTCGCCACCGCCCGCGTGCCCAAGCTGACCGTGGTGATCGGCGGTTCCTTCGGGGCCGGAAACTACTCGATGTGCGGCCGCGCCTACTCACCGCGCTTTCTCTGGATGTGGCCGGCGTCCCGGATCTCGGTGATGGGCGGGAACCAGGCCTCCAGCGTGCTGGCCACCGTCAAGCGTGACCAGTACGAGGCCCGCGGCGAGGAATGGTCCGCCGAGGACGAAGAAGCCTTCAAGGCCCCCATCAGGCAGCAATACGAAGACCAAGGCAGCCCGTACTACTCCACCGCGCGGCTCTGGGACGACGGCATCATCGACCCCGCTGACACCCGGCGCGTCCTGGGCATGGCCTTGGATACAGTCTCCCGGCAACCCTTGCCGGACACCTCCTTCGGCCTCTTCCGGATGTGACCCCATGACAATCAACTCCTTCGACACCGTCCTGGTCGCCAACCGCGGCGAGATAGCCTGCCGTGTCATCCGCACCCTGAGGGCGATGGGGATCCGTTCGGTGGCCGTCTATTCGGACGCCGACGCCGGAGCCCGCCACGTGCGCGAGGCGGACACTGCCGTCCGCATTGGCACGGCCGCGGCGGCGGACAGCTACCTGCGGATCGACGCCATTATCGAGGCCTGCCAGCAAAGCGGTGCGCAAGCCGTCCACCCGGGCTACGGATTCCTCGCCGAGAACGTGGAGTTCGCCAAGGCCCTGGACGCAGCCGGTATCGCGTTTATCGGCCCGGGCATCGATGCCATCGAGATCATGGGCGACAAGATCCGTTCCAAGAACCATGTCATGTCCTACGGCGTCCCGTGCGTTCCGGGGGTGGCCGAACCGGGCCTGACTGACGCGGAACTGATCGAGGCGGCGCCCGGCGTCGGCTTCCCTTTGCTGATCAAACCGTCGGCGGGAGGCGGCGGCAAGGGCATGCACGTCGTGGAGCGCCTTGAGGACATGCCGGCCACGCTCGCCACCGCCCGGCGCGTCGCGGCGAGCGCTTTCGGCGATGACACCCTGTTCCTCGAACGGCTCATCCAGTCGCCGCGGCACATCGAAGTCCAGGTCCTCGCCGATAACCACGGCAACGTGATCCACCTCGGTGAGCGCGAATGTTCGCTCCAGCGCCGGCACCAGAAGGTGATCGAGGAAGCGCCGTCCCCGCTGCTGGAGTCCCAACCCGACGGCAAGGAGATCCGGGCGCGGATCGGAGAGGCGGCCTGCCAGGCAGCCCGGAGCGTCAAGTACAGCGGTGCGGGCACTGTCGAGTTCCTCGTCTCGGACGAGGATCCGGAGCACTTCTTCTTCATGGAGATGAACACCCGCCTCCAGGTGGAGCACCCTGTCACGGAAATGGTGACGGGCGTCGATCTGGTCGAATGGCAAGTGCGGATCGCTGCAGGCGAGGTCCTGACCGTGACGCAGTCCGACGTCGTCCTTGACGGCCACGCCGTGGAGGCGCGCGTCTACGCCGAGGTGCCCGAACGCGGTTTCATGCCGTCGATCGGCGAGATCGTGACGCTCCGCGAGAGGGCAAGCAACGATCCGCACGTCCGCGTCGACTCGGCCATGCTTCCCGGACTGGCCGTCACCGGTGACTACGATCCCATGCTTGCGAAGGTCATTGCCTGGGGCCCGGACCGCAAAGCGGCGCTCGACACCCTGGACCAGGCGCTGGGGGACTACACGCTGCTGGGTGTGCACACGAACGTTGAATACCTGCGGCTCCTGGTCAACGACGACGACGTCCGCGCCGGCCGCCTCGACACCGGCCTGATCGGGCGCAAACTCGAGGGGATGGCGTTCCGCCAGGTGTCCGACGTCGAGTTGCTCGCCGCGGCGATGCTCACCAGGGAAGCCGCGGCGCCTGTCGATACCGGCTCGCCCTGGGGTATCGCCGATGGTTGGCGCGTCGGAGCCCCGGCGCCTTTGAAGACCACGGTCGGGCGTCCCGACGGCGGCCTGGCCACCGTGGGCTTGACGGTGGACGGGCCGGGCTGCACGGCGCGCGTCGATGGCGGCGCCGAGCACTCCGCCTCCCTCCGGCGGCCGTCCGCCGGGCATGCCGTGCTGGTGCTCGACGGCGTCGAGCACCATTTTGCGTATGGCTCGCCAGCTCCGGGGGCCGGGACGCGCGAACTCTGGCTAGGCAGTGACGGCTGGTCCTGCCGGCTGGAGATCCTGGACCGCGAGGCCCGGCTCCAGCGCGTCCTGGCGGGCATCCAACGCGAAGAAGGCGCCGCGGATCCCGAAGTCCGGTCTCCCATGCCGGGAACCGTCGTTTCCGTTTCGGTGCGCGACGGCGACCACGTTGGTGCCGGCCAAGTGCTCCTTGCCGTGGAGGCGATGAAGATGGAACACCAGCTGGTGGCCTCGGTGTCCGGCACCGTGCACCTCAGCAGCAAGACGGGGGACCTGGTCAAGGCTGACCAAGTCCTCGCCACCATCCACGTGGCGGCAGAACCAGCCCCCGAAGCGTCAGCAGAAAACCAGAAAGACGAGGAAGTCTAGCCATGGCAAGTTTTGAACTCACCGAGGAATACCAGGACCTGAGCGACTCCGTCCGGGAATTCGCCGACGAGGTAGTGGCCCCGGTGTCCACCAAGCACGACGAGGAACACAGCTTCCCGTATGAGATTGTCAAGCAGATGGGCGAAATGGGCCTGTTCGGCCTTCCTTTCCCCGAAGAGTTCGGCGGCATGGGCGGGGACTACTTCGCGCTCGCGCTGGCGCTGGAACAGCTGGGCAGGGTGGACCAGTCAGTGGCCATCACCCTCGAAGCAGGCGTCTCGCTCGGCGCCATGCCGGTCTACCGCTTCGGCACGCAGGAACAGAAGGAACTCTGGCTGCCCCGGCTGACCTCGGCCGAAGCGCTCGCCGGGTTCGGACTGACCGAACCCGAAGCCGGCTCGGACGCCGGGGGCACCAAGACGAATGCCCGCCTCGAGGATGGTCACTGGGTCATCAACGGGAACAAGGAGTTCATCACCAACTCCGGAACCGATATCACCCGGCTTGTGACCGTCACAGCGGTCACCGGGCAGCATGAACGCAAGGACGGGAGCATCAAGAAGGAAATCTCCACCATCCTGGTTCCCACCGACACGCCCGGCTTCACCGCGGAAAAGGCCTACAACAAGGTGGGGTGGAACGCCTCCGACACGCACCCGCTGACTCTGAACAACGTCCGCGTGCCCGAGGAGAACCTGCTCGGCGTCCGGGGGCGGGGGTACGCCAACTTCCTGGCGATCCTGGACGAGGGCCGCATCGCCATCGCCGCGCTCGCCACCGGCGCGGCCCAGGGCTGCGTTGACTTGTCCGTGAAATACGCCAAGGAACGCGTGGCCTTCGGGCAGAACATCGGCAAGTACCAGGCCATCCAGTTCAAGATCGCCCGCATGCAGGCACGGGCCCACACGGCGCGCCTGGCCTACTACGACGCGGCCGCCCGGATGCTCGCGGGCAAGCCGTTCAAGACCGAAGCGGCCATCGCTAAGATGGTCGCAGGCGAGGCAGCCATGGACAACGCACGGGACGCCACCCAGGTGTTCGGCGGGTATGGCTTCATCAACGAATTCACGGTGGCACGGCACTACCGCGACTCCAAGATCCTGGAAGTCGGGGAAGGCACCACCGAGGTCCAGTTGATGCTCATCGCCCGCGAGCTGGGCCTTTAACCGTCAGGGAAGGTAAACGATGATCGACAAAGTTGTTGCCAGCGCCGCGGAAGCGGTGCAGGACATCCACGACGGCGCCTCGCTCGCCGTCGGCGGTTTCGGCTTGTGCGGTATCCCGGTGGCGCTGATCGATGCGCTCCACCATCAAGGCACCAAGGACCTGGAAACGGTCAGCAACAACTGCGGCGTGGACGACTGGGGCCTGGGCATCCTGCTGAGGGACGGGCGGATCCGTCGGACCGTCAGTTCCTATGTGGGGGAGAACAAGGAGTTCGCACGGCAGTACCTTGCCGGCGAGCTGGAAGTGGTTCTCACGCCGCAAGGCACCCTGGCCGAGAAGCTGCGCGCCGGCGGTGCCGGCATCCCCGCGTTTTTCACGGCGGCCGGCGTCGGCACCCAGGTGTCCGAGGGTGGCCTTCCGCAAAAGTACGACGCCGACGGCAACGTGGCGATCGCGTCCTCGCCCAAGGAAGTGCGCACCTTCAACGGCGCGGACTATGTCCTGGAAGAGTCCCTGACCCCCGATTTCGGACTGGTCCACGCCTGGAAGGGCGACCGCCACGGGAACCTCGTCTTCCACGCGACGGCCATGAACTTCAACCCGCTCTGTGCCATGGCGGCCCGGATCACCATCGCCGAGGTCGAAGAGCTCGTGGAACCCGGCGAGCTCGATCCGCAGCACATCCACACTCCAGGCATCTTCGTCCAGCGGGTCGTGGTGGCTCCTGACACGGAGAAGCGCATCGAAAAGCGGACCGTCGCGTTGACCCCGGCAGCCCCTACCCGTCCCACCGAAGCCGCGGGCACCACCGAGCAGGCAGGAGCGTAGCCATGGAACCGAACATCACCCAGGACGTGCCGCCGCGTCCCGAGACGGTCAGGCATGAATACCGCCGCGCCGGCGCCGAACACCACGAGGGCAAGGGCTGGACGCGGAACGAACTGGCCGCCCGCGTAGCCCGCGAGCTCAGCAACGGGCAATACGTCAACCTGGGAATCGGCATGCCCACCCTGATTCCGAACTACATTCCCGACGGGGTCGAGGTGATCCTGCACTCCGAGAACGGCATCCTCGGGGTGGGACCCTATCCCGCCGACGACCAAGTGGACCCAGATCTGATCAACGCCGGCAAGGAAACCGTCACCGTCAACCCGGGGGCCGCGTTCTTCGACTCGGCAACCTCCTTTGGCATGATCCGCGGCGGCCATGTGGACGTCGCAGTGCTGGGCGCCATGGAGGTCGCGGTCAACGGGGACCTGGCCAATTGGATGGTCCCGGGCAAGATGGTCAAGGGCATGGGCGGCGCCATGGACCTCGTGTTCGGCGCGAAGCGGGTGATCGTGATGATGGAGCACGTGGACCGCAACGGCAGGCCCAAGATCGTCAAGGAATGCTCGTTGCCTGTCACGGGGAAGGGTTGCGTGGACCGGATCATCACCGACCTCGCCGTGATCGACGTCGTCTCCGAAGGCGGGGAGTCGAGGCTTGTGCTGCGCGAGTTGGCGCCCAACGTCTCGGCCGAGGACGTCGCGGCGGCCACCGGCGTCGAACTTTTTGAAGAGGACCAGGAGCTGACCGTATGACGGCGGACGCCGAACACTCCGGTACGGCGGACCGCCACGTCCCTGAACGCCGCGTGGTAGAGCAGCGGGGGCTGTATTTCGACGAACTCGAGGAAGGGGTCGTCTACGCCCACCGGCCCGGGCGCACCGTCACCGAAACGGACAACGTCCTGTTCACCACGTTGACCATGAACACGCAGGCACTCCACCTGGACGCGGCTTGGAGCGCCAAGCAGCCCTTCGGGCAGAGGCTCATGAACTCGATGTTCACCTTGTCAACCATGGTGGGACAGTCCGTCACGCAGCTGACCCAAGGCACCATCATCGCCCAGCTGGGCCTCACGGACGTCTCCTTCCCGCACCCGCTGTACCACGGCGACACCCTCTACACGGAGACGGTCATTACCGGGAAACGGGAGTCGTCCTCACGCCCGGGGCAGGGCGTCGTGACCATGCAGCACACCGGCCGCAACCAGGACGGCACGGTGGTGGCGCTGGCCACGCGGGCCTGCCTCATGTGGAGCCGGACCGCGCATCTCGAAGCGCAACAAGGGACAATCAATACATGACCTTCACCATGGGCCCCGCCCTGCTTTTCTGCCCCGCCGACCGCCCGGAACGGTACCAAAAGGCCGCTGAGCGTTCCGATGCCGTCATCCTCGACCTCGAGGACGCGGTGGCCCCCGCCGACAAGAAGCTGGCCAGGGGCGCCATCCTCGCCCAGCTCGGCTCGGGCGGCGAGACGGTGGAACTCGACCCCAGCCGCACGATTGTGCGCGTCAATCCGGTGGGCACACCGGACTTCGAGAAGGACCTGCACTGCCTCGCGCATACTCCCTACCGCACCGTCATGCTGGCGAAGGCGGAGACCGGCGACCAGCTGAAAGCGCTTGAGGGTTACCACGTCATCGCCCTGTGCGAGACGGCCAAGGGGATCGTCAACGCGGCCGAGATCGCCCAGGCTCCCAACGTGGTCGGGCTCATGTGGGGCGCCGAGGACCTGATCGCTTCGATGGGCGGAACCTCAAGCCGCAAGGACGACGGCGGCTACCGCGCTGTCGCGACGCACTCCCGGTCCACGGTGCTGCTGGCGGCCAAAGCCGCCGGCAAGGAGGCCGTCGACTCGGTCTACGTCGACATTCCCGATCTGGCCGGGCTGGCCGAGGAATCCGCCGACGCCGTGGCCAGCGGATTCGGTGCGAAGGCCTGCATCCATCCGAGCCAGGTTGCCGTGGTCCGCGAAGCCTACGCGCCGTCGCCCGAAGCTGTCGCGGTGGCCCGGGAACTGTTGGCCGCCGCGGCTGAAGCCGGCGCCGGGGTGTTCCAGTACAAAGGCAAAATGGTGGACGGTCCCATCCTCAAGCACGCCGAATCCACCCTGCGCAGGGCCCGGATCAGCTGAACTGCTGCTCCGGCACTCGTAACCGGTCCCGGCAACCGGGTGCGCCGGCCTATTGGCTGTGCCGGCGTGATGCCGGCAGTGACAACGGAGGGATAACCTCGTAGAGCTCCAACCGGATCCAACGCTGGCCCGTTTCCCGGAACTCGGCCCTCGTGGCGAAGCGGTAGAGGAAGCTGCGCGCCCGCACCCAATGCGGGCGCTCGCCGTCGAACGGGTCATGCTGCAACAAGCGCAGGGTGGGCGGATCGGCGTCGAGCAGCTTGCCCAGGAACGCGTAGAACCATTCCTCGTGGACCGTGCGCAAAGGCAGGAACCACATGAGCCAGTCGAGGCGCAAATGGTACGGCGCCCATTGCCGTGGCAAGCGGCGGACATCGCCGGGCTTGCCCTTGAAGCCGTATTCGCGCCAATCCGCCTCATCGACCGGAACGTCGGACCGGGTGCCTTCCACCACGATTTCCACCCGGTGCTTCGTCACCGTGCCAAACGCCCCGTAGGTGTTGACCAGCTGCCACCGGTTGAAGCTGGCGTTCATGAGCTGCTGCCGGGAGAGCAAATTGCGGACGGGCCAATAGCTGAGTACCACGAGGAGCAGGGTCACCGCGAGTACGATCGCGAGCCACCAGGCCGGGGTCTGCGGAACCGTCCCGGGCGGAGCGGTCCGTTCCGGGATGAAAGGCAGCACGGCATGGGCCACGGGGTCGCTCACCGCAGCGAAGGCCAGCACAATCGCAGACCAATTGAGCCACGCGAAGTTCCCGCTGCCCACGAGCCAAAGCTGGGTGAAGATGACAATCCCTGCGGCGATGCCGGCCAGCGGCTGCGGGGCGAACAGGAAGAACGGCACCACCAATTGGGCGAAATGGTTTCCGAGCACTTCCATGCGGTGCATCGGTTTAGGCAGGAGATGGGCCTGGCGGCTCAAGGGGCCTGGCATGGGCTGGGTTTCATGGTGGTAGTACAAGGCAGTCAGGTCACGCCATTCCCGTCCGCCGTGGATCTTGATCATCCCTGCGCCGAATTCGAGCCTGAACAGCAGCCATACAAGCAGGATCAGGATGGTCCTGGGCGGGGGAACCTGGTCCGAACCGAGGAACGCCATCGTGAATCCCATTTCCAGCAACAGCATCTCCCAGCCGAAGCCGTAGAAGGTCTGGCCAACGTTGACGATCGACATGTAAAGCAACCACAGCGCCAGGTAGGCAAGCGCGGGAAGCCACGGCGGGCCGAGTTGCGGCACCCCCGCGACGAGGATCAGGGAGATGCCGAGACCCACCGTGCACACGGCGCGCAGCAAGGCATCCGAATACTTCCAATGGAACAGGCTCGGCCTGCGCAAGACCCTGTGGACGCCAACGTACCGCGGGACCGGCAGGAGACCGTGTTCGCCAAGGAGCGCGGGGAACTGGTTGAGGCTGGACAGGAACGCGATGAAATAGAGCGCGGCCGTGCCGCGCTGGAGCACCTGCCGCGCGAATTCATAGTCCGTCGCCTCGAACCACGGGACCCAGTCCACAAACCAACGCTACCCCTGGGGTGCGGGATACTTAAGCAATGCAGCCGCGCAAGATCATCCTCCTCGGATCCACCGGGTCCATCGGCACCCAGGCGATTGACGTCGTCGACTCCGCCCCCCATCTCTTCGAGGTCGTGGCGCTCAGCGCGGGCGGCGGGAACCTGGATCTCATCGCACGGCAGGCCGTCCATACGAAGGCCCAGGCGGTGGGCATCGCCCAAGGCGACGCACGCGCGCTGCAGGAACTCATCGACGCCGCGGCTGCCGCCGCGGGGGTCAAGAACTACCGCCCCGAGATCATCACGGGGCCGGATGCGTCCACCAGGATTGCCGCGATCGAAGCGGACGTGGTCCTCAACGGCATCACCGGGTCCATCGGGCTGGCACCCACGCTGGCTGCCCTCAAGTCCGGCGCCATCCTGGCCTTGGCGAACAAGGAATCCCTGATCGTGGGCGGTGCGTTGGTGAAGGCCGCTGCCGCCGTCGACCAGATCGTGCCCGTGGATTCCGAGCACTCGGCCATCGCCCAATGCCTCCGCGCCGGAACCGACAAGGAGGTCGGGAAACTCATCCTGACCGCTTCCGGCGGGCCCTTCCGCGGCCGTAGCCGGGAGCAACTCCATGGCGTCACGCCGGCCGAGGCCCTTGCCCACCCCACTTGGGACATGGGCCTCATGGTCACCACCAACTCGGCGAGCCTCGTCAACAAAGGCCTGGAAGTCATCGAAGCGCACCTGCTGTTCGACGTACCCCTCGACAGGATCGACGTCGTGGTGCACCCGCAATCAGTGGTGCACTCAATGGTCGAGTTCGTGGACGGCTCCATCATCGCCCAGGCTTCTCCGCCGGACATGCGGCTCCCCATCGCCCTCGGACTCGGGTGGCCGGACCGTGTGCCCGGAGCCGCCAAGGCCTGCGACTGGACCAAGGCCACCAGCTGGACCTTCGAGCCCCTCGACTCGGTCGCCTTTCCCGCCGTGGAGCTGGCCAAGGACGCCGCGAAGCAGGGGAGCACCTTTCCCGCCGTCTTCAACGCGGCCAACGAGGAAGCCGTGGAAGCCTTCCATGCCGGCCGGATCCGCTTCACCGACATCGTGGACACCGTGGAGTCCGTCCTCAGCGAACATGCAGGATCCTTGGAGCTGACGGTGGACTCCGTGTTGGATGCTGAGAAGTGGGCACGCACGCGCACCCACGAACGTTTAGCCAACAGCACCCTTTAGGAAGCAGCACTTAAGGCATGAATCCCGTCATCCTGTTCATTCTCGGAGTCGTCTTCGTCGCGATCGGCGTGGCCGTCTCCATCGCGCTGCACGAGGTGGGGCACCTCGTGCCCGCCAAGCTGTTCAAGGTGCGCGTCACGAAGTACATGATCGGGTTCGGTCCAACCCTGTGGTCCAAGCGGAAAGGCGAGACCGAATACGGCGTCAAGGCGATTCCGCTGGGAGGCTATGTCGCCATGATCGGCATGTACCCGCCCAACCCGGAAGACGGCAGCGTCAGGCCGTCCAGCACCGGCATGTTCCAGACCCTCGCCACCGAGGCCCGGTCCGCCGCGCACGAGGAAGTAGGGCCCGGCGATAAGGACAGGGTCTTCTACAAGCTTCCCGTCTGGAAAAAGGTCATCATCATGCTGGGTGGCCCGGCCATGAACCTGCTCATCGGCCTGGTGTTGACCGCGGTGCTGCTCATGGGCTTCGGAGTCTCCACCGCCACCACAGCCATTGCCGAAGTCTCCAAGTGCCAGGTCAAAGCCGGCGAGACGGTTGATCCGAACTCGCCGAACTGCCAACTGACTCCGGCCGCCGCGGCCAAGCTCCAGCCGAAGGACGTGGTCACCAGCTTCGACGGCAAGCCTGTGAAAAGCTGGACCGAAATGAGCAACTGGATCCGGGCATCGGCCGGCAAGACCGTCCAAATCACCGTGGACCGCGGCGGCCAGAGCATCACCACGCAAGTAACCCCCGTGCTGTCCGCACGCCCTGTCATCGGCGACAACGGCCGGCAGGCCAAGGGCGCGGACGGCAAGCCCCTGTATGAGGAAGTCGGGTTCCTTGGCATCAGTGCGCAGACCGCCATGGTGCCCCAACCGGCGTCGAGCGTTCTTCCGACGGCAGGCGAGAACATCAAGCAAATCGCCGGAGTGATCCTCAACCTCCCTGCCCGCGTGGTAGGAGTAGCGCAAGCTGCCTTCGGATCCGAACCGCGCGATCCCAACGGCCCCATCAGCGTTGTCGGAGTCGGCCGGGTCGCCGGTGAAGTCGCGGCCATGGATCAAGTTCCGCTGCAATCGCGCGTCGGCGCCCTCGTGGGGCTTCTTGCCGGACTGAACTTCGCCCTCGCCGTCTTCAACCTGGTTCCGCTCCTGCCGCTCGACGGCGGACACGTGGCGGGCGCGCTCTACGAGGGGGTCCGGCGCCGGATCGCCAAACTGTTCGGCAAACCGGATCCCGGCGCTTTCGACATCGCGAAGCTCCTGCCGTTGACCTACGTCGTGGCGAGCGTCCTCATGGCGATGAGCGTACTGCTCATCTACGCGGACATCGTCAAGCCCGTCAACCTCTTCGGCTGATGGGCACTGAGCCGGGCTTCGAATTGTTCCGGGGGGATAGGCTATCCATATGACTGTTTTCGCTGTTGAGTATGTGTACGACGCCGAGTCCGCCGCTGTGCGCGACACGAACCGCCCTGCCCACCGCGCTTGGCTCGCCGGCCTCGCCGAGCAGGGAACCCTGCTGGCGAGCGGCCCGTATGCCGACGGCGCCGGTGCGCTGCTCCTCCTCAAGGCTGCCGACGAGTCAGCGCTCAACGCCACGCTGAAGGAAGATCCCTTCGCTGCCGTGCAGGGGATCGCGGGCATCCGGACATCGGAGTGGAACCCCATCATCGGGGTGCTCTCCGACCACGCTTCCTAGCAGCTTGACCGGCATGGGCCCGGACCCCAGCCCTACGATCCACCCATTTCAATCCAAGGAGTCCACGTGACCTCGGTCAGCCTGGGAATGCCATCAGCCCCGCCCCCCGTCCTCGCGCCGCGACGCAAGACCCGCCAAATCAAAGTGGGCTCGGTAGGCGTCGGCTCGGATTACCCCATCAGCGTGCAGTCGATGACCACCACTCCGACCACGGACATCAACGCCACGCTGCAGCAGATCGCGGAATTGACGGCGTCCGGCTGTGACATCGTCCGGGTGGCCTGCCCGTCCGCGGACGATGCCGAGGCGCTGCCGATCATCGCCCGCAAGTCCCAGATCCCGGTCATCGCGGACATCCATTTCCAGCCGAAGTACGTCTTCGCCGCGATCGAGGCAGGCTGCGCCGCCGTGCGCGTCAACCCCGGCAACATCCGGAAGTTCGACGACCAGGTGAAGGAGATTGCCGCGGCCGCGAAGGACCATGGAACCTCGATCCGCATCGGCGTGAACGCCGGCTCCCTCGAGCCCGGCATCCTGAAGAAGTACGGCAAGGCTACGCCGGAGGCCCTCGTCGAGTCGGCCGTGTGGGAAGCTTCGCTGTTCGAGGAACACGGCTTCCACGATTTCAAGATCTCCGTCAAGCACAACGATCCTGTGGTGATGGTGGCCGCCTACGAGATGCTCGCCGAAAAGGGCGACTGGCCCTTGCACTTGGGCGTGACCGAGGCAGGCCCGGCCTTCCAAGGCACCATCAAGTCCGCCACGGCTTTCGGGGCGCTCCTGTCACGCGGTATCGGCGACACCATTCGCGTGTCCCTCTCCGCGCCGCCCGTTGAGGAGATCAAGGTCGGCAACCAGATCCTGCAGTCACTCAACCTGCGCCCCCGCAAGCTCGAAATCGTCTCCTGCCCTTCCTGCGGACGCGCCCAGGTGGACGTCTACACGCTGGCCGAGCAGGTCACAGCCGGGCTTGAGGGAATGGAGATTCCGTTGCGCGTCGCCGTCATGGGTTGCGTCGTGAACGGCCCGGGTGAGGCACGCGAAGCCGATCTTGGCGTTGCCTCCGGCAACGGCAAGGGCCAGATCTTCGTGAAGGGTGAAGTCATCAAGACTGTCCCCGAGAGCCAGATTGTTGAGACACTGATCGAAGAGGCCATGCGTATCGCCGAAGAGATGGGGGAGGCCGATGGCGAAGATGCTGTCAAGGGTAGCCCCGTGGTTAGCGTCTCGTAGCGAGGCAGCCGACGGGATTTCCGTCCGGGTGCTCGGCGAGGCCGACACCCGGGCACTTCGCGTGCTCGCGATGGAAGATCCCGTAGCGAATGTCTTTATCCTGGCGCACCTCGATTCGTCGGGGAGTGCCGCGCCTACGTCCGGTGGCGCGAGCGTCTTCGGAGTGTTCGACGGCGATTCCCTGGTGGGTGCCTGCTGGGCCGGTGCCAATCTGGTGCCGGTGCAGCTGGATCCGGAACTGGCTTCCCGCGTTGCGGCGGCCGCGCACCGGGCAGGGCGCCGGTACGCCTCGATCTTCGGGCCGGCAGCGACCGTGCTGGCCCTCCATTCCCGCTTGGAGCAATTGGGGCATTTCGCCCACGAGGTGCGGTCGGACCAACCCCTTCTGGCCATATCGGGGCCACCCGCCGTCGAGCCCAATCCGCAGCTCGGCTTCGGGAACATGGCGGACTTCGACCGGATCCTGCCCGCCTGTGCGGCGATGTTCGAAGAGGAAGTGGGCTATTCGCCGTTTCTCGGGAGCGAGGACTTCTACAGCCGGAGGGTGGCCGGACTGATCCGGCAAGGCCATTCCCTGGTGCACATCGACGCCGGCGGGAAAGTGAAGTTCAAAGCCGAACTCGGGGCGGTCACCGCCCAGGCCACCCAGGTGCAGGGCGTCTGGATGAACCCCGAGTACCGTGGCCTGGGCCTCAGCGCCGGGTATATGGCGGCTGTTGTTGTCCTGGCCCAGCAATTCGCGCCGGTCACGAGCCTCTACGTCAACGATTACAACACCAAGGCACGCGCGACCTACGAGCGGGTAGGCTTCGAACGGCTCGGAACGTTCGCCACGGTCCTGTACTGACGGGTCCTGTACTGACAGTTCAGTCGGCAGGGGTTAGTTCGCCCGTGAGGTAGCGCTGGACGTTGGGCGCCACGAGCCGCACCACCTCGTCGTGGGAGGCCGAGGCCAGGGGTTCCAGCCGGACCACGTAGCGCATCAGCATGAGCCCCACCACCTGGGTGGCAACGAGGTTGCCGCGCATTTTCACCTCCGCCGGGGAGCCGGGAAGACCCGCTGTGATCCTGGAGAGGATAGTCCTCGCCATCATGTCGCGCAGCAAGGCTGTCTTGGCCTTGGAACCGATCGTTCCCCTCGCGAACGCGACGAGTCCGTGTTGTGCCGGACTTTCCCACAGGCGCAGCACCGCGCGGACGATCGCTTCCGAGCGCTGCGCCGGGTCCAACGATTCGACGCCGGACAGGACCTCGTCGGGATCGGCCGGGAGCTCGATGCTCTGGGCGAAGAGTTGGTCCTTGCCCTTGAAGAAGTGGTGCACCATGGCGGGGTCCATCTCTGCTTCGCGCGCCACTTGCCGCAGGCTCGTGCCCTCGAAACCGTGTTCGGCGAAGAGCCGGCGCGCCGTGGCCAGGATCAGCTCGCGGGAGTCGCTCCCGCCGCTGCGGCGTCCCCGCCGCAGGGGAGGCAAGGCGCCGCTCATGAGGTCCGCCGTCGGAGGGTGAAGGAGGCCAGGACCAAAACTCCCACCACGATCGCCGCCATGACCCCGGCATCCTGCCACATGGCCTGCGTCGCCTCGGTATGGTCGGCGATCTGCTGGAGGGCATCCACCGAAAACGTCAGCGGCAGCACATTGGAAATGCTCTCCAGGACGCTGTTCATGTGCTCCCTGGCGACGAAAAGCCCGCACAACAGGATCTGCGGAACCACGACCACCGGCATGAACTGCACCGCCTGGAATTCGGTCCGCGCGAAGGCTGAGCACAACAGGCCCAACGCGACTCCCAACACGGCGTTGATGACCGCGATCAGGACCACGTAGCCGGGACCTCCCTTGATGTCCAGATTGAAGATCCAGTAGGCCACGGCCGTGGCGACGAGGGATTGCAGGGCCGCCATGATGGAGAACGCGAATGCGTAGCCGAACAGCAGATCGGCCTTGTGGATGGGCGTCGTCAGGAGCCGCTCCAACGTCCCCGACGTCCTTTCGCGCAACATGGTGATGGAGGTGACCAGGAACATCACGACAAACGGGAAGATGGCCAGCATCATTAGGCCCACACGGTCGAACGTCCGGGGGAAACCGGGCGGCAGGGTTTCGTTCTCGAAGAGATAGTAGACGGCCGTGAGCAGGAGCGCAGGAACCACCAGGATGAGCGCGACGCTGCGGTGGTCGTGCCGCAGTTGGTCCAGGACCCGTCCGGTGGTGGCCAACATCATCCGTGGATTCATGACGCCACCTGGCTTTCGTTGGCATTCCGGCGGTTCGAAACAGCCGTCTCCTGGATGATGTGCAGGAAGGCCTGTTCCAGGTCGTTGCTGTGTCCCCGCTCGCTGAGTTCCGCGGGAGTGAGCTGCGCCAGCAGCAAGCCGTCGCGCAGCAGGAGCAGGGAGGAGCAATGCGACGCTTCTTCCATGACGTGGCTGGACACCAGCAGGGTGGTGCCTGATCCGGCCATCGCGGCGAACCGTTCCCACAATTCGGCGCGCAGGACGGGGTCCAGGCCGACTGTTGGTTCGTCGAGGACCAGCAGTTTGGGATGCGAGACAAGTGCACAGGCCAGCGAGACCCGGCTGAATTCTCCGCCGGACAGCTGTGCTGTCTTTTGGCGCGCCAGGTTTCCGAGCCCGACGGCGGCAATCGCCTCTGCGGTGTCTGCTGCCGTGGCGCCGTGCATGGCTCCGAAATACCGGACGTTCGCTTCGACGCTGAGGTCCGGATAGACGCTCGGGGCCTGGGTTACGTATCCGACGTCGTGCCGCAATGACGGGGTGCCGGCCGGACGGCCCAACACGTCCACGCTGCCGGCTGTGAGCCGTTGGACTCCGACGATGCAGCGCATGAGGGTTGTCTTGCCGCTCCCGGAGGGGCCGAGCAACCCCGTGATCTTTCCGGGCTCCATGGCGAAGTCCAAGCCGCGGAGGATCTTCTTGCGGCCGCGCGTGACGTGCAGGCCTTCCGCCATGACGGCCGGACGTACGTCCGGGCTGATACTTCCTGGTGCGCTGCGGGACATCGTCGCCTCCGATTTATTCATCAGATGATGAATAAAAGATAATTCGGGAGCAACGGCGCGTCAACAAAAATTGAAAAGTCCAAGCCCTTGATAAAAGTGCCGTACATCGCATAAATTCAGAACCGGCCGTGTCGCTGGGGCGCGGAAGGGTTTTGGAGGGAAACACCAACCAATGGCTGTAAGCGTTGATCTTTCGAAGGCATTCTACGAGTCCGACTAAGCCTCCGGGACAACGCCCGCGGCCCACCAGCTGCTGAGCCACGCCATGGCAGGATGACCAGCCGCCCAGCGGCCAGGGGCTTCCGCATACCATGGCGTGGCTCATCTACGTGGGGGCAGGTTCACCGGCCGTAAACCGGTAGATTGGTACACAGTAGTTTTTGCCAGCTCTTGCCATAGAAACGGATTCTGCCCCGTGGTCCTTCGCCTCTCCCAGCTGTTCCTGCGCACCTTGCGTGAAGATCCCGTCGACGCCGAAGTCGCAAGCCACAAACTCCTGGTCCGGGCGGGCTATATCCGCCGCGCCGCACCGGGGATCTACACGTGGTTGCCGTTGGGATTGAGTGTCCTGCGCAAGGTCGAACGGATCATCCGCGAGGAAATGGCCGCGATCGGCGCCCAGGAAGTCCACTTCCCGGCGCTGCTGCCCCGGGAACCGTACGAAGCGACCAACCGCTGGACCGAATACGGCGAGGGCCTGTTCCGCCTTCAGGACCGCAAGGGCGCCGATTACCTTCTCGCCCCCACCCACGAAGAAATGTTCACGCTCCTGGTCAAGGACCTGTACTCCTCGTACAAGGACCTGCCGCTGAGCCTGTACCAAATCCAGAACAAGTACCGCGATGAAGCACGCCCCCGGGCGGGCCTCCTCCGCGGCCGTGAATTCATCATGAAGGACTCCTACTCCTTCGACGTCGACGACGCCGGCCTGGACGCGAGCTACGCGGCCCACCGCGCCGCGTACCTGAAGATCTTCGAGCGCCTTGGCCTTGAGGTCATTCCCGTCGCCGCCACGGCAGGCGCCATGGGCGGATCCAAGAGCGAGGAGTTCCTGCACCCCACCGAGATCGGCGAGGACACCTTCGTGCGCTCGCCGGGCGGCTATGCAGCCAACGTCGAAGCCGTGACCACGGTGGTCCCGGCGTCGATCGACTTCACCGACGCGCCTCCCGCGCGTGTCCTCGACACCCCGGACACGCCCACCATCGAGACCCTCGTTGCCGCGGCCAACCAGCTCGCTCCCCGCGGCGATTCCGAAGGCTTCTGGTCTGCCGCCGACACCCTCAAGAATGTGGTCCTCGCCGTCACTCTGCCCACCGGCGAGCGCCAGATTGTGGTCATCGGCGTTCCCGGTGACCGGGCGGTGGACCTCAAGCGCGTCGAAGCCAACATCGGTTCGTTCCTGGCCATTGCCGGCGAGATCGGCCTGGAAGCGGCGAACGAGGAAGACCTCAAGAGGAACCCGGAACTCGTCAAGGGATACATCGGCCCCGGCCTGGAGCTTGGCGAAGCCGTTCTCGGGCTCGAAGGCACCTCCAAGTTGCTCTACCTTGTTGACCCCCGTGTTGTCCCGGGTACCAGCTGGGTCACCGGAGCCAACCAAGAGGGCAAGCACGTGTTCGGCCTCGTCGCCGGACGCGACTTCGCCTGGGACGGCGTCATCGAGTGCACCGAGGTCCGTGCGGGAGACGAAGCCCCGGACGGCTCCGGTCCCTTGGAGACCGCGCGCGGCATCGAAATGGGCCACATCTTCCAACTCGGCCGCAAGTACGCTGAGGCCCTCGACCTGAAGGTCCTCGACCAGAACGGCAAGCAGGTTGTGGTCACGATGGGTTCCTACGGCGTCGGCGTCACCCGGGCGGTCGCCGCCCTGGCGGAGGCCAACAACGACGAGCGCGGCCTGGTCTGGCCCCGCTCCGTAGCCCCCGCTGACGTGCACGTGGTCGCCGTCGGACGCGGCGAGGAAATCTTCGCCGCGGCCGAGAAGCTCGCCACGGACCTCGAAGCCGCGGGCCTTGAGGTCATCTACGACGACCGCCCCAAGGTTTCCCCCGGAGTGAAGTTCGGTGACGCCGAACTCGTGGGCGTCCCGACGATCGTCGCGGTCGGCCGTGGCTTGGTTGACGGTGTAGTGGAAATCAAGGACCGTCGTACCGGTGAGGCCGAAAACGTGGCAGTCGAAAAGGCTGCCGATTACGTGGTCAACGCCGTACGCCAGAAGTGATCTCCGGCTTCGAGTCGGTCCAGCTCACCACGCTCATCATGATCGTTGTGGCTGGATTCGCCGCCGGCTGGATAGACGCCGTGGTGGGCGGCGGGGGACTGATCCAGCTCCCCGCCTTGCTCCTGGTTCCGGGGATCACCCCGGTCCAGGCGCTCGCCACCAACAAAATGGGCTCCATCTTCGGGACCACCACCAGTGCGGCCACCTATTACCGCCGGGTTGGACCCGACCTCAAGACGGCCATACCCATGGCGGTGATTGCCCTTGCGGGCAGTTTCGGCGGAGCCGTCCTGGCGGCCAACCTGCCCGCGAGCGTCTTCAAACCCATCATCGTGGTGGCACTTATCGCCGTCGCGATCTTCACCGCGCTGCGGCCCAACGCGGGCGAGTTGACCGCGCTGCGCCACGACGGCCATACGCACTACGTCGTGGCCTGTGCCATCGGCGGCGTGATCGGCTTCTACGACGGCCTGATCGGTCCTGGTACGGGGTCCTTCCTGGTGATCGCGCTGGTCTCCGCAATGGGCTATGCCTTCCTTGAGGCCAGCGCCAAGGCGAAGATCGTGAACATGGCCACCAACGCCGGCGCGCTCCTGTTCTTCCTGCCGCACGGATCCCTGCTCTGGGGCGTCGGCGCCGTGCTTGGCCTCGCCAACATGGCCGGCGGCTACCTGGGTGCCCGGACCGCCGTGAAACAGGGCAGCGGCTTTGTGCGGCTCGTGTTCCTGATCGTGGTCGGCGCGTTGATCATCAAGCTCGGCGTGGACGTCTGGAACGACTACTTCGCCAAGTAGCGTCCGGGCGTCGCAGGCGGTGGCCGCAGGGGCGTAGCATGCACTCATGTGGGTCGATTCCGGCGACTATGAGCAGGCACTCGGACGTGCGTGGGAACATACCCGGGAGTGGTTGAGGGCCTTGCCCGGGCGGCCGGTGCGGCCAAGAACCGCGGCCGATGACATCGCTGCAGTCTTCGGTGGACCGTTGCCGGCCAGCGGCATGGATCCGGCCGCGGTCATCGATTTCCTCGCCGAACACGCCGAACCCGGGCTGATGGCCATGCAATCGGGACGCTTCTTCGGTTGGGTCATCGGAGGTACGGTGCCGGCAGGCATGGCCGCGGACTGGATGGTTTCCGCATGGGACCAGAACTCCGGTCTGCGTTTCGCAACACCCGCAACTGCCGGGATCGAGGAGGCAGCCGGACGATGGCTCCTTGAGCTGCTCGGCTTGCCTGCCGGCTCCGACGTCGGATTCGCGACCGGCGCGAGCATGGCCAACTTCACGGCCCTCGCAGCGGCACGATGGCGGCAACTGGCCGGCGCCGGCTGGGATGTCAACGCGGGTGGACTTCAGGGCGCGCCGAAGGTGCGTGTCCTGGTCGGAGCCGAGCGGCACGAGAGCCTGGATATGGCCTTGCGTTTCCTAGGCTTCGGGGCACCCGAAGTTGTCGGGGCGGACCATCAAGGCAGGATCGATCCCGCCGCGCTGCGGGCCACGCTGGAAGCCGCATCCGGTCCGGCGATCGTTTGCCTCCAGGCCGGGAACCTGCATTCAGGAGCCTTCGATCCGTTCACCGAGGCGATTTCCGCCGCGAAGGATCACGGCGCGTGGGTCCACGTTGACGGGGCTTTCGGATTATGGGCGGCAGCCGTTCCGGGACTACGGCATCTGGTCGAGGGCGTCGAGTTGGCCGATTCCTGGGGAACCGATGCCCACAAGACCCTCAATGTGCCTTACGACGCCGGAATCGTGGTGGTACGTGATGTTGCCGCCCTGCGATCCGCCATCGGCATGCACGCCGAATACCTGATGCAGGATGACCACGGCGCCGGCGACCCCATGGAGAAAGTTCCCGAGCTGTCGCGCAGGGCCAGGGGAGTTCCGGTATGGGCGGCCTTGCGCTCATTGGGCAGCGACGGCGTGCGGGACCTTGTCAACGGGCGAGTGGACTGTGCCGCGGAACTGGCCAGACGGCTTGCCGACGTGCCCGGCGTCGAGGTCCTCAACGAGGTGGTGTTCACGCAGCTGTCCCTGGCCTTCGGTTCCGACGAGAGGACGCGCGCCGTGACGGACTTCATCATGGCTGACGGGAGGGTCTGGATGTCCGGTTCGCACTGGCAGGGCAGGGACATCCTGCGTGTTTCGGTGACCAACTGGTCCACAGATTCGGCAGACCTGGACATCGCGGTGCAGGCCATCAGGGACGCGCTGGAGGCCACCGTCTAAGCCGGGTATCCGGACGGCAGGGCATCCGCACGGCAGGGCATCCGGATGACAGGGCATCCGGCGCTAGCTCGAGGCGGACGGTCCTGGTTCCGGCAGATCATGCGCGGCGGGCAACCCGTCCAAGCGCCGTCCGGCGAGAGTGCTTGCCACCCACAAAGAGCGCGCCAGCTCGCCCTCATGCCGTGGTTTTCCCGCATACCACAGGGCGTTTTCGACCTCGCGGACGAGGCTCCATTCGCGGGCTGTTTCGCCGTCCAGCCCGGCGGCGCGGCTGAAATCCGCGCAGCGCTCGAGCAGCGCAATTTCCGGGGCCGTTGTGGAGAGGTCGCGGATCCGGTTCCACAGGATCGGGGCCACAGCGAATTCCGCTTCGCCGATCATCGGCTGCGGATCGATCGCAACGTATGCGCGTTTTCCGTCGGTCCGGCGTCCGTTGAGGTGGGGGAGGATGTTCATGAAATGGAGGTCGCAATGGACCAGGACGTCCTTGCCCGCCCGCCGTCCGACAGCGCCGCGTGTCTGGCACACTTCCAGCGCGGCTTCGAGGAGCCACCGGGGGAAGGGCCGGCCGAGGCGCTCCCATTCCGCAGGCAGATCATCGCTCCAGCGCTCGGCACGTGCCGCTATGTGCTCAAACTCTCCCCATTCGGGCCGCTCGTCCGGTTCGATGCTGAGGTCCTTCACGAGTGATCCCCAGACGTCGCGGGCTTCGTGCATAGGGGCCCCGTGCAGCCAGCTGTCCGCGTCGAGCCGCTCCAGGAGCATCGCGCAGGATGCGGAGTCGGCGTCGAGCAGCCTGACGGCCCCGGCGCCGCCCCACAGGGCGAGCGCGTGCTGTTCAACGAGGGCCTCCTCGTGCGGGAACGCAATCTTGAGCACCAGCCGGGCGCCTTCGCGGACGACCGGGATGACGATGCCTCCGTGGCCGTTCCATGGTTCCGCGCCGGGCTGCAGGTCAACGGACAGCTCCCAGCGTTCCAGGCTGGCATCGATCAGCCGGGGCAGCCCGGAGAGCCACGCCCGCCCCTCCGCGGTGCGGGAGTAGCGGGCCCGGAGGTCGCCAGGGATCGAAACGAAGGTAGCCATCATCGTCAGCCTACCCAAGCCGGTCCCGGAGTGGTTCAGACCACTCCGGAGGAGCCCAGGAGACTTCCGATGAGGAACGTCGCAGCAAGCGCAAGTGCTCCGCCCAAAACGACGCGCACGGCGGCGCGGGTCTTCGAGCTGCCTCCGATCCACGCTCCAACGGCTCCGGTGATCGCCAGCGCGAGCAGCACGGAAATGAAGGTCAGGGGAACCCGCAGACCCGCAGGCGGGAGCAGGATCGCGAGCATGGGCAGCACCGCGCCAAGGGTGAACGCAATGGCGGAGGCGAAGGCCGCGTGCCACGGGCTCACGATGTCGTCCTCGTCGATGTTCAATTCGGCGGAAAGATGGGCGGCCAAGGCGTCGTGCTCCGTCAATTCCACGGCGACTTTCCGCGCGGTTTCAGGCCGCAGGCCCTTGGCCTCGTAGATCGCCGTCAATTCCGCGAGCTCTTCCTCGGGTTCCTCGGCGAGTTCGCGGCGTTCCTTCTCGATGAGGGCCTTTTGGCTGTCGCTTTGGCTGCTGACGGAAACGTACTCGCCGAGCGCCATGGACACCGCGCCGCCCACCAGTCCGGCGGCTCCGGCGGTGAGGATTGCGCCGGTGTTCGTTGTGGCGCCGGCGACGCCCACAACGATGGCGGCGACTGAGACGATTCCGTCGTTGGCGCCAAGGACGCCCGCCCGGAGCCAGTTAAGCCGGTGGGCAAGGTCGTTGGCGTGCGGTTCGTTTTCGTGCAGGGCTGCAGTTTCGATGGAAGCCATGGTACTAGCCAAGCATTCGGAATCCGCTGCCGCCAGCAAAGAAAGGCTTTCCTACGGAGCCGGAGTGCCGGTGGGCAGCGGAGGCAGTGCCGCGTCGTCGATCGACAGGCCGGCGAAGGGCCCAACCGGAGATCCCCAGGCTTGGCTGCGTTTCGCGGCGTCAACAAGCCCTTCGATGGCCCACTGGCGCGTCTCGCCGTCCGACAACGCCACGAGGTCCGCGTAGGCAGTCAACGAGCTGGACTCCAGGCTCCCCAAGGCAAGTCCGGGTTTGGCGGCGAAGGTTGCCGGAAGGCGGTAGCCGGCTTCCCGCGGAGGCGTGGCAATGCAGTGCAGCCGGCCCTGGCCCTCCGCTGCCCGGAGCAGTTCCTGGTGGCGCGCCAACCAGGTGGCCGCCGTGGCCGATACTTTCGCGTCCAGCTTGGTCAGGGCCACTTGGTACGCGTAGATCGCTTCCTGTTCGGAACTGACGACGGCGGCAAGTGCTCCGGGCAGGTCGGCCTTCGTGGCCGCCGCTCCGGAGGTCGGCGCCGCCGTGCCCGGGGAGGGAGGGCAGCTCGGAGGCGGTGCTGTCGCTGTACCCGCCGCGGGCGGGACCTCGGGCGCCGGCAAGCCCCAGGCCGCCGCAAGCCGCGATGACTCCAGCAGTTGCGCGGTCCCGACGGCGGCAAGCAGCCGGGCCATGCCGCCGTCGGCCTTCGCGGCGTCCGCCAAGCGACGGGAAGCGCTGGAGGAGAGCGCGGAGACGAAGCCGCCCCGCGTCGGGCGGTCCTGCGTGGCGCCGGGGCCGGGGGAGGCCGGGGGAGTAGCTGACGCCGACGGGCCGGAAGGTCGCAGGAGCGCGCGCGCCTGGGTAGTCAGCAACGTCACAGTGTCAGTGCTCTCCAGGAGCGCTGCGCTGCGCAGCAGCGTCTCGGTCGAGGAGAGCGCATCGGAACGGGCGGTTTCGGAAAACGACGGCACCACTTGGGGCCTTCCGGCCTCCCGCGGGACAAGCACGGCCCCGACTCCGAGGACAAGGACTGCGAGGAAAGCCAGCAGGAGCGTCCTCATCCAGCCGCGGCTCCGTGGTTTCTCAACAGTCTGGTGGTTCACAACAGACTATGGTGCCACGCCCGCGGACCAGCTGCGTCCGCCCCGAAGGAGCCCCGTGCACCACGCCGCGATAAATGTCGTTAAGCTAGTAACCACAACATCATCTATCGGGAGGCGGCTGGCCAGTGAGTCATTCGGAAGCCACGACTTCAACAGACCAGGGTGGAACGGATCCGACGAGTCCAGCACAACACGAGGTCCGCAACCCCGAGGAGAGCAGGCTGAAGGCCCTTCTGGAGCCTGCCGTCCTGGCGAGGCGGCTCTATCTCGAGGATGTTGCCATCCAGGTCGCCGGTTCCCACAGGGTGGTCCACGTGGTTGTCGACCTGCCCCAGGAGGAAACCGGCGGCGTCAGCCTCGACGTCATCGCCGAAATCTCCAGGGCGCTCTCGGACATCCTGGACAACGATCCCCGCGGCGACAGCCGCCCCTACGACCTCGAGGTCTCTTCACCGGGCGTCGGGCGACCCCTCACGGAGCCCCGCCACTGGCACCGGGCCCGCGGACGCATGGTCAAGGTGAACGTGATCCAGGGCGAGAACCTGACCGGCCGGGTCCAGTCCGTCGACGACGACGGCGTCACCTTGGTTCCGGAGCAAGAGGTCAAGAAGGGCATGAAGCCCAAGCAGGGCGAACCTGTGAAGATTCCTTTCGACAGGATCCGCCACGGAAAAGTCGAGATAGAGTTCAGCCACCTCAACGAGGCAGTGCTGGAAGACGAGTACAACGGACCTTCCGAGGAGGCCTAATGGATATTGACATGAGTGCGCTGAGACTCCTGGAACGTGAGCGCGAAATCCCGCTGGACCTCCTGATTCCCACCATCGAGCAGGCGCTCCTGGTGGCCTACCACAAGACGCCGGGCGCCTTCGAAAAAGCACGTGCGGAGCTGGACCGCAAGAGCGGGCACGTGACCATCTGGGCCACGGAAATAGACGACGACGGCGAAGCAGTCGGCGAGTTCGAAGACACTCCTGCGGGATTCGGCCGTATTGCGGCGAGCACCGCGCGGCAGATCATCCTGCAGCGCCTGCGCGACGTCGAGGACGACAATGTCCTCGGCGAATTCAAAGGCCGGGAAGGTGAACTCGTCGCCGGCCTCATCCAGCAGGGCAACAACCCGCACATGATCCAAGTGAACCTCGGCGCCGTGGAAGCCCTGCTCCCGCCGCCCGAGCAGGTGCCGGGGGAGAAGTACACCCACGGCAACCGCCTGCGTGCGTATGTGGTGGACGTCCACCGCGGCGCGAAGGGACCCTCCATCACGCTGTCGCGTTCACACCCGGGCCTTGTCCGGAAGCTGTTCGAACTCGAGGTCCCGGAGATCGCGGACCGATCCGTCGAGATCGTCGCCTTGGCACGCGAGGCCGGACACCGGACCAAGATGGCCGTCAAAGCCAACACCCCGGGCATCAACGCCAAGGGTGCCTGCATTGGCGAGATGGGCTCCCGCGTCCGCGCCGTCATGACCGAACTCAACGACGAAAAGATCGACATCGTCGACTTCAGCGACGATCCGGCGACCTTCATCGCCAACTCCCTTTCGCCGTCGCGCGTGAATTCGGTCACCATCACCGACGAAGCCACACGCTCGGCCCGCGTGGTTGTCCCCGACTACCAGCTTTCGCTCGCGATCGGCAAGGAAGGCCAGAACGCCCGCCTCGCAGCCAAGTTGACCGGGTGGCGGATCGACATCGTCTCTGACGCCACTCCGGCCAAAGGCAACTAAACAGGCCGGACGGCGTCAAACCGGGATTCCGCGCCTCGTGGTGGATTCGGTGGCCGGGCCCTCGGGGGCTTAGAATGGATGGAACCGGGCCTATGCCCGGTATCCGTGCGCTTTGGCGTGCTCGCGGCTTGTTGGGCAACTCCCGGCCGGTCGAGGGCGGGCGCCGAACAAAGCAGAACCGCAGAAGACAGGTAATGACACTGAGGCAGGTTGATACACCCAGTGACTGAACTGCTTCATTCCAGGCACCAGCCTGTGCGCACCTGCATCGGATGCCGGAAACAGGGCAAGCGGAGCGAGTTGATCCGGCTTGTCGCCGAAGGCGGCGGGTCTCCCGTCGTCCTGGTGGATGAACGACGCCGGATGGCTGGCCGGGGTGCGTGGCTGCACCCCAGCACCACATGCCTGGCGCTGGCAAGCAAACGGCGTGCTTTCGCAAGGGCCCTCGCGGGCGCAAGCGAAGTTACCGCCGTCGAAAGCTATCTGACGGCAGTCATACCCCCTGCGGACACGTCCGTGAAAGCAGGAAAACCGTCCAAACCTGAAAGCGGGTCAGAAAACTGATGGAAACCCGATGAGTTCCCAGCGATGAGTGCGCAACGATGACAACTTTGTTGCGCTCTGCACAGGGCCCGTCCGCCGCGTTCGCGGCAGGGGCCCGCAGTAAGAATTAGACGGTTCGTGCCTGGCTCGGTGCGGACCGAGACAGGAGAAATGTGGCCAAGGTCCGCGTACATGAGCTCGCGAAAGAGCTCGGTATTACTTCCAAAGATGCAGTAACAAAGCTGCAGGAATTGGGCGAATTCGTTCGCTCCGCTTCGTCAACCATTGAGGCGCCGGTCGTGAAGAAGCTTCGCGACGCCTACCCGGGCGCCGGCGCCGCAAAGGCGGCAGCGCCCCGCGCCGCAGCACCGACGGCACCCGCTGCTCCCGCGGCATCCCGCCCGGCTCCCGGCCCGGCTGCACCCAAGGCTCCGGTTCCCGCCCCCAAGGCTGAGACCCCTGCCCCGGCAGCGCCTGCGGCAGCAGCACCCGTTTCGGCTGCGCCGGCGAACCCTGTTTCCGCCAAGCCGGGCGCCCGCCCGGCCCCCAAGGCCGAAGCCCCTGCCCCCGCACGTCCGGGCAGCCAGGCACCGCGGCCCGGCGGTCCCCGCCCGGGCAACAACCCGTTCGCGACCTCGCAGGGCATGCCCCGCGGCCGTGGCGACGGCGAGCGTCCTCCCCGTCCGGGCAACAACCCCTTCGCGACTTCGCAGGGCATGCCGCGTTCGGGTGGCCGCACTGACGGTGAACGTCCCGGCGGCCCGCGTCCCGCGGCCGGCGCAGGCGGTCCCCGCCCCGCCGCCGGTTCCGGTGGTCCGCGTCCGGGTGCTCCGCGCCCCGGCGCTCCCCGTCCGGGCGCTCCGCGTCCGGGAGGTGGCCCCGCAGGAAACCGTCCCAGCCCGGGCATGATGCCCAACCGCACCGAGCGTCCCGCTCCCGGTGGCGCAGGCCGTCCGGGCGGCGCAGGCCGTCCCGGTGGCGGCCCCGGCCGTCCGGGCGGCGCTCCCGGCGCAGGCACCGGTGGCGGAGCTCCCGCCGGCGG
Source organism: Arthrobacter alkaliphilus (assembly GCF_021483235.1). Classification (GTDB taxonomy): domain Bacteria; phylum Actinomycetota; class Actinomycetes; order Actinomycetales; family Micrococcaceae; genus Arthrobacter; species Arthrobacter alkaliphilus. The sequence goes on along the minus strand of NZ_JAKEEC010000001.1, from coordinate 90,649 downwards.
TGGTTTCGGCAAGGGCGGCCGCGGACGCGGCGGCACCCAGGGTGCCTTCGGCAAGGGTGGCGCAGGACGCGGCAAGCAGCGCAAGTCCAAGCGCGCAAAGCGCCAGGAACTGGAGCAGATGAGTGCTCCGTCGCTGGGTGGCGTATCGGTACCCCGCGGCGACGGCAACACCATCGTCCGGCTCCGCCGCGGCTCGTCCATCACGGACTTCGCCGACAAGATCGAGGCCAACCCCGCTGCCCTGGTCACCGTGCTGTTCCACCTTGGCGAAATGGCAACGGCTACCCAGTCGCTGGACGAAGACACCTTCGGCCTGCTCGGTGAGGAACTCGGCTACAAGGTCCAGGTTGTCTCGCCCGAAGACGAAGAGCGCGAACTCCTCGACTCCTTCGACATCGACCTCGATGCCGAACTCGAAGCAGAAGGCGACGACGTCCTCGAACCGCGCCCGCCGGTTGTCACTGTCATGGGTCACGTTGACCACGGTAAGACCCGTTTGCTCGACGCCATCCGGAAGACCAACGTGGTTGCCGGCGAACACGGCGGCATCACGCAGCACATCGGTGCCTACCAGATCAGCCACATCCACGAAGGCACGCCGCGCGACATCACCTTCATTGACACCCCGGGTCACGAGGCGTTCACCGCCATGCGTGCACGTGGTGCCAAGGTCACCGACATCGCCATCCTGGTTGTCGCAGCCGACGACGGCGTCATGCCGCAGACGGTGGAAGCACTCAACCACGCACAGGCGGCCAACGTGCCGATCGTCGTCGCGGTCAACAAGATCGACAAGGAAGGTGCCAACCCGGACAAGGTCAAGGGCCAGCTCACCGAATACGGTCTGGTTCCCGAAGAATACGGTGGCGACACCATGTTCGTTGAGGTTTCTGCCCGCCAGAACCTCAACATCGACGAACTGATCGACGCCGTCCTGCTGACCGCAGACGCGGCGCTGGACCTGCGTGCCAACCCGGACAAGGACGCTCGAGGCATCGCCATCGAAGCGAACCTGGACAAGGGCCGCGGTTCCGTGGCCACCGTCCTGGTCCAATCCGGTACCCTGGCGGTTGGTGACACGATCGTGGCCGGTACGGCCCACGGCCGCGTCCGTGCCATGTTCGACGAGGACGGCAACGCCCTCGACGTCGCGCTCCCGTCCCGTCCGGTCCAGGTCCTGGGCCTGTCCAACGTACCGCGTGCAGGCGACACCTTCCTGGTGACCTCGGACGAGCGTACGGCCCGCCAGATCGCTGAAAAGCGCGAGGCAGCCGACCGCAACGCGGCACTGGCCAAGCGCCGCAAGCGCATCAGCCTCGAGGACTTCGACAAGGCTGTGGCCGAAGGCAAGATCGACACCCTCAACCTCATCCTCAAGGGTGACGTTTCCGGTGCGGTCGAAGCCCTCGAAGACGCCCTGCTCAAGATCGACGTCGGCGATGAAGACGTTCAGCTGCGCGTCATCCACCGCGGTGTGGGTGCCATCACGCAGAACGACGTCAACCTCGCCACGGTGGACAACGCCATCATCATCGGCTTCAACGTCAAGCCCGCCGAGCGCGTGGCTGAACTGGCCGATCGTGAAGGCGTGGACATGCGCTTCTACTCGGTCATCTACTCGGCAATCGACGACATCGAGCTGGCCCTCAAGGGCATGCTCAAGCCGGAGTACGAGGAAGTCCAGCTCGGTACCGCCGAGGTCCGCGAAGTCTTCCGTTCTTCCAAGTTCGGAAACATCGCCGGTTCCATCGTGCGCTCGGGCATCATCCGCCGTAACTCGAAGGCACGCGTCAGCCGCGATGGCAAGGTCATCGGTGACAACCTCACCGTTGAGACGCTCAAGCGCTTCAAGGACGACGCAACCGAGGTCCGCACGGACTTCGAGTGTGGTATCGGTCTTGGCTCGTACAACGACATCGCCGAAGGTGACATCATCGAGACCTTCGAGATGCGCGAGAAGCCGCGCGGCTAAGGCTGCTGGGCCGGTGCTGCTTTCGGGCGGCGCCGGTCCGTTCTGCAGGCCGGGCCAGTCCGGCCCGCTCCGCCGATATGGGGGCCCCGCCCCTTCGCTGGGTGGCAAAGGATCTGCGATCCTTTGCCACCCAGCTCCGGCAGGCCCGATGCCACTCCCGGGCCCCCATATCGGCTCCGCGGGCCTCCGTGGGGATCTCGCCGTTCGGTCGCTTCCTGTCTTTTCGGCAGCGGCATTTTTGGACTTAAGTGCGCTGGTTTGTATCGCCGTCGTACGCAATTTTTATTAGGAGTAGAAATGGCTGATCCGGCACGTGCTGCCAAGTTGGCGCAGCGGATTAAGGTTGTTGTTGCTGAGGCACTGGGCCGGCGGATCAAGGATCCGCGGGTTGAGGGCATCACCATTACGGATGCCCGGGTGACCAACGACCTTCAGCACGCGACTGTGTACTACACGGTCTTCGGTGACGAAGCCGCGCACGCCGATGCTGCCAAGGCGCTGGAGAAGGCCAAGGGTGTTTTGCGCCAGGAAGTGGGCCGCAACATTACTGTGCGGCTGACTCCCACCTTGGAATTCGTCGCCGACCTTATTCCGGTGAACGCCTCAAACCTTGAGGAACTCTTGCGCGTCGCCAGGCAGCGCGACGCCGAGGTGGCCGCGTTGGCCGCCGGCGCCAAGCACGCGGGCGACGCGGACCCGTACAAGAGCGACGCCGCACATGACGGCGACATCGACGAAGACGATTTTGACGAAGAGGACATCGACCTGCGCGCCGATGAAGACATCGACGAAGACGGCGGCAAGTAGTCCGAAAAATGGTGCTCCGTCGCTAAGATCGGAGCATGGCGGCGCACGATGCAGCTCTGAGTCCCGAAGACTACCTTGAACACGCCCTGCGGCTCGCGGTGCAAAACGTGGCCGACGGCGGCGGCCCTTTCGGCGCCGTCGTGGTCACCCCGGACGGACGGCTCCACGACGGGGTGAACCGGGTCACCCGCGACAACGATCCCACCGCGCACGCCGAAGTGGTGGCCATCCGGCGGGCCGCGTCGGAACTGGGAAGCTTCGACCTCAGTGGCTCCGTGCTCTACTCAAGCTGCGAACCGTGCCCTTTGTGCCTCTCGGCCGCCCTCTGGGGCCGGGTCAGCCGCGTCTACTTTGCCGCGGACCGGCACGGTGCCGCGGCCGCCGGCTTCGACGATGCCGTGTTCTACGAATACTTCGGTGGCAGCAGGCCCGAACTGCTGCCCGTCCACCATACGGAGGTTGCCGCGGCCGAGGCTCCTTTCGACGCCTGGCGCGGGCACAAGAACCGGACCCGGTACTGAGGCCTACCGCCGTGCCGGAAGCCGCCCGACGCCGTCGAGCAGCTGCTGCTGGTCACCGCACAAGGCGATCCTGATCCAGCCTTCGCCAATGGAACCGAAAGCGGTCCCCGGTGCCACTGCTACTCCGGATTCCGCCAAGAAGGTGCGCACCCAGGCACGCACGTCCCCGCCGCTCACGTGCGAGACATCCGCCCAAAGATAGAAAGCGCCCTGGGCACCGAGGTACGGAATGCCCTTCCCGGCAAGCACGGCCGAGGCGGCGTCGCGGTTGGAACGGTAATGCTCCCGTGCGGCGTCCACATAGTCCTGCGGGCCGGTCAGCGCAGCGACGGCCGCGTACTGGGAAGGCGACGCCACGCAGGAAACGATCGCTTCCATGACGTTGTTCATTTTCCGCTCCAGGCCCGGCGGGCAAATCAGCGCACCGATGCGCAGTCCTGTCAACCCGTACGTCTTGGACAAGGTGAGGGACGTGAAAACGCGCGCTTCGCCGGGGACAGAGCTGTCGAAGCGGGCGGGACTCGTATGCGGAACGTCGAACGTGAAGGCTTCGTAGCATTCATCCGAAATGATCCACAGATCGTGTTTGACGGCCAGTTCCACGAGCTCGCGCGTTGTTTCTTCGCCGATCACCGCGCCCAGGGGATTGGACGGCGAATTCAGGACCAGGACCTTGGTGCTGGGCGTGATCAGGGCCTCGATGTCCTCGATGCGGGGCTGGAACCCGTGCTCGGGGTAGAGCGGATACCGCACGGGAACGGCGTGCAGCAGATGGCTCGTCATGGCAAATGTCGGGTAGCCCGGATTGGGGATCAGGATCTCGTCTCCGGGGGAGAGGAGCAGGCTCATCGCGAAGTGCAGTCCTTGCTGGGCTCCGTCCACGACATACACGCGCTCCGGCCCGAGGTCCACCCGGTTGTGGGCGCGGAAGCGTTCGGCAAAGGCCTCACGCAAGGCCGGGATCCCGGCGTTGGGGGTGTAGTTGGTCTCGTCCCTGTCCAGGCACGCGATCCCCGCGTCCAGGATGTGTCGGGGCAACGCGAAGCCGGGCTCGCCGATGCTCAGGACAATCGCCCCGGGAGTGCTCCACGCCGCTTCGGTAATCTCGCGGATCTGGTTGACGGGCACTTCGCGGACGTGTGCGGCAAGCTCAGGCATGGGAGCCATCTTAGCCGCGGTCCCGGGCTTGTCCGGGGAAGCCGCGGGCCGCAGGATCCATGCCCCGGCGCGGATATACTGGGAGGCGTGCTTTCTGGACTGGTGATCGTTGACAAGCCGCAAGGATGGACCAGCCACGATGTGGTTGGACGGATGCGGCGGCTGGCCGGTACCCGGAAAGTAGGCCACGCGGGGACCTTGGACCCCATGGCCACGGGAGTGCTCGTGCTCGGCATCAACAAAGCCACAAGGCTGCTGACCTACATTGTCGGCACCTCCAAGACATACTCCGCCACGATCCGGCTCGGCGAAGCAACCATCACGGACGATGCCGAAGGTGACGTCACCGAAAGCCGCAGCGCCGCCGGAGTCACCGAGGACGCCATCCGTGCCGGCGTCGCCCGGCTCAGCGGGGAGATCCAGCAGGTTCCCAGCAGCGTCAGCGCCATCAAGGTCAACGGAGAACGGTCCTACGCGCGCGTCCGTTCCGGGCAAGAGGTCAAGCTCGCCGCCCGGCCGGTAACCATCCACCGTTTCGAGATCCACGCCATCCGGAGGGTCGACGGCGGCAGGGTGGTAGACATCGATGTGACCGTCGAATGCTCCTCCGGGACGTACATCCGTGCACTTGCACGCGACCTTGGCGAGGCGCTCGGCGTCGGCGGCCATCTCACGGCACTTCGCCGCACCCATGTGGGGCCGTATTCCCTGGAGCAGGCCCGCACACTCGAGCAGCTCGCCGAGGACCTTGAAGTCCTCGACATGTCCGCCGCCGCCCGGGCACTCATGCCCAACCGGGAACTGAGCGAAGCAGAAACCACCGAGATCTCCTTTGGCCGCAGGATCGCGGCAGGACCGGGCGCAGGGACGGCCCACGCCGCCACCGCCGAGAACCCGGCCGCCGCGTTCTCTCCGTCAGGCGAGTTGGTGGCACTGTTGGCCGATGCGGGCAGTTTCGCCAAACCTGTCCTGGTATTCGCCCCCGACAACGAAAAGCAGGCGCACTAGCCATGGACGGATACTTTTACGCCGTCCTGATCGTAGGCCTGCTGTCGACCATCATCTGCGTCGTGGCGGGCATTATGAAGAAGACCCCCAACGACGTGACGATACTGTCCGTGGCCGCCGTCGAACTCGTCCTTCTGGTTTATTTGGTGGGGTCTATCGTCCGCGTGGCGATGGGTGAAAAGATCGCAGGGGAGCCTTGGGAATTCTGGGGCTACATCATCACCGCGCTGATCATCCCCATCGCCGCGGTGTACTGGTCCATCCTGGAGCGGACCCGTTGGAGCAATTTCGTCATGGGCGCCGTGGGCGTCACCGCGTTGGTCATGGCGGCCCGCATGAACCAGATCTGGTACTGACCTTGGAAGAAGCACACGAAGTGACTGTTGAGACCACCGGCAAGAAGAGCCCGGACACCCGCAACACCGGGCCCGGGAGGCTGCTGATCGCCGTCTACGCGGTTTTCGCGATCTCGGCCACGGCACGCGCCGGCTACCAGATCGCCACCAAGTTCGCGGATGCTCCCTTGGCGCACATCCTGTCAGCCTTCGCCGCCTTGGTGTACATCGTGGCCACCATCTCCCTCGCGAAACCGGGCCGTACATGGTTCAAGGTGTCGCTCGCGGCCGTCCTGGTCGAGATGGTGGGCGTCCTGGTGGTTGGGGCCGTGAGCCTTTTCGATCCAGTGGCCTTCCCGCACGACACGGTGTGGTCCCTGTTCGGACGTGGATACGGCTTTGTGCCGTTGATCCTGCCGGTCCTGGGACTGCTGTGGCTCTACCGACGTCGTCCGGCCCGGGAAAGGCGAGGTTGATGGTCCACATCTGGAACGATCCCACCGAGGTCCCCGAGGATTTCGGTCCGAGCGTCGTTACCATCGGCAACTTTGACGGCGTCCACCGCGGACACCAGCAAGTGCTGACGCAACTCTTGCGTACCGCAGGGCAGCACGGCGCGCGGTCCGTCGTCGTGACGTTCGACCCGCATCCGGCCCTGGTCCACCGGCCGGACTCCGCACCGGAGCTCCTCATGGGACTGCAGGACAAACTTGATGCCTTGGCCGACACGGGCGTGGACGCAGTGCTCGTCATGAAGTACAACCTCGCCTTGGCCGCCATGACGCCGGAGGAATTCGTCGTCAAGGTCCTGCTGGACGGGCTCCATGCGGCACACGTCGTGGTAGGACACGACCTCCGCTTCGGCGTTGGAAATTCGGGCGACGTCGGCACCATGCAGGAATTGGGCAAGGAATTGGGGTTCGGCGTCCACGTGGTCAACGAGTTCGGCGCCGAAGGCTTTCCAGTGCATGCCGACGGCGGCACGGACCGCCGCTGCTCCTCCACTTGGGTGCGCGAGGCCTTGGCGGAGGGCGACGTCGAGACGGCGGCCGCCGTCCTCGGCCGCCCGCACCGGATGCGCGGGGAAGTGGTCCATGGGGCTGCGCGCGGCCGCGCCCTAGGCTTTCCCACGGCCAACCTCGATCACCGCGCCACGGGCTACGTGCCCGCGGACGGAATCTACGCCGGCTGGCTCGTGGACGAGTCAGGAACCCGCTGGCCGGCCGCGATTTCAGTGGGTTCCAACCCCACGTTCGACGGCGTCAGCCGCCAGGTGGAAGCGCACGTGATCGACCGGCCCGAGGAAGCGGTGGAGGACTTCAACCTCTACGGCCAGACCGTTGTGGTGGAATTTACCGCGCGGCTGCGGGGAATGGTGGCCTACCGCGGACCCGAGGCGCTTGTGGAACAGATGCGGCTGGACGTCGTCCAGGCCCGCCATCTGCTGCTGGACAAGTAGGCCCGCGCCGTGAGCGTTGAGAAGAACACCCGGCCACTCGACGAAGGCATCGTCAAGGACTTCAGCTCACGCATGAGCTACGGCTCCTACCTTCAACTGCCCTTGCTGCTCAGCGCCCAGCAACCCGTCAGCCAGCCTGAACACCACGACGAGCTGCTGTTCATCATCCAGCACCAGACCACCGAGCTCTGGCTGAAGCTGGTCCTGCACGAACTCCGCAGCGCGGCCACATGGCTGGCTGAGGACGACCTCGGCTCCGCGCTCAAGGCCATCGCCCGGGTCAAGCACATCCAAAAGACCCTCACCGAGCAGTGGTCGGTGCTCGCCACGCTCACCCCCACCGAGTACTCCCAGTTCCGTGGCTTTCTGGGCAATGCCTCGGGCTTCCAGTCGGCCCAGTACCGCGCGGTCGAGTTCATCCTCGGCAACAAGAACGCCAAGATGCTGCCGGTATTCGCATCGGATCCGGAGTCCCTGGCCATGCTGCAGGAGCTCCTTGACGCTCCGAGCATCTATGACGAATTCCTGGCCTACCTGAACCGCCATGGCTACGAGGTGCCCCGGTCCGTCCTGGACCGGGACGTCACCCAGGCCCATGAGTTCGCCCCGGAACTCCTGCCTCTTTTCAAGCACATCTACGAACATGCCGCAGACAACTGGGCGGCCTACGAAGCGTGCGAGGAGCTGGTGGACTTGGAGGACAACTTCCAATTGTGGCGCTTCCGGCACCTCCGCACGGTGCAGCGGACCATCGGCATGAAGACCGGAACCGGAGGCTCGAGCGGTGTTTCGTTCCTCAAGAAGGCCCTTGACTTGACCTTCTTCCCGGAGCTTTTCGCAGTGCGGACCGAAATCGGACAATGAAGCGGGGCTGGCTTTGATCAGGTTTGATCAGGGTCACACGGCAGCTTTCGACAAGATTGCCGGGCTGCCGGTAAACTGGGGGAGGATCCGGCTGCAGTCCGTGGCGGCTGGACCTGTTTTGTGTGCGGTCACCGTCGCATTACAACCCGGCAGCGAAGCGCTGAATCGGGACGCACGGCACAACTCTAGGAGTTCATGTGGCACTTGAAGCCGCTGTTAAGCAGTCCATCATCGAGGCATACGCAACGTCCAAGGGCGACACTGGTTCGCCGGAGGTCCAGATTGCAGTCCTGACCCAGCGGATCAAGGATCTGACTGAGCACATGAAGGAGCACAAGCACGACTTCCACACCCAGCGCGGTCTGCTGGCCATGGTTGGTCGTCGCAAGCGCATGCTGGGCTACCTCAAGAAGACTGACATTGCCCGCTACCGTGCGCTCATCGAGCGCCTCGGCCTGCGCCGCTAGTTTGACTTCGGGCGGCCCGATCCTCCGCGGAACGGGCCGCCTTTTCTCCATAACTAAATCCAACACGCAATAGGAGCTCAACCGCATCGCGCATTCGCGGTCCTCGGTAGTGATCCCCGGGAAGCCTTCTCTGACGAAGGCCCGGCCCGTGGGTCTCGATCGATGACCGGGTGTCGTACAGGCCAGGAACAGACGCTGGCCTGGGTCGATGCGGCTGGACTTCCGCTAAACAAGAAACGGAGGTGACTCTCAATGGAGGGTCCCGAAATCCAGTTCTCAGAAGCCATCATCGACAACGGCCGCTTCGGCAAGCGTGTCATCCGGTTCGAAACCGGCCGCCTCGCCAAGCAGGCAGCAGGCGCAGCGATGGTCTACATCGACGAAGACACCGCACTGCTGTCCGCAACCACGGCCGGCAAGTCCCCGCGCGAAGGCTTCGACTTCTTCCCGCTGACCGTCGACGTCGAAGAGCGCATGTACGCCGCCGGCCGCATCCCGGGCTCGTTCTTCCGCCGTGAAGGCCGCCCGTCCACCGAAGCCATCCTGGCTTGCCGCCTCATGGACCGCCCCCTGCGCCCCGCGTTCGTCAAGGGCCTGCGCAACGAGGTCCAGATCGTCGTCACCGTCCTGGCGATCAACCCGGACGAGCTCTACGACGTCGTGGCCATCAACGCCTCGTCCATGTCCACCCAGCTCTCCGGACTCCCGTTCTCCGGCCCGATCGGCGGCGTCCGCGTTGCCCTCATCGCCGACGAACAGGGCACCGAATGGGTTGCTTTCCCGAAGCACTCCCAGCTCGAGAACGCCGTCTTCAACATGGTTGTTGCCGGCCGCATCGCGGGCGACGACGTCGCCATCATGATGGTCGAAGCCGAAGCCACGGACAACTCCTGGAACCTCATCAAGGAACAGGGCGCCACCGCTCCTACCGAAGAGGTCGTTTCCGAAGGCCTCGAGGCCGCCAAGCCGTTCATCAAGGCCCTGTGCGAGGCCCAGGCCGACCTGGCCGCCCGCGCCGCCAAGCCTACGGTTGAATTCCCCCTCTTCCTGGACTACCAGGACGACGCTTACGCCGCTGTTGAAGCCGCCGCTGCCGAGAAGCTTGCCGCCGTCTTCCAGATCGCCGACAAGCAGGACCGCGACAACGCCTCCGACGAGCTCAAGGACGAAGTCCTGGGCGCCCTCGCCGGCGAGTTCGAGGGCCGCGAGAAGGAACTCTCCGCAGCCTTCCGCTCCTTGACCAAGCAGGTTGTCCGCCAGCGCATCCTCAAGGACCAGATCCGCATCGACGGCCGTGGCCTGACGGACATCCGCCAGCTGACCGCCGAGGTCGAGGTCCTGCCCCGCGTTCACGGTTCCGCCATCTTCGAGCGCGGCGAAACCCAGATCATGGGTGTCACCACGCTGAACATGCTCAAGATGGAACAGCAGATCGACTCGCTGTCTCCCGTCACGCGCAAGCGCTACATGCACAACTACAACTTCCCGCCGTACTCCACTGGTGAAACCGGCCGCGTCGGCTCCCCGAAGCGACGCGAAATCGGCCACGGTGCACTCGCCGAGCGCGCCCTCGTTCCGGTGCTTCCGTCCCGCGAGGAATTCCCGTACGCCATCCGCCAGGTATCCGAAGCCCTTGGATCCAACGGTTCGACGTCGATGGGTTCCGTCTGTGCCTCCACGCTGTCCCTGCTCAACGCAGGCGTGCCGCTGAAGGCCGCTGTTGCCGGTATCGCCATGGGCCTGGTCTCCGACCAGGTTGACGGCCAGACCCGTTACGCTGCCCTCACCGACATCCTCGGCGCCGAAGACGCCTTCGGCGACATGGACTTCAAGGTCGCCGGTACGTCCGAGTTCGTCACGGCCATCCAGCTGGACACCAAGCTCGACGGCATCCCCGCATCGGTCCTTGCCGCAGCGTTGAAGCAGGCCCGCGAAGCCCGCCTGCACATCCTGGATGTCATCAACGCCGCAATCGACACCCCGTACGAGCTCTCCGAGTTCGCACCGCGCGTGATCGCCGTCAACATCCCCGTTGACAAGATCGGTGAAGTCATTGGCCCGAAGGGCAAGATGATCAACCAGATCCAGGAAGACACCGGCGCCGACATCTCCATCGAGGACGACGGCACGGTCTACATCGGCGCGACCAACGGTCCGTCCGCTGAAGCTGCCCGCGCCGCGATCAACGCCATCGCCAACCCGCAGGTCCCGGAAATCGGTGAGCGTTACCTGGGCACGGTCGTCAAGACCACCACCTTCGGTGCGTTTGTTTCCCTGACCCCGGGCAAGGACGGCCTGCTGCACATCTCCGAGCTGCGCAAGCTCGCCAGCGGCAAGCGCGTGGACAACGTCGACGACGTCGTCTCCGTGGGCCAGAAGATCCAGGTCGAGATCACCAAGATCGACGACCGCGGTAAGCTCTCCCTCTCCCCGGTTGTCGCCGAGGAAGAAGGCGCAGCCTCCGAGGAAGCTTCCGCCGAATCGGCTGAGGTTTCCGCCGAGTAGCCTGAACCGGCAAGCACGCGGCAGGACCGGTGGACATGTCCACCGGTCCTGCCCGGTTTAACAGCCATGTGCCCATTGGGCTCCCGCCCAATGGGCGATCTGCCCGCTGGTACGATTGCAGCCAGATTTGGCACCAGATGTCCCGCAGAACTGAAAGGTCTTGATGACTGTCGTACCCCTCCCGCTGGCGCAGACCGTGCCCGGCGGCGACTTGATCCATGGTGTCGACGGCGGCGCCGTTGTCCGGCGTTCGGTGCTGCCGGGCGGCGTCCGGGTGCTCACAGAGGCCATGCCCGGGCAGCGTTCGGCAACCATTGGATTCTGGGTGGGCGTCGGTTCCCGTGACGAGGCGGAAGGCCAGCACGGCTCCACCCACTTCCTTGAGCACCTCCTGTTCAAAGGCACCAAACGACGCACAGCCTTGGAGATCGCTTCTGCGTTCGACGAAGTCGGTGGTGAATCGAACGCGGCCACCGCGAAGGAAAGCACGTGCTACTTTGCCCGCGTGCTGGACACCGATCTTCCGATGGCCATCGATGTCATTGCCGACATGATCACCGGTGCCGTGCTGGACCCTGCGGAACTTGAACAGGAACGCGACGTCATCCTTGAGGAAATCGCGATGGACAGCGATGACCCCACCGACGTCGCACATGAAAACTTCGTCGCCGCGGTCCTCGGTGTGCATCCGCTCGGACGACCGATCGGCGGCACCCCTGCCGCTATCAGGGCCGTATCCCGCGATTCCGTGTGGGCACATTACCAGCGCTACTACCGGCCGGACGAAATCGTCATCACGGCCGCGGGCGGCCTGGACCACGACGTCGTGTGCCGCCTCGTGCTCGAGGCCTTGCGGACGGCAGGGTGGGAGCTGAAGGACAATGCCGCTCCCGTCGAGCGCCGCACCACCGAACCGGCGGACATCACGGGTACCGCGGGGCTGCACGTGATCAAGCGTCCCGTGGAACAGGCCAACATCATCATGGGCTGCCCCTCGATCGTGGCCACCGACGATCGGCGCTTCGTGATGAGCGTGCTGAACGCGGTCCTTGGCGGCGGCATGTCCTCACGGCTCTTCCAGGAGATCCGGGAAAAGAGGGGCCTCGTCTATTCCACCTATTCCTTCGCCTCGGCCTATGCTGACGCCGGCTACTTCGGCATGTACGCTGGCTGCACGCCATCGAAGGTCAAGCAGGTCCTGGAACTCCTCGGCGCCGAACTGGACAAGCTCGCCGCCGACGGCATCACGGACGAGGAACTGCGCAAGGCCGTGGGACAGTTGTGCGGCGGGATCGTCCTGGCCCTCGAAGACACTGGTTCCCGGATGTCCCGCCTCGGCCGCGCCGAGCTCGTGTCCGGGGAGTTCCAGGACATTGACGAAACGCTGGAACGCATCAAAGCCGTCACGGCAGAACAGGTCCAGGAACTTGCCCGGGTGCTCGCCGCGGCGCCCCGCACCGTGACCGTCGTCGGGCCCTTCGAGGAAACCGAGACCTTCGAGCTCTAGCGGGGGGAGGCTGGACGCGCCCACTGGATCGGGAACATGATGGTGACATATCCATCGTGTTCCCGATCGAGCGGGTGTCGCCATGAACGAGCCATCGAAGAGTCATGCACACACTGCCTTGGAGGCGTTCCTTGGCCATTGGCGGGGGACTACCGAGCTCGCGGCCTCGCCGTGGGGACCGGCCCGGACCGCCGACGCCGAGATGACCTTCTCACGCGCGGCGGGCGGCTACGCCTTGGTACAGAGCTACCGGCACATTGAGCCCGACGGCAGCCACTTCGAGGGGCACGGCGTCTTTGCCGTTGACCCGGACCACGGGGACACCCTCTGGTACTACGTGGACAGCATGGGCCGGCCACCGGAAGCTCCGGCCCGGGGTGATTGGCAAGACGGCACACTGAGGTTTGAGCGGCGCAGCCCTCGCGGGACCGCGCGCCACACCTTCAAAGTGGAGGGCGGCTTGCTGACCCACACCGCGGAACTGAGGCTCGGGGATGCCCCGGCGTTCAGCCCGTTCATGGTCTCCGTCTGCAGGCGCGTCTGACACTCGGCGCGTCCAGCACCCACAGCGTGGCCGGCTCAGCCCCCGGCAAACGGCGGGAGGACGTCGACGACGTCGTCCGCACCGAGAGCGGCCGAATGGTCGCGGACCGCTATCTCGTTGCGCAGGAAGCTGCTGCGCTGGATGATCCGGGCCAGGGGCGGCGTGCCGGCCGGTGATTCCGGACGTTCGACGGCGAGCACGGCCGCGATCAGTCCGTCCAGGCTGGTTCCGTCCGGGAGATCGTGGCGTTCCTCTTCGACGCCTGCCGCGGCGCGCGCTGCAGCGAAGTATCTGACGAGCAAAGTCTTAGCCTCCGATCGCGCTCATGCTGCGGTCCGGCTGGACGAAGTCGGGGGTGCCGAGGCCGGTGTGGTCCATGCCGTGTGCTTTGGGTTTGATCCACATGGCGTCCTGCCAGCGTCGGGCGAGTTCCTGATCGCCCGCTCCCTCCCGAAGCAAGCCGAGCAGGTCGAATTCTTCGCGGGAGAACAAGCAGCTCATGATCTTGCCTTCGGCGGTGATCCTTGTGCGCCGGCAATCTGAACAGAACGGTTCGGTGACCGAGGCGATGATGCCGACGGTGCCCAGGAGCGGACCCTTCGCTTCCCCGGATGCCTGGTCCCGGCGTCGTACTTCAAACCGCTCTGCCGGTGCGCCGTCGCGTTCGCGCGGGTCCGGGCTCAGCGCGAAGTCGGGTGAAAGCAGTTCGCGGATCTCGGCTGCGGTGATCATGTCCTTCCGGGTCCAGCCGTGATCGGCGTCCAGCGGCATTTGCTCGATGAAGCGCAGTTCATAGCCGCGCTCCAACGCCCAGGCCAGGAGGTCGGGGGACTCGGTGTCGTTGATTCCGCGCATGAGGACGGCATTGATCTTGACCGGGCCCAGCCCCGCGGCCCAGGCAGCATCGACGCCGGCCAGTACCTTGTCCAGGAAAGGCCGGCGGGTCAGCTTCGCGAACGTTTCTTCGTGCAGGGAGTCGAGGGAGACGTTGATGCGGGTGAGCCCTGCTTCCTTCAGCGCCGCCGCTATTTTGTCCAGCCCGACCCCATTGGTGGTCATGGAGATCGGCAGCTCGGGATGCGCCTCCCGGAGGCTCGCAATGATGTCCACCAGATCGGCGCGGACCAGGGGCTCGCCTCCCGTGAGGCGAAGTTCGCGTACCCCCAGTTGTTCGACGCCGATCCGCACCAAGCGGACAATCTCGGCGCCCGTCATCACAGCCTGCTTGGACAACCATTCCAGGCCCTCGGCCGGCATGCAGTAGGTGCAGCGCAGATTGCATTTGTCCGTTAGGGACAGGCGCATGTCGGTAGCCCGGCGCCCGTAACGGTCGAACAGGCCGGATGGAGTTCCGGCAGGGCGCGGCGGGGGAGCAGGCAGGCTGCCTCCCGTCCCGTCGCCCCTTGGGGGCAACGGCATGCCTAGCTGAACACTCATGGGTTCAGGCTACGCCAGGCAGGGCCCGGACGTGATATCGGCCACCGGTCATGATCGTGATCCACGCCCATGGACACCAACGCAAGGCATGACTTCTTACGGAATGCATACGGTTGGTCCGTGGACGTCCGGATCCCGTACCGCCGGCGCGTCGCGAACCTATGCTGAAGGTGTGAATATGCAGCCCGCCCCGCACGCGGCCGACGTCGGCAATCGCCGCATTCTGCTGGTCGAGGACGAACAGACCATCGCCGACGTCGTCCGGGACTACTTGGTCCAGGCAGGCTTCCAGGTGGATCTCGCGGGGGACGGGTTCACCGCGCTGAGCCTCGCGGCCGCCAGGCGGCCCGACCTTGTCATCCTGGACCGGATGCTGCCCGGACTCGACGGCGTGGAAGTGTGCCGCAGGCTGCGCTTGGCCATGAGCGTCCCCATCATCATGGTGACCGCCCTCGGCACGGAAGACGACCGGATCCTGGGCTTGGAAAGCGGAGCGGACGATTACGTCACCAAGCCCTTCTCACCCCGCGAGTTGGTCCTCCGCGTGAAGTCCGTCTTGCGGCGGAGCATCCGGGAATTCAGCCCGGAGCCGGCCGTGGAGCTCGCAGGTTTCGAGTTGGATCCCGCCTCGCGCACGGTGCTCCAGGACGGCAAGCCGCTCATGCTGACGGCGCGTGAGTTCGATCTGCTGGCGTTCCTGCTCCGCCGTCCCAATCAGGTGTTCAGCCGCGAGGATCTCATCAAGGCGGTGTGGGGTTGGGACTTCGGCGACTTGTCCACGGTGACCGTCCACGTCCGTCGCTTGCGCGAAAAGATCGAGGACAACCCCACCACTCCGGTGCTTCTCAAGACGGTCTGGGGCGTCGGCTACCGGTTTGACGCCAAGGACGCGAAGGACGCGAAGGAAAATGGACATGCAGCCAGCTGAAATGTTCACGATCCTGGGCTGGATGCTGTTGTGGGCGGTCCTGATCGGCGCCTTGACCCTGGCCTTGCTGCGATTCCTGCGCGGCGCGTCGATCCTGGTCCAGATTTGCCTCGTGGTGGTGGCCACCGTCGCTGTTCTCGTCGCGGGGATGGTGAGCGCCTTCAATGCGATGTTCATCTCGGCCACAGACCTCGAAGTCATGTGGTACATCCTCGGGGTAGCCTCGGCGGTGGCGATCGCGATTTCCCTGGTTCTCGGAGCCGGGGTTTCCCGCAACGCCATCCGGCTCGTCGCAGCAACGCGGCGCCTTGGCAGCGGCGAAGCCCTCGATGGCTCGTTCCTGCCGCAATCGGGATCGCGGCGGGCCGGGCCGGCAATGAACTCAGAGCTCGCCCAGCTCGCGCAGGAACTCGAAGCGAGCAGCATCAAACTCGAGGAATCCCGTCGGCGGGAGGCCGCCGTCGAAACCGCGCGCCGCGAGCTGGTCTCGTGGATCTCACATGACCTCCGCACCCCCTTGGCCAGCATGCGGGCCATGGCCGAAGCCCTCGAAGACGGCATGGCGTCCGACATCCCCGCGTACTATCGCAAGATCATCGCCCAGACGGACCAGATGGCGGTCATGGTCAACGACCTTTTGGAACTGTCCAAAATCCAGGCGGGAACGCTCCGCTTGAGCGCGGAATCCCTCGACCTCTACGACCTGGTGAGCGACGCCCTGGCCGATCTCACCCCCCTCGCAGCCCAACGTGGCATCCGGCTCGACGGCGGCGGCGACCGGGAGTGCATGGCCGTCGCGGACGGCCCGAGCCTGGGGAGGGCCGTCCGGAACGTGCTGCTGAACGCGGTCATCTACAGCCGGCCCGGCGGCGGGGTCATGGTCCGCGTCGGACGGGACGGAAGCGACGCCGTCGTCGACGTCGTCGACAGCTGCGGAGGCATCGACGAGGAGGATCTAGCCCACGTTTTCGAGACCGGCTGGCAAAAGGACCGTTCCCGGGGAGCGGGAAAGCCAGTCGAAGGGGGTCCCCCGCGCTACAGCGGGGCAGGCGTTGGGCTCAGCATGGTGGCGGGCATCGTGAAGGCGCATGGCGGCACGGTCACGGTGGCGAACGACGGCGAGGGCTGCCGATTCACGCTCCGCCTTCCCTCCGGTGCACACGCACCGTCCCGCGCCGACGGACGTCCGACACAGACAGTTCACGCGGACACCGTTCCGCAGGAGAGCGCCAAGCAGGCAGGCAGGCCATGAGCGGTACCACTTCGAAGAAAGCCACCACCAGGACGGCCCTCCGGTGGGCAGCCGCATCCGGTGTCGTGGCCATCGGACTCGGGGTGGCGGCCGGCGAGTTGTTGGCCGCGTTCCTGAGCCCTTCCGTCTCGCCCGTCACCGCGTTGGGCGGGGTGGTGATCGACGCCGTGCCGGGTTGGGCGAAGGAGCTGGCTGTCAGCCTTTTCGGCACCGCCGACAAACTTGCGCTGATCGTCAGCATTGCCCTGGTGACCCTGGTCCTCGCCGCGGTAGCGGGGCTCCTGGAGTATCGGCGGAAAGGAGCGGGGCTGGCGCTCGCCTTGCTCGCCGGCGCGGCAGGGCTGGCTGCCGTGCTGACGCGTGCCCAGGCCGCGGCCACAGCGGCAATCGCACCCGTCGTGGCCACGATCGTTACCATGCTTTTCCTTCGGCTCCTCGTCCAGCGGCTGGACACCTGGCGGCCCGTACCCGAAGCAAGCGGCATGCCGCTGGCGCGCCGGAGCTTTATGCAGTTGCTTGGTGGAACCGCGATAGCAGCGGCGGCAGCAGGGATCGTCACGGAGCTCGTGCGCAGGGCGGGAACGGTGGCATCCGATTTCCGTCGAACGGTGGTGCTCCCTGCTCCGGTGACGCCGCCGCAAAAGGTTCCCGACGGCGCAGCCCTTACCTTGGACGGACTGAAGCCGCTCGTCACGCCCAACCCCGATTTCTACCGGATCGACACCGCGCTGATCCCGCCTGCAGTGAATCCACCGGACTGGACCCTCAAGGTAACCGGCATGGTGGAACACGAAGTCACCTTGGATTTCGCCACCCTGCTGACGAAGCCGATGATCGAGCGTCACGTGACCATCGCGTGCGTGTCGAATGAAGTCGGCGGAGACCTGATCGGCAACGCCCTCTGGCTGGGCTGGCCGGTCCGCGAACTCCTCGCCATGGCCGGACCCAAGGCCGGGGCTGACATGGTGCTCTCCCGCAGCACCGACGGCTGGACCGCCGGAACACCCCTGGAAGCGCTCACAGACAATCGGGACGCGATACTCGCCGTCGGAATGAACGGCGAACCCCTGCCGCTGGAGCACGGCTTCCCCGTCCGGATGGTCGTCCCGGGCCTCTACGGATATGTTTCGGCCACCAAATGGCTGACCGAATTGAAGGTCACGCGTTTCGCCGATGACCAGGGCTACTGGGTGCCGCGGGGTTGGAGCGATCACGGTCCCATCAAGACGCAGTCCCGCATTGACGTGCCCCGGGACGGCCGCTCGGTCAAGGCCGGAACGGTCCAGTTCGGCGGTGTCGCCTGGGCTCAACACCGCGGCGTTTCCCGCGTCGAGTTGCGCGTCGACCGCGGCAGCTGGCAGGAAGCCAAGCTCGCGCCGGGGATCTCCTCGGACACCTGGTACCAATGGCAGCTGGCACTTGAGTTGGGCCCCGGGAACCACGAAGTCCAGGTCCGCGCCACCGATGCCACCGGTACGCCGCAGCCCGAGGCCCGAACACCCGTAGCCCCGGACGGCGCCACGGGGTTCCACACCATCCATGTCACCGCCAACTGACATTAAGCTGTGAAGGTCCGAGCGAACCGATCCGGGAGGAACTTTCGTGGCACGATCCGTCGCAGCGCACCGCCAAGCCGTACAGGAGTTGCTATCCGGCCTCGCGGACGCGAAAGGCACCGAAAAGCTGCCGCTGATGGGGACGCTCGGGAGGGTACTGGCCGACGACGTCCTGGCTCCGCTCAGCCTGCCGCCGTTCGCCAACTCCCAGATGGACGGGTTTGCCGTCCGCTCAGCCGACTTGGCCCCCTACGCAGGGAGCGACGCCGGTGCGGAGCTGGCGGTCGTGGACCCGGTCCCGGCAGGCGCGGCACCGGCCATGCTTGGGCCCGGCACCGCAGCCCCGATCATGACCGGTGCCATGATGCCGGAGGGTGCCGACGCCGTCGTGCCGATCGAACAGGCACTGCCTGATGTCTTTCCCGCCCCCGGCGTGGCAGCAACCGTCCGTCTTCCGACTACCGGGCCGGGGACCTTTGTCCGCGACGCCGGCAGCGACATCGCCGCTGGAACCGTTGCCTTGCGCGCAGGAACCATCCTGGGGCCCGGGCAATTGGGGCTGCTCGCGGCATTGGGGATGACCGCCGTCGAGGTACGCACGCCGGTGCGGGTGCTCCTGGTGACCACGGGCGATGAAGTGGTCGAACCCGGTGCGCCCCTGCCGCCAGGCAAGATCTACGACTCCAATGGGACCCTGCTCGAAGCCGCCATGATTCAGTCCGGCCTCGACGTCACGAGGACCGGCATCAGCAGCGACGATCCCGCCGAACTATTGGCACTCCTCCGCAGCCGAAGCCGGACCGTCGACCTCATTGTCAGCACCGGGGGAGTGAGCAAGGGCGCCTACGAAGTGGTCCGGCAGGCGATGGAAGGCCAAGCGGTCGAGTTCGTGTCCGTTGCCATGCAACCGGGTGGCCCCCAAGGGATCGGAACGTTCGACGGCGTCCCCTTCCTCGGGTTTCCCGGCAACCCGGTGAGTTGCCTGGTCTCATTCGAAATGTTCCTTCGCCCGGCGCTCGCCGCCGTCGTCGGAAGCCCGGCTCCACGGCCGGCTTTCCGGGCGCGGCTTGCCGAATCCTTGACCTCGCCCGCGGGCAAGCACCAGGTCCGCCGCGGCACCCTGCTTCCGGGCGGAACGGTGCGGCTGGAGGGCGGCGCCGGTTCACACCTCATCCACGCTTTGGCCAACTCGAACGCGCTGGTCCACGTGCCCGCGGACGTCTTGGAACTCGACGCCGGCGCGGAAGTGGAAGTATGGATGTTGTGAATGACACTCAAGACATTGGCGGCGCCCTCACGCATTTGCGCCAAGATGGCGGCGCCCTCACGCATTTGCGCCAAGATGGAACGGCCCAGATGGTGGACGTCTCCGGAAAGGCCGTGACCACGCGCGAGGCCACGGCCACCGCCACGGTCCACAGCACCGTGGAGGTCCTCGCCCTGCTTGGTGCCGGTGAGCTTCCCAAGGGCGATGCCCTCGCCGTCGCACGCGTTGCCGGGATCATGGCGGCGAAGAAGACCCCCGATCTCATCCCGCTGTGCCACCCGCTGCCGATTTCGAAGGTCACGGTGGATTTTGAACTCGGCCGGGACACCGTAGCCGTCATGGCGACAGTCAAGACCAAAGGCGTCACGGGCGTGGAAATGGAAGCCCTGACTGCTGCCTCCGTCGCCGCATTGAGCGTCTACGACATGATCAAGGCTGTGGATAAGCACGCCGTGATCAGCAACATCCAGGTACTGGCGAAGAGCGGCGGAAAGAGCGGCGATTGGGCCGTTGCCCCTGCGTCCGGCGCCGAGGGCGACGGCGGACGCGCATGAGCGCCTGTGAGCCCAACCGCGGTCCACGGAAGGCCGGCGTCGTCATTGCTTCCACCCGTGCCGCGGCAGGGATCTACCGGGACGAAACCGGCCCGGTAATCCTGGACTGGCTGGCCGAACACGGCTATGAGACCTTCCCCGTCATGGTGGTGCCGGACGGTGAGCCCGTCGGTGCGGCCATACGTGCGCTGCTCACTCAGGAACCCGCCGTCGTGATTACCAGCGGCGGTACCGGGCTGAGCCCCGATGACCGCACTCCGGAGGTCACACTGCCTCTCCTCGACCGTGAAATTCCGGGTCTCATGGAGGGCATCCGCCGGGCGGGAGCCGCGAAGACCCCCATGGCGATGCTGAGCCGGGGCCATGCGGGGACCGCCGGCAAGACCTTCATCGTGAACCTGCCCGGTTCCCCCAAGGGCGTCATGGACGGCCTTGCCGTCCTCGATCCAGTCATTGCCCACCTATGCGAGCAGTTGGAGGGAAGTCATGGCCATTGACACCGACTTCGAGATCATCAGCGCGGTCCTCAGCCCGGAGCCGATTTCCGTGGACCAGGCGATTGCGGCCGTGGAATCGGACACCGCGGGAGCAGTGGTCAGCTTCAGCGGCGTGGTCCGGAACCACGACGGCGGCAAGCCCGTCGACCGGCTCAGCTACAGCGCGCACCCCACCGCGCACCAGGTCATGTCCGACGTCGTAGCCCGGCTCGTGGCGGAGCACTCGGGGGAGGCAGCCCAGCCGGTCCGGATTTGGGCGGCGCACCGGATCGGCCTACTTGAGATTGGCGAACCCGCGCTCGTCTGCGCGGTGGCCGCCGCGCACCGCGGGCAGGCTTTCGCGGTGTGCTCTGAACTGGTCGACCGGATCAAGGCCCAGGTGCCCATCTGGAAGGAACAGTTCTTCAGCGACGGCACGGTCGAGTGGGTCGGGGCAGGGGAATAGCTGAGCGCAGGGATCGCGCGGGCTACAGCGTCACGAGATGTGTGCGCACAGCGTGGATGAGAACTTGGACCCGGTCGCGCGCGCCCCATTTGTTCATGATGCGGCCGAGGTTTGACTTGACGGTCGCCTCTGAGAGGTAGAGAGCGTTTGCTATCTCGGCGTTTGACAGACCCTGCGCGAGAAACTTCACGATCGATAGTTCGCGTTCGGTGAGCGCTTGGGCGCTAGCGAGCGCAATGTGTCCGCCGGGGTCAGCCATGTCACGCACGGCTGTAATGAGTCCGCGAGTTATGCGGGGTGAGAGCACCGACCTGTCAGCGTGCACATCCAAGATCGCGGAGACGATCTCATCGGGATGCGTGTCCTTTACGAGATAGCCGGAGGCACCTGCTCTGAGCGCGGCGATGACGTGGCTTTCGGAGGAGAACGTGGTCACGGCAAGGACCCGTGCTTCCGGATGTTCGGCCGTGATCGTCTCTGTCGCTTCGACGCCATTCATTACTGGCATCTGTAGATCCATCAGCACAACGTCCGGTTTTACCAAACGGTACTGCTCGACGGCTTCGATTCCGTTTACGGCTTCTCCGGCCACCGCTGTGGCCGGGTCCCACTCCAGGAAGATTCGCAGTGCGTGTCGCACGAGGGCTTCATCATCGACGATCAGAACACGCACGGCCTCCATTTCTACATTTTAGGCGGCCGGGCACGCAGCGCAGATTAGACGAAAGTTGCGCAAGGAATCGACTTTCGTCGGCAGACCCTGTGCCGGCCCGACTGCGACGATCAGGTTGTTGATGCTTTCAAGCAGAAGGAACTTGATCATGTGCAAGAAAATGAGGCTTTGTCGCTGAGGGTCCCCGCGCTTCATTTGGATAATTGGGGGATGAAGCGAAGCGGTCTGGCAGAAGCTACCCGCAATGTCCACCGGTCTGCGGGTTTGCGGGGCTTTTGGGCGTTTGCAACGTTGCCGGCCGGTGCTCGTCGCGCATTGGCGGCCGTCGTCGGGGTGGCGTTGCTGGCGGACGGTGTGCTCGCGTTGCTTGCCCAGACGCCGCTGCCCACCGCGATTGTTGACGTCGGTGCGCTCATCGCAATCGGAGCTTTTGCCTGGCGGCCGCCGGTGGCGGCGACGGTGCTCGCGGCATGGGGCCTCGTCGCGACATTGCTTGGTGCTGCCGGGTCCTACTCGCTTGCGCTCGCCATTTCGGTCGGCCTGGTCACAAGTACGTGCAGCCGGTGGCTGAGCGTCGCATACTGCGTCGCTACAGTGGCGTGGGCGATCGTTGCCGAAGGGTTTGGCCAGGGGTTTGTGCAAGGCGGCGGGGTCGGAGGCGTTGCCGTTGGCGTCGCTTCAGGACTGATCGGTTGGGGATTCCGCGGGGGTCGTGCACGGGAAAGCCAGCTTGCCGCTGACATTGATCGGCTCAAACGGGAATCGGCATCCGCCGTACAAATGGAGCGGGACCGGATCGCCGATGAGCTGCACAACATTATTGCCCACGACATCACGACTGTTGTCATGCAGGCCCGGGCGCTCGAACTCGTCGACGACCCCGTGTCCAGGGATACATCGAGGCGTGCGATCACAGACGCGGCGACACAAGCGCTCACAGACATCCGACGGATGCTGCGTTTGGTTCAGGGGAGGGACGAGACCGTTGGAGGAGCCGGAGCAGGGACCGTGTCCCTGCCAGCGACGTTGCAGTCCTTGTCCCTCGCACTCGGATCGATGGGAGCGTCGGTGGAGCTCTCCCTCCCCGGCAGTGAGATTTCGATGTCGAACACCATCGAGACCACGCTCGTGCACATCGCACGCGAAGCCGCCACGAACGTTATGAAGCACGCCCGTCAGACCCCGTTGATTCGTTTGGCGGTCAGCTCTGATCGTGAAGGCGTCACCTTGCAGGTCTGGAATGCTCCGTCCAACGGCGGGGACGACTTGGGCACGGATGAGACGGGGTACGGACTGAAACGGATGAACGACCGCGTGATGCTGCTGGGTGGAACTTTCGTGGCAGGCAGTGATGAAACGGGGTGGACCGTGACGGCGACAGTGCCCAGGTTCTAGTGGAAGGAGAAGTGGGTTGGTGCGCGCATCATGATCGAAGTGATTGGACTCACGAAGTCATACGGCGGAAAGACGCGGGTTGACGACGTTACTTTCAGCGTCGGCGACGGCCGCATCGTCGGCTTCATCGGGCCCAACGGCGCCGGCAAGACCACCACGATGCGAACCGCCCTCGGCCTTGAGAAGCCCGATTCGGGACGGGCGTTGTTCGACGGACGCCCGTACGGGGAGCTTCCCAATCCACGCCAGAGCGTTGGGGCGGTCCTCGACGCGGGGGCGCTAATCTCTGACCTCCGCGCGATCGAGCTCCTCCGGTACTGCGCAGGCATCCAAGGCGTGAACAAGGCCCGGGCTGAACAGGTGCTGGACGCGGTTGGCCTCGGTGAGGCCCGCCGACGGAGGGTGCTCGAGCTTTCCCTTGGCATGAGGCAGCGTCTCGCACTCGCCGCAGCCATCATGGGCAACCCTGGCAACTACGTCTTCGATGAGCCGCTCAACGGTCTCGATCCATCCGGTATACAGTGGCTGCGCCACCTGCTCCTCCAACTTCGTGATGCTGGATCCGCGATACTCCTTTCATCGCACATCATCACAGAACTTGAGCTCGTAGCTGACGACGTCGTACTGATCAGCGACGGAGTGCTCAAACTCCAAAGCAGCCTTGCCGACCTCGCACGCGGAGCCGGGGCCCGTGTCCACGTCATAAGCGAGGACGCCGGCACCCTTATCGCGCTCGTAAAGAGGAGCGGCGCCACCATCGTCGAAGCAGACGGTCGCGCCGTGGTCATCGCAGGCCTGACAGCGCGTGAGGTGTTCTCCCTTGCGGCCATGCATGGGGTTGTCCTGGATGAACTTCGCACCGAGAGCGTCTCACTTGACGATGTGTATCGACGGATAGTGGACACGAAAATCGAAGGAGAGGCCCATTGAGGACGCTGCGCCCACTCGTCCGAACCGCTCGCCAGCAAGGCACCCAACGGCCAAGCGGGCTCGTGTCTGCAGAGACGGCCCGGATCATCCGGACCCGACCGTCTATGGTCTTGCTGTTGCTGGGAACAGCCCTGCCTCTGGCGCTCGGCGTTGGCCAGGCGATCTATCGGAAGGTGTCGTCGCCCGCACCGGATCTGGAGGGCGTCGCAACCGCCGGGGCCGACATTTTCGCATTCGTGGCAGCCTTGACGGCAGCCATCGGCGTTGGCAGGGACTACCAGACAGGGGCGATCGGCTTCCGAATGTTGCTCATCCCGCGCCGCGGACGGCTGCTTGCAGCGAGTGCACTCGGGCACAGCTGGGTTGCTGCAGCACTTGCATTTCTCGCCATGCTCATTGTCGGAGTCTTCGCTACCGTGTTCGGCGGGACTTCCGCGCCCTTTTCTGCTGACTCGGTCGCCGCAATGGGGCGTTCGGTGGCTGCCGTTGCGCTCGTTTCATGTTTCGGTGCCGGGCTCGGTTACGCGGTGCGCTCAGCCACCATCGCGGCGATCATGATCATTGTCCTTTTTTGGCTTGCACCGATCACGCTCCTCATCGCCGGGCTGAGTGGAGTCGCGGGGGCCGCGTCAGCAGCGAATATCACCCCCGGGATACTGGTCGGGCAAGCCGTCAGCGCCACTCCCGAGCCCGGGGGGAGCCTTGGGCCCTTGGGGGCGCTACTCCTTCTGGTGATCTGGTCGAGCGGAGTTCTTCTTCTCGCAGCCCTCCGATTGAAAGGAAAGTGATCCCATGTCCAAAAAGAGCCGATCGTGGGTTTGGTTCCTTGTGCCCACAGTCGTGGCGGCGGTGCTCGTCATCGCCGTCAGCATCCCGGAACTCGAGGGTGCCCGGCAAGAAATCGGTGCTGATTCCCTGGTGATTCCCATCGTTGGCATGCTCATCCTCGCAGTCGTTGCCGGCTCGGCTTTGGGGCTCACGGTGCTGGGTCTTCGACGTCTCGTTCGACCCTAGACGTCGCTTCCCGTCGAAATCGCCGGAATGGTGCCGGTTCGCTGGAGCGTTCGGGCGAGCCGGCACAGTTCCGGCGACCCCGCGTGGGGCAGCCGCGCCGCCCGGTAGGGTTAAGGGCATGACCGAACAACTTGCTGTCGCCGTGCTGGGCGCCCAGGGGCGCATGGGAATTGAAGCCGTCAAGGCCGTTGAGGCAGCCGCTGACATGAAGCTTGTCGCGGCACTCGGCCGCGGCGATTCCCTTGATGCCCTGCTCGACGCCGGGGCGAAGTACGTCGTCGACCTGACCGTTCCGGACAGCACCGAAGCGAACGTCCGTTACGCCGTCGAACACGGCATGCACGCGGTGGTGGGCACTACGGGTTGGGACGCGGAACGCCTCGCAGGCTTGCGGCAGCTGCTTGCTGCGAACCCGGAGTCGGGTGTCCTGATCGCGCCCAACTTCGCCCTCGGCTCCGTGCTCGCCTCCGCCTTCGCCGCTAAGGCCTCCAAGTATTTCGAATCGGTCGAAATCATCGAGCTGCACCACCCGAACAAGGTGGACGCGCCGTCGGGCACGGCCGTCCGGACGGCCCAGCTTATCGCCGCGGCCCGCGATGAAGCCGGGGTCCCGGCCAGCCCGGATGCGACGGACACGGCCCTCGACGGTGCGCGCGGTTGCGATGTAGACGGTGTCCGCGTCCACAGCGTCCGTCTGCGCGGCCTCGTGGCACACCAGGAAGTGCTCCTGGGCGGCCCGGGAGAACAACTGACCATCCGCCACGATTCCTTCGACCGCGCGTCCTTCATGCCCGGCGTGTTGCTGGGACTGCGCAAGGTGGCGTCCCACCCAGGCCTGACCGTCGGCCTGGACGGCTATTTGGATCTGGGGCTGTAGGCGCATGGGCTCGCTCTGGAACGCATTCAAGGACAACCGCACCAAAATCTGGGTGGGTGCTGTCACCCTCTTGCTGGTTCTCTACCTCGTGGTCACCTTCGAACGCTCGATCCTGCTGCTCAGTGACGCGAACCTGGTAGCCAAGGGAATCGGAGCTGCCTACCTCGTGCTTCCGGTCATTGGAGCATGGGCATTGATCCGCGAGCTTCTCTTCGGTGCGCGCACGGAAAAGATGGCGAAGGTGCTCGAATCCGAAGGCGGGCTGCCCGTGGACAACCTGCCCCGGACGCCGGGAGGCCGCATCGTGCGTGCCGCCGCGGACGCCGAGTTTGAAAAGTACCGGGTGGAAGCCGAGGCCGCCCCTGAGGACTGGCGCTCCTGGTTCCGGCTCAGCTGCGCCTACGACGCCGCGGGCGACCGCAAGCGCGCGAGGGAATCCATGCGCGACGCCGTACGCCTGTTCCGTTCCGAGCCCACCGCGGCGGAGCGGTAGCGGCTGTCCTCTGGCGAAAACGTCCTGGTGGCAACGCCTTGTGTTCGAATATATGTTCGAATAGCATGGCTGCATGAGTGATCCTTCGAAGCGGCCGGGCGGCTATCCCCAAGGCCTGGACGGCCCCATGAAGGCGATGAGCCCCGGCGTCGTCGATTTCCTCTTCCGGCAGCTTGTCGCGGGGGAGCCTCCTGAAGATGTGCAGTGGCGTCGCGAGGGCACGCTCCTGGGCGAACAGCAGCCGGGAGCCGAGCTTGCCAGGCGGCTTGCGGAGGCCGACGTTGAATCGCTGACCCCCGCTGAATTGTTCGAGTATGTGCGGGCGGCCCAGCGGCTGGGGGCTTGGGCGGACCGGCTGCGGGAGTCGGCAGTGGCCCGGTATTGCTCGCCGGAGAGGCCGGCGAAGCCCGGCCACCGCAGCGACGCTTCAGCCTGAGGCCCGGCTCCCGTTTCGCCGAACTTGACGACAATCACGCGGGCCCCATTCTCCCAACCCGCAGCCGACAGGGTAACGTTTTTCCTATGTCTGACTCTCGTGCGAACGTTCCCGCTCTCGGTACCCTCCTGACCGCCATGGTTACCCCGTTCACCAAGGACGGCGAAGTTGACTACAAGCAGGCAGCGGAATTGGCAGTCAAGCTCGTTGACGACGGCTGCGATGGCCTGGTCGTCACCGGAACAACGGGGGAAACGTCCACCCTCACCGATGAGGAAAACCTCGGCATGTTCCGCGCCGTGAAGGACGCTGTGGGCGGCCGCGCGGCAATTATCGCAGGCACCGGTACCAATGACACCGCGCACTCGGTGCACCTCTCCCAGGAAGCCGCGAAACTGGGCGTCGACGGACTCTTGATCGTCACCCCGTACTACAACAAGCCAAGCCAGGCCGGAGTCCGGGCCCACTTCGAGACCATTGCGTCCGCCACTGAGCTCCCCGTCATGCTCTACGACATTCCCGGACGCTCCTCCATCCAGATCGCGCCGGAAACCATGATCGGGCTTGCCTCCCACCCCAACATCGTTGCGGTCAAGGACGCCAAAGCCGACTTCGCTGCAGCCACCCGCGTCATGGCGGAAACCGACCTTCTTTTCTACTCGGGGGACGACGGCCTGACCCTTCAGTGGATGGCCCTGGGCGCGGTGGGCCTGGTTGGCGTCACCACCCACGTCGCCAC
Source organism: Arthrobacter alkaliphilus (assembly GCF_021483235.1). Classification (GTDB taxonomy): domain Bacteria; phylum Actinomycetota; class Actinomycetes; order Actinomycetales; family Micrococcaceae; genus Arthrobacter; species Arthrobacter alkaliphilus. The sequence continues at coordinate 63,009 of NZ_JAKEEC010000001.1, read as the reverse complement.
CCGCCGTTTCCGTGAGCTCATCGACGCCATCAACGCGAACGACCTTGACACAGCACGCAAGATCAACTTCGAACTCGAGCCCGTGGTCCGCGCAACCATGACCCGGGTCCAAGGCGCCGTCGCCGCCAAACAGATTCTTAAATGGCAGGGAGTCCTGCCCAACTCGGTTGTCCGCTTGCCCCTCGTGGAGCCGGACCCCGCCGAGATCGCAATCATCCGCGAGGACTTGGCGGAAGCTGGAATGGACTTCACTGTCTAGGACGATTCCGCCGGAAAGTAGCGCATTATGACCCAAACCGCCCTTCCCGGACTTGTCACCCCGCCCAAACTTCCGCAGGGAACGCTCCGGATCGTGCCCCTTGGCGGGCTGGGGGAAATCGGCCGCAACATGGCCGTTTTCGAAATCAACGGCAAACTGCTGGTGGTTGACTGCGGCGTACTCTTCCCTGAAGAGACCCAGCCGGGCGTTGACCTGATCCTGCCTGACTTCTCGTATATCGAGGACAGGCTGGACGACGTCGTTGCCATCGTGCTGACGCATGGCCACGAAGACCACATCGGCGCTGTGCCGTACCTTCTGCGCTTGCGCGCGGACCTGCCGTTGGTCGGTTCCCAGCTGACGCTCGCCCTCGTCGAGGCCAAGCTCCAGGAACACCGGATCAAGCCGTACACGCTCACGGTCGCAGAAGGACAGGTGGAGCAGTTTGGCCCCTTCGAATGCGAATTCGTGGCCGTCAACCATTCCATTCCGGATGCCTTGGCCGTCTTCATCCGTACCGCCGGCGGCAATGTGCTGCACACGGGCGACTTCAAGATGGACCAGTTGCCCCTCGACGGCCGCATCACGGACCTGCGCCACTTCGCCCGCCTGGGCGAAGAAGGGGTGGACCTGTTCATGGCGGACTCCACCAATGCGGATGTGCCCGGATTCACCACGGCGGAAAAGGAAATCGGCCCCACGCTGGACCGCGTGTTCAGCCAGGCCAAGAAGCGGATTATCGTCGCCTCCTTCTCATCGCACGTGCACCGGGTGCAGCAGGTGCTCAACGCAGCCGCCAAGCACGGCCGCAATGTCGCCTTCGTGGGCCGGTCCATGGTGCGCAACATGGCCATCGCCGCGAAACTGGGCTACCTTGACGTCCCGCCGGGAATCCTCGTGGACATCAAGAACATCGACAACCTGCCTGACCACCGACTGGTCCTCATGTCCACAGGTTCCCAGGGCGAACCGATGGCGGCCCTGTCCCGGATGGCCAACGGCGACCACCGGGTGGTAGTGGGCCACGGCGACACCGTTATCCTGGCATCGAGCCTCATCCCCGGCAACGAAAACGCGGTCTACCGGATCATCAACGGGCTGCTCAAGCTCGGCGCCAACGTGGTCCACAAGGGCAACGCCAAAGTGCATGTCTCCGGCCACGCAGCCGCTGGCGAGCTGCTCTACTGCTACAACATCCTCAAGCCCCTGAACGCGATGCCGGTGCACGGCGAAACCCGTCACCTCATCGCCAACGGCAACCTGGCCGAGGACTCCGGCGTACCCGCGGACCGCGTCATCCTCAGCGACAATGGCACCGTCATCGACGTCCGGGACCACAAGGCCAACGTGGTGGGCCAAGTGGAAGTGGGCTTCGTCTATGTGGATGGCTCCAGTGTGGGTGAAATCACCGACGCCGACCTGAAGGACCGCAGGATCCTCGGCGACGAAGGCTTCATCTCCGTTATCACCGTCATCAACCGGACCACCGGCAAGATCGTTTCCGGCCCGGAGATCCACGCCCGCGGCGTGGCCGAGGACGATTCCGTATTCGACGAGATCATCCCCAAGATCAATGCCGCCCTTGAAGACGCCGTGCTCCACCACGCGGACCACACCAACCACCAGCTCCAGCAGGTCGTGCGCCGCGTGATCGGCACGTGGGTCAACCGCAAGCTGCGGCGCCGCCCCATGATCATCCCCCTGGTCCTGGAGGCATAGCCATCCGCTGTGGCCCGGAGGCAACATGGTTCCTCCGGGCCCCGCAAATCCGCGGGATTCCGCCCGGACTGGGGTAGCGTGGCCGTTATGGCGACTCGTACTACCTCCGCGCCTAGAGGCAGCTCCAACAGTAAGCCCGCCGGGGCAGGTTCACGTTCGGGCAGCACCCGGACCCCGGCAAAGACCGGCAGGAGCGGCACAGGCACGGCCCGCGGCAAGCAGGCCGCCGTCGTCGAACCCCAACAGCCCTGGATCCTCCGTGCGCTTGCCGGCATCTGGCTGGGAATCGGCCACGTGGTGGGTGCGGGCGTGCGCCGGATCGGCCATGACGTCAGCGGCCTTGATCCCGCAGACCGCCGGGACGGCGCCGCGCTTTTCAACCTCGCACTCGGTGTCTTCATCGCAACCTTCGCCTGGTGGGGCTTCAAAGGTTGGTTTCCGGATCTTGTCTACAGCATCGTGAACGGGACCTTCGGCTGGGTATCACTGCTTCTGCCGCTCATGCTTTTCGTCTGCGCTTTCCGGCTGTTCCGCGAGCCATGGGACAGCCGCGGCAACAACCGCGTGGGCATCGGTTTCCTGATCATGTCCTTCGCCGGGACTGGCTTGGCCCACATCATCGGGGGCCAACCAACGGTCGCCCAGGGCTTCGAGGGCCTGCGGCGGGCGGGCGGGATGCTCGGATTCCTCGCGGCGTCGCCCTTGGCCGCCATCCATCCCGCGGTGCCACTCATCGTGTACGGCGCCTTGGCGTTCGTCTCCGTCCTGATCGTGACCGCGACGCCGTTCAGCGCCATTCCGCGGCGCATCCGCGGCGCCTACGAGCACCTCATGGGTGTAGACCTGATGGACGCGGGTGCGCAGCACGACGATTCCCATGACCGCAGCTATCTCTACGAAAATGAGGCGGCCGCGGAGCCGAAGAAGAAGCGCCGCAAACGCCTCTTCGGCAAGGACAACGAGGACGACCGCACGCTCGAGGGGTACGTCGGCGACGAGGCCTTCGAGCACGCCATCGTTGACGACGACGCACCATCGGCCCAGGGAGCACCAGCCGTGCCGCCGGGTGTCCGCCGGCCCACCCAGGCTGAAATCGCCGTCGAGAAGATCAAGGCCGCGCAAGGACTTGGAAAGGCCGCGGCCGGGGACGCCACGGAAGCGATCCCGATGGTCCCGCCGGCCGCTCCGCCGGCTACTGTGCCTTCGACGCCGGTCAGCCCGCCTCCGCCCCCGACGCCGATTCCGCAGCGCACCGAACAACTGTCGCTTGCCGGGGACGTCACCTACACGCTGCCGTCCTCGGACAACCTGACTCCGGGGTCCATCCCGAAGGAGCGCACCGAAGCGAACGACGCCGTCGTGGCCGCCCTGACGGACACGATGCAGCAGTTCAACGTCGACGCCACCGTCACCGGCTTCAGCCGTGGCCCCACCGTGACCCGCTACGAGATCGAACTCGCTCCCGGTACCAAGGTCGAGCGTGTCACTGCGTTGTCGAAGAACATTTCCTACGCCGTGGCATCAAGTGATGTCCGCATCCTCAGCCCCATCCCGGGCAAGTCGGCCATCGGTATCGAGATCCCCAACACGGACCGCGAGACCGTGTCGCTCGGCGACGTCCTGCGCAGCCAGAACGCCAGGCGGACAGACCACCCCATGGTGATGGGCGTCGGCAAGGACGTCGAAGGCGGCTACGTCGTCGCGAACCTCGCCAAGATGCCGCACTTGCTCGTGGCCGGTGCGACGGGTGCCGGTAAATCGTCATTCGTGAACTCGATGATCACGTCGATCCTGATGCGGGCCACACCCGATGAGGTCCGCATGGTCATGGTGGACCCCAAGCGCGTGGAACTGACCGCGTATGAAGGCGTTCCACACCTCATCACGCCCATCATCACCAATCCCAAGAAAGCCGCCGAGGCGCTTCAGTGGGTAGTGCGCGAAATGGACGCCCGCTACGACGACCTCGCCAACTACGGCTTCAAGCACATCGACGACTTCAACAAAGCGGTCCGCGCCGGCAAGGTGGTGCCCCCGGTCGACTCCAAGCGCGTCATCAAGCCGTACCCGTACTTGCTGGTGATCGTGGACGAGCTTGCCGACCTCATGATGGTGGCCCCGCGGGACGTCGAAGACTCCATTGTCCGGATCACCCAGCTTGCCCGTGCCGCCGGCATCCACCTGGTCCTCGCGACCCAGCGTCCGTCGGTCGACGTCGTCACCGGCCTGATCAAGGCGAACGTCCCCTCGCGCATGGCGTTCGCGACCTCGTCCGTCACCGACTCCCGCGTGGTCCTGGACCAGCCCGGTGCGGAGAAACTTATTGGCCAGGGCGACGCGCTCTTCCTGCCGATGGGCGCCTCCAAGGCAATGCGCGTGCAGGGTGCCTGGGTCTCCGAGTCCGAAATCCACCGGGTCGTTGAACACGTCAAGGGCCAGCTCAAGGCTGTCTACCGTGACGACGTCGCGCCCGAGGCGCAGAAAAAGCAGATCGACGACGACATCGGGGACGACCTCGAGGTCCTGCTCCAGGCCACGGAACTTGTGGTTACGACGCAGTTCGGTTCCACATCGATGCTGCAGCGCAAGCTCCGCGTCGGTTTCGCCAAGGCGGGCCGCCTCATGGACCTGCTCGAGTCGCGCGGCGTCGTAGGCCCGTCGGAAGGGTCCAAGGCGCGCGATGTCCTGGTCAAGCCCGACGACCTCGCTCCCGTCCTGGCGGCGATGAAGGGGCAGGAAGCTCCGGCCCTCCCTGACGCGCACACGGCGGCGCTGAGCGACAACGCGAACGCGAACATCGCTGTCGGCGGCTACGCCGAGGACGTGGTCGCCGCCGATTTCGACCGTCGCAAGCAGGCCACGGAATACCATGACGGAGCAGACGGCCCGGACGATGAGGACGACGGCGGCGAAGACGCTTGGTCATTGACCGGACGGTAGCCTAGAGGGGTGACTACATCCGACGGCAGCAAAGCCGGTTCCAGCAGCTCCGATATCTGGAACCTGCCCAACATCCTGACGATGCTTCGAATCGTGCTGGTGCCGTTCTTCGTTTGGTTCCTCTTGGCGGACAACAGCCAGCACGGCATTTGGCGCTGGGCAGCGGTGCTTGCCTTCGCAGTGGCGATCTACACGGACAAGCTCGACGGCGACATTGCCCGGAGCCGCGACCTCGTCACCAACTTCGGCAAGATCGCGGACCCGATTGCCGACAAGTTGCTGATCGGCTCGGCACTTGTTCTCCTCTCATGGCTGGGGGAGTTGCCGTGGTGGATCACGATCCTCATCCTGGTCCGCGAATGGGGCGTCACCGCGTTGCGCTTCTTTGTCATCCGCTATGGCGTGATGCCGGCCTCGCGCGGCGGCAAGCTCAAGACCGTCATCCAGACAGTGGCGATCTTCCTCTACATCCTGCCGCTGGATTCCTTCGCTCCGTGGCTCGTCAGCGTGGCTTTCTGGGTCATGCTCGCCGCCCTCGCCATCACCGTGTGGACCGGCATCGAATATGTGGTCGAAGCCGCGAAGCTCCGCACGGCAGGAAAGCCCGCATGAGCCCGTCCGCGGACGAGACGGCCGCGTCCGTCGTCGCTCTCGCGATCGAGCGCGGCGTAACCGTGGCTACCGCGGAATCCCTGACAGCCGGCCTGGTTGCCGCCACCCTCGCTGATACTCCGGGCGCGTCCGGCATGCTTCAGGGCGGAGTGGTTGCCTATCAGAATTCAGTCAAGGCGGGGGTCCTGGGGGTCTCCGGGGAACTGCTTTCGGAGGTCGGATCCGTCGACGCCGGGGTTGCCGCGGCCATGGCCGACGGCGCCAGGCGCGCCTGCGGTGCCGACGTCGGGGTCTCTACGACCGGGGTCGCGGGACCCCTGCCGCACGATGGCAAGCCGGTTGGCACGGTTTTCGTCGGCATCGCCACGCCCGGCGGAGCCGTGGCGCACGCCTACTCTTTCGAGGGTGATCGGCCAAGTATCCGTGCACAGGCAACCGCAGCGGCGCTGGAGTGCTTGCTGGAGTGCCTTGTCGGGGCCGACCTACCGCACGTAAAGTAGCCGGGAACAAAAACAACGGCCCAATAGTTGTTACATTGTGTCGCTCCGGAATGGCCGGGGCGCCTAGGATGTAAAAACAACCGGTGCACCTGCCAGGGTGGGCCGGACTCACGAGGGAGCAAGGCGATACAGATGGTTAAGCAGCCCGTATCCGTAAACGGCGTTGTCCGCTGGAAGGATGTGGGCTTGGCCGAGAAGGCACCGAGCGAACAGAAGGAGCGCAAGATGGTTGTACTGCGTCACGAAATCGGTGATGTCCTGCGCGATGTCCGCCAGCGCCAGGGCCGCACACTCCGCGAAGTCTCGCACAGCGCCCGCGTCTCCCTTGGCTACCTGAGCGAGGTTGAACGCGGCCAGAAGGAAGCATCCTCAGAGCTGTTGTCCTCGATCTGCTCCGCCTTGGACGTTCCGTTGTCCGGCATGCTCCGCGAGGTCAGCGACCGGGTCGCCGTCGCCGAGGGCGTTGCCGTTCCGGACACCGTCCCGCAGGAATTCGCCCAGCGCTATGGCCGCGATCTCGACCGCGAACTCAGCGCCGAACTGAACGACGACTTTACCCAGGGCATGCTCTCCGGAGCCCGCTAGGCCGGAAAACCCGGGAAATATTCGAGCAAAGAAGGAGGGCCTCCGGATGGAGGCCCTCCTTCTTGGGCTTTTATGGCTTGGACGGCAGTCAGTCCTTGCCGCTCCCGTCGCCGTAGGCGGCGTTGAGCCGCCCGATGTAGTCCGCAAGCGTCTGGATTTCTTCCAGCGGCCACTCACCCAGGCGTTCCCGGAACACCTGCCGGCGTGCGTCCTGGACCTGTTGCATCTTTTCCTCGCCGCTGGGAGTCAGCCGGATGGATTGTGCGCGGCCATCCTGGGGGTCGGCCTCTTTGTAGACCATGCCGATGCTCTCCAGGAACGCGATCTGGCGGCTCACCGACGGCTTCCCGACGCCGATGCAGGACGCGAGCTCGGTCAGGCGAAGGGGCCCCTCTTTCCGGATGATCGAGAGCAGCCCGTAGGCGGCCGGGTCCATGTCGGGATGGACCTGGCGGGACAACTGGTAGGACAGCGATCGTGCGCGTCGCCAGAACATGCTCAGCTGATGTTCCACATGCTGGAGGGCGGCGTCGACGTCGTCGCCAACCTCCGCCAGCTCGGGCACGTCGTCGGAAGTGTTGCTCATGACAACCATTCTAGAGTCCGCACCCGTGAGAGACTCTATTGGTGCGGATCAGTGACTTTTGGCGGCTGATGGACGATGAATTCGGGGCTGGCTACTCCCGGGTCCTCAGCAGCTCCCTTGTATTGGCCGGCGTCGGCGGCCGTACGGCAGATGAAGCCTTGGCAGCGGGTTACAACCCCCGCGACGTCTGGCTTGCCCTGTGCGACGTCCAGGACGTTCCTCCGGAGCGGCGCCTTGGCAGGGACATCAAGCCTTCCGACAAGGGTTCCAAATCGTTTTGATTCCCGGTTTTCGGGCGGACACGCCGACGCATTTGTTCGAATATCTGTTCGGATGAGGCTATGCTCCTATCAGAGGAAAATTGATCCTGGCGGAGCAGTTTCCGTGTCATTCGAAGCCCGGAGTTGTCCACATAGGCGCAGTTGCACACAAAATTGTCAGCGCCCCGTACTAGCGTCGGATGAGACAGGAAAGCGGCCGTTCAGGCCAGTCCACAGCGAGAAAGCATCAGAGGTGTGAACCATGGCGGCAAACCAGGATCGTGAGAAGGCGCTCGAGGCAGCGCTTGCCCAGATCGACAAACAATTCGGCAAGGGCTCCATCATGCGCTTGGGTGACGATACCCGCGCGCCCATCGAAGTCATTCCCACTGGTTCCATCGCCCTGGACGTCGCCCTTGGCATTGGCGGCCTGCCGCGCGGACGCGTCGTGGAAATCTACGGCCCTGAATCGTCGGGTAAGACCACCGTGGCACTCCATGCAGTGGCAAACGCTCAGCGCAACGGCGGTATCGCGGCGTTCATCGACGCCGAGCACGCACTGGACCCGGACTATGCCGCGAAGCTTGGCGTGGACACGGACGCCCTTTTGGTCTCGCAGCCGGACACCGGTGAGCAGGCACTGGAAATCATGGACATGCTGGTCGGCTCGGGGTCGTTGGACATCGTGGTGATCGACTCCGTTGCCGCGCTTGTGCCGCGTGCCGAAATCGAAGGCGAAATGGGTGACTCCCACGTGGGCCTCCAGGCACGGCTCATGAGCCAGGCGCTGCGTAAGATCACGGGCCGGTTGAGCCAGACCAAGACCACCGCGATCTTCATCAACCAGCTTCGCGAAAAGATCGGCGTATTCTTCGGCTCCCCGGAGACCACCACCGGTGGTAAGGCACTGAAGTTCTATGCTTCCGTCCGTATCGATGTCCGCCGCATCCAGACGCTGAAGGAAGGCGCGGACTCGGTAGGTAACCGCACCAAAGCCAAGATCGTCAAGAACAAGATGGCTCCGCCCTTCAAGGTGGCCGAGTTCGACATCATCTACGGCCAGGGCATCTCCCGCGAGGGCGGCATCATCGACATGGGTGTCGAGCACGGCATCATCAAGAAGTCCGGCTCATGGTTCACCTACGACGGTGACCAGCTGGGCCAAGGCATGGAGAACTCCCGCCGATTCCTGCGGGACAACCCGGAATTGGCCGCGGACCTCGAGCGGCTCATCAAGGAGAAGCTTGGTGTCGGAGCCAAGCCTGCCGAACCCGAAGCCTCCCCGAAGCTGAAGGCCGTTGACGGCTAAGCGCCAGGGACGCTCCAGCTCGTGGGGTCCGTCCGCGGATTCATCCGTGGCAGCGGACGCTGAGGCCAACCCGGAATCGGTAGCCCGGGCCATCGTTCTGCGGCAACTGACCAACTCGCCCAAAAGCAGGCTTCAGCTCGCACGCAAACTGGCTGAGCGGAATGTGCCGGAGGACGTGGCCGAAGCCGTCCTGGACCGCTTCGAAGAAGTCCGGCTCATTGATGACGGCGATTTCGCCGAGATGTGGGTCCGCAGCCGTGCCCAGACGAGGAAACTCGCCCGCGGTGCCCTGAGGCGGGAACTGGCGGACAAGGGCATCGACTCGGAAACCGCCGAGCAGGCGCTGGCGCTTGTGAGCGACGACGACGAGCGGAATGCCGCCAGGGACTTGGTTGCCCGTCGTTTGAGGGCCGGAACGGACCTTTCCGACAGGGCCGAGCGGGACAAGCAAACCCGGCGGCTCGCCTCGATGCTCGCCCGCAAGGGCTACCAGCCATCGGCGGCATTCCGGATTGTCGGCGAGGTCCTGGACGAAACCCTGTCCACGGAGAACTGAGAGCTGCCTGTGAGTATTGTCCCGGGGCGGCGGGGTGGGGTGGCTTCCCGGTACCGGTCGGCTAAGGTTCTGGACTAGTGTTCCGAGTCGGGAGGCAGGTCAGAACCAATGAAAGCGTTGTCGTTACGGCTGCCGGCGATCATTGTGCCCTTGCTTGTCGCGTCCCTGCTCCCCGCCGGCCGGGCTTCGGCGGACGATGACGCCCCGCCGTCGGGCTATCCCAGCTGGGAGGAAGTACAGCAGGCCCAGGGAAACGAGGCCGCCGCAAGCGCCGAAGTGGACCGCATCAACGGGTTATTGGCAGGCCTCCAGCAGAAATCCGGCGAACTCGGTGCGGCAGCCATCAAAGCCGGAACTGAGTATGCCAAGGCCCATGATGCTTTGCTTCATCAGCAGGCCGTGACGCAGAAACTTGCTGAGGCATCCCAACAGGCCAAGGCAAAAGCGGATTCATTGAGAAAGTCCACTTCCTCGCTGGTTGTCAAGGCATACGAGTCGGGCGGCTTCGATCCAGGACCCTGGTCCCTGGTGAACGCCGCCATCGCGCCGGACAACCTTCATAATTTCGCTGTGCTGAACCGGGTCCTGGACCGCACAGCGAAACTGCACGATGACGCCCTGAGCGCGTCCCAGGCAGTTGCCGCCGCAACCGCCCAGGAACAGGCCGCACGCGATGAGTTGGCCCGCTTGGACAGCGACGCCGCGGCAAAAGCCCAGGCAGCGGATTCCGCCAGGCGCGCCGCCGAAGACAGCGTGGCCGCGACGGACGGCCAGCGAAAGACCATGGTGGCCCAACTCGCGTCCTTGACGTCCACTTCTGCCGCGGTTGCGCAAAAATACCAGGAAGGCCAGGTAGCGCTTGCGGCGTACCAGGCCGCCCAGGAGGCCAAGAGGGAAGCGGCGCAGAGGCAAGCGGCAGCCGAAGCCGAGGCGGCAGCCCGGGCCCAGCAAGCACAGGCCCAGCAAGCACAGGCCCAGCAAGCACAACAGGCCCAGCAAGCCGCCCAGCCAGCGGTCATCCAGTCGCCGATCAGCAGTGGCGGCGGGGGAGGCTTCGCGGGCGGGGGCGGGGGCAGCGTCGTCAACGACCCCGCGGGCGCACGGCAATACGCGTCCTCCCGCCTCGGCGCTTATGGTTGGGGGCAGGACCAAATGCGGTGCCTGAACTCCCTGTGGATCCAGGAGTCCAGTTGGATGACCGACGCCACCAATCCCAGCAGCGGTGCTTACGGTATTGCGCAGGCGCTGCCCCCGGATAAGTACTATTCGGCAGGCAGTGACTGGCTCACCAACTACCGGACCCAGGTCGAATGGGGCCTCGGCTATATCCGCGACCGTTATGGTTCGCCCTGCAACGCCTGGCAGCACGAGATGGGCTTCAACTGGTACTAGTCCGAGGGGCTACCCTAGATTGGTGAGTTTCCCTTCCGCAGCACCAGCACCAGCCCCCATCCAGCAGCCCGGTCCGGCCCCCGTCGTCGATCCGGCACCTGAGGGCGGGGCGGAGCGCACCTACCAAGTGCGGACCTTCGGTTGCCAAATGAACGTCCATGATTCCGAGCGCATGGCCGGGCTCCTCGAGGCCGCAGGATACGTGCCGTCCGACGGCGGCGTTGCCGACGTCGTGGTCTTCAACACCTGCGCCGTCCGCGAGAACGCCGACAACAAGCTCTACGGCAACCTCGGGGAACTCAAGCAGGTCAAGGCCGCCCATCCCGGAATGCAGATTGCGGTGGGCGGATGCCTCGCGCAAAAGGACCGCGAAACCATCGTGCGCAAGGCGCCGTGGGTGGATGCCGTCTTCGGGACCCACAATGTCGGGGCGCTCCCGGCGTTGCTGGACAGGGCCCGTCACAACAACGAGGCGCAACTCGAAATCCTGGAGGCACTCGACGTCTTCCCCTCCACCCTGCCGACCAAGCGTGATTCGGTGTACTCGGGCTGGGTTTCCATCTCCGTCGGGTGCAACAACACCTGTACCTTCTGCATCGTGCCGTCCCTCCGCGGCAAGGAGAAGGACCGCCGGCCGGGTGAGATCCTCGCCGAAATCCAGGCGCTGGTAGACGACGGCGCAGTCGAGGTCACGCTGCTCGGCCAGAACGTGAACTCCTACGGCGTTGAGTTCGGGGACCGCCTGGCCTTCTCCAAACTGCTCCGTGCCTGCGGTGGCATCGAAGGCCTCGAGCGTGTCCGCTTCACCAGCCCGCACCCGGCTGCCTTTACCGACGACGTCATCGACGCGATGGCCGAAACCCCCAACGTCATGCCGCAGCTGCACATGCCCCTCCAGTCCGGCTCGGACAAGGTCCTCAAGGACATGCGCCGCTCCTACCGCTCCAGCAAGTTCCTCGGGATCCTGGACAAGGTCCGTGACAAGATTCCGCACGCCGCGATCACCACCGACATCATCGTGGGCTTCCCCGGCGAGACCGAAGAGGACTTCCAGGCAACGCTCGACGTCGTCGAAAAGTCGCGGTTCGCCTCGGCCTTCACTTTCCAGTACTCCAAGCGCCCGGGCACCCCGGCCGCGGAGCTTCCCGAACAGCTCCCGAAAGCCGTTGTCCAGGAACGGTACGAAAGGCTGACCGCGCTGCAGGACCGCATCGCGGCCGAGGAAAACGCGAAACAGCTTGGCCGCCAGGTTGAACTCCTTGTCACGGCCCAGTCCGGCCGCAAAGCCGGGGAAACCCATCGTTTGTCCGGCCGTTCCCAGGACCAGCGGCTGGTCCACTTCTCCGTGCCCGAAGGCGCACAGGCTCCGCGGCCCGGCGACTTCGTCACGGTGACGATCACGGAAGCTGCCGCCTTCCACCTCGTCTCCGACCCGGAGACATCGGCGGACTACAGCTTGAGGCGCTCCCGTGCCGGCGATGCGTGGGACCGCTCACAGGCCGATTCCTGCGGCGCTCCGGCGCCGGGCGGCGCGGGCGCCGGGTCTTCAGGGTCAAAGGGCGTCTCCCTCGGCATGCCGTCGTTGCCCGTTCGGCGCGGCTAGCCGGACATGGCAGCAGCACCCTCCGGACCGGTTGGCCCGAACCCGCCCGTGATCGCGGTGGTCGGCCCTACCGGTTCCGGCAAATCGGATCTGGCCGTCCACCTCGCCCTCGAGCTCGACGGCGAGGTCATCAATGCCGATGCCATGCAGTTTTACCGTGGAATGGATATCGGCACGGCCAAGATCAGCGTCGCCGAACGCAGGGGAGTGCCCCACCACCTCCTGGACACAATGGATGTCACCGAGGAAGCCAGCGTCTCGGCTTTCCAAGCCGACTGCCGCGCGGCCATCCGCGATATCCACAGCCGCGGCAAGCGTGCCATCCTGGCGGGCGGATCAGGGCTTTACGTCCGGGCCGCGCTGGATGTCCTCGAGTTCCCTGGTACCGATCCTGCCGTGCGGGAACGGCTGGAACGGGAGCACGCCCAGGCGGGGCTCCGTCCCCTGCAGGAACGCCTGCGCTCCGTGGACCCAGTGTCCGCCGACAGGCTCGGCGACGCGCGCCGCGTGATCCGTGCGCTTGAGGTTTTCGAGCTCACCGGCCGCCCGTTCAGTTCCTTCATGCCAAGCCGCGAGTACTTCCAGCCGGCGGTCCAGATAGGGCTCGACGTCGACCGCGACGTTCTGCGTGACCGCTTGGCCGGACGGGTCCACCGGATGGTCGACGCCGGCCTCCTCGCCGAGGTGGCGCGGCTCGACGCCGCCGGACTCCGGCGAGGCAAGACCGCGTCGCGGGCGCTCGGATACGCCCAGTTCTTGAAGGTCCTCGACGGCGAATCCGACACCGCTTCCGCGGCTGAGGAAACCATCGTGGCCACACGGCAGTTCGCCCGGCGCCAGCTCACCTGGTTCCGGGCTGACCCCCGGATCCACTGGCTGGACTGGCAGGATCCGGATTTGGTGGCCAAAGCCGCAGGAATCTGCGCGAGCCCGGCGTCGGTGATTTAGGCGCAACCGTTAGTGCAGGTAGCCTTGAGCCATGGATGAAACCCTCGCATTTTCCGCCCCGCAGCCCACAGCTGCCGGCGGTTCCGTACCTGCCTCCGGTCTGCACGGGCTGGCCTTCTCCAAGGGACACGGCACCGGCAACGATTTCGTCCTCATCGCGGATCCGGATGATGCGCACCAGATCTCTCCGGAGCAGGTCGCGGCACTCTGCGACCGTCATCTGGGCGTCGGCGGGGACGGACTCATCCGGGCAGTCCCTTCACGGTTCCTGCCCGAAGGCCTCCAGCTCCTCGAGGCCGATCCCGCTGCCGAATGGTTCATGGACTACCGCAACGGCGACGGCTCGTTGTCCGAAATGTGCGGCAACGGCGTCCGTGTCTTTGTCCAATTCCTCATTGAGCAGGGGCTTGTCACCCTCAACGCGGGCGAATCCCTGACCATCGGAACCCGTGGCGGCATCAAGACGATCGTCCGCACGGATGACGGCTATGCGGTGGACATGGGGCCGTGGGAGTTTATTTTCCCGAAGGACGCCACCAGCAAGGCCATGGACTCGCTCGTCAGCGCCGACGGTTTGGAAGTCGCCCGGCCTGCCCTGTCTGTCAGCATGGGCAACCCCCACACTGTCGTGGCATTGGCCGAACTCTCCGAGCTCAAGTCCACCCAGCTCTTCAAGGCGCCCGTCGTCGATCCCAAGCCGGCCAACGGCACCAACGTCGAATTCGTGGTTCCCGCTGAGCCCCTCGTTCACGATGGCGTGGGCAACATCACGATGCGGGTCCACGAACGCGGCGTCGGCGAGACCCAATCGTGCGGCACCGGCGCGTGTGCGGCCGCCGTCGCCATCCGTCACTGGGCGGGGGACGGCGCTCCCGATACGTGGCGCGTCAAGGTGCCCGGCGGCGTCGTCGGCGTGCGGTTCTTCCCCGGCGAAAGCGGCCGTGAACACGTGGAGCTCAGCGGCCCCGCCGTGATCGTCGCTAGCGGGACGCTTTCCTGATCCGCAGGATGCGGAAGGACTTGGACGTGCTTTCCCGGGACACCGAGAAGGAATCGTCGAGGGTATCGGCCAGCCAGCGCTGAAGCGAGTCCGCGCCCAGGTTTTTCTGCACCACGAGCCATGCGGTTCCCCCCGGCGCGAGCCGCGGCAGCCACTTGAGCAGCAGATTGTGGAGTTCGTCCTTGCCGATACGGATGGGCGGGTTTGACCAGATGGTGTCGAACGTCACGGCGGGGTCGACGTCGTCGGGCAGGCTCGCCGTCACGTTCCCGAGTTCCAGGAGTGCGGCGTTCTCATTGGTCAGGGTGACGCAGCGCTCGTTGACGTCGACGGCGTGGACCCGCGCATGCGGTGCCATGAGCCCCATGGTCAGCGCAATGGGACCCCAGCCGCAACCGATGTCCAGCAGATTGCCCTGCGGCGCAGGCGGTGGAACCTCGGAGAGAAGGATCGCGGTGCCCTTGTCGATCCCGTCGGGGCTGAAGATGCCTCCCGACGTCTGGAGCCGGCGGGTCGCGCCGGCCAGTTCCACCGTGAGGGGCTTGCGGGTGAACGGCCCCGCGGGCTGTGCGCTGAAATAGTGAGCAGACTCCATAGCTTGCCAGATTAGTGGCCAGCCGCGGGCAAGGGAAACCGCGCGCCGCCCCCGCCCGGGCTTGACGCGGTCTGATAGTCTATAGCCCATGTTCTTGATCTTTGAGTAGCCGGCCGCCTTCAAGTAGCCGGCAGTGCCCGCGACGCAGGCCTGCACAAATGCAGCGCCATTCCGCCTTGGCATGTCAGTTCCATACGCCACTCCTGGCGCTTGGACGCTCAGCAGATCATCCCCTTCCGCCCCTGGTACCTGTGCACGCAATCCGCGCAGCCTGGCCGGGCGGACATCCCGGTACATCGGCAGAGGCTTGCCAGGCATCAGCCCTGCGCGAATTCCGCGCCACAAGAAACGAATCGGCACTATTCTGGAAGTGCTGAAACCCCTAAAGGAGACCATGACCACGCAGAAGAACACCGGACCCGATTCCGACGCCCAGGACATGAGTCCTGAAGAAATCCAGGCTGTCATCGACCGGATTCTCTCCAAGGACGCACCTGCCACAGCTCAGGACCGCGACGAAGCCCGGGGCGTGTTGGGCAAGGCCCAGGCGATTTCCCGCCTGGACGAAGAACACAGCATCTACGACGGTGACCAAGAGGATCTGGCCGAACGCCGGGCCTTGCGCCGTACCGCTGGCCTGTCCACTGAACTTGAAGATGTCACTGAGGTCGAATACCGGCAGCTGCGCCTTGAGCGGGTTGTACTGGCGGGCCTCTGGACCGAAGGCACCTTGGCCGACGCCGAGAATTCCCTGAGGGAGCTCGCGGCCTTGGCCGAAACGGCCGGCTCGGAGGTCCTGGACGGCATCGTCCAGCGCCGCATGAAACCCGACCCCGGCACGTTCCTTGGCTCAGGCAAAGCCATGGAGCTGAAGGACATCGTGATGTCCACCGGAGCGGACACCGTGGTGGTCGACGCGGAACTGGCACCCTCCCAGCGGCGCGGCCTGGAAGACATTGTCAAGGTCAAGGTGGTGGACCGCACCACGTTGATCCTCGACATTTTCGCGCAGCACGCCAAGAGCCGCGAGGGCAAGGCCCAAGTGGAGCTCGCGCAGCTGGAATACCTGTTGCCGCGCCTGCGTGGTTGGGGCGATTCCATGTCCCGCCAGGCCGGTGGCCAGGTGGGTGGAGCCGGCGCCGGCATGGGTTCGCGCGGCCCTGGTGAAACGAAGATCGAACTGGACCGCCGTCGAATCCGCACGCGCATGGCAAAGCTGCGGCGCGAGATCGCCGCGATGAAGCCGTCGCGCGAGACCAAGCGGGCCAACCGCCGTCGTAACGCCGTTCCTTCGGTCGCGATTGCCGGGTACACGAACGCCGGAAAGTCATCGCTGCTCAACCGCCTGACCGATGCCGGTGTCCTCGTGGAGAACGCGTTGTTCGCCACCCTGGACCCGACAGTCCGCAAGGCCCAAACCCCTGACGGGATCGGCTACACGCTTTCGGACACCGTCGGCTTCGTGCGGTCGCTGCCCACCCAGCTCGTGGAGGCATTCCGCTCCACCCTGGAAGAGGTGGCCGACGCCGATCTGATCCTGCATGTGGTGGACGTTTCGCATCCGGATCCGGAAGGCCAGATCGCGGCCGTCCGCACCGTTTTCAGCGAAGTGGATGCACGGAAGATCCCGGAAATCATCGTCCTGAACAAGGCGGACGCCGCGGACCCGTTCGTCATTGAGCGGCTCAAGCAAAAAGAGCCACGCCACGTAGTGGTGTCAACCCGCACAGGGCAGGGCATTGCCGAGCTCCTCGGAGTCATCAGCGAGGCCATTCCGCGTCCCGGTGTGCGCCTCGAGGTCCTGATTCCATACAACCGCGGCGAACTCATCAACAAGCTGCACAACACCGAGGCCGAAATCCTCAGCCTTGAGCATGAGGAGGAAGGCACACGCGTGGTAGCCATGGTCCACGAGAACCTGGCAGCCGAGTTGGAGTCGTTCGTCAGCAATGGTTGAGCCGGAGGCGGGGGAGCGCGGCGAAACCGCGGGGGAACGGACCGACCTCGAACTACTGGCCCTTGAACTCCTCGATACCGCCGTTGCAGGCATGGGTGGCCAGAACCGTGCCGGCCAGCATGAGATGGCCAAGCATGTGGCCCGGGCGATCGAGACCGGTGAACACTTGCTGGTGCAGGCCGGCACGGGCACGGGCAAGTCCCTCGCGTACTTGATTCCGCTGATTGCGCACGCGATGGAGAGCAACAAGCCCACGCTCGTGTCCACGGCCACTCTGGCGCTGCAGACGCAGATCGTGGGCCGGGACCTGCCCCGGCTCCTGGAGACCATCAATCCGGAGTTGGAACGCCCGGTCAGCATTGCGCTGGTCAAGGGGCGGGCCAACTATGTGTGCCGGCATAAGCTGGAGGGTGGCTTCCCGAGCGAGGAACCTGCCGAAGGCCAGCTGTTCTCCCTTGGCGAGGACACCAGCGTTCCGCATCTCGCCGCGGCCATCGGCGGGCCTGCCTCGCAGCTCGGCAAGGAAGTCCTGCGGCTGCGTGAATGGGCAGCAAAGACCACCACGGGCGACCGCGACGAACTCATGCCGGGCGTGACGGACCGGGCCTGGCGCCAAGTGTCCGTCACGTCCATGGAGTGCCTTGGTGCGCAGAAGTGTCCGATGGCGGAGGAGTGCTTCAGCGAGCTCGCCCGCCACCACGCCGCGGAGTCCGACGTCGTGGTCACCAATCACGCGATGCTCGCCGTCAGCGCGTTCGAAGGACTGGCCGTGCTGCCCGAATACGACGTGGTGGTGGTGGACGAGGCCCACGAGCTCCAGGACCGAGTCACCGGCGCCGTATCCGGGCAGCTGTCCGTGGCGATGATCCATGCCGCGGCCTCGAGCGCCCGCAAGCACACGGCCATCACGGTGGACGCGCTGAACGCCGCCGCGGACCGCTTGGAACTCGCGCTCATCGGTGCGCCGTCCGGCCTGCTGCCCAACGGGCTCAACGACGAACAACTTGATTGCGTCGACCAGCTCCGGGAGGCCTGCCGGGCGGCGCTCTCGGACTCAAAAGGCGATTCGTCCAACGCGGTCGACGGCGGACGCCAGCTCGCGCGCTCACGGCTGATGCTGATCCTCGAGCTGTGCGAACGGCTGCTCTCCGCGCGCGAAAACCGGGAAGTGGTGTGGTTCTCCCGGAACAGCACCTTCGATCCCCAACAGGGCTACTCGGCCCCCGACGAGGACTCGCCGGCGCTCATCAACATCGCGCCGCTCAGCGTTGCCGGACGCCTCCGGGAAGGGCTCTTCGCGGGCCATACGGTGGTCTTGACCTCTGCCACCTTGGCGATCGGCGCTGCATTCGAAGCCACGGCCGGCGGGCTCGGCCTGACGGGCCAAGGCGCCCCCAGCTGGACCGGCGTGGATGTAGGCTCGCCCTTCGACTACCCGAAGCAGGGCATGCTGTACGTTGCCAAGCACCTGCCCAAGCCGGGTCGCGGCACCTCGCCCGAAGCGCTGGACGAACTTGAAGAGCTCATCAAGGCCTCGCACGGCGGAGCCTTGTGCCTTTTCTCCTCCCGCCGCGCAGCGGAGGACGCCGCGGACGCGATGCGGTCCCGCCTGGACGTGGACATCCTCTGCCAAGGCGAATCGACCATGGCCGCCCTGGTCCGGCAGTTTGCCGAGGAGGAAGACACCTGCCTGTTCGGCACCATGTCCCTCTGGCAGGGCGTTGACGTTCCCGGAGGTTCATGCCGGCTGGTGGTGATTGACCGAATCCCGTTCCCGCGTCCGGACGATCCGCTGATGACGGCGCGGTCCCGTGCGGTGGCGCAGGCCGGGGGCAACGGTTTCATGGCGGTGTCTGCAACGCACGCGGCGATCCGGCTGGCCCAAGGGGCCGGGCGGCTGATCCGTTCAACCGGGGACAAAGGCGTGGTGGCAGTACTGGATTCACGGCTTTCGACGGAGCGTTACGGTAGCTTCCTCAGGGCCGCGTTGCCGCCCTTCTGGCCCACTACGGACCGTTCAGTGGTGCGCGGTGCGCTCGAACGGCTCTACGCGGAGTCGGCCAAGAGCGGTTCCTAGAGGGAGCGCAGGACCGAGACGACCTTGCCCATGATGGTGGCATGGTCGCCCAAGATGGGTTCGTACTGGGTGTTCTGCGGGAGGAGCCACGTGTGGCCGTCCCGCTGGCGGAACGTCTTGACAGTGGCTTCGTCGTCCAGGAGCGCTGCCACGATGTCGCCGTTGAGTGCGTCGTTTTGACGCCGCACCACTACCCAGTCCCCATCGCAGATGGCGGCGTCGATCATGGAATCTCCGGCGACCTTGAGCATGAAGAGCTCGCCATGTCCTACCAGCTGCCGGGGCAGCGGCAGGACGTCTTCAACGGTCTGGTCCGCCAGGATCGGTCCACCGGCGGCAATGCGCCCGACGAGGGGGACCAGAGCGGTGTCGCTGGCACTCGCGAGTTCCGTGACGGCCAGGCCGCCGGCGCTGCGGAGTTTCGCCGGGGCTTCGACGCCGGGGATGACGGAGCCGCCGTCCAGCGTCAACGGCATGAGTACTTCCATGGCGCGCGGACGCTTGGGATCGCGGCGAAGATAGCCGAGCTTTTCGAGCTGTGACAGCTGGTGCGTGACGCTGGACAAACTGGCCAGGCCAACGGTGTCCCCGATTTCGCGCATGGACGGCGGATACCCGTGTTCGTTCACCGAGCGCTGGATGGTCTCCAGGATTTTCTTCTGGCGCACGGTCAGGCTCTTGGGGGCCTTCTGCGGCTGGGAGCTCCGCGCTGAGGCCGGCCCGCCGCCAGTGGCTTTCGCTGCCATGTTCGCCAACGCCCTTCCGTTCCGCCCGCGTGGCCCCCGAGGGGCTTTGCCGGGACTGTCGGCCTGAAATGTCAGACCCTCCTGTTGCACTTATTCAGTGCTCGTTCCTTCACTCAAACGTAGGGCAGGCACAGGCGTTTATCAAACATTTGTTCTAGCGAGTCTCGACATCATTCGTTGATAAGTGCTAAAAATGTCATAGCAAGGTTCGAATATGTGTTCTATAAAAGTACTTCAGGCTCCGGGTGTTCGTTCGAAGACAACATCGAACAAACGTCCTGCAAGCACTAAATGAAGGCAAGAATTGGCAGCCGCAACCTGGGATTCCGGTACGCGGCATTGTGCAGAAGGGCTCAGCTCATGTCCGCAATCACCATCACCCCGACGCCCCGCAACATCGCCACGGCGGGCCGGCTCCGTTTGACCCGCCGCGGCCGCATGGTCTTCTTCGGCGTCCCGGCCATGCTCCTGGTTGCAGTGCTCCTCAGCCTGGCCGGATTCCTGAATTCGCCTGCCAAGGCTGCCGATTCCGCCGCCGAACTGCACCCCACCTCCACAACGAGTGTCACCGTACAAGCCGGCCAGTCCTTGTGGGGGATTGCGCGAACCGCAGCCCCATCCCGGGATCCGCGCGACGTCGTCGCCGAGATCATCCAGCTGAACAACCTCCAGGACGGCCAGGTCGTGCCGGGCCAGCAGCTCTTCATTCCCTCCGCCTAACGGCAGGTTTTGCTGGCTTGCCCTGCCCCGGACGGTCCGTGGAACGGTCACAGTTTCAGGGCACCCGCCCCCGCCCCTTAAACTGTCATAGTGACTGACCAGCTTGAGCGACTTGACCGACTTCCCCTACGGACCAACCTCCGCGGACTAAGCCCCTATGGCGCGCCGCAGCTTGATGTCCCGATTTTGCTCAACGTCAACGAAAACACGCATGGCGTACCGGCCGACGTCCAGGCGGCCATCACCGAAGCCGTCGCGGCGGCCGCCACTGGACTGAACCGCTACCCGGACCGCGAGTTCACCGAACTGCGCGAAGCCCTTGCCGAATACCTGGGCCACGGCCTCGCGGCCGAGAACATCTGGGCCGCCAACGGCTCCAATGAAGTGCTCCAGCAGATCCTGCAGGTCTTCGGCGGCCCGGGCCGCACCGCGCTCGGTTTCCCGCCCACGTACTCCATGTACCCCCTGCTCGCGAGCGGAACCGACACTGCATACATCGCCGGTGTCCGCGCCGAGGACTACGGGCTCGATGCAGCCTCCGCGGCCGCCCAGGTCCGTGAACTCAAGCCGAATGTCGTGTTCCTTTGCTCACCGAACAACCCCACCGGCACGGGGCTTGGCCTCGACGTTGTCGAAGCCGTCTACGAGGCGGGCGAAGCGAGCCAGACGGTGGTCATCGTGGACGAGGCTTACCACGAGTTCGCCCACAACAACACGCCAAGCGCGTTGACCCTCCTCCCCGGCCGGGAGCGCCTGATTGTCTCCCGGACCATGAGCAAGGCCTTCGCCCTCGCCGGCGCACGCATCGGTTACATGGCTGCTGCCCCCGAGGTCTCCGATGCCATTCGCTTGGTCCGCCTCCCGTACCACCTCTCCGCCGTCACCCAGGCGACCGCCCTGGCGGCCCTCCGGCACCGCGAAGCACTCATGGCCGACGTCGAGGACATCAAGGTCCAGCGCGACCGCATCGTCAGCGAACTGACCCGCATGGGCTTCAAGCCCGCCGCCTCCGATTCGAACTATGTGTTCTTCGGCGGAATCGAAAACCCCCGCGCCTTGTGGGAAGGCCTGCTGGAGCGCGGCGTCCTGATCCGCGACGTCGGCATACCGGGCCACCTCCGCGTCACCGCCGGCACGGAACCCGAGACCACGGCATTCCTTGAGGCGCTCGAAGCCTTGCTGGACGGCCAGGGCTCCACTCCGGCCTAGACTTGAACAAGTCCCACCACTCCTTCCTCCTAAGGATCATCAATGAGCGAAAACGGCGCCAGTAAGGCAGCCGCCCGGACCGCAAGCATGGAACGCACCACCAGCGAGTCCTCCGTCCTGGTTGAAATCAACCTCGACGGCACCGGAGTCTCGGATATCAGCACCTCGGTGCCGTTCTACGACCACATGCTGACGGCGCTCTGCAAGCATTCGCTCATCGACATGACCGTGAAGGCAACGGGAGACACCCACATCGACGTCCACCACACCGTGGAGGACGTTGCCATTACCTTCGGCGAGGTCCTGCGCACCGCCTTGGGCAACAAGGCCGGGATCCGCCGCTTCGGCGAGGCCACCGTCCCGTTGGATGAAGCGTTGGCACACGCCGTCGTCGACGTCTCCGGACGCCCTTACCTGGTGCACGGCGGCGAGCCCGCCGGCCAGGAATACCACTTGATCGGTGGACATTTCACAGGCTCCCTGACCCGCCACGTCTTCGAGGCCATCACCCTGCACGCGGGCATCTGCCTCCACATGAATGTCCTGGCTGGCCGGGATCCGCACCACATCGTGGAGGCCCAGTTCAAGGCGTTCGCCCGGGCGCTCCGTTCCGCCGTCGAGTCCGATCCCCGTGTCGAGGGTATTCCCTCCACGAAGGGAGCCTTGTGAGCGGGCAGATCCTCAAGGACGGCGCTGTGGTGGATCCGAAGGCGGCCGGCCGCATCGTTTCGCCTGAGGGAAAGCCGACCGTAACCGTGCTCGATTACGGTTCCGGCAACGTCCGCTCGGCGGTCCGGGCCCTTGAGCGTGCCGGAGCGGCAGTGACCCTAAGCGCCAAGCCCGAAGATGTCCTGAACGCCGACGGGCTCGTGGTCCCCGGCGTCGGCGCCTTCGAAACAGTGATGCGCGAACTCAAAGCGGTGGACGGTATCCGGATGATCGGCCGCCGGGTCGCCGGTGGCCGCCCCGTCCTGGGGATCTGCGTTGGACTCCAAGTGTTGTTCGAAGCCGGAGTGGAGCACGGGACGGAGGCCGAAGGAATGGGCGAGTGGCCCGGCAAGGTCGAACTCCTCCCTGCGCCCGTTGTCCCGCACATGGGCTGGAACACCGTGGAGGTGCCGGAAGGCTCAAAGCTGTTCGCCGGCGTCGAGCACGAACGATTCTATTTCGTGCACTCGTACGGCGTTCAAAAGTGGGAATTCGACGTCGTCCAGCCCCGCATGGCGCCGCCGAAGGTGACCTGGTCGGAGCATGGCGCCCGCTTCATCGCAGCCGTGGAGAACGGCCCTTTGTGCGCCACGCAGTTCCACCCCGAGAAGTCGGGCGACGCCGGCGCCCGGCTCCTGCGCAACTGGGTTGAGGGCTTGCGCCCGCAGGCCAACCCCCAGGCGCAAGCCGGGGCCGGAGGCGCTGCCTGATATGTGGTCGGTTATCCTCATGGGCGCCGCCGGGCTGCTGGTTGGCGGCGGTATCTCCTTCCACCAGCAGAAACGACCCGCCTGGGTCTCCATTTCCTTCTACGTACTCGCCGCCTTGGCGCTGGTGGCCGCCTACCTCTTCACCCTGCCTGCCAAATGATCCTGCCTGCTAAATGATCCTGCCTGCCAAATAACTTGCCGGGCACCTGATGCCCGCCCCCACCGACACCGAGGACCCAATGACCACCGCCTCCGAACTGCCCGTTCTGGAACTCCTGCCCGCCGTCGACATCGTGGACGGCCAGGCCGTCCGTCTCCTCCAGGGAGAAGCCGGCTCCGAGACCAGTTACGGCACCCCGCTGGAAGCCGCATTGAACTGGCAGAACGCTGGCGCCGAATGGGTGCACATGGTGGACCTTGACGCTGCCTTCGGACGCGGCAACAACGCCGGGCTCATCAGCGAGGTCGTGTCGCAACTCGACGTCAAGGTGGAGCTGTCCGGCGGATTGCGCGACGACGAATCCCTCGAGCGCGCGCTCGAGCTGGGCGTCGCCCGGGTGAACCTCGGAACCGCCGCGCTCGAGAACCCGGAATGGACCCGCCGGGCCATCGAGCGCTTTGGCGACAAGATCGCCGTCGGGCTCGACGTCCGCGGAACCACCCTCGCAGGCCGCGGCTGGACCAAGGAAGGCGGGGACCTCTGGGAGGTTCTGGCTCGCCTCGAGGACGCAGGCTGCGCCCGTTACGTGGTCACCGACGTCACGAAGGACGGAACCCTGCAGGGCCCCAACGTCGAACTGCTGCGCCAAATGGTCGAGAAGACCGGCAAGCCCGTCGTCGCATCCGGAGGTATCTCCAGCCTCGAAGACCTGCGCGTCCTGCGGGAGCTCGTACCGCTCGGGGTCGAAGGAGCGATCGTCGGCAAGGCCCTGTACGCCGGTGCCTTCACGCTTCCGGAAGCCCTGGACGTCGCCGGACGCCGCTGATGTCGCAGGATCCACAGGTCCCGGCCGGCGCCGAAGCAACACCCGCACCACGCCAGTTGCCGGGGCACATCGCAGCCGCCCTGGCGGGTGCCGGGGGCTCGGGCGATTCCGCAGGCCAGCCCTGGGCGGGCCGCGACCTGAGCGGCGACGCGGCCAAGATCCATAATTTCGAGGACGACGACGGCACGGCCGACGCCGGGTACCTCGCCGCCGTCGCGGCCCTGCTCGCCGGGACCGGAAGCGAAGCCGGTGTGGTGGCTTCCTTGGCAACGGCCAGGGTGTTCGTACCGGTGGTGGCCCAGCTCGCTGAGGAGGCCCCGGGCGTGGACGGCCTCCATGCCGACAAGCAGGCCGACATGGCACTGGTGACACTGAAAGCGCCGGATGGCCGCACGGCCATGCCGGCCTTCACTTCGGCTGCCGCCCTTGAAGCCTGGCATCCGCAGGCCCGTCCCGTCGCCGTCTATGCGGCCCGGGCGGCGTTGTCTGCCGTCTCCGAGGGAGCCCAGTTGCTGGTCCTCGATCCCGGTTCGGAGGTCACCTTCGTCGTGCGGCGGCCGGCCATGTGGTCCCTGGCGCAGCAGCGCGACTGGACGCCGTCGTACCTTGATGATGAACTGGAGACTGCTCTCAATTCCCTGGCAGGGATGTACCCCGCAGTGCGGCGCCTTGAGGTGCTGCCGGGATCGGGAATGGCTTCGCGGACGGCTGACGGAACGGCCATGGCGGGCGGGGGACCCGGGCCCGAATTGCGCGTGGTGTTGTATCTCGAAGACGGCCTGGACGCCGCCGCGGTGCAGGACCTGGTCTCCGGGCTGAACGGGCGTTGGGCGCAGAACGAATTGTTCGCCGAGCGGGTTGACTCGATCGAGGTCAGCGTCCGGCGGGCGGCACAGTAGCCGAAGGCACAGGGGGAGCGTCCTCGTCCTGCCCTCGGCGGGAACAGAGGATGTAGCTCGTGAATTTCTCTCTCTACCGGGAGATGCTGTCCATCGCGTCCGTGCGGCGCCTCTTATTGGTGGGCATGGTGGCCCGCATACCCCACTCGGCAGCGGGGGTCCTGCTCACCCTGCACATCGTGCTCACTCTGGGCAAAGGATATGCCGCCGCCGGTGCGGCCGCCGCGGTATTCACCATCGGCATCGCGATCGGCGCTCCGTGGCGGGGACGGCGCGTGGACACTGTCGGCTTGCGCAAGGCGCTCGTTCCTTCCATCGTGTCCGAGCTGGTGATCTGGTCCGTCGTGCCGCACGTCAGCTACGAATGGATCCTTCCCCTTGTCTTTGTCGGGGGCCTGTTGACGCTGCCGATCTTCAGCGTCATCCGGCAGTCCCTCGGCGTGCTGGTTGACGGCGAGCAGCGGCGTTCGGCCTATGCGCTGGATTCGATCGGCACCGAGGTGGTCTTCATGATCGGCCCCGCGGTGGGCGCAGTCGTGGCAACGAGCGGACTCACGGTGCTCGGCCTCACCATCGTGGGTGCGTGCACTTCGGCTGCCGGGCTCGTCCTGCTGTGGTTCAATCCACCCACCCGCAGCGAGGCCGTCCTGGATGCCGGCCAAGCGGCTGACCGGGACGCCGACGAGCTCCATGCGGCCGAAGCCGCAGTGGTGGCAGCAGCGCCGGTCCATCTCCAGGAGGCCGCTTCAGAGATGGCGCCGCCGGTTTCGGAACATTCCGGGCTGCGCGGAAAGGTGGTCCGGAACTTCACGTGGTTCACCGCCGCGGTAGCCGCGGTGTTCGCCGTCGCCGCCGGATCGGGCATGGTCCTGAGCGGCACCGACGTTGGAATCGTCGCCGTATTGCAGCGCGGCGGGCACGAGAGCGAGATCGGAATTGTTTTCTTCTTCTGGTGCGCCTCGTCAGTAGTCGGAGGGCTCATTTACGGTGCCATGCACCGGCCTGTCTCACCCATCCTGCTCCTGCTGGGCATGGCGGCCTTGACCATCCCGATGGGATTCGCTGCAGACACTTGGACCCTTGCCTTGTTGTCCCTGCTTCCCGGCCTGCTCTGCGCTCCGGTGTTGTCCGCGGCGTCGGAAAAGGTCGCCGAGATCGTGGATGAGGACAGGCGCGGCGAGGCCATGGGCTGGTATGGCTCGGCCCTCACTGCGGGCGTGGCCTTCGGTTCACCGTTCGCGGGAATCTTCATCGACGGCGTAGGCCCGTGGGCCGGCTTCGTCGCCATCGGGACGGCGGGAGTGGTGCTGTGCCTCGCCGGTCTTATCCTCCAGCTGCGTCGCCGCCGCATGATGACCGCCAGTGCCGGCGCCGGGGAGCAGTACAGGTGAGTTGAGCCCCAACCGCCGGGATACGACGACGGCGGGCCGGCCACGGGGCCGGCCCGCCGTCGCGGGGGGTACAGGTAGTGCGGGTCAGTTGACCGGGCCGGTGAACTTTTCGCCCGGGCCTTTGCCCGGCGCGTCCGGGATAAGGGACGCCTCGCGGAACGCAAGCTGGAGGGAGCGGAGGCCGTCGCGCAAGGGGCCGGCGTGCTGCGAACCGATTTCCGGTGCGGCGGCGGTGACGAGTCCGGCCAGCGCCGTGATCAGTTTGCGGGCCTCGTCCAGGTCCTTGAGCTCTTCGGCCTCGGGGTCGTCGGCCAAGCCAACCTTGACGGCTGCTGCGCTCATGAGGTGAACGGCGCCGGTGGTGATGACCTCAACAGCCGGTACTTCCGAAATGTCGCGGATCTGCTGGCTGACGCCGGCACCGGTGCCGGCGGGCTCGTGGTCGAGGGAATTGCTGTCTGAAGTGCTCATGCTGGTAAGCTTGTCACAGACCGGCTGGAAGTTGCCATTTTCCATGGCACGCAGAGCCCGGACGCCACCCGTCGTTAATGTGCGGTTGGTTGCCGATTTCTGTAGAATTGACTTTCAGTTTGCAAGCGGAGTTCTCTCCCACCCGCGTCAGCCGTTTCCCTTCAGGGATGTAAGTTGCCGGGTATTGGTCGGACACCGTTCAAGGTAAGCCTTGAATGGTGCGAACGCCTCCTTTGGGGGGCCGTTTCCGATCTTCGAGGCCTCCGATTGCGCCAGCAATTGGGGGCCTTCTCTTTTTGCCGGTGGAATACTCATCACAACAACAGGAGCTTTGACATTAGCGAGCCAAGAATCAATGAGCGTATCCGCGTCCCCGAGGTACGTTTGGTCGGCCCTGCCGGCGAACAGGTTGGAATCGTCCGTATCGAGGACGCCCTTCGTTTGGCTGCCGAGGCTGACCTGGATCTCGTTGAAGTTGCACCGCAGGCGAAGCCTCCGGTGTGCAAGCTGATGGACTTCGGCAAGTACAAGTACGAAGCCGCTGTTAAAGCCCGTGAGGCCCGCAAGAACCAGACCAACACGGTCCTCAAGGAAATCCGCTTCCGCCTGAAGATCGACACCCACGACTACGAGACCAAGCGCGGCCACGCGCTTCGCTTCCTGGGTGCCGGTGACAAGGTGAAGGCCATGATCCAGTTCCGCGGACGTGAGCAGCAGCGCCCTGAAATGGGCATCCGCTTGTTGCAGCGCTTCGCTGAGGACGTTGCCGAAGTCGGCGTGATTGAGTCCAGCCCGCGCATCGATGGCCGCAACATGGTCATGGTGATCGGTCCGCTGAAGAACAAGGCTGAGGCCAAGGCCGAGGCCCGCCGCGCGGCGCAGCGTGCGGAAGCCAAGGCCCAGAATGAAGCCAAGGCCGCCGCGGGGCGGATTGACGTTTCGGGCGAGGATGCTCCCTTGACCCAGTCAATGGCAGACCTGCTCCCGGCTGAACTCTTGAACCGGACCGGGGAAACCCAGGCCGAGGAAACAGCACCGGAAGCCGTTGAGGCGGAGGCCGCTGCAGCCGAAGCGACTCCGGTCGCTGAGGAAACCCCGGCCGCTGAGGAAACGGTTGCGGAAAAGTCCCCGGTCGTTGAAGCGGCTCCGGCTGCACCGGCACCGGCGAAGGCTCCTGCGCCGGCGAAGGCTCCGGCACCGGCGAAGGCTCCTGAGCAGGCAGCTCCGAAGCCTGCGGTTCCGGCTGCTCCCAAGCCTGGTGCCGCGCCGGTACCGAAACCGATGGCGAAGCCCGCGGCTCCGAAGCCTGCAGCTCGGCCAGCAGCCCCCAAGGCCGCTCCGAAGCCCTCGGCACGCAAGACCAACTAGTCACGCCGCAGGAGGCATGCCCTCCGCCCGGCACGAAAGCAGCAGCCGCCCCGATGGGGTGGCTGCACGAAAGAACTGCAGACCCCGTCTGCGGACACGTAAGGAGATCGGTTCCCATGCCGAAGATGAAGACCCACAGTGGTGCTAAGAAGCGCTTCAAGCTGACCGGCACCGGCAAGCTGAAGCGTCAGCAGGCCAACCGCCGCCACTACCTGGAGCACAAGTCCTCCACCCTGACCCGTCGCCTTGCCGGCGACAGGATCGTCTTCAAGGGCGATGCCAAGGTCATCAAGAAGATGCTCGGCGTCTAAGTTCCAAGTTTTCCGGCAGTTGCCATCCGGCAGCCGCCGACTACACCAAAGCCTTCTCAGGCCGGCCGGATTCCCGGCAGTAGCAGCTTGGGATAAGAATTTTGAAGGAGTACGCACGTGGCACGTGTGAAGCGGGCGGTAAACGCCCACAAGAAGCGTCGGGTTGTCCTCGAACGGGCCAAGGGTTACCGCGGTCAGCGGTCTCGCCTGTACCGCAAGGCAAAAGAGCAGCTGCTGCACTCGTTTGTGTACAGCTACGGCGACCGCCGCAAGAAGAAGGGTGACTTCCGTCGCCTCTGGATCCAGCGCATCAACGCTGCATCCCGCGCCAACGGCCTGACCTACAACCGTCTGATCCAGGGCCTGAAGGCCGCTGAGGTCGAGGTTGACCGCCGCATGCTGGCCGAGCTGGCCGTTTCCGACGCCACCGCGTTCGCCGCGCTGGTCAAGGTTGCCAAGGACTCCCTGCCTGCCGACACTTCGGCTCCGGCAGCCAAGTCCGAAGCTGCTCCCAAGGCTGCCGACAAGGCCCCCAAGGCCAAGGCTGCGAAGAAGCCGGCCGCTGCAGCTGCTGAGTAGCACGCAAAGCCTCAGTTCATGGGACGGTGGCAACTGCCACTAAAGTTCTGTCTATGAACGAAACCGGGCGCCCGCAAGATCTTCCGATGTCCAACCCCCGAGCCGATCGGGTCAGGGACGTCGCAAAGCTTGCAGGGCGCCCGGCCCGTTTAAAGCGAGGACGTTTCCTCGCCGAAGGCCCCCAGGCCGTTCGCGAAGCGCTTGTCCTGCACCGGGCGCGCACCGGGGCGGGGGAGCCCGGCGTCGTGCACGAAGTCTTCGCGAGCGAAAGCTGCCTGGAAAAGCTCCCTGAACTGGCCGCACTCGCCGACGGTGTTCCACTGCGGCTCGCCAATGATGACGTCCTCGCGGCCATGGCGGACACTGTCACTCCCCAGGGGATTGTGGCGGTCTGCAGTTTTGTTGACGTCAGCCTTGAATCAGTGCTCGACGCCGGACCGCGGCTGATCGCCGTCATGTGCCAGGTACGGGACCCCGGCAACGCCGGAACGGTGCTTCGGGCCGCTGATGCGGCGGGGGCGGATGCCGTGGTGTTGACGGCGTCCAGCGTCGATATCTACAACCCCAAGGCAGTACGGTCCACGGCGGGTTCGCTCTTCCACCTGCCGGTTGTCCTGGGTGCGGAGGTAGCGGACCTGGTGGCGCTCTGCAAGGAGCGCGGCATAGGAATCCTCGCCGCGGACGGTTACGGCACCCTCAACCTGGACACACTCCAGGACGAGAACGCTGCACGCCGCCTGGGCGCCTCGGCAACGGCTTCCGCCTACGCCCTCGAAAACCCGACGGCCTGGCTGTTCGGCAATGAGGCGCAGGGACTTTCAGATTCCGAGCTTGCCCTTGCCGATCATCGTGTCGCAGTGCCCGTTTACGGTTCGGCGGAAAGCCTGAACCTGGGCACGGCCGCCACGGTCTGCCTGTACGCCAGCGCACGCTCGCAGCAGGGCAGCTGACGTGGCTGGAGATGGCGGTACCAAGGCAATCATCGCGGCATTGAGCGCCAACCTGGCCATCGCCGCGCTCAAGTTCGTCGCCTTCGTGTTGACGATGTCGTCGTCCATGTTGGCCGAGGCAATCCACTCCGTGGCCGACTCAGGCAACCAGGTGCTCCTGCTACTCGGCGGAAAACGGTCACAACGCGCCGCAAGTCCCGAACATCCGTTCGGCTACGGCCGTGAGCGCTACATTTACGCCTTCATCGTCTCGATCGTGCTGTTCAGTATCGGCGGACTCTTCGCACTCTATGAAGCCTGGGAGAAGTTCCTGCACCCGCACGCCATTGAAGGCGGCTTCTGGTGGGTTCCGCTGGCTGTGCTGGTCGGCGCGATTGCGGCCGAGTCCTTCTCTTTCCGGACCGCCATCCACGAATCGAATCCCTCGCGCGGCAAACAAAGCTGGATCAAGTTCATCCGCAACGCCAAGCAACCGGAACTTCCCGTGATCCTCCTGGAGGATTTCGGAGCCCTCCTGGGCCTCGTTTTCGCGCTGTTCGGCGTGGGCCTGACCCTCATCACGGGCGACGGCTCGTGGGACGCGGCGGGCACCGGGATGATCGGCTTGCTTCTCGTGGGAATCGCCGTGGTGCTCGCAGTGGAGACCAAGTCCCTCCTGCTCGGCGAATCAGCCACCCATGAGGACAACGCGCGGATCACGGAAGCCATTGAGTCCAACGGCACCCGCATCATCCATCTCAAGACTATGCACTTGGGCCCGGAGGAGCTGCTTGTCGCGGCGAAGATCAGCGTGGGCGCGGCCGATAGCGGCCAGGCGATTGCCAAAGCGATCGACGACGCCGAACTCAGGATCCGCACTGCAGTTCCGATCGCGCGGGTCATCTACCTTGAGCCCGACGTGGAGCGCGCCTAGGTCCAGTCAACCGGGGGGCAGAAGCGGCGGGACCGGAACCCGCCCTATGCCACGAGGGGCTTCTTGCGCTCCAGCCAGCCGCTGATGCCCGCGACGCCGAGTCCCAGGAGCGCCAGGACGGCGCCGACGAGGGCAGGGGCAACGTATCCCCAGCCCCAGGCGATGACCACCCCGCCGAGGAACGCGCCAAGGGCGTTCGCGATGTTCAGTGCGGAGTGGTTGAGCGAAGAGGCCAAGGACGGCGCATCCGGAGAAGCGTCGAGCAGGCGCGTCTGCAAGGGCGGAATGAGCATCGAGCCGATGCCGCCCACGATGAAGACCATGATGAATGCGGACCACGCCCAATGGGCGGCGACGGCATAGGCCACCAGCGCCAAGGCGATGAGGGGCAGGACCCGGTAGATGGTTCCCATAACCGACTTATCGGCGATGCGGCCGCCCAGGATGTTGCCTGCCACCATGCCCAGTCCGTAGAGGGCCACCACGACGGGTATCAGCGCTTCCGGGATGCCTGCTACGGACGTCATCGTGTGGGAGATGTACGTGTAGGTGGCAAAGAAGCCGCCAAAGCCGATGACTCCAATCAGCAGTGCCAGCCACACCTGGATGCGCTTGAGGGCGCCGAGTTCCCGGCGGATGCTTGCCTCCGGGTGGGCGGGCTTGAAAGGTACAAACTTCCAGATCAACAAACTCGTGGCCAAGCCGATAATGCCCACCACCACGAAGAGCAGGCGCCATCCGAACGTCTGGCCGAGCCACGTAGCCGCGGGAACGCCAATGACGTTGGAGACGGTAAGTCCGCCCATGACCATCGAAATCGCCCAACCGCGCTTGGTGGGGGCGACCAAGCTCGCCGCGATGACCGCGGCGATTCCGAAGAAGGCGCCATGGGGCAGTCCCGAGGCGAACCTCGTGATCACCATGGTTCCGTAGTCCGGTGCAATGAGAGATGTCAGATTCGCGATCGACAGGAACAGCATGAGGCCCAAGGCCAGGTGCTTGCGGGGCAGCCGGGCCCCGAGTGCCGCGAAGACGGGCGCTCCCACCACCACACCCAAGGCGTAGGCTGAAATCAGGTTCCCAGCCTCGGGACTGCTGATGTTGAGTCCCCTCTCGATCTCCTTGAGCAAACCCATCATGGTGAACTCTGTGGTCCCGATGGCGAATCCACCCATGGCCAGGGCAAAGATCGCCGGCGCAACGCGGCGGCTGGATGTTTGGGAGGTCTTGCTGGGAGCGGTAGTGGTCATCGTCCTGTTTCTTGGGGCCCGGCGGGATGCCGCTCGAAGGGAATCGAGCCGACGTTCAAGCTTAGGGCCCGCTTTTGATGAATGGCCGCGAATGTGACAACTTCCATAGGCGGGCGGGGGACTTTGCGGGCCAATAGACTGTTGCGGTGACTGGACTGATAAGCGTGGCGGGCGCCGCCGTCGTCGACTCCCTTGAAAATCCGAAGCTGCTGCTCGTCGCGAGGCGCAGCGCCCCGCCCCAATTCGCGGGAATGTGGGAGTTTCCCGGCGGCAAGCTGGAGGCCGGGGAATCCTTCGAAGACGCGCTGCACCGCGAATTGTTTGAAGAACTCGGGATCACGGTCCGGCTCGGGGCCGAAGTTGAACCTGACGAACCCGCCGGGTGGCCCTTGAATGAGCGGGCGGTCATGAGGGTCTGGTTCGCAGAAGTGCTCGCCGGCGAGCCGCGTCCGCTCCAGGACCACGATGAGCTCCGGTGGGTCCCGTTTGGCAACGGGGACGAAGCGTTCACCTTGCCGTGGATTCCTGCAGACCTGCCTATTGTCCGTGCACTGCTGGAACGGGTGGCCTCCGGTGCCCGGCCGGGAACGTCCGCCTAAAAAAGGGTCGACTGGCCGGTGGCTGGGAAGGCAGCGGGCGGAAGGGGTGCCGGGGTTTCCTTGCCTGCGCCGGCGTTCCTGTGGCTGAAACCGCTGCTTCCGGAAAAGCCGTGGCGGCCCTTGAAGAAATTGATGCGGCCGCTCAGCCAGGTCCTGTACTCCTTCGAAGCGTACGAGCCCTGGCCGTAGAGGCGCCGGTACTTGCCGACAAGGCCCGGATGGTGTGCCGCCAGCCATTGCATGAACCATTCGCGGGTGCCCGGCTTCAGGTACAAAGCACCGGCCGTCACTCCGGTGGCGCCGGCCTCGGAGAGGGCGGTGAAGAGCGACTCCAGGGCGTCATCGCTGTCCGTCAGCCACGGCAGGATGGGCATTGCCATGACGCCGCAAGGCAGCCCGGCCTCCCGCAACCGGCGGACGAGCTTGAGCCTGGCGCGCGGTGCTGGCGTGCCCGGTTCCACCACCGAGGCCAAGGCTTCGTCAGTCATGGCCAGCGAGATGCCCAGGTCTACCGGCACCTGGCTGGCAGCATGCTTGAGGAGCGGGATGTCGCGGCCCAGGAGGGTTCCCTTGGTGAGGATGGAAAACGGAGTACCGGAATCGGCCAGGGCACGGATGATCCCCGGCATGAGCTGGTAGCGTCCCTCTGCGCGCTGGTAGGGATCCGTATTGGTTCCGAGGGCGACGTGGTGCCGGGCCCACGAGGGTTTGGACAGTTCCTTGCGCAATACCTCCGCCGCGTTGATCTTCACGATCACTTGGGAATCGAAATCGAGTCCCGGGTCGAAATCCAGGTAGGTGTGGCTCTTGCGCGCAAAACAGTACACACAGGCGTGGCTGCATCCGCGGTACGGATTGACGGTCCATTCAAAGGGCATCTGGGAACCGGACGCCACCTTGTTGAGCACCGATTTGGCGGTGACCTCATGGAAGGTGACTCCGGAGAATTCGGGGGTAGAGACGGAACGCACAAGCCCGGCCAGCGGCAGCAGTGCTTCCGTTGCTGGGGCGGCTCCGGACGGCACGCTGCCGCTGTTGTCTCCTGGTGCCGGACCACGCCGTGGTGAAAGTGCTTGTGCGTCCCATCTCATGGGCTCCATTCGAATATATGTTCGAACGGTTGTCAAGGCGCCGGCGATTCCAGTTCCCACTGCACCACGACGGTCGCGGAAACCGCCACGGATCCCGCTTCTATGGGCACCACTTCGCTCGCCGAAGCGCGCTTCATATCGCCCATCATCGGCACCACCGATCCGTGTTCCGGCCGCTGGTCGATGGATAGCACCCGCCCCAAGCGGCTGCCGGCAAGTGCGGCAAAACGGGCCGCCTTCGCTTCGGCCTCCCGCCAGGCAGCTTCCTGCGCCTGCGCGGCGACAGCGGCGGAATCCCGGAATCCCTGTTCGATCCCGTTGATGCGAAGACTGTCACCGCCTGCGGCCACCGCCGCAGAGAGGGCCGCGGCGGCCGCCGAGGGCGGCCCGACCCGCGCAAGCAGGGTGGTTGAGGCGACATATCCAGTGACCTTCTGCCCCTGGTTTTCGGCCCACACGAGCTCCGCCCGCAAATTGAGGCCGCTGGTGCGCAGGTCAAGACCGGCTACGCCGTGTTCGCGCAAGGCATCCGTCACGGCCGAGGCGGCCTCGGCGGCGTCGGAATAGGCCCTTTCGGCGGTGTCGCGCCTCACCTCGACGGCGAGCGTGAGCGTAAGCAGGTCGGGAACGGCTTCGGCGGTTCCTTCTCCGGTGACAGTGATGGTGCGCTCCGGTGTCATGGGGCCATGCTAGTCCGGGGCGCCGGCGAACTCGCCGGGGCTGTGTCACGGTTTAAATCCCGGCCGGACCCTTCTACTAGACTGGTTGTTAGTGCCCGCCGGACGCGTCCAGCGTGCATCGCTTCCGCTTTTGCCATGGCGTTGCCTGGTGAAGACCATTTCCGACTCGTAGCTAAGAACAGTAGATGACTGACACTTTGCCGGGCGCTGCCATCCCGAACCCTCTGGATGAAGCCGCCATCACCGCTGCCGTTGAGGAAGCCGTCGCCGCGATCGCTGCTGCGACGTCCCTCGAAGAACTCAAAGCCGTCCGTTTGGCACACACGGGAGAGAAATCGCCCTTGAGCCTTGCCAACCGTGAAATCGGTGGCCTGGCCAAGGAACACAAGGCCGCCGCGGGCAAACTCATGGGTTCATCCCGTGGCCGCGTCAACCAGGCGCTCGCAGCACGGACCGCTGTGCTGGAAGCCGAAAACGACGCCCGCATCCTCGTGGAGGAAACCGTCGACGTCACGGCAGCGCCGCGGCGGCGCCGTGCCGGGGCGCGCCACCCGCTCTCCACGCTGCAGGACCGGGTGTCGGACATCTTCGTCGGGATGGGCTGGGAAATCGCGGAAGGACCCGAGGTCGAATCCGAGTGGTTCAACTTCGACGCCCTTAACTTCAAGCCGGACCACCCGGCGCGCGAAATGCAGGACACCTTCTTCGTGGAACCTCCCGAGGCCCACCTTCTGATGCGCACCCACACGTCCCCGGTGCAGGTCCGTTCCATGCTGGAACGCGAAGTGCCCATCTATGTGCTGTGCCCGGGCAAGGTATTCCGCACGGATGAACTCGATGCCACGCACACGCCCGTGTTCCACCAGTTCGAGGGCCTGGCCATCGACAAGAATCTGAGCATGGCCGATCTCCGCGGAACCCTGGAGCACTTTGCCCGGCAGATGTTCGGCGATGAAGCGCAGATCCGCCTGCGTCCCAACTACTTCCCGTTCACCGAGCCGTCCGCGGAGCTGGACATTTGGCACCCCGGTGCCAAGGGTGGCCCGCGTTGGATCGAATGGGGCGGTTGCGGGATGGTCAATCCCAA
The DNA here is from genome assembly GCF_021483235.1 of Arthrobacter alkaliphilus. Taxonomy (GTDB): domain Bacteria; phylum Actinomycetota; class Actinomycetes; order Actinomycetales; family Micrococcaceae; genus Arthrobacter; species Arthrobacter alkaliphilus. Next base: position 27,443 of record NZ_JAKEEC010000001.1, on the reverse strand, counting down.
CGTCCTGCGCGCTGCCGGCATCGACCCGGACGAGTATTCAGGTTTTGCCTTCGGCATGGGCATCGAGCGCACGCTCATGTTCCGCAACGAGGTCGGCGACATGCGCGACATGATCGAAGGCGATGTACGTTTCAGCGAGCACTTCGGGATGGAGATCTAACAGTGCGTATCCCACTTTCATGGCTGCGCGAATTCGCGCAGGTTCCGGCTGACGCAACGGCCGAAGACGTCATGGCGGAACTCGTCAAGGTCGGCTTTGAAGAGGAAGCCGTCCACCGGCCCACCGATCAACTCAAGGGTCCCATCGTGGTGGGCCAGGTCCTGAGCCTCGTCAAGGAACCGCAGAGCAACGGCAAGACCATCAACTGGTGCCAGGTCCGCGTGGTCCCTGAGGGCCAGGAGCAGACCCTGACCGGCAAGGGCATCGATCCCTCCGGCGTGCAGGGCATCGTTTGCGGTGCCCACAACTTCGTCGAGGGCGACAAGGTGGTGGTGACGCTCCCGGGCGCCGTCCTGCCCGGCGACTTCCACATTTCCGCCCGCAAGACGTACGGTCACCTGTCCGCCGGCATGATCGCGTCGGTCCGTGAGCTCGGCATCGGCGAGGACCACGACGGCATCCTGGTGCTCTCCCGCATCGGATTGGAGCCCGAGGTGGGCACGGACGCCATGGAACTCCTTGGCCTCTACGACGAAGCCGCGGAAATCAACGTCACCCCGGACCGTGGCTATGCCTTTTCGATCCGCGGCGTCGCCCGCGAGTACGCCCACGCCACCGGTACCGTCTTCACGGACCCGGCCTCCAAGGTCGCCGCTCCGGCATCCCTGCAGGGCGGCTACGGGATCAAGCTCAACGACGACGCGCCCATCTACGGCAAGCCCGGTTGCGACCGTTTCGTGGCCCGCACGGTGCGGGGCGTGGACGCCACCCGTCCCACCCCGCCGTGGATGGTCTCCCGGCTGCGCCTGGCCGGGATCCGGTCCATTTCGCTGCCCGTGGACATCTCCAACTACGTGATGCTCGAACTCGGCCAGCCGAACCACTGCTACGACCTCGACAAGCTTTCGGGCGACATCGTGGTCCGCCGCGCGGTCGCGGGGGAGAAGATCACCACCCTCGACGGGAAAGTGCGTGCGCTCGACGTCGAAGACCTCCTGATCACGGACGACTCCGGCGCCATCGGCATCGCGGGCGTCATGGGCGGAGCGAACACCGAGGTTTCCGATTCGACCACCAACATCCTGGTCGAAGCCGCGCATTTCGACGAGGTCTCAATCGCGCGCTCGCGCCGCAGGCACAAGCTGCCGTCGGAGGCGTCCAAGCGCTTCGAACGGGGAGTGGACTGGCAAGTTGCCAACGTTGCGGCCCAGCGGGTCGTTGACCTCCTGGTGGAACTGGCGGGCGGGACGGCGGACGAAGCCGGTACCGACGTCGGGACAGCCCCCGACGCTGTGACCATCGAGCTGCCTGTCGGCTTCGCGGCCGCCCGGATCGGCATCGACTTCACGGAAGAACAGATCACGGGTTCCCTCAAGGACCTCGGCGCCATCGTCCTGAAAGACGAGGTGGGCGGATCCTTCGTGGTCACCGCCCCGAGCTGGCGCAACGACCTCGAAACCAAAGAAGACCTGTCCGAGGAAATCGCGAGGTTGGTGGGCTACGACAACATCCCGGCAACCCTTCCCGTGGCCCCTCCGGGCCGCGGCCTGACCCGGACACAGCAGCAAAAGCGACGCGTTGTCCAGGCCCTCGCCGACGCCGGGCTCACCGAGGTCCTCTCGTACCCGTTCGTCTCCAAGTCCGCCAACGACACCTTCGGCGTTGCCGAGGAAGGCGCGGAACGCACCGCCCTCAAGCTGGCCAATCCGATCAGCGAGGAACACGGCTACCTGCGTACCTCCGTGCTGCCCGGCCTGATCGAAGTTGCCCGCCGCAACCACTCGCGCGGCTTCCGGGATCTCGCCCTCTTCGAAGCCGGCTCGGTATTCCTCCCGGACGGGCAACTCGGCACGCCGTCCATCCCGCCGCTTGGCGTCAAGCCTTCCGATGAGGTGCTCGACGCACTGTACGACGGCGTCCCGGACCAGCCGCTGCACATCGCCGCGGTGTTGACCGGCCACGATTCGCCCGCTGCCGCGGCCCACACGCCGCGCGCCTGGGACTGGGCCGACGCCCTCGATGTTGCCCGGCTCGTCGGCGACGTCCTCGGCGTCGAACTCGTGGTCAGCCAAGGCAGCCACCAGGCGTTCCACCCCGGCCGCGCCGCGCAGCTGGCGCTTCGCTCCGGCGAGGTCGTGGGCTACGCCGGCGAACTGCACCCCAAGCTGCTCGCTGCCCACGACATGCCGGCCCGTTCCGTGGCCTTGGAGCTGAACGCGGACGCGATCTTCGAAGCCGCTCCCGACGTCATCGTCGCCAAGCACATCTCCGGCTTCCCGGTCGCCACCCAGGACGTCGCCCTGGTGGTGCCGCTGGACGTTCCGGCGGACGCCGTGCTGGCCGCCCTCAGGGAAGGCGCCGGTGAACTGCTTGAAGACGTCGCCCTGTTCGATGTCTACGCAGGCCAGCGAATTGAAGAAGGCAAGAAGTCCCTTGCCTTCGGGCTGCGATTCCGGGCCACGGACCGGACCTTGACCTCGGACGAGGCGTCGGAGGCCCGCGAGGCCGCCGTCGCCGTCGCCGCAGAGCGATTCGGAGCAGTCCAGCGCTGACAAGCATCAACCCGGGGGTCCAGGGGCTGGCTGTCCTCATCCAGTCCCTGGATCCTGCCGATTCCGCCGCCGTGGAAAAGACGGCGGCGGAATTGTTGTCTCCGGCCGAAACCCTCAGGGGACGCGCCATGGCTCCAGACCCCGGGCTCGAGTTCCTGGCGGCCAGGTTGGCGCAGCAAGACTTTGCGGCCACCCTTCTGGGTGTCCCGGCCTCGAGGTTCCAGGCTGCCTACTCCTGCCCGGACTGCGGTTCCGGTCCGGACATCGCCCACGGCCGCCCCGGATACCTGCTCGACGGCGGCCCGGCACCCCTGGCGCTCAGCGCCTCCCGGCGGTCCGGCTGGGTGTTGTGTGCCGCCGTCGTGCATCCCGAACCCGGGCTGCGGGTGGGCGTTGACCTGGAAAATGCGGCAGGCACCGAGTTCGCCGGCTTCGACGACGTGGCCCTGACCAGGCAGGAGCGTCAACATCTTGGCGCGCTGGAACCGGGGCAGCGGCCGCATGAGCGCGCACGATTGTGGGCACGCAAGGAAGCCTGGTTGAAGATGACGGGCGAGGGCCTCAGGGTGAGCCCCGACTCCCTCGACGTGCTCGACAGTCCGGGGCTGTGGGACCTGGCGCTCCCGGACTGTGCTGAGGGCCGGGAGCTTCCGGTGGGGCTGGTTGCCGCCCTCGCGGTTATGTCCCGCTGAATCCGGCGATCAGCCGAAAGGGGGCAGCCTTGCTTTGTATAGCCAGGGTTCCAGCACGCTGGCGGCGTCGAGTCCTGGAACGTAGGCATCGGCCGTAGCGACGAAGTCCGCGGTAGACACCGAACTGTGACGCCTGGACTCGGTCCAATGCCGCAGGAGTCCAAAAAACGCCGCGTCACCGCACGCAAGGCGGACGGCGTGGAGGGCGAGCGCTCCACGTTTGTACACACGGTCATCGAACATGTGCTCCGGACCCGGATCGCCGATCACCAGGTCCTGCGCGCCGACCTCAAGCTTGCGCCACGCGGACCTGGCACGCTCCGCGAGGGACAGGACGCCGGCTTCCTCGGACCAGATCCACTCGGCGTAGCACGCAAAGCCCTCATGCAACCAGATATCCCTCCAGCTCGCCACCGTGAGCGAGTTGCCGAACCACTGGTGGGACAGCTCGTGGGCGATGAGGCGCTGCGCGTCCCACGATTGCTCCATGTGGTTTCGGCCAAAGATCGAGAGCGTCTGGGCTTCAAGCGGGATTTCCAGTTCGTCCTCGGTCACCACGGCCGTGTATTCGGCGAAGGGATACGGACCGAAACAGTCCACAAAGGTTCGCATCATATCGGCCTGCCGTGCCAAACCGCCGAGGGCCTCGGTCAACAAGGCGGGGGAGACGGCAACGAACTGGGGCACCGGAGCCTGGCGCTGGGCATCGGCGTGATGGGCAGTCCCGGCGCGGAGCCCGGCGGGCGCGGGGCTGAGTTGGTGCAGCTGGTAGCGTCCGATCTGGACCGTGGCAAGATAGCTTGCCATCGGTTCGGACTGTTCGTAGACCCAGGTCTCGCGGCTTGATTTCCTGCTGCGGGAGACAAGGCGGCCGTTGCAGATCGCGCGGTAGTTGTCGTCCGTCGTGATGCTGATCAAATAGCTGGACTTGTGCCGCGGATGGTCGTTGCACGGGAACCAGGACGCGGCGCCGTTCGGCTGCCCGGCGACGAGCACGCCGTCGTCGAGCTCTTCCCAGCCGACCTCGCCCCACAGGCCCCGGCGCGGCTTCGGGTTGCCTTCGTAGCGGAGTTCGATCGTGAAACGCTGGCCTGCCGGCAACCGGTCTTTGGTGGTGATCACGAGGTGTTCGCCGCGCGAGCTGAACTTGGGCACTTTCTTGCCGTCGACCAGGATTTTTGAAGCCTTCAGGCCCACCAGGTCCAGGACCAGCGAACCGGTATCTTCGAGCGTCAGGCAGCGGAGCATGGCGCGGCCGTTGAGCCGGTTGCTGCCCAAGCTGTAGTCCAGGTCCAATTCATACCTCAGCACCTGGAAAGCCGTGCTCCCGTGGTGCAGGGTGTAGGGATCGGCGGCGGTTGCCTGCGCTTGGATTGGTCCGGGTTCGCTGCGGCTCATGAGCGCTGGCTGCCTCCGTGTAGCTTGTGGTGTTGCGGTCATCATGGGCCGGTGGTCAATATGCCCTCTTGCCAATCTACGCTACGGCCCGGACCAGGGGCTGACTGGGTTGCCCATCCAGTAGGTGCCCGCAGGCACCGTCTCGCCGCGCATGACCAGCGACGCCGGGCCCACGGTTCCGCCGGCCCCGATGCTGGCGCGCGGCAGGATGACGCCATGCGGTCCCATCGTGGCGCCGTCCCCCAGGACCACGGTGTCGATGCTCATGATGCGGTCATGGAAGAGGTGTGTCTGGACCACGCAGCCACGGTTGACCGTGGAGCTTTCGCCAAGCGTGACGAGGTCGGCTTCCGGAAGCCAGTAGCTCTCGCACCAGGTGCCCCGGCCGATTTTCGCCCCGAGCGCCCGGAGCCACCACACCAAGGCCGGCGTGCCGGACGCCGAACGCGCGAACCACGGAGCGCTGACCATCTCGATGAAGGTATCCACCACCTCATTGCGCCAAATGAACGAACTCCACAGCGGATGTTCGCCCGCTTTGATGCGTCCCACCAGGATCCACTTCGCGGCGACGGAACTCGCGGCGGCAACGGCGCCGGCGGCGAGGAGCACGACGCCTCCGAGGGCGGCGGCAAGCCAGTATGAAGTCCCGGTGGCGATCCAGTCGAGGACCAGCACGATGCCGACGGCGATGCCCACCGTCAGGATGACCGGAACCAGCCGGCACAGCTCCCAGAGGGCCCGTTTGGTCTTGAGGGCCAGCGGCGGGTTGAAGGTAAGGCTCTGATCCGCATCCACGGCCGTCCGGCGCAGCCTGACGGGCGGGCTGCCGAGCCAGGAGGTGCCCGATTTTGCCTTGGCAGGTGTAGCCGACAGCACCGCCACGAGCGAGTTCTTAGGGACGCTGCGGCCTGCGGCAGTCATCCCGGAGTTGCCGAGGAAAGATCGTTTGCCGATCTTGGCCGGCGCCACCTTCATCCAGCCGCCGCCGAGCTCGTAGGACGCCACCATGGTGTCGTCGGCGAGGAACGCGCCTTCGCCGATGGTGGTCATGCGCGGCAGCAGGAGCACCGTGGAAGCCTCCACGTTACGGCCCACTTTGGCGCCGAGCAGGCGCAGCCACACCGGCGTGAAGAGGCTGGCGTAGATGGGGAAGAGCAAGTCCCGTGCCATGTCCAGCACGCGCTCGGTGGCCCAAACCTGCCAGCCGACGCGGCTGCGGACCCGATAGTACCCCTCCTTGAGGCCGATGCCGAGCAACCGGGTGGTCACAAGGATCAGCAGGAGATTGCACAGGAACCAAACCAGTGCGGCCGGCGGAATAGCAAGCAGGATTTCCGGTAGGGCATCCTGCAGGGAACTCCTGCCTTGGATGAAGGCCAGGATCACGATCGCCGCGGCGAATGCCGAAACGTAGGGAATCAAAGCAAGCAACGCCGACGCGCCGGCGAACGCCGCAAACCAGAGCCGGCCGATCAGGTGGTGTGACGAGGGGGTCTCGGGCCATGCAACCTTGGCTTTGCCGCGGCGTTCGGCGGGGGAGCCGGCAACGTGGTGCCCGGCTTTGACCTTGCCGAACACCGCGGAGCCGGGCTCCACCCGGGCGCCTGCGCCGATGCTGGTTCCCGGCATCAAGGTGCTTCGGGCGCCGACTGTGGCGCCTGCGCCCACATGGATGGCCCCGATGTGGACATAGTCCCCATCGATCCACCAAGCGGAAAGGTCCACTTCGGGTTCGATGTTGCAGCCGCTGCCCAATGAGAGCAGCCCTGTGACGGGAGGCAGGGAGTGCAAATGGACGTTGTTCCCGATCTTCGCCCCGAGCGCCCTGGCGTAGTAGGGAACCCACGGGGCGCTGGCAAGGCTGATGGCGCTCGAAAGGTCCTGGATCTGTTCGGCGAGCCACAGCTTCAAGTGGACTTTGCCCGAACGCGGGTAGGTTCCGGGCTGGACTCCGCGCAAGAGGATTCGTGCGGACAGGATCGAGATGCCCATGCGTCCCGGCGGGCTGACGAACACCAGCCAGGACGCCAGGATCCACCACCAGGACACCACGGGAGCGGCGGTAAACCCGGCGAAATCGGCCAGCAGATGGTTCGCGGCCATGAGATACGTGAGCCAGCGCATGCCCACGAGGATGTTGAGGAAGATCCCCATCAAGGTCTGGAAGATCTGCGATTTCCGGGAGGTGGGGCGGACTGTGCGTTCCGCGGCCGGCCCCGCGATGACGCCTTCGGGCAATGATTGCCGCGCGGCTTCGATCAGGGCGCCGACGCGGGGCGTCGCGTAGATTTCCGCCACTGTGATGGTGGGGTAGCGCACCCGCAGTGCCGAGACCAACTGTGCCGCGGCGAGGGAGCCGCCACCATAGGCGAAGAAATCGGCGTCGAGCGAGCTCACGCCGGACCCGAGGACGCTTTCCCATTGCTCAACCACCCATTGGGCGTCCTCGGGCAATTTCAGCGCCGCCTTGTCGGCGTCCGCCGCGCCGCCCGCGCCCGGCAACGGCCACGGAAGGGCAAGCCGGTCCACTTTGCCGCTGGTCTTTGTCGGAAGCGAATCCACAACCGTCAACAGCGGGATCAAGGCGGCGGGCAGGGTTTCAGTCAACAGTTCGCGCGACGCTGAGAGGTCGATCTCGTGCGGTCCGGCCGGAGCCAGGTAGCCGACCAGTATCTGGTTCCCCGCCGCCGTCGTGCGGACTGCTGCCGCCGCACCGGCGACCCCCGGGAGCGCCTGCAGGGCGGCGTCGATTTCGCCCAATTCGATGCGCCGGCCGCCAAGCTTGACCTGTTCGTCCGCACGGCCTTGGAAGATGAGGCCGGCTTCCTCGTAGCGGACGAGGTCGCCGGAGCGGTACGCGCGTTCCCACCCCAGGGACGGCATGGGAGCGTACTTCTCGGCATCCTTTGCGGGATCGAGGTAGCGCGCCAGTCCGACGCCGCCGATGATCAATTCGCCCGTCCCGCCTTCCGCGACCGGAACTCCGGCGGCGTCGACGACGGCGAGGTCCCAGCCGTCAAGCGGCAGTCCGATGCGGACCGGGCCGGACCCGCCGAGGGGAGCTGCACAGGCCACGACGGTCGCTTCGGTCGGGCCGTAGGTGTTCCACACTTCGCGGCCGTCCACCGCGAGGCGCTCGGCGAGTTCGGGAGGGCAGGCCTCGCCGCCGAAAATAAGAAGGCGCACGTTCTCAAGGGCTTCAGCCGGCCACAGGGCCGCGAGCGTGGGCACGGTGGACACCACTGTGACGACGTGGTTGATGAGCCAAGGGCCGAGGTCCATGCCGGAACGCACGAGCGCGCGCGGTGCCGGGACGAGGCATGCACCGTGCCGCCACGCCAGCCACATTTCTTCGCAGGAAGCGTCGAAGGCCACCGACAACCCGGCGAGGACCCGGTCCTGCGGACCGATGGGATCCTGCTGGAGGAAGATCCGGGCTTCTGCGTCAACGAAGGCCGCGGAGGAACGGTGCCGCACCGCCACACCCTTGGGCGTGCCCGTGGAACCGGAGGTGAAGATCACCCAGGAATCATCGTCCAGGCCCGGGCCGCGCGGGGCCGGATGCGGAGCCCGGCGATCCACTGACATTTCGATCGTGCGGCCCTTGGTGATGACGGCCGCCACTTTGGCTTCTCCGAAGACCAGCCGTGCCCGCTCCTCGGGATCGTCCGCGTCCACCGGCACATAGGCGGCCGCAATCGAGAGGATCGCCAGGATGGCAATGTACAGATCGTTGGACCCGGAGGGGATCCGCACACCGATCTTGTCTCCGGGGCCAAGTCCGGCCGCGCTGAGTTCGGCACCGAAATTGCGCACATGTGCCATGAGTTCGGAGTAACTCAACGACTTGTGCCCGTCATCGAGGGCAGAGGCCTCCGGGAACGTCCGGGCCGTGTCCTGGAGGATCTCAATGAGCGTGCGCGCCGGCGGTGTGGCTGCCGAGCCCTGCAGTTGGGGCAGGTGCACCGCTTTCAGTTCCCGGCTGTCCGACCGGATTTCATGTTCCTGGGTCACGTTCCAAGCTTCTCGGATTGAAGTGAACAAAAAGCGCCAGCCGCCGCGTGGCCGTTGCGTAGGTTTATGGGAGCAACAGTAGCTTGCCCGTGGTCTTGCGGGCTTCCAGGTCGCGATGGGCCTCGGCGGCTTCGGCGAGCGGGTACGTTTTGCCAATCCGGACCTTGAGGGCGCCGCTGGCCGCAGCGCGGAAGACCTCCGCGGAACGCCAGTGCCGCTCCTGCGGGTTCTGGAGGAAATGGGCAAGCGTCGGGCGAGTCAGGGACAACGATCCGGCTGCGTTCAGTCGCTGCGGGTCAAACGGAGGCACCGGTCCGGATGCTGCCCCGAACAGGACGAGTGCGCCGCGGATGCGAAGGCTCGCGAGGGACGCGTCGAAGGTGTCCTTGCCGACGCCGTCGTACACCACGTTGACGCCTTCGCCGTCGGTGAGCTCGCGGACCTTGTCCGCAAAGCCGTCGTAGCGCAGGACCTCGTCCGCGCCGGCTTCCCGGGCCAGGGCTTCCTTTTCGTCCGAGGAGACTGTGGTGATCACGCGGGCGCCCCGGGCCTTGAGCAGCTGGGTCAGGATGAGTCCCACCCCGCCGGCGCCTGCATGGGTCAGGACGGTATGGCCCGGTTCCACGCGGAAAGATGAGTTGATCAGGTAGTGCGCGGTCATTCCCTGCAGCGGCAGGGCTGCGGCCGTGTGGTCGTCGACGCCGTCAGGTACGGGGAGGGCTTTGTCTGCGTCCACCAGGGTGTACTCCGCGTAGCTGCGGGATCCTTCAGCGGTGGCGACCCTGTCCCCGACGCTGAAATCCACCACATCCGCGCCGATGGCCGCTACGGTTCCGGCCGCCTCGGCGCCAGGGGTGAACGGGTATTCAACCTTGTAGAGGCCGCTGCGCTGATACGTGTCCATGAAGTTGACTCCGGCGGCAGCGACTTTGACGAGGAGTTGGCGCGGGCCCGGGACCGGAACCTCTGCCTCCGTGACTTCGAGGACTTCGGGTCCTCCGGCTTGCCGGGCAATGATTGCGTGCGTCATGGGTCTCCTTATCGGTCGGGGCACTTTCGTGTCCACATTCACACACCCATCCTAGGGAGCGGAGTCCGTCGGGTGTCCAGTCAGGGGCTGCGCGGGGTGGTTCGCCGTAATCTGCGCGCTGCCTTCCGCCGATCCCCGGTCACCTATGCCCGGTTTCCTCTCGACGCCCGGTCAGATTTGCCCTGTTTCCTCTCGACGCCCGGTCAGGTGTGGGGTGTTTCCGGGCGATGCTAGGTCAGATATGCCCGCCTCCCGTCGACCCCCGGTCACATATGTCCTGTTTTCGGCCGATCCCCGGTCACATATGTCCTGTTTTCGGCCGATCCCCGGTCAGATTTGCCCTGTTTCCGGACGACGCTCGGTCAGATTTGCCCTGTTTCCGGACGACGCCCGGTCAGGTATGGGGTGTTTCCGGGCGATGCCCGGTCAATTCGATTCTTAGAGCGCCCGACGGCGGTACCAGCGGCTCGGTGCGGAAGTCGCCGTCGGGCGGGGGCCCACCTCAAACGCATGCCGTCCATCTCCGGTATATCTCCGGTGGCCGTTTCATGCATGACCTTCCTGGATATCCTGCGGCGACAACTTCACCGGTAGTCGGAAGGCTGTTGGTAGGTGACCGGGGTCGGCGGGTATCGGGCGGGATGTGACCGGGGGGTGGCGGGGATCGGCCGGGATGTGACCGGGGGGTGGCGGGGATCGGGCAAGATGTGGCCGGGGGTTGGCGGGAGTCGGCCGGTAGGTGGCCGGGGGTCGGTGGGAATTGGCCGGGATGTGGCCGGGGGTCCGCCGGGATCGCCCAAGATGTGACCGGGGGTCGGAAAAAGGCATGCATAAATATCGGTCACTATGAATAGTTTTGCTGTATAGTCGTGTCATGACTATTTCTGTTGCCGTCTCCGGTGCCAGCGGCTACGCCGGGGGAGAGGTCTTGCGCCTTTTGGCCGGCCATCCGGATGTCACCATCGGTGCCATCACCGCGCACAGCAATGCCGGTTCCAGACTAGGGGAGTTGCAGCCGCATCTCCATGGTTTGGCCAACCGTATTCTCGAAGACACCAGTGTGGAGAACCTCGCCGGCCACGATGTGGTGTTCCTGGCGCTCCCGCATGGAACGTCGGCCGGGATCGCGGCACAGTTGCCTGAGGGCACTTTGGTGATCGACGCCGGCGCGGACCACCGGCTCGAAGATCCGGCAGCCTGGGAAAAGTTCTACGGATCTGCCCATGCGGGGACCTGGCCCTACGGGCTTCCGGAGCTTCCCGGCCAGCGCGAGGCCCTCAAGGGGGCGAAACGGATCGCAGTGCCGGGTTGCTATCCGACGTCGGCCCTGCTCGCCCTCACGCCGGGCTTCGCCAACCAGCTTCTCCAGCCGGACGATGTCGTGATTGTTTCCGCCTCCGGCACGTCGGGCGCCGGCAAAGCAGCGAAGGTCAACCTCATCGGCTCCGAAGTCATGGGTTCCATGAGCCCGTATGGCGTAGGCGGAGGACACCGCCACACCCCCGAGATCGAGCAGGGGCTGTCCAACGCAGCCGGTGAACGGGTCACGGTATCCTTCACGCCCACCCTCGCCCCCATGAGCCGGGGCATCCTCAGCACGGCAACGGCAAAGGTGAAGCCGGGCGTCACGGCGGCAGACCTGCGCAGCGCCTGGGCGGAAGCGTACGACGACGAACCCTTCGTCCACCTGTTGCCCGAAGGCCAGTGGCCCACCACCAAGTCGGTGCAGGGCTCCAACCACGCCGTCATGCAACTCGCCTTCGACGAGCACGCAGGCCGCGTGATCGTCACCTGCGCCATCGACAACCTGACCAAGGGGACCGCCGGCGGCGCCGTGCAGTCCATGAACATTGCCCTCGGCCTGGACGAATCCGCCGGCCTCAACGTCCAAGGAGTAGCCCCGTGACCATCACCTCACCCAAGGGATTCCGGGCCGCCGGCGTCAAAGCCGGCATCAAGGCATCGGGCAATCCGGACCTCGCCCTGGTTGTCAACGACGGCCCCCTGAAGGCCGCCGCCGCCGTGTTCACGTCCAACCGCGTCGCCGCGGCCCCTGTGCACTGGTCCCGCCAGGTTGTCTCCGACGGACGCGTTGACGCAGTGGTGCTGAACTCCGGCGGCGCCAACGCCTGCACCGGCCCGCAAGGATTCCAAAACACGCACGCAACCGCCGAAAAAGCCGCAGATGTCCTCGGCATCTCCGCCTCCGACGTCGTTGTCTGTTCCACGGGCCTCATCGGTGAGCAACTGCCTATGGACAAGATCATCCCGGGCATCGAAGCCGCGTTCGCGGAACTCTCCGAAAACGGCGGCACCGCGGCCGCTACGGCAATCATGACTACGGACACCGTGGCGAAGGAAGCAGTCTTCAGCGGCACCGACACCGAAGGCAACACCTTCACAGTCGGAGGCATCGCGAAGGGCGCCGGCATGCTGGCGCCGGGCCTTGCAACCATGCTCGTGGTGCTCACGACGGACGCGCAGGTCCCTGCTGAAGAGCTCGACGTCGTCCTCCGCGACGCCACGCGCGTCACCTTCGACCGCACTGACTCGGACGGTTGCATGTCCACCAATGACACGGTCGTCCTGCTTGCTTCCGGGGCTTCCGAGGCCATCCCGTCCGTTGAGCAGCTCGGCGCCGGAATCACCCAGGTGTGCGCCGAACTTGCCCGGAAGCTGATCGGCGACGCCGAAGGTGCCAGCCACGACATCGCCATCCGGACATTCAACGCGGCGAGCGAGCGCGACGCCGAAATTGTCAGCCGCTCAGTGGCCCGTTCCAACCTGTTCAAGACCGCGATCTTCGGCAAGGATCCCAACTGGGGCCGGGTCCTTTCTTCGGTAGGTACAACTGATGCCGTGTTCGAGCCCGACCAGCTCAATGTCTCGATGAACGGTGTCCAGATCTGCCGCAATGGCAGCATCGGCGAGGACCGCACCCTCGTGGACCTCGAACCACGCGAAGTCCTCGTTGAAATCGACCTGCAGGCCGGCGACGCCGAAGCCACCATCTGGACCAACGACCTCACGCACGACTATGTGCACGAGAACAGCGCCTACTCGAGCTAGACGGGAATGACGATGACCGCCCGCACCCCCGAGAACACCGCAACAAGCGCCGATTCGGCAAAAACTGCCCAGGACAAGGCCGCGACGCTGATCGAGGCGCTGCCGTGGATCCAACGCTTCGCCGGCACCACCATGGTGATCAAGTACGGCGGCAATGCCATGGTGAACGAGGAACTCCGGCGCGCCTTCGCCGAGGACATCGTGTTCCTGCACCATGTGGGCATCCACCCCGTGGTGGTGCACGGAGGCGGCCCGCAGATCAACTCGATGCTGGGCCGGCTCGGGATCGAGTCCGAATTCAAGGGGGGCCTGCGTGTCACGACCCCCGAGGCCATGGACGTGGTCCGCATGGTGCTCACCGGACAGGTTGGCCGCGAGCTCGTGGGGCTCATTAACTCACACGGGCCGTACGCCGTCGGCATGTCCGGTGAAGACGGCGGACTCCTGCGTGCCGTGCGCACCGGCACCGTGGTGGACGGCGAGGAAGTGGACCTCGGCCTGGTGGGCGAAGTGGTGGGTGTTGATCCCAGGGGTATCGAAGACATCCTCGACGCCGGCCGCATCCCGGTGATCTCCACGGTCGCCCCCGAGATCCTCGACGAAGGGGATGGCACCGGGTCCACCACCGGGCAGGTCCTCAACGTCAACGCGGACACCGCAGCCGCGGCAGTCGCCTCGGCGCTGGGCGCCTCCAAGCTCGTCATCCTGACCGACGTCGAAGGCCTGTACGCCAACTGGCCGGATAAGTCCTCGCTCATTTCCTCGCTGACGGCGTCCGAACTCCGGGACATGTTGCCGCGCCTTGAGTCCGGGATGATCCCGAAAATGACGGCCTGCCTGAAGGCCATTGACGAAGGAGTGGAGCAGGCGCACATCGTCGATGGCCGCCTGCCGCACTCGATGCTCCTTGAAACATTTACGACGGCGGGCATAGGAACCCAGGTCGTCCCGGACGAAGAAGAAGTGAACTGATGAACGAAGCAGAATTGGTCGAAACGCCTGCAGAAGCGCTCGTCTCCACCAGCACGGGGGCCGACTGGCTTTCCCGTTACTCTTCCTCGCTCATGGGCGTCTTCGGCACTCCCCAGCGGGTCCTGGTCCGTGGTGCCGGAGCGCTCGTATGGGACGCCGACGGCAAGGAGTACCTGGACCTCTTGGGCGGCATCGCAGTGAACGCCCTGGGCCATGCGCACCCGTTCGTCACATCGGTGATCTCCAGCCAGCTGGCCACCCTGGGCCACGTCTCGAATTTCTTCACGAGCCCCACGCAGATCGCGCTCGCCGAGAAGCTCCTGGCCATCACCAATGCCCCCGCCGGGTCCAAGGTGTTCTTCGCCAATTCCGGCACCGAAGCCAACGAGGCCGCGTTCAAGCTGGCGCGGCGCAACAGTTCCGGCACGCGCACCAAGATCGTCGCCCTGGAAGGCGCGTTCCATGGCCGCACGATGGGTGCGTTGGCCCTGACCGCCAAGGAAGCGTACCGGGCCCCGTTCGAGCCGCTGCCCGGCGGCGTCGTCCACATCCCGTTCGGCGACATCGAGGCGCTCCGTGCCGCCGTCGACGAAACCACTGCCGCGGTCTTCCTCGAACCCATCCAGGGCGAAGCCGGGGTCCGCCCGCTCAGCCCTGAGTACCTGCGGGCAGCCCGCGAGGCCACGAACAAGGCGGGCGCGCTCTTGATCCTGGACGAGGTCCAGACCGGCATTGGACGAACCGGCAAGTGGTTGGCCAGCGAAGACGCCGGAATCGTGCCCGACGCCGTGACCCTCGCCAAGGGCCTGGGCGGCGGTTTCCCGGTAGGCGCGCTCGTCACGTTCGGGGAGTCGACGTCGTCGCTCCTGACCGCGGGCCAGCACGGCACCACGTTCGGCGGCAACCCTGTGGCCACAGCCGCGGCCCTCGCCACACTGCACGCCATTGAGAGCCAGGGCGTGCTGGTGAACGTTCGTAACGTGGGCGCCCACCTGCGGGCCGGACTGTCCGACGTCGACGCCGTCACCGAAGTGCGGGGCGAAGGCCTCCTGATCGGCTTCGACCTGGACGCCGACATCGCTTCCGCGATGGTCACTGCCGCGCTCGACGCGGGCTTCATCATCAACAGCCCCGGCCCGCGCACCATCCGGCTGGCCCCGCCGCTCATCCTGACCACCGAGCAAGCCGACCGCTTCCTCGACGCGCTGCCGGGCATCATTCGTGCCGCAGCCCAAACCGCTAAGGACGCACAGTGAATACCACCCGTCACTTCCTCAAGGACACGGACCTCACACCGGCCGAGCAAGCCGAGGTGCTTGAGCTGGCAGCTCGGATGAAGGCCGCACCGTACAGCGTCCAACCCTTCGCGGCTGCCGGAAACGGGCGCAAGACCGTCGCCGTCATTTTCGACAAGACCTCCACCCGGACGCGCGTCTCTTTCGCCACCGGAATCGCCGACATGGGCGGCAACGCGCTCATCATCAACCCTGGCGAGGCGCAGATCGGCCACAAGGAGTCCGTCGAGGACACCGCGAAAGTGCTCGAACGCATGGTCTCCACCATCGTCTGGCGCACCGGAGCTCATTCCGGGCTCGTCGCCATGGCCGAAAACTCCAAGGTTCCCGTCATCAATGCCCTGTGCGATGACTACCACCCGTGCCAGTTGCTCGCGGACCTGCTGGCGGTCAAGGAACACAAGGGCGACCTCAAGGGCCTGACCATGGCCTACTTGGGCGACGCCGCGAACAACATGGCCAACTCCTATTTGCTGGCAGGCGTCACGGCGGGAATGCACGTCCGGATCTCCGGCCCGGACGGTTACCTGCCCGCCGCAGACATCGTCGCCGAAGCGGAGGAACGAGCTGCCGAAACCGGCGGTTCCGTGCTCATCACCAAGGACGCGGCAGAAGCGCTCAAGGGGGCCGACGTCGTCGCCACCGACACGTGGGTGTCCATGGGCCAGGAAGCTGAAAAAGAAGCCCGGATGCAGCTCTTCCGGGAATACTCCGTGGACGAGGCGGCCATGGCGCACGCCGCACCCGACGCCGTCGTGCTCCACTGCCTGCCCGCCTACCGGGGCTATGAAATCTCCGCCGGCGTCATCGACGGCCCCCAGTCCATCGTATGGGACGAAGCCGAGAACCGCCTGCACGCCCAGAAGGCGCTGATGGCCTGGCTCATGCACAGGTCGGGCCTCGCCTTCGTGGACGGTCTTGCCCCGGTTGAAGGCACCGGAGAGAGCACG
This sequence comes from Arthrobacter alkaliphilus, assembly GCF_021483235.1. Classification (GTDB taxonomy): domain Bacteria; phylum Actinomycetota; class Actinomycetes; order Actinomycetales; family Micrococcaceae; genus Arthrobacter; species Arthrobacter alkaliphilus. Next base: position 11,308 of record NZ_JAKEEC010000001.1, on the reverse strand, counting down.
TTCTAGTGTCCACCCATGCTGCGGCGCAAGGCGCCAGCCCCGCCACCAAGATTGCCCGGCAGGCGCGGATCACCGCGATCCTGACCGGTGAGTCGGTGCGCTCGCAGGCCGAGCTGGCCGCTTTGCTGGCGGACGACGGCGTGCAGGTCACCCAAGCGACCCTCTCCAGGGACCTCGTGGAACTGGGGGCGGTCCGCGTTCGGGGCAAGGACGGTGCACTGGTCTACGCGGTCCCCGGCGAAGGTGGGGACCGCAATGCAAAGAGCGGTGTCACCCAGGAAATCCTGGACGCGCGCCTGTCGCGCCTTTGCGGCGAGTTGCTCGTGACCGCCGAAGCTTCCGGGAACATCGTGGTGCTGCGGACGCCGCCGGGTGCCGCCAACTTCCTCGCCTTGGCCATCGACCACTCGGTGATGCCGTCTGTATTGGGTACGATCGCAGGCGATGACACCGTGCTTTTGGTGGCCAGGGATCCGGACGGCGGCGCCGAACTGGCAGCCCGGTTCCTCCAGCTGGCCCAGGACGCCGGACCGGGGAACTAGCCAAGGCCGGCGAGCGAACCATTCCGGCCGGACCCACCCGGGCCTTCGGCCCGACCCAAGATTTGACTCAAAAGAACCAAGCAACAACAAAGGAGCCCTCTCGTGACTGAGCGCATTGTTCTGGCCTACTCCGGTGGCCTTGATACTTCCGTAGCGATCGGCTGGATCGGTGAAGCCACCGGTGCCGAGGTCATCGCCGTAGCCGTCGACGTCGGACAGGGCGGCGAGTCGCTCGAGACCATCCGCCAGCGCGCCCTGGGCTGCGGCGCCGTCGAGGCTTACGTGGCTGACGCCCGCGACGAGTTCGCGAACGAGTACGCAATGCCGACGCTGAAGGCCAACGCCCTCTACCAGGGCCACTACCCGCTGGTTTCGGCGATCTCGCGTCCCGTGATCGTCAAGCACCTCGTCAAGGCTGCCCGCGAATTCGGTGCCACCACCGTGGCGCACGGCTGCACTGGCAAGGGCAACGACCAGGTCCGCTTCGAGGTCGGCATCCAGACCCTGGGCCCGGACCTGAAGTGCATCGCACCGGTCCGCGACCTCGCCCTGACCCGCGACAAGGCCATTGCCTTCGCCGAGGAAAAGGGCCTGCCGATCGAGACCACCAAGAAGAACCCGTACTCGATCGACCAGAACGTCTGGGGACGCGCCGTCGAGACCGGATACCTCGAGGACATCTGGAACGCGCCCACCAAGGACATCTACGACTACACGGCCACCCCGGAGTTCCCACCGGCACCGGACGAGGTCGTCATCACCTTCGAAGCAGGCGTGCCCGTGGCCATCGACGGCGTCAAGCACACGCCGCTGCAGATCATCCAGGAAATGAACCGCCGCGCCGGCGCCCAGGGCGTTGGCCGCATCGACGTCGTCGAGGACCGCCTGGTGGGCATCAAGTCCCGCGAAATCTACGAAGCCCCGGGCGCGATGGCCCTCATTACCGCCCACAAACACCTTGAGGACGTCACCATCGAACGCGAGCAGGCCCGCTTCAAGGCGACGGTCGGCCAGCGTTGGTCCGAGCTGGTCTACGACGGCCAGTGGTTCTCGCCGCTCAAGCGCTCCCTCGACGCCTTCATCGAGGACACCCAGAAGTATGTCTCCGGCGACATCCGCATGGTCCTGCACGGTGGCCAAGCCATCGTCAACGGCCGCCGCTCCGACACCTCGCTCTACGACTTCGACCTTGCCACGTACGACACCGGCGACACCTTCGACCAGTCGATGGCCCGCGGCTTCATCGAGCTGTGGGGCATGTCCTCCAAGGTCGCCGCACGCCGCGACCAGCGGGTGCAGGGTAGCTAGTGGTATCCGCGACGAACGAAGGTGCACTGTGGGGCGGCCGGTTCGCCGGCGGCCCCGCGGACGCGCTGGCCGCGCTGAGCAAGTCCACGCATTTCGACTGGCGGCTGGCCCGCTACGACATCGCCGGGTCCAAGGCGCACGCCCGCGTGCTGCACAAAGCCGGGCTGCTGGACGACGCCGAACTCGAGGGCATGCTCGCAGCACTCACCCAGCTGGATGAGGACGTCGCGAGCGGCGCCTACCAACCTGCCGAGAGCGACGAGGACGTCCACGGTTCCCTCGAACGCGGGCTCATCGAGCGCGCCGGAACCCAGTTGGGCGGCAAACTCCGCGCAGGCCGTTCGCGCAACGACCAGGTGGCCACGCTGGGCCGCATGTTCCTGCGCGACCACGCCCGCATCATCGCCCGCGGGGTGCTCGCCACGGTCGATGCCCTTGTGGATCAGGCCAAGGCCCACCCCGGCGTCGCCATGCCGGGCCGGACCCACCTGCAGCATGCGCAGCCTGTCTTGCTGAGCCACCACCTCCTGGCCCATGCCTGGGCACTGTTGCGCGACGTGCAGCGGCTCCAGGACTGGGACAAGCGTGCCGGCGTCTCGCCGTACGGTTCAGGAGCCCTGGCAGGTTCTTCGCTCGGACTCGATCCCGAGGCCGTCGCCGCGGACCTTGGCTTCTTTTCCGCGGTCCACAACTCGATCGACGGCACCGCCTCGCGCGATGTCTTCGCCGAGTTCGCGTGGATCTGCTCGATGATCGGCGTGGACCTGTCGCGGGTCTCCGAGGAAGTCATCCTGTGGGCAACGAAGGAGTTCTCCTTCGTGACGCTGCATGATTCGTACTCCACGGGGTCCTCGATCATGCCGCAAAAGAAGAACCCGGATGTCGCGGAGCTTGCCCGAGGCAAGGCCGGGCGCCTTATCGGCAACCTGGCCGGACTGTTGGCAACGCTCAAGGGCCTGCCGCTCGCGTACAACCGCGATCTGCAGGAAGACAAGGAACCGGTTTTCGACGCCGCGGACACCTTGGAAGTGCTGCTCCCGGCCGTCTCCGGCATGATCGCAACACTCACGTTCAACACCGAGCGCATGGCCTCACTGGCACCCCAGGGCTTCGCCCTCGCCACGGACATCGCAGAGTGGCTCGTCCGCCAGGGCGTTCCGTTCCGCGAGGCACACGAGCTGTCCGGTGCCGCGGTCAAGCTTGCTGAAGGGCGCGGCGTCGAACTGTGGGACCTGACGGACGAGGAGTACGCGGGCATCTCGGAGCACCTGACGCCCGAGGTCCGCACCGTGCTCAGCACCGAGGGCTCGCTCAACAGCCGCAACTCGCAGGGCGGCACGGCGCCGGCCGCCGTCGAACGCCAACTGGCGGCCCTCGAGGCTGAGCTGGACAATGCGCGGGGGTACGCAAGCTAACGACGCGCGAGTTGGCATTTCGCGGCAATGTTTTTCGTGAGCATCGCCGTGAAATGCCAACTCGTTTGCGTTAAGCACCGTTAACTCTCTCGGCTACTATGGCGCTATGACCGAGATCACCACCTCAGCGCTTCTTGCCGAGCTCCACAAAGCAGCCGGCACTGTCACCGACGTTGTCGCCAAACTCGACGACGCCGATGTCAAAGCCCCTTCCGAGCTACCAGGGTGGACCCGCGGTCACGTGCTGGCCCACCTCACCGGCATCTCGAACGCAATGGCCAGGCAACTTGAATACGCCGCACGCGGCGAGATGATCGACATCTACGACGGCGGCTACGAAGGCCGTACCAAGGCCATCGAGCTGGCGGCGGGCCACAGCATCGCCGAACACCGCGACGCCATCGACGCGGCCCTGTCGCGCGTCCTGCGAGCCTTCGACGGGCTTGGGGACTCCGGCTGGAACACCCGGATCAGCTTCCGGAATGGAACCGTGCTCGACGGCGGCCTGGCCCTCTGGCGCGAACTGGTCATCCACGTCACGGACCTGGGAATCGGGCGCGGCCCGGAAAGCTGGAGCCGGCAGTTCTGCGAGCACCTCTTCGATTTCCTCTCGGCCCGTGTCCCGGCGGACCAGAAATTCGTGCTTCAGCCCCTGGGCCTGCCGCAGCTGGTCATCGGCTCGGGGCGGCAATCCATTGCGATCAACGGAATGATCACCGACATCGCAGCCTGGCTCGCCGGGCGGACGCCTACCCTGGGGAGCCTGCGGGCCTCGGCCGACGCGGACGGTGTTGACTTGCCGGAACTTCTCCCGTGGCCATCGGGCGTTCCGGCAGCGAGGTAGTGCCGCCGCGCTTACGTGCCGCTGCCCGCCACAGGTGCATCGTGGCGTAGGAACGCCATGGGCTCACGTTGCGGAAGTCGGCAGGCAGCCCTTCCGCGGCAGCCAGGTTCTTGAGCCCGTTCCGCACCGCTGCATCGTTGGCGAGGAAGACGTCCGGGGCGCCGATGACCCTCATCGCCACGTAGCCCACGGTCCAAGGCCCGACGCCGGGCAGCGGCAACAGCTTGTCGGCGAGCGTTTGGGGGTCGTCGCCATAGTCGAAGCCAAGCTCTCCGGTAGCCAGTGCGCTTGCCGCGGCCAGCACGGAATCTATGCGTCGCTGCGGGCCTTTGAGCAGTCCCCGGCCGGCATCGGCGATTTCTCCCGGAGTGGGAAACAAACGGTCCAGGCCCAGTGAGTGTCCCGCGTGCCCCTCCGGCAGGCGGGTTCCGGCGTCGGAAAGCTGGCCCAGAGCGGTGCGTGCCGCGGCTACTGTGATCTGCTGGCCGATCATCGCCCGGATCAGGAGTTCCTCGGGATCCACGGCGCCCGGAACCCGGATCCCGGGCGTTTCGCGGACCGACGGGGCGAGCCTGGCGTCGGAGGCCAACGCCTCGTCCACGGCCCCGGGATCGGCGTCGAGATCGAACAATCGCCGCACCCGGCTCAACAGCACGGGAAGATCGTGGAGGTCAAAGGTGGTGACGGCGAGCCTCAGCGCGCCGCGCGCCCCGGCGTCGTGCTCCACCGTGAACGCCGCATTGCCGTGGGGCAAGCGCAGAGTCCGCGAATAGCTGGCGGGACCCGCCAGCTCGATTCCGGGAATGGCACGCGCGGCAAGGAAATCGAAAATTCCCGTATCGAAAGGCTCCCGGTAGGGGAGGTTGAGGGTCAGGGAAGTGGCCTCGCCCTGCCTGTCCTGATGGCCGACGGGCTTCGCGGTGGCCCGAAGCGCCGAGGGAGTCAGGGCAAACACTTCGTTGATGGTGTCGTTGAACTGGCGGACGCTGTTGAACCCGGCAGCGAACGCCACGTCCGCCAGCTTCATCGGGGTGGAGACCAGAAGCGTCCTGGCAGTCTGCGCCCTGCTGGCCCGCGCCAAGGACAGCGGCCCGGCACCGAGTTCATGGCTGAGGATCCTGTTGAGCTGGCGGGAGGAATAGCCCAGCCTGTTAGCGAGTCCTTCGACGCCCACCCGGGAGATCGCGCCGTCGTTGATGAGCCGCATCGCCCTCCCGGCGACGTCCGAGCGCAGGTTCCAGGCCGGGGTGCCGGGGACCGCCTCCGGCAGGCAGCGTTTGCACGCCCGGTACCCGGCCTCGTGAGCGGCGGCCGACGTCTCGTAGAACGTCACATTTTCGGCCTTGGGTGTCCGGGCCGGGCACGACGGCCGGCAATAGATGCCCGTCGAGCGGACGGCCGTGAAGAACTGGCCGTCGAACCGGGGATCCCGCGCATCAATGGCGCGGTAGCGTTGCCAAAAGTCCATGACTTCATCCTCGCAGGCTTAGCAGCCCGGTCCTAGCGGAAATCGGACATCGCCGGCGCGGTCCATGTGGCGGATTCTTGCTAGTGTCTGGGCATGACAACGCAGGGTGCATCACCTGAAGCCATCAGGGCCATACTGTCCGGTGATCCGCGCGACGTTGCCCCTTTGCTCCTCGGTGCCGTGTTGAGCCACCGGACGCCGGAGGGCACGGTGTCCGTCCGGCTCAGCGAGGTGGAAGCGTACCTGGGTCCGCGGGACTCGGCCCAACCCGATCCCGGGTCCCATACCTTCGGCGGCCCGACCGCCCGGAACGCTCCCATGTTCGGTCCGGCAGGCCACCTCTATGTGTACTTCACGTATGGCATGCACTATTGCGCCAACATTGTCTGCGGTCCCGACGGCGTTGCCTCCGCGCTGCTGTTGCGGGCCGGTGAGGTGGTGGCCGGCCACAGCCTGGCACGATCCCGCCGTCCGGCGTCGAAATCGCCCATCGATCTTGCCAGCGGGCCTGCCCGGCTGGCGTCCGCGATGGGGCTGACCACCGCGGACAGCGGACGGGATGCCCTGGCCGAGCCTTTCGGACTCGAACTTCCGGTCAACCCGGCCGCACCATCGGCAGTCGCCAGGGGAGTCCGGGTAGGAGTGTCGGGCCATGGCGGTTCAGCCGACTACCCGTGGCGGTTCTGGCTCGATGGGGACCCGACCGTGTCCAGGTACAAGCCGGGCCGGAGCCGCGCCGTCGGGAAGCCTTTATAGCGGGCTGGCGAGGCGGCGCTTACGCGGCGTGTTCGGTCCGGGCAGGCTCGGCGACATAGGCACAGTGGTTGTCGGCCAATTCGAACGGTGCGAGGCGGTCAAGCAGGGAAGCGCGCACGTGGGGCCATTCGTCGCGCAGTATCGAGAAGACGGCCGTGTCGCAACGGCTGCCGTCGGGAGCGAAGCGGTGCCCGCGCAGGGTGCCCTCGTAACTGGCCCCGAGCCTCTGGATAGCAGAGGCGCTGCGCGCATTGCGGGCGTCGCAGCGGAAGGCAACCCGGTGGACGTCCAGCACCTCGAAGGAATACGCAAGCAACAGTTGCTTCGCGGCCGGATTGACGTGGCTGCCCCAGAACGGGCGCCCGTAGAAAGTACCGCCGATTTCCACGCGCTGCTGGCGCGGACTGTACTCGCACAGGGACGTGGTTCCGAGCAGCGCTCCGGTCCGCTGCTCGACGACGGCGAACGGCACGGTTGCCGGGTCTTCGAGGCGGGCGGCGAAGAGTTCGGCGAGTTCCATAGCGTTCAGCGGCTGGTCAGCGGCCATGCCGGACCACATCCCGGGGTCCACGAAATCGAAGAGCGGGCCGGCATGGGCGGGGGAGAGCGGGACCAGGCTGATGCCGTGTCGGGTGAGGGCAACGTCGTGCTGCATTGCAGCATTGAAGCACCCCCGGTGCGGAGGGAAAAGCTCAGGAGGTTAGCGCAGGGTGAACATTGTGTGACGCACCGGCGTGGAGGCAGTTTCACCCACGTCAAGCAAAACCGCTGTAGAATGGACGGTCCGTCTTTTTCGATAGGGGAACGATTCGATGCACGACGCTGATTTGATCCACGAGCGGGAGTACGTGGCCGGTCTCTACTCGCGCCTGGATGAGCTGCGCGAGGAAAAGCGCCAACAGCTCGCGCAGGTCCGGCGCGCCGGAGCGGTGGGCACCATGCAGAACGTTTCCGAGAGGGACGCCTTCGCGGCCCTGTACGAGGACCGCCTGGCCCAGCTCGACGCCGTCGACGACCGTCTCGTGTTCGGGCGCCTTGACCTGGACAGCGGAGAGGCGCAATACATCGGGCGCATCGGGCTGTCCACGGCAGACCTCCAGAGGCTCATGGTCGACTGGCGCGCCCCCGAAGCCGGCCACTTCTACCAGGCGACCGCCTTCGACCGGCAGGGCGTCCGCCGCCGTCGCCACCTGATCCTGCAGGGCCGGGAGGTCAAGGCGATCGAGGACGACGTCCTGGATGCCAGCCTGCTGGCGGACAACGAATCACTCCAGGGCGAGGGCGCACTCCTTGCCGCACTGAATTCGAAGCGGACCGGCCGCATGTCGGACATTGTCGGCACCATCCAGTCCGAGCAGGACCGGATCATCCGTTCGTCCATGTCGGGAGCACTGGTGGTCCAAGGAGGTCCCGGTACCGGCAAGACCGCCGTTGCCCTCCACCGCGCCGCCTACCTGCTGTACACCCACCGTGACCGCCTGAAGTCGGCGGGCGTGCTGCTCGTCGGCCCGTCGTCGTCGTTCATGCACTACATCGAGCGCGTCCTGCCTTCGCTCGGCGAGACCGGCGTCGTCATGGCGAGCCTTGGCCGCCTCATGCCCGGGATCCATGCTGTCCCGGAACAGGACCCCGATGTCGCTGCGCTCAAGGGCAAGCTGAACATGGCGGACGTGATCGCGAATGCCGTGGCCAACCGGCAGAGGACTCCCGCCGAGGACCGCATCCTCGAGGTTGATTCCCGCAAGCTCACGCTGACCGTCCGGCAGGTCCGCCGCGCCCGGGACAGGGCACGCGCCACCGGCAAACCGCACAACGAAGCACGCGTGACGTTCGTGAAGATCCTGCTGAGGGAGCTCACGGAGCAGCTCACCGAGATTGTCGAGGAATCGAACATCGGCAACAACGCCGACCGTTCCTACCTCGCCGAAGACGTGCGCTCGGCACGCGACGTCAGGATCGTCCTGAACCTGTGCTGGATGCCGATGACGCCCGAGAAGCTCGTTTCCGAGCTCTTCAGCAAGCCGGCCATCCTGGAAGCCTGCACCCCGCACCTCACGCCGGAGCAGCGCGCCCTCCTGCTTCGCCCGGCGGACGCCCCGTGGACCGAAGCGGATGTTCCGCTGCTCGACGAGGCCGCTGAGCTCCTCGGCGAGCTTGATCCCGCCGCCGGCAGGGGCTTGGCACAGCAAGAGCACGACCGTGCCCGTGACGTTGCCAACGCCAAGCAGACCCTGGCCAACATGGAGGCCATGGGTGTCGATGTCTTGATGACGGCCGAGGAACTGGCGGACCAGAACCAGGAGCGCGAAGCACGGCTGACTGCCGCTGAACGAGCCACGAGCGACCGTTCGTGGGCGTTCGGGCACATTGTGGTGGACGAAGCGCAGGAGCTCTCGCCCATGCAGTGGCGGCTGCTGGTCCGCCGCTGCCCGCTGAAGTCCTTCACGATTGTCGGCGACATCGCCCAGACGAGTTCCTCGGCCGGTGCGAATTCCTGGCAGAGTGCCCTCGCGCCGTCGTTCGGGGACCGCTGGCAGCTCGAAGAACTCACCGTGAACTACCGCACCCCTTCGCAGATCGCCGAAGCGGCAGTCCGCATGGCAAATCGCGCCGGGCTGGTTGTTTCGGCTCCCAAGGCCGTTCGCGAAGGCAAATGGTCGCCCATCGTGGACCGCGTGGACGAAGCGGAGATCGTCGACCGGCTCGTGGAGGTCCTTCCGGAGGAACTGGAAGCGATCGACGGCGGCCTCCTTGCCGTGATTGCCGACGGCGCCCTCTTGCCCCGGGCTGCGGCCGCCCTCCGCGGGGTCTATGGCGCCCGCGTGGGCACCGGAGCGGGGAGCTACTCGCAGGACATCGTGGTCATCAGCCCGAAGGAAGCCAAGGGCCTCGAGTTCGACGGGGTCGTGGTCCTCGAGCCTGCTGCCATGCTGAACCACGAACATGGGAAGGTCGGGGACCTTTACGTAGCCATGACCCGTCCGACCCAACGGTTGCGCCTCATTTCCGCCGCTCCGTTGCCGGCGGGTATCGAGCGCTGAGTACTGCTAACTTAGAAGTCGTGTCACACGTAAACAACCTCGAGTCCCAGCACAACGACCCGAGCTTTGCCAATATCTGGCAAGAGCTCAAATGGCGCGGCCTTATCCACGTTTCCACCGACGAAACGGAATTGGAAAAGCTGCTCGGCGGGGACCCGATCACGTATTACTGTGGCTTCGACCCGACGGCTCCGTCCCTGCACCTTGGCAACCTTGTTCAACTCCTGCTCATGCGGCGCCTTCAATTGGCCGGCCACAAGCCGCTTGGCCTGGTGGGCGGCTCCACCGGCCTGATCGGTGACCCGCGCCCGACGGCGGAACGCACCTTGAACACCAAGGACACCGTGTCGGAGTGGGTCGGCTACCTCCAGGCCCAGGTGCGCCGCTTCCTCAGCTTCGAGGGAGACAACGCCGCGCGCATGGTGAACAACCTTGACTGGACCGCGCCCCTGAGCGCCATCGATTTCCTGCGCGATATCGGCAAGCACTTCCGCGTGGGCACCATGCTCCGCAAGGATGCTGTTGCCTCCCGCCTGAGCTCCGATGAGGGCATCAGCTACACCGAGTTCAGCTACCAGATCCTGCAGGGCATGGACTACCTCCAGCTCAACCGCGACTACGGGTGCGTGCTGCAGACAGGCGGCTCGGACCAGTGGGGCAACCTAACCAGCGGCACGGAGCTGATCCGCAAGGTCGACGGGAAGACTGTCCACGCCTTGGGCACCCCCCTCATCACCAACTCGGACGGCACCAAGTTCGGTAAGAGCGAAGGCAACGCCATTTGGCTCGACGCCCACATGTGCAGCCCGTACGCCTTCTACCAGTTCTGGCTCAACACCGCGGATGCCGACGTCGTTGACCGGCTCAAGGTCTTCACTTTCCTTAGCCGCGCCGAGATTGAGGAACTTGGAGCCGCCGTTGCCGAGCGTCCGTTCGCACGCGAGGGCCAGCGCCGGCTCGCCTACGAAGTAACTTCGCTGGTTCACGGAGTGGACGCGACGGAGAAGGTGATTGCTGCTTCGGCCGCGCTGTTCGGCAATGGCGACCTTTCTGTCCTGGACGAAGTGACCTTGGCATCCGCAACTGCCGAATTGCCGTCCGCCTCCATCGGCGCGGATGGTCTCGGCATCGTGGACCTCCTGGTCGCTTCCGGACTCTCCGAGAGCAAGTCCGCTGCCCGTCGCACGGTGGGGGAGGGCGGTGCCTATGTGAACAACAGCAAGGTGACGGACCCCGACGCCGTCATCGACAGGGCGGAACTGCTTCACGGCCGGTACCTGTTGTTGCGCCGCGGCAAGAAGAACCTGGCCACTGTCGAAGTGACTGCCTGACGGGCTTCGGTTCTTCATTACACGCTCCTCACACGCTCCTCCGAAGCCGACTTGCGCGGCTCCGGGGGAGCGTGTAGTGTTTTCTGAGTCGCTGCCGCTGAAGCGGATAAATGCGACAAAATCCCATCGAGTGTGAATAATCCGGTTCGGACCAAAAGTCTGGAAATCGGATAATTTATCGACTCTTTGGGAAATTCGATTCGCTTGTGTGAATTTTCGGAGAAATCCTGGATTTGCAAAGTTGAAATGAATGAAATAAAGTTGAAACATCGCAGCGAAGAAATACGGAACAACGAATTGTTTCGGGAAGTATTCGGATNTCCGGGGTCGTGGATCGTGTTTTGTCCGGTGTGGTTCCTGGGTTTCGGGAGTTGTGCGGGACAGGCGGGTCTGGTAAGTTTGGAAAGTTGCTCCGGAGCGATCTTGGCCGTGTGGTTGGGTGGTGCCGGGTGTGTCTGTTGTTTGAGAACTCAATAGTGTGCCAAGTTTGTTGATACCGATTTTTTGATTGGTTGATTTTGCTGGGCTGCCCGCACCCCCGTGTGTGGTGGTCTGGTTTTCAGCTGGTTTCAGATTTTGTGCAGCTGTCTTTTGCCGTTATTT